>OZ187007.1:0-2005978 GCA_964273555.1 Spiroplasma endosymbiont of Harpalus anxius | reverse complement strand
TTTTAAAAACCTCTTTAATTAATATAATTAATGTGGATAAATTGTGGATTAATGTTGATAACTTATTTATATAACTTATTTATAACTATAATCTGTATTATACTTTTAAAAAAATAAAAAAATAATATTTATTATTTAATATTATAAATCATTTATTTTTTTGTTAAACTAATATTGTTTTTATTGAAAAATAAAAAGAATAATTTGTTAAGAAATTAATATTATGTTAGAATACTTTTAATGATTTTTTATTAAGAATTCTAAAAAGGAGAAAAAAATGAAACCGACATATCAACCAAGTAAGCGAAAACATCAAAAAGTTCATGGTTTTTTTGCACGAATAAGTTCTGCAAAAGGAATTAATATTATTAAAAGAAGACGTCAAAAAGGTCGAAAAAAACTAACAGTGTAGTTTTTAAAAAATAAGGTGAATAAAATATGGACAAAAAATACCGCCTTTTGAAAAATCATCATTTTAAATATTTAATTAGTGAAGGAAAAAATATTTCAAATGGTCAATTTTTTATCTATTATATGAATAGAGAAGATTTTGGAACTATACGAGTTGGTGTATCTGTAGGAAAAAAACTAGTTCGTTTTGCTTTTGCTCGTAATAAAATTAAACGTCAAGTACGAGCAATGTTATCAGATATTAAAAAAGATTGAGCAGTAGATATTGTAGTTATGGTTAGAAAGAAATATTTAACTAATACATATGAAGAAAATCTTAGTTCTTTATTACATCTTTTAATGAAAATTCCATTATAGGAGAGTATAATTTAATGCAATATAAAAAGTTTTTATTTCCTGAACAACAGAAAAAAAACATTTGATTAAAGTTAACATGAAAATGAATCAAAATTGTTTTAGGGACTTTTTTGTTAATGTCAACCCTTTGGGGGTGTGGTCAAACTATTGGTGATCCTAATGTTCAAACTGGTACAATTCTTTCACCTTATGATTTTAAAACTTATAATGTAGCAGCTGTTTTTTTTGAATTACTAATTGGTAATAATGATGTAGCAAAAAATCATATTTTTCATTTTAATAATGGTAATATTTATGAATATGGATTTACGGGTATTAGAACATGAAGTGAAGCATGAACACAAACAAAATCCCCCTTCTTTGGAATGTTTGTTTTTCCAATTGCTTGAATTTTAGTTAATATTTCAGCTGGTTTAAGTGGTGGAATTGATGTAAATGGAAGGTATTGATCTGTTAGTGTTATATTTGCTATTATTTTTACAACGTTAATTATTAAAATTATTACATTAGTATTCACTTTTAAAGCTCAGCAAAATCAAGAAAAAATGCAATCGGTTCAAATGAAAACTGCTGAGATTCAAGCTAAATATAAACATTCTCGTGATCCAAGTGCAAAACAAAAACAACAAATGGAATTAATGGCGATTTATAAAAAAGAAGGAATAAATCCAATGGCTGCTTTCATTCCAATGTTTTTATCACTTCCATTTTTAACAGCTATGTTTACTGTTATGAAATCAACTAATTTATTAAAAAACACTGTTGTTGGTGCTATTAGTTTAGTTGAACAGCCATGGTCTATGATTACTAGTGGACACTTTATGTATTTAATAATTATTGTTATTTATATTCCAACACAATTAGTTTCTATGTTGTTACCAATGTTTTTAAATCGTTCACGACAAAAAATTAAAACTAAAGAATCAAAGGCGGCATTAAAAAAACAAATTATTATTCAAAGTGTTATGATTTTTATGTTTTTATTTTATGTGTGTCTTGCTCCTTCAGGTTTGGGAATTTATTGAATTATTTCAGGAATATTACAAATATTTCAAACTCTTGGTTTTCATTATTATAATAAACATAAGCGAAATCGTTATAAAAAAAATGGTAGCATTAAAACACCATTTTCAAATAAAATTAAAAAAATATTTGTGAAATCTGAAATAGTATATCCTAAAAAAATTAAATAATTTATATATTTAAAAACATAATTTTTTTAAAATATTAAATTATAAAAAGATAAAAAATGTTTTAATTTAAATTAATGTCTAATGTCAAAGAAAGATTATCCATGAAATATTTAAGAAATAAGAGAATATTAACTTTTCTGAAGTAAGTATCATGTTAATAATCAAGTTAGAAAAGTAGAACAGTCTAGAATTTTAAATTTTAGACTATTTGTGATCTAAATTAGCATAGAAAAGAGGAAAAAAATGTTAAATGATACTATTACTGCTATTGCTACTGCTCCTTTAAATCAAGCAATAAGTATTATTAGAATTTCAGGAAAATTTACATATGAGTTGTTAAATAAAGTTTTTGACAAAGATATTTTAAAGCAAAAAGGTCATACTTTAGTTACAGGATATATTATTGATCATAATAAAAATAAAATTGATCAAGTTGTTTTAGCATGCTATCGTGCTCCAAAATCATTTACCGGTGAAGATACAATTGAAATTAATTGTCATGGTGGAGTATTAATAACACAAAAAATATTACAATTATTATTATCAATAGGTATGAGATTGGCAACAAGAGGAGAATTTACAAGAAGAGCTTATTTAAATAATAAAGTTGATTTAATTGAAGCAGAAGCTATTAATGATTTGATTATGGCTGAAAATAATATTGTTTTAAAAACTGCTATTAATAGTTTAAGTGGTAAAACAAGAAAATTAATTGATGAATTATCTTCTGAATTGTTAAGTTTAATTGCTAATATAACAGTTAATATTGATTATCCTGAATATGATGGTATTGAAGAAAAAACAATTGATAATGTTATTCCACTAGTTGAAAAATTTTTAAATAAAATAGAAATTATTAAAGAACATAGTAAAATTACTAAAACGATAAAAGAAGGAATTAATACAGTTATTATTGGAAAACCTAATGTTGGTAAATCCTCTTTATTAAATGCACTTTTACATGAAGATAAAGCTATTGTTTCAAATGAAGAGGGAACAACAAGAGATTTAGTTGAAGGTAAAATTAACTTAGGTGATATTAGTTTAAATTTGATTGATACAGCTGGTATCCATCATACTTCAAATGATATTGAAAAAGCAGGTATTGTTAAATCACATCGTGCTTTAAATGAAGCCGATTTAATAATATTAGTACTTGATGGTTCAAAGGATTTAAGTAATGAAGATATTAAATTATTGGAAAAAATAAAATCTAAAAATTATCTTATTGCTATTAATAAATCAGATTTAGGGTTAAAATTAAAATTAGACATTAAATATAATCTTAATGTAGTGAAAGTTAGCGCAATAATGAGTGAAATTGATAATTTAATTTTAGCTATAAAAAATAAAATTATTACTACTAAAATTAATTTTAATAAAGAATTACTTTTTGCAAATACAAGACAATTAGCACATTTAGATGGAATTGAATTTAGTATTAGAGATGCATTAGTAGCCTTAAAAAAGAATATTTCAATAGATTTAATTATTGTTCACTTGCAAACTGCATGAAATAAGATTTTAGAGATGCAAGGTAAAAAATTTGAAACAAATTTATTAGATGAAATTTTTAAAAGATTTTGTTTAGGAAAATAAAAAGAAAGGTAAATAATATGGCTAATAATGGAATTTTTGATACTCACTGTCATTTAATGTCAAAACATTATGATGAATTAGAAATATTAAAATTATTAACCGATGCTTATTCAGCTGGAGATAGCATTGGTAGTATTTGTAATGTTGGTTTTAATTTAAAAACCAGCAAACAAGCTGTCAGTCAAATTTATGAATTTGAAAGTGAAAATAAAATACCTAATCTTTATGCAGCTGTAGGTATTCATCCAACAGAAGTTAATAATTGTGATGATAATACTATCTCAGAATTAAAAAAATTAATAGCAACTGGTAAGGTTATTGCGATTGGCGAAATTGGATTAGATTATTATCATAAGATTACAGAACCATCATTACAAAAAAAATGATTTATTGAACAATTAAAATTAGCTAAAGAACACAAATTACCTGTGTTATTACATATTCGTAATGCTTTTGATGATGCTTTTGAAATTATTAAAGCAGAAAATATTACTAAGGGTGTTCTTCACTGTTTTACTGGAACAAAAGTAATAGCTGAAAAATTTATAAAACAAGGATTTTATATTTCTTTTGCCGGTAATGTAACATACAAAAATGCTTTGAAGCTGCAAGAAGTAGCAAAAAGTATATCAATTAATAGAATATTAGTTGAAACAGATGCTCCATATTTAACTCCCGAACCAAAACGAGATAAAAATCCTAAAAATGGATTAACAATTAATTATCCAGAAAATATTATATTTACTGTTAATAAGATAGCTGAATTAAAAAAAATACCTAAACAGAGTATTATTAATGCAACTAGAGAAAATGCTATTAATGTTTTTAAATTAAATAATGAATTGAAAAAAGATAATGAATAGTAGTACATTTAAGGTTGCTATTTTTTTAGCAACAGGATATGAAATGGGTGAAGTAATTATTGTTGTTGATTTATTAAGAAGAGCTAGTTTTGTTATTGATTTAATAAGTATTGAAGATGATTTAAAAGTTAAATCAAGTCATAATGTTTTTATTTTATGTGAAAAAACAATTAAAGATATTGATTTTTTAAATTATAAAATGTTAATTTTACCTGGTGGTAAAGTTGGTGTAGAAAATTTAAATAAAAATGATTTATTAAAATCAATGTTAGTTACTTTTGCTAAGGATAATAGTAAATTTATTGCTGCTATTTGTGCAGCTCCTCAAATTTTAGGTCAATTAAAATTAATCAATAATAAAAAAATTACCCATTATCCAGGAGCTAATGTTGGTTTAAATGAAAGCATTAGTTTAAATCAAAAAGTAGTTGTTGATGGTAATATTATAACTGGTAGATCAATTGGTGCTGCTTTTGAATTTGCTTTAACGTTAATTGAAATTTTAAAAAATAAAGAAATTAGTGAGCAAATTAAAAAACAGTTAGTTTTTTAATTTTTTTATATTTAACAATTATAAGTTTAAAATTATAATTTTAAGCTTAAAAATATACATTTTTGATTAATGGTAATATTTTATTTTAAATTATATAATATTGCTATTAACGATTAAATGTGTATATTTTTTATATTTTTTTTTTAAAAAACAATATAATAAGTGTAGATAGGAGGAATTATAATATGAAAAGATGATTAAATGTTTTAGCAGTAGTTGGTATTGCAGCCACAAGTACAACAGCAATAGTTGCTTGTGGAGCATCAGAAAGTGTTTTAAGTAAATCATTTAGTTCTAGTTATGAAGTTGATAATTATGACAATTTAGAAAGTTTTGGTGTTACATATAATGAAGAACAACAAACATATGATTTTGTTTGATCAAAATTAACAATAGATTTAGGAACAATTATAAAACCAATTAATGATACAGTTCCAGTGCAAAAAGTTGTTAAAGATAAAAATATTGAAGTTAAAGTAGATGAGTTAGTAGCAATATATGCTGCAGAAGATCAAGCTGGTTTAACTATTAATAAAGAAAGTTTTATTTCAATTAAGATTAAATTAAATTTATATAAAGGAATAAAACAAGCAACAAATGAAATTAAATTAATAGATCAAAATGTAGAATATGATGTTTATTAAATTTATCTGCTAAGCCAAACTTAAATTCTTTAACTAGTCCAACTGTAAAATCTACAAGAGATATTGATGAGTTTAAAACTATTTTAATACAAGAATTAAAGAAACAAAAAGGTTTTTTAAAATTAGGTAGTCAAATGGTTAATATTGTCAAACTAGATGGTACAGCTTTAAGTGTAGCAGATCTAGTAGAAAATAATACGCATGTTAAATTAACATTAACAGATGAAGAAAAAAAAGAATTTACTGGTGAAAAAGCCGATTTAACAGTTAATTGAACTCCAGACGTTTAATAAAATAAATTATCAAATATAAATAAAATAAAAGTATAATATTTTAAATTTGAAAAGGAAGAAGCAATATGAAAAGTTTAGTAACAATATTAGGAGCAATTGGTTTAAGTTTTGCAGGTGCAAATAATTTTTTAAGTGTAAACAGTAATAATTTAACTGAAGCCAAAGAAATATCATATGAATTTAGTGAAAATAAGGAGGATGTTACACATAGTTATAGTACAAAAAAAATAAATAATCCAGCTTATGAAAGTTGAGATTTTACAATTGATACCGGTTTAAAATCATATCAAAAACCAAAATCTCTTAGAATATTAGAATGATCTTTAAATAATGGTTCAGATAAAATAGATTGAGGTTCAGACCATTATGATGTATTTTCTCTTCCTTTGAAATTAATGGGAGAAGAAATAGTAAATATTAGAGAAGGAAAAATTACTAATAAAGAAGTTGCATATAAAAATATGAATTTATCATATAAAGAAACTTATCGTGTTGTCTTCGCTTCTGCTGAAGTTGTTAGAGGAATAACTATTGCCATGTTTTTTGATCAACTTAATTGACACATTCAATTTTCATTTCCAGTAAAATTAGCATATGATACTTCATTTTCAAATGTATATTTAACTCGAAGTTTAGGATATGGATTGAAATTTTCAATAGATTATTAAATTATAATATTATAGTTTAATAGTTGAAATAAGATCTTAATATGAAAAAATATAAAAATTATATTGTTTAGCAATAATTGTGATTTGAAATATTAAATTTTTAAATCACAATTTATTATTTTTTTAAAAAAAATATTATTATTAATTATTCTATTTTTCAAATTATTAAGATAAATAATATTATTCATTGTTTTTTTAAAAATAATAAGTAATTAAAAAGAAGAGTACTTTAGATGAGATAGTAAAGTAATAGTTAGTTGTTATTTATAATAGTAATAATAAGCTAACATATAAGTTTTAAAAATAATTACATTATAAAAATATAAAATTTGATTTTTATATTTTAATAAAATATGTATTTTTATTTTTTTTTGAATTTGATTTTTTAAAAAAACATTTATCTTTTCCATTATGATATCTTTCTCCTATAAATTAGTATAATAATATTATAACATTTTATATTAACTTTTTATATAAAGTAAAAAAGGAGTATTGAAAATGATAAAAAATAATAATTTTATTAAAATAGGTTTAATTTTGGGAATGATTATGTCATTAATAGTTCTTATTTGTTGTGTTGTTTATGGGATTATAACATTTTTTAATTATTTTTCATTAGTAGTTATTTTAATAATTGTTTTTGGTTTATTACAATTAATTCCATTTTTATTTTGTTTAAATAATTATTTTAATGAAGAAAAATGATTATTTATAACAGGTTTATTTTGTTTACTAACATTTGTTATTCCTGGAGTTTTAATTTTAATTGGTTATTTTATGAGAGAAAAGAAATTAATAAATTTAATGAAATAATTAAGTAATTAGGTTATTAAAATAGTAAAGGATAAGTGAAAAGAATTACTTTTATTATTTTGTATTCTTTTTCTTTATCCGTATTAGTTTACTTGTTAATATTTAATGAAATTGTGATTGTCCATTTTAACTGTTGTAGTTAAAATTATTGATTTTAAAATAATTAAAAATACTATGCTAAAATAAATAATTTGTTAAAGGTTTCAAATTTTATAAATGATAAAAATATTTTTTACATAAAAATGCACTTCTTAAGAAGTGCAATAATGTAAATTTATTTTATCCTAAATCTTCATCTTTGGTTAAAATTTCACGATTAGGATTTTGTTCGGCTAGTAATTGTTTGTAAATTGTATCACGATATTTTACACAACCATCAATAACATTATCTAAAGGATTTTGAGCAACACGTACTTCAAAAATATCTCCTTCATATTTTTGACGAACTGGTTTTGTACCAGATTTGTCAGATTTAACTTCAATGAAATATTCTTTAGATAATTCTTCTTTAATAAATTCATCAATTTTTTTAATGTAAGCACCACCACCACAAATAGTGACTCCCTTACCTTTTTTCTTTAAATCACTAACACTACCAGGAGCTTTTTCTCCAGCAGTTCTTAGTACTCTACGAATAGATGGAATAATGTGTTCTCTAAATTGAACTTGCATCACATTTTCACGAATTTCTTCTGGTGTGATTTCAATAGTTTTAGAAATTGACATTGTTTCTCCTGGTTGAGAATCTAATCGAGGTAATGAAACACCTGAAATAGTGTATGGTTTTTCATCTTGATATTTTAAAAGCGATCCAATGTTCTTTTTAACATCTTCAGCTTCTTTTGTACCAATTTTTAAAGCATGTTTTTTAGCAATGTAATCTTGAATTTTTTGTGTTAAATAATCTCCAGCACAATGTGTTGTATATGAATATAAGATTGAATCATTACTAATAACAGCAATATCGGTACTTCCTCCACCAATATCAACACACATAATTGCAGTTCCAAAGATGTCTTGTCCTGAACCTAAGGCTGCCATTTTAACTTCTTCTTGCACAAAACCACGAAGTGCTCCCAAATGATGAACAATATTTTCTAAAGCCTCTCTTTGCACTGAATTAATTTCACTTGGTGTTGCCATTAAAACAATTAAATTACGATTTTTGTCAGTTTTATCTTTATCCTTAATTTCAAGTCGGAAGTCTTGAAAAATCTTAGCAAGAATACGTTGTAAAGCATCTGGATCAGCAATATTACCATCGCGAACTGGACGTTTAATAACAACATTCTCATTTGTTTTATCAATTAATGCTTTAGCTTCTTCACCATATAGAATCACATTTTTTTCATAATCTTCAGCAAGATAAGTTGGAGCATCATAAGTAAGTCCAATATTAACATATCGTGCTTTGAAGTTTTCTGTTCCAACGTCTAGTGCTAATCATTGGTAGTCATTAATAGACTTAATATTACTTTTTTTGTTTAAATTTTCTTTTGGTTTTTTAACAAATATTGACATTTTTTCCTCCTTCTATACACTTGAAAATTTAATTACTTGGTCTAATATATCCTTTGTCATATAAGTCTTGTTTATGAGTTTCATAAACTTGAGTGCCTCTAATTACACACTCTCTAGGAGTATTAGCAGATACTACATGTTCTAGATTTAGACGTTTTTTTAAGTAATCTGTAATATTTTCAAGTAAAGCTCCACCACCAGTAATAGTTAAACCATCATGCATAATCATTTGTGCAAAGGCAGGTCCAGCTTTATCAATAATATCACTACATAATGCTACAATTGGTTCAAAAGCTTCAGTTACTACTCTTGCTACTTCTTGTTTAGGAACTATAATTTGCTCAGGTTTCTTAGTTTTAGTGCTTTTTCCATGGATAGTAATTTTATTTTCACTATCTTTTTGGCCATCTATTCAAATACCAGCACTAATTTTTGCTTTTTCAGCTTCCATTGAACTAAGAGATATATAGTGCATTTTTTCAAAGTGTTCCTTAATGCTACGTTCAATAGCATTTCCAGCAATTGGAATTGAATCTTGAACAATAACTTCGCCACTTGATAAAATAGCACAATCAGAAGTTCCACCACCAATATCAATGATGAATACTCCTGATGCATCTCAAAGCGCTTCACCGGCACCAATAGCTGCTAATTTTACTTCAGGAACAATAACAACTTTTTCAGCTTTCATTACACTTTCGTTACTTGCATTATATCTGTTGGGAAATTTGTCACTATAAATTGGAATTTTAGCTATTTTTTTTCCTTGCAGAATTTCACGTAAAACAGTTCTATCTAATTTATAAACTTTAGATGGAATAGCTACAAGTGCTACTGAATTTTCTCAAATTTTTTCTGCTTTCACATCAACAATTTGGGTAAAAATTTCAGTTAATAAAGCAATCAAAGCATTATTGTCACTAATAACTCCATTAGCCATTGGTTCTCTGAAAATTTTATTTGCTGGAGTTTTTTCTTTCATTACTAAAGCAGCTTCACCAATGAATACTTCTCCGTTTTCTGTATCAAATACAATTGCTGATGGTTGACTATAAACAACCCTTCCATTAACTCTGACAATTAAATTTCTTGTTCCTAAATCTAAAGAAACAATATTAATGTCTCGGTTATTGTTTTCGTCATTAGCAACCTCTTTTTTTGTTGCCATATAAAAATCATCTCCCTTTCCCACTCAAATTAATATTAATTTATTAAGTTGATATATGTTAATATTACCACATGTAGATTTGCTAGTAGTGAATTTAGCATATATGATTAGTTTGTTAACTTTTTATATTAATTATTACTAGTATATAATTAACTAAAAATATGAATTGGAGAATAATGATGGAAAATCCAAAAAAAATATTAAAAAAATACAATTTACATGCTGTTAAAAAGTTTGGACAAAACTTTTTAGTTAATAATAATATCATTGATAAAATTGTTAAAACTGCTAATTTAAAAGATGAAGATGGGGTTATTGAAATTGGAACAGGTATTGGCCATTTAACTAATAAATTAGTTAATGCTACCCAAAAAGTTGTAACTATTGAGATTGATAAAAAATTAATTCCTGTTTTACAATTAGAATTAAAAGCATATCAAAATTTAAAAATAATAAATGAAGATTTTTTAACTTTAAATTTAAAAAAAGTAATTAGTGAGGAATTTAAAATAAACCAAAAAATTCATGTAGTTGCCAATTTACCTTATTATATTACTTCACAAATTGTTCTAAAATTATTAGAAAATATTGAAATGTTTGATTCATTGACATTAATGATGCAAAAAGAAGTTGCACAACGGTTTTGTGCTAAACCAAAAACAAAAATATATAATAATCTTTCTGTTATGTGTCAATTTTATTGTGATGTTAAAATTGCCTTTGATGTTAGTCCTCATAATTTTACTCCAATTCCTAATGTAACAAGTAGTGTTATTTATTTTAAAGTAAATCCTAAATTTCAACTTGATGAACCACAATTATTTTGAAATTTTGTCAGAAGTTGCTTTTTTAACAAAAGAAAAACTTTAGTTAATAATTTGAGTATTTATTTAAATAATAAAGAAAAAGCCGTTAATATTATTAACGACTTATCTTGAACATTAACAATAAGATCTGAAGAATTAACATTTTCAATGTTTTATCAATTATTTAATCTCATAAAGATTAAATAATTTTCAGAATGATTATTGATAATAAAATTGGTTATGGATAATAAAATATATAAGATACCTCAGTAATAATCCTTGTTTATTTATTAATAGATTTTTTTAAAATTATTATCCATTATTTATTATAAAGACTTTATTTTTTCTTGCAAAAAATATGAATATTTTTAATTACATCAATTTAATAAAAAAACGTTTTTTATTAATTATTTTTAGTAATACTGTTTAAATTTATTATACTTAAATTGTAATAAACATTGTATAATGAAATTATAATTTTTATTTTGTAGAAAAAGTAAAAGGAGGAATTAATGAGTAATATAGAAAAAAACATTGTAGTTTTTGGTTTAAGTGCTAGTCAAAAATTTACGCAAGAAGTTTGTAAAAAGCTTAATATTAAATCTGGAGAAGCAAAGATTAGTTGTTTTGCTGATGGTGAGTCTGATATTCAAATAATAACATCAGTACGAGGAAAAGAGGTTTATGTTGTTCAATCAACTTCACCACCAACTAATAATAATTTAATGCAATTATTAATTTTTACTGATGCGTTAGTTCGTGCTTCTGCTGCTAAAATTCATGCTGTAATTCCTTATTTTGGTTATGCTCGTCAAGATCGAAAACAAGGTGGTAGACAACCAATTACTTGTAAACTTGTTGCAAATTTATTAACTGTCGCTGGTGTTGATCGTGTTATTACTGTTGATTTACATTCACCACAAGAACAAGGATTTTTTGATATTCCTGTTGATGATTTACGGGCAACTCAAGATTTAGCATCATATTTGATTGAAGAAAATTTAACTGATTTAGTTGTTGTTTCTCCAGATCATGGTGGGGCTACTCGTGCCCGCAGATTAGGTAATTATTTAAATGTATCATTGGCAATTATTGATAAGAGAAGAACGACTCCTAATCAAAGTAAAGTAGAATTTGTATTAGGAGATGTTAAAGATAAAAACGCAATTATTATTGATGATATGATTGACACTGGTGGTACAATCATTAATGCTGCGAAAGCTATTAAGGAACATGGTGCCAAATCAGTTTATATTTTGGCTACTCATGGTATTTTTAGTGGGCAAGCTACAAACAACTTAAAACAAGCTGTTATTGATGGCATAATTAAAGAAGTTGTCATTACTAATACTATTGAAATTGTTGAAGCAAAGAAATTTGATGGTCTAAAAATTATTTCAATTGCTGATTTTATTGCGAAGATGATTGATGCTTCAATTAATAATAAATCTTTAACAAAAGTTTATGATGATAAAACAAATGAATTAATAAAGAAAATTAATAAAAAATAAATAAGGAATTTAAATAAATGAAATTAGTTGTTGGATTAGGAAATCCAGGAAAACAATATGAGTTAACGCGTCATAATATTGGTTTTATTATTATTGATATGATTTGTGAAAATTTACAAATTAATATTAATCAAAATAAATTTAATGGCCAGTATGTAAAAACAACAGTTAATAATACTGATGTTATTTTTTTGAAGCCATTAACTTTTATGAACCTATCAGGTTTTTGTGTTTCAAATTTTATTAACTATTTTAAAATCAAAACTGAAAATGTGTTAATTATTCATGATGAGGTTGATTTAACTTTTGGTCAATTTCAATATAAACAAAAATTTAGTGCTGCTGGTCACAATGGTATTAAAAGTATTTTTAATCAGACTGGTAGTAAAGATTTTCAAAGATTAAGAGTTGGTGTTGGCAAAAATCCTAATTTTAGTACAGTTGATTGAGTTTTGAATAAGTTTAGTAATGAAGAATTAAAAAATATAGAAGAACATAAGCAATTTTTAGTAACAAGTATTATTGATTGAATTACTAATGATAAATTTGAAAGTATTATGAATAAATATAATAAAAAGTAACACTGATTGTCAATGCTATCTTAATTAAAAACTAAAGAATGTTTTCATTTTTATGTTTTCTACATAAATAAACATAAAGTTGTGTTTCTTGTTCCCTTTTAATTTTTTCTAATTCTTTTTTTATTTCTTCAACTAATAAAATATCATATTGAGTTTGTTGATATTGATTCATTTCTTTTATTTTTTCAAGTTTTGCTTCTAATAATTTTTGTTTACAAACAGGACATAGTTTATTAAATTCATCATTATTTTGGCTTTGAAAACTATCATTATCAAAATTTCATTTCATTTTTTACATCTCCTTTACTATTTTATTTTAATAACAATATTTTGATAATCACTGCTAAATAATTATATAATTAATTTATGAATTTATAAATACTTTTCTAAGTATAGAAGGAGACAAAATGGAAACAAAGAAGAAGATAATTAAACCAACATTAGACAAAGCAAGTTCAAAAGCGAAACAAGATAAAGCAAAACTGAAAGTGGTAAAAAAAACAAATAAGGTAAAAACTAAAGTAGTAGTTACAAAAGTTAGTAAACCAGTAAATAACTTAAAAGTAAACTTTGAAAAATCAAAAGATATAATAGAAGAAAAAAATCAAAAAGTTATTAGTAAAACTACTGATACTAAAAATATAGTAGCAACAACCAATCGTCCAAAGTCATTTAGAACTACTGCTATTATTGGTTGTCAGTGAGGTGATGAGGGGAAAGGCAAAATAACTGATTATTATAGTCAAAATTCTGATATTATTGTTCGTTGAAGTGGTGGCGATAATGCTGGTCACACAATTGTCTTTGACCATCAAAAATATAAATTAAGTATTATTCCTTCTGGTATCTTTAATAAAGATTCATATTGTGTTATTGCTAGTGGTTGTGTTATTAATCCAGAAAAATTAGTTTCTGAAATTCAATATTTAAAAACTGCAGGTTTTAGTTGTCAAAATTTACGTATTTCTGATCGTGCTCATATTATTTTGCCTTATCATTTAGCATTTGATGAATGTGAAGAGAAATTTAAAGATGATAAAGCTATTGGTACTACTAAAAAAGGAATAGGTCCTTGTTATGGTGATAAAGTTAGTCGAATTGGAATTAGAATTGGTGATTTATTAAATAAAGAACGTTTATTAGAACTTATTACTGATAATTTAGTAATTAAAAATAAAATATTAAAACATGTTTATGGCTATGAAAAAGAATTTAGTGCGCAAATAATATATAATCGTTTATTAGAGTTGTTAGCAAATTTTAAAAATTTAATTATTGATACTAGTCAATTTTTAAATGAACAATTAGTTAGAAATAAAAAGATATTATTTGAAGGAGCACAAGGTACTTTATTAGATTTAGATCATGGTACATACCCTTTTGTAACATCTTCTAATCCGAGTGCTAGTTCGATTGCCATTGGTTGTGGAATTTCTTTAAAAGCACTTAATGAAATTATTGGAGTAACTAAATCATATAGTACCAGAGTTGGTGCTGGTTCATTTCCTAGTGAGATTTTTGGTAAATTAGCAGAGTATATTCGTACGATCGGTAATGAATATGGTACCGTTTCAAAAAGGGCAAGAAGAATTGGATGATTTGATGCAGTTATTGCTAAATATAGTGCTCAAATTAATGGTTTTACTGGTTTAGCTATTATGTTACTAGATGTCCTAACTGGTATTGAAACATTAAGTATTTGTACTCATTACCTTTTAAATGGTGAAATAATTAAGTACATACCTTCGCAAATTACTAATTTTAATAAATGTCAACCACAATTTATTACAATGCCTGGTTGAAATGAAGATATTACTAATATTACTAATTATGATCAATTACCAGAAAATGCTAAAAATTATTTAAAAAAAATTAGTGAATTAGTTGGTGTACCAATTAAAATATTTTCTGTTGGTCCAGATCGTAAACAAACTATATTTATTAAGGAGTAAAAATGATTGCACGTTATGAAACAAAAGCCATGACTAATATTTGAAATATGAAAAATCGTTTAAGTTTATGAATGGATTTTCAAATTGATGTTTGTCAGTCATTACAACAGTTAAAGATAATTCCGATTAAAGATTTTCAATTAATTAAAAAAAATGTTAAGTTAAATATTGATTTGATGAATAAATTAGAGTTAGAAACTAAACATGATGTTGTTGCTTTTACTAGAATGTTGAGTGCTAATTTAAAAAATGAAAGTCGTTGAATCCATTATGGTTTAACTTCCACTGATATGGTTGATAGTGTTCAAAATTTACAAATAAAATTAGCGAATGAAGTTATTGAAAATGATTTGCTTAATTTACAAATAAAATTAAAACAATTAGCTGTTAAATATAAAAGACAATTGGTAATTGGTCGTACTCATGGTATGTTTGGTGAACCAATTTCACTAGGTTTAAAGTTTGCATTATGATATGATGAATTAAGTAGGCAGTTAGTAAGGTTTAATTTAGCAAGGAAACAAAATGAAGTTGTTAAAATTACAGGTGCCATGGGTAATTTTGTTCATATTTCACCAAAAGTTAGTGAATTTATTGCCAAAAAATGAAAAATGGAAGTTGATAGTTGTGCGACACAAGTAGTGCAACGTGATCGTTTAATCTTTTTAGTTACTCAATTAAGTTCAATTGCAACAACAATTGAAAAAATAGCTTTAGAAATTCGTTCGAGTCAACGTAGTGAAGTTAATGAACTTTTAGAAGGGTTTGCTGCTTCACAAAAAGGTTCAAGTTCAATGCCACATAAAAGAAATCCAATTGGTTGTGAAAATATTTGTGGTCTAGCAAGATTAGTTCGTAGTTATAATAGTGTCGCATATGAGAATAATTTACTATGATATGAACGTGATATTTCTCATAGTTCTAATGAGCGTATTATTTTACCAGATATTTATCATATTTTAGATTTTATTATTACTAGAATGACAAGTATTTTAGATAATTTAGTTGTTAATACTGATGCTATAGCAAATAATATTAGTAAAACTAATGAACTTTATTTTTCACAAGTAGTTTTACTAGCAATTATTAAAAATAATCCGAATATAACACGCGAAATTGCTTATGATTTTATTCAAAAATGCACTTTAGAAACACAAAATGAAATGACTAATTTCAAAGATGTATTAATAAAAAATAATATTAATCAATATTTAACTACCGAACAATTAAATCAATATTGTAATAATAATATTTTTTTAATAAATGTTGATTATATTTTTGATAAAGTTTTTAAAGAAAAAAGTAAATATTAAATGATAATTATTTAATTAAGTATGATTAGACTTTATTTTTATTGCAACAGTTAGATTAATTTTAACTTGCAAGTAATATCGTGTGGGCGAGTTTAACAATTACATGATAAGCAATCTTTTGCTATCAATTTGTTTACTAATTTAATTTAACTAAAAATTGGTGTAGATTACTACACCAATTTTATTTGGTTGTTATGTAAAATTAAAGAAATATAAATAGGTGGTTTATTATTATATTTTTTTAATTGTCTATAAACGGCCTGTATTAATCCCAACTTCTGTTCCAACATATAGATTTCCATTATTATCAGTAGTTAAACTCCAAACTGCACCGTTACTTGTATTTTAACCATTTCCTTTTTTTATACTAATAATTTTAAAGTTTAAAGAAATTTTTCCTTTATAATTGCTAATGCCACTTTATAAAAGATTAAAATATTATTATTTTTTAAATAAGTATTATAATAAATAGTATTATTTTAATGTAAAATTATAATTATTAAATTTAGGAGCAAATAATGACTAAAAGATTTTATATTACTACCCCTATTTATTACCCAAGTGCTCAATTGCATTTGGGTCATGCTTATACAACAATTATTGCTGACGTTCTAGCCCGTTATAAGAAAATGCAGGGTTATGAAGTTTTTTTCTTAACGGGAAGTGATGAACACGGTCAAAAAATTGCTAAAAAGGCAGATGAAAATAAACAAACACCACAAAAGTTTGTTGATAATATTGTTGTTAGTTTTAAAAATTTGTGAACAAAATTAAATATTGAGTATGATAAATTTATTAGAACAACTGCTAAAAATCATATTACAACCGTTCAAAAAATATTTAGTAAATTATTAAAACAAGGTGATATATATTTAGGAAAATATGAAGGTTTATATTGTGTTTCTTGTGAAGAATTTTTAACAGATAATCAAATTAACAAAACTAATAATACATGTAAAACATGTCAAGGTAGTATTAGTTCTTTATCAGAACCATCATATTTTTTAAAACTAGGAATATATACTGAACAACTATTAGATTATTATAATAAACATCCATTATTTTTATGACCACTTAATCGGAAAACAGAAATGATTAATAATTTTATTACTCCTGGTTTAGAAGATCTAAGTGTTACTAGAACTAGTTTTGATTGAGGAATACCAGTATTAGAAGATCCCAAACATGTCGTTTACGTTTGAATTGATGCATTAAGTAATTATTTAACGGCTTTAGGTTATTTACAAGAAGATGATATTAATTTTAAAAAGTTTTGACTAGATGACAATTGTGAAATTGTAAACTTAGTTGGTAAAGAAATTAGTCGTTTTCATATGATTTATTGACCGATTTTATTAATGGCATTAAAATTAAGACAACCAAATCGAATTTTAGCTCATGGTTGAATTATTAATGAAGAAGGTAAAATGTCAAAATCAAAAGGTAATGTCATTGATCCTTTAATATTAGTAAATCGTTATGGTGCCGATAGTTTACGTTTTTTTTTAATGAAAGAAATTACTATTGGTCATGATGCTAAATATAGTCATCAATTATTTTTAAATTGCTATAATTCTTATC
Organism: Spiroplasma endosymbiont of Harpalus anxius; assembly: GCA_964273555.1. Lineage (GTDB taxonomy): Bacteria > Bacillota_I > Bacilli_A > Mycoplasmatales > VBWQ01 > Spiroplasma_E. Next base: position 1,988,151 of record OZ187007.1, on the reverse strand, counting down.
TTGTTAATGATTTAGGTAATTTGCTTTCACGAACAGTGACGATGATTAGTAAATATTGTGATGGTAAAATTCCCAAGATTAATTTAAATAAACTGCAACCAGAAGCAACAGCAATAATTAAAAATATTAAAAGTACTATTACTGATTTTAATATTGAAATGGATGAGTATCAAATTAATGAAGCAATTAATATTGTTTTTAGATTAATAACTGCTGGTAATAAATTAATTGATTTATCAAAACCATGAGATTTATATAAAAATAATAAAACTATGGAATTACATAATGTTTTAAATTTACTAGCAAATATTTTAATTACTAGTAGTGCCCTATTAAGTCCAATTTTAGTTAGTAGTTCTCTCAAAATTCATCAACAATTGGGTGTTTTCAAAATTACTACGCCAGTAGTAGCAATTAATTTAAATGAAATTTTTAATAGAACTATTAATAAAAAAGAGTTATTATTTCCAAGATTAAATATTGAAGATGAATTATTTTTTTTAAATGATGTCTTTAAATAAAAGTTGATAATTGATGTATTTTTTGTTAAATAAAATTTTAAAAATAAAAAAATGTATAATTTTTTTTATACATTTTTCGTAATAAATTAAATTGCATATCATTTATTCAGGTTCATAAAATGGAACAATGACTTTTAAAGTGTCTGGTTCTTCAGTTTTCAGTAAACGTTTATCAATTTTATAAAGGTTATGATTAGACATTGCAATTCAATCTAATAAATCTTTTTCATAAGCAATTTCTTCATAGAAATCAATTAAAAATCAATCATAAAATTTTGCAGTTAAATTATCATTATTTTCGCGAGCACTTTTAACGAGTTTATTAGTAAAATCAAGTAATTCTTCTTTAGTAGATTTTAATTTTTTTAATGTATCTTCAATATTTTTGGTAGTAAAAGTTGGAACTTTAATATCTTTAATTTCAACTTCAGCATCTTGATCCATTAAATAGTTGCAGATTTTACGAATATGAACAACAGCATCAGCTGCTTCTACTTGAAAAAATCGTGCAAATCCAGGAAATCCTTTTTGGTTTGCATCATTACTTAATTTAAAACTAAGCATTTGATATTTTATATGTTCACTAATATAATTGTTTAAATCATCATTGATTTTTTTTATCATTTAATATGCCTTCTTTCTTGATTTTATACAAATTATACTACTTTACTATATACTTTAAAATAAATTAACTTATAGATAGTACAAGATAGTTTTATGAGTTAATAATGCTGCTATATAGTTCAAGACCAATTTGTTCCTGTGCTCATTTATTTGGGTGGACATAATCAAAGAAAAAATTATTATTAATATTTTCTGCAGTTGTACGATGAACATATCTGGGAGATATATTAAAAATTAGTCCTAGAGTTGTTCATTTTACTGATTCAGTAGTAATATTTTTTCCCATATCTGCTGCTTTAGACAATAGATTACTAAAATTAGTTTGTAAGTCAAAAGGTTTAATATTAACATCATTATTATTTTTTATTAATGCATTAATTTTTTCTTTTCATTTATTGTTGTATTCAGTTGATAAATAATTTGCTCGTGCTTTAATAGATTGTTTTTCATTAATAAATTTTGGAATATTACTAATATTAGGAACGTTAGCAATTATTAAATTATGAGCACCATTATCAATTAATTTTTCAATAGTTTTAAATTCTGTTGTTACTGCTTTATTAATCATTGTTTCTTGTTCTGCTGTTGAACTTTCATCCATTGCATTAAGTAAATCATTACCACCTATTTCAATAAAAATTTCATCATTTTTTTGTAACTTATGATCTTTTAATAATTGAGTGGCTTGATTATCAATAGAATAATGATTTAAAAATAATTGATATTCTCAATCATTATTATTTTGCCCAGCTTGGGCACCACCAACAGCATAGTTATTACCATTGTTTTTATATCAGGCTGGTGTCAATGATGTTCCAAGTTTTTTTGCTAAAATATTTGCAGCAACCTCACCGTTAGTAAATGAGTTATGATAAAAAGGTTCTTGAAAATTAACTTTGTCAATATCTCAAGTATCATAAGTAAAGATATTCGCTAAATTACCATTATCTGATAAACTGTCACCAAGGACATATAATTGTGTTTCATTAATATTTGTTTGTTGATTTAAATGTTTTATTATCATACCATTACCAAAAGATGTAGCAATAGCTATTGATAGTGTAATATTTATTAAATTTTTTTTCACTTGATAAATTCCTTTTCTCATAAAATTTAAATTATGAAGGTAATTTTTAAAAGAAAACTATATTTTCTTTTAAAAATTAATAACTTAATAATAGTAAGTTATTAATTTAATTTTATCATATTATTAGCGATGAGTAAATAAGGATTTTATAATTGCAATGTAAAAAAAGTTATGATAAAAGGTTAAACAAATGCTTAATTTATAATTCTATTGTAAAAAATTTAAAATATGTTTTTTTAATTAAAAACATAAGTGGTGTTGGGCGTATTGCAAATGTCTATAGATTTAATAAGAACTTAAATAAGAGATAAAACTCTCATTTTTTAATTGTTAAATAAAAAACTTAATAAACTGTTGTAGAAGTCAAATCGTGAGTATTTTATGTAAATACTTCTATATCAGGATAAGAGTAATTTATTAATTTTTATTGAATTGTTATTGTATGAAATTGAAATTAAGTTTGTATAGAAATGCAATAACCATAAATCTTGTTATTTAATTATAAATTATGTAAAAAATCAATTACAAAAGATATTGAAAGTATTAAAGGTAGTATGATACTTTAAAATATATTAAAAATATTCCAGATATTAATACTAATGAAAATGAATTAATATTTTGTGAATTTTATGAACAATATAATGGTTATTATATTTTTAAAAATAATAAAAAGTGAAAATTGATTATGTTATTTTTGAAGAATTCAACAAAAAATTTTTTTATTATAAAAAGATAAATTAGAACCCATAATATATTTTGAAACTGTAAAAAATGCTTATAACAATAATAATGCAGATATTGTTCTTTAATTAAACTTTGTGGTGCATTAGAAAGTTATTGTATTATAAAAAAATATTAATTATAAAAGAACTAGTAGTGATCAAATTAAATGTTATGTAAAATGATTTAAAGATATTAAATTTATTGAATTAAATAAAATTGAAAAAATTAATAAAAAAGAAATAATAAATAATGAGAAGAACAAGAAGAACAAGATGTGTCGATTGGCATGAAATACACATAATGTTTACCAATTTAAAAGTGATAGCATTAGAAGAATATCGCAAAGTTAAATATGATTATAAAACTAACATAATGGATTATTTAGATAAATCAAAAAAAATTTCTTATTATAATGATTGTTTTGAAGATGTTGAACATTAAGGAAAATAAATAAATGAAAAATTATTAGTATTACAAATTATAACTTTACCAATATATTTACTATAAATTATATTATTTATAATATTATCATTAATTATGTTTCTAATTATTTATTGTTTTCATGAATAAAATATGCAGCAAAGTTTTAAAATGGAGTATTCAAATAATGAAAACTAAATTTGTAAAAATTAAATTAAGGAAGTAAAATAATGCAAAAACAAAAACAAGAAAAAAGTATTATTGAAATGTATTGTTAAAGAATGAATAATAAAGTATTAATAACTTTAAAAACATAAAATAGTGTAGAACAATTTTTAATATGTGTTTTTTCATAAAAAACAATTTAAAAATAAAATAAAAGAAATAAAAGAATATTATAAAATAAGGAGTAAATAATAAATTTATGAGACTTTTTAAAATATAGTGACAAATATAATAGATTTATAATATATACAAAAAATAAAGAAATATATTTTTCATGAAATGGTAATTATGGTGCTATTGAAAATGATAGATTATTTGGTTTATATTTAGCAGATTGAAAAGTATTATCATATAAGCAATATCCACAGAAGAAATTAGGGTATTTATTAAATTAGATAATCAATTAATGCAATGTTATGATTATTTTCCAAATACAAAAGCAGAAAGAATAAATGATAATAAGGAGTAAATAATAACATTTTAATATTGATTTACATATTGGTTTTATTTAAGTATATGAAAATTAATGAATGTATCAGTTTGATATCAAATAGTTGGTAGTTTGATAGTATTAGGAATAATATATTTAATTTTAGCAATTATTGGTATTGGATATTTAATTTATGAAAAAATAACTGATTAAATTATCTATATTTAATATAGAAAATATGATTTTCTTAATAAGAAAAGTTAACTTATTTCTAATTATAACTTTTCTTTTTTTATATTTTAATTTATATATAAATGTAAAATTTAATATAAATTTTGGGAGCATGGCGAAGATGTCTATTAATATATAATTACCCCTTTTCACTTAAACTCTCATTTCTAATTTATATAAAAAATTATTAACAAAGACGAGAATAAAAATCTTGTCTTTTTTTTTGTAATTGTAAAATTTTAAAATTTTTGTTATTAACAACCTTTAAATATCTACTACACGCCGTGACCAAGTAGGAGAAAGTTAATAATTAATAACCATCTTTAACGTTATTATCAACACGTGTTAGGGAACTAAAACAGTGAACTACAACACAGTTGTTAAAAATAGTAGCTAGAACATGTGGACTTGCATGGATAAATAATAAGTGGAGTGATACCTAATAAAATATATTAACCATTAAATAATGGTAATTCTTGGGGTGGGAGCGAATTGGTAACTAGTATATATAGACCTACTAGGGAACCTACTATATTAATTCTATTAATTCTTTATTTAACCAATCTTGTCACTACCCAGTGAGCAAGTGTTGGTTTTATTTTTTATTTTTTTTTGAAAAATTTTTCGAAGCCCACTTTTACTAGAAAAAAAACTAATAGTATCAATAATCTAAAAATAAAATATATATCCTTTATGCAAAAAGCAATAGATATATAGAAAGGATTATTATGCAAATTAATAAATCTTTTAAAACAAATTTAGGAACTTTATATAATATGGATGCATTAAAATTCATTAAAACATTACCACATAATAGTATTGACTTAATCATTACTGATCCTCCATATTTATATAATAATATGAAAATTAGAAATAATTCAAAAGATAAATTTAGTAAAGCAAAAAATAAATTATCAAAAGAATTAATAAATAATAATCTTTTAAATTCTTATGATATTATTACTTATCTTAATGAATTTAAAAGAATTTCAAAAAATAAATTTTTTATTATTTTCTATAATAGAAATCAATTATATACATATTTAGAATGAATTAATAATAATAAATATTTTAAATTTAGAGTATTTACTTGAATTAAAACAACACCAATGCCCACAAGAGTGTTTATGAAAGAAGATAGAGAAGAAGCAATAATAATATATTATTGTAATTCTAATTCAAAAATAAGAATACCTAATTATTCAAAAATGCAATCAAGTTTTTGAATAGGTTCTACTTATAAACCAAAAAATTTAAGATTTCATCCAACAGTAAAACCATTAGAAATGATTAGAATATTAATTACTAAATTTAGTAATGAAAATAGTATTATTTTAGACCCATTTATGGGTAGTGGGACAACTGCTATTGCATGTGAAGAATTACAAAGAAAATGATTAGGTACAGAAATTAACAATGAATTTTATACTCAAAGTATAGAAATTATAAAAAAAATTAATAATGATTAATTATTGCGATTTTTGTAAAACTCATAATCCACATAATACTACTTCTTATTTTTATAACAATGTAAAAATAAAATATTGTTTTAAATGTTGTAATGAAATTTTATTTAAAAAATTAAAATTACTTGTAAAAAAAGCACTCATAAAACCATTAAAATATAACATTTTTTTATATTGTTGAACATTTTGAGTAATAACTCAACTACTTCATATACCTAATGTTAAAGCATTTAATAATTTACCAATTAAAGGAATATCACTTAAAGCAAAAGGTAATCATTGATTACTATCATAAGGCATTTGTATTAATGGACTAAATACTACACTATTAAAATTTAATATTGCTGACATATATTTTTGACTGATTTTACTATAATCAACAGTTGGACTTCCTATAATTAAATGAGTATCTGGGTCTTTATATTTAAAATTACTTGACATATCAACATTATAATTACCAGTTAAATTATTTATATTTCATTCACTATCTCAAAAGAATTTTGCTTCTCCAATAGCATTACCATTACTTTTAGTTGCTTTATCTTTATCAAAAGAAAGCATACCTTTAAAATCTTTTGTTACAAATAAATTATCTTGAAAATTTAATGAAGTTTTTAATCATTTTGTAAAATTTTTAAAATTAGTAAATCCAGTAGGTTTTGCATCCATTATATTATAAAATGTAGTTTCTGGATGACTACTTGTTGTTATTTTATCATTTATTCCAGCAAATAAACCACCATTATTTTTAATATCAGTTGTAGAATGATCATTATTTCCAGCAATAAATAATCTTCTTGAAGCAAATACTTTTTGTTCAAATATTTCTTCATTATTTTGTTGAATTGGTTCTTGTCCTTGTATTATTGGTCTACCATAATAATAACAACTTGTTAATAATTCTAATCCATAACTTTGTCTATGACTATATCTTACTCCTATATCACGCATTAAAGTACGATTTAAAGTAACTATACCATTTTGAATAGTAGGAAAAGCATAACCACTACCAGGAGAAGCATATTGTACAAAATCAAGTGTATTTTGACCACTTGCAACTACTCTATCATTTAAACTACTAAATGTTAATACTTGCATACTAAATGCACCATTATAAGGACTATAATAATTTGTTACATTTGAAATATATAATAATTGTCTATCTTGATTTTTTCCAGAATTACCACCTATATTTTCATTTTCATCATTAAATACACAAAAAAAGGACGTATTGCAGAGTTAGTTAGATTTAATAAAAACTTAAATGAGAGATAAAACTCTCATTTTTTAATTGTTAAATAAAAAAAACTCAATACACTCTCGTAGAAGTCAAATTATGAGTACTTTATGTAAATACTTCTATATGAGTATAAAAGAGTTATTTAAGAATATTAATAGAATTGTTATTGTATGTAATTACTTGTTAATTGAATGCTCTATATTGAGTTAGTAAAGGAACTGTATAGATTATGCAATAATCATAAACCCTGTTTTATTTCTATTTTTAAATAATTACATATAAAGGGGGTTATATATTATATACATACCTTATCAATTATATATTAACATAAATAAATTAATTATTATATTATTTTTTATTTTTTTAGGCCTTGTCACTCTCAGTGAACAAGAGCCTATTTATAAGTTTTTTTTAAAAAAGAAAATAAAAAAAACAGCAACCGCTTACTAAAAGTAGCGGTGCTGATAAAAAAAGAAAAAGGATTTAAAATGAAAATAGAATTTAATGAAAATCAAATTATAAAAGAAACTAATAATGGTGCAATAATAATAGAATTTGGTGAATATAAATTATCAATATCTAAATGTTTTATTAAAAATAATAATTTTAATATTGAAGATAATAGAATTTATTGAATTTTTAAAGAAAATATTAAAAAAGAATTAAATGGTAAAGAATTAAAAGAATTATTAAAACCTTATATTCAAATTGAAAAAATAAAAGAAAAAGAAATTATAAATAATAAAAGTATTCAAAAATTAACTGAACTTGAATTTTATGAAGAATATAATGGTTATTATATTTTTAAAAATAATAAAAATGAAGAATGTTTTAAATATAACATTACATGAGAAAAAGATAGAAAAAGTTTTAAAATAAATAATCCATATAACGATAATGATTTAGCAATAAATTATATTGTTACACCAATAAAAGATATATCAACTCATAATAATAAAATATTTTATTTAAAGTATTAGAAAGGAATTAAATAAATGGAAGAAAAAGAAAATATAGAAATTAAAGAAGATAATAAAGAATTACAAAGTGAATTATTAAAAGAAGAAATTGAATTAATAAAAGCAAAAAAAGAATTAGATAAAAAAGAATGAAAAAGTAGAATTATATTTTTAACAATTACAATAATTATTATGATTTTAACATTAATAATTATTGCTTCTAAATATTAATGAAAGGAAAAACTAAAATGAGTAATTATTTAGATAAATATTTACCAAAATATAATCAATATAAATATAAAACAAAATATAAAATAGATTATAAAAAATTTGGTTCTTGTGATATATGTTATAAAAAATCTTCTATTGGTAATAGATTATGTAATAAATGTTTTTATAAAATAATAGGTAAAAATAATGAAATGTAATATACATAATGAAAAATATATATGAATTAGTGAAATTGATAATAATTATTATTGTAATAAATGTATTGATGACATGATTGAAAATGATATGTATTTAACAAGTGATAATTATGATAGATTATATAACTATTATATTAATTTATTAGAATTAGAAAATTTTAAAGGAGTGTAAATAATATGGATGATTATAATTTTATTTCAAGAGAAAAATTTATTAAATTTTTAGAAGAAAGTGAAAAAAATGGATATGAAGTAATTAATATTAAATGATTAAAAAAAGAAATAGAAGATGGAGAGTTTATAGACTAATGATAAAACAAAATATGCCAAAATGAGCAAATGATTTAGAAATATTTTTTAAAGATATTGAAAATGGTATATATGGTGAAAGTATTAAAAATGCTTTTAAAAAAGAAAGTAGTGAATAAATAATGTCAGCACATAAGAAAAAATTAGAAGAATTAATTAATAAACAAATTTTTGTTAGATTAACTAAAGAAGAACATTATGAATTAAAAAAACTTTGCTTAGAAAATAATAATATGTCAATTACTAATTTTGTAAGAAATTTAATTAAAAATGCAATAAATAGAAAGAGTGATAAATAATGAATTTATTTAAAAAAATACTTAAATTACAATTAGAAATTAGTAGTATACCTAAAAATGGTTTTAATAAATTTGGTAATTATAAATATTGATTATTAAGTGATATTTTTAATAAATTTAAATTATTATGTAAAGAATTTAATATTGTTATTATACATGAAGATATATTAACAACAGATAAAAAAATAAATTATTTAGATAAAAATGAAGTAGAAATATCTTATTTTAAAAGATATACAATTATAGATTTAGATAATGATAAAGAAAATAAATATTTTGATATATTAGCATGTGCTAAAAATACAGATATAGCAAAAGCAAAAGGTAGTGCAGAAACTTATGCTTATAGATATTTTTTAATGAATTTATTATTATTAAGTGAAGATGAATTAGATCCAGATAATGATGATATTAATTTAATACAAAATAATAATAAATATCAAAATAATAATGTAAAAATACAAAATGAAAAATGAGAACCAAGTGAAAAACAATTAGATTATTTTGATAAATATATGATTACAAATACAGTTTTATTTGATGAATATATAAGAGAAGATATGGAAAGATTAAATCCAAATAATAATAAAGATTTTTTAATATTAATGGGTGAAAATTATTTAAAAACTTTATTTGATAAATTAAAAGAAATTAGAGAAAGATTTAAAAATTTAAAAAATAATAATAAAAATGAATATAAAAATTATGAATAAATGTAAATATTGTAATAAAAGAATTTGATTAACTAAAAATTGATGTATGAAATGTTTTAAAAAAATAGTTAATAATTTAATTAAAAATAAGGAGAATAAATAATGACTAATTATTTACTTTCAATTGATCCAAGTATAAAAAATACTGGATTTACTTTATGAGAAAAACAATGATATCAAAACGATATTAAATCTTATCCAACTCATTTTAGATGAAAACCAATATGAATAAAAAGTTATAATTTTGAAGATTACTTTAATTTAAAGTTTTTAAATAATTATGTTGATGAAATTAAAAATATTATTTGAAATTATTTAGATTGTAAAGCAGTTAATTGAATGGATTTTTTAGATTTAATTATAGAACGTGGTACTTTTCATGTAAAAAATGGTATTGGTTATGAAACACAAGAACATTTAAGAGGATTTATTGCAGGAACATTTAATAAATTATTAACAAAAGAAATGTTAATAAGTCCTAAAGAATGACAAATGTGAGTTCTAAAAAATTATTCGCATGTAATAAATATTGATGAAAAATATCATAAAGAAAAATCAATAATATTAGTAAAATGATTAATTGAACAAAATAATTGAAATATAACAATATCAAATCATGATGAAGCAGATAGTTTATTAATTGGTTGATATTATTTAAATAAGGAGAATAAATAATGTTAGAATTAATATCTTTAATAGAAGATTATAAAGACTGTAATTTTTATCATAATTATTTAATTTATAAAATAATGAATTTTATTATAAATAAGGAGAATAATTAATGCAAACTAAATTTGTAAAAATTAAATGTATGGCTAAAAATTGTCAAGTTAAAATTATTATTGAAGTAAATAAAATAATTATTGATAATAAAGAAGAATTTGAATTAAAAGAAATATTAAATTTTTGTCAAATACATAAAGAACAATTTAATAATAAATTAAAAGAAATTAAAACTTATTATAATAATAATTTAAATAATAAATTTATAAAAGATATAAGTACTACTGTTGTAAATAAATATAATAAAAAACATTAGGAGTAAATAATGGAAAATAAAGATAAAATACTTATTACTATAACTTTAGAAGAATTAATTAATATTTTTGATAATATTTTAGGTAATGATAGTGAATTAAAACTTTCTTTATTAAAAGAAATAATGAATAAAAAACATCGTTATTGTTTATTAAAAGAACTTGATGAAATTGAAAAAATAAAATTAGATTTTATTAAAAATAAAAGTGCTTTTGATTAGATTATCTATATTTAATATAGATAATATGATATAATTAATATGTTTAGATGAGTATGCAATTTAAACTATTTTTACTACTTTATGAGAGTTTTGTCATTATTATGCATAATAATGACATTGCATATATGAAAAGATTAGAACATAATAGAAAGTAGTTGTTTATAAACTAATTATTTTTCGGTCACTAGTAATAGTGACTTTTTGTTATAAAAAAAGTTACCTTAATTGGTAACTTTTTTAATTAGATTATTTAATATTATTTTGGTTAGGTTTTGTAGTAATAATACTTTCTTCATCTTCTTTGTCTTTTTTAGTAATATTTACATTATGTCTATAATTATATAAAATAGATAATCCTCAAATTAAACCAAATATATTTAAAAATATGAATAAAATTAAAACACCCATTGCGTTATTATTATAGCATTTTTTTTTACCTTGATAAATTCCTACTACAAAAATGGGTATTATTATAGATAAAGAAAATAATATTACAAATGCTAACATTCCATGTGACATATTTTATTTTGCCTTTCTTTGTATTAATTTAATTAAATCACTAAAAATATAACATATTTATCTATTATTTAAAACTATTTTAGATATATTAACTTTAATATTATTTATATATTTTTTTGCATAACCTTTATTTGGATATGCATATCATACATCTTCAATTTTTCCTAATGTTGCTTGTAAATAAAAATTTCATTTAAAATTTTTATTATCTACTATACAAAAACCCAATAATTTATTATTTTCATAATTAATATTTCAACCACCGATATTACCATTATCATTTATGGCAAATTTATAACCATTTAAAATATAATTATTATTCGTATAACCATAAGCCGATGATATACCACTTCCATCTCTTAATTTTGGGTCACCTTGCATATTGGGACTTCAACCACTAATAAATAATCCATTTGTTGGTGGATATTCTTTAAAAATTAAATCTTTTAATAGAATTTCTTTAAAACCATTTTGTTTTTTTGGATTATTAAAGTTTTCAATAGTAGAAAATTTAGTAAAACCTACATATGGTAGACTAGTGTCTTTTATTTCTTCTTTTGTTTCAATATCATAATCATAATATATAGTTATACTTTTATAATATCTTTGCAAATCATTAAAAGTATTAATTAATAATGTAGGGTCTAATAATGATTTTAAATTAACTTCATAATTAACTAATTTATTTGGATTAGCATTTAATCATTCATTAGTATTATTTACTGTTTTAGAACCAGTATTAACAGTTAAGTCAATATCATTTGCTATCATTTCTATTTTTAAATTTGGAATAATAATTATTGATTTTGCTATATTTTGTGGACTTGGTGGCAATATTTTTGCTGGATAACTAAAAGTAGTTTCTTCACTTTCTTCATATTCATCATGATTTAATTTATATAAAGTTAATCAGTTAAACATGTTACTAGTAAATAATCCCATATTATTATAACGAAATTGAGCAACTGATATTTCATTATAATCACCTTGATAAGTAAAAGGATTATCACTATAAAATGTATGTCTTTCTTCACCTTGATGTAATGATTGAGTTACAATTGTATCAATAATATAAGCATAATTTGAACCATCAATAACTCCATTACTTGTTGGATTTCATTGTGTTTCTTTATCTTCATTAGTTAATGGTGAAGCAATATCTAAAAACTCTGTATCTTCTGCTAAAATATATACTTTATTATTTTTCTTTTGTGATAAATCAACAGTACTTATTTGCTCTTTAACTTCTAACTTTTTACCAGTAGTAGGGTCTCATGGATATACTGATACTCTATCACTTAATTTCATTGTCATAGCAGTTGTTGAAACATTAGCACCTAATAATTTACCAATAGTAAAATCATTATCATTTGTAAATACATTTAATGGAATTAATCCACCATTACCAATAATACTTTCTAAATTACTTGTAAAAAAAGCACTCATAAAACCATTAAAATATAACATTTTTTTATATTGTTGAACATTTTGAGTAATAACTCAACTACTTCATATACCTAATGTTAAAGCATTTAATAATTTACCAATTAAAGGAATATCACTTAAAGCAAAAGGTAATCATTGATTACTATCATAAGGCATTTGTATTAATGGACTAAATACTACACTATTAAAATTTAATATTGCTGACATATATTTTTGACTTATTTTTGAATAATCAACAGTTGGACTTCCTATAATTAAATGAGTATCTGGGTCTTTATATTTAAAATTTATAATTACCAGTTAAATTATTTATATTTCATTCACTATCTCAAAAGAATTTTGCTTCTCCAATAGCATTACCATTACTTTTAGTTGCTTTATCTTTATCAAAAGAAAGCATACCTTTAAAATCTTTTGTTACAAATAAATTATCTTGAAAATTTAATGAAGTTTTTAATCATTCTGTAAAATTTTTAAAATTAGTAAATCCAGTAGGTTTTGCATCCATTATATTATAAAATGTAGTTTCTGGATGACTATTTGTTGTTATTTTATCATTTATTCCAGCAAGTAAACCACCATTATTTTTAATATCAGTTGTAGAATGATCATTATTTCCAGCAATAAATAATCTTCTTGAAGCAAATACTTTTTGTTCAAATATTTCTTCATTATTTTGTTGAATTGGTTCTTGTCCTTGTATTATTGGTCTACCATAATAATAACAACTTGTTAATAATTCTAATCCATAACTTTGTCTATGACTATATCTTACTCCTATATCACGCATTAAAGTACGATTTAAAGTAACTATACCATTTTGAATAGTAGGAAAAGCATAACCACTACCAGGAGAAGCATATTGTACAAAATCAAGTGTATTTTGACCACTTGCAACTACTCTATCATTTAAACTACTAAATGTTAATACTTGCATACTAAATGCACCATTATAAGGACTATAATAATTTGTTACATTTGAAATATATAATAATTGTCTATCTTGATTTTTTCCAGAATTACCACCTATATTTTCATTTTCATCATTAAATACACAAAAAAATTGTAAATAATCATCAATTGTAATATGTTCTTCAAACATAACTAATGTATATTGTCTTTTAGTTTGTACTGTTTTAAATATTTGATTATTTGGTAAATTACTAAAATCAACACCACTTGTATCATCAATTAAATAAGCATTTCAATAATCACCAATTTTATATTGTTTTGTATAAAATTCTTCTTGTCCTTTTACTTTATGAGTATTTGGATCTATTATACCTTTATTTTTTTGATATATTTTAGTACTATTTTTTCAAATACATACAACTGGAGTATTACCAGTAAGTATTAATTCATATTGACCAAAATCACTTATTTTACTATTAATAGGTTTATATCCAGTTTCAGTTAATGGTATTGCTCCATTATTTATAATAAATGGAAATATTTTTCAATAACTACATCTCTTTATTAATTGTTGAGTTTGTTTTAAGTGCAAATGTGCTTGTTTCATTAATTGAATTCTTATTGCGTTGCTCATTATCATTTTTATTATCTCCTATTTTATTATTTATTTTTTTAGTTTCATTAATAATATTTTCTAATTTATTTTCAGCCATTAAAGGGTCAATATTATCATATTCACCAATTGCTTCTTCTTGTGACATTGTTCCATTATTTAATCTTGAATTAATAATTTGGTCTTGTACTATTTGATCAATCATAGCAATTGGAATAAATTTAAAACTATAAGGTCTTTCACCAATTCCATTTCAATAATTTTGACCATTTTCCTTTTTAGAATAAGTAACTAAAATATCAAGCATTCTATAAATATAAGGAGTATAATGTGCAATTTTTGTTTCTGTTGTTTCCATATCAAATTTATTATTAAACATACTTTGTGTTTTATTAGTATAAACATCACTACCATGTTCATCATAATCATAACCAGCACCATTAAATATTAATTTAGCAGTATTATTAATATCTAATCAATAACTATCAAATTTTGGGTCACCTTGAATAATAACTATACTTGAATTACCATTTTTATTATATATTTCTACACCAACATCAATAAGAAAATCATCAGCTAATTCACTAATATCCATTTCACCATTTTTAATTGCTAATATTTGTTCTGGTTTTAATTTACCTAATGCTCTAGTTCTATTTAATACTCTTTCTTTTTGTTTTTGTGTAAATGCTTTATTAACATCATGAATTAATTTATAAACATTTTGACAATCTGGATATGTATTTAATTGTGTTGAATTACCATATAAATTTAAATAAGGTAAATTAGTTATTTCTACAATTGGTAAATAATCAAATGGATTTTTTAATTCATATTCTTCAACTGGTTCAATATTTGGTTTTAATTTTGTTCTGGTAGAACCTAAAATAATTTCTTTTGAACCACTAAATACTTCAACTTTTACTTTTCCATTTTGCATAGTAACTCATGTTAATTTAGCACTATCACTTTGTTCTTGTTGAAAAAATAATTCTGCTGATTGTTCTTGTTCATTAAATTTAGCAACTCTATCCATAAAACTTGGTGTTGGTACAAGTAATGTTAATTCATTATTTTTAGTTAACATTCACATTAAAAATGATTTTCCTAATAAACTTTCTTGTAAACCAAATTTATATAATTTTTCAAATCATTTATCTTTATCTTTTAATTTATTTAAAAAATCTAATAAATCTTTATCTTTACTTTGAAATAATAAACCTTTACCTAATCATAATTTAGTTGATTTTTGAGCAATAATCATAGGTATATCTAAAAATCATTCTATTTTATCAAAAGTATCTAAATATTGATATGGATTATTATTTATCATTTTTATCACTCCTTATTAAGAAAATTAAATTTATTTTTATTAATTAATAATTCATTATTTATTTTTTCAATTAATCATTTCATATCATTCATTAATGCATAACAATCACTATCTCAAGTATCATCATGTAAATCTAACATTTTTGGTTCATTATTTGCATTATCTATTTTAGTTTTAGATAATCATTGAATTAAATTATATTGTCTTTTAGTATTAGGACAACGTTCTCAATTAAAGCTAAGAAATTGTTTTATTAATCCAGTAGTAGTAAAATCAATTCTATCTTTTAAAAACATTATTGATTTATCTACTGGTTCAAAATTTAATCATTTCATATTTTTTTTATTTTTTTCTACATTTAAAACATCAATAAATGCTTGTCCACCATTACCATAATCAACATAACAAGTAAAACCATAAAACATAACATGATATTTTTGTGCTTCATGTAAATAATAATCAATAATACTATTTGCTAATTCATAAGTATTTTTAAATTGCATTGTACTATTACTATGATAAAATTCACTTTCTTTATGCGCTCTTCTACATTTATCATTTTCACCAATAAATCATAATGAAGCAGCAGTTGGATGACCAGTTATACTTGTAGCCATACCAATATCTAAACCACCAGTTATTTTTGAAACTTGAAAATCTAATTTAGTATTAACTTTATCTAAATATCTTGCAAAAATAGCACCAGTTAATATACTAGGTACACCATAATATCAAGATTGTGCTTTTATTGGATCTAATACTTTTAATTCTTCTAAATCATTAATCATATCTAATGTAAGATTATGAGCATTTACTTTTCAATTACTATAATGAAATAATTTAAATATATTATTTTCAAATACTGATTTAATTTGTTCATTTTTAGATTTCATAATTTCTAAATTAAAAGGAACAATTTTATTCATATATTCAATAAAATATTGATAAATATTATCTGGATTACAACTTTTTATTTTAATTCTTTTTTTAGCATTACCTAATGCAAATGTTATTGCTTGAAATTCTTGTTGACTAAATTCATTAGCTTCTTCACATCATTCTATTGCTAAATCAAATCCTTTTATTTCACTTCTAGAAAGACCTTTAAGTGGTATTCTATCATTACTATTACTATAAACCCCCATCACTCTAATAAATGACTTTGTCCCTTTAAATCTAAAATCTGCTTGTTTATTTGGATATTTTAAAGTAAAATCTTTATAATCATTAAAACCAATTGTTATTAAAGCATTATATATTTCTTTAACTAAATCATTAATATCTTTATTTAATTTTCTAAAACAATATATAGCAATTAATTTATTAATTTTAATTGATATTGCAATTAATATTGCTAATTCTTCTGCAATACTATATGTTTTACTAGAATATCTACTTCCACTTAAATTATATTCACTATGAGTAAAATCACTTTTATTTAATAATCAATAACTAATTTCATGTAAATAAGTAAATTCTTTATTCATAATTTTATTCCTGTAATTCTTGTAATTTTCATAAATTACCATAATAATCACTTGCATATCTTAATGTTATTTTATTAGTAACAGTATTTTGTATTATCATTATTAATGTATTACGTGCTAAATTTTGTGCAACATATATTTCTCAATTATCTACACTATTTGTTCAAAAAAACTCTTTTATTAAAGTTGGATATTTACCAATCATATTAATACTATGTGATGCTTCTCAATCATAAAATATTCTATAAAATGTATTTGATTTTAATTTATATTGTATATTAATTCTATCATTTGAAACTGCTACATCTTTTCATTTTGGACATGGACAATGAGTTGTTGGATTTTCTTTTAATTCAATATCTCAATTATTTTCTTCGATTTCATTAGTTTTTAAACTTTTTGAATTAATTTTGAAAGGTTTAATTATATTAACTTTAACAGTATTTTGTAATTCTTCTAATGAAAATATATTTCCATATTTTGCATTTCCACCAGTCATAATTAAAGAATAATTATGATTAATAACTTTTAAACTTAAAGTTACTTCTTCATTTTCAATTTTTCCTATTGTAAGAAAAAAAATATCATTATATCCACCAAGAAACCCACCAGTTTTAAATTCTACTTTAATTTTTGTATTAACTTGATTAAATGGTGGTTTTTCTCATGTTATATATGTTCTATATAATTTATAAAAACCAAGTTGAAAATCACCATATTCTCTATTACTTATACTTTTTCCAATTATAGTTCAATTTTCTTTATCTTGTTTTTTATCTAATAATTCATTCATACCACCAACAATAGTTTTATCAATAGTTAATAAATCAGGATTATCTGTACCTAAAGCATTTGCCATAAAAGCAAACTTAAATTGACTACTATCAACTTTATTTTTAAGTTTTTCA
Organism: Spiroplasma endosymbiont of Harpalus anxius; assembly: GCA_964273555.1. Classification (GTDB taxonomy): domain Bacteria; phylum Bacillota_I; class Bacilli_A; order Mycoplasmatales; family VBWQ01; genus Spiroplasma_E. Next base: position 1,970,000 of record OZ187007.1, on the reverse strand, counting down.
TCAACTTCTGGTTTTGTATAATAATTATCTAAATTAGGTGGTTCATTTCCACCAGTAGCACTAATAACATTAGTATCACTAATATGAATATTTGCACCAGCAATTAATTTATCTTGTTTTTTACTTATTTTTTCATCAATAAATTTATGAACATATTTAACAGGGGGTATATCTTTATCACCAGTAAAAGGTATAGTTCCAAAATCAATATATTCAAAAGCACCCCATTGATTTTCTCTTACATATTTTAATTTATCTTGTAATTTATCATCTGCATATTTTTTAGGTAATAAAGTATTAGGAGTATATTTATCAAATTGTAAATCATATTTATAATCAACATGTTTATATGCTGTATTTGGATTTAAAATATCTCCTATATGCTCACTAACATCTTTATAAAATTTTTGAGTAAATATCCTGTCTTCAATTTTATTACTAATATCAACATTAACTATATGATTTTCTTTATCATAAATAATATCAATAGTTTCTTTTGGACTTTTAAAATCTGGTACTGTAGTAGTTGTATTAATACCACGAGTATCAATATCTACTATTGGACTATCTAAATTTTCATGTTGATAAATATTAATTTTTACTCTATTATCACTACTTGTAAGATTAATAATTTTTAAATATTCAATTAATCTATTAATTTCACCACGATTACTTAAAAATTTATCAAAAAAACTTTCTTTTTTTGATGAATTTAAAGGAAATCCTTGCATATTTGGATATTTATTTATATCTCTTAAATAATTAAATACTTGTGTTGGTATAAAATAAGGGTCTTCTGGATTATTTTGTGAATAAACTATACCACCTTGTCCTATACTTGCTTGACCACGTGCATATTCAGCACCTTTACTTAATAAAAAATTAACATAATGAGTAGTTGCAGTTTGAATATTATCAGTAAATTTTGTTGGATTTATTTCTGGTCATTTTTTTGAAATAATAAAACCACTTAAAAAATCAATATTATTACTTGCAATTTCAATTGCATATCTAATTTCACTATCTGGTGTTGTAATTTCATCAAATAATTGATTATTAAAACCTTTTCAATTTTTAAATTCTTCTATTGTTATAAACATTAATGGGTCTTTAATAGCCATAATAATTTACTCCTTAATGTAAAATAAAGGGTATTTAAACCCTTTAAATTTTAAATTTAGTTGCTTTTTTCTTATCTTTTTCAGTTAATTCTTTCTTTTTAGATTTTTCTAATAAAACAAAATTATCTACTTGTTCTTTATCAATATTAAATGAATCTAATAATTTTGCTGTTTGAGTACTTTCTAATTGCAAATGAGAATTTAATTGTTTAATATTTGCTGTAATAAATTCTAATTCTTTATTACGTTTTAATTCTTTTGCTAAATTTGATTGTTTTGATTTTTTAATAATTTTTGATAAAAATAATAAAACAATAGTAACAATTACACCACTAGCAACTGCTCCACTTAATACTGCTGAGATTACTGTTGTTGATAAATTCATAATTTATTCCTCCAATTGTATTTTATTTGAATGTTGTTTACATAAATTACATTCTTTTTTATGCTTTTTAATTTGTTTATATTGATATATTAAATAAGAACTTGTAATAATAATTGGTATAGTTATTAATGCATATTTAATTAATTTTCCATAATTACCTAATTTAGTAATAATATTTAATCCAATATGACCAAACATAGGAAATAAAGTTAATATTAAATGGTCTGGTCAAGTAAAATTATATTGATTAGTATAATTACCTATTCCCATTGCTATTGGTATATTAGGTATTAATCAAGGTGTTATTGTAAAAAATAATGTTATTAACATACCTATAATATGACTAGTTATTTTTAAAATATTAGATATTAATATTTTTATTTTATCTATATGAGTACTATTTTTATTAAATCAAATTTTATTTAATCTTTTATATTCTTTATTATCTTTTGAGATTGGATTAATAGTATTTCATATACCAATTGGTTTAATTGGTTTATCTAATTCAATAATAATTATCACCTACTTTCTTTTACTATTAATACTATATTTTTATAAGTATTTTTATTTTTATAAATTGAAATACCAATATTTTTATTTAAATTATTATTTTTATGAAAAGTTAAATATTCTTTTCTTTCTACTCTTCATGCTCTACTACCTAATTCAGTTTTTGGTAAAGTTTTAAATTCTTTAAGTTTAAAAAATCCACGTTCTAATCTATTAATAAATGCAGTTGTTTTTAAAACATTAATATTAGTTGATTTAATAATGTTATAACGTTGTTTACCTTTAGTAATACCTTTCTGTTCTTTAAGTTGTTTCTTTACATATTTACGAATTTGACTTGGTAAAAAACTTCTTAAAAAATATCTTCAAAATATTGTTCCAGCACCATTACCATTTTTACCTTTTTGTACTTTCATTAAATTTCAAGTTTCTTCTGGTACATTTGGATAAGTGTAAGAACCATATCAACGTTTATTTTTACTTGTATCACTTTGAAATAAACCTTGTAATATTCCTACTTTTAATGATTGATTAGATTTATAAAATAAACCTTTTTTAAATCATGAACTTGATAATATTACTCAACCTTTATCATCTTTATCATTAATATTTTTTTTATCTTCTTCATTAGATTGTATTTCTTTATTATTACTATCTTTAAATAAATTACTTATTTTTTTAACTTTATTAACATAACCATTAATAGTGCTTATTTCATTAGGTTTAATAGCATTTTTAAAAGTTTGTGGTAAGTTTCTTATTTTATCTAATTGAGTTTTTAATTCTGTTAATTCACTAGGTTTTAAAATTGATAAAAGTTTTTTAATAATATTTGGATTAAAGGTTGAATATGGTTGTCCAAGTTCTTCTTCACTAACATTTTCACTATCTAAAACTGATTTTAAACTTTGATTTTTACTATATAACTTTAATAAACTAATAATTGCAGTTCTAATATCATTAGTTTCTAATGCAGAATAGATAATTCTAATAATTAAAGGTAACATAATTTAATTCTTATAAATGATAATAATTTTCATCAAATGATAATTGTGCATTAATATTAACTTCACTCATATCACTACCATAACTATTAATACTTACATTATCATTAATAAGATTTGCAGTTTCATTAGTGAATACTGTTTCTTGCATTTCAGTATTATTATGTACTGTTTCCATAGGTAATAAATTATGAATAATTTCACTTATTCCTGCAATAATAGTAGGTACTGCATAAGCATTATTAAAATCATTATTAATACCCATAGCAACACCACTTGATATTAAACATCCACCAGTTGCCATATTCGCTATTTTACGAATAGTTTCAAATTTATTAGGTATTAATTCAGTTAAACCACTAATAAGATTTGAAACACCATAAGCATTTAATGAAATATAAGTATCTCAATCCATTAAATTATTAGGATTATTATTTACAGTCAATAATAAATCTGGTGGAAAAGGATCTACTGTGGTTGTACTAGTAGATGTTGTTGTATATATAGGTGTAGTACTAGTAATAGGAAATGGTGTTGTAGTAGGTTTTATAGGCATAATAATAGTATTTACAAATTTACTATAATTTGCTAAACCAATTGTTCCTAATCCTAATAATATTTTTTTACTACTATTAATTATTTTTGTTTTAGTATTTGGCATTTGATTTAAGTTTCATATATCTAAACCTAATTTTTTACCAAATAATAAACTATTAATTGAACCTAATATTGGATTATTAATTACTTGACCATAATATGCTGATGTACCTATCATTGCTGAAATAGGACTTATTCCAATTCTTATTAATTTTATTAATGTATAATTATTCGATTGTGTATTGTCAACATTTGGCATTTTCATTTGCTCCTTTTAATAATTGATTAGTTTTTTTAATTTGAATTCTAACTGTTCCTTGACAATTAATATTATCTCCTACACATATAGCAAAATTATCATGTACATCACTTACTATAAAATAATCATTTCTTAATTTAGGATATTCATCTAATAAAATTGCTCTTAAATCATTACTACTAATTAAATCTTGTGGTTTAGGTGAATAAATAGTAATATGTGCTTTTTCATTAAAATATTTATAAATATATTCCATAATTATTTTTTAGAAAATTCTAATTTAACAATACCAATATAGTCAGTATTATTACCAGTCATAGTAGCACTTGTTGATGTAATATTACTAAATGTTGCTTTACCTTTTTCATAACCAAGATTACCAACATTTGCTATTGCAGTTTCTAATTCATCATTAGTAGGAATTGCACCAGTCATAGTAATTTTTCCTAAATCTTTATAATAAATTATATTTTCTAAATCTAAAATAAAATCATCATAATCAGTTTTTTTAAAAGTCGCAGTTAATTTATTTTCTACTTTACTTCATTCTTTATTTTTTGCAGTATTAATTTCATTAAGTGTAGGCATTTTAGCCATAATAATATACATTAAATCTGGTCTAATAGCAGTAGGTACTGAATATAAACATTTTCCTAATCATTTCATATTTCCAGTATTTGGGTCTAAAATTTGTCTAATTTTTTCAAATGAAATAGGCATACCTCACATATATCTATTAATCATTGCACCTAACATATCATTTAAAATATAATCTTTTTCTAAATGCATAGCAGTTAAAGATTTTTGTGTATCTGTACTATGAATAAAATCTTGTTCTAAAAAGAAACTTTCATATATTTCTACACCCATTACAGATGTTTTATATAATTTTCCAGTTGTTACAGTATCAGCAGCAATTTGTGAATAATTTAATAATGCAAATGCTTTTGTCATTTGTAATGTTCCATCAATTCCAAATACACCAGTAATATCTGATTTATTACCACCAACCATAATATCTGTAATTTTTTTAATTAATTGTTTATTATTTTTATAACCAATTTTATAAAATGCTTCTTTTGCAGTTTCTGGTGTTAAATTTAATAAATCAATAGGTAATACTAATGATTTAGCAATACAATAATCTTTAATACCTTGTAAAAAACTTAATTCTAAATTATAAAATAAGTTATCTGTCATACTTGAAACTCATCCACTAACCATAGATGCTGCAACATCTGGTGTTGAACTTAAAAATCTTTCAATATCAAATTCAGTTATTTTTCAATCAATAACTAATATTTGGTCTAAAATAACACTTGTTGTTTTTACTGTTCCTACTTGTTTTTTAGTTCCAGTAGTATCATCTCATGTAGAACCTCATATTAATCGCGCAACAGCACGATAAATAGCCATTCCTACACCAGTTAAATTACTAATTTGATTTGGTGTAACAGTTGTTCTTAAATATACTGATGTCATTTCATTAGTTAATACACCTCGTATTTGTGCTTCCATTACACTTAAAATTGCTTTTTCTGTTGAACTATTACCACCAGTAACTAAAGCTTTTGGTAAATCTGGTAAAGCCATTATTTTCTCTCCTTAATAAAAATTAAGCAGAAAATATTTAATTATTTAATTTATATTATTTATCACCACGTGCAGCACTAATTAAAGTAGCTAATTCTCTTTGGTCAGTAATACCAATAGTTTTAGCTTTTTCTTTAAGTTGATTAATTTTATTAATATCTGCTATTTGGTCTAAATCAGAAATAATTTTTGGATTAAATATTTTAATTTCTTCTTGTTTTATTTCTTTTTTAATTTCATTATTATTAAATAATTCTGCATAATCTTCTTTTATTTTATTTAAAGCAGAATGTTTATCAAATTCTTTATATTCATTATTCATTAATAATTTAGCAAGTTTTACTTGTTTATCATTAAAATTAGTAAATAATTCTTTTTCTTGATATTCATTTACTTTTATTTCATATTCTTTTAATTTAGTTTGATATTCATTTAATTTAGGTTCTAATTCAGTTTTAGTATTTTTATAAACAAAATTTCGGTGTTGTTCTAATAAATTTTCTAATTCTTCATTAGTATAATTTTTATTTTTATCTCAGTTAAAGTTTTCCATATTTAACTCCTAAACTCACAGAATGGCTACTGCTTCCTTATATAAATTATATCATTTTTTCCCTTTAAAATAAAGAAAAAATCTATATTAAATATAGATTTTTAATCATTATTTTCTATTTTTCTTGGTTCACAAATATTAATAATTATATTACTTTGTGTAGTATTATCTTCTTCATTAATATCAAATTCATTAGGATGAGATTTTAATCAATGTGTATAAATTAACTCTGGTTTAACTAATGCTTTTTCTAACATATGAGTTGAAATAATACTATGTGCTTTATCATAACTTTTTAAAAAATTACGTTGTCATGGACTACTTCTACGTCGGCAATCATAAACAAATTTTCTATCTATACCAAGTGCATTATTTAATCCTTGTGGTGTTAATGTTTTATTTTTAGTTCTTAAATAATTACTAATTGTAACATCATAATTTCCTAATTCTTTTCTTTGTTTTGGCATATTATCACCTTTTAAAATTATTATTGTTAAGTATATTATAACATTTACTAATGTATCTATATATAATCATTTTTAGTTAAAAGAAAGGAATAATAATATCATGATTTTACTTCATGAAAAATTTGATTATAATCAACATAAAATTAATTATGATAAACAAATGTTATTAGATTATCAAAATAAAATATTAAAATATGATGATTATTGATTTAAAAATAAATATGATAAAAATAAATATAAAGTAACAAAACGTAGAAAACATTTAATAAAAAATGAATTTGGTATTTCTTATTTACCATTAAGAACATATAAAAATAAATTAACAAATGAAAATATAACTCCAACAAGAACATATATAGATATTGATAAATATAAAAATTATACAAATTCTGTTAATAAATTAATAATAATGAATGCAGATTTAAATAATATTACTTATCCTATAATTAAACATAATTTAAAAATTGATATATCTTTATCAACTATTTGTAGAAGATTAAAAAAAACTACTATATTTGTACAAGAATTACCACAAGAAAAAAGAAAAATATTACCAACTGATTATATTTATATACAATCAGATGAATCATATAATAATTTAATTGATAATAAGAAAAAAAGAAAATTTAGACATAGAACAGTAAGTGTAAGTACTGGTTTTGATTTAAATAAATCTGCTGATAATAGACATGTTTTAGAAAATAAATATATTTTTGTTATATCAACTAAAAAAGGTCAAAGAATTACTAAAAAAGAATTTGGTAAAGCAATAATAACTACATTAGATAATATTTTTATTGATTATTCTAATAAAAATTTAAAATTAAGTGGAGATGGTGCTAATTATATTAAATCTACTGCTAATTATTTAAAAATAGATTATGTTGTAGATAAATGACATCCATTACAAAAATTAAAACAAGTATTTATTGTAGGTCAAAGAACAAAAGAAAATAATAAAAAATTAAATTATGCTTATTATGAATTATTTTTAAATGGTAATTATTATAAATTATTAGATTATTTAAAAGAAAATAATACTGATGAAAAAATATATGAATATTTTAAAAATAATAAACAAGGTATTATTAATCAATCTGCTAGTTGAAATATAGGTTGTAGTGCTGAAAGTGATGTATATCATTTAATAAAATCTATATCTAATAATAATGCTAAAATTTATACAAAAGAAGTATTTTTTAATTTATTAAAATTAAAACAAGCAAGAATAAATAAATTAAAAGTATTTGTTTAAATTAATAAAATTTAATAAATCTAAACCTAAATAGTTAGGAATTTTTAGTTTAAAATAATAAAAATAAATAAATAAAAATCTTTACTAGTAATAATAATTATGCTATAATTAAAGCAACAATTAATAATTTATTTTATCTTTTATTTAAAGAAAATTAAATTATATCCGTATTTGAAATTCGTCCGTCAATTATTTTCTTTAAAAAACAATATTTTAATAATTTATTTTTTTAATTATTCGTTTTATTTTTTGTTAATTTGCAAAAATAGTAGTAGTACCTGATTGCTAAATTGTATGTTATGATAAGTATAGTTATTAAGGAGTATATAGAGTGAATAGAGTATTATCCGTAATTATAGAAAAATAATGTAAATTTAGCATTATGTTAATTTTGAAAATATAAGTATTTTTTCACATAAGGATAGTAGATTAAACTTATTTTGTTAAATATTTTTATCTACATAGTCAGAATTAAAAACAGTTTATAAATAATTTAATTGTAATTAGAATATTATTATCGGAGGAAAAAATGAAAATAGTAGTATCGGGTGTAGTTGGTGTTGGTAAGAGCACTGTTAGTAAACAACTAGCAAAATTATTAAAATATAAAGTTATGGATGAGCCAGTTGCTAATAATCCTTATTTAGATGATTTTTACAAAGATCCTTTGCAATATGCTTTCAAGATGCAAATTTTTATGTTAATGGCACGTAGTGGGCAATTAAAAGAAGCACAAAATTTCAAAAATGTTATTTTTGATCGTAGTATTTTAGAAGATCCTATTTTTGTTGAAGTATTAAAAGCACAAAATAATATGAGTGATAGGGATTATGAAGTATATTTAAGATTTTATAAAAATGTTATTATTTCATCACTTTATTTTGATCCACAAATTAAACCTGATTTAATAGTTTATTTGAAAGCAAATCTTGAGAACACACTGCAACGAATTAATCTTCGTGGTCGAGAATCAGAAAAACATGTATCTTCTGAATATTGAAGTTTATTAAATAAAAAATATGAACAGTGATATGAAAAAGAAAAAAATAATTTTAATTTTTTAGTAATTGATACTAATAATTTAACTCCTGATGAAATCGTAGAAAAAATAATTAACTATATAAAATAAAAAAATATTGTTAAATAAAAATATTTAATAAGACGTTAATCAATAATTATTGTTATTTTTACTTGTCAATAGTAACTAAAAATTTTAGTTTTAAATTTTATTTAGAAAATTTTATTTTTCTTAAAAGTTTTGTATAATCAATTTATACAAACTTAATATAGGTTTTTAACGCATTGCTTTTTAATTAAAAAGCAGTTGAGTTTTTGTTTTGAAAAAGGGGAGATTTGTAATGCCAAATCAAAATTTATTTTTAAAAGAATGGAGAAATAATTTAATCAATTTTAATAGAAAAGAAATAGTAAGAAAAACAATAGTAGCAAAAATAAACAGTGAAAATCTTAGTTTGTAAGTAGAAACTGATGATGAACAGCAATTTTTGATTGTAAAAGTAATTTTGACAATGATGATGAAATTAATAAAGATATATTTTATGATACTTTAGATAGTTTTGATTTTTTAGCAAACTATAATGAAATTGAAATTAATGAAATGCAAAAGTTGGAAGACCCTATTTTACCTGAAAAAATATGAACTAATGATGAATTTTCAAACAATTTGGGAGCATGGCGAAGATGTCTATTAATATATATTTACCCCTTTTCACTTAAACTCTCATTTCTAATTTATATAAAAATTATTAACAAAGACGAGAATAAAAATCTTGTCTTTTTTTTGTAATTGTAAAATTTTAAAATTTTTATTATTAACACCCTTTAAATATCTACTACACGCCGTGACCAAGTAGGAGAAAGTTAATAATTAATAACCATCTTTAACACTATTATCAACACGTGTTAGGGAATTAAAACAGTGAACTACAACACAGTTGTTAAAAATAGTAGCTAAAACATGTGGACTTGCATGGATAAATAAAAAGTGGAGTGATACCTAATAAAATATACTAACCATTAAATGGTAATTCTTGGGGTGGGAGCGAATTGGTAACTAGTATATATAGACCTACTAGGGAACCTACTATATTAATTCTATTAATTCTTTATTTAACCAATCTTGTCATCACCACCCAGTGAGCAAGTGTTGGTTTTATTTTTTATTTTTTTTGAAAAATTTTTCGAAGCCCACTTTTACTAAAAAAAACAACTAATAGTATAAATAATCTAAAAATAAAATATATATCCTTTATGCAAAAAGCAATAGATATATAAAAAGGATTATTATGCAAATTAATAAATCTTTTAAAACAAATTTAGGAACTTTATATAATATGGATGCATTAAAATTTATTAAAACATTACCACATAATAGTATTGACTTAATCATTACTGATCCTCCATATTTATATAATAATATGAAAATTAGAAATAATTCAAAAGATAAATTTAGTAAAGCAAAAAATAAATTATCAAAAGAATTAATAAATAATAATCTTTTAAATTCTTATGATATTATTACTTATCTTAATGAATTTAAAAGAATTTCAAAAAATAAATTTTTTATTATTTTCTATAATAGAAATCAATTATATACATATTTAGAATGAATTAATAATAATAAATATTTTAAATTTAGAGTATTTACTTGAATTAAAACAACACCAATGCTCACAAGAGTGTTTATGAAAGAAGATAGAGAAGAAGCAATAATAATATATTATTGTAATTCTAATTCAAAAATAAAAATACCTAATTATTCAAAAATGCAATCAAGTTTTTGAATAGGTTCTACTTATAAACCAAAAAATTTAAGATTTCATCCAACAGTAAAACCATTAGAAATGATTAGAATATTAATTACTAAATTTAGTAATGAAAATAATATTATTTTAGACCCATTTATGGGTAGTGGGACAACTGCTATTGCATGTGAAGAATTACAAAGAAAATGATTAGGTACAGAAATTAACAATGAATTTTATACTCAAAGTATAGAAATTATAAAAAAAATTAATAATGATTAATTATTGCGATTTTTGTAAAACTCATAATCCACATAATACTACTTCTTATTTTTATAACAATGTAAAAATAAAATATTGTTTTAAATGTTGTAATGAAATTTTATTTAAAAAATTAAAGGAATTAAAATATGAAAATTAATAAAAATCAAAAATGCGAATTAAAAGTTTGTATTAATAAAGTTTGAACAGATTGTATTAATAAATCTACTAAAACTATTAAATATAAAAATTGGTCTATACCTTATCTAATATGTAATAGTTGCTATGATAAATTACCTAAATATCTTAAACAAACAGCAAAAATAATTGAAAAAGGATATTTTGATTATGAATAAAACTAAAAAGAAAAGAAAAAGATGTGTCGAATGTGGCGAATTATATAAAGCAGAAAAAATTACTATGCTTTATCACTTTAAAACAGAATTAGAAGCAGAACAACATCATATTAGAAAATTTGAAGATGATTATGATATTGAAGAACATTTGGATTATAGAAAACCATATGGATATGTTTGTGATTGATGTAGTGATTATTAATAATGCAATATGACTTAATTATTGGCATTGATCCTGCTGGTATTGGTAGTAATGGAATTATTATATATTCAAATGAAACTAATAATATTATTTTTAATGAAACATTTAAAAGTAAAACTGTTCTAGAAAGTAAAAATTTATTTAAAGAATGCTTTTTACTAACGAAAAAACAATTTATTAATAAAAAAATATTAGTTATTGTCGAAAATTTCTTTTTAAGTTCAAAACAATTATTAACTAATCCATTAGCAACTCCTAAAATTATTGGTGCTTTAATGGTTTTAGTACAAGATGTTATGAACTGAGATTATCATGAAAATGAACCAAAAAACAAAAACAAAATAGAAAATTATAAAGGAAATATAAAATTAACAAAACATGAAGCAGATGCATATAAGCACATTCAATATTATTTAAGGAATTTTAAAAATGAAAGATAAAGCAAATTATGTTAAATTAACAGTAAAACTTAGTAACACAATTGAAGCAAAATATTATGAAAAAGGTAATAAACAATTATATTATAGTGTTCGTGGGCAATGGAATGGTTTAAACTATGTTACTTTAATTTTTAATAACCCAAAATTTTATAAACGATGTATTTTATTAAATAAAAATGATGAAATTATAGTAAGTGGTCAAATCTTTAATACTTTAAATATTCCTAAAAATCGTGCATTTTGTTCAATTAATGTTAAATGATTTAAAAAATGAAAAGAGTAAAAATGAATAAATGTAAATATTGTAATAAAAGAATTTGATTAACTAAAAATTGATGTATCAAATGTTTAAAAAAAATAGTTAATAATTTAACAAAAAATAAGGAAAATAAGGAATGTAAATAATGAAAAAAATAACTGTTGATGTAAAAGAAGTAACACAACGCTGGGATAGTCAGTCATTAGATTTAAAGATTTTATATACAATACGTGAACATCTTGAAAATGGTAATTATAATACTGTTCAAAACATGATTAATGACTGAATTGATGATTTAGAGACAGAATTAGGAAAAAAGGAAAATAAATAATTATGGGATATTGAACAAAATATTGTTGTACCTATTGTGGAAAAATAATGATAGGTGATGAAGAAAATATTAAACATACTAAAACTCATAAAAAGGAGAATAAATAATGAACTATTGTGATTGAACAGAACGAGTTAACGCAAATGGTAGTGTAACTTGAAAATGTAGTAATAAAACAGAAGAGAAACAAGATGAATATGGAAGAGCATATTGTACTGAACATAGAATTAAAGTTGATCAAATTAATAAATCAAGGCATAAAGATTGTATTAATAAAGAAAAATTAATTAAATATTTTAATAAATTACCAAAGAATCAAAAATTAACAACAGAAACTTTATATGTTTTCGATACTATATTTGAAAAAATAGAAAACGGAGAATTTCATTAATGATTATATTACCTACTTTATTTGGTGATAAAGATGAAATTGAAATATTATCACCATCACCACAAGCACTTCGTACTCATAATGATATTAGAGCAATTATCTTAATGAAATATCCTAATGTTAAATCACAACATATAATTATTTCTGACCCCGAAGATAATGTTGCATTAATAGTTGGTGATAATGATGTTTATCAAGGTTGAGTAAAAGTTTGAATTAAAAAAATAGAAAATTAAAGGAAGTAAATTATGCCAAATATAGAAAATACACAATCAAATTATACTTTAACTAAATTAATAAGAACTGGAATTAGTCCTATTTGTGCAATGATAGGTACAAGTGCTTATTATGGTCAATTAATAGGTAATCCAATATTAGGTTCAATTAATAGTTTATTATTTGGTAAAAAATTAGGTTTAGATATATGAAACTTAAATCAAAGACCAAGTAATAAAACAAAAGTAATTAATAGTAGTAAAAAAATATTATTAGGATTAGGAACAATTGGTTTAGCAAATTATAGTAAATGAACAGAAAATAATATTAATCCAATAGAACCAACGACAACAATAATTCCTACTACTACAAGCACAACTACAACAACTACAGAAATGCCCCCATGACCATTATTAAGTATAAATAATAATCCTAATAATTTAATAGATTGAGATACTTATATTTCATTAAATGCTTATGGTGTTTCAAATCTTATTAGTGGTTTAACTGAATTAATACCTAATAGATTTCAAAATATAAGAAAAATAGCAAATATGGCAACTGGTGGATGTTTAATAAGTAGTGGTGTAGCAATGGGGATAAATAATGATTTTAATAATGCTTATGCTATTCCTACAATTATTGCAGGAATAAGTGAAATTATTCATAATTTATTACCTATGGAAACAGTACATAATAATACTGAAATGCAAGAAACAGTATTCACTAATGAAACTGCAAATCTTATTAATGATAATGTAAGTATTAATAGTTATGGTAGTGATATGAGTGAAGTTAATATTAATGCACAATTATCATTTGCTGAAAATTATTATCACTTATAAAAAGAAAGGAAAATATGGAAATGAAAGAATTTATCCATGAATTAATTATTATTGGAACAAGTGTAGGAACATTACTTTGTCGAGAAATTATTGTTTTATTAAAACGATTTATTACAACTCCAAAGCATGTTAGAGCAAATAATAAAATTATCAAACATCAAAAAAAATTAGCAAAACTTAATGAAAAAATTAATAAAGAAAATAAGTAATAAAGGAGAAAAATAAAATGACAAAAAATGAATTTAATGAAAAATATAGAAAATATGATATCAAAATTGATAGAGATTTTGATTTAGATATTGAATATTGTTTTAAATTTTCTGATATTGATATATTAGAAAATGCAGTTAATGATTATAAAAAATTAATAAATGAAATGCCACAATTAGTTAAAGATTGATTATTGGGATAAGATTAGGAGAATGTTAAATGTTAGAAAATGAAACTAATGGACAACAAACAACGCCAACTGTAACTGAAAATGATGTTTCACAAGCAATAGAAACTAAAGTTAATGAAGCAGAAAATAAATTAAATAAACTTAATCAAGAAATAAAAGAAAAAGAAATAATTAATATATTTAAAAAATATCAAGTTAAAAGTGAATTTTATGATTATTTAAAATTTAAAACAAATAAGATAGAAAATTCAAAAATCGAAGATACTATTAAAAAAATTATTAAAGAACAACCATTGTTTAAAGAACCAATTAATACCGGTGGTAACCAAGAAACTATCTTAACAAATCAAACATCAATAAAAATTAATCCATTATTGGATTATAAAAAGAAAAATAAATTATAAGTAAAGGAAATTATACAAAATGCCAATTAATATTCAAACAAACTTAAATAATACCGAAAAATTAGTTGAAGCACCAGAATTCATTGAATTTTTTAAACAATCAAATAGTCCATGAGCAAACTTTTTTCCAATTGCAATGACTAATTCTACAAAAATTGAATTTATTATTAAATTACCAAAAGACCCAAAAGTTAAAGTTATTCCATGAGATGACAAAAGTAAAAGATATGATGTTGGGTATGTTACTACTGATAAAATTGAAAAAATAATTGAAAAATCATATCTTGCTGGTGAAACTATTGCCAATATTGACTTAAATGCTGAAAATGGTCAAAATTTATTAGACAGTATGCAATATGAAGTTGCTAATGATTTAACAGATAAATTAGCAAATGATGATACTAATATAATCTCGCAATTTGCTACAAAAGTAACAATAACTGACCCAACACCAGTAGGATATTTAAAAGCAATGTTATCGGCATGAAATACTTTATTTCAATTACGAAATAGTGCAAATTGTAAATTTTTTATTACTAATAATCTTTATGATAGTTTAGTTTATTTAGCAGATAATAAAGGAATAATTACTGATAATGAATTAGCACAACAATTACGTTTAAATGGCAATGATTTATATGTCAAAGGTGTATTATGTCAAATAGTATTAGATGATTATATGACATTTACCAATGATAAAAATGAAGATGAAATAATGAATTTTATTTTAGCAACGCCAAAAGCAATGAAAAGATATATGTTACAAAATACAGTTATTTATTTACAACAAGTGGCAGATGGTAAAGTTGGTAGAACTTATTTAGTTGGTGGTGAAGTATTTGGGCAATCAATTCCTTATATGTCAAAAAAAGAAACAACATCACGTTGAATGTTATGTGGAGTAATTAAAAGTGAAGTAAAAAATGATTTAAAATCTAAAATTACAACGTTAACAATAAATAATGCTACTGCGAAAACAAATAAAACTAATAAAGAATTAGACGCAAATATTTTATATGCAAAAGAAATTAATAGTTTAAATCCAAGTTTGGAAAATCCAACTATTAAATATTTTAGTGATGAGCAAGCTAAAAACATTATTAGTAATAATAAACAAAAAACTGGTGATTTATATGTAGTGATTAGAGCAAATGTAAATGA
Organism: Spiroplasma endosymbiont of Harpalus anxius; assembly: GCA_964273555.1. Classification (GTDB taxonomy): domain Bacteria; phylum Bacillota_I; class Bacilli_A; order Mycoplasmatales; family VBWQ01; genus Spiroplasma_E. The sequence continues at coordinate 1,954,225 of OZ187007.1, read as the reverse complement.
TCCAAATTATAAAGGTGCAACAAGTCCAATTAAAATAACGCTTCAATAATTAAGGAAATTTAATCATGGCAATTGGTACAACTAGTACAGCAATACTTTTCAATATCAATAAACCAAAACATACTAGAATTAGTAAACAACAAGAAAATAAAAGTTTTTGATGAGAAATTTTAGAAATGATTGGTGTCCAAGTAATAGCAGTAGCACTTGCTCCTTTTACTGGTGGTTTAAGTGAAAGCATAGCACTTGGATTAGGGGCAAGTGATTTAATTGCTAGTATTAGTGCTGTTGGTGTCGAGTTTTTAACTGATTTTACTATTAATCAAGTTTATGATTATTTAAAAGGAAATGTAACACCATTAAATACTTTTTTTAATGTATTACCAGCATTTGCTGGACTTAATAAAATAAGTCGTGGTTATCGGACAACTAAATTTATTAAACTAGCACAAAAAACTAAAACATTAAAACAAATTGGTGTTAAAGAAGCAAAAAACTTACAAGAAATAATTAGTCAAGTAAGTGGCAAAGAAATTTTAACAGATAAAATTATTGGTAATAAACGTTATTTATTTAATTATAGTTTTGCTCCTAATCGTGAAACAATAATCCAAAATTTAGGTTATGTTGCAAAAAGAGAATTTAAAAATAATTTTAAAAAATTAGAAGCACAAGAGTTAAAAGATTATTTATTATTACAAAATACATTAATAAAATTAAGTCCACAATTAACTCCAAAGTTTAAGATTAAAGATATTGAAAAAGCAAATAACTTTTTAAAAAAATATAATATTGAGTTAAAAGCAGTATTAACAATGAACCAACATGATTGATTAAATTTAGTTCATACCATCCATGCAGAAAATAGATATGGTAAATCTTTAATTTTAGATTTACAAAAAATTCGTGCCAATGCTATTAAGTTTAATTTTAAAAATAGTGCAATTCATAAAATTGTTTTAAAAGCAAATCAAACTTTTAAATATTTTGATATTAGATTTTATTTAAAAAAAGGTTTAAATAAATTTTGAAAAGATACTCCATATTTTGAAAAATTACGAGAAAGTATCTATAAATTACAAGAAAAATTTGAAAATTTAGAAAAAAAGGTAATGGAAAAAATTAATAAATTAAAAGAAAAAGCAACAGCTTTATTTACTAGTGCAGAGAAAAAAGCAATTAAACATGCACAATTAATTCCATTAAATTCACCTGTATTTATTGGTTGCAAAATTCAATCTTTATCATTAAGTAAATGTGCAATTACTATTTATCATCGTAATCCTAGGTATAAACCAATTACAGTTATTGATAGTATTCTTAAAGCAGAAACTTTTGTTACGCAAATACATCCATTCCATTGATATCGCTGATATAGTGGTTGATACATTGGTTATGGAGTTAGTCGTAATAAATGATTAAAAGCAATTGCATTTGCTCCACCAGTTGTTCAACAAGTAATTAGAGATAGTTTTAAAGTATATCGAGAAATTTTTAGGACAATAAGAACCTATCATAAAGTAGTGAATGTTATTAATAATCCTATTGAAAATATTAATAAATCATTTAAAAGTGTTGGTTTAAAATTTTCAGTTAATACATTATTTGGTACTGGACTATTACATCATTTAGAAAAATTTGCATATAGTCAAGTTGTAGCAAAAGGTAAGAAAAAATTACAAAAAGAAATTATCCATATAGCACATAGAAAAACTAAAACAAAAACTAAGCATTATAAAAAAGCATTTTTTAAGGAATGATAAATTATGATTAATAAACTTTGAACTGATGTCAGTCTAGAAAATTATAATAACTGATATCCATTAACTGGAAAAATTATCGAAACTCCACAGCAATATATCAATACATGACCTAATGTTAATGATTGATTTACAACTTTTGCGATTCGTGCTCAAAATGATATTAATGCTTATCTTGATTTTATTTTATCTAAATTTCCTTTTGATAGTTTTAAAGATGAATTAATTAAAGAAACATTAAGAGATATGGTGTATGTTTGTGTTGAACATTGAGTATTTAATCGTACACCAATTGAGTTTAATGTTGATGCTACTATTCAATTCAATAATGGTACCTCATTTAGTGCAAATAGCATTCCTAGTATTAATGTTTGAGATTTAGCACCAAGTAGAATGAAAATATGAGCAAGATTAACTGAATTAAAACAAGTATTTTTAAATTATAGTGAAGATGAATTAGATGTTGACAAAATTGACTTACAAGCATTTTATACAAAAAATCAAGTTGATGAATTAATTAAAGAACAAAAAGCATTTACCTTATCAAAACAAATGAAATTATATGATGATTTAGTTGATGATAATGTAGATGAGATATATAGGGGTCCTGTTAGTAAGTTTGTTAATAAAGGTTATGTCGCAACTGAATATGATAAAGAAACTGAAACAATGATTTTAGATTGACCTGATGAAATTGGAACATTACCACCAGAAGCATTACAAAATAATCCCCAAATTGGTGATTTTACTCATGCTGCAACTGCTGACTTTTCTGCTAAACAACAAAAACGAATTACCAGTAATGAAAATGAAATTATAAAATTAAATAGTGAATTAATTAAAACTAATGAAAATATTAATGATATTAAAAATAATTGATTTAATATTGCAACTAGTCCTTTATGAAAAAAAATTAATAATGAAGAAATTATAGTAAATCAATGATATATCATTGATTGAATATATACATTTATGGATAGTAATCAAATTTTCACTAGTGTTAATAAATTAACAAAAACTAATGTAAGGGTTAGTGGTTCTACCAAACAAAATCATATAGTAATTGAAAATATTGATGTTGATATTGATGAAGTAATATTATGATTTGATTTTAATTTAAAGAAATTTACTGTTGAGAGTATGACAAAAAACTATGAACCAATAATTTATAATATATATCAATATCAAGGAACTGGCACACCAACTGAATTTATAGCAGAAGATAGTACTGAGCATGATTATTATACAAAACAAGAAACTAATGAATTATTAGATAAAAAACAAAATATAGATGATAATAATTTACAAACAACTGTTAAACAAATTGTTCCAGCAATTAATGAAAATAAAAGTAATATTGATAAAAAACAAGATAAATTAAAAAATAGTGATGATGTTAATATAAATAAAAATAATACAATTTCTATTTTCTCTGGTAATAATACACAAATTTCAAATAATGTTGCATATAATAATCAATATCAAAAATTAAATACTAATAATAAAACTATTGTTGGTGCTATTAATGAAAACAAAACTAATATAGATAAAAAACAAGATAAATTAGAAAATTCATCAGATACTATTCTTAGTGATAATAGAATATTAGTTTTAGATAATGTGGGTAATTCTGTTCCAACTAAAATTATTTCAACAAATAAATACCCTGAATTAATTACTAATGATAAAACTATTGTTGGTGCTATTAATGAATTAAAAGATAATGAAGATAAAAAACAAGATAAAGAAAATTGAACTATAATAGGAAAAAGTATAAGTAATAGAGAATATGGTAATTTTCAACTTGATTTTTATAAATTGTATAGAACATATATAACATGAGAAAAACCACCATTTAATCAAGTTAATACAAAAATTAAAGTAGAATTTAAAACTGGTGGGTTTCTTGGTGGATATAATGATACTTTTTTTCTTACAATAGGAAAAATTGATAATGAAGAAGTAACTTTAAGTTTAAAAGTTATTAATCATAATTATTCTTTAATTATGACTGGTGGTAATCAAAAATATGGAAATATATTTTCATTAGAAGAATTACAAAATACTGTTAAAGTTAATATAATTAAACCTTTCAAAATTAATTCAAAAAGTTTAAAAACTAATGAAATAGATGAAAATAATTGAGATATTGAATTAAAAGAAAATCCAACAACTCATTGTCAATGTCCAAAATGAAAAGATGTAGCAATATCATTAGGTACAACTATTTCTTATAAATTAAAACCAAATACTTATTATAAAATATTTTATGACCTTAATAATGTAAGTAATAGTAATATGGGTAAATACCCAATGCAAACAATAGAAATATTTTGACAAGAAACTTCATTATCATATTGAGTATGTTTTCTTCCAAGTTTACGAAGAACTTCATCTATTAATATTGCAAATAATAATTTTATAAAATTAATAACAGATCAGGGTTATTTATGAAAATTACAAGAATTACAGGAATAAGATTATGTTTTTTAAAATTATAAAAATTATTTTAGGTTTAATAGGAGTTATATTATCAACAGCAGCAGCAGGTTTAATTATATTTATTATTATAATGGGAGCATGGCGAAGATGTCTATTAATATATAATTACCCCTTTTCACTTAAACTCTCATTTCTAATTTATATAAAAAATTATTAACAAAGACGAGAATAAAAATCTTGTCTTTTTTTGTAATTGTAAAATTTTAAAATTTTTAATAATCCTCTTTAACGCTATTATCAACACGTGTTAGGGAACTAAAACAGTGAACTACAACACAGTTGTTAAAAATAGTAGCTAGAACATGTGGACTTGCATGGATAAATAATAAGTGGAGTGATACCTAATAAAATATACTAACCATTAAATAATGGTAATTCTTGGGGTGGGAGCGAATTGGAAACTAGTATATATAGACCTACTAGGGAACCTACTATATTAATTCTATTTTTTATTTAACCAACCTTGCCACTACCCAGTCAGCAAGTGTTGGTTTTATTTTTTATTTTTTTTGAAAAATTTTTTTGGGCGAGAAAATAAATTTAAAACTTGTAAAAAAAATTGAGCGGTGCCGGTTCAATTAAAATATTAATTTATTTAACATAAATTAAATAAATATTGAATCGAATGCCTCAATGTTTTTTAAAATTTTATAATTTATTTCGAGCCCATTTTTCTTAGAAAAATATAACTAATAGTATTAATAATAAAAAAAACAAAAATATATATCCTTTATGCTAAAAGCAACAGGATATATTGATAAAAAAAAGGAAGTATTAATGAGTATTGGAACAATCATATTATTAATAATAATAGGAATTTTTGCATGAATAATATTAACAACTATGGGGTTATATATGTGTAATGATAATAATGCAATTGGAATTGTATTTTTATTTATTACTTTAAATCTTATAGGTTTATTATTAGGAATTGCAATAATTTATAATAAAAAACAAATTAAGGATAATAATGAAGATTAATAAAAATCAAAAATGTAAATTAAAAGTTTGTATTAATAAAGTTTGAAAAGATTGTATTAATATCTCAACTAAAACTATTAAATATAAAAATTGGTCTATACCTTATCTAATATGTAATAGTTGCTATGATAAATTACCTAAATACCTTAAACAAACAGCAAAAATAATAAAGAATTAATTAGTACTATGAAATATGACTTAATTATTGGTATTGACCCCGCTGGGATTGGTAATAATGGAATTATTATATATTCAAATGAAACTAATAATATTATTTTTAATGAAACATTTAAAACTAAAACTGTTTTAGAAAGTAAAAATCTATTTAAAGAATGCTTTTTAAAAATTAAAAAACAATTTATTAATAAAAAAATATTAGTTATTGTAGAAAATTTCTTTTTAAGTTCAAAACAATTATTAACTAATCCATTAGCAACTCCTAAAATTATTGGTGCATTAATGGTTTTAGTACAAGATGTTATGAAATGAGATTATCTAGAAAACCATCCAAAAAATAAAAACAAAATAGAAAATTATAAAGGAAATATAAAATTAACAAAACATGAAGAAGATGCATATAAGCATATTCAATATTATTTAAGGAATTTTAAAAATGAAAGATAAAGCAAATTATGTTAAATTAACAGTAAAACTTAGTAACACTATTGAAGCAAAATATCATGAAAAAGGTAATAAACAATTATATTATAGTGTTCGTGGACAATGGAATGGTTTAAACTATGTTACTTTAATTTTTAATAACCCAAAATTTTATAAACGATGTATTTTATTAAACAAAAACGATGAAATTATAGTAAGTGGTCAAATCTTTAATACTTTAAATATTCCTAAAAATCGTGCATTTTGTTCAATTAATGTTAAATGATTTAAAAAATGAAAAGAGTAAAAATGAATAAATGTAAATATTGTAATAAAAGAATTTGATTAACTAAAAATTGATGTATGAAATGTTTAAAAAAAATAGTTAATAATTTAACAAAAAATAAGGAAAATAAGGAATGTAAATAATGAAAACATGAATAGTGACATTATCAGATTATAATGATGAAATAAATATTATTCTATGAAGAAATATAAGGACTCTTAATGAATGAATACCAACTATAATTAAGTTATATAATCAAGAACATGAATTAATAATAAATAATTTAGTTAGTGATAGATTTTTAAATATAACACAGTTAATATGGGATAAGCAGTTTTATACACACAGTGATCATAATCTTATTTATAGTTTAAAAAATACATTTACAAGTAATGTAAAAGAGTTTAAACCATACATAAAAAATATTTTAGTTGATAGAAAAAAATGACAAGATTGATACTATGAAGATTATTGAAATACAGATTTAACAGATAAATTAGCAGATGATTTAGTTTTTAAAGAAGATTGAAATCTTTCTAATTTAACATTTGGTAATAAAGAAACTTTATTAATGGGTTGATATTATATTTCTAATAATTTAACTAAAAATAAGGAGAATAAATAATGATTATATTACCTACTTTATTTGGTGATAAAGATGAAATTGAAATATTATCACCTTCACCACAAGCACTTCGTACTCATAATGATATTAGAGCAATTATATTAATGAAATATCCTAATGTTAAGTCACAACATATAATTATTTCTGACCCCGAAGATAATGTTGCATTAATAGTTGGTGATAATGATGTTTATCAAGGTTGAGTAAAAGTTTGAATTAAAAAAATAGAAAATTTAGAAAGAGTAGATGAAAATGCCAAATGATTTAATTGTACAATCAAATAATTATACTTTATTAAAATTAATAAGAATTGGAATTAGTCCTATTTGTGCAATGATAGGTACAAGTGCTTATTATGGTCAAGTAATTAGTAATCCCATATTAGGTTCAATTAATAGTTTATTATTTGGTAAAAAATTAGGTTTAGATATATGAAACTTAAATCAAATGCCAAATACTAAAACAAAAGTAATTAATAGTAGTAAAAAAATATTATTAGGATTAGGAACAATTGGTTTAGCAAATTATAGTAAATGAACAGAAAATAATATTAATCCAATAGAACCCACTACAACACCTATGCCTATAACTACTACAAGTACAACTACTACTGAAATACCACCATGACCATTATTAAGCATAAATAATAATCCTAATAATTTAATGGATTGAGATACTTTTATTAGTTTAAATGCTTATGGTGTTTCAAATCTTATTAGTGGTTTAACTGAATTAATACCTAATAGATTTGAAACTATTAGAAAAATAGCAAATATGGCAACTGGTGGTTGCTTGATTAGTAGTGGTGTTGCTATGGGTATTAATAATGATTTTAATAATGCTTATGCTATTCCTACAATTATTGCAGGAATAAGTGAAATTATTCATAATTTATTACCTATGGAAACAGTACATAATAATACTGAAATGCAAGAAACAGTATTCACTAATGAAACTGCAAATCTTATTAATGATAATGTAAGTATTAATAGTTATGGTAGTGATATGAGTGAAGTTAATATTAATGCACAATTATCATTTGCTGAAAATTATTATCACTTATAAAAAGAAAGGAAAATATAAAAATGAAAGATTTTTTAAAAGCACTTGAAACAATTGGAATTAGTACTGGTATATTACTTTGTCGAGAAATTATTGTTTTATTAAAACGATTTATTACAACTCCAAAACATGTTAGAGCAAATAATAAAATTATCAAACATCAAAAAAAATTAGCAAAACTTAATGAAAAAATTAATAAAGAAATTAAATAATGGGGTGCTGTAAATGTTAGAAAATGAAACTAATGTACAACAAACAACGCAAACTTTAACTGAAAATGATGTTTCACAAGAAATAGAAAATAAAGTTAATGAAGCAGAAAATAAATTAAATAAACTTAATCAAGAAATAAAAGAAAAAGAAATAATTAATATATTTAAAAAATATCAAGTTAAAAGTGAATTTTATGATTATTTAAAATTTAAAACAAATAATATAGAAAATTCAAAAATAGAAGATACTATTAAAAAAATTATTAAAGAACAACCATTGTTTAAAGAACCAATTAATACAGGTGGTAAACAAGAAACTATATTAACAAATCAAATACCAATTAAAATTAATCCATTATTGGATTATAAAAAGAAAAATTATTTATAGAAAAGGAAGTTTAAAATGGCAGTAAATATTCAAACAAACTTAAATAATACAGAAAAATTAGTTGAAGCACCAGAATTCATTGAATTTTTTAAACAATCAAATTCACCATGAGCAAACTTTTTTCCAATTGAAATGACTAACTCTACAAAAATTGAATTTATTATTAAATTACCAAAAGACCCAAAAGTTAAAGTTATTTCATGAGATGACAAAAGTCAAAGATATGATGTTGGGTATGCTACTACTGATAAAATTGAAAAAATAATTGAAAAATCATATCTTGCTGGTGAAACTATTGCAAATATTGACTTAAATGCTGAAAATGGTCAAAATTTATTAGACAGTATGCAATATGAAGTTGCTAATGATTTAACAGATAAATTAGCAAATGATGATACTAACATAATTTCTCAATTTGCTACAAAAGTAACAATAACTGATCCAACACCAATTGGATATTTAAAAGCAATGTTATCGGCATGAAATACTTTATTTCAATTACGAAATAGTACAAATTGTAAATTTTTTATTACTAATAATCTTTATGATAGTTTAGTTTATTTAGCAGATAATAAAGGAATAATTACTGATAATGAATTAGCACAACAATTACGTTTAAATGGAAATGACTTATATGTAAAAGGTGTATTATGTCAAATTGTATTAGATGATTATATGACATTTACAAATGATAAAAATGAAGATGAAATAATGAATTTTATTTTAGCAACTCCAAAAGCAATGAAAAGATATATGTTACAAAATACAGTTATTTATTTACAACAAGTTGCAGATGGTAAAGTTGGTAGAACTTATTTAGTTGGTGGTGAAGTATTTGGGCAATCAATTCCTTATATGTCAAAAAAAGAAACAACATCACGTTGAATGTTATGTGGAGTAATTAAAAGTGAAGTAAAAAATGATTTAAAATCTAAAATTACAACGTTAACAATAAATAATGCTGCAAAAACAAATAAAACTAATAAAGAATTAGATGCAAATATTTTATATGCAAAAGAAATTAATAGTTTAAATCCAAGTTTGGAAAATCCAACTATTAAATATTTTAGTGATGAGCAAGGTAAGAACATTATTAGTAATAATAAACAAAAAACTGGTGATTTATATGTAGCAATTAGAGCAAATGTAAATGATCCAAATTATAAAGGTTCAACAAGTCCAATTAAAATAACGCTTCAATAATTAAGGAAATTTAATCATGCCAATTGGTACAACTAGTACAGCAATACTTTTAAATATCAATAAACCAAAACATACTAGAATTAGTAAACAACAAGAAAATAAAAGTTTTTGATGAGAAATTTTAGAAATGATTGGTGTCCAAGTAATAGCAGTAGCACTTGCTCCTTTTACTGGTGGTTTAAGTGGAAGCATAGCACTTGGATTAGGTGCAAGTGATTTTATTGCAAGTACTATTAATTATGGTATTTATGCAATAACCGATTTTACTATTAATCAAGTTTATGATTATTTAAAAGGAAATATAACACCATTAAATACTTTTTTTAATATATTACCAGCATTTGCTGGACTTAATAAAATTAGTCGTGGTTATCGTACAACTAAATTTATTAAATTAGCACAAAAAAACTAAAACATTAGAACAAATTGGTGTTAAAGAAGCAAAAAATTTACAAGAAATAATTAGTCAAGTAAGTGGCAAAGAAATTTTAACAGATAAAATTATTGGTAATAAACGTTATTTATTTAATTATAGTTTTGCTCCTAATCGTGAAACAATAATCCAAAATTTAGGTTATGTTGCTGAAAGAGAATTTAAAAATAATTTTAAAAAATTAGAAGCACAAGAGTTAAAAGATTATTTATTATTACAAAATACATTAATAAAATTAAGTCCACAATTAACTCCAAAGTTTAAGATTAAAGATATTGAAAAAGCAAATAACTTTTTAAAAAAATATAATACTGAGTTAAAAGCAGTATTAACAATGAACCAACATGATTGATTAAATTTAGTTCATACCATCCATGCAGAAAATAGATATGGTAAATCTTTAATTTTAGATTTACAAAAAATTCGTGCCAATGCTATTAAGTTTAATTTTAAAAATAGTGCAATTCATAAAATTGTTTTAAAAGCAAATCAAACTTTTAAATATTTTGATATTAGATTTTATTTAAAAAAAGGTTTAAATAAATTTTGAAAAGATACTCCATATTTTGAAAAATTACGAGAAAGTATTTATAAATTACAAGAAAAATTTGAAAATTTAGAAAAAAAGGTAATGGAAAAAATTAATAAATTAAAAGAAAAAGCAACAGATTTATTTACTAATGCAGAGAAAAAAGCAATTAAACATGCACAATTAATTCCATTAAATTCACCTGTATTTATCGGTTGCAAAATTCAACCTTTATCATTAAGTAAATGTGCAATTACTATTTATCATCGTAATCCTAGGTATAAACCAATTACAGTTATTGATAGTATTCTTAAAGCAGAAACTTTTGTTACGCAAATACATCCATTCCATTGATATCGCTGATATAGTGGTTGATACATTGGTTATGGAGTTAGTCGTAATAAATGATTAAAAGCAATTGCATTTGCTCCACCAGTTGTTCAACAAATAATTAGAGATAGTTTTAAAGTTTATAGAGAAATTTTTAGGACAATAAGAACCTATCATAAAGTAATTAATGTTATTAATAATCCTATTGAAAATATTAATAAATCATTTAAAAATGTTGGTTTAAAATTTTCAGTTAATACTTTATTTGGTACAGGATTATTACATCATTTAGAAAAATTTGCATATAGTCAAGTTGTAGAAAAAGGTAAGAAAAAATTACAAAAAGAAATTATCCATATATCACATAGAAAAACTAAAACAAAAACTAAGCATTATAAAAAAGCATTTTTTAAGGAATGATAAATTATGATTAATAAACTTTGAACTGATGTCAGTCTTGAAAATTATAATAACTGATATCCATTAACTGGAAAAATTATCGAAACTCCACAACAATATATAAATACATGACCAAATGTTAATGATTGATTTAAAACTTTTGCTATTAGAGCTCAAAATGATATTAATGCTTATCTTGATTTTATTTTATCTAAATTTCCTTTTGATAATTTTAAAGATGAATTAATTAAAGAAACATTAAGAGATATGGTGTATGTTTGTGTTGAACATTGAGTATTTAATCGTACACCAATTGAGTTTAATGTTGATGCTACTATTCAATTCAATAATGGTACATCATTTAGTGCAAATAGTATTCCTAGTATTAATGTTTGAGACTTAGCACCTAGTAGAATGAAAATATGAGCAAGATTAACTGAATTAAAACAAGTATTTTTAAATTATAGTGAAGATGAATTAGATGTTGACAAAATTGACTTAAAAGCATTTTATACAAAAAATCAAGTTGATGAATTAATTAAAGAACAAAAAGCATTTACATTATTAAAACAAATGAAATTATATGATGATTTAGTTGATGATAATGAAAATGAGATATATAGGGGTCCTGTTAGTAAGTTTGTTAATAAAGGTTATGTCGCAACTGAATATGATCCAAAAACTGAAACAATGATTTTAGATTGACCTGATGAAATTGGGACATTACCACCCGAAGCTTTACAAAATAATCCCCAAATTGGTGATTTTACCCATGCTGCAACTGCTGACTTTTCTGCTAAACAACAAAAACGAATTACTACCAATGAAAATGAAATTACAAAATTAAATAGTGAATTAATTAAAACAAATGAAAATATTGATGATATTAAAAATAATTGATTTAATATTGCAACTAGTCCTTTATGAAAGAAAATGTCTTCTTTTATTCCTAGTAATGAATTTGGAAAAATATATTTAGCAATATGAGGTTATAGTTATCAATCCACTACTAATCCTACTGATAATTATATATATAGTAATAAAAAAACTATATTTAATTTAGGTGGTGAAATTAATAAAACAATACAAACAAGTATTAAATTAGATGAATTAATTGTAAATGATAATGTTAAAATTCAATTATTATTCACTAAGGAATGAAATGATATTACTGTAACTTCTAATGATATTAATTATCAACCTATTTCTGTTACATTATATCAATATATTGGAAAAGGCACACCAACTGAATTTATAGCAGAAGATAGTACTGAGCATGATTATTATACAAAACAAGAAACTAATGACTTATTAGATAAAAAACAAAATATAAATGATAATAATTTACAAACAACTGTTAAACAAATTGTTCCAGCAATTAATGAAAATAAAACTAATATAGATAAGAAGCAAGATAAATTAAAATATGTAAGAGAAAATCAATGGGGTGCTTTTGAATATATTGATTTTGGAACTATACCTTTTACTGGTGATAAAGATATACCCCCTGTTAAATATGTTCATAAATTTATTGATGAAAAAATAAGTAAAAAACAAGATAAATTAATTGCTGGTGAAAATATTCATATTAGTGATACTAATGTTATTAGTGCTACTGGTGGAAATGAACCACCTAATTTAGATAATTATTATACAAAACCAGAAGTTGATGAAAAACTTAAAAATAAAGTTGATAGTAGTCAATTTAAGTTTGCTTTTATGGCAAATGCTCTTGGTACAGATAATCCTGATTTATTAACTACTGATAAAACTATTGTTGGTGGTATGAATGAATTATTAGATAAAAAACAAGATAAAGAAAATTGAACTATAATAGGAAAAAGTATAAGTAATAGAGAATATGGTGATTTTCAACTTGGTTTTTATAAATTATATAGAACATATATAACATGAGAAAAACCACCATTTAATCAAGTTACTACAAAAATTAAAGTAGAATTTAAAACTGGTGGGTTTCTTGGTGGATATAATGATACTTTTTTTCTTACAATAGGAAAAATTGAAAATGAAGAAGTAACTTTAAGTTTAAAAGTTATTAATCATAATTTTTCTTTAATTATGACTGGTGGTAATCAAAAATATGGAAATATATTTTCATTAGAAGAATTACAAAATACTGTTAAAGTAAATATAATTAAACCTTTCAAAATTAATTCAAAAAGTTTAAAAACTAATGAAATAGATGAAAATAATTGAGATATTGAATTAAAAGAAAATCCACCAACTCCTTGTCCATGTCCAAAATGAAAAGATGTAGCAATATCATTAGGTACAACTATTTCTTATAAATTAAAACCAAATACTTATTATAAAATATTTTATGACCTTAATAATGTAAGTAATAGTAATATGGGTAAATACCCAATGCAAACAATAGAAATATTTTGACAAGAAACTTCATTATCATATTGAGTATGTTTTCTTCCAAGTTTACGAAGAACTTCATCTATTAATATTGCAAATAATAATTTTATAAAATTAATAACAGATCAGGGTTATTTATGAAAATTACAAGAATTACAGGAATAAGATTATGTTTTTTAAAATTATAAAAATTATTTTAGGTTTAATAGGAGTTATATTATCAACAGCAGCAGCAGTTTAATTATATTTATTATTATAAAAATAATATTAAAAATTAATCAAATATTTTAGAAAGGAAAATACTTATGCAACCTTTTTGAAAAAGAAAAGATAAAACAAATATTAGTGATAATCAAAGTGAAAAATTAAAATTTTTAACTAATAAAAATAAAAGTACTCATGCTTCAATTTTAAATTATTTTGGTTTTAATGATTTTAACCATGAAACTTATTTTACTGATTTTGTAGCAGAAAATAATGCTAATTTATATAATGCTCCACTAGATATTAATAATGAAACTATTAAACAATATTTAATTCAACAAGAATTTTATCGTAAAAATTGAAATTCTATTTTTAAATTAAGTAAATTAGGAATTAGTGGTTATTTAATTTATATTGCTAATGATAATTTATATTTTCAAATAGTAGATATCCAACAAAGAGTTTATGATATTACTGGTAAATTAATTGAATGTACTATTTTTTATGATAATTATGAACAAAATGCACAAACAGTAAGATTATTTGAAGTTTATACATTAAATAATAAACAAGTAACAATTAATCGTGCAATTTATAGTATTAATGATACTAAAAAACAAACTAAATTAGATTTTAAATCATACATTAATAATCCTAATTTATCACAAGAACAAACATTAAACATTAATTATATACCAATAGCAATTATGAGAAATAAAGCCAATGAGTTAGCAGATTGTGATAAAGTAATGGATAAAATTAAAGCACTAGATGTTATTTATGAACAAATTGTTTTAGATAGCATTTTAAACTCACCGAAGTTTATTTTTGACCAAACTTATGGTAATGTTCAATCTTCAATGGAAGAAGCAGTAAGAATATTAGTTACTAAAAACTATATTTGAAAAACTACTGGTGATAATAATGAAAAAAATGAAAATATTAATATGACAAGTAGTAATTTTAAAGGTAAAAACTTAACTGATATATACGATTGAAATGTTAATGAAATATTTAAACGTTGTGGTATACACATACCAAGTCAAAAGAAATCAGCACAACAATCAGTTCCCGAAAGTACAGCTGTAAATATTTCAACTATTAATTATATTGAACAAAAATTATGACAATTTAATATTGATATTCTTAAATTTATTAAAATATTAGTAAGTGTCGATAAAGATTTATTAACTAGTAAAACATTTAATATTAATGATGAACAAGAAATTAATAATTTAACAGTTAAATTAAAATTATTTAATCCCGAAAATAACCAATTAATAGGAGAGAACAATGGACAACCAAGACAACAAACCACAAACCAAGTTTCCACAGAAACAAAAGCAAACTAAACTTAATCAAGCAGAAATAGAAAATGATTATTTAATAGATAATATCCCTTATGACTTTACTAATATGATGCGTGCTACTAGTGATCCAGATATTAATAGAGCATATGATGAATTTAAAAAAAGAACAATTTATATTTATGAAATTGCACGTTTATTTAAAAATAATGAAAATAATAGTTTAAGATTTTCAGCAAATACTATTAAAATTGGATTTATTGATATTGATAAAGTAT
Organism: Spiroplasma endosymbiont of Harpalus anxius; assembly: GCA_964273555.1. GTDB lineage: Bacteria > Bacillota_I > Bacilli_A > Mycoplasmatales > VBWQ01 > Spiroplasma_E. Next base: position 1,938,741 of record OZ187007.1, on the reverse strand, counting down.
TAAAAACAATTGCTGCTGAAACATCAGACTTTACTATGCAATTAAATCAAAGAGCAAGTACAAATATTAATGATAATACAATTGAATATAGTATGACTGATATTAAAAATTTAATTTTTCAAGAAATAGAATTATTAAACCAATTTAAGTTATATGCTGTATCGATTAATGAACCATTAACTGATAATAATATTGATAATTTATATATTATTAATAATTATTCACAACCTTATCAAAATCCAAAAACAAGAAGTACTAAAAGTATAACTATTATTAAAATTAAAGATTTTAAAACAAGAGATGGTTATCCAATCATTATTAAATTACAAAAACCGTTAGATAAAGATACCAAAGTAACTGGTTTAAAAATTAAAGCCCCTAGAAGCATGATTTTTGGCAATATAAAGGTACTTGGTGAAGTTGATAATATGGAAGTATACCCAAAGTTATTTGTTAAAGATAAGATAGCATTTCCACTATTATCAATGCCTATTGAAACTCAACCAAAAGTTAGAATATTAGAGCAATGATTTAGTGAACAAATATTACCTTGAAATCTTGCAAAACAATTTATTGGACAAGAAAAATCAGTTTTAGATTTAATTGCTATTGGTGGTGGTAAAGAAACAAGAAAAGAAATTTTTAATAATGCAAGAGTAACTAATGCTTGATTAGGTTATTCAGATGATTCATCAGATCCCCTTCCTTGGCCATTAAAAGGAGAAAAACAATTAATTGATAAAGAAATATGGAAACTTCATAGTGGAGTATCTATTTTTTACCCAAACGTTGCAACAAATGATAAATTCAAAGATGTTGAATTAGAAATTAAAGATGCACCAACAGTTGATAGTTTACAAAAAGTATTATTAGATATGCTAACTTATACTTATACTTATAATAGAAACTTTGATGGAGCTTCATTAGGAAGTGTCGCAAAGGATATGAATGATTTAGATAAAATGCGAGCAAAATTTGAAGGACAAAAACCAGAAGATGTTATAACTAATTTATTTAAACAATGAAAATTAGATTACCCAAATTATGTGATTTTACCACAAATTCAAATATTTAAACAAATAATTATTATGTTATCTAGTAATATTTATTCAACAATGTCAATTAATAAGGGTTTAAATGATGACTATAAATTATTATTACCTTATTATTTTGAACTAAAATCAAATCCTATACATTCTACATCTGATAAAGTTTGAGAATTTAAAGATGCAAAAGTAGTGTTAAAATCTGTGTATTTTGATTTTACAGATGCTAATAACATTAAACTGAAAAATAATGATATTAGTCAAAATGAATTATTTAAATTAGATGACAATCAATTTAATTGATTATCTATTACAAATGAATTAGAAAGTAATAATATTCCGTCATTAATTCCAGCAGATTGAACATTAGGAAATGGTGAATATGGGAAATACTTTACAAAAACAATTATTGATAAAACTAAAATTGCTAATGTTTTAAATTTATATGGTTCAAATAAGTCTCAATTATTTTCCAAATTAGAATTTTATAAAGAAATTTCACAAATTGATAATAATAGCGAATTTGAGTTACAAATAGAAAACCCGATCAATAACTTAAATCGGGTAGAAATTAGTGGGATATTCGGTGCTGGAAATTATGAATTAATTTTAATTACTAATAAACAAGAGATAAACTTAAAAAACGTTAATTTATTTGATAAATATAATGAAAATATCTCTTATATTAATATTGAAATTTAATCATTAAAATATCCATCCGGATAAATACCATCTCATTTTATATCTTCATCATGATGTTTAATTTTAGCAAAATATAAATTTATTTTACTTGGACTACTTCATTTATTTCATCAAATAGTTGTTGTTCCATATACTACTTCTCCATTTGGTTCTAAATAATATTTAACATTAGTACCTATATTATGGGTAAGCACCCCCCCATGATTAATCCTATTGTTCCAGTTGTTGCACCAGTTAGTGCTAATGCTAATGTTATTTTACTTAAATTTGTTTTTATTCATGTTTTCATGTTTAATTACTCCTTTTTCCTTAATTTTACTTTTAAAGTATACTTATTTTTTATTATTTTTACAATATGCCTTTTAAACGCAAAATAACGCCTAAATTAAAGGCGTTTATTTTGTGATACCTATACTATTAATTATATGTTACTTGTTTATTATATCGCAAATGTGAAGATACTTTTTTTCACAGTAGCATTATTTTTACCACGAATTACATTTTTATATGGATATAGTGCATAAAACAGAGCATCATAAGGATCTTGGTACATATTTTTATCTGGAATGTTAGTTTTGGTTTGATCATAACGTAATTCTTCAAGACATTGCGTAGTTTTTGGTAAATCATCTTTATTAGCATAAAAGTTTCCATAACTCATAATATTTCTCATTCAAACTACTCTATTAGTTAATCCTGCTTCTTGATTTAGATTTGAAGCATGTTTAATCGCACTTTGGGTAATAAGAATAATATTATGTTCATCAATTAATTTTTGATTTAATCAATCAATGGCAGTTCTTGCTTTATCATCATAAAAATAAATTGCTTGTTCAAAATTTTCAAAATTATCCATTAATCCTAAAATTTCATTTACATAAGCATTAATTTTTTCATTTTCATTAATAAAGTCATTTGGTGTAACTACTAATTCACAAATAATATAAGCATCATAATAACCAGTATTATTATATTCTTTAAAACCAACTACCATAAATACAGTATGGTCTTTATGACCAGTTGCTCAATCAATACCAACACTATAAAAATCAAATTTATACATATCTTTTTCTTGATTATAAAATTGTTTTAAATCATATTTTTGTCAATATTTTAATGTTTTTTGAAATGGAAAAATTGTTGCATCACTATCTAAGAATTCAAAACCATAAAAAACAGTATTAAATTCATCGGGATTACTTTTTTTCATTTCTATTAATGTTCTTTTTTGAATTTCTGGCAATTTATTTCAAAATGGTTGAATAATAAATCTTACAATAAATAAACCTAAACCACTAAACATTTCTTTATTTTCATAATAAACTTTACCAACTTTTTTAAGATTACCCATTATTTTATCATTTAATGGTAAAAATGGTGTACAGTACTTTAAATAAAATGGATGATATTTATCGTAAGGATTACATGTAAAAGTAATAAAAAAACTTTTATAAAAATAGCGAGTAATTGATTTTCCAAAAGTAGAACTATATATATTTTTATCAATAAATGTTCAATTTCATTCTTTAATTGGTTCATTTGACACTTTAATACGATTACTTCTAAACATAGAATTTTGTAATCGCTCATATCTATATGTTAATTGTTTTTCTGTTAATGTTTCTTTTTCTTCTGCCATAATTATTTCATCTGTTCGTGAACCTAAAAAACTTGATCCACCTGCTTCTTTTCCAAAAATTTTATTACCATTTGCATAACCAATAAAGTCAATTTGTTGATTATTAGGAAAGATAATACACCCACCGTCCTTAGTAATTTTTCATTTAATACCATGGGGATTATTAGGTAATAAATTAATATCATATTTATCTAATAATACTTGGCAAACATTCATTAATGCACCAATAGTAGTTTCGCTATGGGTATTTTCATATCGTCTTACTTCTTGGACACTACTATCACTAAAATTACAGCATATAAATAAATCAAATGCTAAACAATTTCAAGTTTTTCTTGTTCCCCGTGCTGTTGGTATAAAACGATAAAAACAATTAGTAGTAAAATATTCTGCTCATTCATCACCAGCAAAATTTTTAAAAATATCTCAACTAAAACCATAATTATTATCACTAAAATTAAGGTCATATTTTTTATTTAATTGTAAGTAACTACTAATGAATGGCATATTTTCTCCTTAGTTAACATATATAAGTTAAAATTTATTATTATTAACACCCAAAATTAGAAAGGAAATAAAAAATGTTAATTTCACAAAAACATTTTAATTGAGAACAACACTATTTTAATCAAGATGAATTAAATTTAAAACAAACAAAAGAATTATTTGCAAAAATAGATGAGAAATTATGAAATGAATGTGATAAGTCTATATATAAATCATATAAATTTAGAAAGCGAAAATTAAAATCAAAAAAAGGTTTATTAATTTATAAAAGACGCATCTGTGTATATTATAATGAAAAAACACAAAAAAATGAATATGTTTCATTATTAGATGTATATCTTGGTGTTAAAAAGTATAGCAAACTTGCACCAGATGTTATTAAACAAATCTTAAAATATTTTACTGACGGAAAAAGATATCGTGATGTTTGTGATACTTTTATTAATAATTTAATAAGTAGTAGTACTGTTTATAGAACATATAAAAAATTTCAATTACCAAAAATTAATATTCCTAAAATAAAGTTAAAACCAAATCAAGTTTTATATGTAAATATTGATGATGGTCATAGAAAGTTTAAGTTTAATGATAAACATAGTAATAAAAATTGTAAGAAATGTTCTATGAGATTACTAGTAATGTGTACTGGTAAAAAGAAAAATGGAAAATTAATTAATAAAAGAGCTGCATGTAAAATAAGAGTATCAAAAACAGAAATTGGTGCAGAAAAAACTGCTAAATTAATTGAAAAATATGGTAATTTATATTTTGAAAATTTTGACCAAGCAAATTTAATAGTTTGTGGAGATAGTGCAAAATGGATTAGAAAAACTGCTAAAATTTTAAATGCTAAATTTATTTTAGATAAATTTCATGCTTTTCATGTTTTATTTCTTGGAATTATGGCAGGAAGAAGAAAAAATAAAATTGCTAAACTACATTATGAATATGCACAAAATTTATTTTCAAAAGGTCAATATTATGAATTAATTGATTTTTTAAATTCATTAATATTAAAATATCCAAAATTAAAAGTTGGTTATTTTATTAATGCAAAAGATGGCATATTAAATCAAGCATTAGTTGAAAATATTGGTTGTTTTACTGAAACTAATATTAAACAAATTTTAAAATATATGATTGGAAGTAGAACTTATAATATTGATATGTATACAAAAATGGTTGACTTTAAATGCTATCAAATAAATACAGCAGTACAATTACTATAAATTAAAATTTAATTTTATAAAAAAAACTAAAAATAAAATAAAACTTATTAAAGTAAACTATAATAAGTATTTTTGATATGAATTGATTTTTAAAATTGAGTATTATTGTTGACTTATGCTTTACAAATGTTAAGATAAATATACAATTGCATATTGAGTCTAAATTATTCTCGTCTACCTTTATAATTTAAAGACAATTAATGAATATTATAGACAACATCGGTATGCTCCCAATAATTAATAATTATCCTAAATTTGCCAAAAGTGATAATAATATTTTAGAATTTTTAGATGAGTTAACTTTCGGTAAACCAGAAAAAGCTTTTGATGCTTTAGAATTTTTTAAAGATGAAGGTTATGATACAAACAGTGATTCAGAACTAGAAAGTGATAATGAATTTGTTAAAATTGATGTTAATAATTTTAAAGCATCTAAATTAAATCATTACCAATGTAAAAAGATTGCATTTGCAATCTTTTTAATTTTTAAAGTTGATTTTAAGTAATTAAATTTGTTGATAAACAAACAATTTAAAAATTTGTATGTTAGTATTGAAAAAAATAAACAATTAGCGTTGTTTTAAATAAGTTTATTTTTGAATTTTACTTTCATATTTTTCATATTCTTATATTAATATTTTATTCATTCAAATAACTTGAAAAATAATTAAAAATTTATTAAAATATAAACATTCCTATAAGGAATTTTAAATTTAAATTTATTTCAAGGAGTTGGTTTTTTATGAAAGCATTTATAAAAAATTTAAGTTCTAGGTGAAGTTTATTTTGGAAATTTTTTAAAAAAGAACGATTTGTTAAAAAGAAAAGTCTTTAATGTGAGTAGACCACCATAACTATGGTGGTCTACTTTTATCATTGTTTATAACTAACATTTAATTAAAATTAAAGTAATTTTAAAATAAAACAAATAAAAATTGAGTAAGTCTGAAAACTTACTCAATTTTATTATTTATTTTTTTTGGTTTTAGCAAGCAAATATCGTTCTTGTTCAGCATTAACTAGTGCTTGATATTTTTCTTTTTCAGTTATATCCAATTCAAGTCATTTTTCATAAACTTTTTTAACTAATTCTTCAGGTTTTAAATCTGGATATTTTGTTTTAAATTCTGACTTTTGTTCTATCAGAAAAAAGAAATAAGCATTTATTGGTGGCTTATGTACATTAGGATTTTTTACTTTTTTTGATTTTTTAATCACTTTCTTTTTTGAATCAGTTTGCATAAAATAACCTCCTAAATTTTGTTTAATATAATTATTTTACAATATTTCTTCAATTAGTTTTTAATATGCATACTTTTAAAATTAATTTCATCAAATACAAATATTAAATTATAAAATTTATCAATAATTATCATTTTTTTAACTTTAATGTTTACCAACAAATTTGTTTTTTAAGTTGTTTATTTTTTTTGAAAATATTTGCTTATTTTATTTTCTTAGATATTCACTAAATAATTTTATTTTTAAATTGTTAATTTTCCTTTACTTTAAAGGTAATTACGCTATAATATTGTATGAGTTAAATATTTAAAAATCCAAGCTTAATATATTTACTCCTTGCTCTCATTATGAGCCATATGTCCAAAAGGAGGTCTTCACACATTGGAAGATTTAAAGCAAAAGCATAATTATGGAATTATGTACATCGTTGATGATCAAAAGCCAGAAGATGATAAAAAAAGAATTCTAAAAGAATTCTGCGAAATTTTAACTAAAAATAATGGAGAAATTAAAAAAGAACAAAATTATATTAAACAATTTGCTTATCCTATTAATAAAAAAGTTAAAGGTCATTATTTTATTATTGATGTATTAACTTCAGCAAAAAATATCACTGATTTTGATCGTATTGCTTGAAATAAGACAAGACCGTTAGGTAAGACAAGACAGTTAGAGGTAATGCGTTATTTAATTATTAATTTAGATAATGAAAAAATTAATAAGTTTAAACCAAAGCGTCAGGTAGAATCTAGTTCTTTCTCTCGTTCAACAAGAACAGGAAATCATTCTCCTTATAATCGTGAAGAAAATACAGAAAGAAAACCAAGACCAATTGCTGGTACTGAATCATCTTATCGTAAAACTAATTATCAAAATATGAAACCAAAAACAACAGATAATGTATCAAGTACTGAACAAAAAAAATAATAAAATTTAAGTTCAAAAGTGAGGATAAAAAATGAATATTGTTACATTAATTGGTAGAATTACTCGTGATTTAAAATTACATCAAACTTCAACAGGAAAAGTTTTTACTTTTTTTACGCTTGCAGTTAATAATATTCAAAATCAAGCTGATTATATTTCATGTGTAGCTTGAAATAAAGTTGCTGAAAATATGACTAATTATTTAATTAAAGGTTCTTTGATTTCAGTTTCAGGAAGATTATCAGTAAGAAAATCAACCAATCAAGAAGGAAAGGAACAATATATTACCGAAGTAGTTGCACAAACTGTTACTTTTTTAGATAATCGTAAGAAAAATAGTGGTGGTAATAATAATGTTAATGTTAATTATTCAAAACCAAAAGATGAAAATAAAGTTCATTTAGATGATGCTTTTAAAAACGCTAATTATAGTACTGATATTAATTTCACAGATCAATTTCAAGAAAAAGAAGACTATACTCAAAAATTAGATTTTGATGAAGAAGATTTAATTTGAGATAATTAATGATTTAAAATAACTAAAGGAGGATAGCCATGAACACTGGTAAACCAAGAAATTTTTCAAGAAGAAAGTCTTGTTATATTACTAAAAATAATATTACTTATATTGATTATAAAGACACTGAATTATTAACTAAATTCATGGGTAATAATAATAAGATTTTACCAGCAAGAACAACAGGTACTAATCCAAAGTACCAGCGTTTGATTGCAAAAAATATAAAACGTGCCCAATTTATGGGATTACTACCATATTCAAGATAATAAAATTGAGTAAGTTTTCAGACTTACTCAATTTTTATTTGTTTTGTATTAAAATTATTTTATTTTAAATAATAGTTTAAAATAAAATAAAGAACTTAATAGTAATTATATTGCATAAAAGATAATGACTGTTTTTAATATTAGCGTTATAGTATAATTAATAATATTAGAAGGAAGTGACAAAGTGTTCAAATCATTAAGAAATTATCATTTAATAATGATTGTTTGATTAGTAGTTGAAATCTTGATTGGTTTGACTTATTTCATTGTTAATATTGAAACAGCAGAACAAGTAGTCACTATTACGGTAATTTTAAGTTTAGTTGTCGGTAATTTTATTATTGTTTGTCTTTATATCTTTTTATTTAGTTTATGAATTCGTCATCGTTATATTAATACCGCTGAAATTATAAAATTAAATAATGCTCAAGCTTTAACTTTTGGTAGTGTGGGAATGATTGTTTTAGATAGTGATCTATCAATTATGTGAGTAAGTGAATTTTTAGAGGATAAGGGGTTAGGTAGATTAATTGGTAAATCAATTGTTAAATTATCAAGAGATTTAGAACAATTAATTAGTAATAACATTACCCAAATTACACTTAAAATTGAGGATATGCTTTATGATGCTATTTATTTAGTGCAAACAAGAACAATTTTATTACAAGAAACAACTAAATATCATTTCTTATATAATAAATTACAACAAGAAAAATTAGTTTTTGGAGTAATTAGTATTGATAACTTTTACAATTCTTTACAAAAATTAAGAGTAGAAAATCAAATTCGTGTTGAAGCATTTATTAAAACTGAATTAAATGATTTCGCTAATAATTATTCAGGATTATTATTAGGAAATATTGAAGATGGTTATAATATTTTACTTTATCAAAATGAGTTTAATAAAGCAAGAAATGATAACTTCCCACTTATTAAAAATATTAGAGAAGGTGTTAAAAAATTTAAAGCAGATATTACCTTATCTGCTGGTTTCTCTTATGGCAATGCTATTAGTAAAGATCTATATGACTTAGCTATTGAAAGTAAAGAATTAGCAGTTTATCGTGGTGGTGATCAAGTAGTTATTCGTGAATTTGGTGGAAACACAGTTTTTATTGGTGGTACTATTGAAGCAAAACAATCAGAATCTAAAATTAATATTAGAATGTTTGCCCAATCATTATATAATGAAATAAAATTAGCAGAAAATATTTTAGTTATGGGCCATGCTGCTGCTGATTTTGATAGTATTTCATCTGGAACAGCAATCATTGAGATTGCTAAAAGTCTAAATAAAAGTGCCCATTATGTTATTAATCAAAGTGAAGTTGATGAAAAAACATTAAAAATTCTTCACGAACTTGTTCCAGAAAGTTACATTAATCGTAATTTTATTACTGGTAAACAAGCATTAAAATTTCTTCATGCTAATACTTTATTAATTGTTGTTGATACCCATAATCCACAACGGGTTGATAGTCCCGATTTATTAAGTAAAGCTGTTAAAATTATTGTTATTGACCACCATCGTGTTTCTGATGAATCAATTAGCAGCACTATTACTTCTTATATTGATGCCGGAACTTCTTCTACAGCCGAAGCAATGACGGAAATTATTTATTATAATGATTTCAATAATATTGAATCAGAATTTTTATGAAATATTATGTTTGCCGGTATTTTAATTGATACTAATAATTTTCAAGTAAGAACAACAAGAAGAACGTTTGAGGCGTGTGGTTTATTAACTGATTGAGGGGCTTCTCCTTCAAAAGTTAAAGGATTATTAAAAAATAGTTTAAATGAGTTAATTGATAAATTTGCTTTAATTAGTCATGCTCAAGAAATTAAAAAAGGTTTTTTAGTTGCTGTTGGTGATGAAAATTTAGAAGTCCATACTTCATATTTAGCACAAATTTCAGAGATGTTATTAGATTTACGTGATTGTAAAGCATCGTTTACTATTGCCTATGATCGACAGAGTCGTGCTTGTTTATCAGCACGAAGTAATGGTGAAATAAATGTACAAATTATTTGTGAAAACTTAGGTGGTGGTGGTCACTTTAGTGCTGCTGCTGTCCAAAGTAGTAAATTAGGAGTTAGAGAACTATATGATGAATTAGTAAAATTAATTGAAAGTGGGGTTTATCAAAGTGAAAGTACTACCACTACTGAAAGATATTAAAAATTATTAAAATTAGAAAGTGAGATCTTTTCAATGAAAGTTATTCTTTTAGAAAATGTTAAAAATTATGGTAAGCAAGGTGAAGTTGTTAATGTTAATGATGGTTATGGTAAAAACTATTTATTACCTAGAAAATTAGCAGTAATAGCAACGCCAGAAGCATTAAAAATTAATCAGAAAGTAATTGCCAATAAACAATTACAACAAAAAGCAGAATTAGAAAATTTGCAAAAAGTTAAAGAACAATTAGCATTAATAACTTTACAATTTAAATTAAAAAGTAATAATGGTAAAGTGGCAGGTGCTATTTCTTCAAAACAAATTTGTGAGCAACTAGCACAAAAGTATAATATTAAAATTGACAAGCATACATTTGTTAAATTTAATCCAATTAATGAATTAGGGATAACTAACATTAATATCAAATTAGATGTTACAATTATGGCACAGTTAAAGGTTGAAGTTTTAGGAGAATAATTATGTCTAACAATGGTCAATATATCAATAATGCAGAAATTAATGTTTTAGGAGCGATGATGCAATCATCACCAGCATGTGAGAATGCATTAAATTTATTGGCACCACATGATTTTACAATTAATGCTAATCAAATTATTTTTAAAACTATTACTAATCTTTATAAAAATAATTCTGGTATTGATGTCACAACTATTGCCGAAGAGTTAGTAAAACAAAATAATTTAGATAAAATTGGTGGTATTGAATATTTATCTTTTTTAATTAGCCAATATATTACTGATGCTAATTTAAAAGAACATATTGATATTTTAATTGAAAGAACTACCAAGCGACAATTAGCAAATGCTTTAAAAAATATTGATAAAGAATTACAAAGTGAAAAATCAATTAATGAAGTTTTAATTGCTGCTGAAGCACAAATTGTTCAAGTAAGTAGTGAGCGTAATCACGAAGAAATGCTACCAATTAGTGAGCACATTGATGATGTTGTAACTAAAATTGAACAATTACAAAAATCAACAGTTAATATTACCGGTACTAGTTCAGGTATTAATAATTTAGATATCATTACTAGTGGTTTTCAGCGTGGTGATTTAATTATTTTAGCAGCTAGACCATCAATGGGTAAAACTGCTTTAGCACTTAATTTTGCTTTAAATGCTGCTGCTGAACAAGATAATAAAAATGATGCGGTTGTTATTTTTTCATTAGAAATGCCAAAAGATCAATTGATTACCAGAATGATTTCTTGTCAGGGTCATTTTGATGCTAATCGTTTACGTAATAAGTCTAAATTTACACAAGCTGATTGAAATCGCATTAGTGCTACTGCTGAACAGTTAAAACAAAAGAAAATTATTATTGATGATACACCTGGCTTAAGAGTTTTGGAATTACAAACTAAATTAAGAAAATTAAGTCGCGAAAATAGTATTAAATTAGTAATTATTGATTATTTACAATTACTAACGGGTCGCGATAGTGAATCACGACAACAAGAAGTATCAAATATTTCTCGTAGTTTAAAAATTTTAGCACGTGAATTAAAAATACCAATTGTTTGTTTATCACAATTGTCAAGATTAGTGGAAAGACGTGAAGAAAAACGTCCTTTAATGTCTGATTTACGTGAATCAGGTGCCATTGAACAAGATGCTGATGTTATTATGTTTTTGTATCGTGATGACTATTATAAGGAAAAAAATAGTGAAGAAGCGGCAAGTTCACAAGAAAGTAATTTAGCTGAAATTCTTATTTCTAAACACCGAAATGGTCCAACTGGCAAAGTAGTAACTGTTTTTATTCCAAAATGAGGTAAGTTTGAAAATTATACAGGGTAAAAACAATAAATGAAAACCTAAAATTTGATTTTAGGTTTTTTATTTTTAACACTAATATTAAGATTTAACAATATAATATTAATATGTTATCAAAAATAGTTATTACTCTTCTGGATCTAAACTTTTAAATAATTTACCTTGGCCATCACCAGTTTTAGTTCCCGCATAAACTGTGCCATTAACATTCAATAAACTGTGGATTTCACCATCATTACTACTTCAACTAAAGATACCAATTGCTACTGTATAAACAACTTTGAATAATTTTCCCTTATTATCAGTAGTTTTTGTGCCAGCAAAGATCGTGTTATTATCACTAACTAAAGTGTCAACTTCACCATTGTTTTCTTTTCAATTATAAACAATTGTATAACTACCATCTTTTTTAGTTTTATATAAATCTCCTTCACCATCATTTGTTTTTGTGCCAATGTAAATATTGCCATTGGTTGTAATGACTAAACTATAAATCTCACCATTATTTACATTTCATTTTGATAATGGTGTTATTTTGTCATCATTTGTAATTTTAAATAATTTTCCTGTAGCAATATTATCAACAGGTAATGTTTTGGTACCAACATAAATTGTGCCATTAGCATTTAATAAACTGTGAACTTCACCATCACTTTCTTTTCAGTTAGTTATTAGTGTTATTGTGTCATCTGCTGTCATTTTATATAACTTTCCTTGACCGTCATCAGTTTTGCTACCAATATAAACTGTTGTATTAATATTAATTAAACTACAAATTTCGCCATTGTTTTCATCTCAGGTTGCGATTGCTGTTATTGTGTCATTTACACTAATTTTAAATAATTTACCTTTATTATTACTAGTTTTGCTACCAATGTAAATTATGCCGTTAACATTTAATAAACTATAAATTTCGCCATTGTTTTCATCTCAGTTAATAATTTGTGTTATGATGTCATCTTTTGTGATCCTAAATAATTTACCTTGACCATCACTAGTTTTTGTTCCAACATAAACTGTATTTTTATCATTAATTAAACTTTGAATTTCACCATTATTTGCTTTTCAATTATTTAGTTGTTGAAACTTACTAGATAAACCAGTGAGACTACATGCAGCAATATTAGTTGTTGTTACTGTTGTCAAACCTAACATGCTAATTGTTGTTAATATTTTTTTAAAATTTTTCATAATACCCTCTTTATTTAAACTTTACTTTAACTCTTTGATAAAATAATTTTACATCATTTCAAAAATAAATTAGTATTTATAATACTTTTAAATGTTATTTTATGTTAAAAAAACTACCACAACCTAATACATATAATATTAGATTATGGTAGTTTTTAGATTAAGATTTGTTGTTTAGGATATTTATTATTTGTCAAATCATTATTTGCTAAATTATTATTTTTTTCACTATTGATAATTTTTGTTATTACTTCATTTTCAATTAAATTTAAAATATTATTGATTTTACTATTACTTCAATAATTTATTTCTAAAATATTATTTGTTATATCAATAGTATTTGCAATTTTTTGATAATAAAATGAAACATCTGCTAATAGTTGTAAATTACTATAACTATTAGTTTGTTGTTTTTTATTAATAAGTTTCGTTAAAAAACTTTTTATTAGATCATTTTTATATTGCTCTTTTAAAATTGCTGTGACTTCTAAATCACATATTTTTTCTTCATCCATTATGTTGTTATCTCCTTTTTAAAATGTTATTAATTAAGGGTATCACATAATTTATTAAAGTTATAAGTTAATAACTTTTAAAGTTTATTTTATTTAGTTAATTAACTCAGAATTAATCTTAAAAATAAAATTGTAAATAATATTTTACTTACAATTTTATTTTTATAAAGTTAGTGATTGTTTTGTAACAACTGGCTGTTCATTTTTGCTGGCATAATTATTTGTTGCTGGTTGTGATTGATTAGCTTCATTAATTACTTCTTGTTTAATTGGTTTGTTATTTTCAATTTCTTCATTGTTGTTGGCATTATCTTGTTGTAATTGCTTTTTAATATTTGCAATTTCTTGCGTTATTTGCTTGTGTTTATTAATTTTTCCAAAAGTAAGAATTTTAATAATAAAATTTTTGAATTTACTTATTTTATTTTTAGCAATAATTTTATTATTTAGTTCATCATAAAGTTTAATTTGAATAGCAGCATGATTATTTTTTATCATACTAATTTCTTCATTTTCAAACATTTCTCATTCTTTATTTGCTGAATTAGTAGCCTCTTGAAATGTTGCTGCTAGTTCTAACAAATATTCTGTTTGTAAAAAGTCATCTTCTTTTTTAAGTACTTTATATATTGGTGTTATTTCTTTTAGTTTTTCTGAAAGTGTTGTGACAGTAGTATTATGATAATCATCATGAAAATAGTTATTATTTTTTTGAAAAATACTATAGCATGTTTTAAATTCACCATCAGGAACGTTTTGCCAAGTATATTGTTCTTTTCTTTCAAGAGCATTAATTTTAGTAATATATTTTTTTTCTCAATTTCTTAGTAAATTACTGATATTAACAAAAAGCGATATTTTAATTTGTTGTTCGATTGCTAATTTGAATTGACGGAAATTATTTGTTTCTTGTGCTGTTAATTGTGTTAAAACAGTTTCTTTACTTTCATTGTTACGTCGGGCATTTTCGGTAATGATACTTTTCATCATTACCGAAAAAAAATCACCATCATTTTTATTATCTGTTGCATTTTTATCTGTAAAATATTTATGAAAATCTAACATATTTTTTCTCCTTTAATATATTTGTAAAATAATAACCTATTTACTTGGCAAATAAAGTAATAGGTTATCAAACTTATTTCGTTACAAATAAAGAATAGCAAACTTTCCATGTTTTTACAATAATTTTTTTCCATAAATTATTTAATTACAAAAATATTAGCAACTTAAAAGTGGAAATAAAACACCAATTTACTTGTTTTTAGTTTTAATAAAAATATAATTATTATTAAATGAGAAAAATGGAGGTAATAATATGACTTTTGAATTAAGTAAATATAATAAATTAATTGAAATTGCCAATGATTTTTTTGAAGTGGCATTTAAGATGTAGTTTTAATGGTTCAATTAAATTAGGAAACTATTCATTAATAATTCCAAATTTTACTAACCGAACGTTTGCTTGTGAATTATATTTGAAAACAACATTATATTTGACCAAAAATGATTTATCAAGAGAACATAAATTAGATGAGTTATTTTTAAAGTTAGATGAAAAAGATCAAAAACAAATATATGATATTTGACAAACTATTGAAGGACAAGATATAGAAGATTGTGATTATGCTAAAGATATGCTTGATGATAATTTAGTAATTAATAGTGATGCGTTTTGTAGATTTCGTTATGTCCATAAATGAGTAGGAGCAACTATATCTTTAGAAAGTAGTTTTACAGAAAAACAAATGCACTTGCATAGTCTAAGTTATAGTAATAGTAAACTATTTAAAGGTTTTTCAGTATATGATGGTTTTTTAGATCAATTTGCAAAATCAATCAAACAATATAATAATCAATTAGTTAAATTAAAATAATAAGAAAAAAAGATGCTAAGCATTATTAGTAAAATAAATTAAAAAATTTTAAAAGTGACTTATCAAACGTTGTTGTTTAAATATTAATGATTTAAAAAAAATGTAAAAAAATAATTAGTTTTTAAAACTATAGTATAATGAGTTTGTACAAATAACAGATTTCTTTCAGGAGGGGTTCTGTTGTTTTTCCATTTTATTCGTTATAATAGGTTTGGTGATTATTATGGACAATTTTAAAATAGATGAAAACGAGTTAATTAATAAAATTTCTGATGTTAATTTTGATAAATTAGTTCTTATTGGCAAAAATGGTGTAGGAAAAACAACTTTTATTCAAACAATAACAGAAAAATTAAAGTCTAAAAGTATAAACTCTTACCTTATTAAAGCAGACTTGAATATAGAAAAAGAATTAAAAAATGCTAAAGATAATAATTTACAAAAAATTAGTTTATTATTGAATGAATTAACTAATTTTATATACAAAATTAATAAAGATGAACTATCTAAATATTTTAAAGATAATCAAAGTTTTAAAGAGTTTTGTGAAAAAAATGAATTAAAGTTAACTAAAGTTCAAGAATGAATGGATAATAATATTATAAATAAAAGGTTACAACTCAATGAAACAGATTCAGATTTAAAATTAGTTAATATTAATAAACCTAAAATTGTTATTAACGATATTTTTGAATTGAATTATCATAAAAAAATAAATATGGGTAATATATTTAGTTCAATATCAGAAGATGCTGGAAGTGGCCAATATTTCTATACAATTCTAAAACTTATTAATAAAATATTAGATTTTGTTCAGAAACTAAAGGAAATTTTGGGAGCATACCGATGTTGTCTATAATATTCATTAATTGTCTTTAAATTATAAAGGTAGACGAGAATAATTTAGACTAAGTTATGCAATTGTATGTTAATCTTAACATTTACAAAGCATAAGTCAACAATAATACTTAATTTTATAATTCAAAAATTCTTATTAAAGAAATTTTTAATAAGTTTTATTTTATTTTTAGTTATTTTTACTTTATCTTTTATTTTATAATAACTGTATTGCCGTGTTTATTGATAGCATTTAAAATTAACCATTTTTACATATATATCAATATTATACGTTCTACCACCAATCATATATTTTAAGATTTGTTTAATATTAGTTTCAGTAAAACAACCAATATTTTCAACTAATGCTTGATTTAATATGCCATCTTTTGCATTAATAAAATAACCAACTTTTAATTTTGGATATTTTAATATTAATGAATTTAAAAAATCAATTAATTCATAATATTGACCTTTTGAAAATAAATTTTGTGCATATTCATAATGTAATTGTGCAATTTTATTTTTTCTTCTTCCTGCCATAATTCCAAGAAATAAAACATGAAAAGCATGAAATTTATCTAAAATAAATTTAGCATTTAAAATTTTAGCAGTTTTTCTAATCCATTTTGCACTATCTCCACAAACTATTAAATTTGCTTGGTCAAAATTTTCAAAATATAAATTACCATATCTTTCAATTAATTTAGCAGTTTTTTCTGTACCAATTTCCGTTTTTGATACTCTTATTTTACATGCAGCTCTTTTATTAATTAATTTTCCATTTTTCTTTTTACCAGTACACATTACTAGTAATCTCATAGAACATTTCTTACAATTTTTATTACTATGTTTATCATTAAACTTAAACTTTCTATGACCATCATCAATATTTACATATAAAACTTGATTTGGTTTTAGCTTTATTTTAGGAATATTAATTTTTGGTAATTGAAATTTTTTATATGTTCTATAAACAGTACTACTACTTATTAAATCATTAATAAAAGTATCACAAACATCACGATATCTTTTTCCATCAGTAAAATATTTTAAAATTTGTTTAATAACATCTGGTGCAAGTTTACTATACTTTTTAACACCAAGATATATATCTAATAATGATATATATTCATTTTTTTGTGTTTTTTCATTATAATATATACAAATGCGTCTTTTATAAGTTAATAAACCTTTTTTTCCTTTTAATTTTCGCTTTCTAAATTTATATGATTTATATATAGACTTATCACATTCATTTCATAATTGCTCATCTATTTTTGCAAATAATTCTTCTGTTTGTTTTAAATTTAATTTATCTTGATTAAAATAGTGTTGTTCTCAATTAAAATGTTTTTGTGAAATTAACATTTTTTATTTCCTTTCTAATTTTGGATGTTAATAATAATTAAATTTTAACTTATATATGTCAACCAAGGAGAAAATATGCCATTCATTAGTAGTTATGCACAACTAAATAAAAAATATGATCTTAATTTTAGTGATAATAATTATGGTTTTAGTTGAGATATTTTTAAAGCATTTGTTGGTGATGAATGAGCAGAGTATTTTACTACTAATTGTTTTTATCGTTTTATACCAACAGCGCGGGGAACAAGAAAAACTTGAAATTGTTTAGCATTTGATTTATTTATATGTTGTAATTTTAGTGATAGTAGTGTTCAAGAAGTAAGACGATATGAAAATACCCATAGCGAAACTACTATTGGTGCATTAATGAATGTTTGCCAAGTTTTACTAGATAAATATGATATTAATTTATTACCTAATAATCCCCATGGTATTAAATGAAAAATTACTAAGGATGGTGGATGTATTATCTTTCCTAATAATCAACAAATTGACTTTATTGGTTATGCCAATGGAAATAAGATTTTTGGAAAAGAAGCAGGTGGATCAAGTTTTTTAGGTTCACGAACAGATGAAATAATTATGGCAGAAGAAAAAGAAACATTAACAGAAAAGCAATTAACATATCGCTATGAACGCTTACAAAATTCTATGTTTAGAAGTAATCGTATTAAAGTATCAAATGAACCAATTAAAGAATGAAATTGAACATTTATTGATAAAAATATATATAGTGCTACTTTTGGAAAATCAATTACTCGCTATTTTTATAAAAGTTTTTTTATTACTTTTACATGTAATCCTTACGATAAATATCATCCATTTTATTTAAAGTACTGTACACCATTTTTACCTTTAAATGATAAAATAATGGATAATCTTAAAAAAGTTGGTAAAGTTTATTATGAAAATAAAGAAATGTTTAGTGGTTTAGGTTTATTTATTTTAAGATTTACTATTCAACCATTTTGAAATAAATTACCAGAAATTCAAAAAAGAACATTAATAGAAATGAAAAAAAGTAATCCCGATGAATTTAATACTGTTTTTTATGGTTTTGAGTTTTTAGATAGTGATGCAACAATTTTTCCATTTCAAAAAACATTAAAATATTGACAAAAATATAATTTAAAACAATTTTATAATCAAGATAAAACCATGTATAAATTTGATTTTTATTCAGTTGGTGTTGATTGAGCAACTGGACATAAAGACCATACTGTATTTATGGTAGTTGGTTTTAAAGAATATCATAATACTGGATATTATGATGCTTATATTATTTGTGAATTAGTAGTTACACCAAATGATTTCATTAATGAAAATGAAAAGATTAATGCTTATGTCAATGAAATTTTAGGATTAATGGATAATTTTGAAAATTTTGAACAAGCAATTTATTTTTATGATGATAAAGCAAGAACTGCCATTGATTGATTAAATCAAAAATTAATTGATGAACATAATACTATTCTTATTACCCAAAGTGCGATTAAACATGCTTCAAATCTAAACCAAGAAGCAGGATTAACTAATAGAGTAGTTTGAATGCGTAATATTATGAGTTATGGAAACTTTTATGCTAATAAAGATGATTTACCAAAAACTACGCAATGTCTTGAAGAATTACGTTATGATCAAACCAAAACTAACATTCCAGATAAAAATATGTACCAAGATTCTTAGATGCACTCTTTTATGCCTTGTATCCATATAAAAATGTAATTCGTGGTAAAAATAATGCTACTGTGAAAAAAAGTATCTTCACATTTGCGATATAATAAACAAGTAACATATAATTAATAGTATAGGTATCACAAAATAAACGCCTTGCATTTAGGCGTTATTTTGCGTTTAAAAGGCATATTGTAAAAATAATAAAAAATAAGTATACTTTAAAAGTAAAATTAAGGAATAAGGAGTAATTTAATATGAAAATATGAATAAAAACAAATTTAAGTAAAATAACATTAGCATTAGCACTAACTGGTGCCGTAAGTGGAGTAATTAGTTTAATAATTGGTTCACTAGCACATCATAAAACAAATGATTTAACTTATTATTTAGACCATCATTATAATGCTCACTGGGGGGGCATCTATTTGAGAAAGTCAAAGAGGTGACCATTATAAAATAGATTTATATTTTGGAATTAAACCATCAAAACAAGATGATATAAAATGAAATGGTATTTATCCTGAAGGATATTTTGATAATTAAATTTCTAAATTTATATAAGAAATATTTTCATTATATTTATCAAATAAATTAATATTAGTTAAGTTTATTTCTTGTTTATCAGTTATTAAAACTAAATCATAATTTCCAGCACCAAATATACTGCTAATTTCAATCCGATTTAAATTATTAATCGGATTTTCAATTTGTAACTCAAATTCGCTATTATTATCAATTTGTGAAATTTCTTTATAAAATTCTAACTTAGAAAATAATTGTGATTTATTTGAACCATACAAATTTAAAGCATTTTCAATTTTATTTTTGTCAATAATTGTTCTTGTAAAATATTTTCCATATTCACCATTACCTAATGTTCAATCAGCAGGAATTAATGATGGAATATTATTACTTTCTAGTTCGTTTATAATAGATAATCAATTAAATTGGTTATCATCTAACTTAAATAATTCATTTTGACTAATGTCATTATTTTTTAGTTTAATATTATTAATATCAGTAAAATCAAAATATGCAGATTTTAATACTACTTTTACATCTTTAAACTCTCAAACTTTATTTTTATCAATATGTATAGGATTTGATTTTAATTCAAAATAATAAGGTAATAATAATTTTGAATCATCATTCAAACCTTTATTAATTGACATATTTGAATAAATATTATTTGATATCATGATAACTATTTGTTTAAATATTTTAACTTGTGGTAAATTTATATAATTTGGATAATCTAATTTTCATTGTTTAAATAAATTAGTAACAACATCATCTGGTTTTTGCCCTTCAAATTTAGCACGCATTATATCTAAATCATTTGGTGATTGAGTTGCATCTAATAATGCACCATCAAAATTTCTATTATAAGTATATGTATAAGTTAACATATCTAATAATACTTGTTGTAAACTATCAATAGTTGGTGCATCTTGTATTTCAATTTCTATATCGTCAAATCTGTTATTGGTTGCTACATATTGATAAAATTGACTTTCACCTGGGAAATTTCAAACTTCTTTATCTTTTAATTCCTTTTCTTTCTTTAATGGTCATTTACCATCTCAAACAGTACCCATTTCATATCCTAACCAAGCATGAGTTACTCTTGCATTATTAATAATTTCTTTTCTCGTTTTTTTACCACCACCAATAGCAATTAAATCTAAAACTGATTTTTCTTGTTCTATAAATTGTTTTGCTAAATTTCACGGTAATATTTGTTCACTAAATCATTGCTCTAATATTCTAACTTTTGGTTGCGTTTCAATCGGCATTGATAACAAGGGAAATGCTATCTTATCTTTGACAAATAACTTTGGGTATACTTCCATCAACTTCACCAAGTACCTTTATATTGCCAAAAATCATGCTTCTAGGGGCTTTAATTTTTAAACCAGTTACTTTGGTATCTTTATCTAATGGTTTTTGGCATTTAATAATGATTGGATAACCATCTCTTGTTTTAAAATCTTTAATTTTAATAATAGTAATGCTTTTAGTACTTCTTGTTTTTGGATTTTGATAAGGTTGAGAATAATTATTAATAATATATAAATTATCAATATTATTATCAGTTAACGGTTCATTAATCGATACTGCATATAACTTAAATTGATTTAATAATTCTATTTCTTGAAAGATTAAATTTTTAATATCAGTCATACTATATTCAATTGTATTATCATTAATTATCATTAATATTTGTACTTGCTCTTTGATTTAATTGCATAGTAAAGTCTGATGTTTCAGCTGCAATAGTTTTTAATACTTTTTCAATATCAATAAAACCAATTTTAATAGTATTTGCTGAAAATTTTAAACTATTATTTTCATTATTTTTAAATAAACGTGCAATTTCATAAATATAAATTGTTCTTTTTTTAAATTCATCATAAGCTCTATTAATATCTGGATCACTAGTAGCACGCATCATATTAGTAAAGTCATAAGGAATATTATCTATTAAATAATCATTTTCTACATCTGCTTGATTAAGTTTAGTTTGCTTTTGTTTCTGTGGAAACTTGATTTGTGGTTTGTTGTCTTGGTTGTCCATTGTTTTCTCCTATTAATTGGTTATTTTCGGGATTAAATAATTTTAATTTAACTGTTAAATTATTAATTTCTTGTTCATCATTAATATTAAATGTTTTACTAATTAATAAATCTTTATCGACACTTACTAATAATTGAATAAATTTAAGAATATCAATATTAAATTGTCATAATTTTTGTTCAATATAATTAATGGTTGAAATATTTACAGCTGTACTTTCGGGAACTGATTGTTGTGCTGATTTTTTTTGACTTGGAATATGAATACCACAACGTTTAAATATTTCATTAACATTTCAATCATAGATATCAGTTAAATTCTTACCTTTAAAATTACTGCTTGTCATATTGATATTTTCATTTTTTTCATTATTATCACCAGTCGTTTTTCAAATATAGTTTTTAGTAACTAATATTCTTACTGCTTCTTCCATTGAAGATTGAACATTACCATAAGTTTGGTCAAAAATAAACTTCGGTGAGTTTAAAATACAATCTAAAACAATTTGTTCATAAATAACATCTAGTGCTTTAATTTTATCCATTACTTTATCACAATCTGCTAACTCATTTGCTTTATTTCTCATAATTGCTATTGGTATATAATTAATGTTTAATGTTTGTTCTTGTGATAAATTAGGATTATTAATATATGTTTTAAAATCTAATGGAAATTGTTTTTTATTATTACTAATACTGTAAATTGCACGATTAATTGTTACTTGTTTATTATTTAATGTATAAACTTCAAATAATCTTACTGTTTGTGTATTTTGTTGATAATTATCATAAAAAATAGTACATTCAATTAATTTACCAGTAATATCATAAACTCTTTGTTGGATATCTACTACTTGAAAATATAAATTATCATTAGCAATATAAATTAAATAACCACTAATTCCTAATTTACTTAATTTAAAAATAGAATTTCAATTTTTACGATAAAATTCTTGTTGTATTAATGTTTAATAGTTTCATTATTAATATCTAATGGAGCATTATATAAATTAGCATTATTTTCTGCTACAAAATCAGTAAAATAAGTTTCATGGTTAAAATCATTAAAACCAAAATAATTTAAAATCGAAGCATGTGTACTTTTATTTTTATTAGTTAAAAATTTTAATTTCTCACTTTGATTATCACTAATATTTGATTTATCTTTTCTCTTAAATGGATTTAACATAATTAATATTCACCACCTTTCTTTAAAATATTTGATTAATTTTTAAAATAATTTTGACAATAATAAATATAATTAAACCTGCTGTTGCTGATGATAGTATTACTCCAATTAAACCTAAAATAATTTTTATAATTTTAAAAAACATAATTTTATTCCTGTAATTCTTGTAATTTTCATAAATAACCCTGATCTGTTATTAATTTTATAAAATTATTATTTGCAATATTAATAGATGAAGTTCTTCGTAAACTTGGAAGAAAACATACTCAATATGATAATGAAGTTTCTTGTCAAAATATTTCTATTGTTTGCATTGGGTATTTACCCATATTACTATTACTTACATTATTAAGGTCATAAAATATTTTATAATAAGTATTTGGTTTTAATTTATAAGAAATAGTTGTACCTAATGATATTGCTACATCTTTTCATTTTGAACATGGACAAGGACTTGGTGTTGGTTGTGGTTGCTTTTCTAATATTTCATTAATTGCTTGTAATAATTTTTTATTTTGAGTTTTTAATAATTTATATTCATTATTTTCTAATAAATCTTTACAAAGTAATGAATTTTCTTCATCATGTAATGTAATTTCATTTGTTTCAGTATTATATTTAAAATATTCATTTGAAATTTTTTTATCTTTTACTTTTTCTTTCAATTCATTAATAGCTCCAACAATAGTTTTATTAGTAGTATTTAATTTTTGATATTGATTATTATATGCAACATTATTTGAAATTTGTGTATTATTACCAGAAAAAATAGAAATTGTATTATTTTCATTTATATTAACATCATCACTATTTTTTAATTTATCTTGTTTCTTATCTATATTAGTTTTATTTTCATTAATTGCAGGAACAATTTGTTTAGCAACTGTTTGTAAATTATCATCATTTATATTTTGTTTTTTATCTAATAATTCATTAGTTTCTTGTTTTGTATAATAATCATGTTCAGTACTATCTTCTGCTATAAATTCAGTTGGTGTGCCTTTTCCAATATATTGATATAAAGTAGCAGAAGTAGATTTATAATTATCATCATTAGAGACAACAGTAATATCATTTCATTCCTTCGTAAATAATAATTGTATTTTAACATTATCATTTACAATTAATTCATCTAATTTAATACTTTTTTGTGTTGTTCTTTGAATTTCTCCACCTAAACTAAATATAGTTTTTTATTACTATATATATAATTATCAGTTGGATTAGTAGTGGATTGGTAAATATAACCTCATATTGCTAAATATATTTTTCCAAATTCATTACTAGGAATAAAAGAAGACATTTTCTTTCATAAAGGACTAGTTGCAATATTAAATCAATTATTTTTAATATCATTAATATTTTCATTAGTTTTAGTTAAATCACTATTTAATTTTGTAATTTCATTTTCATTGGTAGTAATTCGTTTTTGTTGTTTAGCAGAAAAGTCAGCAGTTGCAGCATGAATAAAATCACCAATTTGGGGATTATTTTGTAAAACTTCGGGTGGTAATGTCCCAATTTCATCAGGTCAATCTAAAATCATTGTTTCAGTTTCTTTATCATATTCAGTTGCGACATAACCTTTATTAATAAACTTAGTAACAGGACCCCTATATATTTCATTTTCATTATCATCAACTAAATCATCATATAATTTCATTTGTTTTGATAATGTAAATTCTTTTTGTTCTTTAATTAATTCATCAACTTGATTTTTTGTATAAAATGCTTTTAAGTCAATTTTGTCAACATCTAATTCATCTTCACTATAATTTAAAAATACTTGTTTTAATTCAGTTAATCTTGCTCATATTTTCATTTTACTTGGTGATAAATCTCAAACATTAATACTAGGAATGCTATTTGCACTAAATGATGTACCATTATTGAATTGAATAGTAGCATCAACATTAAACTCAATTGGTGTACGATTAAATACTCAATGTTCAACACAAACATACACCATATCTCTTAATGTTTCTTTAATTAATTCATCTTTAAAACTATCAAAAGGAAATTTAGATAAAATAAAATCAAGATAAGCATTAATATCATTTTGAGCACGAATCGCAAAAGTTGTAAATCAATCATTAACATTAGGTCATGTATTGATATATTGCTGTGGTGTTACTGTAATTTTTCCAGTTAATGGATATCAGTTATTATAATTTTCTAGACTGACATCAGTTCAAAGTTTATTAATCATAATTTATCATTCCTTAAAAAATGCTTTTTGATAATGCTTAGTTTTTGTTTTAGTTTTTCTATGTGCTATATGGATAATTTCTTTTTGTAATTTTTTCTTACCTTTTGCTACAACTTGACTATATGCAATTTTTTCTAAATGATGTAATAGTCCAGTACCAAATAATGTATTAACTGAAAATTTTAAACCAACATTTTTAAATGATTTATTAATAACATTCACTACTTTATGATAGGTTCTTATTGTCCTAAAAATTTCTCTATATACTTTAAAACTATCTCTAATTACTTGTTGAACAACTGGTGGAGCAAATGCAATTGCTTTTAATCATTTATTACGACTAACTCCATAACCAATGTATCAACCACTATATCAGCGATATCAATGGAATGGATGTATTTGCGTAACAAAAGTTTCTGCTTTAAGAATACTATCAATAACTGTAATTGGTTTATACTTAGGATTACGATGATAAATAGTAATTGCACATTTACTTAATGATAAAGGTTGAATTTTGCAACCAATAAATACAGGTGAATTTAATGGAATTAATTGTGCATGTTTAATTGCTTTTTTCTCTGCATTAGTAAATAAATCTGTTGCTTTTTCTTTTAATTTATTAATTTTTTCCATTATCTTTTTTTCTAAATTTTCAAATTTTTCTTGTAGTTTATAGATACTTTCTCGTAATTTTTCAAAATATGGAGTATCTTTTCAAAATTTATTTAAACCTTTTTTTAAATAAAATCTAATATCAAAATATTTAAAAGTTTGATTTGCTTTTAAAACAATTTTATGAATTGCACTATTTTTAAAATTAAATTTAATAGCATTGGCACGAATTTTTTGTAAATCTAAAATTAAAGATTTACCATATCTATTTTCTGCATGGATGGTATGAACTAAATTTAATCAATCATGTTGGTTCATTGTTAATACTGCTTTTAACTCAGTATTATATTTTTTTAAAAAGTTATTTGCTTTTTCAATATCTTTAATCTTAAACTTTGGAGTTAATTGTGGACTTAATTTTATTAATGTATTTTGTAATAATAAATAATCTTTTAACTCTTGTGCTTCTAATTTTTTAAAATTATTTTTAAATTGTCTTTTTGCAACATAACCTAAATTTTGGATTATTGTTTCACGATTAGGAGCAAAACTATAATTAAATAAATAACGTTTATTACTAATAATTTTATCTGTTAAAATTTCTTTGCCACTGACTTGACTAATTATTTCTTGTAAGTTTTTTGCTTCTTTAACACCAATTTGTTCTAATGTTTTAGTTTTTTGTGCTAGTTTAATAAATTTAGTTGTCCGATAACCACGACTTATTTTATTAAGTCCAGCAAATGCTGGTAATATATTAAAAAAAGTATTTAATGGTGTTACATTTCCTTTTAAATAATCATAAACTTGATTAATAGTAAAATCAGTTAAAAACTCGACACCAACAGCACTAATACTAGCAATAAAATCACTTGCCCCTAATCCAAGTGCTATGCTTTCACTTAAACCACCAGTAAAAGGAGCAAGTGCTACTGCTATTACTTGGACACCAATCATTTCTAAAATTTCTCATCAAAAACTTTTATTTTCTTGTTGTTTACTAATTCTAGTATGTTTTGGTTTATTGATATTGAAAAGTATTGCTGTACTAGTTGTACCAATTGCCATGATTAAATTTCCTTAATTATTGAAGCGTTATTTTAATTGGACTTGTTGCACCTTTATAATTTGGATCATTTACATTTGCTCTAATCACTACATATAAATCACCAGTTTTTTGTTTATTATTACTAATAATGTTTTTAGCTTGCTCATCACTAAAATATTTAATAGTTGGATTTTCCAAACTTGGATTTAAACTATTAATTTCTTTTGCATATAAAATATTTGCGTCTAATTCTTTATTAGTTTTATTTGTTTTCGCAGTAGCATTATTTATTGTTAACGTTGTAATTTTAGATTTTAAATCATTTTTTACTTCACTTTTAATTACTCCACATAACATTCAACGTGATGTTGTTTCTTTTTTTGACATATAAGGAATTGATTGCCCAAATACTTCACCACCAACTAAATAAGTTCTACCAACTTTACCATCTGCCACTTGTTGTAAATAAATAACTGTATTTTGTAACATATATCTTTTCATTGCTTTTGGCGTTGCTAAAATAAAATTCATTATTTCATCTTCATTTTTATCATTGGTAAATGTCATATAATCATCTAATACAATTTGACATAATACACCTTTTACATATAAATCATTTCCATTTAAACGTAATTGTTGTGCTAATTCATTATCAGTAATTATTCCTTTATTATCTGCTAAATAAACTAAACTATCATAAAGATTATTAGTAATAAAAAATTTACAATTTGCACTATTTCGTAATTGAAATAAAGTATTTCATGCTGATAACATTGCTTTTAAATATCCTACTGGTGTTGGGTCAGTTATTGTTACTTTTGTAGCAAATTGCGAGATTATATTAGTATCATCATTTGCTAATTTATCTGTTAAATCATTAGCAACTTCATATTGCATACTGTCTAATAAATTTTGACCATTTTCAGCATTTAAGTCAATATTGGCAATAGTTTCACCAGCAAGATATGATTTTTCAATTATTTTTTCAATTTTATCAGTAGTAGCATACCCAGCATCATATCTTTTACTTTTGTCATCTCATGGAATAACTTTAACTTTTGGGTCTTTTGGTAATTTAATAATAAATTCAATTTTTGTAGAATTAGTCATGGCAATTGGAAAAAAGTTTGCTCATGGACTATTTGATTGTTTAAAAAATTCAATGAATTCTGGTGCTTCAACTAATTTTTCGGTATTATTTAAGTTTGTTTGAATATTTACTGCCATTTTAAACTTCCTTTTTTATAAATAATTTTTCTTTTTATAATCCAATAATGGATTAATTTTAATTGGTGTTTGATTTGTTAATATAGTTTCTTGGTTACCACCGGTATTAATTGGTTCTTTAAACAATGGTTGTTCTTTAATAATTTTTTTAATAGTATCTTCAATTTTTGAATTTTCTATCTTATTTGTTTTAAATTTTAAATAATCATAAAATTCACTTTTAACTTGATATTTTTTAAATATATTAATTATTTCTTTTTCTTTTATTTCTTGATTAAGTTTATTTAATTTATTTTCTGCTTCATTAACTTTAGTTTCTATTTCTTGTGAAACATCATTTTCAGTTACAGTTGGCGTTGTTTTTTATGTGGGCGGTTGTCAAATTTACGAAATAATTAATTACTATATTAGTAACTTATTTCCAAATGAATTATTTAAAAGTAATGAAAATTAGACAACTTAAACTCTCTTTAACCCTTTATATTCGACGTATTTAAAAAAAATAAAATATACATTTTATAAGTTAAATTAAAATTATCAACAAAGGAAAAAGACAAGAAATAATCTTGTCTTTTTTTGTAATTGTAAAATTTTAAAATTTTTATTATTAACACCCTTTAAATATCTACTACACGCCGTGACCAAGTATGAGAAAGTTAATAATTAATAACCATCTTTAACACTATTATCAACACGTGTTAGGGAATTAAAAAAGTGAACTACAACACAGTTGTTAAAAATAGTAGCTAGAACATGTGGACTTGCATGGATAAATAATAAGTGGAGTGATACCTAATAAATTTTACTAACCATTAAATGGTAATTCTTGGGGTGGGAGCGAATTGGTAACGTATATATAGACCTACTAGGGAACCTACTATATTAATTCTATTAATTCTTTATTTAACCAACCTCGCCACTCCCCAGTGAGCGAGTGTTGGTTTTATTTTTTATTTTTTTTGAAAAATTTTTTGGGCGAAAAAATAAATTGTAAAATTTTAAAAAAAATTGAGCGGTGCCGGTTCAATTAAAATATTAATTTATTTAACATAAATTAAATAAATATTGAATCGAATGCCTCAATGTTTTTTAAAATTTTACAATTTATTTCGAGCCCATTTTTCTTAGAAAAATATAACTAATAGTATTAATAAATAAAAAAACAAAAATATATGTCCTTTATGCTAGGAAGCAACAGGACATATATAGAAAAGGATTATTATGCAAATAGAATTCAAAAAAGAACAAATAATTAAAAAACAAAATTCTATTATGATTGATTATGGTGAATATAAATTATCTATTCCAAACTGAATGGTTAAAAATAATTCTTTTACTGTTGATAATAATTACATATATTGAGTTTTTAATTTTGAAAATATTAAAAAAGAATTAAATGGTAATGAATTAATAAAATTATTAGAACCATATATTTCTGAACAAAAAATAATTGTTAATAAACCAATTGCTCCAAAAGAATATTACCTTAATAATATTAAACTAGAACCATTAACATTTTATGAACAATACAATAGTTGATTTATTAGTGAAATAACTGATAACAAAACTAATATTACAAATCCTTGTTTTAAATATAATATTACATGAGAAGAAAATAAAAAAAATTTTAGAATAAATAATCCATATAATCATAATGATTTACCAATTAATTATATAGTTACTTCTTATAAGCATATTTCAACTCACAATGAAAAAGTATTTTTGTTGAACATGTAAACAACATAAATTAAATTATTTATTCTTTAATACTAATGATATAAAAACAAGAAAACATTTTTTAAGTGATAAAAATAGTAAAGCAATTTGTTATGACTGTATTTTAAATATTAGGTTAAGTAGGGGATATAAAAGATAATACAATACGACTTAATTATTGGTATTGACCCAGCAGGAATAAGTAGTAATGAAATTATTATATATTCAAAAAAGAACAAGTAATTAAAAAACAAATTAAGGATAATTAATAATGAAGATTAATAAAAATCAAAAATGTGAATTAAAAGTTTGTATTAATAAAGTTTGAAAAGATTGTATTAATATCTCAACTAAAACTATTAAATATAAAAATTGGTCTATACCTTATCTAATATGCAATAGTTGCTATGATAAATTACCTAAATATCTTAAACAAACAGCAAAAATAATTGAAAAAGGATATTTTGATTATGAATAAAACTAAAAAGAAAAGAAAAAGATGTGTCGAATGTGGCAAATTATATAAAGCAGAAAAAATTACTATGCTTTATCACTTTAAAACAGAATTAGAAGCAGCACAACATCATATTAGAAAATTTGAAGATGATTATGATATTGAAGAACATTTGGATTATAGAAAACCATATGGATATGTTTGTGATTGATGTAGTGATTATTAATAATGCAATATGACTTAATTATTGGCATTGATCCTGCTGGTATTGGTAGTAATGGAATTATTATATATTCAAATGAAACTAATAATATTATTTTTAATGAAACATTTAAAAGTAAAACTGTTCTAGAAAGTAAAAATTTATTTAAAGAATGCTTTTTAAAAATTAAAAAACAGTTTGATAATAATAAAGTATTAGTTATTGTCGAAAATTTCTTTTTAAGTTCAAAACAATTATTAACTAATCCATTAGCAACTCCAAAAATTATTGGTGCTTTAATGGTTTTAGTACAAGATGTTATGAACTGAGATTATCATGAAAATCAACCAAAAAACAAAAACAAAATAGAAAATTATAAAGGAAATATAAAATTAACAAAACATGAAGCAGATGCATATAAGCATATTCAATATTATTTAAGGAATTTTAAAAATGAAAGATAAAGCAAATTATGTTAAATTAACAGTAAAACTTAGTAACACTATTGAAGCAAAATATCATGAAAAAGGTAATAAACAATTATATTATAGTGTTCGTGGACAATGGAATGGTTTAAACTATGTTACTTTAATTTTTAATAACCCAAAATTTTATAAACGATGTATTTTATTAAACAAAAATGATGAAATTATAGTAAGTGGTCAAATCTTTAATACTTTAAATATTCCTAAAAATCGTGCATTTTGTTCAATTAATGTTAAATGATTTAAAAAATGAAAAGAGTAAAAATGAATAAATGTAAATATTGTAATAAAAGAATTTGATTAACTAAAAATTGATGTATCAAATGTTTAAAAAAAATAGTTAATAATTTAACAAAAAATAAGGAAAATAAGGAATGTAAATAATGAAAAAAATAACTGTTGATGTAAAAGAAGTAACACAACGCTGGGATAGTCAATCAGTAGATTTAAATATTTTATATACAATACGTGAACATCTTGAAAATGGTAATTATAATACTGTTCAAAACATGATTAATGACTGAATTGATGATTTAGAGACAGAATTAGGAAAAAAGGAAAATAAATAATTATGGGATATTGAACAAAATATTGTTGTACCTATTGTGGAAAAATAATGATAGGTGATGAAGAAAACATCGAGCATACTAAAACTCATAACAAGGAAAATAAATAATGACAGAAAAAGAAGCAATTAAGTTAGCTAAAAAATTAGAACCAAAAATAAAAGGTCATGGAGTTATTGGTGAATATATAGGTAATGGATGAAATATATTTTGTAAACAAGTATTAAAAGATAATGTAAAAGAAGAATGTTGAGAAGCAAATATATTTATTGCTGATTTAAAAGGAGAATAAATAATGAACTATTGTGATTGAACAGAACGAGTTAACGCAAATGGTAGTGTAACTTGAAAATGTAGTAATAAAACAGAAGAGAAACAAGATGAATATGGAAGAGCATATTGTACTGAACATAGAATTAAAGTTGATCAAATTAATAAATCAAGGCATAAAGATTGTATTAATAAAGAAAAATTAATTAAATATTTTAATAAATTACCAAAGAATCAAAAATTAACAACAGAAACTTTATATGTTTTCGATACTATATTTGAAAAAATAGAAAACGGAGAATTTCATTAATGATTATATTACCTACTTTATTTGGTGATAAAGATGAAATTGAAATATTATCACCATCACCACAAGCACTTCGTCATCTTGGACGTATTGCAAATGTGTATAGATTTAATAAAAACTTAAATGAGAGATAAAACTCTCATTTTTTAATTGTTAAATAAAAAACTTAATAAACTGTCATAGAAGTCAAATTGTGAGTACTTTATGTAAATACTTCTATATCAGTATAAAAGAGTTATTTAAGAATATTAATAGAATTGTTATTGTATGTAATTACTTGTTAATTGAATGCTCTATATTGAGTTAGTAAAGGAACTGTATAGATTATGCAATAATCATAAACCCCGTTTTATTTCTATTTTTAAATAATTACATATAAAGGGGGTTATATATTATATACACACCTTATCAATTATATATTAACATAAATAAATTAATTATTATATTATTTTTTATTTTTTTTAGGCCTTGTCACTCTCAGTGAACAAGAGCCTATTTATAAGTTTTTTTTAAAAAAAGAAAATAAAAAACAGCAACCGCTTACTAAAAGTAGCGGTGCTGATAAAAAAAAGAAAAAGGATTTAAAATGAAAATAGAATTTAATGAAAATCAAATTATAAAAGAAACTAATAATGGTGCAATAATAATAGAATTTGGTGAATATAAATTATCAATATCTAAATGTTTTATTAAAAATAATAATTTTAATATTGAAGATAATAGAATTTATTGAATTTTTAAAGAAAATATTAAAAAAGAATTAAATGGTAAAGAATTAAAAAAATTATTAAAACCTTATATTCAAATTGAAAAAATAAAAGAAAAAGAAATTATAAATAATAAAAGTATTCAAAAATTAACTGAACTTGAATTTTATGAAGAATATAATGGTTATTATATTTTTAAAAATAATAAAAATGAAGAATGTTTTAAATATAACATTACATGAGAAAAAGATAGAAAAAGTTTTAAAATAAATAATCCATATAACGATAATGATTTAGCAATAAATTATATTGTTACACCAATAAAAGATTTAGAAACTCATAATAATAAAATATTTTATTTAAAGTATTAGAAAGGAAGTATTAAAAATGGAAGAAAAAGAAAATTTAGAAATACAAGAAGATAATAAAGAATTACAAACTGAATTATTAAAAGAAGAAATTGAATTAATAAAAGCAAAAAAAGAATTAGATAAAAAAGAATGAAAAAGTAGAATTATATTTTTAACAATTACAATAATTATTATGATTTTAACATTAATAATTATTGCTTCTAAATATTAATGAAAGGAAAAACTAAATAAAATGAGTAACTATTTAGATAAATATTTACCAAAATATAATCAATATAAATATAAAATAAAATATAAAATAGATTATAAAAAATTTGGTTCTTGTGATATATGTTATAAAAAATCTTCTATTGGTGATAGATTATGTAATAAATGTTTTTATAAAATAATAGGTAAAAATAATGAAATGTAATATACATAATGAAAAATATATATGAATTAGTGAAATTGATAATAATTATTATTGTAATAAATGTATTGATGACATGATTGAAAATGATATGTATTTAACAAGTGATAATTATGATAGATTATATAACTATTATATTAATTTATTAGAATTAGAAAATTTTAAAGGAGTGTAAATAATATGGATGATTATAATTTTATTTCAAGAGAAAAATTTATTGAATTTTTAAAAGAAAGTGAAAAAAATGGATATGAAGTAATTAATATTAAATGATTAAAAAAAGAAATAGAAGATGGAGAGTTTATAGACTAATGATAAAACAAAATATGCCAAAATGAGCAAATGATTTAGAAATATTTTTTAAAGATATTGAAAATGGTGTATATGGTGAAAGTATTAAAAATGCTTTTAAAAAAGAAAGTAGTGAATAAATAATGTCAGCACATAAGAAAAAATTAGAAGAATTAATTAATAAACAAATTTTTGTTAGATTAACTAAAGAAGAACATTATGAATTAAAAAAACTTTGTTTAGAAAATAATAATATGTCAATTACTAATTTTGTAAGAAATTTAATTAAAAATGCAATAAATAGAAAGAGTGATAAATAATGAATTTATATAAAAAAATACTTAAATTACAATTAGAAATTAGTAGTATACCTAAAAATGGTTTTAATAAATTTGGTAATTATAAATATTGATTATTAAGTGATATTTTTAATAAATTTAAATTATTATGTAAAGAATTTAATATTGTTATTATACATGAAGATATATTAACAACAGATAAAAAAATAAATTATTTAGATAAAAATGAAGTAGAAATATCTTATTTTAAAAGATATACAATTATAGATTTAGATAATGATAAAGAAAATAAATATTTTGATATATTAGCATGTGCTAAAAATACAGATATAGCAAAAGCAAAAGGTAGTGCAGAAACTTATGCTTATAGATATTTTTTAATGAATTTATTATTATTAAGTGAAGATGAACTTGATCCAGATAATGATGATATTAATTTAATACAAAATAATAATAAATATCAAAATAATAATGTAAAAATACAAAATGAAAAATGAGAACCAAGTGAAAAACAATTAGATTATTTTGATAAATATATGATTACAAATACAGTTTTATTTGATGAATATATAAGAGAAGATATGGAAAGATTAAATCCAAATAATAATAAAGATTTTTTAATATTAATGGGTGAAAATTATTTAAAAATTTTATTTGATAAGTTAAAAGAAATTAGAGAAAGATTTAAAAATTTAAAAAATAATAATAAAAATGAATATAAAAATTATGAATAAATGTAAATATTGTAATAAAAGAATTTGATTAACTAAAAATTGATGTATGAAATGTTTTAAAAAAATAGTTAATAATTTAATTAAAAATAAGGAGAATAAATAATGACTAATTATTTACTTTCAATTGATCCAAGTATGAAAAATACTGGATTTACATTATGAGAAAGAAAAAATTGTAAATTTAAAGAAGTAAGATTACCACATAATACTTGTGAACCTAATATAGAAGATTATTGTATATGAAAACCAATATGAATAGGAAGTTTTAGTTTTAACAATAAAAAATTAGACTTTATTGATTTTCAAGGCGAAATATTTTTTCAGAGAAAAAGAGATAATGATATAGATTTAATTATAGAACGTGGTACTTTTCATGTAAAAAATGGTATTGGTTATGAAACACAAGAACATCTTAGGGGTTTTATTGCAGGAACATTTAATAAATTATTAACAAAAGAGATGTTAATTAGTCCAAGTGAATGAAAAAAATGACATTTAAGAGAATGAAGTGTAGCAAATTTTAAAAAAATTAATAAATGAGATAAATACTTATCATTAGAATTAGCAAATGAATTAATTGAACAATATGATTGAAATATAAAAGTTAATAATCATGATGAAGCAGATACTTTATTAATTGGTTGATATTATTTAAATAAGGAAAATAAATAATGAATAAAGAAAAAATAAAAACATTACATTATACACAATCATTATGTAATAATTGAGATTGATTTACTACTTGTGAAAAATGTAATATTTCTATATCTTTACAATGTTTATGTTCTATACATTTAAAATGTAATATGTGTGATGAAATTTGTTCAAAAGATTTTAAATGAAATAAGGAGAAAAAATAATGTTAGAATTAATATTTTTAATAGAAGATTATAAAGACTGTAATTTTTATAATAATTATTTAATTTATAAAATAATGAATTTTATTATAAGAAAGGAGAATAATTAATGCAAACTAAATTTATAAAAATTAAATGTATGGCAAAAAATTGTCAAGTTAAAATTATTATTGAAGTAAATAAAATAATTATTGATAATAAAGAACAATTTG
The DNA here is from genome assembly GCA_964273555.1 of Spiroplasma endosymbiont of Harpalus anxius. GTDB lineage: Bacteria > Bacillota_I > Bacilli_A > Mycoplasmatales > VBWQ01 > Spiroplasma_E. Next base: position 1,902,472 of record OZ187007.1, on the reverse strand, counting down.
AACTAAAAGAAATGTTAAATTTTTGTCAAATACATAAAGAACAATTTAATTATAAATTAAAAGAAATTAAAACTTATTATAATAATAATTTAAATAATAAATTTATAAAAGATATAAGTACTACTGTTGTAAATAAATATAATAAAAAACATTAGGAGTAAATAATGAATAAAGAAATTGAAGAACAAATTAAAGAATTTACTAATGAAATAAGTAATAAATTAAATAAAACTGAACAAGAAGTTTTAAATAGAATTATTAATAATTATATAAATTTAAGTAAAACTTTAAATAAAATAGCAGATAAACATAAAAAAGAAAATACAAATTAATAATTAAATTATCTATATTTAGTAATTATTTATGGTATAAAAGATATAGACTTAATATAAGTTTACAACTCATTACTTTATTTTTAAAGTAAATGAGTTTTTATTTTGAAAGGAAGAAAATTATGAAAAAAAAACAAGCATTATTAAAAAATGTTTTAATTAGAAATTTTTATAATTCACTTGATACTAAATATGATATTAAAGGTTATTCAAAGTTTAAAAAAGAATTAGAAACTAAATTATTAACATTAAAGGGATTAATATCAGTTTATTATAAACAAAATTTTTTACATTTAATATTTGATGAAATAGAAGAAATTTTTTCTTATAAATATGATAAAAAAGTAGATTTAATTGATAATTTATTATCAATTAATAATAATATTGAAAAGGTTGATAATATTATTCAAAATCAATCTTTATTGGAAGATTTAGTAAAAAAAATAATTGAAGAATTTGATATACAATATAAATTAACAATTAATAATGAAATAAATAATTCTAATTTTCTTGATTCTCCATGTTGAACAAGTCAAACAAAATTAAATCTTCCTAAAATAGGATAAAAAAGTTACCTTATTGGTAACTTTTTAATTAGATTATTTAATATTATTTTGGTTAGGTTTTCTTTTAAAATGTATTTTAAATGTAAATATTTTTTTAATTTTATTTCCTAAATTCTTTCAAAATTTAAAGTTTGGATGTTGATTTTTATATAATAAAACACATCCAATTATAGTTCCAATAATATTTAAACCAATAGTTAAAATTAATACACCAAAAGGATTATTATTTTTACATTTTTCTATACCAGTTAAAATAATCCCTAACATAAATGGTGTAATCATAAATGTAATAACAAATATTTTAATTAGCAAAAACAAATAAAACATTAATTATATTAATCCTTTCTTCTTTTTATTTATTATAGCAAATTATCTTGCATTTAAAATTACTTTATAAATATTTACGTTTAATTTTTCAATATATCTCATTCCATAACTATATGTAGTAGCATAAACTCCTTGAATAACACCTTCAATTTTTCCTAATGTTGCTTGTAAATAAAAATTTCATTTAAAATCATTATTATCAATAATACAAAAACCAATATCAGAAATATTATTTAATTTTTCGTTAATTGAATATCTGCTTTCTAGTAAATTAAATTCATAAGCATTTAAATTATAATCATTATCAGTTATTCCATATGCATATCCAATTCCAAAACCTACACCACCACCATTGTTTCAATGTTCAAAATGTTTATCAGTAATTGGTCTAAAATCTCTAAATATTAAATCTTTTAAATCAATTGTTATACTTCCATTTTCATTTTTATTCGGTTTAAAAGTTTCGGTTGTAGAAAAATTAGGTGGTAAATCATCATGTAAATTATGTATTTCTTCTTTAGTTTGAATTTTATAATTATAATAAACAGTTATTGATTTATAATATCTTTTTAAATCATTAAAAGTTTTTATTAATAAAGTTGGGTCTAGTAAAGGTTTTAAAACAATTTCATATTTAACTTCTTTGCTTTGATTAGCAAGTCATCAATTTTCAGTATTATCTTTATAATCACTAATATCACTTGTATCTGTTAATGGTAAATTATTTGCTATCATTTCTATTTTTAAATTTGGATTAATAATTATTGATTTTGCTATATTTTGTGGACTTGGTGGTAATATTTTTGCTGGATAACTAAAAGTAGTTTCTTCACTTTCTTCATATTCATCATGATTTAATTTATACAAAGTTAATCAGTTAAACATGTTACTAGTAAATAATCCCATATTATTATAACGAAATTGAGCAACTGATATTTCATTATAATCACCTTGATAAGTAAAAGGATTATCACTATAAAATGTATGTCTTTCTTCACCTTGATGTAATGATTGAGTTACAATTGTATCAATAATATAAGCATAATTTGAACCATCTATAATTCCATTACTTGTAGGATTTCATTGACATTCAATATCTTCATTAGTTAATGGTGAAGCAATATCTAAAAACTCTGTATCTTCTGCTAAAATATATACTTTATTATTTTTCTTTTGTGATAAATCAACAGTACTAATTTGTTCTTTTGTTTCTAATTTTTTACCAGTAGTAGGGTCTCATGGATATACTGATATTCTATCACTTAATTTCATTGTCATAGCAGTTGTTGAAACATTAGCACCTAATAATTTACCAATAGTAAAATCATTATCATTTGTAAAAGCATTTAAAGGAATTAATCCACCATTACCAATAATACTTTCTAAATTACTTGTAAAAAAAGCACTCATAAAACCATTAAAATATAACATTTTTTTATATTGTTGAACATTTTGAGTAATAACTCAACTACTTCATATACCTAATGTTAAAGCATTTAATAATTTACCAATTAAAGGAATATCACTTAAAGCAAAAGGTAATCATTGATTACTATCATAAGGCATTTGTATTAATGGACTAAATACTACACTATTAAAATTTAATATTGCTGACATATATTTTTGACTTATTTTTGAATAATCAACAGTTGGACTTCCTATAATTAAATGAGTATCTGGGTCTTTATATTTAAAATTACTTTACATATCAACATTATAATTACCAGTTAAATTATTTATATTTCATTCACTATCTCAAAAGAATTTTGCTTCTCCAATAGCATTACCATTATTTTTAGTTGCTTTATCTTTATCAAAAGAAAGCATACCTTTAAAATCTTTTGTTACAAATAAATTATCTTGAAAATTTAATGAAGTTTTTAATCATTCTGTAAAATTTTTAAAATTAGTAAATCCAGTAGGTTTTGCATCCATTATATTATAAAATGTTGTTTCTGGATGACTACTTGTTGTTATTTTATCATTTATTCCGGCAAATAAATCACCATTATTTTTAATATCAGTTGTAGAATGGTCATTATTACCAGCAATAAATAATCTTCTTGAAGCAAATACTTTTTGTTCAAATATTTCTTCATTATTTTGTTGAATTGGTTCTTGTCCTTGTATTATTGGTCTACCATAATAATAACAACTTGTTAATAATTCTAATCCATAACTTTGTCTATGACTATATCTTACTCCTATATCACGCATTAAAGTACGATTTAACGTTACTTTTCCTTGTTGAATAGTAGGGAAAGCATAACCACTACCAGGAGAAGCATATTGTACAAAATCAAGTGTATTTTAACCACTTGCAACTACTCTATCATTTAAACTACTAAATGTTAATACTTGCATACTAAATGCACCATTATAAGGACTATAATAATTTGTTACATTTGAAATATATAATAATTGTCTATCTTGATTTTTTCCAGAATTACCACCTATATTTTCATTTTCATCATTAAATACACAAAAAAATTGTAAATAATCATCAATTGTAATATGTTCTTCAAACATAACTAATGTATATTGTCTTTTAGTTTGTACAGTTTTAAATATTTGATTATTTGGTAAATTACTAAAATCAACACCACTTGTATCATCAATTAAATAAGCATTTCAATAATCACCAATTTTATATTGTTTTGTATAAAATTCTTCTTGTCCTTTTACTTTATGAGTATTTGGGTCTATTATACCTTTATTTTTTTGATATATTTTAGTACTATTTTTTCAAATACATACAACTGGAGTATTACCAGTAAGTATTAATTCATATTGACCAAAATCACTTATTTTACTATTAATAGGTTTATATCCAGTTTCAGTTAATGGTATTGCTCCATTATTTATAATAAATGGAAATATTTTTCAATAACTACATCTCTTTATTAATTGTTGAGTTTGTTTTAAGTGCAAATGTGCTTGTTTCATTAATTGAATTCTTATTGCGTTGCTCATTATCATTTTTATTATCTCCTATTTTATTATTTATTTTTTTTAGTTTCATTAATAATATTTTCTAATTTATTTTCAGCCATTAAAGGGTCAATATTATCATATTCACCAATTGCTTCTTCTTGTGACATTGTTCCATTATTTAATCTTGAATTAATAATTTGGTCTTGTACTATTTGATCAGTCATAGCAATTGGAATAAATTTAAAACTATAAGGTCTTTCACCTTTTCCATTTCAATAATTTTGACCATTTTCTTTTTTAGAATAAGTAACTAAAATATCAAGCATTCTATAAATATAAGGAGTATAATGTGCAATTTTTGTTTCTGTTGTTTCCATATCAAATTTATTATTAAACATACTTTGTGTTTTATTAGTATAAACATCACTACCATGTTCATCATAATCATAACCAGCACCATTAAATATTAATTTAGCAGTATTATTAATATCTAATCAATAACTATCAAATTTTGGGTCACCTTGAATAATAACTATACTTGAATTACCATTTTTATTATATATTTCTACACCAACATCAATAAGAAAATCATCAGCTAATTCACTAATATCCATTTCACCATTTTTAATTGCTAATATTTGTTCTGGTTTTAATTTACCTAATGCTCTAGTTCTATTTAATACTCTTTCTTTTTGTTTTTGTGTAAATGCTTTATTAACATCATGAATTAATTTATAAACATTTTGACAATCTGGATATGTATTTAATTGTGTTGAATTACCATATAAATTTAAATAAGGTAAATTAGTTATTTCTACAATTGGTAAATAATCAAATGGATTTTTTAATTCATATTCTTCAACTGGTTCAATATTTGGTTTTAATTTTGTTCTGGTAGAACCTAAAATAATTTCTTTTGAACCACTAAATACTTCAACTTTTACTTTTCCATTTTGCATAGTAACTCATGTTAATTTAGCACTATCACTTTGTTCTTGTTGAAAAAATAATTCTGCTGATTGTTCTTGTTCATTAAATTTAGCAACTCTATCCATAAAACTTGGTGTTGGTACAAGTAATGTTAATTCATTATTTTTAGTTAACATTCACATTAAAAATGATTTTCCTAATAAACTTTCTTGTAAACCAAATTTATATAATTTTTCAAATCATTTATCTTTATCTTTTAATTTATTTAAAAAATCTAATAAATCTTTATCTTTACTTTGAAATAATAAACCTTTACCTAATCATAATTTAGTTGATTTTTGAGCAATAATCATAGGTATATCTAAAAATCATTCTATTTTATCAAAAGTATCTAAATATTGATATGGATTATTATTTATCATTTTTATCACTCCTTATTAAGAAAATTAAATTTATTTTTATTAATTAATAATTCATTATTTATTTTTTCAATTAATCATTTCATATCATTCATTAATGCATAACAATCACTATCTCAAGTATCATCATGTAAATCTAACATTTTTGGTTCATTATTTGCATTATCTATTTTAGTTTTAGATAATCATTGAATTAAATTATATTGTCTTTTAGTATTAGGACAACGTTCTCAATTAAAGCTAAGAAATTGTTTTATTAATCCAGTAGTAGTAAAATCAATTCTATCTTTTAAAAACATTATTGATTTATCTACTGGTTCAAAATTTAATCATTTCATATTTTTTTTATTTTTTCTACATTTAAAACATCAATAAATGCTTGTCCACCATTACCATAATCAACATAACAAGTAAAACCATAAAACATAACATGATATTTTTGTGCTTCATGTAAATAATAATCAATAATACTATTTGCTAATTCATAAGTATTTTTAAATTGCATTGTACTATTACTATGATAAAATTCACTTTCTTTATGCGCTCTTCTACATTTATCATTTTCACCAATAAATCATAATGAAGCAGCAGTTGGATGACCAGTTATACTTGTAGCCATACCAATATCTAAACCACCAGTTATTTTTGAAATTTGAAAATCTAATTTAGTATTAACTTTATCTAAATATCTTGCAAAAATAGCACCAGTTAATATACTAGGTACACCATAATATCAAGATTGTGCTTTTATTGGATCTAATACTTTTAATTCTTCTAAATCATTAATCATATCTAATGTAAGATTATGAGCATTTACTTTTCAATTACTATAATGAAATATTTTAAATATATTATTATCAAATACTGATTTAATTTGTTCATTTTTAGATTTCATAATTTCTAAATTAAAAGGAACAATTTTATTCATATATTCAATAAAATATTGATAAATATTATCTGGATTACAACTTTTTATTTTAATTCTTTTTTTAGCATTACCTAATGCAAATGTTATTGCTTGAAATTCTTGTTGTGTAAATTCATTAGCTTCTTCACATCATTCTATTGCTAAATCAAATCCTTTTATTTCACTTCTAGAAAGCCCTTTAAGTGGTATTCTATCATTACTATTACTATATACACCCATAACTCTAATAAATGATTTATTATCTTTAAAACGAAAATCTGCTTGTTTATTTGGATATTTTAAAGTAAAATCTTTATAATCATTAAAACCAATTGTTATTAAAGCATTATATACTTCTTTAACTAAATCATTAATATCTTTATTTAATTTTCTAAAACAATATATAGCAATTAATTTATTAATTTTAATTGATATTGCAATTAATATTGCTAATTCTTCTGCAATACTATATGTTTTACTAGAATATCTACTTCCACTTAAATTATATTCACTATGAGTAAAATCACTTTTATTTAATAATCAATAACTAATTTCATGTAAATAAGTAAATTCTTTATTCATAATTTTATTCCTGTAATTCTTGTAATTTTCATAAATTACCATAATAATCACTTGCATATCTTAATGTTAATTTATTAGTAACAGTATTTTGTATTACCATTATTGATGTATTACGTGCTAAATTTTGTGCAACATATATTTCTCAATTATCTACAACACTATTTGTTCAAAAAAACTCTTTTATTAAAGTTGGATATTTACCAATCATATTAATACTATGTGATGCTTCTCAATCATAAAATATTCTATAAAATGTATTTGATTTTAATTTATATTGTATATTAATTCTATCATTTGAAACTGCTACATCTTTTCATTTTGGACATGGACAAGGAGTTGTTGGATTTTCTTTTAATTCAATATCTCAATTATTTTCATCTATTTCATTAGTTTTTAAACTTTTTGAATTAATTTTGAAAGGTTTAATTATATTTACTTTAACAGTATTTTGTAATTCTTCTAATGAAAATATATTTCCATATTTTTGATTACCACCAGTCATAATTAAAGAATAATTATGATTAATAACTTTTAAACTTAAAGTTACTTCTTCATTTTCAATTTTTCCTATTGTAAGAAAAAAAGTATCATTATATCCACCAAGAAACCCACCAGTTTTAAATTCTACTTTAATTTTTGTATTAACTTGATTAAATGGTGGTTTTTCTCATGTTATATATGTTCTATATAATTTATAAAAACCAAGTTGAAAATCACCATATTCTCTATTACTTATACTTTTTCCTATTATAGTTCAATTTTCTTTATCTTGTTTTTTATCTAATAATTCATTCATACCACCAACAATAGTTTTATCAGTAGTTAATAAATCAGGATTATCTGTACCAAGAGCATTTGCCATAAAAGCAAACTTAAATTGACTACTATCAACTTTATTTTTAAGTTTTTCATCAACTTCTGGTTTTGTATAATAATTATCTAAATTAGGTGGTTCATTTCCACCAGTAGCACTAATAACATTAGTATCACTAATATGAATATTTGCACCAGCAATTAATTTATCTTGTTTTTTACTTATTTTTTCATCAATAAATTTATGAACATATTTAACAGGGGGTATATCTTTATCACCAGTAAAAGGTATAGTTCCAAAATCAATATATTCAAAAGCACCCCATTGATTTTCTCTTACATATTTTAATTTATCTTGTAATTTATCATCTGCATATTTTTTAGGTAATAAAGTATTAGGAGTATATTTATCAAATTGTAAATCATATTTATAATCAACATGTTTATATGCTGTATTTGGATTTAAAATATCTCCTATATGCTCACTAACATCTTTATAAAATTTTTGAGTAAATATCCTGTCTTCAATTTTATTACTAATATCAACATTAACTATATGATTTTCTTTATCATAAATAATATCAATAGTTTCTTTTGGACTTTTAAAATCTGGTACTGTAGTAGTTGTATTAATACCACGAGTATCAATATCTACTATTGGACTATCTAAATTTTCATGTTGATAAATATTAATTTTTACTCTATTATCACTACTTGTAAGATTAATAATTTTTAAATATTCAATTAATCTATTAATTTCACCACGATTACTTAAAAATTTATCAAAAAAACTTTCTTTTTTTGATGAATTTAAAGGAAATCCTTGCATATTTGGATATTTATTTATATCTCTTAAATAATTAAATACTTGTGTTGGTATAAAATAAGGGTCTTCTGGATTATTTTGTGAATAAACTATACCACCTTGTCCTATACTTGCTTGACCACGTGCATATTCAACACCTTTACTTAATAAAAAATTAACATAATGAGTAGTTGCAGTTTGAATATTATCAGTAAATTTTGTTGGATTTATTTCTGGTCATTTTTTTGAAATAATAAAACCACTTAAAAAATCAATATTATTACTTGCAATTTCAATTGCATATCTAATTTCACTATCTGGTGTTGTAATTTCATCAAATAATTGATTATTAAAACCTTTTCAATTTTTAAATTCTTCTATTGTTATAAACATTAATGGGTCTTTAATAGCCATAATAATTTACTCCTTAATGTAAAATAAAGGGTATTTAAACCCTTTAAATTTTAAATTTAGTTGCTTTTTTCTTATCTTTTTCAGTTAATTCTTTCTTTTTAGATTTTTCTAATAAAACAAAATTATCTACTTGTTCTTTATCAATATTAAATGAATCTAATAATTTTGCTGTTTGAGTACTTTCTAATTGTAAATGAGAATTTAATTGTTTAATATTAGCAGTAATAAATTCTAATTCTTTATTACGTTTTAATTCTTTTGCTAAATTTGATTGTTTTGATTTTTTAATAATTTTTGATAAAAATAATAAAACAATAGTAACAATTACACCACTAGCAACTGCTCCACTTAATACTGCTGAGATTACTGTTGTTGATAAATTCATAATTTATTCCTCCAATTGTATTTTATTTGAATGTTGTTTACATAAATTACATTCTTTTTTATGTTTTTTAATATTTTTATATTGATATATTAAATAAGGACTTGTAATAATAATTGGTATAGTTATTAATGCATATTTAATTAATTTTCCATAATTACCTAATTTAGTAATAATATTTAATCCAATATGACCAAACATAGGAAATAAAGTTAATATTAAATGGTCTGGTCAAGTAAAATTATATTGATTAGTATAATTACCTATTCCCATTGCTATTGGTATATTAGGTATTAATCAAGGTGTTATTGTAAAAAATAATGTTATTAACATACCTATAATATGACTAGTTATTTTTAAAATATTAGATATTAATATTTTTATTTTATCTATATGAGTACTATTTTTATTAAATCAAATTTTATTTAATCTTTTATATTCTTTATTATCTTTTGAGATTGGATTAATAGTATTTCATATACCAATTGGTTTAATTGGTTTATCTAATTCAATAATAATTATCACCTACTTTCTTTTACTATTAATACTATATTTTTTATAAGTATTTTTATTTTTATAAATTGAAATACCAATATTTTTATTTAAATTATTATTTTTATGAAAAGTTAAATATTCTTTTCTTTCTACTCTTCATGCTCTGCTACCTAATTCAGTTTTTGGTAAAGTTTTAAATTCTTTAAGTTTAAAAAATCCACGTTCTAATCTATTAATAAATGCAGTTGTTTTTAAAACATTAATATTAGTTGATTTAATAATGTTATAACGTTGTTTACCTTTAGTAATACCTTTCTGTTCTTTAAGTTGTTTCTTTACATATTTACGAATTTGACTTGGTAAAAAACTTCTTAAAAAATATCTTCAAAATATTGTTCCAGCACCATTACCATTTTTACCTTTTTGTACTTTCATTAAATTTCAAGTTTCTTCTGGTACATTTGGATAAGTGTAAGGACCATATCAACGTTTATTTTTACTTGTATCACTTTGAAATAAACCTTGTAATATTCCTACTTTTAATGATTGATTAGATTTATAAAATAAACCTTTTTTAAATCATGAACTTGATAATATTACTCAACCTTTATCATCTTTATCATTAATATTTTTTTTATCTTCTTCATTAGATTGTATTTCTTTATTATTACTATCTTTAAATAAATTACTTATTTTTTTAACTTTATTAACATAACCATTAATAGTGCTTATTTCATTAGGTTTAATAGCATTTTTAAAAGTTTGTGGTAAGTTTCTTATTTTATCTAATTGAGTTTTTAATTCTGTTAATTCACTAGGTTTTAAAATTGATAAAAGTTTTTTAATAATATTTGGATTAAAGGTTGAATATGGTTGTCCAAGTTCTTCTTCACTAACATTTTCACTATCTAAAACTGATTTTAAACTTTGATTTTTACTATATAACTTTAATAAACTAATAATTGCAGTTCTAATATCATTAGTTTCTAATGCAGAATAGATAATTCTAATAATTAAAGGTAACATAATTTAATTCTTATAAATGATAATAATTTTCATCAAATGATAATTGTGCATTAATATTAACTTCGCTCATATCACTACCATAACTATTAATACTTACATTATCATTAATAAGATTTGCAGTTTCATTAGTAAATACTGTTTCTTGCATTTCAGTATTATTATGTACTGTTTCCATAGGTAATAAATTATGAATAATTTCACTTATTCCTGCAATAATAGTAGGTACTGCATAAGCATTATTAAAATCATTATTAATACCCATAGCAACACCACTTGATATTAAACATCCACCAGTTGCCATATTCGCTATTTTACGAATAGTTTCAAATTTATTAGGTATTAATTCAGTTAAACCACTAATAAGATTTGAAACACCATAAGCATTTAATGAAATATAAGTATCTCAATCCATTAAATTATTAGGATTATTATTTACAGTCAATAATAAATCTGGTGGAAAAGGATCTACTGTGGTTGTACTAGTAGATGTTGTAGTACTAATAGTACTTGTTATTGGATTAATTGTTGTAGTAGGTTCTATTGGGGTAATAATAGTATTTAAAAACTTAGTATAATTTGCTAAACCAATTGTTCCTAATCCTAATAATATTTTTTTACTACTATTAATTACTTTTATTTTATTACTTGGTCTTTGATTTAAGTTTCATATATCTAAACCTAATTTTTTACCAAATAATAAACTATTAATTGAACCTAATATTGGATTTCCTATTAATTGACCATAATAAGCACTTGTACCTATCATTGCTGAAATAGGACTTATTCCAATTCTTATTAATTTAGTTAAAGTATAATTATTCAATTGTATAGTCTCAGCATGTGGCATTTTTAACATCCTTTAAATTAGTTTGTTTTTCTATTTGAATTATTATTTTACCTTTTAAATTAATATTATCTCCAACACAAATAGCAAAATTATCATGAACATTACTTACTCTTATATAATTAGGATTTAATGTTGGAAATTCATAAAGTAATATTGCTAATATATCTTGTGAACTATTTAAATCTTCTGGTTTTGCTGAATTTATAATAATTTTATTTTTATAATTAAAATATTCATATATATTAGTCATAATTTAATTTTTCTTTTTTACTTTTGAAAATGTTATTTTTACTATTCCATAATATTCTTTATTATCACCAGTCATAGTTGCACTTGTTGTTGTAATATTAGTATATATTGCTTTTTAGGATTAAATCCAACATTACCAGCATTTATTATTGCTGTATCTAATTCATCACTAGTAGGAATATCTCCAACAATAGTAATTTTTCCTAAATCTTTATAATAAATTATATTTTCTAAATCTAAAATAAAATCATCATAATCAGTTTTTTTAAAAGTCGCAGTTAATTTATTTTCTACTTTACTTCATTCTTTATTTTTTGCAGTATTAATTTCATCAAGTGTAGGCATTTTAGCCATAATAATATACATTAAATCTGGTCTAATAGCAGTAGGTACTGAATATAAACATTTTCCTAATCATTTCATATTTCCAGTATTTGGGTCTAAAATTTGTCTAATTTTTTCAAATGAAATAGGCATACCTCACATATATCTATTAATCATTGCACCTAACATATCATTTAAAATATAATCTTTTTCTAAATGCATAGCAGTTAAAGATTTTTGTGTATCTGTACTATGAATAAAATCTTGTTCTAAAAAGAAACTTTCATATATTTCTACACCCATTACAGATGTTTTATATAATTTTCCAGTTGTTACAGTATCAGCAGCAATTTGTGAATAATTTAATAATGCAAATGCTTTTGTCATTTGTAATGTTCCGTCAATTCCAAATACACCAGTAATATCTGATTTATTACCATCAACCATAATATCTGTAATTTTTTTAATTAATTGTTTATTATTTTTATAACCAATTTTATAAAATGCTTCTTTTGCAGTTTCTGGTGTTAAATTTAATAAATTAATAGGTAATACTAATGATTTAGCAATACAATAATCTTTAATACCTTGTAAAAACTTAATTCTAAATTATAAAATAAGTTATCTGTCATACTTGAAACTCATTCACTAACCATAGATGCTGCAACATCTGGTGTTGAACTTAAAAATCTTTCAATATCAAATTCAGTTATTTTTCAATCAATAACTAATATTTGGTCTAAAATAACACTTGTTGTTTTTACTGTTCCTACTTGTTTTTTAGTTCCAGTAGTATCATCTCATGTAGAACCTCATATTAATCGCGCAATAGCACGATAAATAGCCATTCCTACACCAGTTAAATTACTAATTTGATTTGGTGTAACAGTTGTTCTTAAATATACTGATGTCATTTCATTAGTTAATACACCTCGTATTTGTGCTTCCATTACACTTAAAATTGCTTTTTCTGTTGAACTATTACCACCAGTAACTAAAGCTTTTGGTAAATCTGGTAAAGCCATTATTTTCTCTCCTTAATAAAAATTAAGCAGAAAATATTTAATTATTTAATTTATATTATTTATCACCACGTGCAGCACTAATTAAAGTAGCTAATTCTCTTTGGTCAGTAATACCAATAGTTTTAGTTTTTTCTTTAAGTTGATTAATTTTATTAATATCTGCTATTTGGTCTAAATCAGAAATAATTTTTGGATTAAATATTTTAATTTCTTCTTGTTTTATTTCTTTTTTAATTTCATTATTATTAAATAATTCTGCATAATCTTCTTTTATTTTATTTAAAGCAGAATGTTTATCAAATTCTTTATATTCATTATTCATTAATAATTTAGCAAGTTTTACTTGTTTATCATTAAAATTAGTAAATAATTCTTTTTCTTGATATTCATTTACTTTTATTTCATATTCTTTTAATTTAGTTTGATATTCATTTAATTTAGGTTCTAATTCAGTTTTAGTATTTTTATAAACAAAATTTCGGTGTTGTTCTAATAAATTTTCTAATTCTTCATTAGTATAATTTTTATTTTTATCTCAGTTAAAGTTTTCCATATTTAACTCCTAAACTCACAGAATGGCTACTGCTTCCTTATATAAATTATATCATTTTTTCCCTTTAAAATAAAGAAAAAATCTATATTTAATATAGATTTTTAATCATTATTTTCTATTTTTCTTGGTTCACAAATATTAATAATTATATTACTATTATTTGTTTCTACATTTTGATTATCTATTAAATCATCAAACATATCTCTATGATTTGTTCTTAAATATAATCATTCATATTGTGCAAATTTAGTTACATTTTTTAATCTTGCTATTCCTATTTTAAGACATGCTTTATCATATTCTTTAATAAAATCTTTTTGTCATTTTGTCGCTCTTCTTCGGCAATCATATATATATTTATTGTCCACATTTAAAATATAATTTAATTCTTGTTTAGTACATTTTTTTAAATTATCTTTATTTTCTCTCAAATATTCTTGTATTTTTTCTTTATAATTTCCTAATTCTTTTCTTTGTTTTGGCATATTATCACCTTTTAAAATTATTATTGTTAAGTATATTATAACATTTACTAATGTATCTATATATAATCATTTTTAGTTAAAAGAAAGGAATAATAATATCATGATTTTACTTCATGAAAAATTTGATAATACTCAACATAAAATTAATTATGATAAACAAATGTTATTAGATTATCAAAATAAAATATTAAAATATGATGATTATTGTTTTAAAAATAAATATGATAAAAATAAATATAAATTATTAAATCGTAGAAAACATATTAAGTATCACAATTCACCGCAAGATAATTTATTAATTATTTTGTTTTTTGTGTTATGATTATTTTGTTAATAAAAATATATAAATAAAATCTTATGATTGTCTGCGAGTGTTTTATATATGGAAGAAAATTTTTATATTAAAAAAATATATTATGGTTCTTATGTAAAAAATATAATTTTACCTATGAGTGCTATATTAAATAATAAACGTAATGACATTGGTATTAAAAATTTAGGTATTAATAATAAGAAGTTACGTAATAATGCAATTCGTACTAAAACAAAGTTAATACATAAAGCATTTCATAATTTTTATAATTCAAAAGTTTTAAGTTTTGTTACTTTAACTTATGCTGATAACATGCAAGATATTAATAAAGCAAAACATGATATTGCTATCTTTTTTAAACGTTTAAAGCGTTGATGAAATGACCCTAAACGTGCAAAATATTTAGGTGAGTTAAAATATCTTTATGTTTATGAATATCAAAAACGTGGAGCAGTACATTTTCATATATTGTTTAATAGAAAAATACATAGAAGTATGTTACCACAATGATGACCATTTGGTTTTAATGATGTAAGAGTTGTACAAAAGGGTACTAATGAAAATATAGTTAAGTATTTAAGTAAATATGTAGTAAAAGTTCAAAATGATATAAAATCTCAAAATCAATATGATTTAGGTGTTCGTGCTTATGCTTTTTCTCGTAATTGTTCTAATCCAAAAGTGATTAAAGGTCAAAAAATAATGTTATATCAACGTTTAGTTGATGCTTCTGTTAATTCATTACATACACAATTTTTTAAAAAGAAAATTGATAATTTAGGTCGTACTATGCTTTTTGGTGGTAGTTTTGATACTACTGTTTTTGGTGATAATTTTAAAGATTATGATGAATATGTTTCAATTGATAGTATTAGATTTAGAAATTCGGTTAAGCAATTTGAACCATGGACATTTAAAAAAGAGAAAATGTTGAATTTTTTAGATAAAGTTTTTGGTAATAAAGTTGAAAAAATATTTGTTGAAAATAAAAAAAGAATTTTACATTAATTATTTTTTTTGATGTAATTTATATATAATTAATGTAAAACTTAAAAAGTTACCTTAATTGGTAACTTTATATTTATAATTTACTTTGATATTTTTTAATAATATCCTTAATTTTTATTGTTTGTTTTTCTATTTCTTCACTATTCTGTCCTACAACTATTGCACTATTTGGTATTTGTGATTTTAATAAAAAAAGTTTTTTAAATTCTTCTTCTAATTCAACTATTAATTCATTTATTAACATAATATTCGCCTCCTTTCTTTAATTAAAATATAACATAGATAATATTATAAAAAAAGTTACCTAAGTATTTTTTATTTAATTAATTTATAAATTTTGCTTATTTTTTATATAAACCACTTGTATATATATATATATATATATATAATGGTTAATGTAAACTATGTTTTAAATTTCTCGCAGAATTTATAATTATAGTTTACATTTTTTATTTTTTTTGTTAAACTTATTATAAGTAAGAATTTTACCCTATCTTACTTAATTCAAACTATAATAAAATATAGTTTTCTGCGAGGAGTTAAGTTTTATGCAAAGTTTTTTATGTCAATTGACAAAAATTAGAAGTAATGAAGTAATTAAAGATGAGAAAAGTGGTAAGTTCAAAAATTATGATGTACTTACTTTTTCGCCGTTTTATGTTTCTGATAAAGGTATTGAAATATCAACTGGTGAAAAATCTAAGGATAAATGAGTTTTACATGATAGTGAATTACATGTTAAACTTTCTAAAATGAATTTAACTCTTGGTTCTTTTTATGATGTTGAAATAACATGAGAAGCAAAAATTATTGACATACATAATTTAAAAACTAAATAGTTATTTATTATAGGGTAATTGTTAAATAATTATTTAAAGGATTTAAGTTATGTCAAAAATTAATAATTGTGCTTGTCAACAATATTTTCATTTAGCAATGTATATATGTAAACTTTGTCAGCAAGTTATTTGTCCTAAGAAAGTTTTACAAAATTTATATACTAAAAATTATTATTGTCCAAATTGTATATTAAATATTGCTTTGGTTAAACAAAAAGGACAATTACAACAAAAAGAAAATTAAAAATTAAATAAGGGGCATATATATACTTTTTAGTGTATTTTTGCCCCTTACTCTAATTAGTATAAATATGCTCCTTATTATTAATATAAAGTAAGGAGTTTTATTTATGCCTAATGAGTTAGAACAAACTAATAATTATACTTTAACTAAAATTTTAAGAACTGGATTAAATCCATTAAGTGCTATGGTAGGAGTTAGTGCTTATTATGGTCAATATTTAAAAGACCCAATTTTGGGTTCTATTAATTCTTTGTTATTTAGTAAAAAGTTAGGAATTGATATATGGAATATTAATCAAAGACCAACTACTAAAAATAAAGTTATTAATAGTTATAAAAAGATATTTTTAGGTTTAGGAACAATTGGTTTAATTAATTATGCTAAGTTTGTTCAGTATGTAGATAAGTCTGTGTCTTTATTTAGAGATGAACCTTGTTTTTGACCACCATGTCCTACTGAACCACCAAGACCAACATATCCACCATTTACAACTGTTAAACCGATAGTTGATGTGCCTTTTATAGATTGAGATACTTATATATCTTTAAATAGTTTTGGTGTAGCGAATGTTATTAGTGGTTTAACTGAGTTAATACCTAATAGGTTTCAAAATATAAGAAAAATAGCAAATATGGCAACTGGTGGTTGTTTGATTTCAACTGGTGTTGCTATGGGTATTAATAATAATTTTAATAATTATTTTGCTATTCCTACGATTATTGCTGGTGCAAGTGAGATTATTAATACTTTATTATTGCCGTTAGGAAATACACATAATAATACAGAGT
Source organism: Spiroplasma endosymbiont of Harpalus anxius (assembly GCA_964273555.1). Lineage (GTDB taxonomy): Bacteria > Bacillota_I > Bacilli_A > Mycoplasmatales > VBWQ01 > Spiroplasma_E. The sequence continues at coordinate 1,884,865 of OZ187007.1, read as the reverse complement.
TACAAGAAGTTTTTACTGATGAAAGAACAAGATTAATTAATGCTAGTGTTAGTGATTATCAAAGTACAGATAATAATATGGTTGATGTTGATTTAAACGATAGTATTTCGGAGATTAATTTAGATAGAGCAAGTTTAAATTGAGATTATTCTTATGCTTATACATTAGGTGGTGTTTAAAATGAAAAAAGATAAATGAAAGAATATGTCAAAAGAAAAGTTACATAAGAAAAAAGCGAAGAGAAATTTTGAACAAAGATTAAGTGAAAATATAAGTTTTGATAGTTTTTTAGGAGGTAAAAAATAATGGTTAAATGAATAGTTGTGATAATTGCTGTACTTGGTACTTCTTGGGCTTTTAAAGGTACTATTAAAAAGTTAATTTGAAAATTTAAACATAAAAAACACAATGTAATTGACCCAGATTGTTGGTATTGTAAAGAACAAAAACGTAAAGAAAGAGCAAGAAAAGAATTAGAGGAGGGAGGTGATTAGAATGCCCGCAGGTTTAACCGCACTATTAAATATGATTGGAGGTATTGGCCAACAATTATTAAGTTCTTTTAGTTATGTATTTAATTGAGTATTTGCTGGTGACTCAATTATGACAAATTGACCGGTATTAATTCCAATATTTATGATGGTCTTAGTATTTATTAAAGAATTTATAGGACATATTATTCGTGGATTTAGATAGAAAAAATTAAAGTTATTTTTAGGAGGTAATAGTTATGATTAAATTATTTTTTGCAATAATTTTTGTTTTTCCTTTATTAGGTAAACTTTTACCTTCTTTAAATAATATTGTTCAAAATATTTTACAAAGTTATATTACTGATTTTTCTGGTTTACATAATTTATCTTTGGTTATTAAAAGTTTTATTTTTGGTGATAGTTCACAACAAATAGTTTCTATGCCAGCACCATTATTAGCAATTATTTTAGTACTTTTTACTTTTTCATTAATTTTAAAATTATTAAAAATTATATAGGAGTAGTTTATTATGGGTGTTGCTTTTATTTCAAAAATTTTAGAATTATTTGGACAAATTTTTATGAAATTTTGAAATTTGCCAATGGCAGATTTAGGTTTTAATTTGGGAACTTTTGTTGTTTTTATTCTTTTAATAAAGTTTGCTATGTCAGTTTTTTTAAATATTGATATTCAGCCAGTTTCTACATCGGGTACTGTAAAGCAAAGTTATAGAAATATTAAAGGTAGTTCGAAATTTGTTGGAAAGCAAATTGCTAAACAACATGAAAGAAAACGTTTAAGAAATGAGGCTAAGGGTTTTGAAAATAAAAAAGGGAAGTTTGTAGGTACTTAATTATGAGTGATTTTGTGAATAGTATATTGCATTTAATTTTTATATTTTCTAGTAAAGATATTCAAATATTTTTAAATCAACCAAATATTACTAATGAAGTTTATATTTTATTTAATTTGACTTTTTGGTTGGTATTAGGTGTATTTTTTAATTTTATTTATCGTAGTATTAAATTTATTTTTAGGTCATTGTTTGGGTAGGTGTTAATTATGAGTGTTTGAGATATTTACAATAAAATACATCAATGTATAGTTGATTATTGAACTATGTTTATAGGTAGTCCAGTTGATGATTTTACTACTATTTTATGAAATTTAGTAGTTTATGGAACTCAGTTTTTTATTGGATTTATTATATTTTATGGTTCATGGTGAATTTTAAAATGTTTATTTGGTAAATAATTATGTGATTTAAGTTTGCTAAATTGTTTTTTATTGTAAATACTTCTGTTCAAGCGCCAACTTCTTTGATTGTTTCAAATGACCCTAATGTTGTTAATTATGATATTATTAAAAATATGGTTAAATATGTTAAATATAATGATTTTGATGATTGAGCGACTATCCCATGAAATTCTGCTTATTTTGATGTTGATCAACCGGATTTAAAATTAGTTAGTGGTGAAATTATAGATGGTTTTAATAATTTACTTAGTGTTGAGTTGCAAAGTGATGTTGCTGGTGTAGAACATGTTACAATTCTTCCCGGTACTGGTGTTTATGATTTTAAGAAACGTGAATTAGATTGAATTTCTCGTATTATGTTTAATCATAATTTTGTTTCTGCTGCTAAAAAAAATTTATTTCAAGTTAAAAATGGTAGGGGTGGTAATTTTGGTTTGCAATTTGAGTTAAATTTTGAGATTGATAAACCTTTAAGTTTTTATATTCAGGGATTTATGTTTTATTTTAATTGATTAAATTTTGATACTTTTACTGGTGATTTTGTATATAGTTTTTTAGATTATGTTGGTGATACTAAGTATGTTTTTAAAGGATTAATTGATAATACTACGTTTGGTAAAGATTTATATAATTTTGTTACTATGCCGGTTCGTGTTCCTAATTTAAGACATTTAACTGTGTTTTTTGATATTCATGGTACTAATACGCATAGTGTTAGACCTAGTGTTAATTTTGGTCAGATAAATATTTTTTCTTCCAAAGATATTGTTCCAGTACCACCAAATAGTCCTTTTAACCCTGAGTATGAACGTGTTAGTTGATATGATGTTTTCGGTCATTTGCGTAATGCTTTTAGATGATTACTTTATGGCGTTGTTGGTAAAGTTTTACCAGTTGAACCATTAAGACAATTTCTTTTTACAACAGATAGTTTATTACGACATATTTTTTCAGATACTATTAGTACTGCTTTAAATGTTGATATTGTTAGTGGAATAGAAAATATTATACCTTTATGATTATTTGTTAGAGCAATTAGTTTAATTATAGGTTAGGAGTTTATTATGCCTTGATATGGTTATGTGTTATTAGTTATAGGTTTGATTATAATTATTTATCCAATTCTTATAACTATTCGTAATGTTAAAATTTTAAAACGAGTTGGTAGTTATATTATTTCAGCACCTCCAAGAACTGGTAAGTCTGCTCTTGCTTGTTGTTTAGCACAAACTCATAAGAAAAGAGTAGTTAGCCCTTTCCCCATTAAGTTAAAGACTGGCTATTCTTATTTGGTTAATTATAACGATGTTTTTACTTTTAATCAGTTAGCAAGTAATTATGCTTTTGAGGAACAAGATTTAATAATTTTAGATGAATTAGCATTAAAAATAAATTCTAATGATTTAGGAGTACAGTTTAAAAATCAACAAGAAAGTTTAGGACAATTTTGTAAGTTAATAGGTCATATGTTTAATGGTACGATGTATTTGATTGAACAACACCCTAATAGAATACCAGTACAAGCAAGAGAAAAAGTAGAATATGTTGTTCAAGTTAAACGTATGCGTTTTTTGGGTTTTATTGTTATATTTAATCTTAATTTATATACTAATATTGAGGATTATAATAAAGTAGTTTTTAGTCGTAGAAAAACTAAAAAAATGATTAAAAGAGGTATTATGCCTCCAAGTTATAGTGGTGAAGCAATGGCTATGACTTTATTTTTTCCTAGACACTGATTAAAAAGGTATAATTCACGTGCTTTACATTATGTGCATGAACTTAAAAGTGAATTGTCACCTAAGAAATACCTTAAAGAAGCAAGTAGTATTGATATGACTTATAGTGATATTAAATCTGCTGGTTTGGATAAATTAGATAATATTTTAAAGAAAAAAGATAAACCTAAAAATAAAGATAAATAAAAATAGTTATAGTCGCAGTGAACCTACTGCGACTATAATTTGGGTGAGCCACGTAGTGGCGAGGGATGTAGTCCCTATATACTTGATAAAAAATGAATTTGGTATTTCTTATTTACAATTAAGAACATATAAAAATAAATTAACAAATGAAAATATAACTCCAACAAGAACATATATAGATATTGATAAATATAAAAATTATACAAATTCTGTTAATAAATTAATAATAATGAATGCAGATTTAAATAATATTACTTATCCTATAATTAAACATAATTTAAAAATTGATATATCTTTATCAACTATTTGTAGAAGATTAAAAAAAACTACTATATTTGTACAAGAATTACTACAAGAAAAAATAAAAATATTACCAACTGATTATATTTATATACAATCAGATGAATCATATAATAATTTAATTGATAATAAGAAAAAAAGAAAATTTAGACATAGAACAGTAAGTGTAAGTACTGGTTTTGATTTAAATAAATCTACTGATAATAGACATGTTTTAGAAAATAAATATATTTTTGTTATATCAACTAAAAAAGGTCAAAGAATTACTAAAAAAGAATTTGCAAAAGCAATAATAACTACATTAGATAATATTTTTATTGATTATTCTAATAAAAATTTAAAATTAAGTGGAGATGGTGCTAATTATATTAAATCTACTGCTAATTATTTAAAAATAGATTATGCTGTAGATAAATGACATCCATTACAAAAATTAAAACAAGTATTTATTGTAGGTCAAAGAACAAAAGAAAATAATAAAAAATTAAATTATGCTTATTATGAATTATTTTTAAATGGTTGTTATTATAAATTATTAGATTATTTAAAAGAAAATAATACTGATAAAAAAATATATGAATATTTTAAAAATAATAAACAAGGTATTATTAATCAATCTGCTAAGTGAAATATAGGTTGTAGTGCTGAAAGTGATGTATATCATTTAATAAAATCTATATCTAATAATAATGCTAAAATTTATACAAAAGAAGTATTTTTTAATTTATTAAAATTAAAACAAGCAAGAATAAATAAATTAAAAGTATTTGTTTAAATTAATAAAATTTAATAAATCTAAACCTAAATAGTTAGGAATTTTTAATTTAAAATAATAAAAATAAATAAATAAAAATCTTTACTAGTAATAATAATTATGCTATAATTAAAGTAACAATTAATAATTTATTTTATCTTTTATTTAAAGAAAATTAAATTATATACGTATTTGCAATTCATCCGAATATCTTTTTACAAAATAATTTACTAAAATAAAAACATGATTTATCATTAATATTTATTTGCTTTTTTATATTGTTAATGATATTATTTTTAAGTACTTTTTATTAATAGTAATTTTATAAGTGAGGTGAAACTATGGCAAAACCAAATATCCATCCAGAATACTTTCAAACTAAAGTGACATGTATAACATGTAGTAATAATTTTATTAGTGGTTCAACTAAGGGTAAAGAAATTCGTGTTGATACATGTTCAAGTTGTCATCCATTTTATACTGGAAAACAATCATTTGTTTCAGCAAAAGGAAGAGTTGAACGCTTTAATACAAAAGCAAGTAAACAAGTTGAAATAAAAACTAAAACTGTTGAAGCAAACAAACCAAAAACACAAAATAATAAAACTATTGTATTAGAAACAGCAAAAGATGTTCTAAAATTAACTGATACCAAACAAGTTAAAAAATAATTTTAATTAAAGTAGAAACTATATTACTAGTTTCTTTTTTTTGTATTATTACCGTAAAATTATTTACAACCATTTTTAATATTAATTAAGTTAAAATATTGTAGTATACTACCAATCAATATTCAATATAATTTTATTGGATAACTAGTATAATTATACATTATATAACTTTAAGGTAAGGAATGGTTTTATGGAAAAATCATCTGAATTTAATAAATTAGCAATAAGTCAAGGTATTAAATATTGTTTATCTGAAACTAGTAACCTTAAATTTAACATTGTTAATTTATCTGTTGAAAAAGCAGTAAAAGATTGAAACTTTGAAGGAAAATATCCTACTTGTTTAGCAATTTTTAGTAATGATGAAGATAATAATGAAAAATTAATTAATGCTTTAGTTGGCAGCACTACTATTATTGAAGGTAAAATCTTAATTAATAATCTTGATGTTACTTATAATAGTATTGGCTTTGAACGAAAAATAGTTTATGTTAGTATGCAACTACAAGGTTGAAATAAGTTATTTAGTGTTCAACATAATCTAGCAAGAACGGCATTTGCTAATAAACCTTTTTTACAAGAAATTAGTAATTTTAATCAAAAAATAAAGATTGATATTGAAAATTTAAAAAATACTGGCTTAAACTTAGATAGCGGTTATTTTAAAGATAAATTAATTAATATTATTATTAATTTTATTAATGAAACACAAAGTACTCGTGATAATTTTATTAAAGAATATCAATATCAAATTAATCATTTTCATAAAAATTTTGCTAAAGAAAAATTTAACTTTCCCGGTAGTGAAAAATTAATAGATATTTTAATTAAAAAATTTACTGCTGAAGAAGCCAATATTATTGCTAATAATAACTTATTATTTTTACAATCATTACAAGATCGTATTTCTAGTTTAGAAAGTTTAGCTGGACCGTGTTTTTGTGGATGTGAGCCACCCAGAGAACGAAAATCAGAATTTCAATTACGTGAAATTACTTTTGTTATTAAAGAAATAAATAATTATTTAAATCGCGAAATTAGTGCCATGAGAAGTGAAATTAGAACTACTTTAAAAACTTGTAACAATTATAATCAAAACTTTAATAATGAACTTAATCATTTACTTTCATATCAACAAATAAAATGTACTCGTGGTCAGATTGATCAAACTTTAGAACAATGAATTGACTTAGCAGAAGTACAAAGAATTAAATTTAATATGAAACAAGATTTTGTAGCCATGCAACTTTTACCAGATGAAATGTATTTACTTTTGAAAAATATTAAAGATGAAATTAACATTTATCATGATAAAATTTTAAAAAATCCTGAGTTGCAAGATAAAGAAACATATCAACAACAATTACATACTTTATATTCACAGTTAATTGATGTCCGTGATTTAATTAGTGAAAATATTGTTATGCTTTTTGAAAATTTAGAATTAAGTCATTTATTACCATTACGTTTAACAAAGTTAACAATTGTCGAACGACAATTAATAAAAATTATTCAACAATTAATTGTTCCAACTAAAGTTTTAATTTTACATAATCCATTTGAACTTTTAAATAATGATAATAAAGAACAATTAGCAAATTGAATTAAAAAATTACAAAAGTTTTTAAAAATAATTATTATTTTTACTACTAATAATCAAGTTGATATTAATTTATTAGCAACTGATGTTACTGTTATTGAAAATGAAATAATTATCCAACAAGGATATGTTAGTGAAATAATTGATAAACCATTATCTTTAAACTTATTAAAAGAAATCAATGAACAACATATTAATATTGCTAAAGGAGTATGAAATACTCATAATTTATATTTTTATGATGTCAATTTAGGAAAATTTAATAAGAAAACTGCTTCGACGATTGCTTTTAAATCAAATAGTGTTTTGTTTAGCATCAAAAAACCAAGATTTACTTTTTTTAAAAATTCAATTATTATTAAATGTGTTATTAAAAACATTACCGAGGTTAATAAAAAAGCAGCATATTTATTGGTTGAAACTGTTAATGGTGAAGAGTTTGAAGTTTTAACAAATAACAATAATAATTTTGAAATAGGAGCTATTGGCTGAATGAGTATTACTAAAAACTCGATTTTTGTTTTTGATGATGAGACTAAACAATTAATTGGTACATGATAGAAAGGTAATATTTTATGAATATATTTAAACAACAAGCACAGGAAATTTATCAATTAATAAAAATTAGTAATCCGATTATTATTCATCGTCATATTAATCCTGATGGTGATGCTTTGGGATCACAGTGAGGATTAAAAAGAATTATTGAAGATAATTTTGAAAATAAAAAAGTATTTGCTCCTGGTGAAAGTAATGAACAAATGGCATCATTTTTTCCATCACCAACTTTTGTTAAAAAAGAAGATTATCAAAATGCATTAGTAATAGTTTGTGATACTGCTAATCGCGAACGAATTAGTGGTGAGTTTTGACAAGAAGCAAAAAAGATAGTTAAAATTGATCACCATCCTATTATTGATAAATATGGTGATCTTAATTTAATTGAAGAAACAGCTTCTGCTGCTTGTCAAGTAGTAGCAAAATGAGCGCAACTATTAAATTTAAAAGTTTCTGCTTTAGCAGCTAGGGATTTATTCTTTGGTTTAGTTACTGATTCTGGTCGATTTTTATATCGTTCTGTTAATGAAGAAACTTTTCAAATCGCTAGTTTTTTAATTAATAAAGGTTTTAATTTATTAGATTTATATCAAAGTTTATATATCCAAAATTTAAAAATTGCAAGATTAAAAGGATATATTTTATCAAATTTTAAAATTACTAATAATGGGGTTGCTTATATCGTATTTAACGATAAAATAATTAATGACTTACAAACAACAATTATTAATCAAAATAAAATGTTAAATATTAAAGACGAAGCTATTTTAAGCCAAGAGGATTTAACTAGTCAAGTTAATGTTATGTCAAATATTGCTGGTATTAAAATTTGATTAATTGCTGCTTATAATCAATTTAATAGTAAAATTAAGATTAGTGCTCGTAGTGCTAAATGAATAATTAATGATGTTATTGCACAATTTGGTGGTGGTGGTCATCAAACAGCAGCAGGAGTATACTTACAAAACATTGATGAAGTTGAAAAATTACTTGATAGTTTAGATAAAGTTGCTAGTAAATCACCACAATTAACAAGTAATTAAATTAGAGATGGAGTAGAAAAAATGTATAATCGTTATAATGAAGGATGAATTGAAGTAATTACTGGCTGCATGTTTGCTGGTAAAACTGAAGAATTTATGCGTCGTATTAATCGTTTACAATATGCTAAACGAAAAGTATTAGTTTTTAAACCAGTGGTTGATGTTCGTTATGATGCCAAAAAAGTTGTTAGTCATAAAGGAGTATCAATTATGGCAACGGTAATTGATGATCCAATGCAAATATTAAAATATGTTGATACAACAGTTGAAGCAATTGCTATTGATGAAGTTCAATTTTTTAAACCATCAATTATTGAAGTAATTAAAACATTAGCAAATCAAAATAAGCAAGTTATTGTTGCTGGGTTAGATCAAGACTTTCGTGGTGAACCATTTGTTATTACTAAAGAATTATTAGCTTTAGCAGAATTTGTAACTAAATTAGATGCTGTTTGCGTTGAATGTGGTAAAGCAGCAACAAGAACACAGCGTATTATTAATGGTCGCGAAGCTAGATATGATGATGAAATTATTTTAATTGGTGCCCAAGAACAATATGAAGCGCGTTGTCGTAGTCACCATCGTGTCTTAACAAATGATCAGAAAAAATAAATCAGGTGTGAAATTATGAATCAAAAAACATTAGAACAATTAATGCAACTTGCTAAAAAATATTATGAAATCGAAAAACAATTAGAAAACCCTAGTGCAATTACTCGTGAACAATATACTGAATTAAATAAAGAACGTAGTCGTCTAGAACCAATTATTGAACAATATGGAAAATATCAAAAAATTAATGATGAAATAATTGAAGCTAAAAAAGCATTGGCAACAGAGCAAGATCAAGAACTTTGTGAAATGTTTAAAGCAGATATTAAAACAAATGAAGTTGCATTAGCAAATGCAGAAAATGAATTAAAACTAACATTAATTCCCAAAGATATTAATGATGATAAAAACGTTATTATTGAAATTAGAGGTGCTGTTGGTGGTGATGAAGCAAATATTTTTGCTGGTGACTTATATCGCATGTATAATAAGTATTGTGAAATTCAAAGATGAAAAATTGAAACAATTGAAGCAAAAGAAGCAGTAAATGGTGGCTTTAGTTACATTGCTTTTATAGTTAAAGGTAAACATGTATTTGCTAAATTAAAATTTGAAGCTGGTGGCCATCGTGTTCAAAGAGTTCCAAAAACCGAATCACAAGGACGAGTTCATACTTCAATTGCTACGGTTGCGGTATTACCAGAAGTTAATGAAGTTGAAATTAAAATAAATAATTCTGATTTAAGAATTGATACTTATCGTTCGAGTGGTGCTGGTGGCCAACATGTTAATACTACTGATTCAGCGATCAGAATTACTCATATTCCAACAGGAATTGTCGTGACTTCACAAGATGGACGAAGTCAGCATGATAATAAAGATAAAGCAATGCGAGTATTAAGGGCTAAGCTTTATGAAAAAAAAGTTGAGGAAGAACAAGGAAGAATTGGTAATTTACGAAAAACTGCTGTTGGTAGTGGTGATCGTTCAGAAAAAATTAGAACATATAATTATCCACAAAATAGAGTAACTGATCATCGCATTGGTTTATCTCTATTAAAATTAGATCGGATTATGGAAGGTAATATTGAAGAAATTATTATTGCCCTAATTAGTAATGAACAAAAAGAAAAATTAGAAAATATTGATGGAAATATTACCATATTAAAGTAAAAAAAGGAAGAAAATTATTATGGATTTTAAGATTTTAGATTCTCGAACAAAAATTTTGTTTTTAATATCAGTTATCTTTTTATATGCAGCATTAGGAACATTTATTGCAACAATTATTAGTGGTAGTATTATTCATATTTTATTTTTAGTTTTAACATTATGATTTGCTAGCGCTGCTAGTTTGATTTTTCATTATTTATTATGAAAAAACTTAGAATTTTTGCAAAATATTAATACTAATAATATTAATAACTTTGGTTTTATTATTAGCATTTGCAGTTATATTATTCTTTTTCCAATTATTTGTTTATTAACAATTACTTTTTTATTTATTTTTAGTATTATTATTTTAATTTTAATTATTAATAATTTAATAAAAAAAATGTCAAAAAAGAATGATTCAAATGTTAATTTTCAATAAATATTTATTTTGGAGTAACAATTAATGACTTATAAAGATTATCTTTTATTAGCAAAAAAAATTAATAAAAAAAATGAACAAATTAATAAAATAATTTTATTACAGTTTATTAATAAAGATTTATCATGATTATATGCAAATCTTAATCAAACAGTAACAACAAATTTTTTACTATCATATTTAAAAATAATTAAAAAAATTGTTGCTGGCTATCCCTGACAGTATATTGTTGATTATCAATGATTTCTTGATCGTAAGTTTATTGTTAATAATAGCGTCTTGATTCCTCGTAGTGAAACTGAAGAATTAGTTAAAAATGTTTTTGTCTATGCACAAAACATTTTTAATAATGATGATTTAACAGTTTTAGACTTAGGAACAGGCAGTGGTGTTATTGCTATTAGTTTGGCTTTAAAAAAACCTAATTGGAATATCATAGCGAGTGATATTAGCAATAATGCATTAAATATCGCTAAGATTAATAATGATAATTTTAATCTACATAATATTAAATTTATTGAAAGTGATATCTTTAGCAACCTTAAAGACTATAAGTTTAATATTATTGTTGCCAATCCACCATATATTGATAAAACAGCAAACAATTTTTTAATTGATAATTTACAATATGAACCAGAATTAGCTTTATTTGCTGCTAATAAAGGCTTGTATTTTTATCAACAAATTTTTCAACAATGTCATCTTGTTTTAAAACAATCATTTTTATTAGCTTTTGAATTTGGCTTTCATCAAAAAGCAGCATTAAACGACCTTATTAAAAAATATTTACCACAATGTAACTATCAATTTGTTAAAGATATTAATAATAAATGAAGAATGTTATTTATTTGGCATGTATTATAACACATAAAAACAATTTTAGAGCAATAATTTTGTCACTCACAAGGTGACTATTTTATTTTTTAAAATGGAAAATTTCATTTAACCTTTCAATTAGGATAATGGGGGCAGTTTTAATGTGGCGTATCATTGAAATACTAAAATATTTTCAGTATTCTTGTTCAGTTAATATACCATTTCTAATGCAAAAATTTAATGTTACATTTCGAACTTTGCAGAGAAATGTTGCTTTTATTAATAAACTATTAATGAAAATTAGTAATTGTAATATTGTTAGAAAACATGAATATTTTGTAATTAATGGTGACAATGAAATAATTGCAATAAATACTTTGCTTGCACAATTTATCCACACACCTAATGAATATCCTTTTGTGAGAATGAGTAATTTTTTCTTAATGTTTGTATGACAAAAAAAGCATTTAACTAGTAAATGACTTATAAATAATATAAGTAATACAAATAAGCATAATTTAAAAAAAGATATCGTTTATTTGAATAATTTTTTAGTTAACCAAAATTTAAGATTAAAATTAAAATTTGAACATAATAAGGGTTTTCGATTAGTTGGTTATGAACAACATTTACGATTTATAACCGCTATTATTATTATAAAAGGTATTGGTAAAGATGAAAATCTTTTCCTAACTGATGATAAAGTCCTAACTTATATATATAAAAAAATAAAAATTATAATGATTAATATCGGTTATAAAAAATATTATGATGAACAGTTGATATGATTTTTAACAATTAATATCAGAAGAATTAAATTTAATTTTTTTCAAGAAAAAAATAACGAAATTGAATTTAGTTTAAGTTTAAATGTCAAAAAAGAAATTAAAGATTTTATGTTAATAATTGCTAAAGAATTTGATATTAAGTTTGATCAATTTGAAACTAATTATTTTAATTTTGTTTGCTTACTTAATATTAAAGTTGATAATCAATTATTTCCAAATATAACTTCAGAAATTGACAATATTACTCAAAAAATATTTTCCTTTATTACTCATCAATATCAGGTGCCTTTGTATTGAAATGTTTTTAAAAGTATTTTGAATAGTTTTCTTAGTGATAATTGATTCAAATTACAATTTAATTATTATAGTGATATTAGTTTTGATTTGGAGGATCTTTTTAAAATAGAAAGTGATTACCAATGAGGGCAACAACTACTTTTTATTATAAATTCACAATTAAAAAATAATTATTTTCCTAACCTTAATCTTTTAAGAAATAAATTTTTGATGACTACTTTTCATAAAAGTTTTATAGAAAATGAGAACTGAAATATTCCCTTATGTATATTTTTAATTGATGACTCCTATGCTAAAGTTCAAATAAATTCATTTATAAAAGTAAACTTCTCTAATATTTTAATTATTTCCCAAAAAAATAACTTAAATAATAGTTTTAAATTTCACTTACTAAATCAAAAACCTTGCATATTAATTGAAAAGGTAAATATCTATAATAATTATCATTTAGATAAATATAAAAATATTGCTGTCATTATTATTAATGAGAATTCGTGAAATTATCGATTAGAAAAAAATATTAATGAAAAAATAAAATGAGTGATGTTAAAAAGAATTCAACATTCAATTACGGTGTTTAATTTTTATCTCCAAGAAAAATTTTATAGTATTAAGTCTATTTTATGAGCATTTCAAAAAATATTTATTAAAAAATATAATTTGAATTTAGAATTTTTAGATATTGATGAATGCTCAATAATTAAAAATTATATTTATGAAAAAATATTATTAATAAATCAATTAATACCTGTTCCAAATTATAATTTCCCTATTATCCTTTTATATACAAAAAACCCTTTAATATTTCATAACAAATTTAAAATCAACTTTATTTTTATTTTACTTACTAATAAAAGCAATACTCAAAATTATAATTGAATACATTTATGAATTTCCTTATTTAAGAAAATGATTAATACTAATATTAAAAGTATTAGTCATATTTATAAAATAATACAATCAATCATTACAATTTAATGTTAATTTCCTCTACATTTTTATGTAAAAACATCTTTAAACTTATTGTTAAAGATGTTTTTTACACATAATTTAATTATTTCTTTAATAAAAATATTTTTTTATTGATATTTTATTATAATATATAGGTATTCATATCAGCATCTTTTTCTTGTTTTTCTAAGTTAACAACTATTATATTTAAAGTAATAAGTGTATAATTTAGTTAAAAATTTTAGAATGGTGCTTTCATGATAACTTTTCAACAAAATCAAATTAAAGAAATTAGTGAAGTCATTATTAATGGCGAAATTGTTGCGTTACCAACAGATACTATTTATGGTTTTGCTTGTAAATTTAATAATGATAAAGCTATTAATAAAATTTATCAAATTAAAAAGCGTAATTATAACAAGCCATTATCAGTTTTAGTAGGTAGTTGGGAACAAGCTAAAAGTATTGGTGTGATTAGTGAAGAATTACAATCATTTTTACTAAAAAATTTTAATGTTGGCAAAGTTACTGTTATCGTATTGAAACAATCTAGTTTGAATACTAAATATTGAATAAATAAAAAAACAATAGCAATTAGAGTTAGTGCTTCACATTTTATTCAAGAATTAACAAAAGTAACAGGCCCTTTAGTAGCTACAAGTTGTAATTTAAGTAATCAACAACCAATTATTAACTATCATGATATAAACTTTCCTACTTTAAATTATAAAGTAGCAGGTGAGGTTTTAAATAATAAACCATCAATGATTTTTGATAGTTTTAATGATAAAATTCTTAGATAAGGGTATTAAAAAAGGAGATAATACTATGAATTGATGAATAATTTTAATTATTATTGTTTGTGTAGCAATATTAATTATATTAACGACATTAATACTATTAATTAGAAAGAATAAACAGAAAAAAATATTAAAAATTACTAATGATATCAATAATACATATCAAAATTTAAAAATTAAACCATTAAAAACTAAAGAGTTACCGGTCTCAGTTGAAGAAATTAAAGAGGATATTTATTATAGTGGCAAAGTTATTTTAGGCCAATATCAACACCTTGCTAAGATTTCTGGTCAAAATATTATTTTGAAAACTGAAGATGATGCGACTAAAAACGCTAACAAAAAAATATTTTTACGTTATAAAGTTAGAGATATTAATTTTATAAAATCATCAGATTTTATCCCCTTAAATCAAATTGATTTATTAATTTCTCAAAAAAATATTTATTTTATTGATCCTTTTGAACCACAAATAATTTCATTGATTAATGTTAATAACATTACATTTTTTTGAGAGAAAAATAATTATATAAAAAATAAACAAAAATATATTGGTATCGAAATTAATTTTAAAAATAAACCTTTATTTTTTCTTTTTAATACATATGAGGAAGCTATTAGTTTTGTTACACATGTTATGAAGTTATGATAATTAATGTTTAATAATTAAAAATTTTGCTTTTTTTATGAAAATGATATAATTATAAAAAATATACTATTATTAGGAGCAATATTATGCCAAAAAAATCTTTTAAATTTAATGCTTGAAAGTTTATACAATTTACTGGCTTTTTTTTAATTATTTTAGGTATTATTTTTTCTTTCTGTTCTTTTAAAGTTACTTTATTATTATATTTTGGTTTAGTATCAGTATTAATAGGTTCTATTAATATTGTTATTTATTATATTTTTATTGGAACAAACAGTTATCAAAGGTATTTAAGAAAACAAAGTAACACTAAGTTAATAATTGAAAATAAATAAAACATATAAAAGTAAAACTAAGAGAATTAGTTTTATTAAGAAAATACTAGGTGGAAACTATGAGGAAAATACTAAAAATATTAAAAGTATTCGTTTTAACAAGCACTGTTTCTTTGTCACTAATTGCATGTAGTGTAAGTAAAGTGGGAGAAAGCAATCAAGATTACATTAATATTAGTAACATTACCATGGAAATGATTAATGCTAAGGTTAGTTTAAATAATGGTGAAATTTATAATACTGCTTTACATCAATTTCAAATAAATATTGAAAATAAAATTAATAGTCTTATAACTAAAGGCAAAGAAGCAAAATATTATGTTGATTTTCAAATTAAAATTGCTAATCATCGCATTTATGATAAAATTGAAAAACTTGAATTACTTGATATCAATGTATCTGCAACAAGTGATAGTAAAGTTTTAAAAGGTAATTTTAAAGCAGAAGTAAATTTAGTACCAAAAGCAGTAGATATTAGCAGCATTAATATTGATAAGCAAGAAGCAAAAATTGTAGTTAATAGTACTACTTTTGAACAAGCCATTAATGGACAGTGTTTGTCATTAATTCAAAATAAAATTACTAATCTTGTTGCAACTGCAAGACAGGATAATGATTATGTTGTTAATGTTGAAGGTCATCAATTAACAGAACAGATCGCTAAACTTGAACCTGTTCATATTAATGTTAATGCTGTTGAAGATGATTATCATTTTTTATTACAAGGTAGTTTTACTTTTATTTTAGTTCTTGTTGAAGTTTAATTTATATTTTTAATTCAAAATAATAATTTACTATTAGTATTAACATAAAATAATCGGAGACAAAAATGACAGAGATAGAAAAATTATTAGCGATGAACTATGAAAATGTTTGCAATTATTTAAAGAACAAATATGGACATGTCGCAAAAGATTATTTTATAGATAAAACAATGACAAAAGCAAAAATAAGACAATCTATCAAAAGGGGTAGAGAAGGTTTATATATTCATCATATTGATGAAGATAAGGTGATTAAATTGTCTACACCAAAATATGCGCAACTTGCACCATTTGCTTTTCAAAAAGCGAATAGATTAGTTTATTGTAATTTATTAGAACACTTGGTTTTACATATTAAAATAGTTGAATTTACTAAGTTAAAATATGGTTATGGAGGAATTTATGCATATATTGTTCCCGAATTAAATGATATTTATAGTGGTATTCAATATCAACAACCATGAAAGCAAAAGGTTAGTGCAATTGTTTTACCATTAAAACAAGATTATCTTAAGTGTATTAAAAAGTTAGTAGATCTTGGTTTTAGTTATCCGTTACTTAATTCTTTTAATGATAAATTTCAATTATGAGAAAGTAAAAATAATAATCAATTATATGATGAAATGAAAAAATTAGGTGTTAAATATTAAAATAAGTAATATTATCAAAAAATAGTTTCAAAATTTTTCATATCTTTTTATATAAATGAGGCTTTTATGTAATCTGTGTTTCTTTGTTTTATAAAGTTACTAGTTCAGATTAATTCTGTCTTCAAATTTTATCATAAAATGAGCAATTGCTGTATTTCAATTTTGAATAGGCATTGTTCATTTTTTTATTATATTTTCCATTGCTAAGTAAAATATTTTAAAAACTGTCATATCATTAGGAAAAATTTTTTTATTTTTTATGACTTTTCGTAATTGACTATTAACAGATTCAATAGCATTTGTGGTTTAAATCACGCTTTTGATTTCTGTTGGATAACTAATAAAAACCATTAAATTATCTCAATTTTTATATCAAGATTTAGTAATTTGAGGATATTGTTTATTTCATTTATTTTCAAACGACTTAAAGCTTGCATATAGGTAATATAAATTGGTTTTAAATCTGCAACAAGTGATTTTCACCATTATAAAATAATTGAAAGGAAAATATAAAGTAAATATAGTTGGTATTATATATTAACTAATGATAATATTTCTCTTAAAAATTTTGGAAATTATTATATTATTCATAATTATTATCATTATTCTTTATTACAATTCAAAATTGGAGTTATTTTTTGAGCAATTTTAGTTCCAATATTTTTATCTATAATTTTGTCATTAATATTTTTAATTATTGGTTTAAAAATAAAAATAAAAAATAATAACTTTTGAGATGCTATTCAAAATTGTGAAATAATCAATAATTATTACATTCATTAAATTATGTTTCTAAATTTATTTTATTACACTTAAATATAACTATTTTTATATAAATAAAAATACTATATGTTCTATTAGCAATCATTTCTTTTAAAACATGTCAAATATTAGTTTCAGTAAAACAACCAATATTTCAAGAAGCACCTTGATTAACAATACCTTTTTTATTATTTTTAAAATATTGTTTTTTTAATTTTTTATGATTATCTAATTGATTATATAAATAGTCAATTAACTCATCATATTGACCATTTTTTATTAAATTTTTACAATTATTATATTCACTTCAATATTTTCCTTTATTTCCCGCCATTATGCCAAGATATAATGTTCTAATTAAATGAAATTTATCTAAAACAAACTCAGCACCAAGATAATCTGCTACATCTTTAATTCACCCAGCACTATCTCCACAAATAATTATTTTTGCTTGTTCAACATTTTCATAAAATTTTTGACAATGTTCTTTAATAAATTCAGCAGTCTTTTTAACTCCAATTGCTGTTTTTGTTGGTCTAATAATTGCTTTTACTCTTTTATTTTGCAGTTTATGATTAATATTATCTGTATATGTAGTTATTAATCGCATAGAGTGCTTTATACCTTTACGTTTAAAATTTCAAAATTTTCTATGACCATCATCAATTGCTATAAAAATAGGTTGATTTTTTTCTAACTTTACTTTTACTGGAATTGTTTCAATTACTTCTAAATTATTAAAAACTCTATGGATAGTACTAAGACTAATATTTGCTTTTTTTATAACATCTCAAATATCACGATATCTTTTTCCATCAGCAAAATATTCAATAATAGTTTGTTTAATATCTTTGCCAATTCTTTTATATTTAGGTAATTCTAGTCATTCATCAACTAAACAAACACGAATTCATTTTTGTAATTTTTCATCAAAATATTTATATATTCTTCTTTTATAAGTTACTAATCCATATATAGTTTTTCTTGTTCGATATTGATAATCAACAATTTTATATTTCTTTTTATCTCTTGTATTTTTTATTATTCAATCTCGTTTTTCTCATTTATTTTTTAAATGTTCTAAAACTAATTTATCAATTTTAGCATATTGTTCTCTAAAATTTCATTTATAATTAAAACTCATATTTAACTCTCCTAATCTGTTTCTGCACTAATTATTAATTTTAATTTACATAAATTTAAAGTGTTAAAATATGGTAAATAACATTAATAATTTATTTTATT
Organism: Spiroplasma endosymbiont of Harpalus anxius; assembly: GCA_964273555.1. Taxonomy (GTDB): domain Bacteria; phylum Bacillota_I; class Bacilli_A; order Mycoplasmatales; family VBWQ01; genus Spiroplasma_E. Next base: position 1,866,080 of record OZ187007.1, on the reverse strand, counting down.
CACAATAATCCACATAAGAACGTAATTATGATTAAAATAATGCTACTGTGAAAAAAAGTATCTTCACATTTGCGATATAATAAACAAGTAACATATAATTAATAGTATAGGTATCACAAAATAAACGCCTTGCATTTGGGCGTTATTTTGCGTTTAAAAGGCATATTGTAAAAATAATAAAAAATAGTACAATTTAAAAGTAAAATTAAGGAAACAAGGAGAGTTTATGAGTAAAAAAAGAAGTAAAATTCGAAAAAAAGTAAAAAAAACAATAAACAAAAACCACTCAAAATAATGAATGATAATTTTTATGAAGAAATTGTAATTTGTCAAAGAAAAGGATGCAATAATATATCAGATAATATTGTTCAACTAAGAGTTAATGAAAAAAAAGTAAATGATGTTTTTTTATGCAAAGAACATGCAGATGAACTTGAATATGAATTAGCACCTGAATGGTTAGAAGATTTTAAAAAAATACAAAATGATGATGAAATAAATAGTATAGAACTTTTAGTAAATTAGAATAAGGAGTAATTCAAAATGAAAACATGAATAAAAACAAATTTTTATAAAATAACATCAATTTTAGCATTATTTTTAGCAACTACTGGTTTAATAGTTGGTTCAGTAGCACATCATAAAACAAATGATTTAACCTATTTTTTAAATCATGACCATATAGCAGTCTGAGGAAATACAACTATATGAAAACATGAATTTGAGGGGGGGCATTAATTTATATTTTTCTGTGAAAAAAGCAGGAGATAATGATATAAAATGAGATGGTATTTATCCTAATGAATATTTTAATAATTAAACTTCTAAATTAATATAAGAAACATTTTCGTTGTATTTATCAAATAAGGTAATATTATTTAAATTTATTTCTTGTTTATCAGTTATTAAAACTAAATCATAATTTCCACTACCAAATATTCCACTAATTTCAATCCGATTTAAATTATTAATCGGATTTTTAATTTGTAATTCAAATTCATTAGCATTATCAATTTGTGAAATTTCTTTATAAAATTCTAATTTAGAAAATAATTGAGATTTATTTGAACCATATAAATTTAAAGCATTTCCAATTTTACTTTTATCAATAATTATTCTTGTAAAATATTTTCCATATTCTCCATTCCCTAATGTTCAATCAGCAGGAATTAATGATGGAATATTATTAGTTTCTAATTCATTCGTTATAGATAATCAGTTAAATTGGTTATCATCTAGTTTAAATAATTCATTTTGACTAATACATTATCTTTTAATTTAACATTATTAATATCTGTAAAGTTAAAATACTCAGATTTTAATATTACTTTTACATCTTTAAACTCTCAAACTTTATCAGGAGTGGAATGTATAGGATTTGATTTTAATTCAAAATAATAAGGTAATAATAATTTATAATCGTCATTTAAACCTTTATTAATTGATAATGTTGAATAAATATATTTTGATAACATAATGACTAATTGTTTAAAAATTTGTACTTGTGGTAAATTCATATAATTTGGATAATCTAATTCTCATTTTTTAAATAAATTAGTTATAACATCATCAGGTTTTTGATTTTCAAATTTAAGTCTTAATTTAGTAATATCAGTTGTATTTTGTTCATCTTTTTTAGGGTCATATCCATCAAAGTTTCTATTATATGTATATGTATAAGTTAGCATATCTAATAGTAATTGTTGTAAACTATCAACTGTTGGCGCATCTTTTATTTCTAATTCAACATCATGAAATTTATCATTTGTTGCAACATTTGGGTAAAAAATAGATACTCCACTATGAAGTTTCCATATTTCTTTATCAATTAATTGTCTTTCTCTTTTTAATGGTCAAGGAAGGGGATCTGATGAATCATCTGAATAACCTAATCAAGCATTCGTTACTCTTGCATTATTAAAAATTTCTTTTCTTGTTTCTTTACCACCACCAATAGCAATTAAATCTAAAACTGATTTTTCTTGTCCTATAAATTGTTTTGCTAAATTTCAAGGTAATATTTGTTCACTAAATCATTGTTCTAATATTCTAACTTTTGGTTGAGTTTCAATAGGCATTGATAATAGCGGAAATGCTATCTTATCTTTAACAAATAACTTTGGGTATACTTCCATATTGTCAACTTCACCAAGCACCTTTATATTGCCAAAAATCATGCTTCTAGGGGCTTTAATTTTTAAACCAGTAATTTTGGTATCTTTATCTAATGGTTTTTGTAATTTAATAATGATTGGATAACCATCTCTTGTTTTAAAATCTTTAATTTTAATAATAGTAATACTTTTAGTACTTCTTGTTTTTGGATTTTGATATGGTTGTGAATAATTATTAATAATATATAAATTATCAATATTATTTTCAGTTAACGGTTCATTAATCGATACCGCATATAACTTAAATTGATTTAATAATTCTATTTCTTGAAAAATTAAATTTTTAATATCAGTCATACTATATTCAATTGTATTATCATTAATATTAGTACTTGCTCTTTGATTTAATTGCATAGTAAAGTCTGATGTTTCAGCTGCAATAGTTTTTAATACTTTATCAATATCAATAAAACCAATTTTAATAGTATTTGCTGAAAATCTTAAACTATTATTTTCATTATTTTTAAATAAACGTTCAATTTCATAAATATAAATTGTTCTTTTTTTAAATTCATCATAAGCTCTATTAATATCTGGATCACTAGTAGCACGCATTATATTAGTAAAGTCATAAGGGATATTATCTATTAAATAATCATTTTCTACATCTGCTTGATTAAGTTTAGTTTGCTTTTGTTTCTGTGGAAACTTGGTTTGTGGTTTGTTGTCTTGGTTGTCCATTGTTTTCTCCTATTAATTGGTTATTTTCGGGATTAAATAATTTTAATTTAACTGTTAAATTATTAATTTCTTGTTCATCATTAATATTAAATGTTTTACTAATTAATAAATCTTTATCGACACTTACTAATAATTGAATAAATTTAAGAATATCAATATTAAATTGTCATAATTTTTGTTCAATATAATTAATGGTTGAAATATTTACAGCTGTACTTTCGGGAACTGATTGTTGTGCTGATTTTTTTTGACTTGGAATATGAATACCACAACGTTTAAATATTTCATTAACATTTCAATCATAGATATCAGTTAAGTTTTTACCTTTAAAATTACTACTTGTCATATTAATATTTTCATTTTTTTCATTATTATCACCAGTCGTTTTTCAAATATAGTTTTTAGTAACTAATATTCTTACTGCTTCTTCCATTGAAGATTGAACATTACCATAAGTTTGGTCAAAAATAAACTTCGGTGAGTTTAAAATACAATCTAAAACAATTTGTTCATAAATAACATCTAGTGCTTTAATTTTATCCATTACTTTATCACAATCTGCTAACTCATTTGCTTTATTTCTCATAATTGCTATTGGTATATAATTAATGTTTAATGTTTGTTCTTGTGATAAATTAGGATTATTAATGTATGATTTAAAATCTAATTTAGTTTGTTTTTTAGTATCATTAATACTATAAATTGCACGCTTAATTGTTACTTGTTTATTATTTAATGTATAAACTTCAAATAATTTTACTGTTTGTGCATTTTGTTGATAATTATCATAAAAAATAGTACATTCAATTAATTTACCTGTAATATCATAAACTCTTTGTTGGATATCTACTACTTGAAAATATAAATTATCATTAGCAATATAAATTAAATAACCACTAATTCCTAATTTACTTAATTTAAAAATAGAATTTCAATTTTTACGATAAAATTCTTGTTGAATTAAATATTGTTTAATAGTTTCATTATTAATATCTAGTGGAGCATTATATAAATTAGCATTATTTTCTGCTACAAAATCAGTAAAATAAGTTTCATGGTTAAAATCATTAAAACCAAAATAATTTAAAATTGAAGCATGAGTACTTTTATTTTTATTAGTTAAAAATTTTAATTTTTCACTTTGATTATCACTAATATTTGTTTTATCTTTTCTTTTTCAAAAAGGTTGCATAAGTATTTTCCTTTCTAAAATATTTGATTAATTTTTAATATTATTTTTATAATAATAAATATAATTAAACCTGCTGTTGCTGATGATAGTATTACTCCAATTAAACCTAAAATAATTTTTATAATTTTAAAAAACATAATCTTATTCCTGTAATTCTTGTAATTTTCATAAATAACCCTGATCTGTTATTAATTTTATAAAATTATTATTTGCAATATTAATAGATGAAGTTCTTCGTAAACTTGGAAGAAAACATACTCAATATGATAATGAAGTTTCTTGTCAAAATATTTCTATTGTTTGCATTGGGTATTTACCCATATTACTATTACTTACATTATTAAGGTCATAAAATATTTTATAATAAGTATTTGGTTTTAATTTATAAGAAATAGTTGTACCTAATGATATTGCTACATCTTTTCATTTTGGACATGGACAAGGAGTTGGTGGATTTTCTTTTAATTCAATATCTCAATTATTTTCATCTATTTCATTAGTTTTTAAACTTTTTGAATTAATTTTGAAAGGTTTAATTATATTTACTTTAACAGTATTTTGTAATTCTTCTAATGAAAATATATTTCCATATTTTGCATTTCCACCAGTCATAATTAAAGAATAATTATGATTAATAACTTTTAAACTTAAAGTTACTTCTTCATTTTCAATTTTTCCTATTGTAAGAAAAAAAATATCATTATATCCACCAAGAAACCCACCAGTTTTAAATTCTACTTTAATTTTTGTATTAACTTGATTAAATGGTGGTTTTTCTCATGTTATATATGTTCTATATAATTTATAAAAACCAAGTTGAAAATCACCATATTCTCTATTACTTATACTTTTTCCTATTATAGTTCAATTTTCTTTATCTTGTTTTTTATCTAATAATTCATTCATACCACCAACAATAGTTTTATCAGTAGTTAATAAATCAGGATTATCTGTACCAAGAGCATTTGCCATAAAAGCAAACTTAAATTGACTACTATCAACTTTATTTTTAAGTTTTTCATCAACTTCTGGTTTTGTATAATAATTATCTAAATTAGGTGGTTCATTTCCACCAGTAGCACTAATAACATTAGTATCACTAATATGAATATTTGCACCAGCAATTAATTTATCTTGTTTTTTACTTATTTTTTCATCAATAAATTTATGAACATATTTAACAGGGGGTATATCTTTATCACCAGTAAAAGGTATAGTTCCAAAATCAATATATTCAAAAGCACCCCATTGATTTTCTCTTACATATTTTAATTTATCTTGCTTCTTATCTATATTAGTTTTATTTTCATTAATTGCTGGAACAATTTGTTTAACAGTTGTTTGTAAATTATTATCATTTATATTTTGTTTTTTATCTAATAAGTCATTAGTTTCTTGTTTTGTATAATAATCATGCTCAGTACTATCTTCTGCTATAAATTCAGTTGGTGTGCCTTTTCCAATATATTGATATAATGTAACAGAACCTGCTTGGTAATTAATATCATTAGAAACCACAGTAATATCATTTCATTCCTTAGTGAATAATAATTGTACTTTAACATTATCTTTTATAATTAACTCATCTAACTTAATACTGGTTTGTGTTGTTCTATTAATATCACCACTTAAATTAAATATAGTTTTTTTATCACTATATATAATTATCAGTAGGAGTACTAGGTGGTTGGTAAATATAACCTCATATTGCTAAATATGTTTTACCAAATTCATTACTAGGAATAAAAGAAGACATTTTCTTTCATAAAGGACTAGTTGCAATATTAAATCAATTATTTTTAATATCATCAATATTTTCATTTGTTTTAATTAATTCACTATTTAATTTTGTAATTTCATTTTCATTGGTAGTAATTCGTTTTTGTTGTTTAGCAGAAAAGTCAGCAGTTGCAGCATGGGTAAAATCACCAATTTGGGGATTATTTTGTAAAGCTTCGGGTGGTAGTGTCCCAATTTCATCAGGTCAATCTAAAATCATTGTTTCAGTTTTTGGATCATATTCAGTTGCGACATAACCTTTATTAACAAACTTACTAACAGGACCCCTATATATCTCATTTTCATTATCATCAACTAAATCATCATATAATTTCATTTGTTTTAATAATGTAAATGCTTTTTGTTCTTTAATTAATTCATCAACTTGATTTTTTGTATAAAATGCTTTTAAGTCAATTTTGTCAACATCTAATTCATCTTCACTATAATTTAAAAATACTTGTTTTAATTCAGTTAATCTTGCTCATATTTTCATTCTACTAGGTGCTAAGTCTCAAACATTAATACTAGGAATACTATTTGCACTAAATGATGTACCATTATTGAATTGAATAGTAGCATCAACATTAAACTCAATTGGTGTACGATTAAATACTCAATGTTCAACACAAACATACACAATATCTCTTAATGTTTCTTTAATTAATTCATCTTTAAAACTATCAAAAGGAAATTTAGATAAAATAAAATCAAGATAAGCATTAATATCATTTTGAGCTCTAATAGCAAAAGTTGTAAATCAATCATTAATATTAGGTCATGTATTTATATATTGTTGTGGAGTTTCGATAATTTTTCCAGTTAATGGATATCAGTTATTATAATTTTCTAGACTGACATCAGTTCAAAGTTTATTAATCATAATTTATCATTCCTTAAAAAATGCTTTTTTATAATGCTTAGTTTTTGTTTTAGTTTTTCTATGTGCTATATGGATAATTTCTTTTTGTAATTTTTTCTTACCTTTTGCTACAACTTGACTATATGCAAATTTTTCTAAATGATGTAATAGTCCAGTACCAAATAATGTATTAACTGAAAATTTTAAACCAACATTTTTAAATGATTTATTAATATTTTCAATAGGATTATTAATAACATTCACTACTTTATGATAGATTCTTATTGTCCTAAAAATTTCTCTATATACTTTAAAACTATCTCTAATTACTTGTTGAACAACTGGTGGAGCAAATGCAATTGCTTTTAATCATTTATTACGACTAACTCCATAACCAATGTATCAACCACTATATCAGCGATATCAATGGAATGGATGTATTTGCGTAACAAAAGTTTCTGCTTTAAGAATACTATCAATAACTGTAATTGGTTTATACTTAGGATTACGATGATAAATAGTAATTGCACATTTACTTAATGATAAAGGTTGAATTTTGCAACCGATAAATACAGGTGAATTTAATGGAATTAATTGTGCATGTTTAATTGCTTTTTTCTCTGCACTAGTAAATAAAGCTGTTGCTTTTTCTTTTAATTTATTAATTTTTTCCATTACCTTTTTTTCTAAATTTTCAAATTTTTCTTGTAGTTTATAGATACTTTCTCGTAATTTTTCAAAATTTATTTAAACCTTTTTTTAAATAAAATCTAATATCAAAATATTTAAAAGTTTGATTTGCTTTTAAAACAATTTTATGAATTGCACTATTTTTAAAATTAAATTTAATAGCATTAGCACGAATTTTTTGTAAATCCAAAATTAAAGATTTACCATATCTATTCTCTGCATGGATGGTATGAACTAAATTTAATCAATCATGTTGGTTCATTTTTAATACTGCTTTTAATTCAGTATTATATTTTTTTAAAAAGTTATTTGCTTTTTCAATATCTTTGATTTTAAATTTTGGCGTTAATTGCGGACTTAATTTTATTAATGTATTTTGTAATAATAAATAATCTTTTAACTCTTGTGCTTCTAATTTTTTAAAATTATTTTTAAATTCTCTTTCAGCAACATAACCTAAATTTTGGGTTATTGTTTCACGATTAGGAGCAAAACTATAATTAAATAAATAACGTTTATTACCAATAATTTTATCTGTTAAAATTTCTTTGCCACTTTACTTGACTAATTATTTCTTGTAAATTTTTTGCTTCTTTAACACCAATTTGTTCTAATGTTTTAGTTTTTTGTGCTAATTTAATAAATTTAGTTGTACGATAACCACGACTAATTTTATTAAGTCCAGCAAATGCTGGTAATATATTAAAAAAAGTATTTAATGGTGTTACATTTCCTTTTAAATAATCATAAACTTGATTAATAGTAAAATCAGTTAAAAACTCGACACCAACAGCAATACTACTACCAATAAAATCACTTGCCCCTAATCCAAGTGCTATGCTTTCACTTAAACCGCCAGTAAAAGGAGCAAGTGCTACTGCTATTACTTGGACACCAATCATTTCTAAAATTTCTCATCAAAAACTTTTATTTTCTTGTTGCTTACTGATTCTAGTATGTTTTGGTTTATTGATATTGAAAAGTATTGCTGTACTAGTTGTACCAATTGCCATGATTAAATTTCCTTAATTATTGAAGCGTTATTTTAATTGGACTTGTTGAACCTTTATAATTTGGATCATTTACATTTGCTCTAATCACTATATATAAATCACCAGTTTTTTGTTTATTATTACTAATAATGTTTTTACCTTGCTCATCACTAAAATATTTAATAGTTGGATTTTCCAAACTTGGATTTAAACTATTAATTTCTTTTGCATATAAAATATTTGCATCTAATTCTTTATTAGTTTTATTTGTTTTTGCAGCATTATTTATTGTTAACGTTGTAATTTTAGATTTTAAATCATTTTTTACTTCACTTTTAATTACTCCACATAACATTCAACGTGATGTTGTTTCTTTTTTTGACATATAAGGAATTGATTGCCCAAATACTTCACCACCAACTAAATAAGTTCTACCAACTTTACCATCTGCAACTTGTTGTAAATAAATAACTGTATTTTGTAACATATATCTTTTCATTGCTTTTGGAGTTGCTAAAATAAAATTCATTATTTCATCTTCATTTTTATCATTTGTAAATGTCATATAATCATCTAATACAATTTGACATAATACACCTTTTACATATAAGTCATTTCCATTTAAACGTAATTGTTGTGCTAATTCATTATCAGTAATTATTCCTTTATTATCTGCTAAATAAACTAAACTATCATAAAGATTATTAGTAATAAAAAATTTACAATTTGTACTATTTCGTAATTGAAATAAAGTATTTCATGCCGATAACATTGCTTTTAAATATCCAATTGGTGTTGGATCAGTTATTGTTACTTTTGTAGCAAATTGAGAAATTATGTTAGTATCATCATTTGCTAATTTATCTGTTAAATCATTAGCAACTTCATATTGCATACTGTCTAATAAATTTTGACCATTTTCAGCATTTAAGTCAATATTTGCCATAGTTTCACCAGCAAGATATGATTTTTCAATTATTTTTTCAATTTTATCAGTAGTAGCATACCCAACATCATATCTTTTACTTTTGTCATCTCATGGAATAACTTTAACTTTTGGGTCTTTTGGTAATTTAATAATAAATTCAATTTTTGTAGAGTTAGTCATTGCAATTGGAAAAAAGTTTGCTCATGGACTATTTGATTGTTTAAAAAATTCAATGAATTCTGGTGCTTCAACTAATTTTTCTGTATTATTTAAGTTTGTTTGAATATTTACTGCTGCCATTTTAAACTTCCTTTTCTATAAATAATTTTTCTTTTTATAATCCAATAATGGATTAATTTTAATTGGTATTTGATTTGTTAATATAGTTTCTTGTTTACCACCTGTATTAATTGGTTCTTTAAACAATGGTTGTTCTTTAATAATTTTTTTAATAGTATCTTCTATTTTTGAATTTTCTATATTATTTGTTTTAAATTTTAAATAATCATAAAATTCACTTTTAACTTGATATTTTTTAAATATATTAATTATTTCTTTTTCTTTAATTTCATTATTTAATTTATTTAACTTATTTTCTGCTTCATTAACTTTATTTTCTATTTCTTGTGAAACATCATTTTCAGTTAAAGTTTGAGTTGTTTGTTGTACATTAGTTTCATTTTCTAACATTTACAGCACCCCATTATTTAATTTCTTTATTAATTTTTTCATTAAGTTTTGCTAATTTTTTTTGATGTTTGATAATTTTATTATTTGCTCTAACATGTTTTGGAGTTGTAATAAATCGTTTTAATAAAACAATAATTTCTCGACAAAGTAATATACCAGTACTAATTCCAATTGTTTCAAGTGCTTTTAAAAAATCTTTCATTTTTATATTTTCCTTTCTTTTTATAAGTGATAATAATTTTCATCAAATGATAATTGTGCATTAATATTAACTTCACTCATATCACTACCATAACTATTAATACTTACATTATCATTAATAAGATTTGCAGTTTCATTAGTGAATACTGTTTCTTGCATTTCTGTATTATTATGTACTGTTTCCATAGGTAATAAATTATGAATAATTTCACTTATTCCTGCAATAATAGTAGGTACTGCATAAGCATTATTAAAATCATTATTAATACCCATAGCAACACCACTACTAATCAAGCAACCACCAGTTGCCATATTTGCTATTTTTCTAATAGTTTCAAATCTATTAGGTATTAATTCAGTTAAACCACTAATAAGATTTGAAACACCATAAGCATTTAAACTAATAAAAGTATCTCAATCCATTAAATTATTAGGATTATTATTTATGCTTAATAATGGTCATGGTGGTATTTCAGTAGTAGTTGTACTTGTAGTAGTTATAGGCATAGGTGTTGTAGTTGGTTCAATAGGTTCAATTATTTCATTTATAAATTTACTATAATTTGCTAAACCAATTGTTCCTAATCCTAATAATATTTTTTTACTACTATTAATTATTTTTGTTTTAGTATTTGGCATTTGATTTAAGTTTCATATATCTAAACCTAATTTTTTACCAAATAATAATGAATTAATACTACCTAACACTGGATTTCCTATTAATTGCCCATAATAAGCACTTGTACCTATCATTGCTGAAATAGGACTAATTCCAGTTCTTATTAATTTAGTTAAAGTATAATTTGATTGTGTATTTTCTATATTTGGCATAATTTACTTCCTTTAATTTTCTATTTTTTTAATTCAAACTTTTACTCAACCTTGATAAACATCATTATCACCAACTATTAATGCAACATTATCTTTGGGGTCAGAAATAATTATATGTTGTGATTTAACATTAGGATATTTCATTAATATAATTGCTCTAATATCATTATGAGTACGAAGTGCTTGTGGTGATGGTGATAATATTTCAATTTCATCTTTATCACCAAATAAAGTAGGTAATATAATCATTAGTCAAATTCTCCATCTTTTATAAATTTAATTAATTGTGCTCATTCACATTCAAGTACAAACCCTACACCTTCACAAGATTTAAAATCAATTTGTTTACTATTTAATCATTCAAGTATTTTATCTTTGTTGATATATTTTTTAGTCATAGTCAAAATCTCCACTTTCGATTTTATTAATAAGATATATTCAAACTAATTCAAGTTCATTATTTATTCTCCTTTTTATGAGTTTTAGTATGTTTAATATTTTCTTCATCACCTATCATTATTTTTCCACAATAGGTACAACAATATTTTGTTCAATAACCCATAATTATTTATTTTCCTTTTTTCCTAATTGTGTTTCTAAATCATCAATTCAGTCATTAATCATGTTTTGAACAGTATTATAATTACCATTTTCAAGATGTTCACGTATTGTATATAAAATATTTAAATCTACTGATTGACTATCTCAGCGTTGTGTTACTTCTTTTACATCAACAGTTATTTTTTTCATTATTTACTCTCCTTATTTTCCTTATTTTTTGTTAAATTATTAACTATTTTTTTTAAACATTTAATACATCAATTTTTAGTTAATCAAATTCTTTTATTACAATATTTACATTTATTCATTTTTACTCTTTTCATTTTTTAAATCATTTAACATTAATTGAACAAAATGCACGATTTTTAGAAATATTTAAAGTATTAAAGATTTGACCACTTACTATAATTTCATCATTTTTGTTTAATAAAATACATCGTTTATAAAATTTTGGGTTATTAAAAATTAAAGTAACATAGTTTAAACCATTCCATTGACCACGAACACTATAATATAATTGTTTATTACCTTTTTCATGATATTTTGCTTCAATAGTGTTACTAAGTTTTACTGTTAATTTAACATAATTTGCTTTATCTTTCATTTTTAAAATTCCTTAAATAATATTGAATGTGCTTATATGCATCTGCTTCATGTTTTGTTAATTTTATATTTCCTTTATAATTTTCTATTTTGTTTTTATTTTTTGGTTCATTTTCATGATAATCTCATTTCATAACATCTTGTACTAAAACCATTAATGCACCAATAATTTTAGGAGTTGCTAATGGATTAGTTAATAATTGTTTTGAACTTAAAAAGAAATTTTCTACAATAACTAATATTTTTTTATTAATAAATTGTTTTTTAATTTTTAAAAAGCATTCTTTAAATAGATTTTTACTTTCTAAAACAGTTTTACTTTTAAATGTTTCATTAAAAATAATATTATTAGTTTCATTTGAATATATAACAATTCCACTTGTACCAATACCTGCTGGATCAATTCCAATAATTACTTCATATTTCATTTTCATTATCTTAATTTTTAATTCCATGATATTTAATTGATTTTCTATTAATAATTTTTTTAAATTTATAAATTATCTTTTTTTGATTATGATATGATTTTTTGCAAATTTTTCTAATATAACAATAATAACAATGATAAGATTTAATATTATCCATTATCAAATTTTCCTTTTTCAATTATTTTTGCTGTTTGTTTAAGGTATATAGGTAATTTATCATAGCAACTATTACATATTAGATAAGGTATAGACCAATGTTTATATTTAATAGTTTTAGTTGATTTATTAATACAGTTATCTCAAACTTTATTGATACAAATTTTTAATTCACATTTATGATTTTTATTAATCTTCATATTTTAATTCCTTTAATTTTTTAAATAAAATTTCATTACAACATTTAAAACAATATTTTATTTTTACATTGTTATAAAAATAAGAAGTAGTATTATGTGGATTATGAGTTTTACAAAAATCGCAATAATTAATCATTATTAATTTTTTTTATAATTTCTATACTTTGAGTATAAAATTCATTGTTAATTTTTGTACCTAATCATTTTCTTTGTAATTCTTCACATGCAATAGCAGTTGTCCCACTACCCATAAATGGGTCTAAAATAATACTATTTTCATTACTAAATTTAGTAATTAATATTCTAATCATTTCTAATGGTTTTACTGTTGGATGAAATCTTAAATTTTTTGGTTTATAAGTAGAACCTATTCAAAAACTTGATTGCATTTTTGAATAATTAGGTATTCTTATTTTTGAATTAGAATTACAATAATATATTATTATTGCTTCTTCTCTATCTTCTTTCATAAACACTCTTGTGGGCATTGGTGTTGTTTTAATTCAAGTAAATACTCTAAATTTAAAATATTTATTATTATTAATTCATTCTAAATATGTATATAATTGATTTCTATTATAGAAAATAATAAAAAATTTATTTTTTGAAATTCTTTTAAATTCATTAAGATAAGTAATAATATCATAAGAATTTAAAAGATTATTATTTATTAATTCTTTTGATAATTTATTTTTTGCTTTACTAAATTTATCTTTTGAATTATTTCTAATTTTCATATTATTATATAAATATGGAGGATCAGTAATGATTAAGTCAATACTATTATGTGGTAATGTTTTAATGAATTTTAATGCATCCATATTATATAAAGTTCCTAAATTTGTTTTAAAAGATTTATTAATTTGCATAATAATCCTTTCTATATATCTATTGCTTTTTGCATAAAGGATATATATTTTATTTTTAGATTATTGATACTATTAGTTTTTTTTCTAGTAAAAGTGGGCTTCGAAAAATTTTTCAAAAAAATAAAAAATAAAACCAACACTTGCTCACTGGGTGGTGATGACAAGATTGGTTAAATAAAGAATTAATAGAATTAATATAGTAGGTTCCCTAGTAGGTCTATATATACGTTACCAATTCGCTCCCACCCCAAGAATTACCATTATTTAATGGTTAGTATATTTTATTAGGTATCACTCCACTTATTTTTTATCCATGCAAGTCCACATGTTCTAGCTACTATTTTTAACAACTGTGTTGTAGTTCACTTTTTTAATTCCCTAACACGTGTTGATAATAGCGTTAAAGATGGTTATTAATTATTAACTTTCTCCTACTTGGTCACGGCGTGTAGTAGATATTTAAAGGTTGTTAATAATAAAAATTTTAAAATTTTACAATTACAAAAAAAAGACAAGATTTTTATTCTCGTCTTTGTTAATAATTTTTATATAAATTAGAAATGAGAGTTTAAGTGAAAAGGGGTAATTATATATTAATAGACATCTTCGCCATGCTCCCTTTTTCTAATTCTTGTCGTTTGTCTTGACAATCTTTTAATTGACTTTCTAATTCTTGTCGTTTGTCTTGACAATCTTTTAATTGATTTTCTAATTCTTCTGCTTCTTTGCCTTTTTGTTGGCATTTTTTTAATTGATTTTCTAATTCAGCAATTCTATCTTCCAATTCTTTAATTTTTTTTGCTTTATCTAATCCAACTTTTACTGATTTTGCATAGAGAGCGCTTACTTCTTCTAATTCATCAGCTGTTGCTTGTAATTTTTTATTTAATTTTTTAATCTTTTCTTCGTAATCATTAATATTATCAAAAGTTTCATTGTCATTTTCTGTTGAACCTGTTGTGCTATTTTCTTTATAAATCATTTGTAAATCCCCCTTTTATTAAGGCTCTTTTGTATAATTTATTAATTGATGAGATTTATTAAAAAAATCATTTTATTAAGTTTAGATATTAGTAAATAATTAAACTGCTTACTTTTTAATAAGACAATAAAACAATTACAACTTTTGTTATTGATATAACTAGTATTAAAAGTTTTAAATAAAATGAGTTTATTACTTGACTAGTAATTGGTAAAATAAGTCTCATTTAAAGTTTATATCTGAAAAAAATAATATACAATAAACATTTTATAAAATAATTTTTGTTTGTTTTTAATGTTTAAATATGAAATTAAATTATGTGATTGATTTATAAATTTTAAAAAATTACTGTTAATGGTAACACTTGTATTAAATCTTGTTACAATATAATCTGTTATAATTAATGAGTTAATATCCTGTTTAAAATAAATAACAATTGCTTTTTGTTAATATTTAATTTCACTTTTGGAAAATTATTATTTGATAATTAATAGAAAATTTTGATTTAATATTGATATTTTATTGTTATTTTATTGATTTCTAAATTAAAAGGCGTAAAATTTCATATTAGTATATATTTTAATTATTGAAAGTATACGGCATTAAAGATAAAGGAGTGTTTTTAGTGGAAAATAGTAAAAATCTGTTTATTGTTAATCATCCTTTAATACAAGATAAATTAACAAGAATTAGAAATCACTTAACCCAAAAAAAAGATTTCAAAGAGAATTTAAGCGAAATTGCTACCTTGATGGCTTATGAAGTATTTAAGGATCTTCCTCTGGATGAAATTGAAGTGGAAACACCCATTACTAAAGTCATTGGTAAAACATTAACTAAAACAATTATTCTTTCTCCAGTTTTAAGAGCTGGATTAGGAATGATAAATGGATTTGAATATCTAGTACCTAATGCAATTATTAGTCATATTGGTCTTTACCGTGATGAAGAAACTTTAAAACCACAAAAATATTTTTTTAAGTATCCTAAAAATATTAAAGATATTGAACATGCATTAGTGTTTATTTTAGATCCAATGCTTGCTACTGGTGGTACTGCTGATGCTGCCATTAAAGAATTAAAAAAAGTGGGTTTTAAAAACATTACTTTAGTTTCTATTGTCGGAGCACCAGTAGCAATAAAGAAGATTAATGATAATCATCCTGATGTTAAGATTTTTTTAGCAGTTTTGGATAAAGAATTGAATAATGATAGTTATATTGTACCTGGTTTAGGCGATGCTGGTGATCGCATTTTTGGAACTAAGTAAATAATTAATGAAAAAAATAAGAAATAACCTTCTTCTTTCAATACTTTTTACAATGCTATGCTATTGATTATTAATTAATGTAGGATTAATTATAACTGTTATAATTAATACAAACCATTGATTATTAATTACTGGCTTTAATATTGGTTTTATCGCGAGCATATTTGGCTTATGCTTTTTATACTTAGCATCAAAATGATTAACCAGTAAAATACACTTAAAACAGACCCTTGCATATTTTGGATTTTTATTAAGAATGTTAATTTATGGTTCAATTATAGTTTTGAATATTTTCTTTAATTTTGCTAATATTTTTACTATAATTGCTGGAATGTCGATATTAATGCTTGCTACTATTACTGCATCATTGTGTGTATATCACAAAAATAATTTAAAAGAAGGAATTTAAATGAATAGTTTAGCTGGACTTGATAGTTGAAATTATTTAAAAATTATGCCACAGTTGATAACAATTTTAATAACAACAGTTTTTATTAGTGTTATTAGTTATATTTATTATTACAAAGTAAAACGAATGAAAGCTGATGAAGATCCAAGAGGTATTGTTTTAGTTGTTGAATTAATAATTAAAGCAGTTGAAAAAATCGTTGTTGATGTTCTTGGTATCAAGTATAAAAATCTAACAATTTATTTATTATATGTTATGGGCTATATTTTAATTGGTAATTGATTATCAATTATTGGTTTTGAACCACAAGCATCAAGTTATACCGTTACTTTATCAATGGCATTAGTTACTTTTATTGGAATATATTATATTGCTATTAAATTTCAAAAGTTCTTATTTTTAAAAAAATTTATTATTAATCCTTTAGAATTAATTACTCAGTTTGCACCGCTAATTTCTTTATCTTTTCGTTTATTTGGTAATATTTTAGGTGGTAGTATTATTTTAGCAATGCTTTATGGTGTCACTGGTAAAATTTGAAGTAATATTCCAATTATTGGTCAAGTCAATTTATTAATTGGTGTCATTGGCCCATTCTTACATATTTATTTTGATTTATTTACTGGAAGTATTCAAGCTTTAATTTTTGGAACCTTAACGCTTGTTTATTGGAAATTACAAATGAATGAAGGTTCACACAAAGCAGAACTTACTATTAAATTACCAAGAAAAATTCGTAAACAACGTAAACATCATCCAAATCATGAAGAAGAAATTTATACTGACCGTTTAATTATGGAACAAAAATAACATATAAAAAGGAGAATTTATTTATTATGGAACTATTAACAACAGTAATGACACATTTATTACATTATTTTAATCATTTAGCAACCGATCCTCAATCTTTGGTAAGTTTAAAATTTGTTGGAGCTGGAATTTCAACTATCTCTTGTGCTGGAAGTGGAATTGGCCAAGGTTATGCTGCTGGTAAAGCTGTGGAAGCTGTTTCTCGCAATCCCGAAGTAGAATCAAAAATTAGAACGCAATTTGTTATTGGAGCAGCTATTGCTGAATCAGGAGCTATTTATGGTTTAGTTGTTTCTTTAATTTTAATATTCGTAGCAAATTAAATTATTAAAAAGTAGGTGATTTTATGAATTTTAATTTTAATGATTTAGTTTCAGGTGATGATATTGTTAATCAATTATTTCCCAATCTTCCTGTTTTTATTGCTCATATTTTTGCAACAGTAATTTTGTTAATGGTACTTTGAAGATGAGTTTATGCTCCTTTTCGGAAAGCATTACATGCACGACACTTGGTAATTAGAGAAAAACTTGATGATGCTGCTAGTAAGCAATCGTTAGCTAATCAAGATCGTGGTGAAGCTAGTCAAATCCTAAAAACTGCTAAAATTGAAGCGCAAGAAATTATTGCTAATGCACAAAATGATGGCTACAATAAACGTAAACAAATTATTGATAAAGCACAAGAAGAAAGTATGCGAATTACTAATCAATCAAATCGTGATTTAATTCGTGCTCGTAAAGAATTGGAAGCAAAAATTAATGAGGAAATTAAAGTAGTAGCATTAGAAGCTGCTAAAGAAATTATTGGCGCCGAAATTAATGCTAAAAAACATGAACAATTAATTGATGATTTTATTAAAAATTTAAAATAGTGGTGAAGTTTAAATGATGGATGAAGGATTAGCTAATCAATGAAGTAATGGTCTTTTTCAATTAGCTCGAGAAATTAAAAAAATTACTCAATTTGCTGAAGAAAGTAATAAATTAATTGATATTTTTACCGCATTTCCAGAATTTATTAACATTGTTAGTAGTAGTAATTTAACTATTGAAATACGTAAACAAATTGTTAATGAAACTTTTAAAAACTATATTGAACCATATATCCTAAATTTTTTCTTATTATTAATTGATGAACATCATTTTCAATCTGTTCGTTTCATTTTAAAAGAATTTCGTAAATTATGTAATCAATATCAGGATATAAATTATGGCATTATTTATTCAGTAATAGAACTTTCAAATCAACAAATAAATCAAATAAAATTGAAAATTGAAAAAGTCATTAATCATAAAATTAAAGTAGTTAATAAAATTGATAAATCATTAATTGGTGGCATTAAAGTTAAAGTACGAAATCAAGTTTTTGATGGTTCAGTTAAAGGCCAAATTGATCAATTAAAACAAAAATTATTAAGTCATGAATAGAGGTAAAAGCAAGTGTCCTTAAATGTTAGTCAAATTTCAGAAATTATAAAAAGCCAAATTAAAAATTATAGTAAAAAAATTAGTGCCAATGAAGAAGGAATTGTTGTTACTGTTGGTGATGGAATTGCTTTAATTCATGGCTTAGATCGAGCTGTTAATGGTGAATTAGTATTTTTTCCTAAAGCTAATGTTTATGGTATGGTTTTAAGTTTAGAAGAAACTGCTGTTGGTGTTGTTTTAATGGGTGATGATACTGATATTAAAGAAGGAGACATTGTTAGTAGAACAGGTAATGTTGTAGAAACACCAGTTGGTAATACTTTGTTAGGAAGAGTTGTTAATGCACTAGGACAAAAAATTGATGGTAAAGGTCCAATTAAAACTACAAAAACTAAACCAATTGAAAGAATAGCTTTGGGTGTGATGACTAGAAAGTCTGTATCAGAACCATTAGCAACCGGATTATTAGCAATTGATGCTATGATTCCAATTGGCAAAGGACAAAGAGAATTAATAATTGGTGATCGACAAACTGGAAAAACAACAATTGCGATTGATACTATTATTAATCAAAAAGGTAAAAATGTTTTTTGTGTTTATGTTGCTATTGGCCAAAAAGCTTCAACTGTTGCGCAAATTGTTGATAAATTAACACAATTAGGAGCAATGGAATATACAACTATTGTTGCTGCTACTGCTAGTGAAGTTGCTCCTTTACAATATATTGCTCCTTATACTGGAGTAACGATTGCTGAAGAATGAATGGAACAAGGCAAAGATGTCTTAATTGTTTATGATGATTTAAGTAAACATGCCGTTGCTTATCGTGCCATTTCTTTATTATTAAGAAGACCACCAGGAAGAGAAGCTTATCCGGGAGATGTCTTTTATCTTCATTCTCGTTTATTGGAACGTGCTGCTAAATTAAATGAAAAATATGGTGGTGGTAGTATTACTGCCTTACCAATTATTGAAACACAAGCAGGAGATATTTCTGCCTATATTCCTACTAATGTTATTTCAATTACTGATGGTCAAATTTTTTTAATGTCAGAATTATTTAATGCTGGTATTCGTCCAGCAGTTGATGTTGGTTTATCAGTTTCACGGGTAGGTTCATCAGCACAAATTAAAGCAATAAAACAAACGGGTGGCACCTTAAAATTAGAATTAGCACAATTCCGTGAGTTACAAGCTTTTTCACAGTTTGGTTCTGATTTAGATGAGAACACAAGATCTATTATTGAACATGGCAAACGTGCTATTGAAATTTTAAAACAAAAACAAAATGAATCATTAAGTCAAATTGATCAAGCAATTATTTTATTAGCAATTAAAAATAAAGCAATTAAATGATTACCAGTAGAAATGATGGAATCTTTTAAAAAAGAGGTAATAACTTATTTTCAAAAACAACAACGTAAGAATTATTTAAAATTACAACAAGATCAAGCATTTAGTGAAGAATTAGAAAACAATATTAGTCAAGGAATTATGCAAGTTGTTTATAATTTAGTTAATAAATTAAATGACTACAACCCAAAAGTATATGGTAGTGTTGAAGAATGGGAAACATTAATTAAAGCATTGAAGTAATTGCAGTAAGGTAAGGTGACATATCATGGCTCAAAGTATGGAACAAATTCGTCAAAAAATTAAATCAGTTAATACTAGTTATAAAATTACTAAAGCAATGCAATTAGTATCAACAGCTAAATTAAAAAAAGTAGGTAAAAGAATTGAGATGATTAAACCTTATTATTCTGAAGTTTATGATACATTCCATCAATTAATACCTAAATTGAATAATTCAATTTATTTAAAAGCAAAAGATCAAGTTATTAATAAAACAATATGAGTTGTTTTTAATTCTAATTTAGGGCTATGTGGTGGTTTTAATAATAATTTAAATAAATTAGTGCTTGAACAATATCGGTCAAAAGATGAAATAGTTGTTATTGGTAGTAAAGGAGTTTCATACTTTACTAACCATCATTGTAAAATTATCCAATCTTATACTGAAATTAACATTCAATCATCATATAATGATTCACAAGAAATATCATTATTATTGCTTTCAAAATTTAATAATAAAGAAACTGATGCTATTAAAATTGCATATACCAGATATATCAATACAGTAACCACGATTCCAACAGTTATTGATTTATTACCAATAACTGTTAATAAAACTGATAAAGAAAGTAATTTAATTCAAACTGATTTTGAACCAGATGCCAATACTGTTATTAATAGTGCTATTCCCTTATATGTTAGTGCCATTATTTATGGAGCATTAGTTGAATCACAAGTATCAGAGCAAGCATTACGACGATTAGCAATGGAAAATGCTTCAAACAATGCCAAAGAAATGAAGGATAAATTATTAATCAGTTATAACCGTGCCCGTCAAGGAGCTATTACCCAAGAAATTTCAGAAATTATTGGTGGCGCTGATGCCCAATCATCATAATAAAGGAGTCAATTAAGATGAAAAATGCAACTAGTAAAAAAAATGCAACTAGTAAAGAGAAACCTATTAGTGATAACAATGATACCAAAAAAGTTAATGCTAAAATTATTGTTAAAACAAAAGAAAAAGTAAATAAAAAAGTAGTTGTTGCTAAATCAAAAACTAAAACTAATATTGCAACTAACAAAAATATTGGAAAAATTGTCCAAATATCAGGTCCAGTTATTGATATTCGCTTTAATGATAATAATTTACCGAATTTAAATAACGCTATTAGTATTGATAATAATGGTCAAAAACTAATTGTTGAAGTTGCAAAACATATTGGTGATGATAGTGTTCGTTGTATTTCTATGGGCCCAACAGAAGGATTATCTCGTGGTCTTGAAGCAATTGACTTAGGAATTCCAATTAGTGTTCCTGTTGGTGAAGAAGTTTTAGGAAGACTTTTTAATGTATTAGGAGAAGTTATTGATGATGGCAAGGAAATTAAAACGAAATTAAAATATCCTATTCATCGTATTCCTCCTAGTTTTGATGAATTGCAATCAAAATCAGAGATTTTAGAAACAGGAATTAAAGTTATTGATTTATTGGCACCTTATGCAAAAGGTGGAAAAATTGGTTTATTTGGTGGAGCTGGAGTTGGTAAAACAGTTTTAATTCAAGAGTTAATCAATAATATTGCTAAAGAACATGGTGGTATTTCTGTTTTTTCTGGTGTTGGTGAAAGAACACGTGAAGGTAATGATTTGTATTTTGAAATGCAAGAATCAGGTGTTATTAATAAAACAGCTTTAGTATTTGGACAAATGTCAGAACCACCAGGTGCTAGAATGCGTGTTGCCTTAACTGGTTTAACGATTGCTGAATATTTTCGTGATGAAAAACAACAAGATGTATTATTATTTATTGACAATATTTTTCGTTTTACCCAAGCTGGTAGTGAAGTATCAGCGTTATTAGGAAGAATGCCTTCAGCGGTAGGATATCAACCAACATTGTCAACGGAAATGGGTGCTTTACAAGAACGTATTGTTTCAACAACACGTGGTTCTATTACTTCAGTACAAGCAGTATATGTGCCAGCTGATGATTTAACTGATCCAGCTCCTGCTACAACATTTACCCACTTGGATGCAAAAATTGTTTTAGATCGTAACATTGCTGCATTAGGACTATATCCTGCTGTTCACCCTTTACAATCTTCATCAAGAATGTTAGATCCTGCTATTGTTGGTCAAGAGCATTATGATGTAGCACAAAGAGTTATTGAAACAATTCAACGTTTTTCTGAACTAGAACCAATTATTGGTATTTTAGGAATGGATGAATTGAGTGAAGAAGATAAAAAAGTAGTAGCGCGCGCTAGAAGAATTCGTAATTTTTGTTCACAACCCTTTCATGTTGCTGAAAAATTTTCAGGGTTAAATGGTATTTATATTCCTGTTAGTCAAACTGTTGCTAGTTTTAAACAAATTTTAAATGGTGAATGTGATGATTTACCAGAACAAGCATTTTTATATGTTGGAACGATTGAACAAGTAATTGAAAAAGCAAATAAACTAAAATAATTGAAGGTGAATAATATGGCATTAAATCTTAAAATTATTACTCCTGATGGTATTTTCTTTGATGGTGAAGTACAGTGAGTTAATGTGAAAACAACTGAAGGGTATGTTGGTATTCTTGAGTGACATACACCATTAATTGCTAATATTCAAATATCTAAAATGTCATTTAAAATTAAAGAAAAGGTTTATGATTTAACGATCTCGGGTGGACTTTTAGTAACGGATTTACATATGGTTCGCATTATTAGTGATAAAGTTGAATATACTTCAATTTTAAAAAAGCAAGAAATAAGAGTATCTGATGAACGTATTAAAAGAGTTAGTGGGGTTTAATATATGCATGATTCACATTTAATAAAATGAACAATTGAACTAAGTATTTATCTTTTTAGTTTTATTGCTAGTGCTTTTGCCGTAAAAGCAATTCCTTTTACTAAATTTCTTGATCATAGCCGAGTAAAAGAATCATGAATTTTGTATATGTTAACAACTTTGGTTTTTACTTATTGTATTGGTACGCTATTTATTAAGTGTATTGGTTTAGATATTTGGTTTAGTTAGAAAATAATTAATTGTAGTAACGTTTTTTTGGTAAATTTATATTATTTTTTAAATATAAAAATAATATAGTTTTATTCGCAGTTTGTTATTTTTTTCATTATTAGTATAATATAATAAAAATCAAAAAATCATTTTTACCTGTTTTTTTATTTGTTTTTACTTGTTTTTACTATTATTGTATATATAATTATATATATAATATAAACCTTTTTTTATGTTTTTTATGTGTTTATACATAAAAAATGAATTTATTTTAAAAATAGAAGGAGAGAAGTTAGAAAATGAATAAGTTTTTTCATAAGAAAAAATCTTCCCCCACTGATAAAATAAACCCTAACTTTAATTTTAAAGGAACTTTTAACAAATTAGGTGGCAAAATGTTTGGTAAAATGCAAAACTTAGCAAGGGCTATTGTTTTACCAATTGCTACATTACCGATTGCTGGTTTATTATTAGGAATTGGTGGTGGAGTTGCTAGTGCTTTAAAGCAATTGCCAAATCATGATAATATTATTGTTATTATTAATATTTTTTCAATCATGCAAGCTGCTGGAAATGTTGTTTTTGCTAATTTAGGATTAATTTTTGCAATTGCAATTGCTTTTGGATTTGCAAAAGCTAGTAAAGGTGTTGCTGCACTTTCTGGATTTATTACTTTTGCAGTTATGACTGCTGTTATTAGTGGTATGTTTTTTTGAGATTCAAAAACAGGAATGCTAGGTTTTGATCCATGAAATTTAGGTGAAGGGATGTCTGTAACTCCAACTAGTGGTAAAGATTCTGGTCTATTTTCTTCTGTTTTAGGATTATTTCCCACTTTTGATACTTCAGTTTTAGGTGGTATTCTTGTTGGTTGATTAGTATCAATTATTCATAATCACTCATATAATATTCGTATGCCAAGAATATTAGCTTTCTTTGGTGGTGAACGTTTTGTTCCAATTTTGGCTGTTTTTGTTGGAATTGGAATGGGATTAGTTTTTTTCTTTATTTGACCAATATTATTAATTGCTTTTAAAGCAGTGGGTAATGGTTTAGCAACAGGTATGAATACCGGCCAACTTACTACTGGGAAATTAACTGGTGATAATTTTCAGCCAACAGTTGGTGGCGCTTTTATTGCAATGTTTTTTGGATTTACTGAACGTTTATTAATACCAACAGGATTGCATCATGTACAATATGCACCGTTCTGATATACTGGAATTGGTGGAACGTGAACTAATGAAGCTGGTGATACATTTGTTGGAGCATATAATATTTTCTTCGGTCAATTTGCTTCAAATGCCGTTGGGCATATGAATCAAACACCTGGTACGATGTTTATGAGTGGCCGATTTGCATTTATGCAATATGGATATCCATTTGCAGCACTTGCGATGTGAATGTTAGCACGACCAGAAAATAAAAAATTAGTTGCTGGTATTTTAGGTTCTGCTGCATTAACCTCTTTCTTAACAGGAATTACCGAGCCAATGTTATTCTCATTCTTATTTGTAGCTCCACTATGTTTTGTTTTCCATGCGTTTATGGCAGGAATTAGTTTCATGATAGCATATTTATTAAATATAGTTATTGGTCAAGGTTTTGCTGCTGGCTTTATTGATTTTTCTTTCTTTGGAATATTACCAAGTGTCCTTGGTAAAGCAACCGGATTTTACTGAGTATTTGTTACTGGTTTACTTATGGCACCAGCTTATTTCTTTGGTTTTTACTACATTATTAAATGAAGAAATTATAAAACTTTAGGTCGTGAAGAAGGAGAATTGGCAACTAATTTAGCTTTACAAAGTGTTGAAAGTTCTTTAGATAAATCATCAAAAAAAGGTAAGACAAAAGTACAAAATTTATTACTTGGACTTGGTGGTGCATTAAATATCATTAATGTTACTGCTAAAGATAAAGTGTTAGTTGCAACATTAAAAGATAAAAATATTTATTCAAAACCTTTATTACGATTAAGTGGTACTAAAAATATTAAAGTAGTTAATAATAAAATTGAAATCACTTATCTTGATGATGCACAATCTGTTTATCAAACTTTACGAGCAGAAATGGGAAAAGAACAAGTAACAGGCTCTGATATTAGTAAAGAAAAAGATAATTTATCAGAAAATATTTTTAAAGGTCTTGGTGGACGCGATAATGTTAAATTGTTAGATAATTGTGCAACAAGATTACGTGTTACAGTTTATGATATGACTAAAGTAGATGATAATATTTTAAAAGCAACTGGTGCTGTTGGTATCTTTAAAAAAGGAACAGCTATTCAGGTGATTTATGGACCACAAGTTGGTAATATTAAAAATGATTTATTAAAAACTTGAACTCCAAAATAAACTTATTACTAAAAGAAAATGAACAATTTAAAGGTTGTTCATTTTTTTAGTTTTAGTTATTGATAATGTTAAAATTCTAAAGTAGAATGGAGGGATTACTATGGATTTTGATGATGATGAAGTTGAACATTTAGAAAAAGTAATGTATAAAGAAGTACAAACAAATATAAAAAATGTAAAATTGACAATTGATGTTAATATTGTTATTAAAGATTTATTTAAATATATTAAATTAAAATGTACACAAAAAATTAGAATGATGGACATTTTAGCATTGTTTTTATCAGTATTTTCTATAATCCTTTCGATATTACTAACTGTTATTGATAAAGATAGTCAAACAATTAGTAATCAACTTTGAAGATTATTATATATAGTAAGAATATTTAAAGATTTAACTGTGATAATAGTATTAATAATCGCAATAGTTATGGTTATTTATGAATTTAAATATTGTCTTAAACAAAATCAACAATTTAAATCTTTTTATGCAAGAAATAATGATTTTACACCAGAAGAAATTGTTGCTTCATTAATGGATATTAATAATATTTTTAGTTTTAAACATTGAAATGAAATTTCACTTCATATTAAATATTATAAAAAATGTAAATCATTTAAACAACATGCCATTTTAATTGCTATTTTGGATTATTACCAATTACCAATTAATAAATGAAATTTGATGTATTTAAATCAAACAATTAAATATTTGAATCGAAAACAATTCCGTCATATTTTTAGATTATGTGCATTTATTTGTTTAGCAATAGTTGTGGTTATTTTAATGAGTACATTCCCTTCAATATTTTTAAAATAATTTTTTTTAGATAGAAAGGTTTCATATGGAAAGATTTAATGAAGAAATAGCAATTTTAACAACAATCTTTATTAACAATGCTGATATTAATATCAAGATTAAACAAGAAAAATTTCTAGTTAATAACTTTCAATTTTATGGCATTTTAACTAGTAAACGAAAACCTTTAGTAAAATCACTATTAAATAAATGAAATAAGACTTTACCTTTAACAATTAAAAAAGAGTTATTTAGTGAATTATATTTGCAAAGAAATCGTGAGTTTCAGTATACAGCAATGGAATTCTTAAGTCTTTGATGAAAACAGAATTTAAATTTTAATGATTTAGATTGACTTTTATTGATCATAAAATATAATATTTGATGAGATACTACTGATTATTTTGATAATATTATTGGGGTACTGATATTTAGTAATTCTGATATTAGTATTAGAAATCAATATTTATTTAAATTAATAAATGATAGTAATTTTTGAATGCAACGAATAGCAATTCAATCACAATTAATGTTTAAAGAAAAAACTAATTTTGATTTATTATTTACATTAATTACGCCACTGTTGTCAACAACTAATTTTTATTTAATTCGTGCTATTGGTTGAGCATTACGAAATGCTAAGCGAGTTAATGAAAGCAAAGTAAATAACTTTATTAAAATTAATAATGTTAGTAAAAAAATAATAAGCATTATTAATGAGCATTAAAAATAAATATGTTTTTTTAATAAAATTATTAGTTTGTAAAAAAATAGTACAAATCCAAAAAATTTTTTTGCTCCTAAGTTTTCTAAGTGTTTTTATGTTAAAATAATAAATGTTTTCTTATAAAATGAGAAATAGTAAATATAATTAATAATACAGAAAATAAATGGTGATTAGTTTATGTGAGATCATAAAATTTTACGAAAAATTAATAAACAAGTAAAGGCAATAATTAGTCTTGATGAAACAATGAAAAAAATTAGTGATGAAGAGTTAGCAAATAAAACAGTAGAATTTAAAACAAGATTGGCCGAAGGTGAAACATTAGAAGATATTTTAGTTGAAGGATTTGCCACAGTTAGAGAAGCAGCGCGAAGAGTTAGTGGTTTACATCCATATCCTGTTCAATTAATTGGCGGTATTGTTCTTCATAATGGTGATGTTGCTGAAATGAGAACTGGTGAAGGAAAAACGTTAACGGCTGTTATGCCAATTTATTTAAATGCCCTTAGTGGTAAGGGTGTTCATGTTATTACCGTTAATGAATATTTAGCGGCAAGAGATGCTGAGTTAAATCGGCCAATTTTAGAGTTTTTAGGAATTACTATTGGTGTTAGTCTTCGTGATCATGCTACTACTCAGAAACGTGAAGCATATTTAAAAGATGTTACATATACAACTAATTCAGAATTAGGTTTTGACTATTTGCGTGATAATATGGTTAAGGTTTATGCAGACAAAGTTCAGCGAAAACTTAACTATGCTATTATTGATGAGGCTGATTCTGTTTTAATTGATGAATCAAGAACACCTTTAATTATTTCTGGTGGTTCCAAGAATCGTACTCCTTTATATCAAGCATCAGATGTTTTTGCAAAAACATTAGTGCCTGAAGATTATAAGATTGATTGAGAATCACGTCAAATTTCATTAACAATAACAGGTGTTAATAAGGCACAAAAACAGTTTAATTTAAAGAGTTTATTTGATATTGATAATTCAGAATTATTTCATCATATTCAAAATGCACTGCGTGCTAATCATGTTTTCAAATTAGATGTTGAATATGTTGTTAAAGATGGTGAAATTGTGTTAGTTGATCAATTTACTGGTCGTTTAATGCCTGGTCGAGTATATAGTGATGGACTTCATCAAGCTTTGCAAGCTAAAGAAAAAGTGGCAATTCAGCAAGAAACAACAACTGTTGCCACAATTACTTATCAAAACTTTTTTCGTTTATATAGCAAACTAAGTGGTATGACAGGGACTGCTAAAACCGAAGAAGAAGAGTTTGTGAAAATTTATAATATGCGAGTAATTAAAATTCCTACTAACAAACCAATTATTCGTGAAGATAAACCTGACCATGTCTTTGCTTCACTAAACGCTAAATTTAAATCATTAATTGCTGAAGTGAAAGAACGACATGAGAAAGGACAACCAATTTTGATTGGTACTGCTAATGTTGATGTATCAGAACGAATTGCTAATATGTTAACAAAAGAAAGAATTAAACATGAGATTTTGAATGCTAAAAATCATGCTCGTGAAGCTGATATTATTGCTAGAGCTGGTGAAAAAGGTGCCATTACCTTAGCTACTAATATGGCAGGACGGGGAACTGATATTAAACTTGGTGATGGTGTCGTTGCCCTTGGTGGATTAGCTGTCTTAGGTACTGAAAGAAATGAAGCGCGAAGAATTGATAATCAATTACGAGGAAGAGCCGGCAGACAGGGTGATCCTGGATTTTCACGATTTTATGTTTCAATTGAAGATGATTTAATGTTACGTTTTGGTGGTGAGAAGTTAAAAAAAGCTTTTGCTAGTTTAGGTGAAGATTATATTAAATCAAAGATGTTGACTAGATCAATTACTAGAGCACAACAAAAAATTGAAGGTATGAATTTTGATGCACGAAAAAACTTATTAGATTATGATAATGTTATTGCTCAGCATCGTGAAGCAACATATCATCAACGTGATAATATCTTACTTGCTGATAATTTATTAGATTTAATCAAAAGTATGCATCGAACAGTTGCTCGTGATTTATTAAATATTTTTAATAAAATTGTTGGTAGAGAACAGTTTATTGATTATGATGAATTAGTAAAAGGTATTGAAAATAAATTAATTAAAGTTAATGATTTAATGCCAGAAAAGTTAAAACGATTAACTATTGAAGAAAATATTGATCAAATTGCTGAAAAATCTTATGATTTTTATTTAGAAAAAAGAGAAAAATTAAATAAAATTATTATCAAGCAAATTGAAAATAGTGTTATTTTACAAACTTTTGATCAATATTGAACTAATCATATTGATGCTTTAAGTAAACTACGTGCTGGAATTCATTTACGTGGTTATGCCCAGTTAAATCCTTTACAAGCTTATATTGAAGAGGCCTCAAAATTGTTTAATCGAATGAAGGTTAATGTTGCTCATCAAGTTATTATTATGTTGCATAGTATTGATCCAGAACAACATCAAGTCCGTGGTGGCCAAGATGTATTAGATACAGTATTAGCAAGTAATGTTGAGACAAAAACTAAGATTGGATAGTTAAAATAATATTTTAATAATTTTTATTTTTATTTTATATAATTACATTATATTATTTTTAATAAAGTGAGGTAAAATTATGATTGAAGATTTTAGTAATTTTATAACTAAAAATAAGTTTGCTTTAAAATTAAAAAATAAAGTAAAAGGTATTGTTTATACTCCTAAGCATATTGTAATAAATATGTTAGATATGTTAAATTATTCAAGTAAACATATATTAAATAAACATATTATTGATAATAGTTGTGGTGAAGGGGCTTTTTAATAGAAGTTTTAAAACGATATGTTATGGCATATTATGAAGAAAAAAAGACAATGAAAAATATTGTTAAACATTTAGAAAGATATATTCATGGTATAGAAATTGATAAGAACTCAGTAATTAAAACTATTATTAATTTAAATTTAGTTTTAAAACAATTTGACATTGAAGAAAATGTTAAATGAGATATAAAGAATAGTGATACTTTAAATATTGAAAATTATAATAATAAAATGGATTATGTAGTTGGTAATCCTCCTTATATTAGAATTCATAATTTATCTTTTGATTATAAAAAATATAATTTTAGTAATAAAGGTATGACTGATATGTATATCATTTTTTTTGAAATTGGTTTAAAAATGTTAAAATCGAGCGGACAATTAATTTATATTACACCTAATTCATATTTTATAAGTAAAGCAGGTTCAATATTGAGGAATTTTTTATTTAATAATAAAATGATTAAGCAGATTTTAAATTTGAAATATTATAATCCTTTTAATGTTGCTACTTATACAGCAATTACACATATTACTAAAAAAAACATAATAAAATTAGTTATTTTGAATATGATAGTAATTTATTGAAGGGTAAAAAAATTGCTGATTTACCAATTGAAAAGTGTTATTTAAATAATCAATTTTATTTTTCTGAATTAAAAAAATTAGAAAAATTTAAAAAAATCATCACAGTTGATGATAATAATGATATTGAAGTTAAAAATGGAGTAGCTACAAATTTAGATAGTTTATTTTTTTCAGATAATCATAATGGTTGGGGTACTAAAAAAGCATATAAAATATCAAAGGGAGAATATACAAATGTAATTTTTCCCTATGATAATAATTATAATTTAGTGAGTATAGATAAAATTAAAGAAAAAAATTATAAACAATATAATTTACTTTTAAAAAATAAAAATTCTTTATTACTTAGAAATTTACAAGGACAAGAATGATATGCTTTTGCTAGAAATCAAGCGATAAAAGATACACATATCAAAAAACTTGTTATTAACAATATAGTTCGAAATATTGAAAATCTAAAATTACAAGTGATAAATGAAGATGTTGTTGTTTATAGTGGTTATTATATTATGTCAAAAAAATATTCATATAAAAATATTATTAAATGTATTAGAACATCTGAATTTATTGAGTATTTAAAAATAATAGGAAAAGATAAAAATGGTAATAGAAGTTCTAATAAAGTAAATAATTTACATGGTATAATTTCAAAACATTTACAAAAACAATTAGGAATTGATTATCTAGTTAAAACAATAGATACTACTGGTAAAGAAGAAATATTAAGAGGAAGATATTTTAATAAAAGAGTAGATATTGTTATAGAAAGAAATTATGATAAGAAAAGAATTGCTGGAATTAGTTTAAAATCAATTCAGAGTAGCTACTTAAAAAATAAGATAAATTATTTTGAAAATATGTTAGGTGAAACTGCTAATATAAGAAGTAATAATATTCCTTATTTTCAAATAATAATTATTCCTACAAAAATACCAAATTTTAACAAAGATGGTGCAATAAAAGATTTCACTAATATTAGTGAGAAAGATTTTGAAATTTATAAGAAATTATCATCTGATAATGTTATTTCTTTTTTTCATACTCCAATTAAAACTTTATTACTTTTTATTGAATATGAACCAGATATTAAAATTAATAGTATATTGACAAAATCAGAATATAGTAAATATTATATTGATTTACATGAAAATAATTTTATGTCAATTAAGTTTTCTAATAAAGATATGTATTTTGATAAAGCAGTAATTTTTAATAACTATGAACTTTTTATCGAAAAAGTTACTTTTTTACTTAAAGGCTTTGCTTAGAAGATAATATTTTTTTAATATTTATATTAAAAATAACATATATTTTTACCATATTTTAATGGTTTTTAGTTAGTTATAAAATTAATGATTTAGTTCGTGGTGGCCAAGATGTATTAGATAAGTAATATTGAGACAAAAACTAAGATTGGATAGTTAAAAAAACTAAGTATAATATACTTAGTTTTTTTGATGTAATTTTTTATTTTAAATGATTTTTTTCTTTATATTTTCATGACTTTTTCTTAAAGATATTTTTATTTTTTTTGCTGTCATAAGTAATAGTAGTAGCTCAATTTGGAAAATTATTACCTTTAGTAACAGCATTATTATTATTCATCGGTACTAAATTTTTAGTATAACTGTCACCACCATTAGTTATTGGTCGCTCATAAACAATCGTTCAATTTAAACTTTCAATGGCATCATTAAGTTTTGGTTGTGGAATAAAGTTATGTCAAAACATTAAAGCACCTGCATAGTCTTTGCGATATAATTTTGGATTTAAATTATTAACAATTTCTCCCATATTTCACACTTCTTCAATTTGTTGTGCTGTTCATATTTGTTGTTCGTCATTATTAGTTTGGGTCAAAGGTTCTGTTTTTTGATTAATTTCATTTTGAAAATAAAGAGTTTTCATTTTTAGTGACATATATTTTTTTTGTCTACTTTTTTTGATAAAACATAAACAGGATAATATTAAAACTATAAAATAAAAAGATTCTAATATTCACGGGATAATAAAAAATAAAACGTTTTTATTTTTAATAAAGTAACTTTTATAAAAAGCAGAATATCCTAGCGAAATGAATAAAATTGAGCCAGTAATAAATAATAATGATATTCATAACATTATTCTAACTAATATCAATGAGATAAAATCATTGGTTTTTAAAAAAATAAAAGGAAATCCAATAACACCTAAAATTACGATACCAAATCCTAATACGATAATTGTTAGGGTTGGAAAAGTTAAGTTAAACTTAATAACCTTTTTAGTAATTATTGTATCAATAAATGCTAATAAATTATTAGTTTCAGTTTTAAAGAAAAAAATTCATACCATTCAACTAATTATTAAGGTCATGCTTGTTAACCATGAAAAAACTATAATAATTCAGTTATTATAATAATTGATATTTTTCTTTGCTGGAGAATTATTAGTATCAACAGTTTCTTGTAATATCTTTTTTTTCATTATTAATAACCTTATAATATTTTATTATTATTTTTTCTTGTTTTGCTTTTGTTCATAATATCTCTCCAATACTAAACAATTATTTTTGCGTATATTTTGTTACTGTATTATTGAATGCTTCTTGATAGCATTTTCCACTACAATATACAAACTTATCACGATATAAAGAATCAAATGTATATTCTTTCTCACATGATGATATAAAGCATTTAGTTGTAATGATTGCCATAATCTAGGTCCCCCTTTTGATTTATACTATACATTTTACATGATTTCTTTTTTATCTTTTTATTAACTATTTTTTTATATTTGGCGTGTTAATATCATTAAAATTAATTGTTTATTAAAGATAATTTATTTTATTTTAAAAAAATGTAAAATATAAATAACTTCTTAAATTTAAGAAGTTATCGGGTAAGTAAAGGAGGATTAATTTATGAATTTTTTATTAAAAGCATTAAGTATTTTAGTGATGACAACGATGACAGGTGTCTTAGCTAATGGACAATTATTAAATAATGGACAATTAAAAATAAGTTCTAAAAAAAATGATGATAGACAGCAAGATACAATTTACATTGATAAAGATAAAAAACAAGTAGCAACTAATGACATAGACTTATCAAATATAGATAGTAAAGAAATTGTGCAAATTGGTTTTTTTGAAAATGGAGATCACGAAATTCAAGTTGTTAAAATGCCAAGAGTAATTGAGAAAATACCTAATAAATTACCATCAGCAATTACATCTTTGAAAGATATGTTTAACGGATGTATTTTTTTTAATCAAGATCTTTCATCTTGAGATACTACTAATGTCATAGATATGACTAATACTTTCAAAGGACCAAGATTATTTAATCAAAATATTTCATCTTGAAATACTACAAATGTAGTAAAAATGAGTAGTATGTTTGCTGATGCAATATTATTTAATCAAAATATTTCTCCTTGAATTACAAATAATGTTATATATATGAATGCTATGTTTGCCGGTGCTAAATCATTCAATCAAAATTTATC
This sequence comes from Spiroplasma endosymbiont of Harpalus anxius, assembly GCA_964273555.1. Classification (GTDB taxonomy): domain Bacteria; phylum Bacillota_I; class Bacilli_A; order Mycoplasmatales; family VBWQ01; genus Spiroplasma_E. The sequence goes on along the minus strand of OZ187007.1, from coordinate 1,831,963 downwards.
ATGAAATATAGTTAAAGTTAAAGATATGAGTTCAATGTTTTATGATGCAATCGCATTTAATGGTAATTTTACAAGTTTATCTTATGATAATAGTGTTATAAATATAAGTAATATGTTTCGTAATGCCATCGCTTTTAATCAAGATATTTCAAGTTGAAATGTAGAACATGTGACAAACATGCGTTATATTTTTACAGATGCGATATTATTTAATCAAGATATATCAAAATGGAATGCTACTAATGTCACAGATATGGGTTATATGTTTTATCATGCATCATCATTTAATCAAGATATATCAAAATGGAATACTGTTAATGTCACAGATATGGGTTATATGTTTTATCATGCATCATCATTTAATCAAGATTTATCAAATTGAAATGTCAAGAAAGTACGATGACATGGTTGATTTGCTACATATTCAGCATTTGCTAATGACACTAAGAAATGACCTAAATTTATACGCTAGATTTTTAAAAATGTAAAAATTTTATTTAATTACTGATGTTTTTTCTATGATTATCATCAGTAATATTTTTTATTTTTAGTTCTAATTATTAGAAAAGGTTTTAATTTTATAATAAAATTAACATAAACAATAGAGGAGTTATGGTTATGGCAAATAAATTTTATGCAGTAAAAAAAGGTAGAATCACAGGAATATTTGAAAATTGAGATCAATGTGAAACACAAATTAAGGGCTTTGCTGGTGCTAAGTATAAACGATTTGCAACTAAAGAAGAGGCTCAACATTATTTAGATGGCAAAATGGAAACAAATTATAATGATAAATATGAAGTGATAGCGTATACTGATGGTAGTTTTAAAGCAACAATAAATCAATTTTCTTATGGACTTGTTTTTTTAAATAAAGGTAAAAAAAGTACTTATTGTGAAAAATTTGATGATGAAAATTGAGCAAAATTAAGAAATGTCGCTGGTGAAATAATGGGTGCTCAAAAAGCAATGCAATTAGCTTTAGAAAATAATATTAAATCAATCTTAATTTGTCATGATTATGCTGGAATTAGTAAGTGGTGTACTGGTGAATGAAAAACTACTAAGGTAGAAACAAAATTATATAAAGCATTTTATAATAAAATAGCAAAAGATGTTACTATTTATTTTAAATGAGTAAAAGGTCATAGTGGTAATATATATAACGATGAAGCTGATGTTCTTGCATCAAAAGCGTTTAGTTTAAAAAAAATATCAAATGTGATAATTTAACTATTAACATGATTTTATACAATACAATAATCAAAAATACCCTAGCAAAAGTCTTGTAATCACTTTTTAATTAGGGTGTTTTTAATTGATAGTTTTTATTATTTTATTTAAAAAATCTTAAATGAGTTCTAACAAGAAATTACCTTGAAGATAGATATTAACTAATTAAGAAACTAGTCAAATCAATATTAAGATGAGAACCTTGTGTTGCATCTAAAGATCTTTCAAATCAATGGTATTTTAAATAAATATTTTTGTCATCATGATAAATCATGAAATAACAACCAATTTGTACAAAAGCACCGAATACTCCTCCGTCATGAGCGCGTGTCATAATATGTCAAATCGATGCAGCATCGGTGATAATAAAACCTACATTTGGACTATAATCATCTGGATTTCATCCAATAATTATATCTTTAAATTTATCAGATATTTGCTTTGTATTAATATTTAATTGTGAAGCAGAAAGTTTACTTTTATAGTATTGAGAACTTACTTCTAAGTAGCTATCATTAGCAAATATTATTTTTGGAAAGGCTTGAACAAAATTTTGTCAATTATTACTATAATAATTTCAGTTTTTAAATAATACTATTTCTGAACTTATTCCTTTTTCATTAGAATCTGTCCCATTAAAACTTTTATTATCGTTATAATTTAAATTATTATTAGTAATATTTACTGTAAAGATAATATTAACAACACCATAATAAACTTTAGTGTCAGTTGAAATTAGTTGTGCCCCGGTATTAGTAATTGAATTTTCATCAACTGTAATTTTGTTTCAATCGATATCTTTATTTTGATTAAGTAATTTAATTTTATTTAATGTTTCTTTTTTTAGTAATGTCGTAAATTTTTCTTTTTTATTTTCAGAGTTTATAGAAATTAAATTTATGTTAGTATTTTTAATGATTGAATTTAAGTTAATGCTGGCATCTATTGTATATTTAATGGCGACATTATCGTAATAAACTTTAGTGTCAGTTGAAATTAATTGTGCCCCGGTATTAGTAATTGAATTTTCATCAACTGTAATTTTGTTTCAATCGATATCTTTATTTTGATTAAGTAATTTAATTTTATTTAATGTTTCTTTTTTTAGTAATGTCGTAAATTTTTCTTTTTTATTTTCAGAGTTTATAGAAATTAAATTTATGTTAGTATTTTTAATGATTGAATTTAAGTTAATGCTGGCATCTATTGTATATTTAATGGCGACATTATCGTAATAAACTTTAGTGTCAGTTGAAATTAATTGTGCCCCGGTATTAGTAATTGAATTTTCATCAACTGTAATTTTGCTTCAATCAATATTTTGATTAGTATTTAATTTTTTAACAGTAGCAATAATTTCTTCAATTGTTGGAATTTTACCACCATATGTTTTAATAGTAACTAGATTATTATTTTTAATTATTGAATTTAAATTAATACCATTATTAATTTTATTATTATTACATGCAACTATTGTTAATGGTGCTGACATAACAACAGTTAAAGCGGTTAAAATTTTTAATATTTTTGTCATAATTATTTCTCTCCTTTTAGTTATTAAATTTAATTATATAAGGAGTTAATTATAACAGATATTATTGAGGTAATAGCGAAGAATAAAACAGCAACTTTTCAGTCGGCTTTAACAGTAGTATCTAATGTAATCATTGTATAATGGATAAAAGAAAAATAGATAATTGATTGGATTTTTTGACTGTTAAACAAAGATAAATTTTTACTTTGTTTGTTGATAATCAAATTTGATGATTTAATATTTTTTGTCATTTTTTACTAAAGCTTTAATTTTAGTTCAGTTTTTTGTTTAATAATTTCTTTGCCTTTTTTATTAAAATTATATAAGCATTGATTAGTCTCTTAATTTTATTTACCATATTTTTACTTGCTTAAATTTGCTTAGTGTGATTTTTCACTTAAATAAATTGTTGGTTTATTTTTTGCTGCTCCTGCAACATAAATATTGTTATTGTTATCTATTATCAAACTATTAATGGTACCAGTTGTTCCTGTCATTGTGGTAAATGTATCGCTATTAGTTGATTTATAAATACTATCATTACTTCTACTATTTTTACTTCCAACATAAATATTGCCATCTTTATCAGTAGTTAAATTAGTAATTGTACCACTTGCTCCTGACATTTGTGTGAATGTTGTACCACCATCAGTTGATTTATAAATAAAACCATTATTGTTTCCAAAATAAATATTGTTTTTGTTATCAACTGTTAAACTTTTAATGGTACCAGTTTGTTTCATTAACTTAAAATTTTTGCCATTATCTATTGATTTAAAGATACCACTTGGAGTTGCAACATAAATAGTATCATTTGGTGCAATTGTTAAATTTGAAATTGCACTACCTATATTTGTTATTTCGCTAAATGCCTGTTTATTCTTGGTTGCTTGATAAAAATTACCATTACTACTTCCAACATAAATATTGCCATGTTTATCGACTGTTAATGCTTTGATGCTACCAGTTGTTCCTAACATTGTGGTAAATGTAGTGTTATTAGTTAATTTATAAACACTATCATTATCGTTACTATTTTGACTTACAACATAAATATTGCCATCTTTATCACTATTTAAATTATTGATGGTACCAGTTATTCCTCCCATTATTGGTGTAAATGTTTTGCTATCAGTTGATTTATAAAAATGATTATCAGTTGTTAAAACATAAGTTAGATTTTTATTTTTTTTAATATTCTGAATTACAGCATTGTTAGCTAGCTATGCCATTAATATCATCAATAGCTTTAAAATTGTTACTACTGAAAGTTAAAGAAACTTCGTTTTTATAATTATTTCTACCAATTATTGTATTATTTTTACCAGTTATAAATTCAAAATCATCTGCAGTTAATTTGGCTGCTGATGTATTTTTAGCTTTAATTTTTTCTAAAATTTGATTTTTAGTTACTTTTTCAGCTTGTCCAATATAAATACTATCTAAATTTTTATTTGTAATAATTGTGTTTAAATCAATTTTTTTGTCTTCATTATTTTTTGCTGTACTACATCCACAACCAGTAACATTGGTAGTAGTAGTTGCAATTAAAGTAATTGCACCTATTATACTTAGTAATTTCTTCATATTTTTTTACGCCCAATTATCTTCTAAATTTTCTCATATAATTTTACAATATTTTTGTGTTAACTTCTTTGTTAACCTTTTTTTAAAAAGTGCAATTCAGCACATAAATGTTAATCAATAATTAACCTTTATTGATGATTACCATTTTAAATAGGATATTTTTTATTTTTTTTGTTTTTGGAAATTAACTTAAGTTTTTTTAAAGATTTGGTTACTTTTTTGCAATAGATATTGATGCTTTAAATTATTCAAAAAACTTAATCCCTTGATCGTTAATAATTTTATTAATATTAACTTTATTATTAAGCATATCCTTAATTTTTAAGTAAATACTATTAGCGTAATATAAATTAATAATTTCTCTAGTTTTAGTTGTGTTGGAAAGAATCGACTTTCAACTTGTTCATTTTCAGTAGGATTTAATTCTTGATCTAAGAAAATGATAACATCAACTTGATCTAGATTAACCCCAACATTAGCAGTTTTAATGTTACATAAAATAATGTTAATTTTTTTAATTTTCATCAGTATTTTTGTTACATATTATTTTCCATTTTCAAATTTATAATGATTAAATAAACACTATAATAGTTGTGTTTATTATAGTGTTTAAATTAATTTTCAACAAAGTAATGTTCCTATCCTTGTTTCAATAATTATTAATTCATATAATAAGTTAAATAAATTAAATAACGAAATTAAAGAAAAGGAGATCATTAATATATTTATTAAATATAAAGCGTTAAATTTAAAATATGAATGTTTTTGTTTTCATATTCTTAAACATCACTAAAAACAGTAAGTATAACCGAATTAAAATTGAAAGAAGTGATAAAAAGTGGTACCAGAAGTATGATTTGAACCTTAAAAAGAAGAATTTAACCTTTATGTAAACAATAAAGAAGTTAATAATGGTGGAAGAATTAAAAGAAAATAATTTAAGTGATAAATGCAATGCTTATTTTATCTTTCAAACCTCTATATTAGTTTTTCAAGTATGAAATTTAGAAAAATTGATAAATGAAACTATTTGATTAAAGAATAAAAAAACCAAGATTGACAATATATATAAATGCTATAAATGCATAAAATAAGTAAAATTTTAATAATAGTATACACTAATAGTAATTATTTTATTTAAAGATTATTATAAAAAATTAAAATAATAAATAATTTATATTTTGGTGAAAGAGGGAATGTTTTTATGAAAAGTATGAAATTTTTATTAAAAATATTAGGAACAATTAGTTTAACAAGTTTAACAACAACATCAGTGGTAGCTTGTAAATTTACTGAATCAACTGTTCAAATAACTGGTTTTGGAAAACAAGTTTCTGATTGTTTTCAACTTTCAGATACAACAGCAATATTTCAAGAAATGACTACAAATCAAGCATTTTTAGTTGACAGTACTAAAATTACTGAAACAAATAAAGGTTTAACTGATTTTGGAAAACAAGTTTCTAAATTTTATCGAATTTCAGATACAATAGGAATATTTAGAGAATATAGTACAAATCAAGCATTTTTAGTTGAATATAAATAATATAATTTTGAATTTGTTTATATAAGCTGAACAATATTATTATCCAAAACTTCATATGTTTTACGTGTATTAATTATGGAATTAAATTAATAATAGTAAAGTTTATAAATGTTTAGTAGGAAAAAATACTTTTAACAAACTGTAAAAATAGAAAATTGTTTAGTTAATTTTGCTTTGGATAAGAATAATGATGTTTATATTATTGATAATGGTATTAGTATTTATAGAATGTTAACAAATGATAAAAGTATTCATGTTATTAATAATCATTTTTTTGTAAATAATAATATAAATAATTATCAATCAAAAAAATAAAGTTTATCTTTCTAATCCTAGTTATGGAGTTTATGAAAGTGAATAATTATTTTAATTTATTAATCATTTTTAATTTTTCTATATCTACTATTATAGAAAATAACTATATGCTTATTTTATGTGTTTTTTCACAATATACTATTCTAATAATTAAACATCAGTAGCAAAAACATTAAACTCATCGAAAACAAATTATAAATCTTGTTTTCGATGAGTTTAATTGTGGTAAATTGCTTTAAATCTTGAATTATTAATTTTCCAACATTACTAGTTAATTTAGGGTATTTAAATGAATTTAAACTGAATAAAATAATGTTGTGTTTGGCAATTAAATGAATTAAACCATTATTACTACCTAAACTAGCATTTAGTTGTTATAAATAAATGTTTAATTGATGTTGTAAACTTTTAATATCACTTTCATTTTCAATAAATGTTTTTAAAACATCATATTCATTTTCGTGTTTGTTAATAATTTTCTTTAATTCCTTTATTGAAAAATATGTAACAATATTTTCAAAAGTTAGTGGTATTGATTTGTTAATTAAATCTTCATCACCCTTACTATCATCAATAATGATAACTTTTTGCTTTAATTTATGTATTAATTGATTAATAATAGTTAAGGAGTTATGGTTTTACCATAACCAGTACCACACAATTAAAGTATGCTGCTTTAATTTTTATAATTATCGTATTAAATTATAATAAAATTATTTTAGTTTTTCTTTTTTATAAGAATGATAGTATATATCATGTAATTTTTTTAAATTTATATACAATGTAAAAGAAAAACTAAATATAGTTTTCAATCTATTATTTTTTTAAGAAAGTAATGATTTTTTTTATATTTAATAAAGAAAGGATATAGAAATTAGTGATAGCAGTAGTAACGAAAAAGGAATCAAAAAATTTAAAAGTAGAAATTAAAAAAATAGATATAATCATAGCAAGAAATAAAAGTCAAATTAAAGCATTAGAATTAGCAAAACAAAAATTAGAAAAAGCAAAAAATAAATATTTTGCAGAAATTAGAAAATTAGACAAAACAATGAAAATTGATGAAATTTATCAAATTAAAAAACAAATCAAAAATAATAATGAAGAACTAACAAAGTTAAAAAATATATTACCAAATAAACCACTTAAAAAAACATATATGATTGTAACATCGGAAGCTGAAATTAAAAAAGCAAATGAAAATATTAATGGTGCAATAACAAAAGAAGAAAAATTAGATAATGAGATGATAACAAGGGAAATTGAAGGAAGAAATTTAGAACAGCAAATCAAAAATTTTAATGATAATGATTTAGATAAAACATTAGATTTATGACAACTAAAATTAAAAACAGCAAAATTAGGAGTTAAATTAGAAAGAAGAGAATGTCAAAGAAAAAAAATATGTGCTAGAATTGCTAATAATGAGTTGATAATAGCAAATAAATATTTATTGATAGCACAAAAAGGTTGAAACTTATATCCAAATATAAGAACAAAAAAAGAAATTTTTAATGGCGAATTAATAGTTAAATTAAGATACAAGATGAGTAACATGTGTAATTTAAATCTTGAGATAAGTAAAAAAAATTTAAAGATAGCAAAAATTAATAAAATGATAGCGAAATTAAATCTTAATATAAATAAAAAAAATATTAAAATTAAAAATTGTTTTGCAAAAATAAGACAAATTTATAATTCACAACAGATAAAAGTAGAAAATAAAAAATTATTAAAGTCACCTTTGTTCTGATTAAATAAATATTTGCAAAAATATAAGTATCAAATAATGTTAAATCAATATCGAACTCAATTAAGAAAATTAGAAAAAGAAATAACAAGATTAGAAACAAATAAATTGACAGGAAATTTTTATAATAAGTTGTGGTTTATTATTAGTTGTGGTTTTGTTAATAGTCATCAAAAAAATGAAAATCGAGATGAAAAAATAGCAAAATTATATGAAATTAAAAAGAAAATTTATGAATTAGAAGATCAAAGAAATATTCAACGCCAACAACCTTCTTCAATATCTAGAAATGTTGCATCTTGGAATGAAGTTACAGGACCTAACGCTCCTTTTAGTGAAGTTCGATTTTCTTTTCCTTCTTTTTTAAAATAATTAATAATAACGAATTTAAATGGTATTATTGATGCTAAATTTTGTGTGTTAATTATAAAAAAATATGCTATAACTTCTATAAATGTAATATCAGTTTTTAACTCATTATTTTGCTTAAAGATAAATGAATTTTTTTATTTTAAGGAAAGATAAGAAGAACCACAATTTGCAAAAATTAATGAAATTATAAAGAAGAAAAGAAATAATTAATAAGCAACAATTACAATTAAAATGTAAAAAAAAGACTTAAAAATATAAATTGCTTATTAGTCAGTCAATTTAGAATATTGTATCCTATAAAAAGTAGTTTTATTTTAATTTATTAGCGATCATCACCATTGTTAATAGTACCTTTAACAATAACATAATGACATTTAGTTAATGAAGATAAAACTTTTCCACCAGCATAGGAAATAGCAGATTGTAGATCTTCTTCTATTTCTTGATAAGTAGTAGCAATTGAACCTTTGTAAGGAACAAGTATTTTTTTACCTTCAATGTTTTTTGCTTCTGCTTTATTAAAGATACTTGCTGAACCAAAGTATTCTTTATATGATTGACCATTGATAGTAACTATTTTGCCAGGTGATTCATCATAACCTGCTAAAATACTTCCCGCCATAATCATAGTTGCGCCAAAAGCAATTGCTTTAGCAATATCACCATGACATCTAATGCCACCATCAGCAATTAATGGTTTAGTAGTGCTTTTTGCAACATCTTGTAGTGCATTTAATTGTCAACCACCTGTCCCAAAACCAGTTTTTAGTTTTGTAATGCAAGCTTTACCTGGTCCAACACCAAACTTAATGGCATCAGCACCTCATTTTTCTAAATCTTGAACAGCAGCTTTTGTCATAACATTACCAGCAATAATAAATGGTTTATTTTTAGTTTTAGCAAAAGTAGTTTTGATAAATTTTATCATTTCTTCCATGGAAGAACTATGACCATGAGCAATATCAATAGTGATAAATTCAGGAATTAGGTTTAATTTCAGTAATTGGTTAAGTAATACTTGATCTTCTTTTTTAATGCCAATGCTAATAGAAGCATATAATTTTTGATCATGCATACTTTTAATAAACTTAATTTGATCAATGTTAAAACGATGCATTACATAAAAGTAACCATTTTTAGCTAGCCAAACACATAGGCCTTCATTAATAACAGCACTCATATTTGCTGGAATAACTGGAATTTTAAAAGTAAACCCATTTAATTTAACACTAGTATCACATTCTTTTCGTGATTTAACAATGCTTTTATTGGCAATTAGATTTATATCTTCAAAATCAAATTTTACATTCATTTTTTATTTATTCTCCTTATTATTATTATTTATTAATTTGTTGTCACCAAATAATACATGATATTTATTACCACGCATTAAAAATACTAATGTATTAAAACACCATTAGTATTATATATTATTTTTTTAAAATTTAATTATCTTTATTAGTAATTAATGTTGCTAATTGATTAATCATTTTTTGTAAGTTATTAAGCAGGGGGTTATAAACATTAATTTGTGTTAAATCAACACCAGCATCTTTTAAAATATCTAGTGGATATTTGCTACCACCAGCTTTTAAAAAATTAAGTAAATTTTCTTTTTTACCATTTTTAACATCTTCATAAAGTTGATAGGAAACAGTAATTGAAGTAGCATATTTATAAACATAATAGGGTGAATGGAAAAAATGAGAAATGCGTGGTCATGAATATCCTTTTACTTTTTCATCATATTTATCTAATGCTTTTTGTCCATATTTATTAGCTATTTTTTCAAATAAATCAGTTAGAATGTCAGCATTTAGTGGTATTTCTTTTTCCACTAATTTATGTGCTTCTCATTCAAATTCAGCAAATTGAATTTGACGAAAGAAAGTACCAATTACAGTTTCAATATGGGTTTGTAGTAAGTAAATACGATCTTGATCACTAGGAGCATTATTGTATAAATAATCAAAAACTAAATGTTCATTAACTGTTGAAGCAACTTCTGCTAAAATAATTGGATAATCAGCATTTGGATATTTTTGGTATTTTTCTGCAAATAAGGTATGAACAGAGTGGCCTAATTCATGAGCTAATGTGTTAAGTGAGTTAAGAGTATCATCTCAATTCATTAAAATAATTGGTTCTACACCATTACCACCAGTTGAATAAGCACCAGTTCGTTTATTAGTGTCTTCATAGTAATCAATTCTACCTGGTAATAAAGCTAAATTTAATTGTTGTAGATACTCATCACCTAAAATGCTTAGAATTTCTTTAACTGCCGTAATTCCTTCTTCAACACTGATTTTTTTAGTTGGTAATGTTGACATTTTTAGATTAGTATCACTGCCATAGAACTTTTTAAATTTAAAAAATTGACGTTTTAAATTATAAAATTGTTCTACTAAAGCAGCATGTTTTTGCCCAGTTTTTACTAAATTTTCATATAGTACTAATGGCACATCATCACCTAATAAACTATACTCTAAGGTAGTTAGATGTTTACTTTTATCTTTTTCTTTATCATTATTACGAATTTTTATTTCTTCAATGGTAATTTCAATAATACTTTCATAAACTTGTGCTAATGAATGTTTTTTGTTTTTAATATTTTCGTAAAATTTCTTTGTAACATCAATTCTTAATTGTTGATCTTTGATTGGATCACTGTTTTCTAAAATGTCTAAATATAAAGTTTGTGTTAATTCTTGTTCTTTATTTTGATAGTTAAACATTGTTTTTTCCTTATCAGCATAAACTAAAGTATCGTATAAACCACTAACAGCATTTCTTGACTTGCTAACTTTACTTAGTAAAGTTTCATCATGTTCATTTAAAATAAATTTTTCAAATTTAAAGAAAACTTCCGTATCATGACGATATTCGGTTAGTGATGAGTCGTTAGCAATTCAATTTTTAATTGTACTAAAACCAATCTTTTTAATTTCTGGTTGAATTCATGCCAATTTTTCTGCTAGTTTGCTTTGTTGGGTTGTAAATAAACTAGATAATTGTTGTAATTCTAGATTAGTTTGGTCTAAATCTCCATAGTGTAAATATTGAACAAGTTTTGATCCTAACATTGCTATTTGTTTGCTATTTGTTAAGTATTTTTTAAAATTATTAATACTATTTAATTTTCCTTTTAAAGTTAAAAGTTGTTCAGCAAATTTGTCAAATTCAGATAATGCTTTTTTTCAAGACTCATTATTAGCAAATAAATGTTTAAAATCCCAACAGTATTTTTTTTTATCTTTTTCATTTAATTGTGAACGCTTCATCGTTTTTTCTCCATTCTATGGTAATATTACAATACAATAATAATACAATAATATTGTTTAACTTATCTATTTTTGTGTAATTTTCGAAAATATTAATTTATAGATATTATAATTGTAATTATTTTAATATTACCATTTAGGAGTGAAAATATGGATAAAAATGTTTTGTTTAACATTAGTGATAAATCTCAATTAAAATTAAAATTAACAGCAGTTTTTGCTAACAAAGTTGTACATGAGTTGGTTGTTAAAGAAAAAAACAAATTAACATTAATTTCTGAAAATAAAACTTATTACTTATATTTAGGTGATAGTAAGAGTTTAACTCGTAATGATATTTATAATTTTTTTGTTGCTTTTAGTAAAAGTAATAATCAAGATTTGGATATTGATGTTAAATCTTTTGTCACTAATAATTTTGATGAAAGCGTCCTTTTACAAATTATTTATGAAGCATTATGATTTGGTAGTTGTCAAGAGTATACTTTAAAAAGTAAAAACAAGGAAGAAAAAAAAGTTAAATATAATATTGTTTCAACAGCAAAGTTTCCTGGTTATACTTCACAACAACAAATTGAAATTCAAGGTGAGAGTATTAATTTAGCACGTAATTTACAAGATATGCCACCTAATTTGTTATATCCTGAAATTTTTGCTAAAAAAATTCAAGATGCAGCGAAATCAATTAAAAATTTATCAATCAAAATTTTGGGACAAAAAGAAATAACTGATTTGCATATGAACTTATTATTAGCAGTTAATGCTGGTAGTCATTATGAAGCACGTGTTGTTGTTTTAGAATATAAAGGTGATCAGCAACATGCTGATGATATTTTAGGACTAGTTGGTAAAGGTATTACTTTTGATAGTGGTGGTTATTCATTAAAACCTGCTTCAGCTATGAAGGGGATGAAATTTGATATGTCAGGTGCTGCTAGTGTTTGTAATGCTGCTATTGCTGCTGCCAAACTACAATTAAAATTAAACTTTGTTGCTGTTGCTTGTTTAACCGAAAATAAAATTGGAGGCAATGCTACTTTAGTTGAAACGGTTTTTCCTTCAATGAATGGGAAAACGGTTGAAATTAATAATACTGATGCTGAAGGAAGATTAGTATTAGCAGATGGTATCACCTATGCTTTACGGAAAGGAAAAGCAAATCGCATTATTGAACTATCAACTTTAACTGGTGCCATGTTAGTGGCGTTAGGTAGTTATATGACTGGTGCTTTTGCTACTAATGATAAATTATTTAATGATTTTAATTTAGCTGCTCAACAAACTAATGAAGAAATTTGAAGAATGCCAATTCATCAACAAAATATTTTAAATATGCGTTCATCTAAAATAGCTGATTTAAGTAATTTATCTAAAGATCCATATGGTGGTTCATCAAATGCTGCTGCCTTTTTAACAGAATTTAGTGAAGATAAACCATTTTTACATTTAGATATTGCTGGCACTGCTTATAAACGGGACCGTGGTATGGGTGTCTTAATTAAAACATTAGTTCAGTATATGAAAAATTATAGTATAAGTAAATAACTAACAAAAGTAATAATTATATTAATAAAGTAAAATAAAAATAAATAGTATATTTAATTAATTTGTATTGATAAAGTATTTGCTTATATTTTTTTGTAGTGTCTTTATTAATAGTGGTAATTTAGTGTTATTTATTTCATTAATATCTAGTGTCATTTCTGTATTGAGAATATCACTTAATTTAGTATTTATTTTTGTTAATAGTTTAGTATTTATATCAATTTTTTGATAATAATTTTGAATGATTTTCCTTAATTGTTGTTCAGTGATAGTTGTATTCGATTCAGATATTGTTGAATTTGGACAAACAAATTGATAATATTTTTTAGGAAAACTACATATATAATTTAATGCTTGATAAGTATAGGTAGTTTTAAATTTTTTTCAACAAAGGTCAGTAATAGTAAGTTTAAATGAAAAAACAATTTGTGCTATGATTGCAGTTATTATATTTTCTTTAGTTACTAGTAATTTTAAATCATTTATAAAATCTACTTTTTTATTAGCAGCAATTTGTGCACTAATAATATAAAAATAATTATCAATTGCCATTGAAGATACTGTTGATATTAATCAACTAAAAAAAATATTTAATATTTTCATAAACAGTAGCATTATAATTACTAGGATTTGCAATTGCTATTTCTAAAATTTTTTCGATTTCATTTAAATTATAATCTAATTTTATAATATTTGTATCGTATCATATTTTTATTAATTTTATTTTGTTATATTCTGATTCAATATCAGTATTAGTTTCAGTAATATTGGTTTTATTAATTAATTTTTTGGGAGCATGGCGAAGATGTCTATTAATATATAATTACCCCTTTTCACTTAAACTCTCATTTCTAATTTATATAAAAAATTATTAACAAAGACGAGAATAAAAATCTTGTCTTTTTTTTGTAATTGTAAAATTTTAAAATTTTTAATAATCCTCTTTAACGCTATTATCAACACGTGTTAGGGAACTAAAACAGTGAACTACAACACAGTTGTTAAAAATAGTAGCTAGAACATGTGGACTTGCATGGATAAATAATAAGTGGAGTGATACCTAATAAAATATACTAACCATTAAATAATGGTAATTCTTGGGGTGGGAGCGAATTGGAAACTAGTATATATAGACCTACTAGGGAACCTACTATATTAATTCTATTTTTTATTTAACCAACCTTGCCACTACCCAGTGAGCAAGTGTTGGTTTTATTTTTTATTTTTTTTTGAAAAATTTTTTTGGGCGAGAAAATAAATTTAAAACTTGTAAAAAAAATTGAGCGGTGCCGGTTCAATTAAAATATTAATTTATTTAACATAAATTAAATAAATATTGAATCGAATGCCTCAATGTTTTTTAAAATTTTATAATTTATTTCGAGCCCATTTTTCTAAGAAAAATATAACTAATAGTATTAATAATAAAAAAAACAAAAATATATATCCTTTATGCTAAAAGCAACAGGATATATTGATAAAAAAAAGGAAGTATTAATGAGTATTGGAACAATCATATTATTAATAATAATAGGAATTTTTGCATGAATAATATTAACAACTATGGGGTTATATATGTGTAATGATAATAATGCAATTGGAATTGTATTTTTATTTATTACTTTAAATCTTATAGGTTTATTATTAGGAATTGCAATAATTTATAATAAAAAACAAATTAAGGATAATAATGAAGATTAATAAAAATCAAAAATGTAAATTAAAAGTTTGTATTAATAAAGTTTGAAAAGATTGTATTAATAAATCTACTAAAACTATTAAATATAAAAATTGGTCTATACCTTATCTAATATGTAATAGTTGCTATGATAAATTACCTAAATACCTTAAACAAACAGCAAAAATAATAAAGAATTAATTAGTACTATGAAATATGACTTAATTATTGGTATTGACCCCGCTGGGATTGGTAATAATGGAATTATTATATATTCAAATGAAACTAATAATATTATTTTTAATGAAACATTTAAAACTAAAACTGTTTTAGAAAGTAAAAATCTATTTAAAGAATGCTTTTTAAAAATTAAAAAACAATTTATTAATAAAAAAATATTAGTTATTGTAGAAAATTTCTTTTTAAGTTCAAAACAATTATTAACTAATCCATTAGCAACTCCTAAAATTATTGGTGCATTAATGGTTTTAGTACAAGATGTTATGAAATGAGATTATCTAGAAAACCATCCAAAAAATAAAAACAAAATAGAAAATTATAAAGGAAATATAAAATTAACAAAACATGAAGAAGATGCATATAAGCATATTCAATATTATTTAAGGAATTTTAAAAATGAAAGATAAAGCAAATTATGTTAAATTAACAGTAAAACTTAGTAACACTATTGAAGCAAAATATCATGAAAAAGGTAATAAACAATTATATTATAGTGTTCGTGGACAATGGAATGGTTTAAACTATGTTACTTTAATTTTTAATAACCCAAAATTTTATAAACGATGTATTTTATTAAACAAAAACGATGAAATTATAGTAAGTGGTCAAATCTTTAATACTTTAAATATTCCTAAAAATCGTGCATTTTGTTCAATTAATGTTAAATGATTTAAAAAATGAAAAGAGTAAAAATGAATAAATGTAAATATTGTAATAAAAGAATTTGATTAACTAAAAATTGATGTATGAAATGTTTAAAAAAAATAGTTAATAATTTAACAAAAAATAAGGAAAATAAGGAATGTAAATAATGAAAACATGAATAGTGACATTATCAGATTATAATGATGAAATAAATATTATTCTATGAAGAAATATAAGGACTCTTAATGAATGAATACCAACTATAATTAAGTTATATAATCAAGAACATGAATTAATAATAAATAATTTAGTTAGTGATAGATTTTTAAATATAACACAGTTAATATGGGATAAGCAGTTTTATACACACAGTGATCATAATCTTATTTATAGTTTAAAAAATACATTTACAAGTAATGTAAAAGAGTTTAAACCATACATAAAAAATATTTTAGTTGATAGAAAAAAATGACAAGATTGATACTATGAAGATTATTGAAATACAGATTTAACAGATAAATTAGCAGATGATTTAGTTTTTAAAGAAGATTGAAATCTTTCTAATTTAACATTTGGTAATAAAGAAACTTTATTAATGGGTTGATATTATATTTCTAATAATTTAACTAAAAATAAGGAGAATAAATAATGATTATATTACCTACTTTATTTGGTGATAAAGATGAAATTGAAATATTATCACCTTCACCACAAGCACTTCGTACTCATAATGATATTAGAGCAATTATATTAATGAAATATCCTAATGTTAAGTCACAACATATAATTATTTCTGACCCCGAAGATAATGTTGCATTAATAGTTGGTGATAATGATGTTTATCAAGGTTGAGTAAAAGTTTGAATTAAAAAAATAGAAAATTTAGAAAGAGTAGATGAAAATGCCAAATGATTTAATTGTACAATCAAATAATTATACTTTATTAAAATTAATAAGAATTGGAATTAGTCCTATTTGTGCAATGTTAGATACAAGTGCTTATTATGGTCAAGTAATTAGTAATCCCATATTAGGTTCAATTAATAGTTTATTATTTGGTAAAAAATTAGGTTTAGATATATGAAACTTAAATCAAATGCCAAATACTAAAACAAAAGTAATTAATAGTAGTAAAAAAATATTATTAGGATTAGGAACAATTGGTTTAGCAAATTATAGTAAATGAACAGAAAATAATATTAATCCAATAGAACCCACTACAACACCTATGCCTATAACTACTACTACAAGTACAACTACTACTGAAATACCACCATGACCATTATTAAGCATAAATAATAATCCTAATAATTTAATGGATTGAGATACTTTTATTAGTTTAAATGCTTATGGTGTTTCAAATCTTATTAGTGGTTTAACTGAATTAATACCTAATAGATTTGAAACTATTAGAAAAATAGCAAATATGGCAACTGGTGGTTGCTTGATTAGTAGTGGTGTTGCTATGGGTATTAATAATGATTTTAATAATGCTTATGCAGTACCTACTATTATTGCAGGAATAAGTGAAATTATTCATAATTTATTACCTATGGAAACAGTACATAATAATACTGAAATGCAAGAAACAGTATTCACTAATGAAACTGCAAATCTTATTAATGATAATGTAAGTATTAATAGTTATGGTAGTGATATGAGTGAAGTTAATATTAATGCACAATTATCATTTGATGAAAATTATTATCACTTATAAAAAGAAAGGAAAATATAAAAATGAAAGATTTTTTAAAAGCACTTGAAACAATTGGAATTAGTACTGGTATATTACTTTGTCGAGAAATTATTGTTTTATTAAAACGATTTATTACAACTCCAAAACATGTTAGAGCAAATAATAAAATTATCAAACATCAAAAAAAATTAGCAAAACTTAATGAAAAAATTAATAAAGAAATTAAATAATGGGGTGCTGTAAATGTTAGAAAATGAAACTAATGTACAACAAACAACGCAAACTTTAACTGAAAATGATGTTTCACAAGAAATAGAAAATAAAGTTAATGAAGCAGAAAATAAATTAAATAAACTTAATCAAGAAATAAAAGAAAAAGAAATAATTAATATATTTAAAAAATATCAAGTTAAAAGTGAATTTTATGATTATTTAAAATTTAAAACAAATAATATAGAAAATTCAAAAATAGAAGATACTATTAAAAAAAATATTAAAGAACAACCATTGTTTAAAGAACCAATTAATACAGGTGGTAAACAAGAAACTATATTAACAAATCAAATACCAATTAAAATTAATCCATTATTGGATTATAAAAAGAAAAATTATTTATAAAAAAGGAAGTTTAAAATGGCAGTAAATATTCAAACAAACTTAAATAATACAGAAAAATTAGTTGAAGCACCAGAATTCATTGAATTTTTTAAACAATCAAATTCACCATGAGCAAACTTTTTTCCAATTGAAATGACTAACTCTACAAAAATTGAATTTATTATTAAATTACCAAAAGACCCAAAAGTTAAAGTTATTTCATGAGATGACAAAAGTCAAAGATATGATGTTGGGTATGCTACTACTGATAAAATTGAAAAAATAATTGAAAAATCATATCTTGCTGGTGAAACTATTGCAAATATTGACTTAAATGCTGAAAATGGTCAAAATTTATTAGACAGTATGCAATATGAAGTTGCTAATGATTTAACAGATAAATTAGCAAATGATGATACTAACATAATTTCTCAATTTGCTACAAAAGTAACAATAACTGATCCAACACCAATTGGATATTTAAAAGCAATGTTATCGGCATGAAATACTTTATTTCAATTACGAAATAGTACAAATTGTAAATTTTTTATTACTAATAATCTTTATGATAGTTTAGTTTATTTAGCAGATAATAAAGGAATAATTACTGATAATGAATTAGCACAACAATTACGTTTAAATGGAAATGACTTATATGTAAAAGGTGTATTATGTCAAATTGTATTAGATGATTATATGACATTTACAAATGATAAAAATGAAGATGAAATAATGAATTTTATTTTAGCAACTCCAAAAGCAATGAAAAGATATATGTTACAAAATACAGTTATTTATTTACAACAAGTTGCAGATGGTAAGGTTGGTAGAACTTATTTAGTTGGTGGTGAAGTATTTGGGCAATCAATTCCTTATATGTCAAAAAAAGAAACAACATCACGTTGAATGTTATGTGGAGTAATTAAAAGTGAAGTAAAAAATGATTTAAAATCTAAAATTACAACGTTAACAATAAATAATGCTGCAAAAACAAATAAAACTAATAAAGAATTAGATGCAAATATTTTATATGCAAAAGAAATTAATAGTTTAAATCCAAGTTTGGAAAATCCAACTATTAAATATTTTAGTGATGAGCAAGGTAAAAACATTATTAGTAATAATAAACAAAAAACTGGTGATTTATATATAGTGATTAGAGCAAATGTAAATGATCCAAATTATAAAGGTTCAACAAGTCCAATTAAAATAACGCTTCAATAATTAAGGAAATTTAATCATGCCAATTGGTACAACTAGTACAGCAATACTTTTAAATATCAATAAACCAAAACATACTAGAATCAGTAAACAACAAGAAAATAAAAGTTTTTGATGAGAAATTTTAGAAATGATTGGTGTCCAAGTAATAGCAGTAGCACTTGCTCCTTTTACTGGTGGTTTAAGTGGAAGCATAGCACTTGGATTAGGTGCAAGTGATTTTATTGCAAGTACTATTAATTATGGTATTTATGCAATAACCGATTTTACTATTAATCAAGTTTATGATTATTTAAAAGGAAATATAACATCATTAAATACTTTTTTTAATATATTACCAGCATTTGCTGGACTTAATAAAATTAGTCGTGGTTATCGTACAACTAAATTTATTAAATTAGCACAAAAAAACTAAAACATTAGAACAAATTGGTGTTAAAGAAGCAAAAAATTTACAAGAAATAATTAGTCAAGTAAGTGGCAAAGAAATTTTAACAGATAAAATTATTGGTAATAAACGTTATTTATTTAATTATAGTTTTGCTCCTAATCGTGAAACAATAATCCAAAATTTAGGTTATGTTGCAAAAAGAGAATTTAAAAATAATTTTAAAAAATTAGAAGCACAAGAGTTAAAAGATTATTTATTATTACAAAATACATTAATAAAATTAAGTCCACAATTAACTCCAAAGTTTAAGATTAAAGATATTGAAAAAGCAAATAACTTTTTAAAAAAATATAATACTGAGTTAAAAGCAGTATTAACAATGAACCAACATGATTGATTAAATTTAGTTCATACCATCCATGCAGAAAATAGATATGGTAAATCTTTAATTTTAGATTTACAAAAAATTCGTGCCAATGCTATTAAGTTTAATTTTAAAAATAGTGCAATTCATAAAATTGTTTTAAAAACAAATCAAACTTTTAAATATTTTGATATTAGATTTTATTTAAAAAAAGGTTTAAATAAATTTTGAAAAGATACTCCATATTTTGAAAAATTACGAGAAAGTATTTATAAATTACAAGAAAAATTTGAAAATTTAGAAAAAAAGGTAATGGAAAAAATTAATAAATTAAAAGAAAAAGCAACAGATTTATTTACTAATGCAGAGAAAAAAGCAATTAAACATGCACAATTAATTCCATTAAATTCACCTGTATTTATCGGTTGCAAAATTCAACCTTTATCATTAAGTAAATGTGCAATTACTATTTATCATCGTAATCCTAGGTATAAACCAATTACAGTTATTGATAGTATTCTTAAAGCAGAAACTTTTGTTACGCAAATACATCCATTCCATTGATATCGCTGATATAGTGGTTGATACATTGGTTATGGAGTTAGTCGTAATAAATGATTAAAAGCAATTGCATTTGCTCCACCAGTTGTTCAACAAATAATTAGAGATAGTTTTAAAGTTTATAGAGAAATTTTTAGGACAATAAGAACCTATCATAAAGTAATTAATGTTATTAATAATCCTATTGAAAATATTAATAAATCATTTAAAAATGTTGGTTTAAAATTTTCAGTTAATACTTTATTTGGTACAGGATTATTACATCATTTAGAAAAATTTGCATATAGTCAAGTTGTAGAAAAAGGTAAGAAAAAATTACAAAAAGAAATTATCCATATATCACATAGAAAAACTAAAACAAAAACTAAGCATTATAAAAAAGCATTTTTTAAGGAATGATAAATTATGATTAATAAACTTTGAACTGATGTCAGTCTTGAAAATTATAATAACTGATATCCATTAACTGGAAAAATTATCAAAACTCCACAACAATATATAAATACATAACCAAATGTTAATGATTGATTTAAAACTTTTGCTATTAGAGCTCAAAATGATATTAATGCTTATCTTGATTTTATTTTATCTAAATTTCCTTTTGATAATTTTAAAGATGAATTAATTAAAGAAACATTAAGAGATATGGTGTATGTTTGTGTTGAACATTGAGTATTTAATCGTACACCAATTGAGTTTAATGTTGATGCTACTATTCAATTCAATAATGGTACATCATTTAGTGCAAATAGTATTCCTAGTATTAATGTTTGAGACTTAGCACCTAGTAGAATGAAAATATGAGCAAGATTAATTGAATTAAAACAAGTATTTTTAAATTATAGTGAAGATGAATTAGATGTTGACAAAATTGACTTAAAAGCATTTTATACAAAAAATCAAGTTGATGAATTAATTAAAGAACAAAAAGCATTTACATTATTAAAACAAATGAAATTATATGATGATTTAGTTGATGATAATGAAAATGAGATATATAGGGGTCCTGTTAGTAAGTTTGTTAATAAAGGTTATGTCGCAACTGAATATGATAAAGAAACTGAAACAATGATTTTAGATTGACCTGATGAAATTGGAACATTACCACCAGAAGCATTACAAAATAATCCCCAAATTGGTGATTTTACTCATGCTGCAACTGCTGACTTTTCTGCTAAACAACAAAAACGAATTACTACCAATGAAAATGAAATTACAAAATTAAATAGTGAATTAATTAAAACAAATGAAAATATTGATGATATTAAAAATAATTGATTTAATATTGCAACTAGTCCTTTATGAAAGAAAATGTCTTCTTTTATTCCTAGTAATGAATTTGGAAAAATATATTTAGCAATATGAGGTTATAGTTATCAATCCACTACTAATCCTACTGATAATTATATATATAGTAATAAAAAAACTATATTTAATTTAGGTGGTGAAATTAATAAAACAATACAAACAAGTATTAAATTAGATGAATTAATTGTAAATGATAATGTTAAAATTCAATTATTATTCACTAAGGAATGAAATGATATTACTGTAACTTCTAATGATATTAATTATCAACCTATTTCTGTTACATTATATCAATATATTGGAAAAGGCACACCAACTGAATTTATAGCAGAAGATAGTACTGAGCATGATTATTATACAAAACAAGAAACTAATGACTTATTAGATAAAAAACAAAATATAAATGATAATAATTTACAAACAACTGTTAAACAAATTGTTCCAGCAATTAATGAAAATAAAACTAATATAGATAAGAAGCAAGATAAATTAAAATATGTAAGAGAAAATCAATGGGGTGCTTTTGAATATATTGATTTTGGAACTATACCTTTTACTGGTGATAAAGATATACCCCCTGTTAAATATGTTCATAAATTTATTGATGAAAAAATAAGTAAAAAACAAGATAAATTAATTGCTGGTGAAAATATTCATATTAGTGATACTAATGTTATTAGTGCTACTGGTGGAAATGAACCACCTAATTTAGATAATTATTATACAAAACCAGAAGTTGATGAAAAACTTAAAAATAAAGTTGATAGTAGTCAATTTAAGTTTGCTTTTATGGCAAATGCTTTAGGTACAGATAATCCTGATTTATTAACTATTGATAAAACTATTGTTGGTGGTATGAATGAATTATTAGATAAAAAACAAGATAAAGAAAATTGAACTATAATTGGAAAAAGTATAAGTAATAGAGAATATGGTGATTTTCAACTTGGTTTTTATAAATTATATAGAACATATATAACATGAGAAAAACCACCATTTAATCAAGTTAATACAAAAATTAAAGTAGAATTTAAAACTGGTGGGTTTCTTGGTGGATATAATGATATTTTTTTTCTTACAATAGGAAAAATTGAAAATGAAGAAGTAACTTTAAGTTTAAAAGTTATTAATCATAATTATTCTTTAATTATGACTGGTGGAAATGCAAAATATGGAAATATATTTTCATTAGAAGAATTACAAAATACTGTTAAAGTTAATATAATTAAACCTTTCAAAATTAATTCAAAAAGTTTAAAAACTAATGAAATCGAAGAAAATAATTGAGATATTGAATTAAAAGAAAATCCAACAACTCATTGTCCATGTCCAAAATGAAAAGATGTAGCAATATCATTAGGTACAACTATTTCTTATAAATTAAAACCAAATACTTATTATAAAATATTTTATGACCTTAATAATGTAAGTAATAGTAATATGGGTAAATACCCAATGCAAACAATAGAAATATTTTGACAAGAAACTTCATTATCATATTGAGTATGTTTTCTTCCAAGTTTACGAAGAACTTCATCTATTAATATTGCAAATAATAATTTTATAAAATTAATAACAGATCAGGGTTATTTATGAAAATTACAAGAATTACAGGAATAAGATTATGTTTTTTAAAATTATAAAAATTATTTTAGGTTTAATAGGAGTTATATTATCAACAGCAGCAGCAGGTTTAATTATATTTATTATTATAAAAATAATATTAAAAATTAATCAAATATTTTAGAAAGGAAAATACTTATGCAACCTTTTTGAAAAAGAAAAGATAAAACAAATATTAGTGATAATCAAAGTGAAAAATTAAAATTTTTAACTAATAAAAATAAAAGTACTCATGCTTCAATTTTAAGTTATTTTGGTTTTAATGATTTTAACCATGAAACTTATTTTACTGATTTTGTAGCAGAAAATAATGCTAATTTATATAATGCTCCACTAGATATTAATAATGAAACTATTAAACAATATTTAATTCAACAAGAATTTTATCGTAAAAATTGAAATTCTATTTTTAAATTAAGTAAATTAGGAATTAGTGGTTATTTAATTTATATTGCTAATGATAATTTATATTTTCAAGTAGTAGATATCCAACAAAGAGTTTATGATATTACTGGTAAATTAATTGAATGTACTATTTTTTATGATAATTATGAACAAAATGCACAAATTGTAAGATTATTTGAAGTTTATACATTAAATAATAAACAAGTAACAATTAATCGTGCAATTTACAGTATTAGTGATAATAAAAAACAATTTCCATTAGATTTTAAAACATATATTAATAATCCTAATTTATCAAAAGAACAAACCTTAAATATTAACTATATACCAATAGCAATTATGCGAAATAAAGCAAATGAGTTAGCAGATTGTGATAAAGTAATGGATAAAATTAAAGCACTAGATGTTATTTATGAACAAATTGTTTTAGATTGTATTTTAAACTCACCGAAGTTTATTTTTGACCAAACTTATGGTAATGTTCAATCTTTAATGGAAGAAGCAGTAAGAATATTAGTTACTAAAAACTATATTTGAAAAACTACTGGTGATAATAATGAAAAAAATGAAAATATTAATATGACAAGTAGTAATTTTAAAGGTAAAAACTTAACTGATATATACGATTGAAATGTTAATGAAATATTTAAACGTTGTGGTATACACATACCAAGTCAAAAGAAATCAGCACAACAATCAGTTCCCGAAAGTACAGCTGTAAATATTTCAACTATTAATTATATTGAACAAAAATTATGACAATTTAATATTGATATTCTTAAATTTATTAAAATATTAGTAAGTGTCGATAAAGATTTATTAACTAGTAAAACATTTAATATTAATGATGAACAAGAAATTAATAATTTAACAGTTAAATTAAAATTATTTAATCCCGAAAATAACCAATTAATAGGAGAGAACAATGGACAACCAAGACAACAAACCACAAACCAAGTTTCCACAGAAACAAAAGCAAACTAAACTTAATCAAGCAGAAATAGAAAATGATTATTTAATAGATAATATCCCTTATGACTTTACTAATATGATGAGAGCTACTAGTGACCCCGATATTAATAGAGCATATGATGAATTTAAAAAAAGAACAATTTATATTTATGAAATTGAACGTTTATTTAAAAATAATGAAAATAATAGTTTAAGATTTTCAGCAAATACTATTAAAATTGGATTTATTGATATTGATAAAGTATTAAAAACAATTGCTGCTGAAACATCAGACTTTACTATGCAATTAAATCAAAGAGCAAGTACAAATATTAATGATAATACAATTGAATATAGTATGACTGATATTAAAAATTTAATTTTTCAAGAAATAGAATTATTAAACCAATTTAAGTTATATGCTGTATCGATTAATGAACCATTAACTGATAATAATATTGATAATTTATATATTATTAATAATTATTCACAACCTTATCAAAATCCAAAAACAAGAAGTACTAAAAGTATAACTATTATTAAAATTAAAGATTTTAAAACAAGAGATGGTTATCCAATCATTATTAAATTACAAAAACCGTTAGATAAAGATACCAAAGTAACTGGTTTAAAAATTAAAGCCCCTAGAAGCATGATTTTTGGCAATATAAAGGTACTTGGTGAAGTTGATAATATGGAAGTATACCCAAAGTTATTTGTTAAAGATAAGATAGCATTTCCACTATTATCAATGCCTATTGAAACTCAACCAAAAGTTAGAATATTAGAGCAATGATTTAGTGAACAAATATTACCTTGAAATCTTGCAAAACAATTTATTGGACAAGAAAAATCAGTTTTAGATTTAATTGCTATTGGTGGTGGTAAAGAAACAAGAAAAGAAATTTTTAATAATGCAAGAGTAACTAATGCTTGATTAGGTTATTCAGATGATTCATCAGATCCCCTTCCTTGGCCATTAAAAGGAGAAAAACAATTAATTGATAAAGAAATATGGAAACTTCATAGTGGAGTATCTATTTTTTACCCAAACGTTGCAACAAATGATAAATTCAAAGATGTTGAATTAGAAATTAAAGATGCACCAACAGTTGATAGTTTACAAAAAGTATTATTAGATATGCTAACTTATACTTATACTTATAATAGAAACTTTGATGGAGCTTCATTAGGAAGTGTCGCAAAGGATATGAATGATTTAGATAAAATGCGAGCAAAATTTGAAGGACAAAAACCAGAAGATGTTATAACTAATTTATTTAAACAATGAAAATTAGATTACCCAAATTATGTGATTTTACCACAAATTCAAATATTTAAACAAATAATTATTATGTTATCTAGTAATATTTATTCAACAATGTCAATTAATAAGGGTTTAAATGATGACTATAAATTATTATTACCTTATTATTTTGAACTAAAATCAAATCCTATACATTCTACATCTGATAAAGTTTGAGAATTTAAAGATGCAAAAGTAGTGTTAAAATCTGTGTATTTTGATTTTACAGATGCTAATAACATTAAACTGAAAAATAATGATATTAGTCAAAATGAATTATTTAAATTAGATGACAATCAATTTAATTGATTATCTATTACAAATGAATTAGAAAGTAATAATATTCCGTCATTAATTCCAGCAGATTGAACATTAGGAAATGGTGAATATGGGAAATACTTTACAAAAACAATTATTGATAAAACTAAAATTGCTAATGTTTTAAATTTATATGGTTCAAATAAGTCTCAATTATTTTCCAAATTAGAATTTTATAAAGAAATTTCACAAATTGATAATAATAGCGAATTTGAGTTACAAATAGAAAACCCGATCAATAACTTAAATCGGGTAGAAATTAGTGGGATATTCGGTGCTGGAAATTATGAATTAATTTTAATTACTAATAAACAAGAGATAAACTTAAAAAACGTTAATTTATTTGATAAATATAATGAAAATATCTCTTATATTAATATTGAAATTTAATCATTAAAATATCCATCCGGATAAATACCATCTCATTTTATATCTTCATCATGATGTTTAATTTTAGCAAAATATAAATTTATTTTACTTGGACTACTTCATTTATTTCATCAAATAGTTGTTGTTCCATATACTACTTCTCCATTTGGTTCTAAATAATATTTAACATTAGTACCTATATTATGGGTAAGCACCCCCCATGATTAATCCAATTGTTCCAGTTGTTGCACCAGTTAGTGCTATTGCTAATGTTATTTTACTTAAATTTGTTTTTATTCATGTTTTCATTTTTATTACTCCTTATTATATATTTCTTTAAGTTTTTTTATGTCCAAAGTCACATCCGCAACAAATTCATTCGTTACAATCATAACAATAATTTGTTAGTACGTGTTTACATTTAAACTTAGTTTTATTAATATTTTCAATTTTTATCATATTTTCTTCTTCATCAAAAAAATTCTCATTATTTTCATTACTGTGATTATGATGATTATTACCTGCCATTATTTTTATCGTTTCATTATTATTTTTATATCTCATAGAATCTAAATGTTTTTTACAATATCATTTATCATCATCAAATTTACCTAATAAATTTTTACTATAACATTTTGTTCTACC
Source organism: Spiroplasma endosymbiont of Harpalus anxius (assembly GCA_964273555.1). Classification (GTDB taxonomy): domain Bacteria; phylum Bacillota_I; class Bacilli_A; order Mycoplasmatales; family VBWQ01; genus Spiroplasma_E. The sequence goes on along the minus strand of OZ187007.1, from coordinate 1,804,479 downwards.
TTCATAAGATTGAAAAGAATACTCACACTTTCTCATAATAAACTCCTTATTTCCTTAATTTTACTTCTAAATTGTACTTAATTTATATTATTTTTACAATATGTCTTTTAAACGCAAAATAACGCCTAAATTAAAGGCGTTTATTTTGTGAGACTATACTATTAATTATATGTAAATTGTTTATTATATCGCAAATGTGAAGATACTTTTTTTCACAGTAGCATTATTTTAATCATAATTACGTTCTTATGTGGATTATAGTAGATAAAATAAAGCAAAATAGATTATTAATATAATTTATCGTATTTTAACACTTTAAATTTATGTAAATTAAAATTAATAATTGGTGCAGAAACAGATTAGGAGAGTTAAATATGAGTTTTAATTATTTATGAACTTTAAAAGAAGCAACTGAAAGAATGTATCAATCATTTAGAGATGATATAAAAAAGCAATGAGAAAAAACAGATTGAAGAATATTAAAAGAAAGAGATAAAAAATATATTCCAGTTAAAATTAAAGAAAGAACTAGAAATACTATCAATGGTCTTGTCACTTATAAATGTCGTGATTATAAATACTATGATGAACAATTAAAAAAATGAGTAAGAGTTTGTTTATTAGATGAAGAATTAGAATTGCCTAAATATAAAAGAACTTGTCAAGATATAAAAAATAATGTTATTGAACATTTTGCTGACGGAAAAAGATATATTGATATTTTACATACTATGAAACAAACAAAATTTAGTACAACTGGTATTAGTAGAATATTTCAAGAATATCAAGTTAATAAATTAGATGTTTCTAAAATAAAATTAGAACCAAATCAATTTATTTATATTAGTATTGATGATGGACATCGAAAATTTTGAAAATTTAAACGAAATTCTGGTAAATATTCAATGCGTTTAGTACTATTTTGTACAGACAATGTTAATCATAAATTAATTAATAAAAGAGTAGATGTAATAATAAGACTAACAAAAACTAAACTTGGAGTTCAAAAAACTGCTGAATTTATCAAAAAACAAGGAAACAGATTTTTTGAAAATTTTGAACAAGCAAAAATTATTATTTGTGGTGATAGTGCTGGGTGAATTAAAGATGTTGCAGATTATTTAGGTGCTGAGTTTGTTTTAGATAAATTCCATTTGATTAAAAAGTTATATGTAGGAATTATTGCTGGAAACAAGGGAAAATATTGAAATGAATATAATACTTGTAGAAATTTTATTGAAAATGGTCAATATGATGAGTTAATAAAGTATATGAATGAAATATTAAAAAATCATAAAAAATTAAAAAAACAATATTTTAAAAATAATAAAAAAGGTATTGTTAATCAAGGTGCAAAGTGAAATATTGGTTGTTTTACTGAAAGTAATATTTGATATATTTTAAAAGAAATGCTTGGTAATAGAACATATAGTATAAATATTTATACTAAAATGGTTATTTTTAAGTGTAATCTTGTAAATTCCAAAACATAATCAAAATTTTTATTTTTTATTAAAAATATTAAAAACTTATTAAATTTTAATTTAATAAGAATTTTTGTTGTGTATTAATATTAAATTTTCTTATGATTTTTTCAATATTTGTATTTTAATTGTAATTATTTTAATTTAGTAGTAAGATGAATGTACAATTGCATATAATTACAATTATTTCTTGTCTAAATAATATAGAAATTGTTAATAAGTAATTATATCCTCCGTTTTTGTTACCGTCCCTATATTTTCATTAGAAGAATTACAAAATACTGTTAAAGTAAATATAATTAAACCTTTCAAAATTAATTCAAAAAGTTTAAAAACTAATGAAATAGATGAAAATAATTGAGATATTGAATTAAAAGAAAATCCACCAACTCCTTGTCCATGTCCAAAATGAAAAGATGTAGCAATATCATTAGGTACAACTATTTCTTATAAATTAAAACCAAATACTTATTATAAAATATTTTATGACCTTAATAATGTAAGTAATAGTAATATGGGTAAATACCCAATGCAAACAATAGAAATATTTTGACAAGAAACTTCATTATCATATTGAGTATGTTTTCTTCCAAGTTTACGAAGAACTTCATCTATTAATATTGCAAATAATAATTTTATAAAATTAATAACAGATCAGGGTTATTTATGAAAATTACAAGAATTACAGGAATAAGATTATGTTTTTTAAAATTATAAAAATTATTTTAGGTTTAATAGGAGTTATATTATCAGCAGCAGCAGGTTTAATTATATTTATTATTATAAAAATAATATTAAAAATTAATCAAATATTTTAGAAAGGAAAATACTTATGCAACCTTTTTGAAAAAGAAAAGATAAAACAAATATTAGTGATAATCAAAGTGAAAAATTAAAATTTTTAACTAATAAAAATAAAAGTACTCATGCTTCAATTTTAAATTATTTTGGTTTTAATGATTTTAACCATGAAACTTATTTTACTGATTTTGTAGCAGAAAATAATGCTAATTTATATAATGCTCCACTAGATATTAATAATGAAACTATTAAACAATATTTAATTCAACAAGAATTTTATCGTAAAAATTGAAATTCTATTTTTAAATTAAGTAAATTAGGAATTAGTGGTTATTTAATTTATATTGCTAATGATAATTTATATTTTCAAATAGTAGATATCCAACAAAGAGTTTATGATATTACTGGTAAATTAATTGAATGTACTATTTTTTATGATAATTATGAACAAAATGCACAAACAGTAAGATTATTTGAAGTTTATACATTAAATAATAAACAAGTAACAATTAATCGTGCAATTTATAGTATTAATGATACTAAAAAACAAACTAAATTAGATTTTAAATCATACATTAATAATCCTAATTTATCACAAGAACAAACATTAAACATTAATTATATACCAATAGCAATTATGAGAAATAAAGCCAATGAGTTAGCAGATTGTGATAAAGTAATGGATAAAATTAAAGCACTAGATGTTATTTATGAACAAATTGTTTTAGATAGCATTTTAAACTCACCGAAGTTTATTTTTGACCAAACTTATGGTAATGTTCAATCTTCAATGGAAGAAGCAGTAAGAATATTAGTTACTAAAAACTATATTTGAAAAACTACTGGTGATAATAATGAAAAAAATGAAAATATTAATATGACAAGTAGTAATTTTAAAGGTAAAAACTTAACTGATATATACGATTGAAATGTTAATGAAATATTTAAACGTTGTGTATACACATACCAAGTCAAAAGAAATCAGCACAACAATCAGTTCCCGAAAGTATAGCTGTAAATATTTCAACTATTAATTATATTGAACAAAAATTATGACAATTTAATATTGATATTCTTAAATTTATTAAAATATTAGTAAGTGTCGATAAAGATTTATTAACTAGTAAAACATTTAATATTAATGATGAACAAGAAATTAATAATTTAACTGTTAAATTAAAATTATTTAATCCCGAAAATAACCAATTAATAGGAGAGAACAATGGACAACCAAGACAACAAACCACAAACCAAGTTTCCACAGAAACAAAAGCAAACTAAACTTAATCAAGCAGAAATAGAAAATGATTATTTAATAGATAATATCCCTTATGACTTTACTAATATGATGCGTGCTACTAGTGATCCAGATATTAATAGAGCATATGATGAATTTAAAAAAAGAACAATTTATATTTATGAAATTGCACGTTTATTTAAAAATAATGAAAATAATAGTTTAAGATTTTCAGCAAATACTATTAAAATTGGATTTATTGATATTGATAAAGTATTAAAAACTATTGCTGCTGAAACATCAGACTTTACTATGCAATTAAATCAAAGAGCAAGTACAAATATTAATGATAATACAATTGAATATAGTATGACTGATATTAAAAACTTAATTTTTCAAGAAATAGAATTGTTAAATCAATTTAAGTTATATGCGGTATCGATTAATGAACCATTAACCGAAAATAATATTGATAATTTATATATTATTAATAATTATTCTCAACCTTATCAAAATCCAAAAACTAGAAGTACTAAAAGTATTACTATTATTAAAATTAAAGATTTTAAAACAAGAGATGGTTATCCAATCATTATTAAATTACAAAAACCATTAGACAAAGATACCAAAGTAATTGGTTTAAAAATTAAAGCCCCTAGAAGCATGATTTTCGGCAATATAAAGGTACTTGGTGAAGTTGACAATATGGAAGTATACCCTAAATTATTTGTCAAAGATAAGATAGCATTTCCGCTATTATCAATGCCTATTGAAACTCAACCAAAGGTTAGAATATTAGAACAATGATTTAGTGAACAAATATTACCATGAAATTTAGCAAAACAATTTATTGGACAAGAAAAATCAGTTTTAGATTTAATTAAAATTGGTAGTGGTTCTGTAACAAGAAGAGAAGTTATTAATAATGCAAGAATAACTCATGCTTGATTAGGATATGAAACGGGTACTGTTTGAGATGGTAAATGACCATTAAAGAAAGAAAAGGAATTGAAAGATAAAGAAGTTTGAAATTTCCCGGGTGAAAGTCAATTTTATCAATATGTTGCAACAAATGATAAATTCAATGATATTGAAATTGAAATAAATGATGCACCAACAGTTGATAGTTTACAACAACTTTTATTAGATATGCTAAGTTATACGTATAATTATAATCGTAATTTTGATGGTGCAGATTATGATGATAAAGGTAAACCAACAAATGAAATAGCAAAATTACGTGATAAATTCTCAGGTCAAAAACCTGATGAAGTTATTACTAATTTATTTAGACAATGAGAACTTGATTATCCAAATTACATAAATTTGCAACAAGTTAAAATATTTAAGCAAGTATTTATTATGTTATCAAAGTATATTTATTCAATATTATCAATAAATAAAGGTCTAAATGATGATAATAAAATTTTATTGCCTTATTATTTTGAATTAAAATCAAATCCTATACATTCTACTAAGGATGATAGTTGAAAATATAAAGATGTAAAAGTAATACTAAAATCTGAATATTTTGATTTTACAGATGTGAATAACATTAAACTAAAAAACAATGATATTAGTCAAAATGAATTATTTAAACTAGATGATAATCAATTTAATTGATTATCTATAACAAATGAATTAGAAAGCAATAATATACCTTCATTAATTCCAGCTGATTGAACACTAGGTAATGGTGAATATGGAAAATACTTTACAAGAGCAATTATTAGTAATAATAAAATTGAAAATGCTTTAAATTTATATGGTTCAAATAAATCTCAATTATTTTCTAAATTAGAATTTTATAAAGAAATTTCAAAAGTAGATAATAATAGTGAATTTGAATTACAAATAGAAAATCCTATTAATAACTTAAATCGGATAGAAATTAGTGGCATATTTGGTTCTGGAAATTATGATTTAATATTAATTACTGATAAACAAGAAATTAATTTAAAAAATATTAATTTATTTGATAAATATAATGAAAATATTTCTTATATTAATTTAGAAGTTTAAATGTTATTTATTAAAATACCCATCTGGATAATTGCCATCTCATGGTATATCTGTTCTTTCAATAGTATCTCCTCCATTATAAAATTTTGTTTTTTTAGGATTATCAGCAAAATATATTTTAAATTCACTTTTTATAGAAACTGAAATACCATGAATGTCAGACATTCATATTTTCTGAACTCCCATTATAGGTTCTTTATATGAATTTAAATAATATTTAAGACCACTAAGATTATGGGTAAGCACCCCCCCATGATTAATCCTATTGTTCCAGTTGTTGCACCAGTTAGTGCTAATGCTAATGTTATTTTACTTAAATTTGTTTTTATTCATGTTTTCATTTTGAATTACTCCTTTTTTATTTTTTTACTATTAATGTAATTTTTTTGTATTGTTGTCTGTTAAAAGCAGATCCATGAATTTTTCAATATCTTCTTCTTCAAAAGTATCTTTTAGACAGTTAAAACAAAATCGTGAATATCTATCATTCATTTTTAGTCTAAAACAATATGCACAAGCAGGATAATCACACATTATACAATTTCTGTTAGCAGGTCTATTACAAAATTTTGACATTACAAACTGACATTTATTATCTTTAATATGCTTTTCATATTTTTTTCAAAATTCTTTTTCTTTTTCTTGATTAATCATAATTAAACTCCTTTTTCCTTAATTTTATTTCTAAATTGTACTTAATTTATATTATTTTTACAATATACCTTTTAAACGCAAAATAACGCCTAAATTAAAGGCGTTTATTTTGTGATACCTATACTATTAATTATATGTTACTTGTTTATTATATCGCAAATGTGAAAATGCTTTTTTTCACAGTAGCATTATTTTTACCCCTAATTACATTTTTATATGGATATAGTGCATAAAACAGAGCATCATAAGGATCTTGGTACATATTTTTATCTGGAATGTTTGTTTTTGTTTGATCATATCGTAATTCTTCTAAACATTGCGTAGTTTTTGGTAAATCATCTTTATTAGCATAAAAGTTTCCATAACTCATAATATTTCTCATTCAAACTACTCTATTAGTTAATCCTGCTTCTTGATTTAGATTTGAAGCATGTTTAATCGCACTTTGGGTAATAAGAATAATATTATGTTCATCAATTAATTTTTGATTTAATCAATCAATGGCAGTTCTTGCTTTATCATCATAAAAATAAATTGCTTGTTCAAAATTTTCAAAATTATCCATTAATCCTAAAATTTCATTTACATAAGCATTAATTTTTTCATTTTCATTAATAAAGTCATTTGGTGTAACTACTAATTCACAAATAATATAAGCATCATAATATCCAGTATTATTATATTCTTTAAAACCAACTACCATAAATACAGTATGGTCTTTATGACCAGTTGCTCAATCAATACCAACACTATAAAAATCAAATTTATACATATCTTTTTCTTGATTATAAAATTGTTTTAAATCATATTTTTGTCAATATTTTAATGTTTTTTGAAATGGAAAAATTGTTGCATCACTATCTAAGAATTCAAAACCATAAAAAACAGTATTAAATTCATCGGGATTACTTTTTTCATTTCTATTAATGTTCTTTTTTGAATTTCTGGTAATTTATTTCAAAATGGTTGAATTGTAAATCTTACAATAAATAAACCTAAACCACTAAACATTTCTTTATTTTCATAATAAACTTTACCAACTTTTTTAAGATTATCCATTATTTTATCATTTAAAGGTAAAAATGGTGTACAGTACTTTAAATAAAATGGATGATATTTATCGTAAGGATTACATGTAAAAGTAATAAAAAAACTTTTATAAAAATAGCGAGTAATTGATTTTCCAAAAGTAGAACTATATATATTTTTATCAATAAATGTTCAATTTCATTCTTTAATTGGTTCATTTGACACTTTAATACGATTACTTCTAAACATAGAATTTTGTAATCGCTCATATCTATATGTTAATTGTTTTTCTGTTAATGTTTCTTTTTCTTCTGCCATAATTATTTCATCTGTTCGTGAACCTAAAAAACTTGACCCACCTGCTTCTTTTCCAAAAATTTTATTACCATTTGCATAACCAATAAAGTCAATTTGTTGATTATTAGGAAAAATAATACACCCACCATCCTTAGTAATTTTTCATTTAATACCATGGGGATTATTAGGTAATAAATTAATATCATATTTATCTAGTAAAACTTGGCAAACATTCATTAAAGCACCAATAGTTGTTTCACTATGGGTATTTTCATATCGTCTTACTTCTTGGACACTACTATCACTAAAATTACAGCATATAAATAAATCAAATGCTAAACAATTTCAAGTTTTTCTTGTTCCCCGTGCTGTTGGTATAAAACGATAAAAACAATTAGTAGTAAAATATTCTGCTCATTCATCACCAGCAAAATTTTTAAAAATATCTCAACTAAAACCATAATTATTATCACTAAAATTAAGGTCATATTTTTTATTTAGTTGTGCATAACTACTAATGAATGGCATATTTTCTCCTTGGTTGACATATTAAGTTAAAATTTAATTATTATAAATTTAGAAAGGAAACAAAGAATGTTATTATTTCAAAATCATTTTAATTGAGAACAACATTATTTTAATCAAGATGAATTAAATTTAAAACAAACACAAGAATTATTTAAACAAATAGATGATAAATTATGAAATGAATGTGATAAATCTATATATAAACCATATAGATTTAGAAAAAGAAAATTAAAAACAAAAAAAAGGTTTACTAACTTATAAACGACGTATTTGTATATATTATAACCAAGAAACACAAAAAATTGAATTTATTTCATTACTAGATGTATATCTTGGTGTTAAAAAGTATAGCAAACTTGCACCAGATGTTATTAAACAAATTTTAAAATATTTTACTGACGGAAAAAGATATCGTGATATTTGTGATACTTTTATTAATGATTTAATAAGTATTAGTACTGTTTGTAGAACATATAAAAAATTTGAATTATCAAAAATTAATATTCCTAAAATAAAATTAGAAACAAATCAAGTTTTATATATAAATATTGATGATGGACATAGAAAATTTAAGTTTAATGATAAACATAGTAATAAAAATTGTAAGAAATGTTCTATGAGATTACTAGTAATGTGTACTGGTAAAAAGAAAAATGGAAAATTAATTAATAAAAGAGCTGCATGTAAAATAAGAGTATCAAAAACGGAAATTGGTGCAGAAAAAACTGCTAAATTAATTGAAAAATATGGTAATTTATATTTTGAAAATTTTGACCAAGCAAATTTAATAATTTGTGGAGATAGTGCAAAATGAATTAGAAAAACTGCTGAAATTTTAAATGCTAAATTTATTTTAGATAAATTCCATGCTTTTCATGTTTTATTTCTTGGAATTATGGCAGGAAGAAGAAAAAATAAAATTGCACAATTACATTATGAATATGCACAAAATTTATTTTCAAAAGGTAAATATTATGAATTAATTAATTTTTTAAATTCATTAACATTAAAATATCAAAAATTAAAAGTTGGTTATTTTATTAATGCAAAAAATGGAATATTAAATCAATCATTAGTTGAAAATATTGGTTGTTTTACTGAAACTAATATTAAACAAATTTTAAAATATATGATTGGAAGTAGAACTTATAATATTGATATGTATACAAAAATGGTTGACTTTAAATGCTATCAAATAAATACAGCAGTACAATTACTATAAATTAAAATTTAATTTTATAAAAAACTAAAAATAAAATAAAACTTATTAAAGTAAACTATAATAAGTATTTTTGATATGAATTGATTTTTAAAATTGAGTATTATTGTTGACTTATGCTTTGTAAATGTTAAGATTAACATACAATTGCATAACTTAGTCTAAATTATTCTCGTCTAACTTTATAATTTAAAGACAATTAATGAATATTATAGACAACATCGGTATGCTCCCAATTTTTTTATTAATTTTCATAGCAATGACTGTTTAACATTATTTAATCCATTTTCAAATAGATTAAATTTTAATTTAAAAATAATTAATGCTGAAAAAGAAATAATAATTGTTGGTAGCGAAGTAAAAGTTTCAATAAAAGATGCTAGATTTAATGGTGAATCATTGGCGATATCGTTTTTGATGATATTAATACTACTAGCAAAAGCAACGCCAGCAGTTAAAGTGGTAACAGTAGCAATAATCTTTATTAATTCATTAGTAACTAATGAATATATACGTTTCGTGAGTTATCAATATTTTCTTCATAAGTTAATATTATTTCATTTTCAGTAATATTATTTGAAAGAGTTTCAAACTTGACAACTAGTTGTTGTTGTAAGTTGTGAAACTCTTTCATTTGTGCTGTTAGTGTAGTTTTATTTGCTTCAAGAAGATTAATTTTATTTTTTATTTCTTCAAAATTAAGTTTAGTTTCTGAAGTAGTATTGATAAATATTTTACTTTTTAATTTATTTCATAATTGATAAAATAAAGTTTTTTTAAATTGATTATTTCCAAAATTTGTTAAGCATTTTTTTAAAAATGAAATAAATAGTGAGATAGTAGTAGTTACCAGTACTTCTCATTTGATTATAGTAAAATATGCATTTTCAAAATCAATATCTTGATTACTATTCGCTTGAACACCAATAACATTTAAAGCAGCGAGGATGAAAATTGCTGATGATATTCATAGTGAAGCTAGAGTTAAGTATTTAATTTCTTGATAAAAGCCAATAGTTCAATCTTTAATTATTTGCTTTCATTTATTAGTAGTATTTACTAATGGTAATAAAGGTGTCTTTTCTGTTAATAATAGTGATGGCATTAGTAGTCTCCTTAACTGCTTAAAATTTTATTAATCTTGTTAGTAAAACTAAATAACATCAAAAATGTTTTATTAAAAATATTACTTTTCTAATAAAATATTGTAACAATATTTACCTTCAATTGTTATTTATGATTAAAGATTTTTTAAGAAGTAACAATGCTTGCTTGATAATACTAGTTGTTAAATGTTAAAATATTAGTTTAAAAAAAAGTGAAAATTACTCAAAATAGGATATTTTCAATTTAATTTTTATTAATTTTTTTAACTTTAATATTTTTATTGTTTATCTGTAAAATTTTTTATTTTTTTTGTATTTTGCTATTCCCTTTTACTAGCACACTATGTTATACTTACATAGCGTGATTGTTATGTATAAATGCTGATACACTGATATCAGTTGTCATTATATCACATGTTTTGTTCTTTATTATTAAATCGTTCTAAGGAGGATATAACCAATGGCAATCATAGGAGACAAAGTAAAAATTCGTTTAGAAAGTTATGATCATTCAGCTATTGATCAAATTGCACAAAAAATTAAAGATGTGCTAAAAAAAGAAGGTGCTGAAGTGGTAGGGCCAGTTCCATTACCAACTGATAAAGAAATTTTCACTATTCTTCGTTCACCACATAAACATAAAGATTCACGTGAACAATTTGAAAAGAAAACTCATAAAAGAGTTATTGGTGCACAATTATCACCAAAATCTTTGAATGCATTAAGTGGAATTACTATTCCAAATAGCGTTAGTATCTCTTTGATAATTGAATCTAAAGATGAAAAAAAATCAACTTTAAATCAAGTATCAAAAAAGATTAAAAAAAATCGTAAAAATGGATAAATATTAATTATTTACAATATATTCCAAGGAGGAAAATATGAAAGGAATCTTAGGTAAGAAACTAGGAATGTCACAAGTTTTCTTAAACAACGGGCAACTAGTTCCAGTAACAATTATTGAAGTACAACCAAATGTAGTAAGTCAAGTTAAAACAAATGTAAAAGATAAATATAATAGTTTACAACTTGCAGCTTTTGATCTTCGTGTTACTTTATCAAACAAACCAATAATCGGACATTTTAAAAAAGCCGACAGTCAACCTAAGCGCTTCGTGAAAGAAATTCGTAACATGAAAGGATTTAATCATAAAGATCTTATTAATGTTGCTGACGTATTCACAGCAGGTGAATTCGTTGATGTCCAAGGAACTTCTAAAGGTAAAGGATTTACCGGTCGCATTAAACGTCACAATCAATCACGTGGTCCAATGGGACATGGGTCAGGTTTACATCGTCAAATGGGATCAACAGGTTCTATTAATGCTAACCGCGTGTTTAAGTCACAACCAATGCCAGGGCAAATGGGAAATGTGACACGAAGTGTTGCTAACTTAGAAGTTATTAAAGTAGATAAGGAAAATAATTATCTTTTACTAAAAGGTTCAGTTCCAGGACCAAAACAAGGATTGCTTGTTATTAAACAAGCAGTTAAAAAACCAATTCTCAAAACTCCAGTATCATTAGTTGTTAGAAATCAAGAAACTACAACCAAAGTTACTGATGGTCAATAAAGTTAATTATGGAGGATAGCAAAATGAAAATTAATGTTGTTAACAACGCTGGAACAAAAGTTAGCGAATTAACTTTAAACGAAAAAATTTGAGGAATTGAACCCCACAAGCAAGCACAATTTGATAGTTTATTAAGTTATAATGCTACAAAACGCCAGGGAACCCACGCTGTTAAAAGTCGTGCTGAAGTTGCTGGTGGTGGCAGAAAGCCATGAAAACAAAAAGGAACAGGGAATGCCCGTCAAGGATCAATTCGTTCACCACAATGAAAAGGTGGTGGTGTTGTTTTTGGACCAAATACTGAACGTAATTATTTAATTGGATTACCAAAAAAAGTAAGAAGATTAGCAATAAAATCAGCATTAGCTGCCAAATTTCAAACTAAAAATATAGTTGTCATTGATGAGTTAAACTTTGAAAAACCTTCAACTAAAATTATGTTAGAAACTTTGAAAGTTTTAGAATTAGCAAATAATAAAACATTAATTGTTTCAGGAACAAGTAATAACGAGACAGTTATTAAATCAGGTCGCAATTTACCTAGAACAACAACAATTGCTGCAAATAGTATTAATATTTACGATTTATTAAATGCGAAAAAAGTATTATTTACTACTGAAGCAATTAAAATCGTTGAGGAGGCTTTAATTTAATATGCATTTAAGTGAAGTTATAGTAAAACCAGTATTAACTGAAAAGACTTATAAACAAATGGCTACCGGTATTTATACATTTACTGTTAACCGTAAAGCTAATAAAAGTCACGTTAAAAAAGCCTTTGAACAAATTTTTGAAGTTAAAGTAGCAGACGTTAATATTATTAATAGTAAACCAAAAACAAAAACTGTTGGTCGATTTATTGGAAAAACATCAGCAGTAAAAAAAGCTCTTATTAAATTAGCTCCTGGTGAACAACTAAGTTTGTTTAGTTCTGAAGAACAAAGCTAATGAGTTTGGAAGGAGAAAAAAACAATGGCAATTAGAAAAATTAATCCCACTACTGCTGGAAGACGTAATATGACTGTTCTTGATTATAAAAAGAACTTAACTATTGGTAATAGCCCTGAAAAATCTTTATTAGTTAACTTAGTTAAACAAGGTGGTCGCAATAACCAAGGTAAAATTACAGTAAGACATCAAGGTAATGGACATAAAGCTAAATACCGTATTATTGATTTTAAACGTAATAAAGATAGTATCATTGCAACAGTTAAAACTATTGAATATGATCCAAACCGTAATGCTAATATTTGTTTGCTTTCTTATCTTGATGGTGAAAAACGTTATATTTTAGCACCAAAAGGAATTAAGGTAGGAGATAAGTTATTAAGTGGTGAAAGTAGTGATACTGTTAAAGTTGATATTACTATTGGTAACTGTTTACCATTATCACAAATTCCACAAGGAACAGTTGTTCATAATGTTGAATTAAAACCAGGTAAGGGTGGACAAATGGCACGTAGTGCTGGTAGTAGTGTGCAAATTCTTGGTTGTGATGAAACTGCTAAGTACACATTATTAAAACTAACATCAGGTGAAGTTAGAAAAGTACTAAGTAATTGTCGAGCTACAATTGGTACTGTTGGCAATGATGAACACAACTTAGTAAATATTGGTAAGGCAGGAAGAAATCGTTGAAAAGGAATTAGACCTACTGTTCGTGGTAGTGTTATGAATCCAAACGATCACCCACATGGTGGAGGAGAAGGTAAAGCACCAATTGGAAGAAAAGCACCAGTAACACCATGAGGTAAAAAAGCATTAGGTTTAAAAACTCGTGATAACAAAAAAGCTTCGAATAAATTAATTGTCCGAAGAAGAAATGCAACAAAGTAGGAGGAAAATAATATATGTCAAGATCTTTAAAAAAAGGACATTTTGCTGATAGTCATTTATTAAACAAAGTGGAAATTCAAATCAAAAACAAATCAAAAAAAATTATTCAAACTTGATCTCGTCGTTCAACGATTTTCCCGCAATTTGTTGGACTTACCTTCGGTGTATATAATGGCAAAACACATTTACCTGTTTATGTAACAGAAGATATGGTTGGTCACAAATTAGGAGAATTCGCACCCACACGTAAGTTTGGTGGGCACGGTTCTGACAAGAAAAAGCGTTAGGAGATAGAAATTATGGAAGCAAAAGCTCATTTAGAGAAATTACGCATTAGTCCAAGAAAAGTGCGTCTAGTAGCCGATTTAGTTCGTGATAATGCTGTTAGCAAAGCTCTAGTAATTCTAGCTCATGAAAAAAAACGCGCCGCACAACCAATTATCAAATTAATTAATTCAGCAGTTGCTAATGCTGCTAATAATTATGGAATGGAAGCTAATAAATTACGTATTAAAGAAATATTTGTAAATGAAGGTCCAACTATGAAAAGATTTATGCCCCGTGCTCATGGTCGAGCATATCAAATCTTAAAAAGAACAAGTAAAATCACTATTGTGGTTAGCGATAATTAGGAGGTAAATAAGTAATATGGGTCACAAAGTTAGTCCAAATGGATTACGATATGGTATCAATAAAGATTGACAATCACGTTGATATGCAACTACTAATGAAGATTTAGCAAAATGAATTTTAGAAGATCATAAAATTAGAAAAGCATTATTTGCACATTTAAAAACTTCTGGTGTTTCTAAAATTGAAATTGAAAGAACTAAATCACAAATTACCTTATTTATCCACTGTCTTCGTGTTGGTTCAGTTTTAGGGCAAGGCGGATCCAACATTGAAGTATTAACAAAACTAGTTCGTAAAACAATTAAAAATCGTAAAATAGGGATTAGAATTAATGTTATTGAAATTAAAAATCCTGATATTGATGCACAAACAATTGCAAATACATTAGCACAACAAATAAGTAATCGTATGTCACATCGAACAACACAAAAATTGGCAATTCGTAAAGCACTTCGTGCTGGGGCAAAAGGAATTAAAACTCGTGTTTCAGGAAGACTTGGCGAAGCAGATATGGCTCGCGTTGAAGGTTATTCAGAAAGTAGTGTTCCTTTAGCAACATTACGTAGTAATATTGACTATGCTACTGCTGAGGCAAAAACAACTTTTGGTCAAATCGGAATTAAAGTTTGAGTATATAAAGGTGAAATTTTATCAGGAACTGATTCAACACAGCCTGAAATTATTTCAAGATATAATCAAAGAAGTAGTAATAATCGTCGAAATAACTATTCACAACAACCACGTAAGGAGGTAAAGTAAGATGGCTATCCCTAAGAGATATAAACATTCTTGCGTTCACCGTTTGAGTTATGAAGGTACTGCCAAGGGTTGTAAAACAGTTGATTTTGGAACTTATGGACTTCGTGCTGAAGAAGGTTCTTATATTACTGAAAGACAAATTGAAGCAGCCAGAGTAGCGATGACACGTTATATGAAACGTGGTGGGAAAGTTTGAATTAGAATCTTTCCACAGTTACCAATTACTAGAAAACCAGCGGAAGTACGTATGGGTTCAGGAAAAGGTTCAATTGATCATTGAGTCGCAGTAGTAAAGGCAAAAACAGTTATGTTTGAAGTATCATATCCTAATGAAGCAACAGCACGTGAAGCATTACGTCTTGCCATGCACAAATTGCCAATCAAATGTAAGATCATTACTAGAAAAATAAAACCAACAGAAGAGGTAAAGGTTGCTAAAAATTTAACAACAGAATTGGGTGAAGCAAATGGAAATGCAAGTAATTAAAAATAAATCAACTTTAGAATTACAACAACACGAAGAAACTCTTCGTGCACAATTGTTTGCTTTACGAATTCAAAGTTCGTTAGGTAAACTAGAAACTCCACATATGATAAATAATCTTCGTAAAGATATTGCTCGTATTAAGACTGAGTTAAGTATTAGAATTAAAAGTGGTGAAAAAATAAAACCATTACATATTAATAAGATGGTATTACCAGAAGAAAAACAAGAAGTTAAAAAAGCTAAAAAAGTTGCTAAAGTTGATAAAAAAGATATTAAAGTTAAATCAACGACTAAATCAGAAGTTATTAAAGAAGCAGATAAAGATGATCAAAAAGTAGTTACTGAAAAAACAACTAAACCAAAATCATCAGCAAAAGAAGTTAAAAAAGTTGCTACTACTAAAGCAAAATCACCATCTAAAAAATCGACAGTTAAGAAAACTGTTACACTAGCTAAGGAGGACAAAGAATAATGACAAATATTGTTCTAAACAAACAATGTAAGACTTTTATTGGAACTGTAAGTTCTAACAAAAATGATAAAACAATTACTGTTGTTGTTGAAACTTCAAAACGACACCCAATGTACCATAAAAGTTTTAAATCAACTAAAAAGTATCATGTTCATGATGAAACTAACCAAGCTAAAATTGGTGATAAAGTTGAAATTATTTCAACTCGTCCACTTTCAGCTCTAAAACGCTTTCGTTTGTTAAAGATTATTGAATCTAAAACAACTAAAAAAGCTTAATTAACCAGGAGGATAAAAGATGTTACAAAATCTATCGTGAGCCAATGTGGCTGACAACACTGGTATTAAAGAAGTGATGGTTATTAGAGTTTTAGGTGGTAGTACTAAAAAATTTGCTAAAATTGGTGATATTGTTGTTTGCTCGGCAAAATCAGTAACTCCTAATAGTACAATGAAAAAAGGACAAGTTGTGAAAGCTGTTGTTGTTCGCAGTAAATTTGGTGTAAAGCGTAATGATGGTTCTTGTGTAAAATTTGATGATAATGCAGTAGTAATTATTAAAGAAGATAAAACACCACGCGGTACTAGAGTATTTGGTGTTTTGGCTCGTGAGGTTAAAGAACGTGGTTATCATAAGATTGCTTCTTTAGCCGAAGAGATTGTTTAGGAGGATGAAGTAAATGGCAAGCAAAAAGAAACCAGTTATTAGTCTTGATACTAAATTAAAAAGAGGCGATCAAGTTAAAATCATTGCAGGGAATCATAAAGGTCATACTGGACCAATTGTCGAAGTCCTTCGTGAAAAAAATCGTGTTATTATTGAAGGTATTAGTGCTAAGAAAAATAAAAAACCTACGCAAAATGATCAAGAAGGTGGCATTGTGGAAATAAAAGCTAGTGTTCACATTTCTAATGTTATGATTCTTGATGGTAAAAAAGATAAGAAAGTAACAAAAATTGGGTACAAAATTGATAAAGATGGCAAAAAAATTCGTATTGCACGAAGATCTGAAACAGAATTACGATAATAAAGGAGTAACAGCATAAAAATGAATCGTTTACAAGAAAAATATAATAAAACTATTATTCCCCAATTGCAAAAAGAATTAAATTTTACATCAATAATGCAAGTACCCAAAATTGAAAAAATTATCATTAATATTGGTGTTGGTGATGCAAGTGGTAATCCAAAAGCCATTGATAAATCAGTATCTGAATTATCAAAAATTACTGGTCAAAAACCAATTATTACCAAAGCTAAAAAATCAATTGCTGGTTTTAAGTTAAGAGCAGGAATGCCAATTGGTTGTAAAGTTACATTACGTGGTGAAAAAATGTATGATTTCCTTGATAAATTAATTTCAATTTCTTTACCAAGAATTCGTGATTTCCAAGGATTATCATTCAGAGCATTTGATCAAAATGGTAACTATACTGTTGGTATCAAAGAACAAATTATCTTTCCTGAAATTAATTATGAAGAAGTAGATAAAGTTCGTGGTATGGAAATTTCAATTGTTACCACAACATCAGATAATGCAATAGCATTACTCTTATTAAAAAAAATAGGATTACCATTTAAAAAACAAGGAAAGCAGGTGGCATAAAATGGCAAAAACTTCATTAAAAGTAAGACAAGCTCGTAAATCAAAGTTTAGTACGCAAGCATATACACGCTGTCAAAAGTGTGGCCGTCCTCATGCGGTTATTCGTAAATTTATGTTATGCCGTATTTGCTTTCGTGGTTTAGTATACCAAGGACAAATTCCAGGTATTAGAAAAGCATCATGATAGGAGGTATATAATTATGATGACAGATCCAATAAGTAATATTTTAACAGTTATCCGTAATGCTATTACTGCTGCTGATAGTAGTAAACATCGAGTAGTTAGTGTACCTTCTTCAAAACAACTAGTTAAGATAGCAGATATCTTACAAAAAAATGGTTATATTGAGAAATATCGCGTTACTAAGGAAAATCCTAATAAACCTAAATTAGAACTATTATTAGTTCATACTGGTAAAAGTCCAATTCTTGGTTTAAAAAGAATATCTAAACCAGGGTTAAGAATGTATGTAAAATGTGAAAACTTACCAAGTGTGTTAAATGGTTATGGTATTGCCATCGTTTCAACATCAAAAGGTATTATGACAAATAAACAAGCAAAAAAACTTGGTCTTGGTGGCGAAGTTCTTGCTTATGTATGATAAGGAGGAAACTATATGTCACGTATTGGTAACCGTATCCTTACCATCCCAACAAATACTTCAATAACATTAGAAGCAAATAATTTGCTAACTGTTACTGGAACAAAGGGTTCTTTAAAAAAACTATTACCGAATGTTATTAAGATTAATGTTGATAAAGATAAAAATATTATTAGCACAGTAAGACCTGATGATAACAAGAAAAGTAAACAACTTCATGGTACAACCAATTCATTAATTAATGGTATGTTAACTGGTACATCAACAGGTTTTATCAAAGAATTAGAAATTAATGGTGTTGGATATCGTGCTGTTGTCCAAGGTAATATCTTAAATTTAACATTAGGATATTCGCACTCAATTAAATTTGAAATTCCGCAAGGGATTACTATTGTTGCTCCCAAACCAACAGTATTACAAGTTAGTGGTATTGATAAACAATTAGTTGGTGAAGTAGCAGCTAAAATTCGTAAGTTCCGTGAACCAGAACCATATAAAGGTAAGGGAATTAAGTATAAAAATGAACACATTCGTCGTAAGGAAGGAAAAGCTGCTGGTAAAGGTAAATAATCTATACTAGCACTTAAGGAGAATAGAAAATGATTAAAAAACAACAAGCTCGTAAAGTTCGTCATTATCGTATTCGTAGTAAAATTACGGGTACTAGTGAAAGACCACGCTTAAATATCTTTAAATCTAATAATAGTTTTTATGCTCAAATTATTGACGATACTGCTTCAAATACAATTATTGGTATATCAACATTAGCATTTAAAGATTTAACATCAACAAGTAATATCGAAGCTGCTAGTAAACTTGGAGAAACAATAGCTAATTTAGCTAGCAAGAAAAAAATTAAAAAAGTGGTTTTTGATCGTGGTGGATATTTATATCATGGTAAAGTGAAAGCATTCGCACAAGCAGCGCGTAGTGCTGGATTAGAATTCTAAAAAGGAGAATTAAAAGTATGAGTTTAGAAAATAAAACAACAACTATTGATGATAAAGTAAATTCTGAAATTAAATCAACAGTAAAACCTTCTATTAAAACAGAAGTAAAAAATACTGCTGGTAATGAAAATAAATTTAGAAATGCTAATTCATCACAACCAAGAAATAATCATGATAAAAAAGAAAATAAAATTCGTGAACCACGTAAAAACTTTGAACGTAAACCAAAAGCTGCAAGTGAATTTATTGAAAAAGTAATTTGAATTAGAAAAATTAATAAAGTAACAACTGGAGGAAGAAGATTACGTTTCTCGGCTGCTGTTGCTATTGGTAATGGTAAAGGTGTCGTTGGTCTAGGAATATCAAAAGCTAATGAAGTTCCTGATGCCATTAAAAAAGCAATTGAAGCTGCTCACAAAAATTTAACAACAATTACGATAACTAAAAATAATAATTCTATTGTTCATGAAGTTAGAGGAAAGTATTGTGGTAGTGAAATTTTGTTAAAACCTGCTAAAGAAGGAATTGGGATTAAAGCTGGTGGATCTGCCCGTGATATTTTGGAATTAGCTGGTATCCATAATATTTATTCAAAAGCATTTCGATCAAAAAATAAAATTAACTTAGCTAGAGCAACAATTACCGGTCTTAGCAGTGTTAAACCAGCAGAATATTTTATTAAAAATAAAAATCTTACTGCTAAGCGTAGTAATGGTTAGAGGTGAATTATGGAAACAACATTACATAACTTAAAACCAACACTAGGTTCTCGTAAAGATATTAAACGTTTAGGACGAGGAACTTCATCTGGCAAAGGTAAAACTGCTGGTAAAGGGACAAAAGGACAAAATGCCCGTACTGGTGGTGGGACAAGACCTGGATTTGAAGGAGGACAAACACCACTATACCGTCGTATTTCAAAACGGGGATTTACTAACTTTACTACAACTCACTATAGTATTATTAACTTAGAACAAATTGAATTAATTAAAGAGCATGAAATAACACCTCAACTTTTATTTCAATTAAAATTAATTAAAAATAAAACTGATAGCATTAAAGTTCTTGGTCGAGGAAAATTAACAACACCAAAAACAATAAAAGCTCATAAATTTTCAAAATCAGCAATTGCTGCTATTGAACAAGCCGGAGGAAAAGCGCAGGTGATCTAAGTGTTCACAACAACTCGTGAATTAATAAAAAAATATAAAGAAGTTATCATTAGGATTTTATTTACCGTTTTTATTTTATTTATCTTTCGTGTTGGTGCCTTTATTACCGTTCCGGGAGTAACTTTAAATGAAGATTTAAGTAATAGTAATAGTAGTGGTATTGAATTCTTTAATTTAATTTCAATGTTAGGTGGTGGTGCTATTAGCAGATTCTCTGTCTTTGCACTTGGTGTATCACCTTACATTACTGCTTCAATTATTGTGCAGTTATTATCAACCGATGTTGTTCCAACTTTAACAAGATGGGCTAAGTCGGGAGAAAAAGGTAAGAAAAAATTAGAATTAATGAATCGGGTATTAACTGTTCCCTTTGCTATTATGCAAGGTTTTGCTACAATTTTTGGTTTACAATCACAGCATATTATTAATGTTGATTGAAATTCAGGATCAGGAGCAGCCGGACCAGAAGCCTTTTATTATATATTAATTCCCACTATTTTATTAGCGGGAACAATGCTATCGTTATGAATGGCTGATCAGATTACTAATCGTGGTATTGGTAATGGTATTTCATTAATTATTTTTGGTGGTATTGCTGCTAATTTGCCATTTAATTTAGCATCAACCTTTAAATATTGAGTAGGGCCAGATACTAATAATGGCGTTATTTTCCAAGGTGCACTAAAATTTGCGCTTTATTTTGTAGCCTTTTTATTAATTATTCTTGTTGTTGTATTTTTTAGTGAATCAGAACGACACTTACCAATTCAACAAACTGGTAGTGGACTAACATTAAAAGGTGATAAAAGTTCTTACTTGCCATTAAAAGTTAATTCAGCAGGGGTAATTCCTGTTATCTTCTCTTCGGCACTAATTACGGCACCAATGACAGTGGCACAAATTGTTGACCAAAATAGTGGTTTTGCTACTTTTGCTAGAAACTATTTATCTTTACAGTCATGACCAGGAATTAGTATCTTTGCAATAATGACAATTATGTTTACTTTCTTATATGCACAAGTACAAATCAATCCTGAACAAATGGCAAAGAATTTTCAAAAGTCAGGAACTTATATCCTTGGTATCCAACCAGGGAAAGAAACAGAAGTTTATATTAAAAGAATGTTAAATCGTTTGAGTACGATTGGTTCCTTTTTCTTAACTACTGTAGCAATAACACCATTTTTAATTTCTAAATTTACTAATTTACCTTCTTCATTAGCAGTTGGTGGAACTGGATTAATAATTATGGTCGGTGTCGCATTAGATACAACAAAACAAATTAAAGGGCGAATTACTCAACATTCATTCTTAAATTATAAAGCAAAGAAAGATGTTAAAGAACACTTATGATCTTAGGGAGCAATAATGAATTTAATTATTTTAGGCCCACCAGGGTCGGGAAAAGGTACTCAATCGCAATTTTTAAAAGAACAATACAAGTTAAAACATTTATCAACCGGTGATCTGTTTCGCGATGAGATCATGAAACAATCATCAATCGGTAAAAAAGCGCAAGCTTATGTTGATAAAGGTCAATATGTTCCTGATGAAATTATTAATCAAATTATTAGTAATACTTTAAAAAATATTAAACATGATTTTATTCTTGATGGTTATCCAAGAACAATATCACAAGCAAAATGATTAGATAAAGTATTAGCAAGTTTAAAGGAAACAATTTCAGTGATATTATATTTAGATATTAATGAAGAAACAGTTATTAAACGATTATCTTCAAGAATTACTTGTCCGCAATGTAAAGCAATTTATAATCTTAATTTCTTACCACCAAAGGTTACTGGTATTTGTGATAATGATGGGGTAAAATTAATCAAACGAATTGATGACAGTGATAAAAACACGATTATTAATCGTTTAAAAACTTACAAAGTAGCAACAGCACCATTAGTAGCATCTTACCAAGCACGTGGATTGTTAAGAACAGTGGATGCCAATCAAGATAATAGTAGTATTAAAAAACAAATTAATTCATATTTATTATCATTAAAAGGAAATAAAAGTAATGATTAGCATTAAAAGTCAAACTGAAATTCAAAATATTAAAGCTGCTAGTCGAGTAGTAGCACTTATTCATAAAGAGTTAGCAAAATTAATAAATGTTGGGATAACAGGTAAAATGCTTGATAAACTGGCAGCACAAATTATTAAAGAAAACAATGCCACACCTTCTTTTTTAAATTATCATGGTTTTCCTGCCACAATTTGTGTTTCAGTTAATGAACAATTAATTCATGGCATTCCTAATAATAAACCTTTTAAAATAAATGATATTGTGAAAATTGATGCTGGCGCAGCTGTTAATGGTTATCATGCTGATGCTGCATTTACCATTTGTGTTGGTAATAAGCCAACACCAGCACAAGCAAAACTTATTAATGTAACTAAGGAATCATTAAATAAAGCAATAGCAATTATTGCACCAGGAGTTAGAATTGGTGATATTAGTAACACTATTCAAACTTATGTTGAAAGCGAAGGCTTTTATTTACCAACATCATATACTGGGCATGGTATTGGTAAAAAACTCCACGAAGACCCAGCTATTCCCAATGTTGGTAAACCTAACAGTGGAATAAAATTACAAGCCGGAATGACAATTTGTATTGAGCCAATGGTGCAAATGACAACTGATAAAATTCTGGTTTTAAATGATAAGTGAACAGTAGTTGCTGCTGATAACCAACAAACTGCTCACTTTGAACACACGATCCTAGTAACTGATAATGGCTGTCAAGTATTAACAATACTTAGTGAAAATCAAAAAAATAATGAGGTGATATAATTAATGGCTAAACCAAAACAAGTAGTAAAATCTAAAGTTCAAAAAGCAAAAAAACCTAATGATAAAACTATTGAATGTGAAGGTGTAGTAATAGAAGTGTTACCTAATGCTCGCTTTATAGTAAAGTTAAATGATTTTGACTTTACTGCTACTGTTAAGCCATCAGGTCGTATGCAAACACATAAAATTAAAATCATCAAAGGTGATCATGTAAAAGTTGAATTATCAACCTATGATCTAACGCAAGGACGAATTACCTTTCGCAATCGAACAGCACCACATTTACCAATCAATAATAATGGTGATGACAAATAAAAAAACTAATATTTTAGTAGGAGGAAAATGATGAAAGTACAACCATCAGTTAAAAAAATTTGTGATAAATGCCAACCAATCAAACGTAAAAAATGTAATCGAATCATTTGTGAAAATCCTAAACATAAACAACGTCAAGGATAGATATTAAGGAGGAAAATAAATATGACATCAAATACTAACAATGCGAGTCGAAGAATTGCTCAAGTAAATATTCCAGGAAATCAACACACAGTAATTGGTTTAACAAAAATTTATGGAATTGGTCGTAGCAATTCTTCAAAAATATTAAAAGAATTAAAAATTGAAGAATCTAAAAAAATTAATGAATTAACTGAAAAAGAATTAAGTTCAATTAGTCAATTAATTGAAAAAAAATATAAAACTGAAGGTGAACTAAGACGTGAAGTTTCTTTAAACATTAAAAGATTAATGGAAATTGGATGTTATCGTGGCATTCGCCATCGTAAAGGTTTACCAGTTAGAGGGCAATCAACAAAAACTAATGCCAGAACTTGCAAGGGACCACGTAAAACGGTTGCTAACAAGAAAAAAGCAAGTTAATTAGGAGGAAAGAAATAATGAATATAAAAACAACAGTAAAGAAAAAAATTAAAGTTAATCCTAATTTTGTTAAAGCAAAAGTATTTATTAAAGCAAGTTTTAATAATACTATTGTTACTATTACTGATCTTAATGGTAATGTTATTACTTGATCAAGTGCTGGTGCAGTAGGTTTTAAAGGAACTCGTAAATCAACTCCCCATTCAGCACAATTAGCAGCAGAAGCTGCCGGTAAAACTGCAATGGAACATGGTGCTAAAATCTTAAGTGTTTTTGTTAATGGAACAGGTCCGGGAAGAGAACCTTCAATTCGTAGTTTACAAGCAATAGGTTTTGAAATCAAAGATTTAAATGATGTGACTCCAATCCCACATAATGGTTGTCGTCCACCAAAAAAACCAAGAAAATAAAGTAGGTGAAAATAAAATATGGAACAACAATTTTTAAAACCAAAATTTAGTTTAAGCAGTGAAAACAGTGCTACAAATTATAGTGAATTTATTGTTAGTCAGTTAGAACGTGGTTATGGTACAACTTTAGCTAATGCTTTGCGAAGAACATTATTATCTTCAGTGCCAGGGATTTCTGTATATGCAATTAGAATAAGTGGTGTATCACATGAATTTACTGCAATTAAAGGTGTAATTGAAAATGTTTCTGAAATCATTTTGAATGTTAAGGATTTAGTTTTAGCTTTTGATGGTGACATTCAAAAAGATGAAAAAATTGCTAATTTAAAAATTAGTATTAGTGGTGAACAAGATATTACCGCTGGTGATATTATTTGCCCAACTGATGTGCGAGTAGTTAATCCAGAGTTAATTATTGCTCGCACAACTTCAAGAAATGTTCTGTTTGAAATGGAATTAATGGTAAAAAAATCTCGTGGTTATTCTTCATTTGAAGAAAACAAAAAAGAAATTGCTAATAGTTCAGGTATTATTGCTATTGATTCAAATTTTTCACCTGTTGAAAAAGTTGATTATAAAATTGAACCAGTAACTAAAACATTAAAAGGTGTTGAGTACGAAAAATTAATCCTTGGTGTGCAAACTAATGGTTCAGTTAAAGCAGCATCAGCTATTGCTATGGCAGCTAAAATTTTAATAAGTCATATTGATTTTTTTGTTAATTTAGATGATAATGTTAAAAACTTTGAAGTTATTTCAATTGCTAATGAACAAGAAAATAATGATCTAAATAAAGCTTTAGAAGAATTAAATTTAACTGTTCGTTCATATAATTGTTTAAAACGTGATGGTTATAAAACTTTGGGTGATGTTGTAAGTAAAAGTTTAGATGAAATTAAGGAAATCAAACACTTAGGCTCAAAATCAATTAAAGAAATTGAAGATTGTGTAGCAAAGCATAATTTAGAATTTTCTATTAAAAACTAACAAGGAGGATTAAGACAAAATGTCATATATTAACGATATCGGAAGAAATAGTGCTAAAGTAGATGCTGAAATTCGTAATTTAGCAAGTGAATTAATTGTTCATGGCAAATTAGTTTTGTTAGAAAAAAGAGCAAAAAGATTACAAACATTCATTGAACCATTAGTAACATTAGCGAAACGTGGTGATTTGCATTCACGAAGAATAGCAATTGCTAAATTACGCAAAGTGGCAACTAAAGAATATCCAAAAGATGGTGTTATTCCAACACTATTTGGTAATATTGCTGAAAGATATAAAGACCGTAAAGGTGGATATACAAAGTTAATTAAAGTAGATAATAGAACTGGTGATAATGCACCAATGGTATTAATTACTTTTGTGTAATTGCAAATATTAAAATAAGAAAAAATTTTAGAAAGAGAAAACATTTGATGTTTACTCTTTTTTTGTCCCATTTTTAAATAAATTTTAATATTTTACTGATAATAAATACTTAATTTTTTTAATTTTGTCCCATTTTTTTTAATTTTGTCCCAAAAATGAAAATATATATTATAATTTTACTAGAATTTAAGAAAGGAGGGCATTTGATCAAATGAAAAAAGTAATTATTGATATAATTGAAGCAGCAGTAAATTTAAATAGAACAACAGTTATAGAATTAGTAAAAAAACTTGCAGTTGAATTAAAAAAAGAAGGCAAAATAAAAGATGTTGATTATATTACTTCTATTATTGGTAATACATCAACTGTATCAATTAATTCAATTAATAATGAATATTTAATTATTAAAAAAGAAGAATTGTCAAATAAAATTATTTGAGAAAATTATGAACCGTTACAAAAAATGATTGATTTTTTGAGAGATCATAATAAAATTGCCAAAATTGGAGTAGTTAAGATATTAATTACTGGTCGTCCTGGAACAGGAAAAACATCATTTGTAAATGATATTGCAAAATCGCTTGATAAAAAATTATTTTCAATTAGTGCTCCAAATTTGACTTCTCATAAATTAGGTGAAACTCAAAAAAATCTTCAAAAATTATTAATAGATATTAGAAAAAATTATATAAATTCTATTTTTATCATTGATGAGTTTGATTCTCTTATTGGTTCTAGAAAAAGAGAAATAAATGATGAATATCAAAGAATGATTGGGACATTTAATATGATTTTGGATTCATTACCAAAAGGAACAATTTATTTGCAATTTCTAATCAAGTTAATTCTATAGATTCAGCAACTTTAAGACGATTTAATGTCAATATTAAAATGAATAATATTAGTTTAGAAATTTTTGAAAAAGAGTTATTTTCTTTAGCTATTTTAAATAAACTTAATTTTGAAAAGGAAACATGTCATAAAATTTTAGTTTATAAAAAGGAAGAGATAGAATATTCATTAATTGAAAAGATTATAACTGAATCAATTATCTATGATTATTCATTGGAAAAATCATTGGCTAAGATTTTGAATCTAGAATCAATTGATATATTAAAAAAGGTGGGATTAACTTTAAGAGAAATAGAAAAAATAATGTTGATTAGTAAATCTACAATTCAAAGAGGTTTAAAAAATGGCAATAATTAAATTTAAATTACCAGAAAAATTACTACCAAATAATGGTGGTGGGGGAATAGATTATTCTAAATGAATATTTAATGTTAATAATTTAATTAATTTAAAAAATAAATGTAAAGAAATAATTAAAATCTATGAAAAATTTCCAAGATTTAATTATTTACCAATAACTTTATTATTTTCAAAAGTAGTACCCAAATCATCAAGAATAAAATCTATTTTTAAAAAAGACTCAAAGAAACCAACTCAAATTGGTTCAAATTATGTATTTAATGATAATAATGAACTAAAAAAAATTAATTTAGTATATTCATGTAGTAAGAAGGATTTACTTGAAACTATTAATTTAATTTCTGAAACAATTGCTACTATAACTAACGAAGATGTTATTGAAATAAATAAAATTAATAATAATATTGTAAATTCTAATAAAATAAAAAAAGAAGAAATAAGAAAATATTTAAATGATAAAAAAATATGAAAATATAAATTAATTTTAAATGATTTAATTTATATTGAAGATATTACAATTAAATTTTTTGAAAAACAAATTTATTCTCCAATTATTTCAATTTATAAAATAATTGATTTTAAAATTTTTAAAGAAATGCTTTTAGAAGATGGAATTATAATTACAGATAATGTAATTGTAGCAAATGAGTTTTTAAATATTAATATTAATGATTTGAATAAAGTTATTGATAAATATCCATTTATTATTTCTCAAGCAATAGAAGATATAGAAATTACTTTTGATGATAGTAATAAACAAATTGATAATTATAATTTGAAAATTATGAGTTCTAAAAATAATGGAGAAAAAATAGGAATTATTGATACAAACTGTATTTTACATAACAGTTGACAAACATATCATACTGAGGGAGGAAATTTTTTACCTTCAATATTAGAAAGTAGTTATGAACATGGTACTAAAGTTGCATCCTTAATAATTGGTCATGATTATCTTAATCCTAATTTCTCTGATAATCTTGGAGAATTTAATGTTAAAACTTTTGAAGTATTGCCTTTAGGAAAGATTAATCTTTTTTACTTAATGAAAACTGTAGAAAAAATAGTTAGGAAAAATAATGATATTAAAATTTGAAATTTATCATTGGACGCACCTAGAGTAGATTATAAACTTTCAGTGTTTGGAAAATTACTTGATATTTTACAATTTGAATGTAATGTTCAATTTGTTGTAGCATCTGGTAATGATAAATTAAAGAAGCTTTATTCACCAGCTGATTCATTTTCGGCAATATCTGTTGGTGCAGTTTATGAAACAGATAACAAAAATTTTAAAATTGCAAGATATACAGGAGTTGGTAGTGTGTTTGGTATTTTTGAAAAACCATCTACATATGAAATAGGAAATGATTTTGCTGCCAAGGATTGTTCAAATAATTTTTTACAAATGTTGAATTCAACAAATGAAGTTATAATTGATGAAGGAACTTCTTTTGCAACTCCCTTAGTTACAAGGAAAGTTGCATTTTTAAAACAAAAATATTCAATAAGTTTAGAAACTTCACGAGCAGTAATTAATTATCTTACTAAAATTTCATTAAATTTTGTTGCCAGTTTATCATTTTTAGAAAATAGTGATACATTTATTTTTGTTGAAGGAGAGATAAAAGCTGGTGAAAGAAAAGAAATACCAATTAAATTACCTTTTAATTTTGATACAAGATTTACAAAATTTACAGTTGGATATGTTGTTTCATATAATGTTGCTAATACAAAAAATTTAGGTGATGAATATTCATGCGTAGAAATTTCAACAAAATTATCTGCTAAAACTTTAACAAAAGATGGAAATATTAGTATTGCTAATATTGTTAAACCAAATAAGAAAGCAAAAGTAGAAGGTGAAAATGCTGAAGAGGTAGAGTTGAGAAAGCATTTTGGTAAATATAATCCAAACAAGGTCGTTATTGATAAAAATTTTAATGATAATAAAGGCATTAAGATTAAGAAACAATTTGATAGTTTTTCATTAGTTGCTGAAAGAGTAGATTTATTTGATCATATATCAAAACCAATAAAGTATGGTGCAATTATTCATTTAAAAGCAACAGAGAAAGATTCACTAAATGATTTTATAGAGTTAAATTCTGAAAATATAATTGATGTCATTACATCGCAAGAAATTGAACTTGATATTTAGACAAAATATAATTTAAATAACTTTATTTTTAATTAAGATGTAAGTTTTGATAAAAACTTTAATGTTATGTTTTTTTATTATGCTTTTTTTAAAAATATAATACACTACACTAATAGTGTAAAATAATTATTATTGATACATAGTATATATTAGTTTGCTATAATTTTTCTAAACTTAATATAAGTTTTTAACTCATTATTTTTATAAAAAGTAAATGAGTTTTTATTTTTTAAAAGAGGAGAAATTAAAAAATATGAAGCACAAAAACAAAATTTAAAAGAAAAAAATAAGATAAATTCAAATTTAAAAAATTAAAACCTTACACCAAGTATTAATAAACAAAATTCACCAAAAATATAAGGATAACTAAAATAGTTATTATTTTTGATGATTATTTTCAAGTTAAATTTTTAAATATAAAAGATAAACTAAAGATAATGTTAAACTCATTATTTTTTTTGAGAGGAAAAAGTTAATGCTATCAATTAAACAAGAAATTAAAAAATTAATTCAAAAATATAATAATGAAAATGAAACAATTAAAATTTCATATACAGAAATTAAAAATCAAAAATCAAAAATAAAAGAATTAGAAAAATTTGCAATAAATTTAAAAAAAGAAAGTCAAAAAGAATATACAAATGATTTACAAAAATTAATTAATAAAATAAAAAAACAAGAAACAAGAAAAGAAGAATATACAAATAATTTACAAACATTAATTAGTGAAATAGAAAATCAAGAACTGAAAAAAGAAGAATATACAAATAATTTACAAACATTAATTAGTGAAATAGAAAATCAAGAACTAAAAAAAGAAGAATATACAAATAATTTACAAACATTAAGAGATAATGTATTAGAATTAAAAGAAAAAAAGAAAGAAAAAGAAATTAAAAGTTTAAGTAAAAATTTACAAAATAAAATAACTGAAAAAGAAAAATATTTAAAAAGTTTAGATATTGAAATAAAAAGCCAAAAAGAGAAAAGTGAAAAATATCAAAAGAAATTAGAAAGGTTAACTAGCGAAATACAAAATCAAGTAGAAATAAAAGAAAAATTTGAACAAAAAATAAAAAAATGAGAGAGTGATATATTAAATTTTAAAAACAATCAAGATGAACTACAAGATCAATTAGCAAAGATAGAAAAATTATCAATTATTAATACTCAAACAATTAATTTTGAAAGAATAGTTGAAATAGAACAACTAAGAATTAATATAGATTTACAAAAACAAAAAATATTAAATCAATCAGAACAATCATTTAAAACTCAAGAATCTATACAAAATGATCAAAAAATTTTAAATTTATGTTCTATCATCATTGAACTTAAAAATATTAAAAATACTTTAAAACATTCAACAAATAACGAAGAATTAGAAGCATCAATAGCAACACTAGCAGTGGAAAATAATGTTAATCCAAAAGAAAATAAAAAAGGCTGATCTATTAGAGGCTTTTTCAAACCACTAACTAATTTTATTTGAAATAAAAAACAAAAATTAACATTAAATTATTATCAAAAACAAGAAAAAAGATTAACAACAGAAATCAGAAAATTAGAAGGAGGAAAGTTAAAAGATTTTTGGAATAAATTTTGATTAGTTATTAGTTGTGGTTGCTATAATAATCATGGCAAAGTGGAAAGAAAAATAAAAGAAAAACAGTTAGAATTAGCAGAAGTTAAAAAACAACTAGCAAAATTTAATGTTGTTGTAGATAACGAAAATAATTATCAGGAACCACAGCCTTCAACTTCATTAACAACTACAAATAAAAACAAAACTTGAAATAATAAAATAAAAAAAGAAATAGAAAATATTTCTTTACCAAAGGAAAAATCAAAAAATTTAAGTTTTACTTTAAATTAAACATTTATAATATTTTTATTTCATATAATCGAAATTTATAAATTATTAATATAATTTAAGTTTTATTATAAAATGAACAATATTTATTGAAAATTAAAATAAAATTATTGTTCATTTTTCTTTTTTAAAATTTTAAGAAAAATTTATTTTTTAATTACTTTGTAAAAAAAAATTAAAATTTAACAAAAATAAAAAATTATTTTTTTATTCTTTTTTATAATTTTTATAAATTATAAATTGATATCTATAAAATTACTGTTATAATTTTACTAGCATAATATTTAAAATGGAGTTAGAAGTAGTATGAATAAGTCCAAAATTTCATTAAGTTTAAAAAATGTTGAGTTTCGTTATAAACCAGAATATAATAATGCTGTTGATGATGTTAGTTTTGATATTAATCATGGTGAATATATTACTATTATTGGTCATAATGGTAGTGGTAAGTCAACACTTTCAAAAATTATTATTGGTGTTTTGCATAAACAAAAAGGTATAATCCAATTATTTGGTGAAACAATTACTAATAAAAATATTAAACAATTACGTCGTCATTTAGGCATTGTTTTTCAAAATCCTGATAATCAATTTATTGGTTCAACTGTTCGTGATGATATTGCTTTTGGTTTAGAAAACCATTTAGTTGATCCTGGTGATATGCCAGCAATTATTGATAGAGTTGCTAAAGCAGTTGGTATGGAAAAATATTTAGATCATGAACCACTATGATTATCTGGTGGTCAAAAACAACGGGTAGCGATTGCTTCAGTTTTAGCTTTAGAACCAGATATTATTATTTTTGATGAAGCAACTAGTATGCTCGATCCAAAAGGTAAACGGGAAGTTAAAGAAATTATGTTACAATTACAAGAAAAACGTAATAAAACTATTATTTCTATTACTCATGATATGGATGAAATCATTAATGCTGATAAAATTATTGTTATGAATAAAGGTAAATTAGTTCGCTATGGAACTCCAACTGAAATATTAAAAGAATGAGAGTTTTTACAAAGTATTCATTTAGATATCCCTTTTGTTTTAAAAATATCATTAGGATTAAAAAATAAAGGAATTAATATTAATGAAACATTAAGTGAAGAGGAGTTGATTTCTAGCTTATGTCAATTAAATTCAAAGAAGTAAGTTATACTTATTCTCCTAAAACCCCTTATCAATATCAGGCTTTAAAAGATATTACTATTACTATTGTTGATCATAAAATAATTGCTATTATTGGTGAGACTGGTAGTGGTAAATCAACTATGATTCAGCACATTAATGGTTTATTAGTACCAATGGCAGGTTTAGTTGCTATTGATGATTTTATTATTAAAGCTAATCAGAAAAAAATTCGTGATATTAAGAAAATACGTAAACAAATTGGTTTAGTTTTTCAATTTCCTGAATATCAATTATTTGAAGAAACTATTGAACAAGATATTATGTTTGGACCAGTTAATTTTGGTGAAAAAAAAAATAAAGCACGAGAATTAGCTAAAAAATATATTAATTTGGTTGGTTTAGATGAAACATATTTATCAAGAAGTCCATTTGATTTATCTGGTGGTCAAAAACGAAGAGTTGCGATTGCTGGTATTTTAGCATTACAAGGTCATACTTTAATTTTAGATGAACCAACAGCAGGATTGGATCCTGATGGTGAAAAGGAATTAATTAATTTATTTTATGATTTAAATCATAAAGAAAATAAGACCATTATTTTAGTAACTCATAATATGAATCATGTATTAATGGTTGCTGATGAAGTTATTATTTTACATAATACACAAGTTTATAAAAAAGCAGATCCCATTACTATTTTTAGAGATAAAAAATTAATTGCTGAAACTGGCATTGAACCACCAAAAATTTATAGTTTTTTGTATAAGTTAGAAGCAGCAGGATTTGATACATCAAAAATTACTGCTAGAAGTAATTCAGAACTAATTGAGCAATTATCAGAGATATTATCTAAAAAAAGTAAAAAGTAAGGAGAATCAATAGTGAAAATCAGTTTTGGTCGTTATTTACCTTTAAATTCAATTATTCACCGTGTTGATCCACGAATTAAATTAGTAGTTTTAATTTGTTTAATTGCTTCACTTTTTTTTCATACTGGTTTTGAAGGATATGCTCTTATTGGTTTTACTGTCATAGTTATCTTCTTTTGTGCTAAATTACCTTTTATGATGTTATTAAAATTAATGCGTCCTATTTTATTTATGGCAATTATTTTATTTATTATTAATTGTTTTTTAACTAATGGTTCTGATATCGGAATGATTTGACAATGACATGCGATTAAAGTATCATATAAAGCAATATTTGTTAGTATATATATTTCGCTTCGAATTTACTTAATGATTTTAATTACAACCATTTTAACTACTACTACACAACCATTAGATTTAACTTTAGCATTAGAAGATCTAATGATACCATTAAAATTAATTAAATTTCCTGTCCATATTATTTCAATGATTATTTCTATTGCTTTACGTTCAATTCCAACATTATTAGATGAAGCAGGAAGAATTTTAAAAGCGCAAGCATCACGTGGTGTTGATTTAAAGAATGGTCATTTTAAAGAGAAAGTTAAATCATTGGTGTCATTAATTATTCCGCTATTAGTATCTTCATTTCAAAAGGCAGAAGATTTAGCTTATGCTATGGACTCAAGAGGTTATGACCCACAAGGTAAAAGGACACGTTTTCGCCAATATCATATTGATTTTAAAGATATATTTTTCTTTATTATTGGTGTTGGACTATTAGCATTTCTTATTTCTTATACTTATCATCCGGAAATATTTTGAAGAATTCCGTTTATTGATGATTATTATTCTCAATAAGAAAATAATTAATTATTAAGGATAATAAGTTTTTAAACCTAATGCTTTTTTAAATCACTTATTTTAATTTTTAAAGTAAGTGATTTTTATTTTGAAAGAAGAGATTGAGAAGAAAGTAAGAAACATATTGAAAAGGAAAGAGGAACAAAAGTAAAACAGGCAGAATGGGAAAGATTGCAATTAGAAAAATTTAAATTATAACAAGAATATAGAAAGTGAGAAAAAGAGATAATGGAAGACTTAGAAAAGAAAATTTCTGAGAAACTTAAAAATGTTAGAAGAAAAAATAAGAACAGAAAAGTTATAACTTTTAGTTAATTTTATTGTTTTTTATAATTAAAAGTGTGACAATACAAAAAAAGATAAAAAGAGTTTATAAAAATAATTAATATTTACGTAGTTTTAACCCATTGCTTTATTTTAAAGTAAGTTGTTTTTTATTTTGAAAAGATTTTTAAATGAAATATTTTAGTCCAGTTTATTGATTTAAATGGACATATTGCAAATGTGTATAGATTTAATAAGAACTTAAATAAGAGATAAAACTCTCATTTTAATTATTAAATAAAAAACTTAATAAACTGTTGTAGAAGTCAAATTATGAGTACTTTATGTAAATGCTTCTATATCAGTATTAAATATACTATTAACTTTATTAATGTTAATTACAATAATTTATATATTATTTTCTTTTAAAATTACATTTCAAAAAATTAAATAAAGGAGAATAATTAATGCAAAAACAAAAACAAGAAAAAAGTATTATTGAAATGTATTGTTAAAGATTATAATAGTAAAATATTAGTTACTTTAAAAACTGTAAATGTAGAAGATAGTGTAATTCAATTTTTTAATATGTGTTATTTTCATAAAAAATAATTTAAAAATAAAGTAAATGAAATTAAAAAAAAATATAAAAATAAGAAGTAAATAATGAATTTATGAGATATAGTGATAAATATAATAGATTTATAATATATACAAAAAATAAAGAAATATATTTTTCATAAAATGGTAATTATGGTGTTACAATTAGTAATTATTTATGGTATAAAAGATATAGACTTAATATAAGTTTACAACTCATTACTTTATTTTTAAAGTAAATGAGTTTTTATTTTGAAAGGAAAAATAAATTGATTATAGAAAATTTAGACAAAATTAATAAAAATGTTTTAGATAAATTAAAATTATATGAAAGAAATTTTTTAAATGAAATTACAATAAATAGTTATAAATATTCTAGTGAAAGAATTGAATTAATTAAAGAAATAATTATCGAAAAAAATAAAGATGCAGAAAAAATAAAACAAGATATTTTAGATGTTAATAATATTTTACTAACTAAAAATATGTTTCATAATTTTGAATTAATAAAAGATATATCTAGACTTGAATTAGAAGTAAATAAATTTTGATATAAATTTAACTTTAAATTAAATTCAAAAAACAAAGAAAAAATTAATTTTTGAAAAAATGAATATTTAGAATCTTATAAAAAAATATTTTTTCAAAATAAAAAAAGTTTTGATATTAATGAAATAAATAATAACTGCTATGAAAGTAAAAAAATAAAAACTGAAATTAAATTTTCTTCACTAAAAATTTAGATAAAAAAGTTACCAATTAAGGTAACTTTTTTATCTAAATTGTGGGAATATTATTATGTTTAGACTTTGATAATATATTTAAACCTCAAATTAGCCCAAAAACATTCAAAGAAATAAACAAAAAAAAATAAACCAAGATATTTATTTCTATGACATAAATCATGATTTTTACAAGCAATTAATAGTAAAAATACTATTCCGAACATTACTGAAAATATTATTACATCTGCTAATCATTGTTCAATCATATTTAACAATATCATAATATTTTAAATAATTATAATTATTTACTATTTTTATTTTGAATTTAAAATAATTTTATAAATAGTTGCTATTTCTTGATTTGTATATATTTTAGCATAATTATTTTCACTAAAATCTATTATTTAATTGAAAATTACAGCAAAAAGAAATAATTAAAGGTTATATCAGATATTGAGAATTTATTTATACTTTAATTGAACATAAATTAAAAATAGATGAATTGGATAAAGATATTGATGGATTAAAATAAAATTTTGAAACTATAAAAAATCAAATTAATGATTAAAATGAAGAAATTATAGATTTAGAATCTAGATTAAGTTTAAATTGTCCTAATTTTTTAGTTATTGGTGGTGCTATTCCTAATTGGAACTATTGGGGAAGAGTAGTTAATGTTGTTGCTGGAATTTGTGCTATTGCTAATGTATAACGGTATAACAAAAATTTAAATGCTACTATTTTTTATTTTTATGAAAAAAATATTAAAATTACTTAAATTTATTGTATAATATTTAACGGTTTTACTTATAGAAACTAATACGGCGATTGTGGCGTAGTGGTCTAGCGCATCAGTTTGTGGAACTGACATTCGCGGGTTCGAATCCCGTCAGTCGCCCCATTTAATAAAGTATGTTAATACTCCTTTGGAGTTTTTTTATTTTTTAATAAATATTTTATTCTTAGAAATTTATTTTTTCATTTCTATTTACTAAGTAATTAATGGTATAATTACTATGTTTTATGATTTGCAGAAAGTTGAGGTTTAACCGTATGTACCTTAAAAAAGGACAAATACTTTCAATTCATGCATATAAGCATAATGGCGATTTATATCGTAGTTGAAACAATTCAATTGTTTTAGAGGATACTGAAAAATATTTAGTTTTAGTGAATGAAAATGTAACAATTACTGAAATTAATGGTCGTAAATGGACAACTATTGATCCAGCAATTTGATTGTTTTTTAAACAGGATTGATACAATATTATTTGTATGATTCGTAATGATGGTGTTCATTATTATTGCAATATTGCTAGTCCTTTTATCTTGGATTCAGAAACAGTTAAATATATTGATTATGATTTAGATGTGAAAGTATTTCCTAATGGTTCTTATAAATTATTAGATTTAAAAGAATTTAAAACTAATCGTCGAATATGAAAATATCCAATTCCTTTACAAAATACATTGTGGAAAAATATAAATCAATTAAAAAAAGGTATTAAGAAACGAGAAATTAATTTATTTAATGATGATGTAATTTTAGATTACTGAAAAAAATACCAAAATCAAAATTTACAAAAATAGTAATCTTTGTTATTTACAATTAATTAATATAATAATTTTGATAAAGATTTTACATAAGTATGGTCTTGATGTTTTTTTCGCTTTCAATATTTTTTATCTTTTTAATATTTGTATTAATGATTTTTTTTGATAATTGCTATATAAATAGCATATTCTTTTAAATTTTTTGCTTTTTCTAATATTAAATATTTCACTATTTCTTCATATTTTTTATTCATAATATTTCTCCTTTTTATATTAAGTTTATATTTGGTAATTACTATTGATTTTTTTTATAAATTGATAGGATAACTTTGTAAGTTAATTTCATATACTTTCATATTTTTTAAAATAAA
Organism: Spiroplasma endosymbiont of Harpalus anxius; assembly: GCA_964273555.1. Classification (GTDB taxonomy): domain Bacteria; phylum Bacillota_I; class Bacilli_A; order Mycoplasmatales; family VBWQ01; genus Spiroplasma_E. The sequence goes on along the minus strand of OZ187007.1, from coordinate 1,766,923 downwards.
ATTTTACTAAATCTAATAAATTATGACCATATTTTTTTTCTAAATCTCATAAGAAATTACCATATACATCATTACCACCAACTGGTATATAAATTTCTTGTCAATCAATATTTCCTAATTCTAATTTAATTTCTTTTACAAAACCAAGATTTTTTAAATCACTATCAACTAAATTATTTTTTGTATTTTCGCTTCAAAAATGTTCTATGATTTCTCCTTTTTCATTTTTGGTAAATCAAATTTCATCTCCTACTTTACCAATTAAATTATTAAAATTTTTATTATTTAATATTTCATTTCTTAGCGAAATTTTATCTTTTGTTTTAGAATTTGTTAAATTAGAATGAAAATCATTAATATTATCACCTAATCTCATTACAATATGAGCGGGGACATTTTTTATTGGCACTAAATCATTTTCTCAATTTTTTATTTGCATAGCATTGTTATCTTTTGATGATAATTTAAAATTACTATTATTAATATAATTAAAACGATCTTCTTTTGATATTAAATCTTTGTAATTATTTGTATTATATTTAGTTACTCCTTGCATTCATCAAACATAACTGTCAAGAAATGCTTTGGGATAATAATTATTTTCTAATAATTTTTTAGTTGCTATTGTTTCATCTCCATATTTGATATTTTCACCTTGGAAACGATTTGAATCAAATAAAACAATACCACCAGTTGTTCAAACATGTTTAACAAATTCTAAAACTCCATTATAAATTTGTTCATCAAAATTAACTTGATGATCAACTCAACGTTTAAATTCATAATCTGGATCTTTCATGTTGGGATTAAAAAATTGATAAATTGAAAAACCAATATTATTAACGAATGTTTCATCCAAATCGGTAATAACGATAGGCACATATTTATTACTTTTAATGTTTGCTTGATTATATTGTACAGTATAGTTTTTATCATTTTCATTATTTTTGACATTTTTTTATCTGCGGTTGCATAAATAACATCTAGTGATAAATGTTCCTTATTTGCTGTTATAACATCATCATATTGTTTTATTGCAGCACGAAAAGTATTTAATAGAGATATTTTTCTTTCTGCTGATTCTTGTCAAAGTATTGTTTGTAATGCTCTTAAGTCATAACTATTTTCATTTTTATTACATCCAATAAGGCTTAAACTGGTAGGTGTGCTAATAATTAAACCACTTATTATTTTTAGTATTTTTTTCATCTAATTCTCTCCTTTTAAAACTAAAATTTATTTTTAAAAATAAAAATATGTGTTAAAAACTATCTTTAGTTTGTAATTATTTTTAACATTTTTTTAAGATTTTACAATTAGTAATAAATTATTTTGCAAGTAAAAAAAATAAAAAAGTTAATTTAAAGTTATTGAGCAACTATCTACAATTACGTATTATTGTTGATTTATCTTTGCTAAATGTTAAGATGATATATAAATACATACATATTACTAGTTAGTCTTCTCTAGTTTTTGTAGTTTTAAGATGTTAAAAATAAAGTTAAATATTATAAAATAATAATTATAAAGAGGTAAATAAGGATGTTAAAATTTTCAAAAACATTATCTAACATTGGGATTTACTTACTTTTAACAACATTAATGCCAGTAATGGTTGTTTCAATAATCATGATTGCATTAAAAGGATTAATGGGAAGTTCTTATGAGTGATTATGAAAATTTGGAGAATGATTACAAGAAGCACTTGATTCTGGATTAAGTACTATTCAATGATTAGGATGGTTGATCCTAATTGCTTGTTTAATAACTTATAGTATTTTTATTTTTGTTTTAGTTATGATAAATTCAAGCAAGGCAGTTGAACAAAGAATTGGTTATATTGTTGGTATTTCCATTGGTATTGGTGCAATTATTGTTACATTATTACCATTAATTATTGTAAGTATTGCTAGTCTTGGTAATGGTGTAATAACTTTATTATTGGGTTTATCGTTTGTTTTTATTGGTTTAAATGGTGGGTTGCTAGCTTGTGGTTCATTATTTGGTTTAATTAGTGCAAGAAATATGATAAATTTATGAGAAACAAAGAAAAAGAAAGATAGTTAATGCTACAATAAAGCAAATAGGGTATTATTTTCTTTTGTATTTATTTCAGGGTAATTGTAAGTTTGTTAAGGTATAGTGCATTAATTGGCGATGAATACCAATCGTTAAAACATTAAATATTGTGACAATAAGTAAAATTCATCAATGATGATTTAAAGTATTAAAATAATCAAGTTTATTTTTAAAAACGGCATTTTCAATTAACATAAATAATGCATTTAAAGTAAAAAAAATCAATCATCCAAAACTAAATAAAATAATTCAATAACGATAAAGTTTAGTTTGAAAAGTACTACCTTTAATTTTAATTTGATAAACTGTTTCAAAAGTATAATAGTTAATTGAAAAAGCAAACAAGATTAATAAAATTAAACTGTTGATGCCGACTATTAACAAAATATTAATTATTTTTTCACTAGTAATAGTTATTAAAATTCCTGCTATTACTATAAATATAATTTGTGCGATTAATCACAAAATACTAATATAAAAAAAACTTTTTTTTCCTCAATATTTGATTAATTGATTTTCCATTTATATCACCATGTTAATTTTATTATATTTTATGCAAACATAGAATAAAATTTATCTTTTTCCAATGTTTCATAACATAATAAAGTTGGGAATAATTTAAAATTAGAGAGGGGAATAAAATGGCAATTGAAGCAGAAATTAGACGTATTCGTCTAAGGCTTGGTTGAACACAAGCATATTTGGGGAAATTAGTAGGTGTTCGTCAGGCAACAATTAGTAGAATTGAAAGTAATGCTAAAAATTCCTCGTGAGGAATAGTTCATAAAATTCTTTTAGCATTATTAGTAGACATGAATGATATAAAAATTTTTACCCATGATTTTGTGTTAAAAGAAAATGATTTTGAACTATTTATTAAATTATTAATGGCTAATTCACAATTAAAAACCAATATTTTGTATAACCCTGTTCATTGTGCACGGATTATTATTGATGCGTATACTAAAGGAATTATTAATTTTGATGAAAAATATGGTAAAAATAAAGTATAAAATATTGTAATTTAATAAGATAAGTATTATTAATATTTAATATAACTAAATTTTTTATTTCTAGGAGAAATTTATGAAATATTTTTTAAAATTATTAACTGTTACTTTGTTAATAAATAGTACATCAATTGGTTTAATTGGATGTACTATTCCTAGTATTGGTGATGTTTGGATAATTACTGATGGTGGTGATTTATTTGATAAAGCTTTTAATCAACAAGTGTTGGAAGGTTCAGAGGAGTTTACTAAAACATTTAATGATAATCGCGCTGTAATTAGTAATTTACCAGGTAAAGAAGTGTGAAAAAATAAAACCATGAAAACACGTTGAATTATTTCACGAGATACTAATGTCTCAACTTTACAAAATAATTATAATTTAGCAACATTTGCTGGTGCTAAAACAATTATTGTTGTTGGTTTTAATCATCTTGGTGCATTAACACCAACTATTCAAAATCAATATAAAAAGTTAGGTGTTCGTTTTATTTTAGTTGATGCTAAATTAGAAAATCCAATTGATGTAGCATGTTTAACTTATTCAGCAGAACAATCAGGATTTTTATCAGCATTAGCGGGGGCAATATGATTAGCTGCTAATCATGAATATTATGGTGACAATGGTTTAAAGATGTCAACTTTTGGTGGCTTACCAGCTGCTACTATTGTTAGTTATATGATGGGTTACTATTGAGGTGTTTATTATTTTAATCAATATCGTAATAGTAATCATGATTTGTTAATGATGACTAATGAACTTAGAAGTGAAAAAGGTAAAATAGCAATTACAGAGCCTGATTTTATTTCCAATAAATTTAAGATTCATTTTGATAAAATTGCTAAACAATTTACTGGTAGTTTTGAGTCGGGTACCAAGTCATCAAAAGCAATAACATCACAATTGATTGATGGTTATAAAGATGATATTGTTATGCCAGTTGCTGGAGCACAAACGATTGATTTAGTATCGACTGTTAAAAATTCTAGCACTAATAGTAAAGCAAAAATTATTGGGGTTGATGTTGATCAAAGTGTACAATATAGTTATGCTAAAGATAACTTTATTACTTCAGCTTTAAAGAGAATTCATAAATCTGTTGCGACTTGATTGTGATACTCTTTTAATTTAGATTATAATGGGGATAGTAATAAACCAGTAATTGTTGCTACTGATGGTGAAAAATATTTTAATGGCAGTATACCACAACCAGCATTAGGTGGTAATCAATATCTTGGTATTGCTAATAATGATCCGATTAGTGCTATTTATAATAAATTAATTAAAGATAGTAATGACTATTGACTTTTGGCAGAAAAAGTAACTGCTGTTTATAATAAATTAGTTAATGATTTAGCAACTGTTGTTACTCCTGATAAATGAGAAAATGCTTGAAAAAATGATATTGATCAAACTGTTGAAACTTATAAGCCACATTTTTAATGATATTTTATTATATATTACTGAAATATACATAATTATTTATTGAATTTTTAAAGAATAAGTTTTATTATCTTAGTATAATGATAAAAATGCTATTATGAGGAGAAGCTAGTGTTTAAATTTAATTGTGAAAATAAGAAAATAATTAATATTGAATGTATACGTAGTTATAGTATTTTTAATAGTAAATTATTCCCAACCACTTATTTTCAAAGTTTATTTTCACATATTTTTATTTTATATTATTTTATTTTGAGTAATTGAATTAAGGAAGCAATGTTTTTGTTTTCTTTTTTTTATATTTTTATATAAATATTATAGAATTGTTAGGAGGAATAATAGTATGCGTAAAATTTTTACTACATTTAGTGCTTTATCATTAGCATTAATAATGGTATTACCAATCATTGCTTGTAATAATCAGTTTAATGATCCCAATATTTATCGAATAACTGTTGTAACTGATGGACATACTATTAATGATGCTTCTTTTAATGAATCATCATATAATGCTGCGCTAGAATTTAAACAAGAATTTGATACTTGAACACATAGTAGTTATGTTGATCCACAATATAAAAATAAAAGAGTAGAAGTTTCTTGAGATAATCCCCAATTAACAACACTTGATAATTTAATGACATCATATAGTAAAGCTGTTTTTATTAATAGTAAAGTAATTATTGCTTCGGGATTTTTACATCATGATGCCTTAGTTAAAGCACAGAATACTATTTTAAATCATAAAGTTAAATTTATTTTTGTTGATGGTGATACTCCCAATAGAGAAGTACCAAAAACTAATAAACAATTAGCAGGTTTGCTTTATAAAGCAGAACAATCAGGATTTTTAGCAGGATTAGCAGGAGCAATCTGATTAACTGCCCATGCTAATGAATATGGTGGACTTAATAATTTAAAAATGTCAAGTTATGGTGGTCTAGACATTCCAGCAGTTACTAGTTACATGTATGGTTATTATTGAGCAATTCAATTTTTTAACAATAAAACTAGTACTAATCCGATTAAAGATCAGTTATTACAATGAGTTAAAATTTTAAATCCAAATTTTACTTCACCATTGCCAAATATTGAATTTATTAAATTAGGAAAACAATTTAGTGGTAATTTTACACAAGGCTCAGAAAGTTCAAAGGGAATTAATGATGCTCTTGTGCAACAGGGAAGTGATATTATTTTTCCAGTAGCAGGACCACAAACTGAAGATACATTATCATCATTAAAAAAAGTAGGCCAAGGTAAAATTATTGGTGTTGACACTGATCAGCAACTTCAATATCCACAATCGGCAGATCGATTTATTACTTCTGCCGAAAAAAATTTAGTTAGTTCAATTAAATTTATGCTTTGGAAAGCAGTTGGTAGAACCGATAAAAGTCCAGAACATGAAAGTGATTCTTCTGCTGATCAAACGTTTACTGATGATGCACCATATCGAGGGGGATCTAATTTTACTGGAATAGCAGCAAATAAAGCAATTAAGGATGGTACTAAAGATATTTATACACCACTAGTTGCATTAGAAAATACTACTGATTTGTTAGATAAAATTTCTAATGGATGACAAAAAGTATTAAGTTTAAATAAAGATTATTGAATTAATAGTATTAAAGATGAATATAATCCATTTAAATAATTAAGAGGGGTGATAAAATGCAAATAAATATTAGAGAACAGAAATGACAATATGCTGTTGAAATGGAAGGCATTACTAAAGTTTTTTTAGATACTATTATTGCTAATAATAATATTTCTATTAAAATTAAAAGTGGCGAAATTCATGCTTTAGTTGGTGAAAATGGTGCTGGTAAATCAACACTAATGTCAATTTTATTTGGACTATATCAACCAACAAGAGGTATCATTAAAATTAATGGTAAAGAAGTGGTAATATCAGGACCGATTAGAGCTGGCAAATTAGGAATTGGTATGGTCCATCAACATTTTAAATTAGTTGATAATTTTACCATTTTACAAAATATTATTTTAGGTAGTGAGCCAGTTCATAAATGACAATGAATTAATTATAAAAAAGCTAAAACAAAAATTTTAGAAATTTCAAAAAAATATAAGTTAGACATTAAACTCAATTTAAAGATCGAAAATGCTAGTGTTGGTATGCAACAACGTGTTGAGATTTTAAAAGTACTTTATCGTGGTGCTAGTATTATTGTTCTTGATGAACCAACTGCTGTTTTGACACCGCAAGAAATTACTAGTTTATTAGTAATTATTGAAGAACTTAGACGTGATGGTAAAACTATTATTTTTATTAGTCATAAATTAGAAGAAGTTAAACAAATTGCCGATAATGTAACAGTAATTCGTTTGGGCAAAGTTATTGAAACTTTTAGTGCTAATAGTAAAAGTAAAGAAGAAATTGCTACCTTAATGGTAGGTAGAGATTTAGTTGATGTTAGAAATCAGGGTAATGTTGCATTAGGACCAGTATTATTAAAGATTGATAATTTATTTGTTCATAAAATTGGTAACAAAAAATCAGTAATAGGTCTTTCTGATTTTAATTTAGAAGTAAAATCGGGAGAAATTGTCACGGTTGCTGGTGTTGAAGGTAATGGTCAGATTGAATTAATTTCGGCAATTACTGGTTTAATTAAACCAGAAAAAGGTAATATTTTTTTTGGTAATAAAAATATGAAACACAGTTCAATTCAAACTTTATATAAAAATGGTTTAAGTCATATTCCTGAAGATCGTCATAAGTATGGTTTAGTTTTAGACTATACTGTTATTGATAATATGGTCTTACAAAATATTAGTCAGTATCCCTTTTCTAAGCATGGTTTAATTCGTAATAAAGCTATTCAATCTTATGCCCAAAACATTATTAATAATTATGATGTTCGTGGCAGCAAAAATGGTTTTGCTTTAATTCGTGGTTTATCAGGTGGTAATCAACAAAAAGCAGTTGTTGGTAGAGAATTAACAAGAAAACATAAAATTTTAGTTATTGCTCAACCAACACGTGGTTTAGATATTGGTGCTATTGAATATATTCATGGTCGAATTCTTGAAGAAAAAAATCAAGGAAATGCAGTATTACTAATTTCTTATGAATTATCAGAAGTGATGTCATTAGCTGATCGCATTGTCGTTTTACATGCTGGTAAAATTGCTGGTAATGTTAGCGCTAAAAGTGTTACTCGAGAACAGTTGGGATTAATGATGATGGAACAAAAAAAGATGTTAACGAAAGGAAAAGATAATAATGTTTAAACAAAAAACATGGGTTTTAAAACGACGAAGTCGTTTATATCTTGGTTCAAATGAAATGAATAGTAGTTTTACTAAATTTAAGGGTTCTTTGTTCGCTATTATTTTTGGCTTAATTATTGCTTGTTTTGTGATAATTGGCTCAAGACAAAATGCATTTACTTATTTTCAGTTGTTATTAACATATGCTTTTACTAGTTGGCCAGCTAACAACTGAGATAATACTTTAGTGTGATGAGCAATTTATATCGTTGCTGGTTTGGCACTAGTTATTTCATTTCGTTCGGGAATGTTTAATATTGGAGTTGCAGGACAAATGTTAGCAGCAGGAGCTGTTGTTATTGCCATTGGTGTTCGTTATGATTTATCACAACCATTAGCGATAATTATTGCTCTTTTTGCTGGCATGTTAGCAGCAATATTGGTAGCATTAATAACAGTGTTATTAAAAGTTTTTTTTAATGTTCATGAAGTTGTTACTTCTATATTATTGAATTGAACAATTTGATACTTAATAAAATGATTATTTAAAAGTAGTAAGGATTTATATGATGCTGATCATGGCACTTCAGCAACTATTCATGATGGTATGAGTATGAGTATCAATGGTTATAATTGTATATTGCCATTATTAATTGCTATTATTTTAATAATAACAGTCTGATTTTTATTGAAAAAAACAACTTTGGGTTATAAAATTAGAACAGTAGGTTTAAATCCATTTGCTGCACTTTATAGTGGTATTAATAATAAATATTATAGTATTATCTCATTTATTATTTCAGGATCATTGGCAGGAATAATGGCGGTTATTTATTATATTGCTAAAAATCCTTCAATTAGTTTTTTAACTGATGATTTACCAACTATTGGTTTTGATAGTATCGCCGTTGCTTTAGTTGGTCAAATTAATGCCATTGGTGTTGTTGGTGCTGCCTTTCTTTGAGGTTTAATTAAAAGTGGTGGTTCTATTGGTTCAGTATTAACATTACCAACAGCAACTGGTGATATTATTTTTGGCGTTATCATTTATTCAGCAGCTTGTGCCGTTTTATTATCACGCTTGCAACCAATTAAATTTTTGCTTCGTTACTTTAATATTGCTTTTGATAAAGAGAAGCGTAAAATTACAAATGCTTTTATTGGTAAAATGTATCAATATTTTATTGAAACTTTTAAAATAAAAAATGAATATGGCAAAAAAATTAAGGAATTAAGAATAGTTTTAAATCAAGAAAAAACCGATCAAATCAAATATTTAAAAGTAGAATATAATAAAGCAATCGTAAAATTATCACAAACTAAAGATGATCAACAGTTAATAGTAAAACAAAAGTATAAAAAAATAGATAATAACATTAAAATAAATAATAGTGTATTAATTAAAAATAAAAGTCAAGAAGCATTTGCGATTAAAGAATTAAAACAAAAATTAAATCAAAAAATTAATAAAATTAATAATAACATTAATTTGCAATTACAAGTAATAATTAATGATAAAAATGATAAAGTAAGTGTTATTTGAGCACAATTTTTCCAAGAAAAAAAAGCTTTAACACATTATATATATAAACAATATAATGCAATTTGAAAAAAAGGAAAAATTGGTAATTGAAATAATTTACAACAAAAGGTAAAAGCAGTTTATGCTGAAAGTTTAAATACATATATTAATGAGAAAATGAAATATGAAACTGCTGTTTATAATTATAAACAAGAGTTACTTCGCGAAGTAATGTTATTAAGAAGACAAAAAGCAATATTAGATAAATCAAGAGTAAGAGATTTAAGATGCAACCTTTTTCGAGAAATTATTAAATTAAGAAAAGAATTAATTAGTGAAATAAAATTATTAAAAAAACAAATTGCCAATACTGATGATAAAGAAATACAAAAACAATTAATTTTAGCAAAACATCAACTAAAAACAAATTATAAAATAAAAGTTAAAACATTAATCAAAAAAAAGAAAATTGATCGACAACAATTAAAAAATCAAATTATACCAATTAATAGTAATATTAAGATTCTAACTGAACAATTTACAAAAAAAGTAGCAACTGAAAAAATAATGTTTACTAATAAATTTAATAACATATTTGCACAAGAACAACAAGCAATTATGGAAATAAAAATGCAAAGAACGGGAGGATAACTTAATGGAAGCACTTACAATAATTCTTGAACATTCCAGTTTAATTTTTGTTGTGTTAGTACTTGGTGCACTATCTGGATTAATTTCAGAACGTGCTGGTGTTATTAACATTGGAATTGAAGGAATGATGACAATTGGTGCCCTTGCTTTTTCTTCATTTGGAAAAAATATCGGTGTTAATTGAGGTAATTGATCACAAATTATTGCTTTATTAGTCGCAGGATTAGCAGGAATGGGATTTGCTTGTTTTCATGCTTTTGCTGCAGTTACTTTAAAATCTGATCAAATTATTTCTGGTGTTGCAATTAATATTTTAGCAGCAGCGATTGCTATTTTTGTTGTACAATTACCGGGTAATAATGGTTTCATTTCATTAACAAATATTTATCAATTGCCAAAGATAGGTAATAATGAATTTTTTAATTTATATTTATTTTTAGCAATTATAATTTTACTTGGTGTTGCTATTATTTTAAAATATACTAAATGAGGTTTACATCATATTGCAACTGGTGAAAATCCTAATGCAGTTGATGCTGCTGGAATTAATGTAATTAAACAGCGTTATGTTGCTGTATTATTGTCAGGATTTTTAGCAGGAATTGCTGGTGGCGTTTTTCCAATGTATGCTAGTCAAACTTTTCGTGGTACAGTTAGTGGTAATGGTTTTATTGCTTTAGCAATTTTAATTTTTGGTCAATGAAGAGTACCGTTAATTACGATTGGTGCTACTTTATTTGCCATTGTTGAAACAACAGGCGCTAGAATTGCATTTTTGCCAAATATTGCTCCTTGAATATCTAATAATTCTGATATATGAAATATATTACCTTTCGTTGCATCATTATTAGTTTTAGTATTTACATCAAAATGGAGTAAAACACCAAAAGCATTGGGTGTTACTTTTAATAAATCTAAACGATAAAATAACTTACTAAATTTATATTGAATTTATTTTTATAATAGGGGGATAAAAATGGATAATTCGATAAATATAGCTGCCATTACAAGTTATTCATTACAAATTAATGATAAAGAAGTATCGAAGAAAGCAAAAAAAGCGAGAATATCTTCAAAAACCAGAAGTAAAGGCAGGAATACAAAAATATAATCAAAGACCAGATGTGAAAGCAAAAACTCGAGAATATAATAAAAAATGATATCAAGCCAATAAAAAAAGTACAAGAATATAAACAAACTTTTGAAGTGAAGACAAGAAGACAAAAACTCCAGCAAAGATTGGAAGTAAAAATAAAACAGAAGGAAATATAATAAAGGACCAGAGGCAAAGGCAAGAAAACGAGAATATAGTCAAAAACCAGAAGTAAAGGCAAGAAAACAAGAATATAATCAAAGACCAGATGTGAAAGCAAGAAAACGAGAATATAATAAAAAATGATATCAAGCAAATAAAGAAAAAATACAAAAATATAAACAAACTTTTGAAATAAAAAGTCAAAATGAAAACATAAAAAGAAAAGAACAAAACAAAGTAATTAATCAAATAGATGATAAAGAAATGATAAATAATCCATTAACTAATTTGGAAGTAGATCAAATTAATAGTGAGGATTTATCATTTGATTTATTTGATTTTGATGATATTAATAATGAACAAATGATAAATAGTTCATTAACTAATTTGGAAGTAGAAGAAGTGAATAGTGAGGATTTATCATTTGATTTATTTGATTTTGATAGTATTAATAATGAACAAATGATAAATAGTTCATTAACTAATTTGGAACCAGAACAAATAACTTCATTTAATCAATCTCTTGATTAATTATTAGTTGGTGATAATTATAATTGTAATTTAACATCTTATTTTATTTTATAGTAGGGGGATAAAAGTGAATAATTCGATAAATATAGTTATTAGTGCGAATTTTAATGATAAAAAAGTATCGAAAGCAAAAAGGCGAGAATATAGTCAAAAGTGATATCAAGCTAATAAAAAATAAAACTAAAATATAATGAAATAAAAAGTCAAAATGAAAGTATGAAAAGAACAAAAGAAAGTAATTAATGAAATAGATAATGCACAAATGATAAATAATTCATTAATTAATTTGGAAGTAGAAGAAGTGAATAGTGAGGATTTACAATTTAGTAATGATATCTATAATCAACAAACGATAATGAAAGTTTTAAATGTTTTAGAACCAGAACAAATAATTTGATTAAATCAATCTTTTGATGAATTATTAGTTAATAATGATATATCAGAACGAAATTATAGAAAGTATCATTTGTAATTTAATTAGTGATACTTATGTTCATGATTTGATAACTAGATTATGTCAATATTATCAATAATAAGTTTATTTTTGTCTGGAAAATTATTTTTTTTAATTACAAAATGAGTCTAGTGTAAAATGATTAAGGATAGAAAATATTAGGAGGTTTTCATATTTATGCCATTATTAGTAGCACATCGTGGTTTTCGTTCTGCACAAGGTGAAAATCGAATGATTGATTTTCAAAATGCTTTAAAAATTTGTCAAGCAGTAGAATTTGATATTCGTTTAACAAGAGATAATAAAGTAATTATTTTTCATGATGATACCTTTCAAAGAATTGCTAATAATAAAAGTAAGGTTAATAGTTTATATTATGAAGAAATTATTAATTTGAACTTTTTTAAAAATAATAAAGATTGAATTCCACCATTATTTAATGATTTTATTGAAAAGTTAAGTAAAGATTATCAAATGATTAATGTTGAAATTAAAGAAGAAATAAATCATAAATATACTGAAGATGAACTAATGATTATTTTTTCAGAAATTAAAAAATTACAAAAAAGTACTAACGCTGAAATTATTGTTTCTTCTTTTAATCAACAATTATTAGAGGAAATTGACAATAAAATTAAATATCCAATAAAAAAAGGCTATTTATTTGAAAATAAAAATGATTTTAATGAATTGTATGCTAAGAAATTTGATTATCTTCATCCTTCGATTTCCATTGTTTTAGATGCTGAAATGATTACTAAATTTAAAACTATTAAAAAACCATTAAATATATGGACTTTTAATAATAATGATGAAGCAATAAAAGTTAATAAAATATATGGTGAACAAGTAGCAGGATATATTAGTGATAATCCTAAATTATTGTGAAAGCGAAAAAATAAATAATGAAAACATTTTTAAATAAGTGTTGAAAAAAATTTACACATGGTTTAGATAATAGAACTATTTTAATTATAACTATTTTAGCATTATCTGATTTATTTGTTTTTAGTGGAGTTCTTTATTTACGATATATTATTCCTAATTTTAATCAGTATCTTGGTTTAAACCAAGATGAATTTGATTTTGTTGTTGCTATTTATGGTTTTGTTGCTCTTATTTCTAGAATTCCAGGTGGTTGACTTGCTGATCGCTTTAGTGCCAAAAAAATTATGGTAGTATCACTTTTAATAACTGGTTTGTGTGGTTTATGATGAACATTAACAATTCAACTTAGTATGGCTAAAGATGTACGAATGATTCAATTGTATAGTATTTATATAATTTGAGGTATTTCTATTGCTGGACTATTTTGAGCACCACTTTGAAAATTAGTATCACAAAATGTAAAAAAAGAACAACAAGGAATTGCCTATGGCTTGGAAGGAACAATTTTGGGATTTTTTGGTTTGATTTTTATTGCTGGTATTGCAACAGGAATAACAATTTTAACTAAGAATTTACAAAATAAATATGGTCAAGATGATTTTATTACAAAAATCCCATTTTTAGTTTTTGCTTATTTTATTTGTAGTATCGTTTTGGTAATGGCATTGCTAGTTTTAATATTTATTCCTAATAAAAAACGTGAACAATCAAAAATTATTTGAAAGGAAAAAATAATTACATTATTTCAACCAATGAAATTTCTACGAGTTTGGCTTTGTGGAATTTTTGTTTTTGGGATGTATATGTTTCAATCTACTTTTGCATATTATATGAAAGATGCGCTAACAGAAGTTGGTGTTACCATTGGTATTGTAACTGTGCTTGGTGGTATTCGTTCATATGGATTAAGATTTTTAGTTGCTAATCCAATTGGTCGTTGAGCTGATAAATGAAATTCTTATGTTTTAGGATTAGTATTTTTATTATTAGCAGGAATGATTGCCTGTTGTTTATATGTACTTATTCCTGGTTGAGGTAATGCTTGATTTTTACAATCTTCAAAGGCAATTCAAGTTTTATTTCAACTTATAATGTGTTTGCTTTTTTTATTTATTGGTTGTATTGGTTGGGCATTACTGACATTAAGATTTGTGCAAGTTGGAGAATTACCGATGGAAAAAAATAGTTATGCTAGTACAATTTCATTAATTTCTTGAATTGCTTTTACGCCAGATGCTTGGTTTAATTATGTTGCTTCTGCAATTGGGAAATTACCAGGTAATTCTTATGTAGTTGCTGGTCATCGTAATTATTCATTACAAGGAATTCAAATTTTATTAATTATTGCAATTATTTGTGTTTTAGTTGGTTTAATTTCAGGAATAATTATTTATAATTTAAATAAACGAGAATTAAAGAAATTGAATAAAACTTCATTTCGTTTTCGTGAGTTGGGAAATATTTAGTTTAGTTAATAGTTAGCAATTGCTAACTATATAGATGAAAGAAGTGCTGAACTCATTATTAACTTTTAAATATAAAAGTTATTACTAATATATAAAAAAATATTTTTTTTATAAAAAATATGATATTATTTTTAATAAAGCAATAATAATGTGTGAATTTAGTTTATATTAGTTTCAATAAATAAAAAATTATATGACAGTTATTAAAAATAATAAGCATAAATGGTTTATTTTAAAAATATGTTTCATTATTTTATTTATGTTATTGTTATTATTTTACATATATATCATTAAGTTAGTTTGGAGGTAAAGATGAGTATCATTGAATTAAAAAATCTAACTAAAGAATATTCTCCAAATATTGGTTGTTTTGATGTTAGTCTTTCAATTAATAAAGGTGAAGTTTATGGTTTTATTGGTCCTAATGGTGCTGGAAAAACTACTGTTATTAGACAAATGGTAGGTTTTATTAAGGCAAATAGTGGTTCGGCAAAAATTTTAAATTATGATTGTTGAACAGAGACAGAAAAAATTATGGAATCGCTTGGCTATTTAGCTGGTGAGGTGACATTACCTGAATATATGACAGGAATTAATTATTTAAAAATAGTTGCTGATATTAGAAAAAATATTTCTTGAGCATATGTTGAAAAATTAATTAATTATTTTGAACTTGATGCCAAAAGAAAAATTAAAAAAATGTCTAAGGGTATGAAACAAAAAGTAGCTATTATTTCAGCTTTTATGCATAAACCAAAACTTTTGGTGTTAGATGAACCAACTTCAGGTTTAGATCCTTTAATGCAGGAAAAATTTAATACTTTAGTTAGAAACTCTAAAAAAGAAGGGGCAACAATATTTATGAGTTCTCATATTTTTGGTGAAATTGAAAATGTATGTGATAAAGTTGCTGTTATTAAAAAAGGCAAAATAATTTCTGAGGTATCAATTAAAGAAATGGTAAATGCTACTAAGAAAAATTATGAAATTAAATTTTCGACATTGACAGATTATAATGCTTTTTTAGTTAAAAAATGAGACATTATTGAAAAAAATGATGTAACAAAAGTTATTAAAGTTAATGTTTTAAGTGGCGATGTTGATAAATTTTTAAAACAATTATCAATTTATAAAGTTGATAACTTTAAAGAGTTACCGTTTAGTCTAGAAGAACATTTTATTAAATTTTATAAAGATGAGGTAGATTTTAATGATTAATTTTAGATTTGTTAAATCACAGTTTAAAAATGTTAGGATTCCATTAATAATATTTTTTATAATTTTGTGTATTATAATAGTACCAATTCTAACACAAAATTATCTTGCTCCAACAATGACATGAACTGGTCTAGACCATGGATCATCAGGTTCAGGTGGAATCGGTGCTATGGCTTATCTTAATGTGAGTTTTTTTGGTATTCCTGGTTTAATATTAATTGTTACTTTTAGTTTGATTTTAAATCATATTTTAATTTCTAAAGAAATTGATAAAGGTTATTTAGCTTCTTGATTAACAATGCCAATGTCTAGAAAAAGTATTTTAAATTCAAAACTTTTTGTTTTAATTTTTTCAATTTTAATATTGTATCTTGCAGCTTTTATTATTCAATTAATTATTTTTCCCATTAGATTTCAGGATTTTAAACTTCAAGAATTTGGATATCTGGTTTTATATAATGTTGGTTTAATATTATTAGCATTACTTTGAGCATCAATTAATTGAACTTTTATTGGTGGTTTTAATAAATCAATTCTTGCGCTTTCAGTGGCAGCAGGTGTGTCAGTAGTATTTATTGTATGTAAAACAGTAGTATTATTTTCTGTTATACCTGGGAGTGAAAATCTTAAGTATTTTAAGTATTTTACAATTGCTTCTTTATTTAATTCTTCATTTGTCTTTGGAGATGTTCCATCTGTAAATCCTGCTCCTGGTGATACAATAGTAGCAAAAGCACCACTTTTACCTATTAAAGCATTAGCTTTTGCATGACAATATCCAGTAATGTTGATAGTACCTTTTCTTTTATTTCCATTAGGAAATTATTTTCTTATTAAGAAAGATTTATTTTTATAAAACATTGTTATTATTAATTTAATAATTAACTTTGTTTAAAATGCCTTTGCTACATCAAAGGCATTTTAAATATTTAATATATTGTTTTAAATTTTTTAATTATTTGAAATTATCACTTATTTTGTTAAAATTAAAAATTTTATTTTCTAAATTTAGGTAATTTGTTAGAATCAACAATTCCTGAGTTGGTACTAAAATTATTATAATATGTTACTTCTTTTACATTTCATCCTGAAAGATTTTGGTTAAACTTTCAAGCATTACAAAACATAAAACTCATTGCTTTTACTTTGGCAGTATTTCATTGTGAAATGTCTTGATTAAATTCATCAGTGCCACCAAACATTTCACTCATATTTGTGACATTTTTAGTATTTCATGATGATAAATTTTGATTAAATTTTTCTGCGTCAACAAACATTCTACTCATATTTGTGACATTTGAAGTATCTCATTGTGAAATGTCTTGATTAAATGATATTGCATCAGCAAACATATCTTTTGTACTTGTTATTTCTGCTGGTAACTTATTAGGTAGTTTTTCAATTGTCTTTGGCATTTTGACTGCTTGGATTTTTCCTTTTTCATTTTGATAAAATCCAATTTGCACAATTTCTTTGATGTCTAGATCTACTAAATTCTTTTTACTAGTTGTTGCTTCTTTACCAAATTTATCAATATAAATGGTATTTTGTTCGGTTTTAGTTGCAATAGAATTAGTACTAATACTATTTTTTTGTGCAGTTATATTTAAGATATTACTTAAACTTCCTGTTGTTGTTGCAAATGTTAAAATACTTAATGTTGTTATTAGTGATTTCATTATAAAAATCTCCTTTTTTGTTTTTCCCAGTAACTTCTTAAATTTAAGAAGTTACTTATAATTTTAAGTTTGTTTAAAATGATATGCAATATATAACTGTTAATCTGAAATATTAGTTATAATAAACTTATTAGTTTTGAATTAAGAATTTGCTGTTTTTTCATTTAATGTCTTGATATTTTTAAAAGATTAAGGTTGATAAAAATTGAAAATATATTTGACTTTATTTTCTTTCAAAACAAAAACTCATTTGCTTTAAAAATAAAGTAATAAGTTAAAAAAATATATAAATTTAAGTAATTTGTAAAGTATTTGTTGTAAAAAATATTATTTAATAGTATTTAAAAGATTTTTTCAATATGTATTGACATTGTTTAATTCTTTAATTAGTCTGATGAAGTTATAAGATCACCTTTAATTTTTGAAATTAAAAAATTAATCATTAAAAATATTAAGGTTGTTACTAAGTTAACAATATATTATAATAACTATTATTATTTAAAAAAGGAGAATATATGGATAATAAAGAAAAGATTCCAACCCCTCACATTAGTGCTACTCGTAAACAGATTGCAAAAGTAGTAATTATGCCTGGTGATCCATTACGTGCTAAATATATTGCTACTAATTTTTTACAAGACTGAAAACTAATAAATGATGTTCGCAATATGTTAATGTTTACTGGAAAATATAAGGGATGTGATGTTACTATTGCTGCTAGTGGTATGGGTATGCCTTCAATTGGAATATATTCATATGAATTATATAAATTTTATAATGTTGATTGTATTATTCGAGTTGGCAGTGCTGGTTCATATCAAAAAGACATTAAGGTTTATGATATTATTAATGCTACTACAGCATATAGTGAATCAACTTTTGCTAAATATGCTGCTAATATTGATAACAGTAAAATTGCAGCTAGTGATAGCATTAGTAAAATTATTAGTAAAGTAGCACAAAGAATTGATAGCGAATTTAGTGCACATAATATTGCAAAGTCTTCACACTTAATAAGTGAAAAAATAAATTTAAAATCAGGATTAGTACATTCAAGTGATGTCTTTTATCGAGTTAATGATGATTATAAAAAAAATCCGTTAATTAAAAAATGTTTGGCAGTAGAAATGGAATCTTTTGCTTTATTTGTTAATGCAAAATATTTAGGTAAAAATGCTGCTTGTTTATTAACAATTTCTGATTCTTTTGTCACTGGAGAGTCAATGTCATCAATATTACGTGAAACTAGTTTTAAAAAGATGATGATTTTAGCTTTAGAATCAGCGGTTGTTTTCTATAAAGAAGGGGATATTAATGATAATTTTAGCAATCGAAACTAGTTGTGATGAAACTAGTGTTGCAATTATTAAAGATAAAAAAGTTTTAAGCAATATTATTGCTTCACAAATTAAACTTCATCAACAATATGGTGGTGTTGTTCCTGAACTAGCAGCGAGAGCCCATAGTGAAAATATTGCTATCGTTTTACAAACGGCAATTAAAAAATCAAAGATTTCACTAACAGATATTGATTTTATTGCTTATACTAGTACTCCTGGTCTTGTTAGTTGCTTACATGTTGGTAAAGTTATAGCACAAACTATTGCTGCTTATTTAGAAAAGCCATTATTGCCATGTAATCATTTAGTTGGTCATTTATATGCTGCTATAATTGAAAATGAATGACAGTTTCCCATGCTTGGTTTATTAGTTAGTGGTGGTCATACCCAGTTAATGTTGGCAAATCAACATTTAAATTTTACTGTTCTTGGTCAAACATTAGATGATGCTGTTGGCGAATGTTTTGATAAAGTGTCAAGAATGTTAGGGTTAAAATATCCGGGTGGTCCTGAAATTGAACGAATTGCTAAATTAGGAAAACCAATTTATAAATTACCATTACCAAAAAATGATAATAGTTTAGATTTTAGTTTTAGTGGTTTAAAATCTGCTTGTGCTAATATTATAAATAAAGAAAAAAATAATTTACAAGTTAATAATTTTGCAAGTTCTTTTCAAACAACAGTTATTCAAGTCTTAATTAATAAGATTGAAATAGCATTAAAAAAATACAATCCCAAAACTTTAGTGTTAGTTGGAGGAGTTAGTGCTAATCAACAATTAAGATTAGCAGTATTGAACTTAAAAGTTAAATACTCAAATTTAAACATAATTGTTCCAAAATTAGAATATTGTACTGATAATGCAGCAATGATTGGGATTCTTGCAAGTTATCAAATTGAATATAAGTAAAGGTGAATTCATGATTATTGGTATTATTGGTGAAGCAGGTGTTGGTAAAACAACTGCTACAAATTTTTTTCAAAACAAGGGTGCATATGTTATTTTTGTTGATAAAGTCGTTAAACATATTTATACATTAAAAGAAACAAAAAAAGCATTAATTAATGAGTTTGGTGACACATTTATTAATAGTGATAAAACAATTAATAAAGCGAAATTACGTTATGAGGCATTTTATTATCCTAAGATTTTACGTAAGTTAGAGAATATCATTTGACCAACAATGATCAAGATTGTTGAGGAGGATATTATTCGTAATAAAGGACAACAGTCATTAATTGTTATTGACTGTGCAGTATTATTTAATGCAAAATTAAATTTATTAGTTGATAAAGTTATTTTAATTGAAGCTGAAGAAGATAAAAAAATACAACGAATAAAAATTCGTGATAATGTTAATGATTTACAAGTAATAGCACTATTAAGTCAACAAAAAAAATATTTAATTTTAAATAAGGATATTGACTTTACAATTAGAAATAACGGCACTATTAATGATTTTATTAAACAATTACAAAAAGTTGAAAAAAAGTTACTAACAATAAAACCGAAAGATTAATTTTTAAGTTTTTTTTACTTATTATTTTATTAAAAGAAAAATTATTATACTTCATATTATACATTTATTTTAACATTAAAAATTTTACTAAATAATAATTAAGGTTTAAAAAAATATATAATAATGTATTTATAATTTAACAAAATTGTTTTTCTTGTAGTAGAATATTTATACAACTAAATTAACAAGCGGACTTTAGATGTTTGGGAAAAAGATGAAAATTCTTTGCTGTACCAGCAACTGTGATGTTGATAAACGTTACAAAACCATTGAAGATAAAACTTTGAGAAGGGTAACTAGTAAGATGAAACTAAGCCAGTAGACCGGTCTAATTTTCTAAGTAGTATTATATTCCTGGGTGTGAATTAATAATTATTTTTATTTTAATGATTACTTTTATTTTTAAATATTTGTAATTTTTAAGAAATAATTTTTAAAGATGTCAACATCCTTTATATAGTATAAGGGATGTTTTTAGTTGTTTTAATTAATGAAATAACATTTTTAAAATTATGAAGTTAATTTATTTAAAAATGTAGAAAGGTAAGTTGTAATGGCAAAAGATAATAATTATTTTCAGCAATCACAATCACCATTAGAATATGTTATGAATAATTTTAATGGTAAAATGCGTTCTGTAAATTGAAATGTAATGAATGATGAGAAAGATTTAGAGGTTTGAAATCGTATTACGCAAAATTTTTGATTACCAGAAAAAATTCCGATATCTAATGATTTAATTTCTTGAAAAACATTAACTCCAAAATGACAACAGTTAATAATAAGAACATTTACTGGTTTAACTTTATTGGATACAATTCAAGCAACAGTTGGTGATATTGCACAAATTCCTAATTCATTAACAGATCATGAGCAAGTTATTTATACAAACTTTGCTTTTATGGTAGCAGTTCATGCGCGTTCATATGGAACAATTTTTTCAACTTTATGTTCTAGTGAACAAATTGAAACTGCTCATGAATGAGTTATTAATAATGAAAGTTTACAAGCAAGAGCACGTGCATTAATTCCTTATTATACAAGCGGTGATGATTTAAAATCAAAAGTAGCTGCTGCTTTAATGCCAGGTTTTTTATTATATGGTGGCTTTTATTTACCATTTTATTTATCTGCGCGTGGTAAGTTGCCTAATACTTCTGATATTATTAGACTAATTTTACGTGATAAAGTTATTCATAATTATTATAGTGGTTATAAATATCAAAGAAAAGTTGAAAAATTATCTAAAGAAAAACAAGAGGAAATGAAAAAATTTGTTTTTGATTTATTGTTTAAATTAATTGATTTAGAAAAAGAATATTTAATAGAATTGTATCAAGATTTTAACTTAGCTGAAGATGCGATCAAGTTTAGTTTATATAATGCTGGTAAATTTTTACAAAATTTAGGATATGATTCACCTTTTAGTGAAGAACAGACAAGAATTAAGCCAGAAATTTTTAATCAATTATCGGCACGTGCTGATGAAAATCATGATTTTTTTTCAGGTAATGGTTCATCTTATGTAATGGGTATTACTGAAGAAACCGAAGATAGAGATTGAGAATTTTAATTTTAAAGGAGAATATAAGTATGCATAATGATGTTGTGAAAGTTTCAAACCAAGAAATAATAAAACCAGAAGGAAAAATTCATGTTGTTTATTTTTCTTCATTATCAAACAATACTCATCGTTTTATTCAAAAATTAGAGGTTTTAAATTCAAGAATTCCTCACGATTTAGAAGAAGAAATTTTAGTAGATAAAGACTATGTTTTAATAACGCCAACATATAGTGGGGGCGGTGATATTAAAGAAGGGGCAGTTCCGAAACAAGTAATTAAATTTCTTAATAATAAACAAAATCGTAATTTTTGTCGTGGTGTTATTGCTTCAGGCAATACTAATTTTGGTGATACTTTTGCAATTGCTGGACCAATTCTTTCAAAAAAATTAAATGTTCCATTACTTTTTCAATTTGAATTATTAGGAACTCATAATGATGTAACAACAATCAAAAAAATATTAGTAGACTTTTGAGAAAAAGAACATAAAAATGATAATGAAATAAATACTTTATCTGGCACTTTGGAAAATGATGAATATGTTACTTTCAATGCTAAAGCAAAAACTAGTAATAATGCGCAGTTTGATTTACAAGCAGCGCAATCTTATATGAAAAATCATATTAAACCAAATTTAATGGAATTTAAAACAATTAAGGATAGAATTGACTATTTAGTTAAAAACCAATATTATGATGAAGCAATAATTAATAAGTATACAATTGCAGAAATTGAACAATTAACAAAGGAAGCATATAGTTTTAATCATCAATTTGCAAGTTTTATGGGTATTTTAAAATTTTATAATTCTTATGCTTTAAAAAGTTTTAATGGTAAACAGTATTTAGAAAATTATGAAGACAGAGTTGTTATGAATAGTTTATTTTTTGCTGATGGTAATATTAATCATGCTAGTAAAATTTTAAAACAAATTATGTTTGGTCGTTTTCAACCTGCAACTCCTACCTTTTTAAATGCTGGAAAAAAGCAAAGAGGTGAGTATACTTCATGTTATTTATTAAGAATTGAAGATAATATGGAATCAATTGCTCGTGCTATTACTACTTCATTGCAGTTATCAAAGCGTGGTGGTGGTGTTGCTTTGTGTTTAACAAATTTAAGGGAATTTGGAGCACCAATTAAAAATATTAAAAATCAAGCAACAGGTGTTATTCCAGTTATGAAAATTCTTGAAGATTCATTTTCATATGCTAATCAATTGGGTCAACGACAAGGAGCAGGAGCAGTTTACTTAAATGTTCATCATCCAGATATTATGTCTTTTTTAGATTCAAAACGCGAAAATGCTGATGAAAAAATTCGTATTAAATCAATGTCATTAGGAGTAGTTATTCCTAATATTACTTTTGAATTGGCTAAGAATAACGAAGAAATGGCACTTTTTAGTCCTTATGACATCGCAAAAGTTTATGGTAAAGCAATGACAGATATTTCTATTACTAAAGAATATTATCATATGTTAAAAAATCCTAATATTACTAAAACTTTTATTAGTGCTCGCAAGCTGTTTCAAATGATTGCTGAATTACATTTTGAGAGTGGATATCCTTATTTATTATTTGATGATACTGTCAATGAAAATAATGCACATCCTGGTAGAATTGTTATGAGTAATTTATGTAGTGAAATTATTCAAGTAAGTACTGCTAGTGAGTACAATAGTGATTTAAGTTTTAAAGAAATTGGTGAAGATATTAGTTGTAACTTAGGAAGTATTAATATTGCAAAAGTAATGGCGAGTGGTAGTGAATTTGGTGAGGTTATTTATCAAGCAATTCATTCATTAGATCATGTTTCTAGAAGTAGTGATTTTTCTAGTGCCCCTTCTGTTGCATATGGTAATAAAAAAAATCATGCTTTAGGTTTGGGGGCTATGAATTTACATGGTTTTTTAGCAACAAATCATATTTTTTATAATTCAAAAGAGGCAATTGATTTTACTAATATTTTCTTTTATATTATGGCTTATCATGCTTTTAGTGCATCTAATAAATTAGCATTAAAATTTGGAAGTTTTAGTGGTTTTAAAGTTTCAAAATTTGCTGATGGTTCATATTTTGATAAATATGTAAAATGTGAGAAAGATAAATGAACTCCAGCAACAAAAAAAATACAAGAATTATTTAAAAAATATAATATTATGATTCCAACACAAGAACAGTGAAAAGAATTAGTAATAAAAATTAAAACAACGGGATTGGCTAATTCACATTTAATGGCAGTAGCACCTACAGGTTCAATTAGTTATTTATCTTCATGTACACCAAGTTTGCAGCCAGTAGTTGCTCCTGTTGAAGTCCGTAAAGAAGGAAAACTAGGTCGTGTTTATGTTCCAGCTTATAAAATTGACAATGATAATTTAACTTATTATAGGGCAGGGGGTTATGAATTGGGTCCTAATCCAATTATTGATATTGTTGCTGCTGCCCAACAGCATGTTGATCAAGCAATTTCTTTAACTTTATTTATTACTGATAAAGCAACAACACGTGATTTAAATAAAGCATATATTAGAGCTTTTAAAAAAGGTTGCTCATCAATTTATTATGTTCGTATTCGTCAGGAAGTTTTAGAAGATAGTGAAAATTATCAGTGTAATGTTTGTGTTGTATAAATTAGTTTTTAAATTTATCAATAAGTAATTTTAAATAATAAATAAATTTGTATTAAATTTAGTATTTTATTTAAAAAATAGTGATATTTAATTTTGAAAAACAAGATTTTTAAAAATATTTAAAAAATACATAGTAAAATTTAAAATTAAAGTTATAATAATAGTTGTAAAAAATAATTATTATAATTTTGGAGTGGTACTCAAGAGGCTGAAGAGGACTGATTGCTAATCAGTTAGGACGGGAAACTGTCGCGAGAGTTCGAATCTCTCCCATTCCGCCATTATTATTAAAAAAAGCAATTAATGCTTTTTTTATTTTTAAGTAATAAATTTATTAATAATTAGATATAATTTAAGAAAGAACTACCTTTATTTGAAGGAGAAATTATGCGTAAACAAGTAAATTTACTTTTATCATTAATTTTATATATTGCTTTGATTGCAACAATAGTTTTTGTTATATTTAATTATATTAAATATTCATGGATTATTTTATTAATAATTATTACTTTAACTATTCTCACTGGTATTATTATTTTTATTACTAATCGCATGCAGGATGCAAAATTATCATGAATTATGGTTACTTTATGCTTACCAATTATTGGTATCTTTTTATACTGAACTTTTGGTCGACCTTATCGTTATCGTCGCAAACAGAAAACCTATTTAAAAACAAATAGTTATTTTTATACTCAGGAAGATTGAACTTTTGCTAATAAAATTTTAGAATTAAAAAAATTAAATTTAAGCGAAGATGCTTTATCATTATTTAATTATACAACAAGGATTTCACATCGACCATTTTATAATAATACTGATGTTCAGATTTTAAATAATGGTCCTAATAAATTTGTTAAATTAATTGAAGATTTAAAGCAAGCAAAAAACTATATTTTTATTAATTATTTTATCCTTAGTGAAGGAGAGTTATTAGAAGTAATTATTAGTGTTTTAAAAGCAAGAATTGTAGCAGGAGTTAAAGTTTATATCATTTATGATGCTGTTGGTTCATACTTTGGTTTATCTAAATATAAAATATGAAAGATGAAAAAAATGGGGATTATTATTCATAAGTTTTCACCAGTTAGATTACCATTTATGACAGGAAATTATAATTTTCGTAATCATCGTAAAGATATTATTATTGATGGTAACATTGGTTATGCTGGAGGAATTAATTTAGCAGATAATTATATTTTTCTTTCTGCAAAGTATGGTTTTTGAAGAGATACCCAAATTAGGATTGTTGGTGAAGCTGTTAAATCACTTGATTTAATTTTCAGACAAGATTGACATTTTATTACTGGTAATATTCTTGATGTTACTGCTGAAAGCCCTGAACAAAAAGTTACAAATAATATTATTGTGCAAGTAATTGATGATGGGCCAGTAACTAAAGAAACGATTCAAAAAGATTTATTTATTAAATTTATTAGTAATGCTAAAAAACGGGTGTGAATTAGTACCCCATATTTAGTTCCAACTAGTGATTTAATTACTGCTTTACGTAATAGTGCTTATTCTGGTGTTGATGTTAGATTATCATTACCTGGCATTACTGATAAATTCTTTTCATTAGATATGTCAAGAACTTATTATGATTCATTAATTGAAGCAGGAGTTAAAATTTATGAATATAATAATGTTTTTAATCATTCTAAATCTGGTATTTTTGATGATAATATTACTATTATTGGTTCAACTAACCTTGATTATCGTAGTCTTTATTCAGATCATCAAACTTTAGTAATTGTTTATGATAAGAAAACTAATAGTGATTTATCTATTTCATTTGAAAATGATTTTATTCATTCTAGTTTAATTATTATTAATCCATTATTACAACGTAGTTTTGCTTATCGAGGTATATTTTTATTACTGCTTCGAATTTTAGCACCATTATTTTAAAAAAATTTAGTATAATTAGTAAATATTAATAATAAGGTGGTTACAGTTTATGGGTTGAAGTCGACGAATTAAAAAAATTAAAGAATATTTTAGCGATGAAAATCAACCTAATTTGGATATTTCTAAGTTATCAGAGGACAATGAAAAAAAATCTTCTTTTTTTAAAAGATTTAGAAAACAAAAAAAACCTAATCAAGCTGCTATTTCGACCAGTAATAAAAAACGTAATAATATTTTTTTAAATTTTAGAAGAAGATCAACGATTCAAATTATTAAACATTTAGAAAGCAAAAATATTTTTAATTTATTTTTTTATACTGATGTTAGTAATATTACATTAATATTAGAACAAGGAATTAAACCTAGTTCAGAAATTAAATTGTTACCAAAACAAGAATATACTGTTTGAACTTGTTTAGAACATGCTACTTATTTAGAATTAGAATTAGGTAGTTCAACACGTCATTTTTTTTGAAAGTGATGTGCCGAACAACATGTTGATATTAATAAAATTGCTATTATTTCTGTTGATATTCATAAATTATTTCAAAGTACTACTAAAGATTGAGGTTTAAATATTGATACTAATCGTGTTCAAATATATGAACCAATTCCAGTTACTGCTATTGATTGAATTTTAGTTAAGGATCGTAAAATGTTTCGTTTAGCTAAATTATATGTTGATAATCAAAGATTAAAGTTAAAACTATTTCAAGGAAATAATGGTAATATTAGTTTAGGTTCCGATTAAATAAATGGAGGTAAAAAATTATGCGTTGATCTGCTATTGTCATTATTGCTTTAATTCCCTTTATGACAATAATAATTATCTTATTTATACATTTAAATCATCGTAATAACCAATACTATAATATTATTCATGGTGATTTGTTAAGTTTAGTTCCATTAAAGATTGATCTAAAAAATGAAGTTATTACTTTTTCAGAACGATTGGAAGTTTTAAATCGTAAAAAACGAATTTCATTATTTGTTTTTAAAGCAATGATGAATCGTAAAACTAAAGTAAAAATTGAAATTTTTATTCAGGATTTATTAGTAAATAAAGTACCATTTGAACCATGTCATTTTTCAGTTTCTTTTCAGTTAGGTAACAAAGTCATTGTTTATGATTTATCAATTGATTATTTTGATAGTAATAATAAAATTTTATATGGTCAAATGCAAAGTAATATTCGTTATAATCGTTTTGCGATTTCACAAGCAATTATTTTACAACAAAGTGAATTAACAGTAGTAAAATCAGCTTTTGTACAAAGTATTTTAGATAATTTTAGTCAAAAAAAATATAATAAAAAAACAAATAGTCAATTTGAATATATGATTTTAATAAAAATAAAAAATTATTTAGCTTTAGAAAATATTTTAACGGTTAATAATATTGAACGAATGGAGTTATTGATTTCATATTATAGTAAAATAACTTTAGGATTAGATAATACTATTATTTGCAAGTATTATGATGGTCAATTTTTAATTTATTCAATAAATAAAAAAATAAATTTATATCGATTTCAAAAAAAAATAAATAGTTATATTAAGCGTAATTTAGTAGAAAAAAGTAGTTATTTACAAATTCAAAGTCAGATTTTATGTGTTTATGCAACAGCTAAAACTGATGCTTCAAACGTTTATATATTATATAATCAAATTATTGATAAAAATCAATTAGAAATAGTACAAACTAAAGATTTAATTGAAATCAAATTGAAAACAAATGATATTTTAAATTATCCTGATTATAACCATTATTCACTTTTACAGTCAGAACAAATGGAAAAATTATTGACTGTTAGTATTAGACCAGTATATAAAAGTGATAATTCAAATGAACCAAATTGTTATTATGCTTGATGAAATTTTGTTAAAAACTCTTATTACGATTCATTTCTTGTTTTAATGCGTAATATTCAAGATTCAGGTTTATGATGAAAAGTAAATGAACCTTTATTTATCAAAGCATTTGAAAAATTTGCAAAATTAAAACAAGAAAAAAATCTTATTTTTCCTGTTAGTTTAATTGAATTACAAGATAGAACTATTTTAACAAAATTGATGACGCTTGTTAATAGACGAAAAGTTCTTTTTGAAAATTGTGATTTAATTTTTGATTTTCAAGATATTGGTGAAATTAATAGTTGAAATAAATATGATACGATTATTAAAACTATTCGTAGTAATAAAATTAAAATTTCTTTTACTCATGATTTACGTCATATTGATAATTTTAAATTAATTAATCATTTTAAACCTGACTATGTAGTTTTAACTTCAAATTTGTTAGAACAAGTTACTTTTAATTTTAGTAAATATGTTGATGTTATTATTTGTTTGCATTATCTAAGAATTTTAGGTATTAAAAATATTTTAGCTCGTGGTATTATTAATGTTCCGGAAATTATTGTTTTAAAAGGTTTAAAAGTTGATTATTTATTAGGAAAAGTATTAGAATCAGAACAAGCAAGTAAAGTATTAGATGCTTTAAATTATCCAAATTATTGAAAATGACATAAAAGTCAATCAACGAAAGGTGAATAAATGATTATGAATCAAGCAAAAAATAAAAATATTACAGCAAGAGAAATTGATTTTGTAAAATGGTATACTGATGTTATTAAACAAGCAGAACTTTGTGATTACGGTGCTGAAAATGGTTCAGTTGCTGGTACCATCATTTTTCGTCCTCGTGGTTATGCAATTTGAGAAAACATTCAACAGTTGTTAAATCAAAAGTTTAAACTTTTAAATATTGAAAACGTAATGTTGCCACTGTTAATTAGTCAAAAAGCATTTCAAGTGGAAAGAGATCATATTGAAGGTTTTGCACCAGAATGTGTAACAGCAACTAAAGTTGGTAATAATCAATTATCAGAAGAATTAATTATTCGTCCTACTTCTGAAGTTTTATTTTGTCGTCATTTTGCAAAAATAATTAGTTCCTATAAACAATTACCATTATTATATAATCAATGATGTAATGTTATGCGATGAGAAAAAAATACAAAACCATTTTTAAGAACTAGTGAGTTTTTATGACAAGAAGGACATACCATTCATAATAATGATGAAGAAGCACAAGCGTTTACTTTAAAAATGATTAAATTATATGCTGACTTTGTTGAACAATACTTGGCAATAAAAGTTATTGTGGGAGCAAAAACTATTCATGAACGTTTTGCTGGAGCAAAAATAACATATACAATTGAAAGTATGATGCAAGATGGACAAGCATTACAAGCTGGCACTAGTCATTATTTTGGTCAAGAATTTACGAAAGTATTTAATATTAAATTTAGTAATAAAGATAATAAACAAGAATTGGGATATCAAACATCATGAGGAGTTTCAACACGATTAATTGGTGCGCTAATTATGGCACATAGTGATGATTTAGGTTTAGTATTACCACCAACAATTGCCCCACATCAGATTATGATTTTAAATTTAGCTCCTAAAAGTGATAAAGTTAGAATACTTATTGAAAAAGTATATAAAATTTTAAGTTCTCATTTTCGAACACTAATAAATGATGATAATAAAAGTTTTTCTTATAAAAAAAGTGAAAGTCAAATTAAAGGAATTCCAATTACTATTGCTATCGGTGAACAGGAATTAGAAAATCAAACAATTAAATTAATTTTACGTCATAATTTAGAAGTTATTGATATTAAATTTAATGATGAAAAACTATTAGTAACAACTATTATTAATCAATTGAATGTAATAAATAAAGATCTTTTCAATATTTCACAAATAAAATTAAATATATGTTTAAAAGAAGTAACAGCTTTTAGTGAATATCAGAAATTAGTTAAAATTCATAAAGGTTTTTTTATTGTACCTTTCTGTGGTCAAATCACATGTGAAGCTGAAATTAAAAGTTTGACTGGAACAACATCCCGTTGTATTCCTTTAGAACCATATAAGCCACCAACTAATTGTTTTAAATGTCAAACCACTAATAGTGTATGAACTTATTTTGCAAGATCATATTAAAATGCAAAGATTTAATTGTTTAAATTTATTAAATCATTAATATTAATGATAGAAATTATGATATTATAATTTTTAAAACTTAATATAAGTTACTAACTCATTTATTTTTAAAAATGAGTTTTTTATTTTTAATTACTATTTTTTTGACAAGTTTACTGATAAGTATATTAAATAAAAACAAAAAAGGAAAGATAATTATTTACTCTTAATTATTATTGAGGTGATAATAATGAAAGAACAAATAAGTATCGATAAGCAAGTAATTACTGCTATTTTTGTTAAATATCAACAAGCAAAGTTAATATTAACAAATAATAATTTTAAAGAAAATGATGTATTAAAAGAAAAAACTGTTCATTATGCTAATAATATAAAAATAAATGAAAATTTAAAAAATTATCAAAAACATGTACAAGTTGTTGATACAGTATTGGCATTATTACCAAAAAATGAATATAGTTATATTGTTAGGACATTCCTTGTTAAAACAAATAAAAATTGATGAAAAAAGTATTATCATGTTAAAGAATATGAAAAATTACAAAAAACAGCTATTAAGCGTTTTTTATATTTATATTTAATATAATGGTGTCACAATGAATAATCATCATCAATTATTAAATTCGCATAGTTTTTTAGAACAAAAAATGAATTTGACAGGTGATGTCAAAAGTAGTCCACTTTATGAAGAAGAATTATTTTTAATTCCAAAATTCGTAGTTGTTGGCTTTCCAATGCAAAATTCACAAAAAACTAGTTATTATTATATTGAACTTCAAGTCTTAGAAGCATATTGCTATGATTTTAAAAATACTAAAGAACAACATCAAGGGTTACTTAATGATGTAACATTTCAATATGATATCAATAAGCAAGCAAATGGACAACTGGTAATATCTAAATCAATTCAGTGAATATTTTTTACTTCTTTATTTTTTAAGTTACTTGAAAATGATAAAGTTGATCATCGATATGCTAATGTTACTGAACTTCATATGTTTATGAAAACTTATAAAATAATTTTACCAGCAATTGCAGTTAATAAAGATAGTATAAATATTTTAACCTATAGTTTTAATAGTAAACAACCGGCTAATCTTAAAAGCGTTCGTCATATTAATAATAGACATAATTATGGTTCACTTAGTTTTTATTTTAATAATAATCCACAATATCAATTACAAATTAAACCACGCATGTTTGTGACAACAAATTTTAATTTAGAGGTTAAAAATCCAATTATTTTAACAACAAATTTTTCTGATAATTTTTATTATCCGATTCTTTCTAAAACTGTTATTAAAAATATAACAGTTGGTGGTAAATCAAGATTAGATGAAGTTTTTACATTTTCTGGTAATAATATTAATACTATAAATATAGTACCATTAAAAATAAAGCATTATTTAATATCACATTTTCCAAAAATAGAATATTGATTTGATGATAAAGAAACAATATTACATAAAATATTAGTATTTTATAATAATTTTAATTTGCAACAAAATACATCACTAAATATTAATGAAGAAACATCAAAATTTTATCAAAATAATAAAATACCAGCTTTTTTATTACGTGATAATAATATTAAAGATAATATTGATCAATATTTTTTAGAGTTTGATAGTACTATTTATAATAGTACTATCAATAAAATAGAAGAAAATGATGAGATAGCAAAAAATCACTTTGATTTACCATGATTTGAAAGTTTTCACTTTAAGATAAATATTTTATTTAATTTTCAAACTTTTTTTAGATATAGTATTAATTTAAAAGTTATTGAAGAAAGTAATGAACCAATTATTGGTAATGGATGTCATTCTATCTTTATTCAAAAGTTAATAAAAAATCGTGAAAATTGAGTTGTAGTTACTAATTTTATTTTAAATTATGATGAAATATTAAAGTTTTATAGTAGTGATAGTTTTAATTTTGCAGATTATAAAAATTTAAATCATAGTCAAGGAAAATTATAAATGTCGAGACGTAGATTACAAATTAGCATTTTAATTTTTACTATTACTATTATGTTAATTATTATGTTATTTTTTATTGTTAAAAATTTTTCAATTAGTAGTAACTTAAATCAAATGGTAGAAAAATATGATGTGAAAGTAGAAATTGTTGATGATAAAAAGGAAAATTTAGGACCAGAAATAATTAAAGATGCTATTGATATTAGCAAATTAAATAAAAGTATTGTTATTGGGTTAGATAAAAATAATACTGTTCTTGGAGATGAGCCGCAAATTGTGTATAAAATACAATTTAATCAGAATTTGTTTCAGTATCTATTTTTAAAATTAATTATTAAAACATTTCCACAATGAAAAATTAATGATTTTATTTTTCATTTTAATGCTTTGAATAATGCAGTGTGAGTTGAATATAATACTAATTTAAAATCAGATTATTTGGAATGATATTTTAAAATAACAAGTAAAATTTAGCGCTCTATGTTATACTAAAATTATATTTAGTGAAAAATAATTAAATTAGGAGAGCGTGTATGAATATTTTAAGTGAAATTCAAAAAATTGTTAAGAAAAATCATCCGAAAATTAAAGTAAAAATTACTCCAAAAACTAAGTTTGAAGATGTAAAAGAAATTGATTCCTTAGAATTAGCAACCATGATTATTGAGTTAGAAAAAATTTGTAATGTTGAACTTGATGATAGTATCTTAATGGGATTACAAAAAAAAACGGTACAAGACTTAATAGATGAGATTGAAAAATTAATATAAAAATAATAATATTATTTTTCGGGAGATTAGTATGAATAAAAATTTTGAAAATATTACCCAAAAATTAAAAAATAAAGAATATCGTTTAACTGATATTCGTAAAGCAGTGATAAAAGTATTGACAGTTAAACAACATGTTAGTATTAACGATATTATTAGTTTTTTAACAAAAGAAGGTAATGAAAATATTAATATTATGAGTATTTATAATACTATTGATTTATTAATGACAGAACATATTATTCATGCTAATGTTTTTGAAGGAAAGCAAATTATTTATGAACTATCAGAAAATGCTATTCATATTATTTGTAATTTTTGTAGTAAAATTATTCATACATCATTAGCAAATCAACAACAAATTTCACCATTACAAGAAAAAGAACTAGAAAGATTGGCAATTAAAAATAATTTTTCTTTTTCTCATTATAAGTTGGAAATTCATGGTACTTGTGATAAATGTGGATTAAAATTAAAAAAAATGAAATTTTAATTGCACTTAAAACTTCTTTCGCGTAAAATTTAACATGTACTAATTAAATTAAATATTTTAGGGGTGTAGTTCAATGGTAGAACATCGGCCTTCAGATCCGAGTGTTGTGGGTTCAAATCCTGCCACCCCTGCCATTGCTAAAATCACTTTTAAAAAAGTGAATTTTTTATTCTTCTAATTTTGGCAACTTATCTTTAGTTAAATTAAAAGCAACAAAACTAAAAGTTCCAATGCCAGTATGGGCACAAATTACATTAGCTAGATTAATAATTTTAATATTTTTAATACCATAATCTTTAACATATTTTTTTACTTTTTCAATTGCTGTTGTTTCAGCAAAAGCATGAATGATATAAAAAGCAGTAATATTTTCTGCTTTTTTACTCTTATTGATTTCTTTAAGAGTATTTTTAATTGCTTTATCTCATGTTCTTGTTTTATCAAACTTATCAATAGTTCCATCAAAGGATAAAATTGGATTTATTTTTAACATGGTAGCTAAAGCTGCTGCCGCTTTTGAAATTCTGCCACCACGAACTAAGTAATTTAAATCATAAGGTAAAATAAATGCTATATAATTATCTCTTATTAGTGTTAATGCTTCGATAATATCATTAACATTATTCTTTTCATTAAGTGACATTTGATATGCTTTTTTAACTAGTAGTCAGTTAATAACTGAAACACCATTACTATCAAAAACAAAAACTTTATTTTTAAAATTAGATTCTTTTGCTAGCATAGTAGCAGTATTATACTGACCTGATAAACCTTTTGATAAAGGAATAAAAATAATTTGTTCAAATTTAGTTAAAGTTTCTTCTCAAATTGAACTCATTTGTCCTAATGGTGTTTGTGAGGTTTTAGCAGATTGTTTTCGCTTTACTATTCGATCATAAAATTCTTCATCTTTTAAAATATTAGGGTCATCACTAATAGTTGTACCGTCACTAAAATTAATTAATAATGGACAAAATCCAATATTCATTTCTTTTAACTCTTTAATTGAAAGTCCTGAAGATGAATCAGCAACAATACCAATTTTTTTTTTCAACTTTCTCACCCTAACTATATTATTTTATTTAATCAAGTAATAGGGGCTTTGCCCCTCGTTGCTTCGCAACTCACCCCAGTGGGGTAAACCCCACGGCCAACCAACCAAGGTTCTGGTTGGCTCCGACCAATAATATAGGTTTCAATTACATTTTTGGTGAACTTGGTTTATATTCACTTGCTGAGGATTGATTATGTAAATCAATAGAATTTATGCTATCTATATTAACGATTAATTCATTTTCAGATTTTTGTTTTATATTTTGCTTTTCTAAGTTTTTAACTCTTTGTTCTAATTCTTTAATTTTTTGTTCTAATTGTTCAACTTTATCATTTTTTAAAAATAATTTATTTTTACTTACTTCTTGTTGTTTTCTTTCTCAATCTTTTTGAACTGCAATTCTAATTCGTTCTTCTCTTTCTTTTATGCTTTTTTTATATGCTTCTCTTCTTTTTTTTAAAATTTCTTCTTCTTTTTTATCTTTTAATCATTTTTGAAATTTATTTAATAAATAATTTTTATTTTTTAAATCATTAATATTTTCTAATGAAAAATTTGTTTGTTCCACTTTTTCATCAATTTTTGTAATATTTTCTAATGAAAAACTTGTTTTTTGTAATAATTTTTTCAACATGTTTTTTTCCTCGCTTTTAAAATAAAAAAACCTATTTATTATTAAAATAAAAATAATAGGTTAAAAAACTTATATTAAGTTTATGAATTAATTTTAACATCTTTTTTATTTTTCTTTGAATATTTTTTTCTATAATAACATGCACGACATACAGTATTTTCAGTTTCTTTTTTCTCATCTTGTAAGATATTATCTAATTTATCTAAACCAACTGCTCTAATATCATCAACAGTAAATTCTAAACCTTGTGACTATTCATAATCTTTAACACTACTTAATTCACTCTTTAACGAATGAATATAATTTAAAGCACGACTATTATATCTTTGTAAATAAGATCTAGGAAATCATAAACTGAAAGTCATAGTTTCACCGCTATAACTAGGTGGTAATCCACCACGCTTAATTATTCTCTTAGTTTGTCTTTTAGACAATACAACTTTATTATAATCATCAACATTAGTATAAATATTAAGTTTAAACTTAACTAAAAATAATAAAATACGCATTCTCTTAACTTGAACAATATACTCTACTTTTTCACGTGCTTGTTTTGGTATTCTATCGGGGTGTTGTTCAATCATATACATAATTCCATTAAAATTATGACCTATTAATTTACAAAACATTCCTAAACTTTCTTGTGTTTCTTTAAATTCCGGTGATAAATCATTACTATTAATTTTCAAACCTAACTCATCTAAAACAACCATATCACACTCTTTAAAAGCATAATTACTATTTAATTGATTAAATTTAAAAACATCATCATAAGAACAACGATAACTATATTCATTACGGACTTTAATAGAAATAGGACTTACTACCCTACCCTTATGTTTTTGTGCTAAACAACAAGCAAGAGCAGATTTACCAGTACGTGGTGGGGCTGAAATAATATAACTACCTACACGTTGCAATATCTTTATATTTTTTCTAGTTATTAAAAATGGATAAAGTATTATTAATAATAAAATTCCTAAAAGTAAGTAACCATATCAAGGCATTATTGCAACTCCTAACCAACTAAAAATCCAACTGCTTTTAAAAATACTCATAATGTTAATACTTGTTCTAAGCCACTAGTAAAATCAACATTTAAAACAGAACTAATAGTATCATCAAAAATACGCCTCAATAATCCATCAAGTTTAGCAAAAAATTCTCTTAATGGTTCTACTGGTAAAACTTTACCAACAACTCCATAAAGTACTCACCTAAAAGCATTACGCAAATGACCAAAAACATCATATCAACTCACTCGTTCATACTCAGGGTTAAAAGGACTATTTGGTGGTACTGGTGTTATATTTTCACTTGAAAAAATATTAATTTGTCCAAAACGCAACTCTGGTGAATAACCTTGTCTTATGGATTGACCATAAACATCAAAAAATACTGTTAAATGTCTCAAATTAGGAACACGAATAGGCATAGTAACAAAATTATATAAATCTTTATTATAAATATCATTATCAATTTTACCTTTAAAAACATATTTTGTATTTCCAACATAATCTAAAAAACTAAAAGTAAAATTGGCGGTAAAAGTTTGAAAATTTTGATATTGAAAATAAAACATAAAACCTTGAATATAAAAACTTAAAGATTTATCAATTTCAAAATTTAACTGTGTTTGAAAATTAATAAGTTTATTACCAGTATTAAAAAATTGCATATCATTACTAGAACCATTAGCAACATAGTTATGATTAAACATAATCCGTGAAATATCATCTAATTGACTTCTATTAAATTCATAAACACCAGTACCCATATTTATATTTTGTGATTAAACACCCGCTGTACTACTATAATAATCACATGAATAATTTCCTTCACCATTACCAACAAAATCGCCAGAAACTAATTTTAAATCTGGTTGGTCAACATCAAAATATGCAGAATTTCAAGGAATTGTTGACCAATCATCAAAACTATGATATTTAACATGTTTAACCATTTCTCTTATAATATCATAATTAACAACATTAGGGTCATTTGAAACAATTAAACTAGTTGGTGCTTGAACAGAAGTATTTACAATAAAAAACAATTTAGCAAACTTAAATCACATAATTATTTACCAAATAAACATTTTAAAATTCACCATGAACCATAAAATAAAACAAATCCAATAAAAAACTGAGTTCCATAAACTACTAAATTTCATAAAATAGTAGTAAAATCATCAACTGGATTACCTATAAACATAATCCAATAATCAACTATACACTGATGTATTTTATTGTAAATTTCTAAAACACTCATAACTAACACCTACCCAAACAATGACCTAAAAACAAATTTAATACCACGATAAATAAAATTAAAAAATACACCTAATACTAACCAAAAAGTCAAATTAAATAAAATATAAACTTCATCAGTAATATTAGTTCGATTTAAAAATAATTGAATATCTTTACTAGAAAATATAAAAATTAAATGCAATATACTAAGAACAAAATTAGACATCATTACTTACCTACAAACTTACCTTGTTTATTTTCAATACCCTTAGCCTTATTATTTAAACGTTTTCTTTCAGCAAGTTGTTTACCGACACCACTACCCATAGCAACAGAATTTACAGCAATTTTCTTAACGCCATAACCTAATCCTAATGTTGGTAACATTAATTCGGGTAAAATAACCCTAAATGCAAATCTAAGCAAAATCAAAAATATCATTAATGTACCTAAATTAAAACCTAAGTCACCAAGTGGAAAACTAAAAAACTTCATAAAAATTGAAGCAAATAATTGCATAACAGTTGTAATAAAAGGTATAAACATAATTTCACATCCTAATGTCTTGTAAATCTAAATAACCCTAAAATTAAATAAAATACAAAACTAACATTTATTAAAGCAAGAATAGGCAAAGGTAAAGTGTATAAACTATCATAAAAGAACGACTTAATAAAAAATGTCACAGTATGTAACCCAACAAAAGAACTTAAATACTGCATATAAATAGTTTGTACCAAAGTATTAACAACCGGTAACAGTCTACCCAATAAAGGCAAAACAAAAACCAAACTAAAAAATAACTTTACCATTTGCTTACTCCTTTCTAATTACTAATGAGTTCCATGGATAATATGACCAACAAACTGCTTAATAAATACAAGAACCATAAATACAATTGAAATTAACACTGGTCAATTTGTAAGTGTTCCACCATCGCCAGTTGTAAATACTCAACCAAAAATATAAGTAAAAGCACTTAATAATTGTTGTCCAACACCACCAATCATATTTAATAATGCTGATAGTCCAGCGGGCATATTAATCACCCCCTTTCTCTAATTCTCTTTGTTGTTTTTCCATTTCTAATTTACGTTTTTTCTTTTCATTATCTTTACGACAAAATACACAATCGGGTTCAATATCATTATCTTTTATATGTTTTTTATGTTTAAATCTTTGTATACCTTCACGTATTCAATTTCTACAAAACCAAAGAATTAAACAAAAACCACCAATATATAACGCATACTTTATAATTTCTTTCATATCCATTATTTAACACAACCTTTCTTAATATTCCTTTTCTTATTTTTAATTGATTTAATCAAATCTAAAATTGAAAATAAAATACTCATAAAAAAAGAAATAACACCAAAAATAAACCAAAATCAATGATTAAAATTCATACCATTATCAATAATTCGTTGAATGCCACCAACAATAAAAATTAAACCAAAACTAGTAAAAATAATATTAACTCAATCAAATTTAGGAAATTTTTCATGTTTTATAACTTTTTGATTTTCCATTATTTTTTTCCTCCTAAAAAATTATCAAAACTTATATTTTCACTTAATCTTTGTTCAAAATTTCTCTTCACTTTTTTCTTATGTAACTTTTCTTTTGACATATTTTTTCATTTATCTTTTTCCATTTTAAACACCACCTAATGTATAAGCATAAGAATAATCTCAATTTAAACTTGCTCTATCTAAATTAATCTCCAAAATACTATCGTTTAAATCAACATCAACCATACTATTATCTATACTTTGATAATCACTAACACTAGCATTTAATCTTGCTCTTTCATCCGTAAATACTTCTTGTAACTCTGTATTATTATGTGTATTTCCTAACGGCAATAATAAAGTATTAATAATCTCACTTGCACCAGCAATAATCGTAGGAATAGCAAAATAATTATTAAAATTATTATTAATACCCATAGCAACACCAGTTGAAATTAAACAACCACCAGTTGCCATATTTGCTATTTTTCTTATATTTTGAAACCTATTAGGTATTAACTCAGTTAAACCACTAATAACATTCGCTATACCAAAACTATTTAAAGATATATAAGTATCTCAATCTACAAAAGACACATCAATTATTGGTTTAACTGTTGTAGTTGGTATAAATGGCGGATATGTTGGTCTTGGTGGTTCAGTAGGACATGGTGGTCAAAAACAAGGTTCATCTTTTAATAAAGACACAGACTTATCTACATACTGAATAAACTTAGCATAGTTAATTAAACCAATTGTTCCTAAACCTAAAAATATCTTTTTATAACTATTAATAACTTTATTTTTAGTAGTTGGTCTTTGATTAATATTCCATATATCAATTCCTAACTTTTTACTAAATAACAAAGAATTAATAGAACCTAAAATTGGGTTTTTTAAATACTGACCATAATAAGCACTAACTCCTACCATAGCACTTAATGGGCTTAATCCAGTTCTTAATATTTTAGTTAAAGTATAATTACTAGTTTGTTCTAATTCATTAGGCATAATAAAACTCCTTACTTTATATACTAATAAGGAGCTTATTTATGAATTATAATCTAATCCATTGGGGCTTAATGAAAAATATATAATCCATATATAAGCCCCTTATTCAATTTTTACTTATTTTTTTTATTCTCTTTTCTTATTCGTTCCATTTCATTAGCAACTCTGTAACACATTTCACAACCAAATACTCTTTCATAAGTTCAATCACTACACTTATGTCTCATAATTTAACTTACTCTCTTGCTGTCTCATTGCCTTATTTAAAGCAATATCTAATATACAATTTGGACAATAATATTTTCTAGTATATAAATTTTGTAAAACTCTTTTAGGACAAATAACTTGATCACAAAGTTTACACATATAAATCGCTAAATGAAATGCTTGTTCACATGAACAATTATCATTTTTAACCATAATTTAAAATTAACTCCTAACATATTAATAATTATTTAAAATTACGCTTTTATAAATAACTATTTTCAATTAGAAAGTTTTTTAATTTGGCCGCTTAAATCAAGTTCAAGTGAATAAAAATTACCAACTTTTAAATCAACAGTAGATAAACAATTATTAAAATCACTAGCAAATTCCGGATTATATCATTTATCATGTGTTTGACCAGTTGCCCAACCTGTTTGCTTATTAATTTCTACAAACTTCAAAACATCAAACTTTAATGTTTGACCTTTATTATTTTTATCAGGGATAATACGCCCTTTTTCAATATTAACTAACTGTACTTTAAACATAAAAAAATACTTAACCTCGCTAATTCATTAAAATTTAATTTAATAAGTTAAGCATAGTAGGGTAAACCTATACTTACAAAATCATTATAACATAAAAAATAAAAATACAATAAAAAAAACGAACACTAGTAAGAATTAGCGTAATTACTAGTATCCATTAAGCATTATATATATATATATATATATACACAAGTATTTTATTAATATATTTAAAATTATTTTATTCATTTACTAAATTCAAAAAAATAAAAACATAAAATTAAACTTAATCAAATTAATGAAATAAAAGAGTAAATAATTATTTTTTTGATTCTTTCTTCTTTTAAAAATTTTATTTCAATATGATTATCACAAAAATAACCATTATCTTTAAATAATCAAAACAACATTGATAAAGGAGCAACTAAAAAAATAAAAAATCATTTTAAAAAGAAACCAGAATTTCTTTTCTCAACTTTATTACCAACTTCAACAATTTCTTTTTTTAATTCATTAGTTTTATAATATAATTTTCATTTTTCTAATTTTTCAGCAAAAATCAAATTTTCCTTTGATAATTTTAATAAAATTTCATAACAAATAATACAATTATTATCTAATTTTGCAATATGTAAGTCTAACTTTTCTTTAATATCAAAATCTTTTTTAATTACATCAACAAAATTATTAATATATTTTATTCTCTTTTTTTCTAATGCCAAATAAATCCATTATATTTAACCTTTCTATATTCCTTTTTAAAATAATTATAATATAAAAAATAAAAATATATAAATAAATTTAATGTAAAACTTTTTTCTTAAAATCTATTTTTTCAACTTTATTACCAAAAATTTTATCTACCCAAGTCAAAACATCTTTATCTCTTTGAATTAAATAACCGATTTCACTAGTCCGTAAATAATGTTTATACGATAAAGCACTTAAATATAAATAGCGTTCATAATCTTCATATTCTTTAAAATAGTCATTAACAACAGTACTTTCAATAATGCCATCAATCATAACAGTATTACCTTGACTATCTCTTTGAGTTTTAAAATAAAACACATTTGTTGCATTAAAACTTGCTTTAATTATATCTCCAATTGTTAATTTCTTAATTCCACGAACTACAATAGGATTTTTACAATTACGACTAAAAGTATAAGCCTTTACACCTATATCTGCTTGATTTAAAGACTTAACATCATCTATTGCTTTTGTAACATATTTCCCTAAATATTTAATAACAAATTCATTAGTACCTTTTTTAACTACCCTTAA
This sequence comes from Spiroplasma endosymbiont of Harpalus anxius, assembly GCA_964273555.1. GTDB lineage: Bacteria > Bacillota_I > Bacilli_A > Mycoplasmatales > VBWQ01 > Spiroplasma_E. Next base: position 1,724,770 of record OZ187007.1, on the reverse strand, counting down.
ATCATTAAAACCAAATGGTCATCACTCTGCTAACATACTTTTATGTATCTTTCTATTAAAAATTATATGAAAATGTATAGCACCACGAGATTGATATTCATAAACATAAAAATATTTTAATTCTCCTAAATAATGAAAACGTTTAGGGTCATTTCATCACTTCTTTAATTTAAGAAAAAATAAACGAATATCTTTTTTTGCTTTTTTAATATCTTTTATATTATCTTTATAAGTTAAAGTAACAAAACTTAACATTTTACTATTATAAAAATTATGTAATGCTTTTTGAATTAAATTAGTTTTAGTACGAACAGTACTATTTCTTAATTTTTGTTTATTACCAACATAAGACTTACCCCTAACATTCCCAATATTATTTAAAAAAGAAATAGGTAAAACTACATTTTTAACATAACAAGCATAAAAAATCTTTTTAACATAAAAATCTTGTTGAATATCCATACATAAAACTCGCTAATTCTAGGTTTTAAAAACCAATTTTATATATTTTAATAACAAACAAATCTTAACATAAAAAATTATAAAAACAAACAATAAAACAAAAACGTTACTTAATAAATTATAACATATATTTCTTACTTAAAAAGTAACATTATATTTTGCAAATAGATATCAGATAATTACAATTTTGTTTTTTAGTTTAAAGTAAGGAAATTATGTAATACTAATATTTTATTTAAATAAATGATAATTTGAAAATTTTTTTATTTTTAGTAAAATTAAGTGTAAAATTAATAATAATATTATAACAGAAGTGGAAGTGACAAAATGAGTCAAAATATTATTTTTGCTTTTGAAATTATTGCTTTAATTATTGCTATATTATTAGTAATCTTAGGTTTATTACAAGGTAAAAAAAATCATAATGGTCTTGGTGCTTTAAGTGGAGGTAACCAAGAATTATTTGCTAGCACTAAAGAACGTGGCTGAACTAAGTTATTTTCTGTTGCTACTTTAGTATTGGGTGTATCGTTATTTGTTATGGCTATTATTGTGAGAATTCTTATTAACACTATTGGTGTCATAAATTAATAATAACTTTTTATAAAAAGGCACACTAAAATGTGCCTTTTTATAAATTTTAAAAGATAGATTATAATTAATATATAATAGGGTAAAGTTGGGATTGATTAAAATGAAACAAGAGATTATTAATGAATTACAAAATAGTACTACACCTTTGTCAACAGTTGATTTAACAATGAAACTAAATATTACCAATCATCATCAACAGCAAGAACTTATTGCTGATTTAGAACAATTAAAAAACAGTGAAATAATTTTAGAAAATAAAGAACAACAGTTTTATATGTTAAAAAATAATAATTTATTTATTGGTAAAATTCAAATTACTAAAAAAGGATTTGGATTTGTTAAACTACTGAATAGTGATGAAGAATACTATGTTAATGTCAAAAATATAAATAATGCTTTAAATAATGATGAAGTATTATGTAAATTAATCAAAGTTAATCATGAAGAAGATGAAGCAGTAGTATTAAAAATTATTAAACGTGATACAAATTTGCTTGTTGGTACTGTTATTGTTGATACAGATACCAAAGTAAAAACTTTATTAATTCAAAATGCAAAGTTGCAACAGTATGAAGTTAACATTTTAAATCCTGATAAAGCATTAGAAAACAATATTATTGTTGCAAAAGTTGAAAATTTTGAACAAAATATTTTTAACGTTACTGTTACTAAAACATTAGGTAATATTAATGATCCTGGTGTTGATATTTTAGCTGTTATTTATGAGATTGGTATTAAAGCACAATTTGATATTGAAACATTGACAGCAACCGAGAAAGTGCCATTGACAGTGTCAACAGCAGAAAAAGTTGGCCGTATTGATTTAACTAAAGAGTTATTAGTGACAATTGATGGTAAAGATGCTAAAGATTTTGATGATGCAATTGCTGTTACTAAATTAGCTAATGGTAATTATCGTTTAATTGTAGCAATTGCTGATGTTAGCCATTATGTAACAGAAAATAGTCCAATTGATAAAGAAGCATTTACTCGTGGTACATCTGTTTATTTAGCAGATCGTGTTATTCCGATGTTACCAACACAGTTATCTAATGGCATTTGTTCGTTAAATGAACAAGTAGAACGTTTATGTATGGTTTGTGATATGGAAATTGATAACAATGGTTTAACAGCAAAACATAAAATTTACCAAGCGTTTATGAAATCAGTAAGAAGAATGAATTATGATGAAGTAAACGATGGCTATAATAATAAAAATCCAAATTTTATCAAAACACATCCGCAAATTTGAGAGATGTTATTACAAGCAAAAGAGTTACATCAGATTTTATGAAAATTTAAACAAGATGCTGGAGTAATTGACTTTGAAATTAATGAAGCAAAAACGGTTATTAATGTTAATGGTGAAGTAACCGATATTATTTTAAGAACTCGTGATACTGCTGAAAAATTAATTGAAAGTTTTATGATTAGAGCTAATGAAGTTGTTGCTAAAACGGTATTTGATATGAAATTACCTTTTATTTATCGTGTTCATGACCATCCTCGCGCCAAAAAAATGCATCAAATGGTAACTATTTTAAAATTAATGGGGATTAAACTTAACCCAAAAATTATCAATATTAGTTCAAAAGACTTACAATTGTTATTAAATTCGTTAAAACAATTACCAACATTTCAGGTTTTATCAACATTATTACTAAGAAGTATGGAAAAAGCACAATATAGTAATAAATGTATTGGTCACTTTGGACTTGCTAGTGATTATTATACACATTTTACTTCACCAATTAGACGTTATCCTGATTTAATTGTCCATCGTTTATTGCAACAATATCTAATTAAAAAAGAAATAAATAGTAAAATAATTGAAAAATATCAAAGTTTTACTAATTGAGCAGCTGAGCAATCTAGTAATATGGAATTAAAAGCATTAGACTGTGAACGTGCTGTTGAACAAATGAAAAAAGCAGAATATATGATGCAGTTTATTGGTCATAAATTTGAGGGTATCATTTCTAGTGTAACTGGTTTTGGATTATTTGTTGAGTTACCCAATACCATTGAAGGTTTAATTAGAATTGCCGATATGAAGGATGATTATTATATTTTTAATGAAAAAGCAATGGTTTTATTTGGTGAAAGAAAACGTAAGCAGTATGGTCTTGGTCAAAAAGTTAGTATTATTGTCAAAAGTGCAAACAAAGTTGCTAGAACTATTGATTTTATTTTTGAGGAAAATGGTCAACAAAATAAAAATCGTGATAAAAATAATAATAGTCAATTATCTAAAATGTACAAAGCGAATAATTTTAAATATAAAAAAAAATTAAAACTTAAAAATAAAATTAAAAAGAATAAAAATGAAAAGAAAAATGGTGAAAAAAAGTGAAAACGGAACAACAAAAAAGATTAATTAACAAAAATAATATTAATATTGAATGCTATTATTATAATTATTTTAAATCACCAGGCTTAAAAGATTATCCACAATTATCATGAGTTAATGAAGATTATAATTTAATTAAGCAAGCAACTATTAGTCATGATGTTGCAGCAAGGTTGGCAACTAATTTATTTAAGGTTGGTGAAAAATTTAATTTGTTTAAAAATTTAGATTATTTTATTATGATGCCTAAAAAACCAACATCAGTTAGTAGTTTGGAATTAGTAATAATTGAATTGATTACTATTATTAAAAAAAAATTAAATTATCAAATAGTATTTATTAATGATCTTTTTCAAGTTGATAACTATCGTAAATTTTGAGAAAATAAATTAAAGATTAGTGAAAGACAAATTGAGATTGCTAATAAGATTCATTTATTACCTAAATATATTAATTTTTTTAATAAAAAAAATATTGTTATTATTGATGATGTAGTTGCTTCAGGAACTTCTATTATTGAAGCTGGTTTAGAAATTATTAATAATAACAATGATTTTAATATTAAGGCTTTGTGTTACGGTTCAGTTTATAAATGAGAAGAAATTTATAAGTAATTAAAAAAGTTTTCGTGATTTTTTCCTTTTTTCTTCTAATGAATCTGAATCAGATATATTATAAGACTCTTCAATATTATTGATAAATCGATAATTAATTTCAGCATTAATTTGATTTTCAGCAATAAGTTTTAAAATATAATCAGCAGTATCTACTTCTAAAGCAAATGTGTAAATTTCAAATTCATCTTCATTAATGATTTGTGTTTTAGTAGAAATTTTTAAAATGTGATGTTGTTCATCAATAATAATCTTGCAAACCTCAAGTTTTTTTCCAGTTAAGATTTTATAAATAACAACTTTATCATTATTACTTTTATCAAAACCTAAGTCGCCTTGATAAAGTTGACTACTTTTTATTATTCTTGCTTTAGTGTTTAATTCTTCTGCCATGTCCTTAGACTCCTTTCAATTGTTTTAATAAAAAGAACCCGTAAAACAAATATAAAATTTATTTCTTGGGTTGTTGCACAACAAATATTAATTTTTACATATTATTGCTAGAGAAACTATTGATTAATCTAACCTTCATTAAATTATAACATGTTATTTTAAAAAATGAAATTAAGTAAATATTTGAGTAAATATAAAATTATTATTATATAATCTAATTATAAAATTTACAAAAATAATGGTGGTAATAATGAAAATAATTGCAAAGAATAAAAAAGTTTACTTTAACTATCAATTATTGGAAAAGTTAGAAGTGGGAATTGTTTTGACTGGTTCTGAAATTAAATCAATTCGTTTGGGAAATGTATCATTACAAGATAGTTATATAACCTTCACTGATAATGAAGCGTATATTATTAATATGAATATTAATACTTATAAATTTAGTACTAGTTATGTAGTTGATCCATTAAGAAAAAGGAAATTACTATTAAATACTCGTGAAATTAAAAAAATTAAGCAAGAGCAAAAACAAAAAAACTTAACTGTTGTGCCAACAATAATATACTTAAATAATAAAAATAGAGCAAAGTTAGAAATAGCATTAGCTCGTGGTAAAAAAAACTATGATAAACGAGAAACTATAAAAAATCGTGATGCAGTAAGACAAATCAAAAAATAGTAATTTAGTTTAGAAAGGAAAAAGATATGGCAATATGATTACCTTTTCTATTAATTTTTTGTTTATTGACTAGTTGTTATTTTTTTTCTTGTTAAGCAAAAAATAAATAAATGACAGTGATTATTTATTGGCTATTACGTTTTGCTTGATGTTGGTATTAATAATATTTTAATGTTATCATTAACTAGTTTTGCTTTGCAAGTAATTGCCATTACGGCAATTATCTCATTTATTATAATTATTTTTGCTGTTCTTACTACTTTTACTGCAAAATTTAAGAAACAAAAATTATATATTTGATGGATTCATAGTTAACTTTTACTGACATTTTGTTTAGTACTTATTGTAGCAAACCACAATTAATTTATAAACCCTAGTTAACTTAATTTAGCTAACTAGGGGTTATTTTAATTTAAAATTATGTTAATATTTTAGTGTTAAATATTGTCAAATATATAAATTATTATTTTATGGGGGTTAAGGAAATTGGATAATACAAATTTAAATATTGATTTGTGAGATATATGAGATTTACATATACATTCTTCAGCAAGTGGTGATTATTTTTTTAGAACTTGTAATAAAAAAATATCAAAGCCAACTAATGCTATTGAAATTGAAAAAATAAAAAAATATTGAGTTAATAAATTAATTACGGAAATAGAAAAAAATAAAATAAAATTAATTTCAATAACGGATCATAATCTTTTTAGTGAGAATTACTACGAGGAAGTGAAAAATGCTCTTTTTAATAAAAATATTGAAATTATTCCAGGAATTGAAGTAGATTGCTTTTTATTAAAAAAAGAAAATAATATAGCAATTAATAATGATTATTTTCAATTAATAATTCATGTAAATCCTAATGATTATAAAAAATTATTTGATTTCAATGATTTTTTTGGGAGCATGGCGAAGATGTCTATTAATATATAATTACCCCTTTTCACTTTAAACTCTCATTTCTAATTTATATAAAAAATTATTAACAAAGACGAGAATAAAAATCTTGTCTTTTTTTGTAATTGTAAAATTTTAAAATTTTTAATAATCCTCTTTAACGCTATTATCAACACGTGTTAGGGAACTAAAACAGTGAACTACAACACAGTTGTTAAAAATAGTAGCTAGAACATGTGGACTTGCATGGATAAATAATAAGTGGAGTGATACCTAATAAAATATACTAACCATTAAATAATGGTAATTCTTGGGGTGGGAGCGAATTGGAAACTAGTATATATAGACCTACTAGGGAACCTACTATATTAATTCTATTTTTTATTTAACCAACCTTGCCACTACCCAGTCAGCAAGTGTTGGTTTTATTTTTTATTTTTTTTTGAAAAATTTTTTTGGGCGAGAAAATAAATTTAAAACTTGTAAAAAAAATTGAGCGGTGCCGGTTCAATTAAAATATTAATTTATTTAACATAAATTAAATAAATATTGAATCGAATGCCTCAATGTTTTTTAAAATTTTATAATTTATTTCGAGCCCATTTTTCTTAGAAAAATATAACTAATAGTATTAATAATAAAAAAAAACAAAAATATATATCCTTTATGCTAAAAGCAACAGGATATATTGATAAAAAAAAGGAAGTATTAATGAGTATTGGAACAATCATATTATTAATAATAATAGGAATTTTTGCATGAATAATATTAACAACTATGGGGTTATATATGTGTAATGATAATAATGCAATTGGAATTGTATTTTTATTTATTACTTTAAATCTTATAGGTTTATTATTAGGAATTGCAATAATTTATAATAAAAAACAAATTAAGGATAATAATGAAGATTAATAAAAATCAAAAATGTAAATTAAAAGTTTGTATTAATAAAGTTTGAAAAGATTGTATTAATAAATCTACTAAAACTATTAAATATAAAAATTGGTCTATACCTTATCTAATATGTAATAGTTGCTATGATAAATTACCTAAATACCTTAAACAAACAGCAAAAATAATAAAGAATTAATTAGTACTATGAAATATGACTTAATTATTGGTATTGACCCCGCTGGGATTGGTAATAATGGAATTATTATATATTCAAATGAAACTAATAATATTATTTTTAATGAAACATTTAAAACTAAAACTGTTTTAGAAAGTAAAAATCTATTTAAAGAATGCTTTTTAAAAATTAAAAAACAATTTATTAATAAAAAAATATTAGTTATTGTAGAAAATTTCTTTTTAAGTTCAAAACAATTATTAACTAATCCATTAGCAACTCCTAAAATTATTGGTGCATTAATGGTTTTAGTACAAGATGTTATGAAATGAGATTATCTAGAAAACCATCCAAAAAATAAAAACAAAATAGAAAATTATAAAGGAAATATAAAATTAACAAAACATGAAGAAGATGCATATAAGCATATTCAATATTATTTAAGGAATTTTAAAAATGAAAGATAAAGCAAATTATGTTAAATTAACAGTAAAACTTAGTAACACTATTGAAGCAAAATATCATGAAAAAGGTAATAAACAATTATATTATAGTGTTCGTGGACAATGGAATGGTTTAAACTATGTTACTTTAATTTTTAATAACCCAAAATTTTATAAACGATGTATTTTATTAAACAAAAACGATGAAATTATAGTAAGTGGTCAAATCTTTAATACTTTAAATATTCCTAAAAATCGTGCATTTTGTTCAATTAATGTTAAATGATTTAAAAAATGAAAAGAGTAAAAATGAATAAATGTAAATATTGTAATAAAAGAATTTGATTAACTAAAAATTGATGTATGAAATGTTTAAAAAAATAGTTAATAATTTAACAAAAAATAAGGAAAATAAGGAATGTAAATAATGAAAACATGAATAGTGACATTATCAGATTATAATGATGAAATAAATATTATTCTATGAAGAAATATAAGGACTCTTAATGAATGAATACCAACTATAATTAAGTTATATAATCAAGAACATGAATTAATAATAAATAATTTAGTTAGTGATAGATTTTTAAATATAACACAGTTAATATGGGATAAGCAGTTTTATACACACAGTGATCATAATCTTATTTATAGTTTAAAAAATACATTTACAAGTAATGTAAAAGAGTTTAAACCATACATAAAAAATATTTTAGTTGATAGAAAAAAATGACAAGATTGATACTATGAAGATTATTGAAATACAGATTTAACAGATAAATTAGCAGATGATTTAGTTTTTAAAGAAGATTGAAATCTTTCTAATTTAACATTTGGTAATAAAGAAACTTTATTAATGGGTTGATATTATATTTCTAATAATTTAACTAAAAATAAGGAGAATAAATAATGATTATATTACCTACTTTATTTGGTGATAAAGATGAAATTGAAATATTATCACCTTCACCACAAGCACTTCGTACTCATAATGATATTAGAGCAATTATATTAATGAAATATCCTAATGTTAAGTCACAACATATAATTATTTCTGACCCCGAAGATAATGTTGCATTAATAGTTGGTGATAATGATGTTTATCAAGGTTGAGTAAAAGTTTGAATTAAAAAAATAGAAAATTTAGAAAGAGTAGATGAAAATGCCAAATGATTTAATTGTACAATCAAATAATTATACTTTATTAAAATTAATAAGAATTGGAATTAGTCCTATTTGTGCAATGATAGGTACAAGTGCTTATTATGGTCAAGTAATTAGTAATCCCATATTAGGTTCAATTAATAGTTTATTATTTGGTAAAAAATTAGGTTTAGATATATGAAACTTAAATCAAATGCCAAATACTAAAACAAAAGTAATTAATAGTAGTAAAAAAATATTATTAGGATTAGGAACAATTGGTTTAGCAAATTATAGTAAATGAACAGAAAATAATATTAATCCAATAGAACCCACTACAACACCTATGCCTATAACTACTACAAGTACAACTACTACTGAAATACCACCATGACCATTATTAAGCATAAATAATAATCCTAATAATTTAATGGATTGAGATACTTTTATTAGTTTAAATGCTTATGGTGTTTCAAATCTTATTAGTGGTTTAACTGAATTAATACCTAATAGATTTGAAACTATTAGAAAAATAGCAAATATGGCAACTGGTGGTTGCTTGATTAGTAGTGGTGTTGCTATGGGTATTAATAATGATTTTAATAATGCTTATGCTATTCCTACAATTATTGCAGGAATAAGTGAAATTATTCATAATTTATTACCTATGGAAACAGTACATAATAATACTGAAATGCAAGAAACAGTATTCACTAATGAAACTGCAAATCTTATTAATGATAATGTAAGTATTAATAGTTATGGTAGTGATATGAGTGAAGTTAATATTAATGCACAATTATCATTTGCTGAAAATTATTATCACTTATAAAAAGAAAGGAAAATATAAAAATGAAAGATTTTTTAAAAGCACTTGAAACAATTGGAATTAGTACTGGTATATTACTTTGTCGAGAAATTATTGTTTTATTAAAACGATTTATTACAACTCCAAAACATGTTAGAGCAAATAATAAAATTATCAAACATCAAAAAAAATTAGCAAAACTTAATGAAAAAATTAATAAAGAAATTAAATAATGGGGTGCTGTAAATGTTAGAAAATGAAACTAATGTACAACAAACAACGCAAACTTTAACTGAAAATGATGTTTCACAAGAAATAGAAAATAAAGTTAATGAAGCAGAAAATAAATTAAATAAACTTAATCAAGAAATAAAAGAAAAAGAAATAATTAATATATTTAAAAAATATCAAGTTAAAAGTGAATTTTATGATTATTTAAAATTTAAAACAAATAATATAGAAAATTCAAAAATAGAAGATACTATTAAAAAAATTATTAAAGAACAACCATTGTTTAAAGAACCAATTAATACAGGTGGTAAACAAGAAACTATATTAACAAATCAAATACCAATTAAAATTAATCCATTATTGGATTATAAAAAGAAAAATTATTTATAGAAAAGGAAGTTTAAAATGGCAGTAAATATTCAAACAAACTTAAATAATACAGAAAAATTAGTTGAAGCACCAGAATTCATTGAATTTTTTAAACAATCAAATTCACCATGAGCAAACTTTTTTCCAATTGAAATGACTAACTCTACAAAAATTGAATTTATTATTAAATTACCAAAAGACCCAAAAGTTAAAGTTATTTCATGAGATGACAAAAGTCAAAGATATGATGTTGGGTATGCTACTACTGATAAAATTGAAAAAATAATTGAAAAATCATATCTTGCTGGTGAAACTATTGCAAATATTGACTTAAATGCTGAAAATGGTCAAAATTTATTAGACAGTATGCAATATGAAGTTGCTAATGATTTAACAGATAAATTAGCAAATGATGATACTAACATAATTTCTCAATTTGCTACAAAAGTAACAATAACTGATCCAACACCAATTGGATATTTAAAAGCAATGTTATCGGCATGAAATACTTTATTTCAATTACGAAATAGTACAAATTGTAAATTTTTTATTACTAATAATCTTTATGATAGTTTAGTTTATTTAGCAGATAATAAAGGAATAATTACTGATAATGAATTAGCACAACAATTACGTTTAAATGGAAATGACTTATATGTAAAAGGTGTATTATGTCAAATTGTATTAGATGATTATATGACATTTACAAATGATAAAAATGAAGATGAAATAATGAATTTTATTTTAGCAACTCCAAAAGCAATGAAAAGATATATGTTACAAAATACAGTTATTTATTTACAACAAGTTGCAGATGGTAAAGTTGGTAGAACTTATTTAGTTGGTGGTGAAGTATTTGGGCAATCAATTCCTTATATGTCAAAAAAAGAAACAACATCACGTTGAATGTTATGTGGAGTAATTAAAAGTGAAGTAAAAAATGATTTAAAATCTAAAATTACAACGTTAACAATAAATAATGCTGCAAAAACAAATAAAACTAATAAAGAATTAGATGCAAATATTTTATATGCAAAAGAAATTAATAGTTTAAATCCAAGTTTGGAAAATCCAACTATTAAATATTTTAGTGATGAGCAAGGTAAAAACATTATTAGTAATAATAAACAAAAAACTGGTGATTTATATATAGTGATTAGAGCAAATGTAAATGATCCAAATTATAAAGGTTCAACAAGTCCAATTAAAATAACGCTTCAATAATTAAGGAAATTTAATCATGCCAATTGGTACAACTAGTACAGCAATACTTTTAAATATCAATAAACCAAAACATACTAGAATTAGTAAACAACAAGAAAATAAAAGTTTTTGATGAGAAATTTTAGAAATGATTGGTGTCCAAGTAATAGCAGTAGCACTTGCTCCTTTTACTGGTGGTTTAAGTGGAAGCATAGCACTTGGATTAGGTGCAAGTGATTTTATTGCAAGTACTATTAATTATGGTATTTATGCAATAACCGATTTTACTATTAATCAAGTTTATGATTATTTAAAAGGAAATATAACACCATTAAATACTTTTTTTAATATATTACCAGCATTTGCTGGACTTAATAAAATTAGTCGTGGTTATCGTACAACTAAATTTATTAAATTAGCACAAAAAACTAAAACATTAGAACAAATTGGTGTTAAAGAAGCAAAAAATTTACAAGAAATAATTAGTCAAGTAAGTGGCAAAGAAATTTTAACAGATAAAATTATTGGTAATAAACGTTATTTATTTAATTATAGTTTTGCTCCTAATCGTGAAACAATAATCCAAAATTTAGGTTATGTTGCTGAAAGAGAATTTAAAAATAATTTTAAAAAATTAGAAGCACAAGAGTTAAAAGATTATTTATTATTACAAAATACATTAATAAAATTAAGTCCACAATTAACTCCAAAGTTTAAGATTAAAGATATTGAAAAAGCAAATAACTTTTTAAAAAAATATAATACTGAGTTAAAAGCAGTATTAACAATGAACCAACATGATTGATTAAATTTAGTTCATACCATCCATGCAGAAAATAGATATGGTAAATCTTTAATTTTAGATTTACAAAAAATTCGTGCCAATGCTATTAAGTTTAATTTTAAAAATAGTGCAATTCATAAAATTGTTTTAAAAGCAAATCAAACTTTTAAATATTTTGATATTAGATTTTATTTAAAAAAAGGTTTAAATAAATTTTGAAAAGATACTCCATATTTTGAAAAATTACGAGAAAGTATTTATAAATTACAAGAAAAATTTGAAAATTTAGAAAAAAAGGTAATGGAAAAAATTAATAAATTAAAAGAAAAAGCAACAGATTTATTTACTAATGCAGAGAAAAAAGCAATTAAACATGCACAATTAATTCCATTAAATTCACCTGTATTTATCGGTTGCAAAATTCAACCTTTATCATTAAGTAAATGTGCAATTACTATTTATCATCGTAATCCTAGGTATAAACCAATTACAGTTATTGATAGTATTCTTAAAGCAGAAACTTTTGTTACGCAAATACATCCATTCCATTGATATCGCTGATATAGTGGTTGATACATTGGTTATGGAGTTAGTCGTAATAAATGATTAAAAGCAATTGCATTTGCTCCACCAGTTGTTCAACAAATAATTAGAGATAGTTTTAAAGTTTATAGAGAAATTTTTAGGACAATAAGAACCTATCATAAAGTAATTAATGTTATTAATAATCCTATTGAAAATATTAATAAATCATTTAAAAATGTTGGTTTAAAATTTTCAGTTAATACTTTATTTGGTACAGGATTATTACATCATTTAGAAAAATTTGCATATAGTCAAGTTGTAGAAAAAGGTAAGAAAAAATTACAAAAAGAAATTATCCATATATCACATAGAAAAACTAAAACAAAAACTAAGCATTATAAAAAAGCATTTTTTAAGGAATGATAAATTATGATTAATAAACTTTGAACTGATGTCAGTCTTGAAAATTATAATAACTGATATCCATTAACTGGAAAAATTATCGAAACTCCACAACAATATATAAATACATGACCAAATGTTAATGATTGATTTAAAACTTTTGCTATTAGAGCTCAAAATGATATTAATGCTTATCTTGATTTTATTTTATCTAAATTTCCTTTTGATAATTTTAAAGATGAATTAATTAAAGAAACATTAAGAGATATGGTGTATGTTTGTGTTGAACATTGAGTATTTAATCGTACACCAATTGAGTTTAATGTTGATGCTACTATTCAATTCAATAATGGTACATCATTTAGTGCAAATAGTATTCCTAGTATTAATGTTTGAGACTTAGCACCTAGTAGAATGAAAATATGAGCAAGATTAACTGAATTAAAACAAGTATTTTTAAATTATAGTGAAGATGAATTAGATGTTGACAAAATTGACTTAAAAGCATTTTATACAAAAAATCAAGTTGATGAATTAATTAAAGAACAAAAAGCATTTACATTATTAAAACAAATGAAATTATATGATGATTTAGTTGATGATAATGAAAATGAGATATATAGGGGTCCTGTTAGTAAGTTTGTTAATAAAGGTTATGTCGCAACTGAATATGATCCAAAAACTGAAACAATGATTTTAGATTGACCTGATGAAATTGGGACATTACCACCCGAAGCTTTACAAAATAATCCCCAAATTGGTGATTTTACCCATGCTGCAACTGCTGACTTTTCTGCTAAACAACAAAAACGAATTACTACCAATGAAAATGAAATTACAAAATTAAATAGTGAATTAATTAAAACAAATGAAAATATTGATGATATTAAAAATAATTGATTTAATATTGCAACTAGTCCTTTATGAAAGAAAATGTCTTCTTTTATTCCTAGTAATGAATTTGGAAAAATATATTTAGCAATATGAGGTTATAGTTATCAATCCACTACTAATCCTACTGATAATTATATATATAGTAATAAAAAAACTATATTTAATTTAGGTGGTGAAATTAATAAAACAATACAAACAAGTATTAAATTAGATGAATTAATTGTAAATGATAATGTTAAAATTCAATTATTATTCACTAAGGAATGAAATGATATTACTGTAACTTCTAATGATATTAATTATCAACCTATTTCTGTTACATTATATCAATATATTGGAAAAGGCACACCAACTGAATTTATAGCAGAAGATAGTACTGAGCATGATTATTATACAAAACAAGAAACTAATGACTTATTAGATAAAAAACAAAATATAAATGATAATAATTTACAAACAACTGTTAAACAAATTGTTCCAGCAATTAATGAAAATAAAACTAATATAGATAAGAAGCAAGATAAATTAAAATATGTAAGAGAAAATCAATGGGGTGCTTTTGAATATATTGATTTTGGAACTATACCTTTTACTGGTGATAAAGATATACCCCCTGTTAAATATGTTCATAAATTTATTGATGAAAAAATAAGTAAAAAACAAGATAAATTAATTGCTGGTGAAAATATTCATATTAGTGATACTAATGTTATTAGTGCTACTGGTGGAAATGAACCACCTAATTTAGATAATTATTATACAAAACCAGAAGTTGATGAAAAACTTAAAAATAAAGTTGATAGTAGTCAATTTAAGTTTGCTTTTATGGCAAATGCTCTTGGTACAGATAATCCTGATTTATTAACTACTGATAAAACTATTGTTGGTGGTATGAATGAATTATTAGATAAAAAACAAGATAAAGAAAATTGAACTATAATAGGAAAAAGTATAAGTAATAGAGAATATGGTGATTTTCAACTTGGTTTTTATAAATTATATAGAACATATATAACATGAGAAAAACCACCATTTAATCAAGTTACTACAAAAATTAAAGTAGAATTTAAAACTGGTGGGTTTCTTGGTGGATATAATGATACTTTTTTTCTTACAATAGGAAAAATTGAAAATGAAGAAGTAACTTTAAGTTTAAAAGTTATTAATCATAATTTTTCTTTAATTATGACTGGTGGTAATCAAAAATATGGAAATATATTTTCATTAGAAGAATTACAAAATACTGTTAAAGTAAATATAATTAAACCTTTCAAAATTAATTCAAAAAGTTTAAAAACTAATGAAATAGATGAAAATAATTGAGATATTGAATTAAAAGAAAATCCACCAACTCCTTGTCCATGTCCAAAATGAAAAGATGTAGCAATATCATTAGGTACAACTATTTCTTATAAATTAAAACCAAATACTTATTATAAAATATTTTATGACCTTAATAATGTAAGTAATAGTAATATGGGTAAATACCCAATGCAAACAATAGAAATATTTTGACAAGAAACTTCATTATCATATTGAGTATGTTTTCTTCCAAGTTTACGAAGAACTTCATCTATTAATATTGCAAATAATAATTTTATAAAATTAATAACAGATCAAGGTTATTTATGAAAATTACAAGAATTACAAGGATAAAATTATGTTTTTTAAAATTATAAAAATTATTTTAGGTTTAATTGGAGTTATATTATCATCAGCAACAGCAGGTTTAATTATATTTATTATTGTCAAAATTATATTAAAAATTAATCAAATATTTTAAAGAAAGGTGGTGAATATTATGTTAAGTTTATTTAAAAGAAAAGATAAAACAAATATTAGTGAAAATCAAAGTGAAAAATTAAAATTTTTAACTAATAAAAATAAAAGTACACATGCTTCGATTTTAAATTATTTTGGTTTTAATGATTTTAATCATGAAACTTATTTTACTGATTTTGTAGCAGAAAATAATGCTAATTTATATAATGCTCCATTGGAAATTAATAATGAAACTATTAAACAATATTTAATTCAACAAGAATTTTATCGTAAAAATTGAAATTCTATTTTTAAATTAAGTAAGCTAGGAATTAGTGGTTATTTAATTTATATTGCTAATGATAATTTATATTTTCAAGTAGTTGATATTCAACAAAGAGTTTATGATATTACTGGTAAATTAATTGAATGTACTATTTTTTATGATAATTATGAACAAAATTCACAAACTGTAAGATTATTTGAAGTTTATACATTAAACAATGAACAAGTAACAATTAAGCGTGCAATTTACAGTATTAGTGATAATAAAAAACAATTTCCCTTAGATTTCATAACATATAGTAATAACCCTAATTTATCACAAGAACAAACCTTAAATATTAACTATATACCAATAGCAATTATGCGAAATAAAGCAAATGAGTTAGCAGATTGTGATAAAGTAATGGATAAAATTAAAGCACTAGATGTTATTTATGAACAAATTGTTTTAGATAGCATTTTAAACTCACCTAAATTTATTTTTGACCAAACTTATGGTAATGTTCAATCTTCAATGGAAGAAGCAGTAAGAATATTAGTTACTAAAAACTATATTTGAAAAACTACTGGTGATAATAATGAAAAAAATGAAAATATTAATATGACAAGTAGTAATTTTAAAGGTAAAAACTTAACTGATATATACGATTGAAATGTTAATGAAATATTTAAACGTTGTGGTATACACATACCAAGTCAAAAGAAATCAGCACAACAATCAGTTCCCGAAAGTACAGCTGTAAATATTTCAACTATTAATTATATTGAACAAAAATTATGACAATTTAATATTGATATTCTTAAATTTATTAAAATATTAGTAAGTGTCGATAAAGATTTATTAACTAGTAAAACATTTAATATTAATGATGAACAAGAAATTAATAATTTAACAGTTAAATTAAAATTATTCAATCCCGAAAATAACCAATTAATAGGAGAGAACAAT
Source organism: Spiroplasma endosymbiont of Harpalus anxius (assembly GCA_964273555.1). Classification (GTDB taxonomy): domain Bacteria; phylum Bacillota_I; class Bacilli_A; order Mycoplasmatales; family VBWQ01; genus Spiroplasma_E. The sequence goes on along the minus strand of OZ187007.1, from coordinate 1,707,906 downwards.
GGACAACCAAGACAACAAACCACAAACCAAGTTTCCACAGAAACAAAAGCAAACTAAACTTAATCAAGCAGAAATAGAAAATGATTATTTAATAGATAATATCCCTTATGACTTTACTAATATGATGCGTGCTACTAGTGATCCAGATATTAATAGAGCTTATGATGAATTTAAAAAAAGAACAATTTATATTTATGAAATTGCACGTTTATTTAAAAATAATGAAAATAATAGTTTAAGATTTTCAGCAAATACTATTAAAATTGGTTTTATTGATATTGAAAAAGTATTAAAAACTATTGCAGCTGAAACATCAGACTTTACTATGCAATTAAATCAAAGAGCTAGCACAAATATTAATGATAATACAATTGAATATAGTATGACTGATATTAAAAATTTAATTTTTCAAGAAATAGAATTATTAAACCAATTTAAGTTATATGCTGTATCGATTAATGAACCATTAACTGATAATAATATTGATAATTTATATATTATTAATAATTATTCACAACCATATCAAAATCCAAAAACAAGAAGTACTAAAAGTATAACTATTATTAAAATTAAAGATTTTAAAACAAGAGATGGTTATCCAATCATTATTAAATTACAAAAACCGTTAGATAAAGATACCAAAGTAACTGGTTTAAAAATTAAAGCCCCTAGAAGCATGATTTTCGGCAATATAAAGGTACTTGGTGAAGTTGACAATATGGAAGTATACCCTAAATTATTTGTCAAAGATAAGATAGCATTTCCGCTATTATCAATGCCTATTGAAACTCAACCAAAGGTTAGAATATTAGAACAATGATTTAGTGAACAAATATTACCATGAAATTTAGCAAAACAATTTATAGGACAAGAAAAATCAGTTTTAGATTTAATTGCTATTGGTGGTGGAAAAGAAACAAGAAAAGAAATAATTAAAAATGCAAGAGTTACACATGCTTGATTAGGTTATTTTTTAAGTTCTTATGATTTTGGAAAATGACCATTAAAAGAAGAAAGAGAACTTAAAGATAAAGAAGTATGAAAAATTCATGATGCAACTGGAACTACATATACAAGTATTGCTACAAATGATAAATTTGATGATATTGAAGTTGAAATAAGTGATAAACCACCAATTGATAGTTTACAACAACTATTATTAAATATGCTAAGTTATACATATAATTACAATAGAAATTTTGAAGGTGCTACATATAATGATAAAAATGGAAAACCATTAAATGATATAGCAATTTTACGTGCAAAATTTGAAGGTCAAAAACCTGATGAAGTAATTACTAATTTGTTTAAACAATGAGAATTAGATTATCCAAATTACATTAATTTAGAGCAAGTAAAAATATTTAAACAAATATTTATAATGTTATCAAAATATATTTATTCATCATTATCAATAAACAAAGGTTTAAATGATGATAATAAAATATTATTTCCTTACTATTTTGAATTAAAATCAAGTCCAATACATCCAACCAAAGATGAAATTTGACAGTATAAGGATGTAAAAGTAATATTAAAATCTGCATATTTTGATTTTACAAATGTTAATAACATTAAATTAAAAAATAATGATATTAGTCAAAATGAATTATTTAAACTAGATGATAACCAATTTAATTGATTATCAATTACCAATGAGTTAGAAACTAATAATATACCTTCATTACTTCCTGCTGATTGAACATTAGCAAATGGAGAATATGGGAAGTATTTTACAAAAGTAATTATTGATAAAAATAAAATTGAAAAAATTTTTAATTTATATGGTTCAAATAAATCACAATTATTTTCTAAATTAGAATTTTATAAAGAAATATCACAAATTGATAATAATAGTGAATTTGAGTTACAAATTGAAAATCCGATTAATAACTTAAATCGGATTGAAATTAGTGGGATATTTGGTGCTGGAAATTATGATTTAACTTTATTAACTGATAAACAAGAAATAAATTTAACTAATATTAATTTATTTGATAAATATAATGAAAATATTTCTTATATAAATTTAGAAGTTTAATTATCAAAATATCCATCAGGATAAATTCCATCTCATTTTATGTCATCACTATTTTTTTCTGGTTTAATAGAAAAATATAACTCTATTTTGTGTTTATCATTATTTGTATATTTATGAGACCATATAGTTGTCCCATCCCCCCCCCAGTAGACTGTATAGTCATGTCCTAAAAATGATTGATAACCATTAGTTTGATTATGTGCTAGTGAACCAATTATTAAACCAGTTACTCCACTTACAGCACCAGTTAGTGCTAATGCTAATGTTATTTTACTTAGATTTGTTTTTATTCATGTTTTCATTTTGAATTACTCCTTTTTCCTTAATTTTACTTCTAAATTGTACTTAATTTATATTATTTTTACAATATGCCTTTTAAACGCAAAATAACGCCTAAATACAAGGCGTTTATTTTGTGATACCTATACTATTAATTGTATGTCACTTGTTTACTATATCGCAAATGTGAAGATGCTCTTTTTCACAGCACCATTATTTTTACCCCTAATTACATTTTTATATGGATATAGTGCATAAAACAAAGCATCGTAAGGATCTTGGTACATAGTTTTGTCAGGAATGTTAGTTTTTGTTTGGTCATATCTTAATTCTTCTAAACATTGCGTAGTTTTTGGTAAATCATCTTTGTTTGCATAAAAATTTCCATAACTCATAATATTACGCATTCAAACTACTCTATTAGTTAATCCCGCTTCTTGATTAAGATTTGAAGCATGTTTAATCGCACTTTGGGTGATAAGAATAGTATTATGTTCATCAATTAATTTTTGAATTAATCAATCAATGGCAGTTCTTGCTTTATCATCATAAAAATAAATTGCTTGTTCAAAATTTTCAAAATTATCCATTAATCCTAAAATTTCATTTACATAAGCATTAATTTTTTCATTTTCATTAATAAAGTCATTTGGTGTAACTACTAATTCACAAATAATATAAGCATCATAATAACCAGTATTATTATATTCTTTAAAACCAACTACCATAAATACAGTATGGTCTTTATGACCAGTTGCTCAATCAATACCAACACTATAAAAATCAAATTTATACATATCTTTTTCTTGATTATAAAATTGTTTTAAATCATATTTTTGTCAATATTTTAATGTTTTTTGAAATGGAAAAATTGTTGCATCACTATCTAAGAATTCAAAACCATAAAAAACAGTATTAAATTCATCGGGATTACTTTTTTTCATTTCTATTAATGTTCTTTTTTGAATTTCTGGCAATTTATTTCAAAATGGTTGAATAGTAAATCTTACAATAAATAAACCTAAACCACTAAACATTTCTTTATTTTCATAATAAACTTTACCAACTTTTTTAAGATTACCCATTATTTTATCATTTAATGGTAAAAATGGTGTACAGTACTTTAAATAAAATGGATGATATTTATCGTAAGGATTACATGTAAAAGTAATAAAAAAACTTTTATAAAAATAGCGAGTTATTGATTTTCCAAAAGTAGAACTATATATATTTTTATCAATAAATGTTCAATTTCATTCTTTAATTGGTTCATTTGACACTTTAATACGATTACTTCTAAACATAGAATTTTGTAATCGCTCATATCTATATGTTAATTGTTTTTCTGTTAATGTTTCTTTTTCTTCTGCCATAATTATTTCATCTGTTCGTGAACCTAAAAAACTTGATCCACCTGCTTCTTTTCCAAAAATTTTATTACCATTTGCATAACCAATAAAGTCAATTTGTTGATTATTAGGAAAGATAATACACCCACCGTCCTTAGTAATTTTCATTTAATACCATGGGGATTATTAGGTAATAAATTAATATCATATTTATCTAATAATACTTGGCAAACATTCATTAATGCACCAATAGTAGTTTCGCTATGGGTATTTTCATATCGTCTTACTTCTTGGACACTACTATCACTAAAATTACAGCATATAAATAAATCAAATGCTAAACAATTTCAAGTTTTTCTTGTTCCCCGTGCTGTTGGTATAAAACGATAAAAACAATTAGTAGTAAAATATTCTGCTCATTCATCACCAGCAAAATTTTTAAAAATATCTCAACTAAAACCATAATTATTATCACTAAAATTAAGGTCATATTTTTTATTTAATTGTAAGTAACTACTAATGAATGGCATATTTTCTCCTTAGTTAACATATATAAGTTAAAATTTATTATTATTAACACCCAAAATTAGAAAGGAAATAAAAAATGTTAATTTCACAAAAACATTTTAATTGAGAACAACACTATTTTAATCAAGATGAATTAAATTTAAAACAAACAAAAGAATTATTTGCAAAAATAGATGAGAAATTATGAAATGAATGTGATAAGTCTATATATAAATCATATAAATTTAGAAAGCGAAAATTAAAATCAAAAAAAGGTTTATTAATTTATAAAAGACGCATCTGTGTATATTATAATGAAAAAACACAAAAAAATGAATATGTTTCATTATTAGATGTATATCTTGGTGTTAAAAAGTATAGCAAACTTGCACCAGATGTTATTAAACAAATCTTAAAATATTTTACTGACGGAAAAAGATATCATGATGTTTGTGATACTTTTATTAATAATTTAATAAGTAGTAGTACTGTTTATAGAACATATAAAAAATTTCAATTACCAAAAATTAATATTCCTAAAATAAAGTTAAAACCAAATCAAGTTTTATATGTAAATATTGATGATGGTCATAGAAAGTTTAAGTTTAATGATAAACATAGTAATAAAAATTGTAAGAAATGTTCTATGAGATTACTAGTAATGTGTACTGGTAAAAAGAAAAATGGAAAATTAATTAATAAAAGAGCTGCATGTAAAATAAGAGTATCAAAAACAGAAATTGGTGCAGAAAAAACTGCTAAATTAATTGAAAAATATGGTAATTTATATTTTGAAAATTTTGACCAAGCAAATTTAATAGTTTGTGGAGATAGTGCAAAATGGATTAGAAAAACTGCTAAAATTTTAAATGCTAAATTTATTTTAGATAAATTTCATGCTTTTCATGTTTTATTTCTTGGAATTATGGCAGGAAGAAGAAAAAATAAAATTGCTAAACTACATTATGAATATGCACAAAATTTATTTTCAAAAGGTCAATATTATGAATTAATTGATTTTTTAAATTCATTAATATTAAAATATCCAAAATTAAAAGTTGGTTATTTTATTAATGCAAAAGATGGCATATTAAATCAAGCATTAGTTGAAAATATTGGTTGTTTTACTGAAACTAATATTAAACAAATTTTAAAATATATGATTGGAAGTAGAACTTATAATATTGATATGTATACAAAAATGGTTGACTTTAAATGCTATCAAATAAATACAGCAGTACAATTACTATAAATTAAAATTTAATTTTATAAAAAAAACTAAAAATAAAATAAAACTTATTAAAGTAAACTATAATAAGTATTTTTGATATGAATTGATTTTTAAAATTGAGTATTATTGTTGACTTATGCTTTACAAATGTTAAGATAAATATACAATTGCATATTGAGTCTAAATTATTTTCGTCTACCTTTATAATTTAAAGACAATTAATGAATATTATAGACAACATCGGTATGCTCCCATTTTTAATAAGAAAACACAAGAAAATATAAATGAACACAAAGTAAAATTTAAAGCTTTAACTTTTGAGCAAATTTGTTCTTTTTTTACAGAAAAAGAAATAGAATGCAATATATCTGCTGAAGGTAGTAAAGACAGAGGAATTTTTGAAATATATAAAATAGAACCTAATAATAACAGTGAAAGTATCCGTAGTAAGTTAAGTCATATATTATCTTTGGGACATATATCAGCATTCAATGATAGTAGTATTAAAAATATGATACAGACTAAAAAGAAGATGAAAAATTACTTAAAGAACTTGTATGGCGGAACAGAATTAAAAATTCCATCATTTTGGGCATCTGATAATCATTGTATAGATTGCTATCCTGAAAGTTGTGATAAAAATAAAAAAATTGAGTGAAGTCATTTTAACGGAAGAAATACATTTAAGGGATTAAAATTTTCTCTAAATTCGTCTTATACAAAAATTAAATCTAGTAAGCCAATCATTTCAAATCAAAATAATTTAATTGGATCCATAGAAGTGAATGAAAATAAAATTATGGCATCAAATAGAATAAACATAATTATTGGACCTCGTTCATCAGGTAAAAGTTTATTGCTAGAGCATATATTAAACTTAGTTGATAATGTAGATTATAATAAAATGTATAAAAACTTTACAAAAAATATGAAAAAGAATATAACTTCTTATGACAAAGGAAAAATGTTGTCGCAACCTCAAAAAAGAGTTGCATATTTTAAACAAAGTAATTTTATTGAAGATGCTATTAATAGTCAAACAGTTTTACTTAGCGGTTTACCAGCATCAAAAAAATTTGAAAATTTAGATAAAATTTTAAAACCTACATTTAATTTTTGTTTAACACTGGATAATTACGTTTTTAATATTCAAAAAATTTTATTTAGAAATATATCACCATTTGAAAATATAAACTTCTTTTTAAAAACTAATAGTGATGATTGACGATTTAATTTTCAGGATAATATATATGAATGTTTAGATATAAATAAAGAAATTGAATTAATAAATTATTATAATATATTTTTAGAAGAACGAAAAAAAGAACTAGAAATGATTAAAACAAAAATTAGTTCATTTAATGAAAATATTAAACAACCCATAAATAATTTTTATGAAAAAAGTAGATTAGAAAACTTGCAATCATTAGATTTTAAATTAGATATTTTAGAATTTAATTTACGAGAAATATATAATATACAAATTACGTTAGAAAAATTTTGTAAAAGATTACAAATAATACAAAATATTCAAAATATTTTAAAATCTAATTTAAATAAATTAAAAACAGATGGTCAAAGAGAAAAAACAAATTTTAATATGAAACATAGAGATATTTGTAGTGATTTTTTTTCTTTAGGATTAGCTATTAAAACTTTAAAAAATTTTTCTGATATAAAATTTGAAAGTGATTATATAGATATAGATAAATCGCATGCTAAAGCAAATTATATGATACAATATAATACATTTCATTCTTTACGCAAAGAAAACATTATTGAGTCACTACAAGAAATAATATATAAAAAATTTTTAGAAGATACAAAAGATAAAAGTTTAAATTCTAACACTATAAGTATTACAAAAACAATTTCAATTTTAGGAAAATGTTTATTAAATAATCCAAATGAAGAAACAATTTTTAAAAATTCTTTCAATAAAAAAATAATGAATTATGAAACATTTCGGGATAAAGTTTATGATTCAAAAGTTATGCCAAATATAACTCAAAATGGTATAGCAATTATGGAAAATTCTCCAGGTCTTCGAGCACAAATATTATTTGAATTAAATTTAGATAGAGAACAGATTAAAGATTACTCAATTATTTTATTAGATCAACCAGAAGATAGTATAGATAATACATATGTTTCTGATGATATGATAAGAATAATTAAAGATTTATCGAATGAAAAACAAATATTTTTAGTAACTCATAATGCAAATTTAGTTGTTAATTTAGAACCAGATAATATAATTATTCCTTTTAATCAAAATGGAGAAATAAAATATTATCAAGGAAGATTAGAAGATAAGATATTAATTAATAAAAATGAATGAAATACAATTGATTTAATTGCTAAATATATTGAAGGTGGAAAACACTCTTTAATAAAAAGAATAGAAAATTATGAATTAGGAGAAATAAAGAATGTTAACTAAAGATAGTATTTCTAAAATGTATATAAAAATATCTTTTGAAGAAGAAAAAATAGTTATTAAATATGAAAATTTAAAATTTTTGTTAGATCAAAATGGAAAATTTACTGAAGAATGTAAGGAAAAATTTTTAAAGTTTATTTTTGAAGTTGAGCAAGAAACTGAAATTTTAATTGAAAATAATAGTACGACAAAGATTGATAATTCTATTTCTTTTAAATTAGATAAAGTTAAAGAATGATTAAACAATTTCATTGAAGGTCTAAAAAATGAAAATAAAACTGATTCATTAATTTAGTTATAAAAAAAATTAATGTAGTATTAGTTAATTTTAAAGGCAGAACAGGGGATTGATATCAATGCAAGAATAAATTAGTATTGAAAATCAATTTAGTTTCTATGAAAAAAAGTCTAATGATGTTTTTAAAAGAACATTAGAAGACTTAAAAAATGAATTTGAAGTTAAAGATAAAGAAATATTTCATTCAAAGTGAGGAAAGAACCACGGTTATATCTCCCATGGCACTAGAGCAAGAACAATTACTACTATCTTTGGTGATTTAACTTATAGTCGTCATTGATACAAGGAATTAATATAGATATAAATATTGTTATGTTTATCTTTCTGATTTAACATTAGGTATTGAAAAATACCAAAGGATTACTAATCATTTACAAGTTAAAATTTTATAATTAATTGCTGAAGGCAAAAGATATCAAGATATCTTGGATTGTTTCCCAAATGTTAATTTTCGTTGTCGAACTATTTTTAATATTATTAGTCGAATTAAAATTAATTCATTATAAGATGCTATTGCTGCAAACAAAGAAAAAGTTAAAACTTATACATAAACGTTGATGATAATTTTTTAACTTTAAAAGTAGCAAATAAAAAACGTAAATTTTGAATTAAAGTTATCTTATTTCACACTAGTTATGATTTAATAAAAAGTTCTGATAAAAAGAAAGTTTTAAAAAATGTGTGGTTTTTTGCTTATTTAGTTAAACAAAAAAATAAAATTGAAACTCAAGACTTTATGAATAAACTTTATAACTTAGCAAGTTCTTTTTATACTAATATTGATAATGTTAACGTCATAATTGATGTGGTGTTGGTGCACCTTGAATTCGCCAGTGTAGTATCTACTGACCAGATAGAATTTATATTCTAGACAAGTTTCATGCTGTAAGAAAAATTAGTTAAGTTTTTAATCCCAAAAATGAGATAACTAAAGCAGTTTATGAAGAAGCCAAGGTATTATTTGCTGAAGATAAATATCCTGATTTAATGTGCTTACTAAGTTAAAAATGATTTACTGATCCTGCTAAAAATCTAAGGTTAATTCAACTAAAAAGTTGTTTTGAACTTAATGAAAAAGAAGTTAAAGGAATCACTAATCAAAGTCATCCAGATAATATTGGTTGTAATATTAAAAGTGCTATTTTTTATCATATTAAGTGATTATTAGGTTATTGTTCAAAAGATTTTAGTAAGAGAGTTTATTATAAAATGTTAGATATTCATATTGCGAAAGTTAATGGCATATCAATCATTGATCTAGTCAAAAAAATGATTGTTAAATTAAAAGATAAACAATCATTCTTTAGGCAAAGTTTTTAAAAAAAGAAAGTTGGTATTGATAATAGGCACGAATTATCTATTACTAAAAACGATTCAAAAACAGGTAAATAAGTTAAAAACTTCTCTATTGTTTTTTAATTAAATTAAAAACTTAACAAATATAATATTAATTATGAAAGTAATGTTTTTTGTATTCATATTTTGATTATTTTTCACCATTTTAAATTAAACAAATGATATAATTTAAGAAAATTTAAAGTTCGCGAATTCCAATTAAGATATTGGAACACATTTTTACAATATAATTTACCAAAATAAAAACTCAATCTAGTAGATAATCAATATTGTTTTATCATAGAAAATAATGTATAATATTAATGGGGATGTTCTGGTTTCGACAGGAGTGAACAACTAATTGTGGCAGTGGTTTGGTAGACCATAATACTACGAGGTTTCATAACCGGAAAACAAACTAAAACCGTAGTACCTAACTGATTTACAACAAAGTTAAACAACTTTGGATTCGGTTTAGGAAATCAAGCAGTTTTACCTGCTTAATTACTTAAAAAGTAAATACTACCGTTGCTAATAGCAAGTTTATCATTATTAGTAACGTATTATAACGATAAACTAGAAAAAAATGATGTTAATAATTTTTTTCGAATTCTCATTAACTAACTATTTATAATTTCGTATAATTTATTATTTAATAGTGATTTTTCTAAATTATACTAAACTGTAGATGCAGTTCGTCAGTTAGCTTTTGGACGCGGGTTCAATTCCCGCCATCTCCACCATTAAATTAAATGCACAATTGTGCTTTTTTTATTATTAAAGTTCAATTTAATAACTAAATATCAATTGCTGGTAAATAATTTGGTAAAATAGTTATTAGTTAAATAAATGATATAATTAAATACTTAAATATTTTATTAATATATTGTAAAACAAGTTGCAAATAATAATTAGTCTTGGTAATATTGAAAAGTCTTTAAATTTTTTTAATTATACTTGGAGCCGTGGCCAAGTGGTTTAAGGCATAAGTCTGCAAAACTTTGATCGTCGGTTCGAATCCGATCGGCTCCTCCAAAATATTAAATAATATTTGCAAATATACTTGTAAATATTACTTTTAATAAGTTATAATTGATTAGGTTTAATGATTTACTATCAATTTTGGTAATTAAATGCGCCTGTAGATCAATTGGATAGATCGTTTGACTACGGATCAAAAGGTTGTGGGTTCAAGTCCTGCCAGGCGCACCATCGGGATGTGGCTCAGTTTGGTAGAGTGCTCGGTTTGGGACCGAGAGGTCGCAGGTTCGAATCCTGTCTTCCCGACCATTATTAAAATAAAAGGGCCCTTAGCTCATTTGGTAGAGCGCCTGCCTTGCACGCAGGAGGTGGTCGGTTCGATCCCGATAGGGTCCACCATTTAAATGTTTAAACTAAAATTGGCGAGGTAGCTCAGTTGATTAGAGCGTTCGGTTCATACCCGAGAGGTCATGGGTTTGAGTCCCATCCCCGCTACCATACCATAGTCTAGGACCCTTAGCTTAGTTGGTTAAAGCTCCCGGCTCATAACCGGGCGAGCATTGGTTCGAATCCGATAGGGTCCACCATTACTTAATACTCGGAGGCTTACCCAAGTGGTTGAAGGGAACAGTCTTGAAAACTGTCAGTGCGCAAGTGCTCGAGGGTTCGAATCCCTCAGCCTCCTCCATTATTAAAATTTTATACATCGCGGAGTGGGGAAGTGGTATCCCGTCGGGCTCATAATCCGAAGATCATTGGTTCAAATCCAGTCTCCGCAACCACGGTCTTGTGGTAAAGTGGTTAATACGCCTCCCTGTCACGGAGGAGATCGCGGGTTCGATCCCCGTCAAGACCGCCATAAAAATAAAAGATAAGCAGTATTAATTATTAGCGAGTAAGTAAAAAGCCTTACTCTTTTTTTATTTTGTAAAAGATTAGTTAAGTTATTGATAATTAGTTAGCTAAGCGATGTGATATTATTAATTATGTTTGTTTTTATTTAAATTAATAATTAGTTTATTTTGTTGATTTAAAATTACGATATAAGTTAACTACATAGTTTTTAAATAAAATACATTATAATTAATTTATAGGAGTGGGTGACAGATATGGATTCATTAGATCAACAATTGTTAACTATAAGTAATGATATTGGTCAACAAGAGTTAAATAAATTAAAAGTAGCGCCTTTACCTTCATCATTAGATTTAAGTTTAACAAGAGTTTATTTTACTAGTTTTGGTGATAGTTTTTCACGAATGTTTATTTTAACTATTCAATTTTTTTGAATTGGCCTGATTTTCTTTAATGGTATTGGTATTGGTCAAATAGTTGCTAATCTTCCTAATATCCCAGCAATACCAGTTTTTCAAAGAATAGTACTACAAGTAGTAGCGATGTTAGTTACTGTTTTATTTGCATTTATAATTTTAATTATGCTATTACCTGTTTTTTTAGTTAAAACTATTAAGGGTATTAATTTAACATGTTTAGTTTTTTTAGTAATTGGTACCATTATAAATTTAATAATTATTGGCATTAGTTTTTATATGTTTTATTATAGTACTAGTCCTTATCGGATCACGGTGTTAATTTTATCAATAGTAACAATTTTATTATGATGATTTGCTATTTTGTATTGATGGTTAAATACTATTGAGAATAGAAGACATTTAATTAAAAGTATTATTAAGATGTATGAATTAAGTTTTAAGTAAATAATAATTTAGATGGTGAAAATATGGTAAAAAAGAAGGACAATGATAACTGAACACAAGTAAATGATGTTACTAACTATATTACTAGTAAAGTAAAACCATCAAGGATAAAAAAAATTTTTTTGACAACATTTATTTCTTTAATAATGGTAATTACTTTAGCAATTAGTATTTTTTTTATTGCGCTTGCTATGGAAAGTGCCTTTAATATCAATACTTTTAAAGAAGAAATTCCAGAAGAATCAATTATTATTGATATGAATCAAGTGCCGATTACTGCTAGTGATAAAAATTTACGTTTGCCCTATTTTGAAGAAGAATCAAAAAAACAAGTTTTTGATTTATTAATAAAAGAATCTTGATGAAATAATTTTTTTTCTACTGATATTAATGATTATGAGTTTACTTATTATCAATCTAACAGTAATCAAGTGTTAGATAAGAGTTTAATTCAAACTGATGGCTTGACTAAATTTGATTTAAAATTAAAATTTAAATCTTCATTTATTGAATTTAAAATACCAGTAATTGCTGTAATTCAAAATACTAATAAATTTTATGAAAAATTTATGAGATTTAATCAATTTGAAGGAAAATTTGATGAACATATTTCAGGGAGAATACCACCAAGTGGCGATAAATATTTGCCAGAACAATGATTTCATGGTTATTTACCAAATAATTTTTATTATCCTGAGGTAATAGATAATACCATTGTTTATCAAACTATTGAAAAAGCAATTGAAAAATTTACTAATGATTATCAAGAAGAATTTGCAAATACTACTCGTCTTTTTCCAATAATATCAACAATTGCTTTACCAGATATTAATCTTAATGTTGTAAGGACTATTGAGCCATATTTTAAATTAATTAAAGATCCTAAAAGATACTATGTTGGCAAGGCACCAGTGGGGGATGAACGTCAATATCTTAATCTTTATTCATATTCTACTAAATCAGATCCTTTTTATATAACATATGTTTCTAATCCAAATATTGTTTATGATTTAATTAAAAAAGCACCAACAAGTATTGATGATGTTATTGATTATTTGAAAGTTAATCCTATTGATTTTGTTCCTTTTAGTATGGTACAAACAGCAAAAGATAATACTGATACATTGATAGATTATAGTCCACAACATAAATTATTAGCTACTGATACTAGTGGTAAGCATTTTCAATATCAAGAATTAGGACATTATTTTGGTCTTACTAATTCAATCAATAATAATGTTGAAACTATTGATAGTAGTGATTATCCTAACATTGGTGCTCTAGAAAAATTTTTGCAAAATAAATATTGACAAGCAATGTATGATTTTGCAGTGAAAAATTTTAATTTTTTTTCTTTACGTTATCCTGATCCAACAACTGATCCAAATGATAATTGAAAAAATGTTACTAATTCACTTGTTACTTTTCAAGACTATTTTAAGAAAGCTTTAAATGTAAAAGCAGAAGATTTAACTAGTTTTACTTTTTTAGATATTAACCATCAATCATTACCATTAAATACAAGTGATATTATTAATGCTAATGATATTAAAAAAATTAGGTTTCATGTTGGAAAGAATAAAATTACTAGTAATTTTTCTCCTAAACCACATAGTTTTAATTTTACTTTTAAGATAAATTGATGATAATTATTATTACTTATACATATATTTATTATCAGTTATATAATAAAATTGATAATAAATATAAAAGAATGACAATTAAATTAGAAATTATATAATTAATAATTGTAAAACCGATATAAATTTGTTATTATCATTATATATAAATATAGTAGTTTTTTACCCATTGTTTGTTGAGATAAAAGCAAATGGGTTTTTTATTATGAAAGGAATCATAGAAATGAATTTGCAAAAATATAAAAAATTAAAGTTATTAACTTTATTATTATTTGTTTTCACTATTTTAATTATGACTACTGGTTTATTATTAATTGCTTTTGCAAATTTTAGTCATGATTCCTTAAATTTTATTGAATTATACTGAAAACAAGAATCAATTGCAAATAACATAACAAATGGCTTTAGTTTATTAAATTATATGAGTATCAATTATCTTTTTAGTCATTCTGCACTGGACATATGTTCGATAAATAATAATTATCAAGTATATTATGATTGAATTCAGTTACAAATTGGAGCTATTTTTTGTGTAATCTTAGTTCCTATTTTTCTATTTGTTACCATATCATTAACATTTTTGATTATTGGTTTAAAAATAAAAATTGAAAATAATAATTTTTGAGATGCACTTCAAAATTGTGAAATAATTAACAATTATTACATTCATTAAATTATGTTTTTGAAAATAAAAATTTTATTATTTGGATTTCATTATTATATGTACTTACTTTTAGTAAGTATATTTTTAATTAATAATTAATGTAGGACATAATTTAAATTATAATAAACATTTAAAATAATAATAAATTGTTAATAGCAAATACTATTATTAAGTTTTAGCACCTAAAATAAGTTATAATATAAAATAAAAGATAAGGGGTGCTTGATATGGATAATAAAAAAGATAATTTAAAAAATACTCCATTGTCAAATATTGATGATAATTTTATTAAATCAAATAATAATAATAATCCATCATTGAAAGATATTGAAGAGCAACGGTTTACTACTTATAATCCATTATTAAGTGATAGTATTAAATTTAAAAGAATGTATTGAAGTTCAAGAATCGAGATTATTGCTCGCATTTTATTATTATTAGTTTCATGTTTGCATTTAATTTTTTCATATTTTTTAGCTAATAATTTAGTTAATCAGATTTTGGCCAATAACGGTAGCACTATCAAATCCAATTACATAATTTATATATTTTTAATAATAACATTAGGATTTAATTTTGTATTTTATTTACCGCTAGCAATTGGACGTACTGCTAATGCTATCTTTGGATGATCAGTTGTTTATATTGCTTTAGCAATTGGTTATTTTGTTGTTTTAGAAGTATTTTGTACAATTTTATTAGTTGTTGATGGATTAGTAAATGAAACTGTTGCTGTTGAAGTACCAATATTTATGATTGTTGTTTTATTAATAACTATTTTATGATTAGTCGCTGCTTGTTTATTAATTGTGAAAAGTGATGATGTAAGAAGAGAGTTAAGTGTTGAATAAGTAAAAGGAGAATATCATGAGTATCGATAATCCACTTGCAAAACGAATTAAACAATTAATTAAGGTAATTAGTGCTGATGTTTATGAAAAAGAAACTGTTTTTAAACTAGCTATTTTGGCATTATTATCAGGAGAATCAATATTTTTATTAGGTTTACCAGGGATTGCAAAATCACTAATTTCACGAAGAATTAAATATGCACTTCATGATGGACGAAATTTTGAATATTTAATGAATCGTTTTTCAACACCAGAAGAAATTTTTGGACCAATTTCAATTAAGGATTTATTAAAAGGTAATTATGTAAGAATTATTGATCAATATTTACCTGCTGTTGATATTGCTTTTTTAGATGAAATTTGAAAAGCAGGTCCTTCCATTCAAAATACATTGTTAACCATTATTAATGAAAAAATATTTCGTAATGGTGGTGGTGATATTAAAGTGCCATTAAAACTGTTAATTTCGGCATCTAATGAGTTACCAGAAAGTGGTAAAGGATTAGAAGCACTATTTGATCGATTTATTATTAGAATGATTGTTTATGGTTTAATTAATGAAGAAAATTTTAATGATATGTTAGAAAGTGTTACTAGTTTAGAAATAAAGGTGCCACTTAAATTACAAATTAAAACTGCTGAATATGAAAAATGATTAAAAGAATTAGAAACAACTGTTAGTTTAAGTAAAGATACTTTAAATTTTATTTCTCGTTTTCGTAAAACTTTAACAGAAGCGACAGATGGTAAAGCTTACATTTCTGATCGAAGATGAAAAAAAATTGCTAAATTAATAAAAGCTTCAGCCTATTATAATGGTAGAAAAACTACTGATAAAGCTGATTTATTAATTATTCCATATTGTATTTGAGATAATGAAGAGCAAGAACGAGAATATACTAAACTTTTCAATGAAGCGTATTGTCAAGAATTAACTTATAAATTAAAACAAAAGCAGATTGAATTAGAAAGTGAATTAGAAACACTAACTAATAATGCTGCCAATATTAAGGATAGTTATAATCAACCATCGATTTACTCTAATCCATTTTCTGAACAAATTAAAGGTATCTATTATCGCTTATTATGACATAATGATGAATTTCCCATTTGTTTTATTAGTAGGAAAGATTTTCAAGTGTTATCGCGTCGTAATAAAAGAAGTCATAATATTCAATTATTTTATGGTAAAAGTTTAGGTCAATTGGAGGGAAGTCAGAAATTTCAATTACAATTAAAAAGTTCTAGTGAAATAATAAATATAACAAATAATGCTATCATTCAAATTGAATTAAATGATACCGATGGTCAATCACAGATTGGCAATATTAATAATCAAATTAAAGATTTAAAACAACAAATTGAAAACTTAAAAGTTGATTTTCAACAAGAATATCGGCGTTTAAATAAAACAACTTCTATCTTTTTTGATGAACAGTTTAAAATGTTATTAGAAACAGCATTTTTTGATCAAGTTGCACCAATTCCTGAAGTTAAAGTTGCAACAGAATCACCATCTGCAATAATTGCTACTGATTCACCAATAATTATTCCTAATGTTAATGATAGTAATAATGATGCTAATAATAAGTAAGGGTGATTATTATGGAACAATGAATTGCATCGCATGTTTCACAACTATTAGAAGTTAAATTAAAGAAATTATCTTTAACAGAAACAAACTTAAGTAATTTTGCTTGGTTTAAAAAAAATTATGCTTGATTAGCTGCAGAATTTGATCAGCAAATTAGTAATTTTTATTTAACTGAAGTTTTAACAAGAAGTAAAAGTATTGTTATTAGTCCATTGATTAAAAAAGAATTACAATTATATTTTTGAGTTAAGGTTAATGGTATTGATCGATTAAAAAATAATTGACAAGAAATTTACAATCGAGCAAAAGTCGTTGCTTCACCAATAGTTAATTATTTTCATTATTTTCAAGATAAATTTAAAGATCGTAACCTTAATAGTAAATTAACATTTGATAGTTTTATCATATATTGAGAAAGTTTAATTATTGAAAGAATTGTTAACTATAAGTTATTCGCGACGATTCAAATGCGTCAAAAGTATTTAGCGATGTGAAGTAATAATATTAAGATTATTAATGAAGTGAGGCATCTTGTTGGTTTTGCCTGGAATTTTTTTGGTCGATTTTGAGAAGGTGATTTAAATGATTTTAAAAAAATTAATTTAAATACTATAATTCAATATGGTAAAATCTTAGATAAAAATCCTGCTATTATTGAAATTGCTAGATTACTTGGTCGTTGAAAAGGAGTTTCAGGTTTAATTGATAAGCAAGTTCATCAGAAAGTACAGCTTGAATATCAGTTAAAGCCATTGGGAAAATGACCAGAAGAAGTAGTTGGCATTACCGAGGGTAAGGATTTAGAACATTTATTACCATTAGAATTAGTTAATCTTGCTATTCCTGAGTTAAATGCTATTTTTTATAAAAAATTTGTTGAGGAAAAATTAGCAATTACTGAGTTTGAATCAATGGACTTAGTTGCTACTGAACGGCTGGTTGAAGAAATTGTTGAAGTACCAATTCCTGAAAGTGAAGGTCCTTTTATTTTATGTATTGATACATCTAAATCAATGAGTCATAGTCCAGAAATTATTGCCAAATCAATTGCACTTGCTATTAGTAAGATTGCTTTGCAAGAAAAAAGGCCATGTTATATGATTAATTTTTCTGGTAAATTTGAAACTTATGATTTATCTAATTTGGTTTCATCAATTCCTAATTTAATTTATTTTTTAGGACATAGTTTTAAAGGACAAACAAATATTAATCCAGCTATTAGTCATGCTTTAGCAATTATGCAAACTAAAACTTATCGTAATGCCGATTTATTGGTAGTTTCTGATTTTTTAGCAGCTAATATTAGTAAAAATAATATTAATTTAATGTTACAACTTAAAGCGCGAGCTAATCGTTTTCATGCTATTAATATTGGTTCTTCGATGTTAACTAATAATTACAAAAAATATTTTACTAATTATTGATACTATGATCCTCGTGATCCATTTGCTGCTCGCAAAATTGCTTTAAATTTAGCAAAAATTAAAAATAAAATTCATTCTTAATTTTGATCGTTATTTTTTTGTTTTAATAGTGATAAAATATTATTAAGATAAAAAGCAAACTGATAGTGAAAGATGAAAATATGGAAAAAAATAATTTGATTTTAAGCAAAATATTAGTAATGATTGCTGTTTTAATAGCAACAATTAGTTTATCACTTTTTTCATTATTTAGTTGGGCAGAACCATTAAAAAACAATATTGCTGTTATCATTACCTTAATTGTTAATAAAGAACCAATTATTAGTAGTTTTTATCAGCAGTTAATGGATAGTAATTTTATAGTTTCTTTATATATTTTTGGAGTATTATTAATTTTTAATTTAACTTATTTAATACCATTAATTTTTATTAAAAAACCTTTTGCTAAATCAGTTTTTGCTATTTATATGTTATTAATGACATTAATATTGGTACTTGTGATATTGGTACTTTTTAATTTTTTTAATCTTAAAAATTTTGAAACTATTGCTATTAATAATTTATGAACTATTCCTTGAGTTGGTATTGGTTTAACTTTAATGACCATTTTTTGCTATGGTTTAAAAAACTTATGAGTTAATCCACAACAATTATCAAAAAATGTAAATCCTAATAGTAAAGATAAAAAAAATATTAATGATGAAAGTTTGCCATCATATCAAGAG
Source organism: Spiroplasma endosymbiont of Harpalus anxius (assembly GCA_964273555.1). GTDB lineage: Bacteria > Bacillota_I > Bacilli_A > Mycoplasmatales > VBWQ01 > Spiroplasma_E. The sequence continues at coordinate 1,688,826 of OZ187007.1, read as the reverse complement.
TTACAATTGCAATTAAAAGCGTTAAAAAAACAATTAAAAGAAGTTAGAAATATAAAAGATAAAAAATAATGGTTTATTCTTTTATTTATAGAATATACCTTGTTTTGAAATTTAATAAAAATACAATTATTTATTTTAACAATTTAAAAATTATTATAACCAAAAAAATGGATAAGGCTAAAAAAAGATTATTATTAAAATAATAATTATCCCTTTACAATTATTAATAAAAGTTATATTCTTAATTAAGAATTATATATATTTGTAAATATTGCGCCCATTAATAAATCTTTTTATTAATGTGATTTTTCTTTTTATATAATTCATAACTAAAATAAATTAAATGTGTGAGGAACAATTTAAATGTCAGAATCAGATTTTAAAAAAACATTTATTGAAAAAATACAAAAAAGTTATCAAATAAAAAACTATAATAATTTATTACTTAATTTTACAGAAACTGAATCTCAGTTTTGTCAATTTGTCGATTTATCTAATAATATTTTTTTTAATTCAACAAATAAGCAAGATTTAATTATCACAATTAAATTAAAAAAATGATGATATTCTAAAAAAATTCAATCATTAAGAGTAAAAAAAAATTTGGCACAAAAAAAAATACGTGCTGCAGATCGTAAAATATATTTTGAAATTTTATCACTATATTTTAATAATGAAAATTTAGATGGTAAAGTATTATATCGTTTTGAATATGAGAAATGAGCAGCAACATTGATTAAAGATGTTAATATAGAAAATAGTAACTTAAAAGATTTAATTAAAACTTTATTTTATGATGTGCTTCGTGATCAAACTTTTCAAAGAAAAACTGGATTAAAAGTTGAAAATCCAGAAAAGTTATCAATAGAAAACTTTATTTATGAAACAATTAACAGTGAAAACATATTAAATTTGCAACAAGAACTTACTAGTCTTCAAATAAATAATTACACTCAATTAGAAAAATGATACTCAACTTTACAAAATAATGATTTACAAATTGAAACATTAAGCCAATTATTAGAAAAAAATGAAGTAAAACTTGAAAAATTAAAAAAAGCATGATTTTTTAAGAATTTAAGATGCAAAATAATTAAAGCAAAAAATAAAATATTAAGAAGTAAAATTGCCACAAAAAATAGCGATAAAATAATAGTTGTACAAGAAATAGAAAATTTTTATGCTAAAAATTTAGATAATTTAAAAATTAAAGAAATAAAATCTAAGTTATATTCTAAGATATGAGAATTTTATTTAACACGAAAAGCAACTAAAAATTTAGCATTTTCTGCATGTCCAATATCAAAGGAAAAATTTATGATTACATATGAAAAATTAATGAAAAAACTCACATATAATCCAATACTACGTAGTAAATTTACTGAAAATTTATTTAATGATGTTTTGACAAATATTGAACTTCAAGCAAAAGAAAGCATTAAAGTTGTTAACAACAATAATGTTGTGCCATCTTTAGAAAAACAAATTATTAATTCACTTTGTTCTAAAAATAAATCTCTGACTTGTAACTAGTAAGATTGTTAGTATATATGTTGCTAAAAACAGTTCTATATTTTAAACTTAATTAAGTATTGTTTTAAATAATTGATATTAAAACAAGTTGAAATTTATTTAGATTTTATCAATAAATTTTAATTTAATATAGAAATTAATAATAATTGCAATCAAATTTTAAAAATTGCATGTAATGATTTACTTCAAATTTTAAACATCTCCCCTTCCAAGTCTATAATTTAAGATATGTAAGTTAGAAAGTAATTAAACAAAAATTAAACCAATTATGGTTTAATTTTTTATTAAAAATAACTATATATTAATAATAATATATTTAAATAAATTAAAAAAATAAGTTTTAACCCCTTGTTATTTTTTAGTTTTATATGCTATTATTTATAGGTAACGGCTCGGTAGCTCAGTTGGTAGAGCATTCGCCTGAAGAGCGAAGTGTCAGTGGTTCGAATCCGCTTCGAGCCACCATTATTTAAAATATAGGCAATTAAGCCTTTTTTTAATTATTTTTTCTTAGATTTATGTTTAAGTTAAAATTTTAGGTATAATAATGTCATTAGCAATTTTAAACAATTAATAAATTCTAGAAAGAAGGGTATTAGTGTCTAAAATTTTAGTTTTAAGTAATGCGAAAATAATTAGCATTAAAAAAATAATAAATAATGGTTTTTTAGTAATTAAAGATAATTTAATTTTTCAAATTAATGAGGGGAAATATAATCATCAGTTTCAAGATGCCGATGTTATTGAATGTTATCATCAAACAATAATACCTGGCTTCATTGATTTACATGTCCATGGTGGCTATGGATATAGTTTAATGGATGGCACTATTGAGTCAATTAGTAATTTTGCACAATTAGTACCAAAAGAAGGAGTAACAAAGTTTTGTTATGCAACAGTTACTGCTAGTAAAAAAGAAATTGATAATATTCTTGCTGTTTTTGCGCAGTATATGAAAACCGAGAATGAAGGTAATAAAGCACGAATTATTGGTGCTTATTTAGAAGGTCCCTTTATTTCAGAATTACAAAAAGGAGCTCATACTGCTTCATTACTTCATATTCCTGATCTTAATTGAGTAAAATCCTGAAATGTTATTAGTAATAAAAATTTAAAATTTATTGTTTATGCTCCCGAAATCGATCCTAATTTAAATGATAACAATTTAAATTTTATTTCTTCATTGCTTAAGCATAATATTATTCCTGCTGTTGGTCATAGTAATGCTCCATTTAAAACAATAAGTAAAACTGTTGAATACGGTTTAACATATATTACTCATCTTTATAATGCGATGAGTCCATATAATCATCGTGATCCTGGTGTTGTGCCGGCTGCATTATTTTATGATCAATTAGTTACTGAGTTAATTTGTGATGGTATTCATGTTGATATTGATATTTTAGCATTAACATATAAAATTAAAGGTGCTAATAACATTTGTATGATTACTGATGCTATGAGTGCAAAAGGTCAACCTGATGGTAATTATTTATTAGGGCCACTACCTGTTGTTAAAAAAAATAATAAAGTTACTGTTGTTGCAACTGGTAAATTAGCAGGCAGTATTGCAACAATGATTGATGGTTTTAAAAATTTGTTAAAAATTACTAATAATAATTGACAAGATTGCATTAAAATGGCTTCTTATAATAGTGCTAAACAAGTAGGAATCGCTAATAAGACAGGTGATATTGTTGTTGGTAATTTAGCAGATATTATTGTATTAACTAAAAATAATGATATTTTTTTAACAATATGTGAAGGAAAAATTGCTTATCAGCAAGAATAGATAAAGGGGTTTTGAATTATGAAATTAATTATTTTAAAAAATAAAACTGAAGTTGCTCAATTATTAAGTAAAATTATTATTGATATCATTAAAGTTAAACCAAATGTTGTTTTGGGACTAGCAACAGGTAGTAGTCCAATTGAGACATATGAGTTATTAATAGCAGATGCTAAAAATAACAAAAGAGATTGATCAAAAGTAACAACATTTAATTTAGATGAGTATGTTGGTTTATTACCAGAGCATGAAAAAAGTTATCGTTATTTTATGAATCATCAACTATTTAATCATATTAAAAGTCTTAAGTTAGAAAATACATATGTTCCTAGTAGTATTGGTAATTTAGAACAAAATATAGCAGATTATGAAAAATTATTAAAAACAAAGGGACCAATTGATTTACAAATTTTAGGTTTAGGAACTAATGGCCATATTGCTTTTAATGAACCAGGAACTCTTGCCAGTAGTAAGACACATATTGTTAATTTAACTAAAGAAACAATTGAAGCTAATAAAAGATTTTTTGCTAAAATTGAAGATGTACCAACAAGAGCTATTACTATGGGTATTGATACCATTTTACAAGCTAAATTAATTGTTTTAATTGCCACAGGAATAAGCAAAGCAAAGGCTATTCGTGAATTAATTGAGGGAAAAGTTTCTGCAAAATATCCATGCACTTTTTTACAAAATCATGATGATGTTACAGTTATTATTGATGAAGAAGCGGCAACATTGTTAAAACCAAAAATATCAAAGAAAAATTAAGTTTAAGGAGCAGGAAATGGATCGTAAAAAAATTATTATTGGAAATTGAAAAATGTATAAAAATATTGATGAAACTAAAGATTTTTTAAATGGTTTTAATAAGTTAATAAAAAATAAAAATATTAAATGTGATTATGGAATAGCAGCCAGTTTTACTAATTTATCTTTACTAAAAATAGATAAATCTTCTGCTTTAATCATTGTGGCTCAAAATTGTCATTATCAAAATGAAGGAGCATATACCGGTGAAATTTCAATTAAAATGTTAAAAGATATGGCAGTTAGTCATGTTATTATTGGTCATTCTGAACGTAGAATGTATTTTAATGAAGTAGATGAAACAATTAATAAAAAATTACAATCATTATTTAATGCTAGTATGGTCCCAATTTTATGTTGTGGTGAAACTTTAGTTCAGTATGAAAATAAAGAAACTAATAACGTAATTAAAAATCAAATTAAGTTAGCACTAGCAAATATTAAAGCAGAAAATATTGCAAAATTAGTAATTGCTTATGAACCAATATGAGCGATTGGCACTGGTAAAACAGCAACAGCACAGCAAGCACAAACAGTTTGTAAAATGATTCGTGAGTTTATTAGTGAATTATATAATAAAAGTATTGCTGAGCAAGTACGTATTCAGTATGGTGGTTCAGTAAAACCTGATAATATTAAATTAATACTTTCTGAACCTGACATTGATGGTGCATTAGTGGGAGGTGCTTCGCTAATGCCACAATCTTTTTTTGATTTACTAATTTAACTCTATTTAAGTTAATAATTAAAAATAAGGAGTTAACTAAACATGGAATTATCAAAGATACAAATTAAAAGTATGTGAACAAAACTAACAAAAAAAATTAAACATCGTGCTTTTCCTACCACTACTTTTATTGCTGCTTTAAGCAGCAAGTCAGAAATTTTAGCATTATTTACTAAAAATGGTGAAGATACTAATCAGTTAGAACAAATTGGTTTTATCATTTGTACTAAAACTATATTTGCACCTAGTAGTGATAGTATTGTTAGTGATCAAGGTATTATTACTAATGAATATTTTACTGGTGAAATAATTGATGTTAATAATACACTTATTACTAATACTTATATTCATTTAGTTAAAGTTAATAGTGGACCAGTTGTTATTAATGATATTCCCTTATATTTAACTATCAATGAAAATTATCATCAATCATTAATTAGTAATAAAATTGGTGCTAAGTTATTTGCTAATCATTTAGCAAAACAATTAAATTGTAAAATTTCTAGATTTAATTGTATTGTTATTAATGCAGAAAATTTTATTATTACTCTTAAAAATTTAAAAATAACTAGAAAAAAAATATTAAAAAATGAATCAACTATTAATTTTTTATTAGCACAAAAATTATCATTAGAACAGTTAGTTTTATGAAAAAATAAAAAAGAGTATAATTATTTAAAAAAATTTAATAATGATGAATTAAAAGAAATTATTAATTTGCAAAAAATAGCAGTGGTTGCTATTAAAAATGATAGAAATCAATGAAAAATAACACTAATTGCAGGTAATAAACAACGAATTGAAAATTTTTTTATTAATGCTAAAAAGCCAATTATTATTGCCATTAATGCTATTAATAAAAAAATTAGAGCAATTAATGAGCCAGAAAGTATTCAACCAATCGTACCAATTACTAATGTTACTAATTATCAAGAGTTATGGCAATTACAAAAAATTCATAAAAAATTATTAACATCATTTTCGAAATGACGAGTAGTTTCACAAGATATTTTAGAGAATTTATCACAAACTTTTGCTTATGGTTATTATTCAGAGGTAATTGATAATTTGAAGGTTGCTCATTATTCTTTTAATAATGATTTATTAGATTATAATTTAATGGAAATTAAAGGCCGTAACTTATTAGTTAACACTAATAACACTGTTTTGTTTCTTTCTAATAATATTATTGATAATCCTAGTATGGTTATTTTATTAAGTGAAGATTTAAAGGCCATTTGTGATTTAAAAACAATAGTTGCTAAAATTGAAAAGAAACAACAAATTAAAATAGTTTTTAAAAATGATATTGTTATTTTTAGTACTAATAATTACCAAAATATTACTGATTTTATTACTAAAATGATTATTATTTTTAAAACTGATAATTTTAGACATTAGTTACAAGTTATTAAATAAAATATGAGGTGAAATTTATGAAAGCAAAACAACCAATATTACTTTGCATTTTAGATGGTTTTGGTATTGCCAAATCTAGTGCAACAAATGCTATTACTTTAGCAAAAAAACCAAATTTAGATTATTTCCTAAAAACTTATCCACATACAGAAGTTTTGGCTTCTGGTTTGGCAGTTGGTTTACCAGAGGGGCAAATGGGAAATTCGGAAGTTGGACATTTACAAATTGGTGCTGGTAGAGTGATTTATCAATCATTAACATTAATCAATAAGTCAATAAGTGATAAAATGTTTTTTAAAAACCAAACAATTTTATCTGCCATCAATCATGCCAAGAATAATAATAGTAATTTGCATATTATTGGTTTATTAAGTGATGGTGGCGTTCATGCTCATATTAATCATATCTTGGCATTATTAGAAATTGCCAAGCAACAAAACTTTAAAAATGTTCATGTTCATGCTATTTTAGATGGTCGTGATACGAAAGCTGATATTTCTAAAATTTATATTGAACGACTATTAAAGATGATGAAACAATTAGGTATTGGTACTCTTGCAAGTATTGCTGGTAGATATTATGCTATGGATCGTGATAAACGTTGAGATCGTTTACAAAAAGCATACGATGTTATGGTTAATCATCAAGGGAATTCATTTACTGATGCTATTACTTATATTAATGCAGAATATAAGGCTGGTCGTAATGATGAATTTATTATCCCTGCTTATAATATGCAAAGTAATAGTGCACAAATTGCTGATAATGATAGTATTATTTTTGCTAACTTTCGTCCTGATCGTGCTATTCAATTAGCATCAGCATTAACAAATAATCAATATGATTTTAATATTAATATAAAAATACCACCATTAAAAAATACTTTTTTTATTTCAATGATGGAATATGCCAAAAGTGTTAAAGCACAAGGTATTATTTTTCCGCCTGTGGCAATTGTTGCTACTTTAGGTGAATGATTAAGTAAAAATCAATATCGACAATTACGAATTGCCGAAACTGAAAAATATGCACACGTAACTTATTTTTTTGATGGTGGTGTTGATATTGAATATCCACTATCAACAAGAATTTTAATTCCTTCACCAAAAGTAGCAACTTATGATTTAAAATCAGAAATGAGTGCTCATGAAATTACTGTTCGTTTAGAAAGTGAAATTGCTAAAAATATTTATGATGTTATGATTTTAAATTTTGCTAATCCTGATATGGTTGGTCACACTGGTGTTTTAAAAGCAACAATTACTGCCATTGAAGTTATTGATGAGTGTCTTGGCAAATTATATCAAGCACTAAAAAAAGTTAATGGTATTTTAATGATTACTGCTGATCATGGTAATGCTGAAATTATGATTGATAAAGAAGGAAATCCTAATAAAAAACATACATCACAACCAGTACCATTTGTTATTTGTAAAACAGGATTAAAACTAAAAACTGGTGGTTGTTTAGCAAATATTGCTCCCACTTTACTAGAAGTTTTGGGTTTAGTTAAGCCAACAGTAATGACTAGTGAGTCGTTAATTAAAAAATAATATTACTTTGTTTTTATTGTAAGTACTTGTTTTAATAATATAAAAGTATTAAAATATAGCCATATAAATTAAATATAGTGTTGCCCCTTTTATTTTTTAAATAAATAAAGGGTTTATTATCTTTAGTTTCTATATTTTATTATACTTATATTAATATGGAGGTAAAATATGCCATTATTAGAGCAAGCACCAGCAACCAAAATTGAAGTTTTAAATAATTTTTTACAAGCATCACTAAGTTATCGAAAAGATAACTCATTATCAGATATAAACTTAGATAGTTTAGGTTTTAATGATATCAGAAGGCAATTAGATGATAGTTTAAAAGAAAATATTATTGAGTTTGTATTTCTTAATGAAGAAGGAGATTTAATAAAAAAAACTAATCATGCCACGAACGAAATCGAACTTCGTGATCAATTAAATAATAAAATTATTACTAGAAATAGTAAATGATTTAAAATTAAATATTTTTTTCGAAAAGGTAAAAAAAAGCAAATAACGCAAGAAATTGCAAATATTGAAAATCAATTAGAAGAAATTAAAAAAAGTAATAATCAAGAAGTTAGTGTTATTCAAAAATCACAATTATCACCTGATATTGTTAATTTGCAACCATTAGTAATAATCAGAAGCGATTCAGATATTGCTCAAGCACACTTATATCGATATAAATTAGCAGCAAATAATCAAAAGGTTCTAGAATATTTAGGAAAAAAAGAACTACCAGCATTATTAGTACCAATACAATCACCTCCCGATTTGTCAAATGATAAAGCAGATGATTTATGAAGTGATAACGTTAATATTATTCGTAAACCTAAACCAATTATGACTTTATCGTTTGCTGAAAATGGAACATGTTATTTAGTTATTGATAGTAAAAAGAAAACAATTGTTCCTACTGATACTACTGATACTCAACACTTTAAAAATTTTGTAGCAAAGAATTGTCCTCGTAATGGCAGTTTAAACATCGAAGTAGATGAAAGTGGAGAGATTATATGTGCATATACTATCAATAACGAAACAGCGAAGAAACAGTATATAGATATTAAACAAGATTTAAGAAATAAAATTCAAAAAGTAGTTGCGACAGCATATTCTTTACAAATGAATATTAGTAGTAGTAGTGTATCCCCCCCCTCATCAAACCCACAAGTACCAGAAAAGGATCCTTTTCCTGCCAAAGAAGTTAATACTAGTGCTGCAACTACTGCTACACCACCATTAAATTCTAATACTAGTCAAAATACCCCGATTCTAGCACCATCATAAATCTTTAGTTGGATAATATTAAAGGAGAAATAACAATGCCACGCATAAGTTTAAAAACATTTAAAAAAATTATAAGTAGTAGATATCGTGAGCGATCAAATAATATTCAAAATGTTCTTATTGAAATAGGAGATGACTTATATGCAAAATCGGAAACACTTGCAATTTTAAAAGCAGTAAATCCTATTATTAATCCATTAAAAGTAAAAAAAATAGTAAGTTTAAATAGTAATCAAAAACTAACTATTGATAGTGCAATATCTACTAATATCTTTCTTCTTGATGAAGAGCTAACTGAGGATGAAAAGCATTTATTTCAAAAAGATCAATTACTTTTTGTTGAAGATGATAATGATAATACTAAGATTAAAGTATATAAAATTTTATTTAATGAATCTGAAGGTGAAATTTCTGCTGAATTAGTAGAGTTAAGAGCTATGTCATTAACAACATTTAATGATTTATTTATAAATTCTGGACTTTTTAAAGATAATAATTTAATTGTTCAAAAGATTAATAGATTATTACAAGATGCAAATGATCAAAATCCATTTTATGAATTAGCTTGAAATCAAGTGCGTTTTAATATGAATGATTATTCTTCAAATATTGAAGTAATTAAAGATTTTAAAAAACATTTAAAACTAGATAATGTTGAAAAAGACTATTTTTTTTATTATCAAGGAAACGAAGTTATTATTAAAAATATTAGTAATCCTAATGATACTTTTAAAATCCAGATCAATGCTAATACTATTAATAATAATGATATACTTTATTTAAATAAAAGTGCTGGAGAAAATGGTGAAGTTTGTTGAAAAGTTTATAAAATAACTAAAACAACTATTCCTGGTTGAATTTATAATAATGTAAAATATCAAGCACATGAGTTTCAAAGTTTAACTGACCAAGAATTTAAAGATTTATTAGATTTATTAAGTATTATTCCACAGTCAGGATTTATGATAAGTGCAGAAAATGATAATGGATTAGCAGCTTGTTTGACAACAGAACAAAAAAATATTGGTAGCGCTGGTGTCTTTTATTGTGAAAAAATACAAGAAGATCGATTAGAGCTAGAAAGTTTACCTGAACCTTTAGCAATTGCTGATGATAATGCTGCTACAATTAGAGCAGTATTTGCAAACAAGAGTCAAGAAGGTTTATATAGTTTAGTAATAGAAGATGATAAAGTAAAAATAACAGATCTTAAATCAGAGCCAGAAAGTCTTTTTTTTGAACAACCACTTTTTCCAGAAAATAAAGAGGATTGATCGCGCTTGTTTAATACTAATAGACATTATGAAAAAGTATATTTTGTAAAAAATTTAAATAATGATTTAGTAGAAAAATGAGTAGTTAATAATGCGCAACAGCAATTGCAATGCGTTCAAATAGTTGAATTAGCAAATTTAAGAAAAGATTTTGCTAATAATAATTTATTTTATGTTCCTGAGTTAATAGCTACTGAAGGTATTCATTTAGGAGAAAATGGAGCAGAAGTAGCAGCAAGAGCTAGTCAACGTCATATTACAACTTCATCACCAGTTGCTATTTATAATGTTATTAATTTAAAGTGAGATAATAGTATCAAAATGTGAAATTTAAATGTAACAACTCATGAAAATACATTAGATACAAAATTAAAATTTGAAGAAAAAGAAAGTTTAATTTTAAAAAAAATAATAACGGCAACTAATAATGCTAATACTGTTATTTTATTTAATAAATATGATGGTAAGTTTTTACGTGCATATTATATTAATGAAAATAATAAAAAAGTAAATTGTTCTAACATATTGACGAATGAAGAGAAGAAATGTCTTAGCAATATAAATAAAAAAGCAAAAGAAAGAGTAGAAAAACCAATAGTAGTAAATTCTGAATATAATAATAGTAAAAGTAATGATAAGATTTTTAAATTAAGTTATTTTAATAATAAATGACATGTTTTATGTCCTGAAAAATATGAAGTAACTAAACAAATAAAAGCTGAAATAAAACTTACTAAAAAAGAAGATAATTTATTATCAGAATTAGTTAATTATTCTCTTGATATTGATATCACTTTTGATAAAAATAATAATTTTAAAGTGATAAAATATGTAGATTTTTTAAGTAAAAATAAATTTAGTTTTATCAAAAGAGAAAGTTTAACTGATACTAATAAGGACTTATTACAAAAAGTATTTATTGCTATTAATGATAAAGAAAATTTAAAACCAGAAAACAGTAATATACAATGAAAACGATGGGATTACAGTACTAGCACTATTGTTAATAATAATCCAGATCCAGCAGTCGCTGACTCTTCACAATTATCGCCACAACAATTGTAATTAAATACTTATTATTTAATAAGCACAAATAAAAAATATTTGTGCTTATTTGATTCTAAACAATATTTTTTTCTGTATAATAATTAGTAAAATATTAAAGAAAGAAGGAACTAGCAAATATGTCTTGCATTATTGATATGAGAGCACTACAAGTAATAGACTCAAGAGGAAATCCAACGATCCAAGTTGAATGTTGAACTGAAGATGGTGGATATGGACTTGCTTTAGTGCCATCAGGTGCTTCAACAGGAACAAGGGAGGCTTTAGAATTACGAGATAAAGATGCCAAAGTTTATGGTGGACTTGGTGTTAGCAAAGCTATTAAAAATATTAATGAAATTATTGCCGAAGCGATTATTGGTTTAGAAGCTACTAATCAACGATTAGTTGATCAAACAATGATTAAATTAGATGGGACAGAAAATAAAACAAAGTTAGGTGCCAATGCTATTTTAGGAGTGTCTTTAGCAGTTGCCAAAGCTGCCGCTGATGAGTTATACATACCCTTATATACATACTTGGGCGGTGTTAATGCTTGTCAATTACCAGTACCAATGTTAAATGTAATTAATGGTGGAGTTCATGCTGATAATAATATTGATTTTCAAGAGTTTTTAATTATGCCAGTTGGTGCTAAAACATTTTCCAAAGCAATTCAAATGGCTGCTGAAACTTTTCATACTTTAAAAAGTATTTTAAAAAGTAAAGGTTTAGTTACGGCAGTTGGTGATGAAGGTGGCTTTGCTCCTAATTTAAAATCAACTGAAGAAGCATTAGATTTAATTGTTGAAGCCATTAAAAAAGCAGGTTATACTCCAAATAAAGATATTAAAATTGCCATTGATTGTGCTTCATCAGAAATTTATAAAAATGGTAAATATGTTTTTGGTAATAAAGATGGTAAAAGTAAAAATACTGAAAAATTATTAACTTCAGCACAACTAGTAGATTATTTAGTTGGTTTAACTAAAAAATATCCAATTATTTCAATTGAAGATGGTTTAGCTGAAAATGATTGAGAAGGATTTAAATTATTGTTAGAAAAAGCAGAAGGTAAATTCCAAGTTATTGGTGATGATGTATTTGTTACTAATCCAAAAATTATTAAAGAAGGAATTATTAAAAACATTGCTAATTCAGTATTAATTAAGTTAAATCAAATTGGAACATTAACTGAAACTATGGAAGCAATCGAAATGTGTCAAAAAGCGGGATGAACAGCAGTAGTATCTCATCGTTCAGGGGAAACTGAGGATACAACTATTGCTGACTTAGCGGTAGCTTTTAATACTGGACAAATTAAAACAGGATCAATGTCACGAACTGATCGAGTTGCTAAATATAATCGCTTATTAACAATTGAAGCTGATTTAGATGGCCAAGCTAAATTTTTAGGTAATGATGTATTTTATAATATTAATTTATTAAAAATAAACTAGTTGGTTATATTTTTAATAAATATTAATAAATATAACCGCATTTTTGCGGTTAAATTTACTTATTGTCCTTTTTAATGTTAACAAAATTATACATATTATTACTAAAATAAATAATATAATTAGAAGAGAGGATGACTAAATATGCAAGAATTAAATAAAAGAAGAATTGGAATCTTAACTTCTGGTGGTGATGCACCAGGTATGAATAATGTTATTAATGCAGTACATAAAACTTTTCGTGGTATAAATCATGAAAATAGTAAAAGCACTACTGGTGATAAAAGACCATTTGAATTAATCTTAATTAAAAATGGTTATAAGGGAATAATGAAAAATGATATTCATGTTATTGATAACAATTGAGCAAATTTAATTGATTTGGGAACTGAAATGGGGGGAACAATAATTGGTTCTGCTCGCTTTAAAGAGTTTGAACAAGAAGAAACTCGTAAAAAATGTATTGAAATTTTAAAAGCAAAAAAAATTGAAGGATTAATTGCTATTGGTGGTGATGGTACATATGCTGGTTTGCAAAAATTAAGTAATGAGGGAGGTATTCAATGTGTGGGTATTCCTGGAACTATTGATAATGATATTAGTTCCAGTGAATTTACTATTGGTTTTGACACTGCGCTTAATACAATTGTTGAAAATCTTGATAAGATTCGGCAAACCGCTAATTCTCATGCACGAATTATGATTGTTGAAGTAATGGGTCGTAATTGTGGTGACCTTGCTCTTCATAGCGCTGCTGCTGCAAATTGTGATTTATTAGCAACTAAAGATTTAGGAATTGGTGAACAATCATTAATCGATATTATTAAACAGTTGCACACTAAAAAACAACGTCGCTCATTAGTAATAGTAGTGGCGGAACGTCAATATGATGTTAATAAAATAGCAAAAATTATTGAAAAAGATACTGAATGTGAAACAAGAGCAGTAATATTGGGTCAAATTCAACGTGGTGGAAAAGCAAGTGCATTTGATCGTTATTTGGCAACAATGATGGGTATTTTTGCTGCCGAAAGATTTGGCAACAATAGTAGTAAGTCTAGTGTTTGTATTGGATTACAAGATAATAAATTAGTAGCTATTGAAATTCAAGATGCGTTAAACACACCTACAATCAATAAAAATAATGTTGCTAATAAAATATTACGTTTATCAGGAGTTATTTTTAAGAAGAATACTTAATATAAAGAGGTGAATAATTTGATATCAATTATAAAAAGAACTAAGTGTGTAACTACTTTAGGACCAGCATCAAATTCTGCTGATATTATTCAACAGTTAGTAGAAAATGGTTCTAGTTGTGCTCGTTTAAATTTTTCTCATGGTAATCATGATGAACATTTAGCAAGAATTTTAATGATTAAACAAGTATCAAAACAATTAAATATGCCAGTTGCTATTATGTTAGATACGAAAGGTCCAGAAGTAAGAACTCATACTTTTATCAAAGGCAGTGCTGAAATTAAAAAAAATGAAATTATTATGATCATTGACAATGAAGAAATTATTGGTACTCCAGAAAAATTTTCAGTAAATTATCCCAATTTAGCAAAAGACATTAAAGTTAATAATAATTTATTAGTAGATGATGGTAAATTAACATTGAAGGTTACTGCTGTTAAAGATCATACTGTTATTTGTCAAGCATTAAATACACATACGATTAAAGATCGTCGTGCCATTAATATTCCAAATGTTAAATTATCATTACCTTTTATTTCGAAAAAAGATAAAGCAGATTTAATTTTTGGTTGTCAGCAAAAAGTAGATTATGTTGCTGCATCATTTGTTTGTTCAGCAGCAGATATTAAAGCAATTCGTAAAGTTTTAGATGATAATGATGGTAAACATATTCAAATTATTGCTAAAATAGAATCACAATTAGCAGTTAATAATTTTGATGAAATTTTAAAAGAATCAGATGCAATTATGGTTGCTCGTGGTGATTTAGGAGTTGAAATTCCTTTTGAAAAAGTACCTTTTTTAGAACGTGAATGAATCAAAAAGTGTCATAATGTTAACAAGCCAATAATTGTTGCTACACAAATGTTAGATTCAATGATCGATAATCCACATCCAACACGTGCCGAGGTTACTGATGTTTGAATTGCTATGAATTGAGGAGCAACATGTACGATGCTATCAGGTGAATCTGCTAATGGTAATTATCCGGTATTATCAATTGCAACAATGAGTAAAATTCTTGTTGATGCTGAAAGTCATCAAGAACAAAGTAAAGTTGCAGCTAATTTATTACATGGAAAAGATCAATTAGTTGCCAAAACTATTAAAACAATTATTGAAGAAAAACCACAATATGTAATTACTAATAGTCAAGATAGTAAATACATTTTAACAATTGCTAATGCTCATTTACCAGTTTATATAATTCCAATTGTTGAAAATGTTATTGATTATAATAAATTTGCAATAAATTTTGGAATTTATACTTTTTTAGCTAATGAAGGTGTTTCATCAGTAGCATTAGGTAATTTTGCACAACTAGTTAAAAGTATTAGTAATAGTTATATAATTCCTACTAAAGCAAAAGTATTAGTAGTGGATGTTAATAATAGTACTAAACCTTTTACAACTTTTATTGCTAAATAACCTAGGACTACTGAGGTAAATTAGAAAAGGAATTAGGTAAAAAATATGAAAATTAATGTAAGTAAACTAGATGGTAAAGTAATAACTTATCATATTGAAAAACCAATTACTGGTTATCAATTATTAAAACAAATCGAGAAAAATATTGATTCTTCAATTGTCGCTTTTACTTTGAATGGACAATTAAAGGATTTATTTTGAGAAATTACAGATGATGCTGAAATTAAGTTTATTAAAAAAGATGATGTTTTAGGATGAGCTGTTTTGAATTATGGATGTGCTATGGTTTTAGCTCATACTATTAAATTAATGTATCCTCAAGCATTAATCACTATTGCTGGTACTAATGAAAATGGTTTTTATTTAGATTTTGATTATCAAAAAAGACTTTCTAATGATGAATTAATTAAAATTGAAGCAAAAATGCGTGAAATTTTAATAAAAGATTTTGAAATTAAAAGGGTTTGTCAAACTAAAGAAGAAGTTTTAAAAACTTATCAAGATAATGCTTTTATTTTAGAGTATATTAAATTAAATCACGTTAATGGATTAAACTGTTCATATTTAATTGATAATAAAACATTAGTAGTAGTTTCAGGTGTTGCTGTTAATAGTTCGGCATTAATTAAAGATTTTAAATTATTAACCATTACTGGTGCCTATTGATTAGGAAATGATAAAAATAAACAATTACAACGTATTTCTGGCATTTGTGATTATTCAAAAATAAAATTAGTTGCGAAACTTAATGAACTTGAAGAACGTAAAAATCGTGATCATCGTAAATTAGGTAAAGAATTAAGTATATTTACCTTTAATGATGATTGTGGTAAAGGATTACCTATTTTCTTACCAAATGGTATGGTTATTAAAAAAATTTTACAGGAATATTTACGAAAGCAAGAATTTATGTGAGATTATCAAGAAGTAGCAACTCCAGTTTTAGGTTCTGTTGAATTATATAAAAAAAGTGGTCATTGAGATCATTATCGTGAAAATATGTTTTCGCCAATTAAAAAAGAAGATGAACAATTAGTATTAAGACCAATGACTTGCCCACATCACTGTATGATTTATAAAAGTATCCTTCGTAGTTATAAAGATTTACCATTACGTTTAAGTGAACATGCTTTATTGTATCGATATGAAGCAAGTGGTGCTTTAACTGGCTTAGAACGAGTGAGAAGTATGGAATTAACTGATTCTCATATTTTTGTTAGACTTGATCAAATGAAAACAGAATTTAAACGTTGTTATCAATTAATTGCTGAAGTTTTAGCAACTTTAAATATTAACATTGATTATTTATCATTATCATTACGAGATCCTGCTGATAAAGAAAAATATTTTAATGATGATAAAATGTGAAATCAAGCAGAAACAGCATTGCGTGAAGTACTTGATGAATTAAAATTACAATATAAACCAATGATTGGTGAAGCTGCTTTTTATGGACCAAAATTTGATGTTCAAATTAAAACGGCGTTAGGTCATGAAATTACAATATCTACTATTCAATTTGATTTTTTATTACCAAAAAAATTTAATTTAACTTATATTGATGAAAATAATAATGAAACAAATCCAGTTATTGTTCATCGTGGCTTAATTGGTACATATGAACGTTTTATTGCTACTTTATTAGAACAAAATAAAGGTGTTTTTCCACTATGATTAGCACCAAGACAAATTGCGATTTTACCAATAAATGAAAAAGTCAAAACTTTAGAATATGCTCAAAAAATATTGCAAGCATGTAAAAAACATAATTTACGAACTGAAATTATTAGTAGTGGAACTATTAGTAAACGAATTGTTGAAACACAAACACAAAAAATTCCTTATCAAATTATTATTGGTGATAAGGAAATCGAAAATAATAACTTAAGTTATCGTCAATATGGTCAAAAAGAAAGTAAAGTTGTTTTTTTATCACAATTTTTAAAATTATTGGTAACACAAGTTGCAGATAAAATATAAATATAAAATCATTTAAGTCTTAATCTTAAATGATTTTTTATTAATTGTTTATGTAGTTTAATTTTAATGATTCAATACTAAAATTTACAACAAGTTTTTATATAGAAAAAATATTTATTTTTTAGTATTATTTTCATTGACATTAGGTTTTGTTTTCTGTAAGATACTTATTGTGCCCAAAACTAAGTGGGTTACAATTAGAAAAAACGATCTTTGAAAACTAAATAGAACAAGAATTAATCCGTCAATTTTTATTTAAAATTAAATAAGTCAGACATCATCTTTTAACAAAAACCAATTTTATTGAGAGTTTGATCCTGGCTCAGGATTAACGCTGGCGGCATGCCTAATACATGCAAGTCGAACGAAAGTAGTAATACTTTAGTGGCGAACGGGTGAGTAACACGTATCTAACCTACCATTTAGTGGGGAATAACTGTTGGAAA
Organism: Spiroplasma endosymbiont of Harpalus anxius; assembly: GCA_964273555.1. Taxonomy (GTDB): domain Bacteria; phylum Bacillota_I; class Bacilli_A; order Mycoplasmatales; family VBWQ01; genus Spiroplasma_E. Next base: position 1,670,888 of record OZ187007.1, on the reverse strand, counting down.
CGACAGCTAATACCGCATATGTTATTTATTTGCAATAATAAGTAATAAAAGGAGCATTTGCTTCGCTAATTGATGGGGATGCGGCGCATTAACTAGTTGGTAAGGTAATGGCTTACCAAGGTAACGATGCGTAGCCGATCTGAGAGGATGAACGGCCACATTGGGACTGAGACACGGCCCAAACTTCTACGGAAGGCAGCAGTAGGGAATTTTTCACAATGGGCGAAAGCCTGATGGAGCAATGCCGCGTGACTGATGAAGGTCTTCGGATTGTAAAGGTCTGTTGTAAGGGAAGAAGTGCTAACATAGGAAATGATTTTAGTATTGACCATACCTTACCAGAAAGCCACGGCTAACTATGTGCCAGCAGCCGCGGTAATACATAGGTGGCAAGCGTTATCCGGATTTATTGGGCGTAAAGCGTGCGTAGACGGTTTTGCAAGTCTGAGGTTAAATTTAGGGGCTCAACCCCTAACCGCCTTGGAAACTACATTACTAGAGTATAGGAGAGGTTAGTGGAATTTCATGTGTAGCGGTGGAATGCGTAGATATATGAAGGAACACCAGTGGCGAAGGCGGCTAACTGGCCTATTACTGACGTTGTGGCACGAAAGCGTGGGGAGCAAATAGGATTAGATACCCTAGTAGTCCACGCCGTAAACGATGAGTACTAAGTGTTGCCATGAGGCAGTGCTGTAGCTAACGCATTAAGTACTCCGCCTGAGTAGTATGCTCGCAAGAGTGAAACTCAAAGGAATTGACGGGGACCCGCACAAGCGGTGGAGCATGTGGTTTAATTCGAAGCAACGCGAAGAACCTTACCAGGTCTTGACATACCTTGCAAAACTATAGAGATATAGTAGAGGTTAACAAGGATACAGGTGGTGCATGGTTGTCGTCAGTTCGTGTCGTGAGATGTTTGGTTAAGTTCAGCAACGAACGCAACCCTTGTCCTTAGTTGCCAGCATTAAGTTGGGGACTCTAAGGAGACTGCTAGTGTAAGCTAGAGGAAGGTGGGGACGACGTCAAATCATCATGCCCCTTATGACCTGGGCTACACACGTGCTACAATGGCTGATACAAAGAGTCGCTAAACCGTAAGGTCAAGCAAATCTCAAAAAGTCAGTCTCAGTCCGGATTGAAGTCTGCAACTCGACTTCATGAAGTCGGAATCGCTAGTAATCGCGAATCAGCAATGTCGCGGTGAATACGTTCTCGGGTCTTGTACACACCGCCCGTCAAACCACGAGAGTTGGCAATGCCAGAAGTCGGTGTCCTAACCGTAAGGAGGGAGCTGCCAAAGGCAGGGTTGATGATTGGGGTTAAGTCGTAACAAGGTATCCCTACCGGAAGGTGGGGATGGATCACCTCCTTTCTATGGAGTTTAGTTTCGATTAAGAAACCAAAACAACAAGAAAAATCAGGTCGATGACTTATTGGATTAGTTCTTTTGTTCTGTTTAGTTTTCAGGGATTGTTTTCTCTGAGCAATTGTTCTTTAAAAACTGGATAATAGACATCTTTTAAAAAAATAAGATAATTTTTATCTTGCGATAGGATATTCTAAAAATAAATTATTAAGAGCGTATGGTGGATGCCTTGGAATTGGAAGACGATGAAGGACGCGATTACCTGCGATAAGCTTCGGGGAGCTGGAAATAAGCTTTGATCCGTAGATGTCCGAATGGGGAAACCCACTATCTTTAATCAGATAGTACTGTCCAATGAATTCATAGTTGTGCAGAGTAATACCTAGAGAATTGAAACATCTTAGTACCTAGAGGAAAAGAAAGCGAATGCGATTCCCTTAGTAGCGGCGAGCGAAAAGGGAGCAGCCTAAACTAGTCATCAGACTGGGGTTATAGGACTGTCTTATAGGTTTGACCTATAAAGAGTTACAAAATTTATATATAGCAGAAGTTGTTGGGAAGCAACGCCATAGATGGTGATAGCCCAGTATGCGAAATGTATAAATCTCTTGACAGGATCCTGAGTACGGCGAGGCACGTGGAACCTTGTCGGAATTTGCGCAGACCACTGCGTAAGGCTAAATACTAACCAATTACCGATAGTGAACCAGTACCGTGAGGGAAAGGTGAAAAGTACCCCGAGAGGGGAGTGAAATAGTTTCTGAAACCATATGCTTACAACAAGTCGGAGCCCGTTAATGGGTGACGGCGTGCCTTTTGTAGAATGAGCCGGCGAGTTACGATTACATGCAAGGTTAAGTTGCAAAGACGGAGCCGAAGTGAAAGCGAGCCTGAATAGGGCGTTTAGTATGTGGTCGTAGACCCGAAACCAGGTGATCTAGCCATGAGCAGGTTGAAGTTAATGTAACAGTTAATGGAGGACCGAACCAACGTTCGTTGAAAAGACCGTGGATGACTTGTGGCTAGCGGTGAAATTCCAATCGAACCTGGAGATAGCTGGTTCTCCCCGATATAGTTTTAGGACTAGCGTCAGAATTAGTGCAATGGAGGTAAAGCTCTGAATGTATGATGGCCCCACCTCGGGGTACTGAATGCAATTAAACTGCGAATGCCATTGTTATATGTCTGGCAGTCAGTCTATGGGTGATAAGGTCCATGGACGTGAGGGAAACAGCCCAGATCATCAGCTAAGGTCCCGAAATCAATGCTAAGTGGAAAACGATGTGGAATTGTTCAGACAGCTAGGAGGTTGGCTTAGAAGCAGCCATCCTTTAAAGAGTGCGTAACAGCTCACTAGTCGAATGATTCTGCGCGGAAAATGTACCGGGGCTAAGCATTGTACCGAAGCTATGGGTCGATATATATGTTTACATATATTATGGGCGGTAGGGGAGCGTTCTAATCGGCGACGAAGTTAGACCGGAAGGACTAGTGGAGCGTTTAGAAGTGAGAATGCCGGCGTGAGTAACGATTGAAGGTGAGAATCCTTCATGCCGATTGACCAAGGTTTCCTGGGCTAGGTTCGTCCACCCAGGGTTAGTCAGGACCTAAGGCGAGGCCGAAAGGCGTAGTCGATGGATAACAGGTTGATATTCCTGTACCACCATGGTGACTGATGGAATGACGGAGAAGGCTAAAATGTCCCAGTGGTTGGTAGTGCTGGGCTAAGTACAAAGAGGGTTGTGTAGGCAAATCCGCACAGCATCAACCTTGAAGTACAATGGGGAGTGAACGGTTCGCTTAGTAACGAAGCATTTGATGCCAAACTTCCAAGAAAAGTTTCTAAAGACATCATCATGGTGCCTGTACCGAGAACGGACACACGTGGTCAAGGAGAATATCCTAAGGCAAGCGAGATAACTATAGCTAAGGAACTCTGCAAAATAACCCCGTAAGTTAGCGAGAAGGGGAACTCATAGTAATATGAGTCGCAGTGAAGAGGTCCGGGCGACTGTTTAGCAAAAACACAGCTCTCTGCTAAGTCGTAAGACGATGTATAGGGGGTGACGCCTGCCCAGTGCTGGAAGGTTAAAGCGATTTGTTAGCGTAAGCGAAGCTTTGAACTGAAGCCCCAGTGAACGGCGGCCGTAACTATAACGGTCCTAAGGTAGCGAAATTCCTTGTCAGGTAAGTTCTGACCCGCACGAAAGGCGTAACGATCCGGACGCTGTCTCGGCTATAGACTCGGTGAAATCTTAGTACCTGTGAAGATGCAGGTTACCCGCGATTAGACGGAAAGACCCCGTGGAGCTTTACTACAACTTGATATTGAATTTTGGTATAGTTTGTACAGCATAGGTGGGAGACGTTGATATGCAGACGCTAGTAGGCATGGAGTCACCATTGGGATACCACCCTTGCTATATTGAAATTCTAACTTGAGACCATAATCTGGTCTAAGGACAGTGTCTGGTGGGTAGTTTGACTGGGGCGGTCGCCTCCTAAAAAGTAACGGAGGCGCCCAAAGGTACCCTCAATATGAATGGAAATCATATGTAGAGCGCAAAGGTAGAAGGGTGCTTGACTGCGAGACATACAAGTCGAGCAGGAACGAAAGTTGGGCTTAGTGATCCGGCGGTGCTGTGTGGAAAGGCCGTCGCTCAACGGATAAAAGTTACCCCGGGGATAACAGGCTAATCTCTCCCAATAGTTCATATAGACGGGGAGGTTTGGCACCTCGATGTCGGCTCATCGCATCCTGGAGGTGTAGTCACTTCCAAGGGTTGGGCTGTTCGCCCATTAAAGCGGTACGCGAGCTGGGTTCAGAACGTCGTGAGACAGTTTGGTCCCTATCTGTCGTGGGCGCAAGAAATTTGAGGAAAGCTGTTCCTAGTACGAGAGGACCGGAATGGACCTACCTCTGGTGCACCAGTTGTCACGCCAGTGGCACAGCTGGGTAGCTATGTAGGGCATGAATAAGCGCTGAAAGCATCTAAGCGCGAAATCAGTTCCAAGATGAGATTTCTCATTCGAAAGAAGTAAGATCCCTTGAATACTACAAGGTTGATAGGTCAGGTGTGTAAGCATAGTGATATGTTCAGCTAACTGATACTAATAGATCGAGGATTTATTGAAGAATATATTCTCTATTGCAAATCAAAAGTAATCAAATTTAAAGATGTCTGTTTCTAGTTTTTAGGGAGCAATTGCTAAACTATTTGGTGTCCATGGCGGAGTGGTCACACCTGTTCCCATCTCGAACACAGCAGTTAAGCACTCCAGCGGCGAAAATACCAGCAATGGGAAAATAGCACGATGCCAAATTTTTTTTATTTTTATAATTAGTAATCAAAGTTAAGAAGGACTATTTTGATTTATATTATCACTGAAAAATAGAAAAAATGTTAATATTTATTAAAATAAAAGTAAAATATTAAATAAATAGCGAAGAAATAAATCATAAATCAAATAATATTCTAAAAAATTTAAATATTAAACCATTAAATATCAATAATTTTGATTTATTTGTATGAGATACAGTAAATAATCAATACCAACCATCAACAAGTTCAAATATAAATCATTCATATAAACTATAAACTCATAAATTAACTTTAATTTTAAATCACTATTTTTAAAAAAATAGTGATTTTTATGTTTTTTTATACATTTTTTATTTTAAAAATATATACTTTTTTTAGATATTTTAATAATAGAAAAAATATTCTAAAATAATAAAGAAAGGAAAGTTAAAATTATGCCATGAACACCAATAAATTGAAGTAAAAAGGATAAATCAAAAATAAATAGTGAAGTTTCAACAAGTCAAGGATAAAGTTCTAGTAGTAAATCACAAAAAAATGTAAATATTAAATACTTTATTTAAAATCATATTAAAGCTATATTAAACAAAATTTGGGAGGAAAATATAATATGGATGAAGAAAAAGAGTTTAAAAAATTATTACATGATGCAAATCAAATAAGAAGAAAACTTGATTTGTTGCTGGCCGAAGGCCAAAGACAAAAAGAAAGATTAAAAAACATAGAAAGTCAAGTAACAGCACATAAAAGACATAAACCAAGCAAGACCCAAAAGTTAAGTTTATAATTCAAATTCACTTGCTTTTAGATGAAAAAATTATATAATAAGAATGTAAATTTTATAAAATTTTAATATGATTTTAAAACCAATGCTTTATTTATAAGTAAATGAATTTTTATTTAAAAGGAGATATAATTATGATTAAAGTAAAAAAAGTTCCTGAGGATGGGAATTGTATATTTTGAGCAACAATGATGGCTTACTTAGAACCTGTAAAAGCAGATAAAACTAAATTTCAAGAAAGATATCAAAATCTTTTTAAGAAATTAGAAAAATGGAAAAATCTTTTTAATTATTTTAATAATGAAAATGGTGATATTAGAGATTTTAAAGATCTTATGTTATTATTTCGTGAAAATATTATTAATTATATGCAAGAAAATATAAATAAAGAACAGGAAGAATCGCTAATAACTTTGTTACCATATTTTAATGATGAAAATAGGAATATTTTAAATGCTTATGAAATAGAAGATATAAGAAATTTAGGACAATATTATGATGTAGTGAAAAAAGATGGTGTATTTGTAAACCAGATTGAACTAGTTTATATTTCCGAATTTTTAAAGCATAACATTATTATTTTTACCGATGGAAATAGAAACCAAAAATTAGAAATAAATGAAAACTTTAAATTTAAAGAAGAAATTGAAATAGATTACGTTAATGGTAATCATTATAATTATTTTATTGAAACATTTGAATATGATAGTGGATATGATTCAAAATTAGATAATGGCAGTGATAAACCTGAAAAAGAACTTGATGATGTTTTAAATAATTCTAATCCAATAAATAACATAAATTCACCTCAAGAAATTTCAATTCCTAACGATATCTTAACAAATAAGAATGAACTTGGAGAAAAAAAGAAAAAGTTAGAAAATTTGCAAGAAGAAATTGAAACAAATAAAAAAACTTTGCAACAACTAAATGCACAAGTGAAATTATTACAAAAAAATCAATCAAGCAAAAATAATGAAAAAATTCAAAAATTTTATGATAATCTAAAAATTATAAATTTTACAAATATGAAAAGAGCAAAAGAGTTAGAAAATATTATTATTAATAATAATGAAACTATTGAAAAGTTAGAAGAAGAAATTAAAAATAAAAATCTTGTGATAGAAGCAAAAGAAAAATCAGCAAAATGATGAAAAAAAAGATATGAAGAATATAAAAGTAATTTTGAATCAAAAAGTAATACGAATGCTGATGAAGAAATATTTTATGATGCTGAAAATGATTTAGCAACTGCTTATGATTATAAATTGATTATAAATTATAATTCTATTTTAAAACCATCAAATCATGCAAAACAACCGAAAACTAAAAATACTAATGACACTAAAAATAATCCAATTGTGTTGCAAAAAGTAAAAAAATGCATTTGAAACATACAACAAAATAATGGAAGTGATAATAAAATTAATAAAGAAATTATCTTAGAAAATGAAGAAAATTATGTTTTGGAAAATCTTATTAAACAATACAAAAATATAATCATTATTTTTGATAAAAATACCAAAAATTTTAAAGAAGCATTTATTGTTGATAATCAAGGAAATAAAAAAAATATTTCTATTGATAAAATTGAAACAGTAAAATTTCTAGAAAAAATATTTAAAAAAGTAACAAAAGTGTTAAATCAAACCTTAAATGATTTTAATGCTGAAGAAGTTAATGATTTAGTAAAACAAAAAACATATTCAAATTCAAATAATAATAAAAGTAAAAATAGTCACTGTGTGACAAGAGTGTAAATAAAATTTCTTTGTTTTTGAAATTTTATTGGTAATGTTTTTATTTATTTCGTTCCATAATTTGATCAACAAATTTTTCTATTTCATTAGTTTGTTCAAAATTTAAGTCTAACTTTTCAAGTTCTTGCTTAATTGCTAAATATTCAGGTTCTTTATTAATGGATTTATAGACTAACATATTACGCATTAACTCTTTAATTTTGCTTTTATTTAAAATTCCTGATTGTTGATATTCTAATCATTTTTCCTTAGTTTGTTTAATTGCTAAATAATTTTTAATCATTTTTAAATTAGTTGCTGTTCTAAATTCTGATAAAGACTTATAATTATAGCCATTAATGTTTCTGTAAATTTCACAAACTAAATTTATCAAAATGTTTTTGATTATGTTTCCAAATAACTTGTTTGCAAAACATTATAATGTTTTTCGATTAGTGGTGCTGTTGATAATTTAAAAACATCTCGACCCTTACGTTTATCAAAACTTAGATCAATAGTTGCTAAAAATATATGAATATGAGGAGTTTTTTTCATCAACATGTAAACTTGCACCAAGGTAGTTTGTATTATTACCATAAGTATCAATTAATTCTTGTTTCATCCATTGAATTTGACTTTCACCTCATTTTTGTAATTTTTCTGAATTTAAAATATTTTTTATTTCTCATTTATACTTATCAATATCTTCAGTTAATTTATTATATATAAAAATCCTCTTCATGATAAGTCACCAAATTTTTGTTCTTCCCATCATGTGGTGAAATATTAATTACAACCTCTTGCATAATATATTTAGTGAAAGAATAACTTTCCCATGTTTGTTTTCTTGATATTTTTGTTTTTGCCATTGTTTTTTTAAATTCAAGTTTAACAATATTAATCTTCTTTAATAATAAATCTTTCATAAAAACAGTTTTTTACTTACATCATTATCAATTATTTATCTGCAATTCAATATAAATTATTTTAAGTTTATTATTCAAAAATATTTCTTTTTTTCTTTAATTTCACTAAAAGAATACTTAATTAATGCTATTGCATTGTTAATACCTTATTCTTAAGTTTATTATTAATATATATTCTTAAATATATTATTGACAAAAAATAAAATTTAAAATTATCTATTACTATTATTATGTAGATTGTTACAAATAGAAAATGCATTGATAATTAAGAAAACAAATCAATTAACTGCTGAAGATATAGAGTTTTAAAAGAAAATATTAATTTATCGACAAGAAAAGCATATGATACTTTGCCACCATTAAATATAAAAGATTCATGTGATAATGATAATAGATTAAATATTTTAAAGTATTATAATATTTTAGATAATAATGAGGAATCTTTTAAAAAAGAGGTGAATGCTATCGATTCACAATACTAATTACTTATTAAACTGTTTAATATAAACAATAAATTTTATTAATTTTTAAAATCTAGTTTCTAATTTTTAATGAAGAAACTTTTTTTGTATATAATTTATATATAAACTTAATATAAGTTTTTAATTCATTTATTTTAATAGAAATAAATTAGTTTTTATTTTCAAAGGAGAACAAATAAAATGAGAATAGATATTAAAAATATTGAAGATTTAGAAAAAGAAATATCTTGTTTTATTGAAGTGAAAAAATACCATAGGTTTATCAAAGATGATTCTTTTTATAAGAGATTTAGAATTGAAAATCATAATGATGATTATAATTCTTTATTTCAAAGTAATACGCATTTAGATTTAGAAAAATTTAATATTAAAATTAATAATTTTAAAGAAAAAGAAAATAATTTTATAAAAATTGCTAATGAATTGAATAAAAAGTTTGAAATTAAAAAAATAAATAAGAAAGTAAATAAAATTTTAAAAATAATTACTTTTGGCATTTTTAATTGAAACAAAAAAATAGAGAAAAAAATAATTATTTTAGAAAAAATTAAAGAAATTTTTCAACACAATTTAGTAAAAATTAATGAAAGAAAATATAGAATTAAAAATAAAATGGAAATAAATTCAATGAATTTACAAACACCAACAAGTGAATATAAACCAAATTTATTACTAATGTAAAGAAATTACAATTGTAATTTTTTTACATATTTAAAATTAATTTTAAAGTATTAAATTTGTTCATAAACAAACGTTTTAAAAATTTATATGGTTTAGTATTAATAAGATCAATTATTTATAGAATATGATTTTTTAATTTTAATTAGGAATTATTGCTATCCATATTTTCAAGGATGGTCTTTATTTGGAATATAAACTTTTTTAGTTTTTATTAAATATTCTTTGATAATTGATTTTGGTACTATTTCTTTTAGTTCATATATTTGATTATTGTAACTAAGAAATAACTCATTAATAAACGATTTAAGTACAATTATATCAATTCTAGGTTGTATGTATTGAACTTTGTTATTTTTATAAGAAAAATATTTTTTACCATAATATGTTATAGTTGAACCACTATCTGTTTTTTTAGAAAATCTTGAAAGATAAAAATTTATTTTTTCTACCTTAACCATAGCAGATTTATTATTATCAATAGGAAAAGCAAATTGTTTATTAAAAATACTTATATATGTTTTAAGAAATTGAATAATTTCTTCTAAATTTTTTATTTTATTAAGTCTAAGTTCACTAATTAAGCGACTTTGAAGTATACCAAATAATTGTTGGATTCTACCTTTAGCTTGTGGAATTGAAGTTCTAATTATTTCAACACCTAAATCAAATCATTACAGCACTTTTGAAATTGAGTATAAGTGTCATTTTCTGTGCTTATTTTACCGGTATCAATTTTTTTCTTATATCCAAAAACTTGTTCTATTATCAGTATAAAATATTTTTGGTATGCCATATTTAGTTAAAATTTGATAAAAAACATATTAATATAGTATAAAGTGCGCTATATGAAATTCTAATTTTTTCTTCATTAATTAGTTTCTCATGGAAATGTTAAAACTTAAAATTATAATATTTGATTTTATATAAATTTATAATCTTAATTTTGATTTCAATATTTGTTGCTTTATTAGAAATTTTTATTGCGAGATTTATGAATAAAACCAATTTTACCTTCTCTATTAAAAATTTGAATTATTTGGTTAATTCTTCTAATAGTTAGGTTAAGTTTATTTTTTTGCTGGATGTTTAGATAATTTATTAATAATAATGTCATTTATAATTTTGTACTTATATTTTTCGTTCATAGTCATGCTTCTTTCCAACTTTATCACCAAGTATATTTAACTTCACTTTTGGGAAATTTTTACTCAATAACTAATAGGAAATTATTATTAAATAATGACATGCTATAGAAAAAGTGTTGTAATTTATTAGAAATCTATTATAATGATATTTGTCATAAAGAAAGTAGTATTTTACGCTCACCTGATAACTAAGTTGTTATAGGTTCAATGCTTTAAATTTTTATTTTGAAAATAAGGTTTTGTAGTGGTGAGTGTGCAATTTAAGCACACTTTTATTTATGCAAATTAAAGGAGGTATGTATGGCTATAAAAAATAATGATAATTTGTGAAATAGTAATATTCCCTTTTATGAATTTTTAGTAATTGGTAATGATGGAGTTAATTATGGTTTAATGAAAAAGCAGGATGCTTTAAAAAAGGCAGAAGATTTGGGGTATGATCTATTATGTATATCACCAAATACTAAACCACCTGTTTGTAAAATGTTTAAATTTGATACTTATCGTTTTGAACAGCAAAAAAAAGAAAAAGAAGCTAAAAAAGCACAAAAATTAACAATTATTGAAGAAAAAGAAATTCGATTAAGTGTTGTTATTGATAATAATGATATTAAAACTAAAGCAAATAAAGCCCGTAAGTTTTTAAGTAATGGTAATAAAGTAAAAGTTACATTAAAATATCGTGGTCGTGAATTACATAATCCTGAAGCAGGTATGGAAGTACTTACAAAATTTTATAAAGAATTAGAGAATGTTTGTATTTATGATAAAAATTTTGATAAAAAAGAAAAAAATATACAAACTATTTATCTTTTTCCAAAAAAGAAAAATCAAGAAGGTTAATTATTAGGAGGTAAAAATATGCCAAAAATGAAAACAAAAAAAGCTTTAGCAAAACGAATTAAAGTAACAGGTAGTGGTAAATGAATGCGTAGTGGTGCCTTTGTTTCTCACTTAGCACAAAATAAAACAACAAAACAAAAACGTCAATTACGTGGTTACAGTGAAGTATCTGCTTCTGATTATAAACGTTTAAAAGATTTAATTTAGGAAGGTGACAGTAAAATGGCTCGAGTTAAAGGCGGTTATACAACTAATCATCGTCGTAAAAAAGTATTAAAAGCAGCAAAAGGATATTATGGAGCAAAACATAGTTTATATCGTACAGCAAATGAACAAGTAATGAATTCATTAGCTTATGCTTATCGTGATCGTAAAAATTGTAAGCGTGAGTTTCGTAAATTATGAATTCAGAGAATTAATGCTACTGTTCGTAATTATGATTTATCATATTCACGTTTTATTGATGGTTTAAATAAAGCTAATATTAATCTTAATCGTAAAATATTATCTGAATTAGCAATTAATCAACCAGAAGAATTTGAAAAATTAATTCTAGTATCAAAATCTGCATTAGCAAAATAATAAAGTAAGAACATCTATAGTTAGTCTCAATATAGATGTTCTTTTATTTTATCGTATAAGTGTTGAATGTCGTTTAACACATACTTTAACTGAGTGTAGCAACATAACATAGTTTTATAATATATTTTAATCAATTGATATTTGCTGTATAAAAAATATATAGATAGCCATGTGTTTTATTTAGAAAAATATTTATTGTATATGTATATTTTTATTATTTACATTTGATATAAAATTGTAAATATGCTTTTATATTTAAAATTATGATTAATTATTTGTTTTAAATTGACAAGCAATGGTATTAACTCGAATTTTAGTTTCTTTTGAAGAATTTGTAATATATGTTAAGTATGTGTCGGCATATATATCATTAGGATAATAAGAACTAGATTCAGTTTTGACATAAGATTTATTTAATTGAAATCCATCTTGTTCTAATAAATTAGCTAAATCTTCTAAACTAAACAGATTTCAAGCACCTCCTCCATTTCTTGAGCCGTTGTTAAGATCACTATAAGCATATTTAAATGAATTAATTTTAAAATTTTTAATATTAAAAGATTTTATATAAGAGTGAATATTATTAAATTGATATGCGATTTCAGGTATATTAATTTCTTGTTTGGTGCTTTCTAATATAAAATTAGATGCTTCTTCAAAGTTAAAATGGAAATAGAAAAAAATGAAAAATTAATATCAGTTGCTAGAAAAGGTAATTTATCAATAGTTAATTGTTGCTTGTCCATAATGCTGAGTTAATTATGCTAATCAGTATGGTAATACTGCTTTAATGAGTGCTGTTCAAAAAGGTAATTTAGAAATGGTTAAAGTTTTAAAAGAAGTTTTAATTTATCAAGAATATGAAAAGATATGAATCAAAATTTAGATTCATTAAATTTGCTAAATAATTTAAAGAAGACAAAAATTAATTATAAAAATTTAGAGAAAAATGAAGTACCTTCTTTACAATAATTATGTCATGAGATAATTAAAAAGCAAACTAAGATTAGTTGTTTTCCTTGTATTGAATTAGAAAAACAGTTACAAGATTTAAGTTTAAAAATAGATATAGAAAAAATAAATGATATACAAATCCAAAATCAATCATCAACAAATGGATATAATAAACCCTTAACTTCAAAATCACAAAAAAATGTAAATGAGAGAAAGTGTCACCGCTAAGTTGCAATAAGTATACGCTAATGAAAAAGTAATTAAAATTAGATATTTTTAATGATTACAAAAAAATATTTTTTATCACAAATTTTGTTTTATATTAATTTAATGGTAAAATTAAAAAATAAGTTTGCTTCTTAATTATAAAGAAAAAAATTTTAAAAAATATTTTTTTTTGGGGGCTATTTGTGCACATTGTTACTCTCGGATTTTTTGATGGTAATCCGCAAACAGTTATTAATCCTTTATTTGGTATGTATTATTGAATTGGATTAACTATTTCATTTATTTTAATAATTAGTTTATTTATTTTTAAAAAATTTTATGCTAATTTAAGTAAATCTTATCTTTTTAAATGAAGTTTAGGTATTTTTCAATTATTTTTATATATTAGTTTTTATGTTGTTCACGGTTTGAGTGGTAATAATTATTATTGATATGATTATTTTCCCTTTCAATTATGTTCAGTATTAAATCTTATTAGTCCAATATTGTTAATGATACCTAATAAAAGTTTATTTAATACGACTTTTCCATTAATTGGTCCAGTTATTTTGGCATTTTTATTACCTGATAAAACTAAATGAGTATTTGGTCCTCAACATTTTCTTTATTGAAATTATTACTTAATTCATATTATTATTATGTTTTCTTATTTATTATTATATTTATATGGTCATATTGAATATGAGAAAATATATATCAAAAAAAGTATATTATATTTAACTTTATTTGGTGCTGGTGTTTTTATTTTTAATACTTCTTTTGGTACTAACTACTTATTTATTGGTAGTGCTGGCTATACAGCAAGTTTTGGTAAAAAAGTATTAGATACTTCAGTGTGATTACCAATTTTTCGTTTTATATTTATGTCGACTGTTGGTATTTCATTATTAGTGTTAACATATATCTTTATTATAAAAACGTTAGTTCCTTTTTATATAAAAGAAGGAACAAAGATTAATCCTATTTATGAAAATAAAAAAAACATTAATAGCAAAATTTTCTTCAAAGTTTAAACTTTGAAGAAAAAAAGGCAAAAAAATGTTAATTAATAGTTAAAAATAGAAAGTGAGTTATTTTATGCTAAATGCAAAACAATTTTCAACAATTATTAAAATGCAAAATCAATTAGATAAAAAAATAATTATTAATCATAATCTTAGTGATAGTGGAACGTTAACTGCTAGATTCTTAGCACTTTTAGTTGAATTAGGAGAATTTGCAAATGAGCAAAGATGTTTTAAATATTGAAGTACAAAACCAAGTAGTGAAAAATCAATCATGCTTGAAGAATATATTGATAGTCTTCACTTTATTCTTAGTATCGGTACTAGTCTTAAGATTAATTTTGAGAGTTTTAATTTTTTAGAAAAAACAAATTATCAAGATCTTAATCTAGCATTTATTGATTTATTTAGTTTGGTTACAACTTTTTTTAGAACAAAATCAAGTAATGATTTTTTTGAATTATTAAATCTTTATTTTACTATTGGTAAAAAATGTAAATTTAATAGTGACGACATTATTACTTGTTATATTTATAAAAACGAAGTAAATCATTTACGACAATCACAAAATTATTAAAAGAAAATAAATAAAACTATTATTTATTTAGGGGAATACAATGACTAATGTTAAGGTTTTTCATTACAATGATACAAAATGAGAGTATGTTATTACATATAAACAACAAAAACATATGTATTTAAAAGTACGTAATGATCAAATCATTATTAGTGCTCCATTTTTTATGCAAGAAAAATTAATTGAAGATTTTATTTTAAAAAGTTTACCCAAAATTTTAAAAAAGAAAACTATTTTAAAACCTAATATTGTTTTTAATAATGATGATAGTTATCTTTACTTTTTAAGTAAAAAATATCAATTAATCACTAAATATCATGCCAAAAAAACTATTATTTATTTTGAATTTAATAATTTAGTAGTATGTACCAATATTCAAGATCATAAACAAATATTAGTTAAAATTCAAAATTTTTTAAAACAAGAAGCAAAGGAAATTTTTATAAATCGTTTGCAATATTGATCAGAAATTATGAATATTGAATTTTCAGTGCTTAAGATTCGTTCAATGTTAAGCAAATGGGGAGTTTGTCAGCCACATAAGAAAGTTATTACCCTTAATTATAAATTAATTCATTTTAACTATCAAATAATTGATTATGTTATAATTCATGAATTAGCGCATATAGTTCATAGTCATCATCAAAAATTATTTTGAAATTTTGTTGACCAATATTGTCCAAATTTTCAAGAATGTCAAAAAATATTAAAACAAGGAGTTATTGATGAAACAAATAACCTCGCTTAAAAACTCAATAATTCAACAATTAGTATTATTACATGAAAGCAAGCATCGCAATCTCAAAAAAATGTTTTTAATTGAAGGAGAACATTTAATAAGTATTGCCTTATTAAAAAAAAGATTACTAACAATATATATTGATGAAAAACATTTAGATAAATATGATAATTTGTTGAAAAAATGTCATAATATTGAAATTATTATTGTTAATAGCATGATTATTAAAAAAATTTCTCAACAAAAAACACCACAACCAATAATTGGTGTTTGTAATATTATCAAACCTGTAACCTATTTTAATGCTGCTAATATTATTCTAATTGATACAATTCAAGATCCAGGTAATTTAGGAAATATTTTACGTAGTGTCAGTGCTTTTAATATTTCTGAAGTTTATTTATCAAATGAAAGCGTTGATTTATATAATCACAAAGTAGTTAATGCCAGTCAAGGAGCTATTTTTTATACTAATGTTTATTATGAAAATTTTGATCAATTTTTATTAAAAGTAAAAAAAGAAAACTATATGATTTATGGTACATTTTTGCATGAAAATAATAATATTAATTTATCTGATATTGTCTTTAAGAAAAAAAATGCTTTTTTATTTGGTAATGAAGGGCAAGGAATTAATAAAAAGTATAAAGATAAAATTGATACTAATATTTTGATTGCAACTTCTGCTAATGTTGAATCATTAAATTTAGCAACAAGTGTGGCAATAGTAGGATATTGCTTATTTACTAGTAATATACTAAAATAAATTATACTTATTTTGAATTATAAATTTAATTACATGTATTAATAAATTGATGGAGGAACATAATGTTAGAGGTTAATGATTTAAAAAAAAGATTAGCGATTATTGAACAACAAGCATTTAGTAATATTGATGAAGTTACTGATTTACATCACTTACAAGTTTTAAAATCACAATATTTAGGTAAAAACTCAGATGTTAATGGCATATTAAGATCATTAGATAAGTTTTCTCATAATTTTAGAATTGAAATTGGACAAGCAGTTAATAAAGTAAAAAAAGAAATTAGTGAGTATATTATAAATAAATTTAATGAACTTGAGAAAAAAAATATTAATGAACAACTTAAATCTTCAAAAAATGATTTAACATTGCCAGGTATTGATTTTAACATTGGTCATGTTAATCCCTTATTAAAAACTGTTACTGAAATATCTGATATATTTAAAAATTTAGGTTATCAAATTATTAGTGGTAATGAAGTAGAAAATGAAGAATATAATTTTAACCGTTTAAATTTACCATTTGATCATCCAGCCAGAGATATGCAAGATACTTTTTATCTTGAAAATGGTAGCGATAAAGTTAATCGTTGATTGTTAAGAACACATGCCACAAATATGACAGCACGAATTCTTAGCAAACAAGATAAAGATGCAAAAGTAACAACCGCTATTATTAGTTTAGGTAATGTTTATCGTAAAGATGATGATGATGTTACTCATTCACATCAATTTATGCAAGTTGATGGTTTTTTAGTTGGTCCTAACATTACTTTTGCAAATTTAAAGTGAACATTAAATTATTTTTGTCAGCAATTTTTTGGGTTAGAAACTAAAACAAGATTGCGTCCCAGCTATTTTCCATTTACGGAACCTTCAGTTGAAGTAGATGTAAGTTGTCCAAAATGTAACACCGAAGGTTGCTCATTATGTAAATATACTGGTTGAATTGAAGTCTTAGGTGCTGGTATGATTCATCCCAATGTTTTTATGGCAGCAGGTTTGGATGAAGCAGCAGCAGGTTTTGCTTTTGGTGTTGGTATTGAACGAATTACGATGATTAAATATGGGATTGATGATATCAGATTATTCTATAATAATGATTTGCGTTTCTTAAATCAGTTTTAAAGTTATAAAGAGGAGTTATATAAAATGATAGTTTCACGTAAAATCATGTCACAATGGTTGAATATTAGTAATATTAAAGATCATGAGATTGTTAATGCTTTAAATAGTTTAGGTTTGGAAGTTGATCAAGTAAAAAATTTAATGTTTACTAATACAAACTTAGTTGTTGGTCAAATCACTAAAATTACTAAGCATCCTAAATCAAGTAAATTAAATATTTGTGAAGTAACAATTGGTACTGAAATGTTAAAGATAGTTTGTGGGGCTGCTAATGTTGCTATTGATATTAAAGTTGTTGTTGCGAGAATAGGTAGTATGCTAGGTAATGGTCTTACTATTAGCGAAAGAACAATTCAAGATGTAGTTTCAGCAGGAATGCTTTGTTCATTAACTGAATTAGGATTAAATGGTAATGTTCAAAATAAAGAAGAATTAAGTGGTATTATTCATTTACCAAATGAGGCAATCGTTGGTAATGTTAATCCATTACAATATTTAAATTTAGATGACACAATTTTTTTTATTGATTTAACAGTAAATCGTAGTGATTGTTTAGGTATTTATAGTATTGCTCGCGAATTAAGTGGTTATTTTAAAATTGCCTTAAAAAATATGGAAGTTAGTAGTATTACCAATTTAGATAGTAAAAATCAAGTTACGGTTGTTAATGATAAAATTGAAGCATTAGCAACATTAAAGATTTCATTTAATAAGAAATGTCCAATGACACCAATATGAATTAGAAGAATATTACAACTGGCTAATATTTCACCTAAAACTTTAGCAGAGGATATTATTAATTTAGTTATGTTAGAATTGGGTCAACCCTTAATTGCTTTTAGTGCTGATGTTTTACAAAAACCATCTTTAAATATTTCGCCAAAGTCATATCCAGAAGGAAATTTAAAAATTAAAGAAGGTGATTTGCTATTACATGATAAATACTTAGCTTTTAGTGTGTTAGGTGTTAGTCATAATGTTGAATATGAAGTTAGAGCAAATTCACAAGAAATTTTTATTTTTTCAATTAATCCTGATGTTGCTTTAATGAGTAAACAAGTAAAGCGACATGCCGCTGTTACTAATATATTAATTGAACGTTTAACACGACCAGTTGTTCCTGATTATTATTTAATTGCTTTACAACGTTATTTATTTATTTTAGGACAATTACAAGTTAATTATCAGATTATTAGTTTTAGTAATGATGTACCTTATCAAACTAAAACAAAAATAGTTAATTTTAATTTTAATCTTATTAATAAAATTTTAGGAACAAATTTTGCAATTAATGAAGTAATTAATTACTTAACTATTATTGGCTGTCAAATTGAAGTTGATTTAAAAAATCAAGGAATGTTAAAAGTAACAGTTCCTAATCATCGTAGTGATTTAAATAATGTTAATGATTTTAGTGAAGAAGTTGCTAGAATATTTGGTTATGATAAATTACCAGTTATTAAACCACAATTTAATATAATGCCAAAGTTACCAACCGTAATGGAAACTTTAATGATAAATTGAAGGCAACATTTAGCAAGCTATGGTTTTAATCAAGTAAAAACATATAGTTTAACAAATAATCAAAAACTAGATGAATTTAATTTTTTTAATTATCAAACACCAGTAAAATTAGAATCACCATTAACATTAACAAGAGAAGTTATGCGTTTTAGTTTAACAGAGAGTTTATTAAAAATTTGTCAGTATCATTATGCTCGTAAAATAACACAATTAAAAATTTTTACTGATGAAACTATTTATACAAGTGATGAAAATGAAGATTGTCATCATTTAGCATTTATGATTATGGATAATTTTTGACCAAAAATAACTACTAATAAAATTACTAATAATACTTATTATTTTGTTAAAGGTTTTATTGATGGTTTTTTAGCAAAAATTATTCCTAATTTACTTGATTCAATTGTTTATAAAACTAATAATAATCCTTTAATGCATCCTTATTTAAGTGCAGATATTTTTCATGAACAAGAACATATTGCAACGATTGGTGCTCTTCATCCGCAAACAGAAAAAGTGATGGCTGTTGAAAAAATATTTTTAGCAGAAATTAATTGTAGTAAATTACTTAAAATCATTGAAGATTCACAAAAAATAGTTCCTAAATTTAAAATTTGATCAAAATTTAATGCTTTAAGTCGTGATATATCAATTATTGTTAGTCATAATATTAAATTTTTTGATATAAAAGATACTATCATCAATGCTAATATTGATTTTTTAGAACAAATATCTTTAATTGATTTTTATAGTGATGAAAAATTAAAGTCACAGCTTCAACATTCATTAACTTTTAATTTGAAATTTAATAGTCAAACAGAGCAATTAGATGAAGCAAAAGTAAGTATCCAAATTAACAATATTCAAGAATTATTAAAGCGAAAATTTAAAGTAATTATTCGTTAAATATGTAATAATAAGGTTAACGTTATTATTGAATATAATTTTTACTATATTAAAATTTTAGATTTAGGTGAAATACAATGAAAGTTTTAAAAAAAGATAATTTAAATTTTTATAAAATGTCATTATTATTTATGATTCCAATTTGTGCACAATCTTTAATTGAAACATTAATAAATTTGATGAACAACTTTGTTGTTGGTCAATTTGGAAATGATAATGCAATTGCAGGAGTGGCATCATCAAGTAATATTTATGATATGGTTTGATATATATTTTTTGCCATTGTTGCTACTGGTAATATTTTTACTGCTCAATATTTAGGTGTTAATAATAAGAAAAAAATTCAAGAAACTAGTAATATAAAATTATTTTATACTTTAATTTTTTCAATATTTTTTGTGGTAATGCTAGAATTGTTTAGCAAACAAATTATGGGAGTAATTCTTGGTGCTGAAGATAATTCTCATCAAGCTGCGATTGCCATTGCTGAAGAGTATAGTAAATTAATTGCTTGAAATTATCCATTATTGGGTTTTGCTTTTATTATATCAATCACGATGAATACATGTGGTAATGTTAAAACACCATTAATAACTTCTATTTGTTCATTACTTTTAAATACTATTTTAGTTTGTGTTTTATCATTACCATATGCCAATGGACCAAATTTAGGCATTGAGGGACTAGCAATAAGTTTAATTGTTTCACGAGCAGTAGAATGTTTGATCTTGCTAGGTTACTTAATTTATAAAAAACCAATTTATTGTCCTAATTGAAATATTTTTAATTTTACTAAAGATTTACATCAAAAATATATTATTACTTTTATTCCCTTATTTGCTAGTCAGGTTTTATTTGGGGTTTCAATTGTTATGTTAACAGCTTTATATTCTCATTTTGGTGATACTGATGTTGTTGCTGCTGTACAAATTGTTGGTAGTGTTGTTGCTATTTTTTATTCTACTTTTAGAGGATATAATGCTTTAGTTGGTTATGCTGTTGGTAGCAAGTTAGGATCAGGCGAATTAGAACTTGCCAAAGAAAATGCGAAGAAAATATTAAAATTGAGTTTTATTATTTCAACTATTATTGCTTTAATTATCTTAAGTTTTGCCTTTTGAGTACCAAAAGTATTATTTCCAAAATTATCTCCTGTTGCTATGAAACTTGCAATTTGATATATGGCTTTTTCCGCAGTTACATATTTTTTTATTAATATGATGCAACCATTATTTAGTTTTCTTTACGCTGGTGGCTATACTTTGATTATTAGTATTGCTGATTTATTTTTAATTTGATTTGTTGATATTTTTATTACTTTTGCCTTATTACAGTGAACTGATTTAAGTATTAAAATGGTAATAATGATTTCTTGTTTAAGTAAAGCAGCTGATTTTATTTGTGCTTATATATTTTATAAAGTAATTCCTTGAAATAAAAATATTATTAAACCGAAAGTAGAAAATGTGCCACATCCAATCTTTGAGCCACATGGATAATAAAAATAAAAATATGTTTTACCTTATATTTTAGTAAATAAGTTTCTATTTATAGTTTTATTTTCATTATAAATAATATATTATTATAGTTACTAGTGTCATTTTAAAAAATAATAAAAGTAATAATTTTTGATAATAAAGGAGAAAGTAAATGTTACAATTTTTAAAAAAAATTTATCGTAAATATTTTAAAAATAAAAATGTAGTAGAATTGCAAAATTTAAAAGAAGAATTTAATATGTTAAGATCAGAAGTAAAAAATTTAACAATAGAAATAAATAAGTTAACATTAGGAGTAAATAATTTAACAACAAAAATAATTGAGTTAACAACAGAAGTAAATAAGTTAAGAGAAGATAATTTATTAGTTAGTAATAAATGTGATATATCTGTAAGTAATCCTTGCTATTTTGCAGAAGATGATAACCATATTTATGCAGAGATAATGCAAGAAAATTATGAAGTAGTGTTATCACAAACAATTAGTGGCAATATTCCACCACAACTTCCACCAAGAAATAAAATAAATAACATTAGGTTTTAATGTTATTTATTTTTAGTTTAAAAATGTTATATAATTATGTTTTTATTTATCAAGTTAAAACTTGAGTAAAGTCATTTCCAAATAATATATTATAATCCTTCAAAGTAATCCCCTAAACGTTTATACAATATAAAAAGTAAAGGTAATATCAAATGTCAAAAACTTATAAAGTTTATAGATTTTTTAATATTTTTTTATAATATTGTTTTTAACATTACTTATAAGTGTTATAATAATAATATTTTATTATATAAAATCTGTTAAAGATTACTGATATATGATTTTTAGTTTATTAATTTCTTGTTTTTTACTATTTTCATACTTATATGAAATATTTAATTAGTTAATCATGAAACTATGTGCAAGAACTTAAAAATAAAACCATTAATAATGCTCATACAGAAAATATTATGAACCGTAATAATATTGATAAAATCGTTTTTAGTTATGAAATTCAAGTTTATGAAGTTTTAAAAGATAGTATTAATGAAGTTAATGAAATAATTAAAAAATAAAAAAATTTATTTTTGAAGTACATAAAAGTGTAAAAAAACATTATAAGCAACAATTTGCATAAATCATGTAAAATATTACACAGATAAACGTAATAACAAGGAGGTTATATGAAAAATTTTAAAAAAATATTAACAGCACTCATTACTGCCAACATTACTATGGTGTCAACAATTAATGTTATTGCATGTAAAGGAAAAAATACGCAAATAGATATTTCAGATAAAATACCAACTTCTATCATTTTAACACAAGTAAGTAGCAGTAATATTAAAAAATCATTTTTAAATGCATTACAAGAAAAATTAATAACAATACAAGATTTGAATAATATAACAACTGCTGATTATGATGTTTATAAAATTGGTACTACTGATAGTATTGAAGATAGTGATATCATTAGTACTAATTGGTTATCAATTAAGATTGTAGCAAAAGGTAATAATTTTACTGGCACCAAAGATAATATTATGACTGAATATACTAGAAATATTACCGAACAAAATACAATTTATCTTGATGAAGATGGCATACAACAAACAACTAATCAACAAAATTTATCAGGCATAACAACAAAAGAAATTATTCAAATTGGTTTTTATCAAAATACCAAAGGAGAAATTCAAGTTGTCGCTATGCCAAGAGTAATTGAGAAAGTACCTACACAATTACCACTAAAAATAACATCTTTACAATACATGTTTAATAAAACTTCAGCATTTAATCAAGATATTTCACAATGAAATACATCAAATGTCACAAGTATGTTTAATATGTTTACTGATGCAATATCATTTAATCAAGATATTTCACAATGAAATACATCAAATGTCATAAATATGAGTTATATGTTTTATAACGCTTCAGCATTTAATCAAGATATTTCACAATGAAATACATCAAATGTCACAAATATGACTTATATGTTTAATAGTGCTTCAGCATTTAATCAAGATTTATCACAATGAAATGTAAAAAACGTAATAAGACATAATGATTTTGCTCTTGATTCAGGATTTGCTAATGATCCTACTAAATGACCACCATTTATAACATAAATTTTAATTAGTGTATCTTTTATAAAGTTAAAATATGATAATAATTTTTAATTATTTTGAGTTTGATATTGCATAGAGTATAATTTCAGTAAAAATAGTATTTTAAATAATAATTATTTTTTTAATTAGTTCATAAATTTTTTGATATGTTTGCATTATTAATAATGATTATTTTTTTTATTTATCATATCAAAAAAATTTTCCTAAAGATTTTGAAATTTTAATATTTTGCATTTTTTAATTATTTTTTTATTATTTGTAGAGCTTAAAAAATATTTTATGTTATAAATATAAGTTTTAACTGTACAGTCTGAATAATTGTACTTATTTAATTATAATTGATAATTATCAGTATTTCTTATAATTTATTACCCCTTACAAAATTTTATTATTAATTGTAATAACTAATAATAATGTATTATAATTAATTACGACATTAATTGACATTATAGAACCCTTTGAGAAGTTAAAATCAAATTTAGAAGAGCAAAAAGAAAAAATAATAAATTTATTAAAATGTATTTATAAAATATTTTTTTCAAAGGAGGAAGTTTTTTTAAGTGAATTAGTAAAAATTTCATCAACAAAATATGATAATCAAAAATATTATGTTGATACAAGTAATATTGGTATTCTTAGTTTTAAGGGAAAAGAAATAATAACAAAATTAAAATCAAGAGCAAATTTGACTCCAACTCTTGATTCTTTTATTATTTCAAAAATGATTGGTGAAAATAAAGTTTTTCCAATCTATGATTTATATTTTAAAAACTTTGTATATTCAACAGGATTTTTAAATTTAATTCCTTTAAAATTTGAAGCATATATTTTAGGGTATTTATTGAGTCATGATTTTATTAAAAATAAGGGAAATTTAGCAACTGGTACGTTAATGGCAAGTTTAACTAATAGTTCTTTTAATAATTTGAAAATTAAAAGGCCAATAGTTGAAAATATTTTTAAAACAACACAATTAATAACATTACTAAATAAGATTGAAATAACAATTATTCAGACAAATACTTTAATAACAAATTTAATAAATAAACTAATAAATTAGAAGTTAAAAGGGAATGCATTTTATTTAAAATATAATTATTATTTAACATGCCATTTGAGACATGATATAAACTTGATGGATTATTAAGCCATATTTTTGATGATACTATAAGTTCGATTTTAAATGTTGATTTTACTAGTCGTTTAGAGCAAATTTTAGCATTATGAATATTTTTTAAAAGCAGTTGGCTTTTTAGTCGGTTAGAGTTTATTATGCCTTGATATGGCTATTTCTGATTAGAAGTGTTATTATTATTAATAATTTATCCATTTTTAATAACTAGCAAAAATATAAAGATATTACAACGGGTAGGTAGTTATATTATTGCAGCACCACCACGTACTGGTAAATCTGCGCTTACTTATTGTTTATGACAAAAACATAAAGGTAGAGTAATAAGTCGATTCCTATTAAAGTTCGTAATGAATATAGTTATTGTTGTTCTTATAATGAGCAGTTAAATAGTAATTATGCTTTTAAAGAAAATGATATACTTGTTTTTGATGAATTAGTTTTAAAAATTAATAGTAATGATTTATCATTTGACTTTAAAGTAGCACAAGAAAGTTTAGGTATGTTTTGTAAGTTAATAGGTCATAATTTTAATGGAATTATGTATATGTTTGAACTACACCCCGATAGAATACCAAAACAAGCCCGTGAAAAAGTTGAATATGTTGTTCAAGTTAAGAGCATGCGTATTTTATTATTTTTAGTTAAGTTTAAATTAAATATTTATACTAATGTTGATGATTATAATAAAGTTGTTTTATTGAAAAGACAAACGAAGCAAATAATTAAACGTGGTAGCTTACTACTTAGTTATAGTAGTGAAATTATGACTTTTAGTTATGATTTCCTAGTACAACGATATAATAGTTGTGCTTTAAATTATATTTATTCGTTAAAGAGGGAATTAAGTAGTATTAAAGACTGTCAACAGTCACAAGTTTTAGATTTTTCAGTAAATGATATTAGAGCAGTAGGATAATATTACAAACCAAAAAGCAAGAAATTAAAAATACTGTATGTTGTACTTGTTATTATAGAAATAAATATGCTAAGAAAAATAAAAAAGATGTTAAAATAAATTTATAAACTAAATATAAGTTTTAACTTATTTGTTTTATATAAAGTAAATTAGTTTTTTTATTTTTAAAGGAGAACAATTAATTGTGAATAAATTAATTATAAATAATAATCAATTAATAAATATTATAAATGATGATTGACAAAAAAATATTATTGCATTAGCAACTTATGAAACTTTATTAAAGAAAAATAAAATTAAAGAAAATATTAATTATGAAAAAGAATTAATTGAAAATGTTAAATTTTTCAATATTTTAAAAGAAGATTTAAAAATACAAATGCAGAAAACTAAAAAGTTATCATCTTTAATTCCTGTTAGTCCATTAGAAAGAGATGATTGATTAAGTCTCAGTATTGTACCTATAACAATTTTATTGTTTCTTCCTCTTTTTATTTTTATTCCTATTCCACTTACAATATTACTAATACCAACTTTACTAGTTTGCCCTTTAACGAGTTATAAAATAGTTATTTCAGGTATTAAAACTTTAATAAATAAATTTAAAAAATAAAAAAATAAATAATGAAAATAAATTTTTAAAAAATAAAGTCTTGAAAAAATTATTAATTAAAAACAATTTTAAATCAGAAAAATATTTTTATTTTAAAAAAAATTATTTATTAAACATTTATCAAAAAAATTTAAATAATTTTGATTCTTATAGTATTAATTCGATGGATTTACAAAGTGTTCAATCATTAACAAATAATTGTAAATCAAACTTAGCAAAAATTTAATTAAAAATTATATTATTGCTCGGAGCTAACCAGAACCTTGGTTGGTCACGTGGGGACTTATCCCCACTGAGATAAGTGTTGCAAAGCAACGAGGGGCAAAACCCTAGTACTTGATAATTTTTAAAGTGATGTGAAAGGAACAAATATGAAAGTAATTAAAGTTAAAAACATTACTAAATCATATAATAGTAATGTTGTGTTGGGACCTATTAATTTAGAAATTGAAAGTGGTAGTTCGGTTGCCATTTTTGGTGCTAATGGTGCTGGTAAAACAACATTGTGTGAAATTATTAGTAATACTAAAAATGCAACTTCAGGAGAAGTTGAATATAATTTCAACAAGAAAGATATTCCATATCTTGTTGGAATAAATTTTCAAGATCAAGTTTATCCTAATTTTATAACAGTTAAAGAATTAATTAACTTTTATCATAAAATTTATTTAAATAAAATCAAAACTGAAATTTTTGATGATATGTTGCATAAGTTTCAATTAGCAGAGTTATATAAACGTAAGGTAAATAGTTTATCAGGAGGCCAAAGACAAAGAGTTAATTTATTTTTATCATTATTTCACCAACCAAAAATTTATATTGGCGATGAAATTTCAACTGGTTTAGATGTTAAAACAAGAATTGATGTTATTAATTTTTTGCAAGAACAAGTTAGTTTAAATAATATTACTTTAATTTTGGTTAGTCATAATTTAGATGAAATACAAGCGTTATGTAAACGTATTATTTTTTTAAAGGATGGTCAAATTATTGATGATACTACTGTTGCTGATGTAACTAAAAAGTATGGTTCATTACTAAAATATTATTTAGAAAAAACACAATTAGCCTCTAAAAAAATTACAAGAAAGGAGGAAGAATAATGTTAGCAATGTTTCAATTATTAGTTGGTTATTTTAAGAAATCTTTTCATAGTATTTTCTTTGGTTTTATTTTTCCAATTATTATGTTAACAATTTTAGTTGCTGTGTTAGCGCCTAGTAATCCTAATGCTGCACAAACAGTATTGCCAGGATTAGTAATGTCAGCTTCACCAGTATTAGGAATTGTTACTTTATCAATGACATATTCTGATTTTAAACAATCAATAATTATTAAAAGAATTGGTGCCACTCCATTACGACCATGACAATTTATTAGCAGTATTTTAATATTTCATGTTATTTTAATTTTTATTGGTAGTTTTTGAACGTTAGGAATTGGTGGCGCCTTATATCACAGTCAAATTAATTGAGCAACAATTAATTGAGGTTTTGTTATATTAGCCATTTTACTTTTATCAATTATGTGTTCAGCAATAGGAATCATCGTTGGGATTCTTGCTTCTGATTTTAAGGTTGCTAATGCTTTTGCTTTGTTATTATACTTACCAACATCATTTTTGTCAGGACAATATATCCCTTATATGGCAATTAAAGGACAACCAGTTTTAGTTATTATTGCTAAAATTATTCCTTTTTCTTATCCAGTTTCTATTATGAATCGGGGATGAAATAATTATGCTGCACTTAATGATTTAATTAATGCTGCACTTTTTAATAATTATTGATTACCAATTTTAGTTAGTTTGATTTGAATTGTCGCGTTAATATCTGTTGCTATTGTTGCTTATAAATATCGACGTAAATAAGAAAAAGTAAATAAAAAAGTTGTATTTTTCCTAAAATTTGTTATATATAAACTGTAAACTAAATACAGTTTCTAAACCAACTATTTTAATTTTAAAATAATTGGTTTTTTATTTTTTAATTTTTAGGGGGGAAAATATGTATCAAGAATTAAATATTGATATTGATGAAAAACAAAAGCAAGTAGTTATCGAAATTCTTAATCGTGAAAATTTAATTGTTGCTTATCATAGTGATGAACCGAAAAATGGTACCGGTATTTGTACCGATGGTATTGCTGCTGCTTTTATCATTAAAAATATTAATGCTAGTGCAATTACTATTGCCCATAGTCATTATGATCAGTTAGCAGTTAAAAAATTAAAAATGAAAATTAGTAAAAATTATTTAGATTATAAAGAAACTACAGTTATTTTTTCTGATACTACTATTTCAAAAAATAACTTTGAAGATTTTTTACTTTATTTAACAACAATGGTGCCATTAGCATTTGATAATGATCAAGATGCAAAATTAAATATAATATTTCAAGATCATCACCTTGGTCCCATGCAAAAAGTTATAACTCAAATTTCATATTTGGGTAATGAAAATATTAATGATTTACCAGAAAATTTAACAATTACAGCCTTAGAAAATTTTAAACGTATTCAGTCGCTTGTTAAATCTAAAAAATTATTTTTTATTAATATTACTTCCAATGATTGTCAAAATAATAAGCAACCTTCTTCAAAATTATTACTTGAATTAGTTAAACCATTAAATATCTTGACTAATGAACAATTATTTTTTATTACATCTTGTATTCTTGCAGAAAAAATTTCTATATTTTCAGCAAATGATAAAATAGTAAGACAAGGTTTGCTTAATTTCAATTTTTCATTAACTGAACAAGAAATTATTGATTTGCTTGATTATATTGATAATAAATTAGCTGCTTTAGCACAAAGAATTAATGAAGTTTTTCCATTTAATAAAATTGATGCTGTAAATGATTTTAGTAACCAATTAATGATTACATTATGTTCATCAAATTTTATTACTGAATTATTTGAAGTTGTAACAACAAAGAAAATTCCTTTATCAGAAAAACGAAGAAAAGTTGAAACATCAACAAAACCATTAATATTAATCGCTATTAATGGAGCAGATTATTTTGTTGCCACACCATTTCCGCGACAATCAATAACTCGCTGTTTAACTCTGATATTAGAAAAGGTTAGAAAAAGTATTGATAATAAATTAAAGATAAAGGTGGTAGCGTTTTTATTAGCAAATGATTCAGGTGTCGTTTCTGTTATTCCTTATAATAATGATGTTTATTGTAAATTAAATGATCCAGAAAGTCATGAAAGTCAAGCTTTACCAGCACCAAATTTTATTCGTGTTGGTCATGTTAATGCCTTTGTATTAAAAACTAATGATGGGAATTATTCAGCAAGCTTTAAGAAAGCTTTAAGTGATTGTTTAGCAAATGATGTTATTGAAAATAAAATTAGCAAAATTGAAGGTGTTAATAAATACTTAGAATATTATCAAAATTTAAAACTAGATATTAGCGAAATAAATAGTGAACAAGAAGCAGTAGCAAATAATAAATTATTAACTAATATTGTAAATGATGTTTCAATATTAGAGGAAAAACTTAGTTGAAAGTCAGAAATTAGTGGAGATGTTGAAAGTAAGGCAAATTTAGACACATCAGCAGAGAATATTACAAACTCTGCTAAAGATAAAAACCCATCACAAATTATTGAAAGTATATCTTCTGATCTATTTATTGCTTCAACTTCTCAAGTAGATAATAACTGAAAAGATGATAGTTCTTCATTATTTAATTTTGATCAAAATATAAAAACTAAATTGAAATTTAGTCAACCAGCAAGTGCTATCAATAACAGCAATCATAATCAACTTTAGTAACAACAATAACTTTGATGATATTTGTTTATTTTTGCAAATATCTTGTTTTTTAAAATTAACAATGTAAAATAAAATACATAATTAATTTAAAATATAAAAGAGTAAAATTAAATGGTAATGTAGAGACTTAGTGGTTGTTGTAAACTAAGCAAGTTTAATTTGAAGGTAGTTTATATTAACTAATAATCTAAATAGTAATTGAGTGCGTTTACTTTGTAAATGAATTAGGATGGTACCGCGTTAAAAAACGTTCCTATTGATGGAATGTTTTTTATTTTAAAAGGAGAATAATATATGAAGAAAAACTTAAACAAAAAATATAATCATCTTGAAATTGAAAAAGATCGTTATCACCAGTGAGTAAAATCTGGATTATTTAAAGCAAATGCTAATGGTACTAAGCCAACATTTTCTATTATTTTACCACCACCTAATGTAACTGGAGTTTTACATTTAGGACATGCTTGAGATAGTACTATTCAAGATTTATTAATTCGTTACAAGCGTTTACAAGGTTTTAAAACTTTATTTCTACCAGGAATCGATCACGCTGGCATTGCAACCCAAGTTAAGGTTGCGCAACGAATTAAAGAAGAACAGAAACTTAATTTACAGCAACTAGGCAAAAATAAATTTTTACAACAAGTTTGAAAATGAAAAGATGAATATGCACAAAACATAAGAAGGCAATGAGCAAAAATTGGTTTAGCTTTAGATTATTCACGTGAAATATTTACGTTAGATGAAAATGTCAAACAAGCAGTTAGTGAAGTTTTTGTCAAATTGTATAAAGAGGGTTTAATTTATCAAGGGAAAAAAATAGTTAATTGAGATCCGGAATTAAAAACTGCTATTTCTAATATTGAAGTAAAATATCATGAAACAAAAGGTAAAATGTATTATTTAAAATATATTTTAGAAAATAGTAGTGAATTTATTACTGTTGCCACAACTAGACCAGAAACAATGTTCGCTGATCAATGTCTGGTTGTTAATAGTAAAGATAAACGTTATCATCATGTTATTGGTAAGATGGTTGTCAATCCTGCTAATAACATGTTAATTAAAGTTATTGCTGACGATTATGTTGATATTAATTTTGGCACCGGTGCTATGAAATGCACACCAGCTCATGATGCTAATGATTATGAAATTGCCTTACGTCATAATTTAGCAATGCCAACTTGTATTAATATTGATGGTACAATGAATGAATTAGCACCATCATATCTTAATAAAGATCGAATGATATGTCGTAAACAACTAATTGAACAATTAACAAAGGAAAATTTAGTTGTTAAAGTAGAAGAACATCTTCATCAAGTTGGTTATTCAGAACGAACTAATGCTATTATTGAACCGTATTTATCACAACAATGATTCATAAAAATGGAACCATTAGTTAAAACTATTATTGCTAAACAAAAAGATGAAAAAACAAAGATTGTATTTCATCCTGTATTGTTTGAACAACAACTTTTACAGTGACTAAATAATATGCAAGATTGATGTATTTCTCGTCAATTATGATGAGGTCATGCCATTCCAGTTTGATATCATAAAAAAACTAATAATATTTATGTTGATATTAAACCACCAACACCAATTAATGATTATTTGCAAGATAGTGATGTTTTAGATACATGATTTTCTAGTGGGTTATGGCCATTTGTAACTTTAGGTTGACCAGAAAAGACTGTTGATTTGCAAAAATATTATCCAACTTCAGTATTAGTTACTGCTTATGATATTTTATTTTTTTGAGTTGCACGAATGATGATTATGGGTTGAAAATTTACTAATCAAAAACCATTTACTAATGTTTTAATTCATGGTTTAATTCGTGATGAACAAGGTAGAAAAATGTCAAAATCATTAAATAATGGTATTGATCCAATCGATATTGTTGAAAAATATGGTGCTGATGCATTACGATATTTTTTAGTTAGTAATTGTGCTCCTGGTCAAGACTTAAGATTTAGTATTATTAAAGTTAAAGCAGCTTGAAATTTTAATAATAAATTATGGAATGCTGCCCGTTATGTATTACTGAATATTGATGAGCAATTTCAATTAGTTGATAATATTGCTAATAATCAATCATTATCAGCTATTGATCAATGAATTTTACAACAACTTAATGAATTAATTATTTGTGTAGAACAATATATGGAAAAATATGAGTTTGTATTAGTAGTTAAAGCTTTATCAAATTTTATTTGAAATAAGTATTGCTCTTGATATATTGAATTAAATAAAGTCAATTTACAAAATCAAGAACAAAAAACTAATTCATTACAAACATTATATTATGTTCTACAGCAAATTATTATTATGCTTCATCCTTTCATTCCCTTTATTACAGAAGCAATTTATGAAAAAATGGGATATCAAAATAGTATTTTAACAACTAAATTTCCAGTAGTTAAAACTATTAACAAAACAAAAGATGCAACCCAATTTGTTAATATGTTAATTGAAATTATTAACAATATTCGAGAAATCCGTAAGCAACTTAATTTATCATTAAAATTATCGTTAACTATCCATATTAATACTACTGATCCTTTTTTTGAAACAGAAAAAAATAATTTAAATCCTTATTTATTACAATTAACTAATAGTCAAATTATTACCATTAGTAATAAACCGCTTGCTATTAATAATAAAGTGATTAAAATTATTAATTCAGCAGTAATAGAAATTAATGTTGCGAATTTATTTAATAAAGAAGAGCAGTTAGCAAAATTGAAAGCAGAATTAGTTGATATTGAGAATGAAATAAAACGTAGTGAAACTATTTTAAGTAATAAACAATTTTTAGCAAAAGCACCACTAACAAAAATTAATGAAGAAAAACAAAAGTTAGAAAAATATCACACGCAAAAAGTTTTAATTAATATTAAGATCAAAGAATTGTAGTAAATTCTATTAAGTCAAATTGAAAAAGATCATTATTTTTTAGTTTAATATCATCGATCCCTACGTTACTAATATAATAATTAATTATTTCGTAAATTTGACAATCTACCATTATTTTTTTTCAATTTTGATAATTGTTTTTTTGTTTAGTTTTAAAATGATTACTAATTATTTGTGTTTTTTGTTTTGGATTTGAAAATTTAATATCTTTATTATACTTATTTAGTATTTTTTGTTTTAATTTTTTATCAAAATAGCGACGATAACCAATGCCATCATATCCAAAATATGTTACTTTTCAACATTTTTTCTAATATCATTAAAAATATCTAGTAAGTCAATATTTATTATTATTTTTATTTGTATTTAATTCATCTTTTAAAGCAGTTAACGATTGAATATTTGTAATTAATTGAATTTCATCTTCTGAAATTTCACATTTATTTAGTAACGTTTTATATTTTGCTCAATTAATTAATAAGATTTTATAGATCGTTTTTGCTAATAGTTTTTAACTGTCTATTGTCAATTACTATTTTTTCATTCTTATTTTCATCACTTTCTTTGATTGAAGATGAAAACTCATTATTTTATTTTAAAATAAAATAATGAGTTAAAAACTTATATTAAGTTTGTATATTAATTTTAGCATTTCTTTAAAGTATAAATTTATTTTTTTCAAATATTATTCAATTTATCGAAATTAACAAATTTAATATAATTTTCATAAATATTTTTTTGAAATATTATATTAATTAAAGTTATTTATAAAAATATATTAAGTGTTAAACATAATATTTAATAAACATTATTTTTTTGTGTTATTATTTATTTATAATTTAATACTTGTTTATTCCTAATGTAGAAATTTATCTATGTTAGGTTTTTTATTAAATTTAAAAATTTTACAGAAAAGGCAAAAGATTAAAAGAAATACCTAAAGAAAATTGAATTTAATAAAACAAAAAAATAAAATCTATTTAAAAAAATAAAAAACTAGTTAGAATTTAGCAAATGATTGAAAATATTTGTGTAATTCCTTGGTATTATGAAGTTTAGATAGAAGTAAAATTGAAATTAATTTAATAAATGAAACTGAAATTCCAAGCAAGGAATGTCACTTTTCAAAGAAAAAAAATAATTTCATGATAATTATAAATAAAGATTGCATTTGCAATCTTTATTTATCTTTTAATTTTTAAATTTAAAAATTAAAAAAATACTATAACTTAAATACAACGTTAATGTTAATAAAAAATTTTTTAATAATATATAAAAATTTTAAAGTTATTAAATATTTTATTGATTTTACTTGGAATTTATTGTAAATGAGTTACAATTATATTAAAGTTTTAAAGGAACTTTGGAACAAAATATTTTGGTTTTTTATAAGCCTCATTTAAATTTTTTATATTTAGATTAGGTTTTTTGTTTTATTATATCATTTAAAGGAGTGAGAAATATGAAATCACAATTTTATAGAGATGGAATAATTTATTATGCAATGAATTTAGAAAAGTGAGCAAATGTTGAAAATAAAACTTACTTTATAAAATATCATGATGTGATTCTAAAATTAACTGACATCATTAATTGTTATGATTTAAAAAATATTTCTGAAGTAAAAGTTTATAAGTTCTTAGCAGATGCTTTTAATAGTAGAATTTTGAAAGAAGTAGGTGATAACTAATGATATTAGAAAAAAATAATTTAGAAGAAACTATTAATTTAGAAGAAAGCACAAAAAATAAGATGGAATATTTAGCAACTTTATCAGAAAGAACTGTTGGCATGTCTTTAGAAAGTCGCCCAATAAAATGATCAACAGTTAATAATTGTGATGGTGATGGTAATGTTGATAAAATAGTAACAAAAAATAAGGGTCCTAAAATATAAAATATTATAAAATAAAAAAGCCGTAATTAATACGCCTTTTATTTTTTATATGGAGCGGGTGATGGGAATCGAACCCACGTCTTCAGCTTGGAAGGCTGTAATAATACCATTATACGACACCCGCAGTTATGTTAGTCACCATGTATTTATATCATATTATTAAAATCAAAGTCAACTACTTTTATGAAACAAGTTAAAAAATAAATATTTTTTAATCGATGTTACTATTTATTTTTCTTCTTTTTTTTAAAAAAATAGTTTTTTCCAAGAAAGAAATAAGAAATAATGGCAAAGATAAGTGCGCCGATAGTTAAAAAATGAGCAATTAATCATATAATTCAAAATTCATTGATATTTAAGTTAAAAAGAAAAGTTGAAGATAAGATAGTAATAATTAACGCTAATATTAAAAATACTAGTAAAATTTGCTTTTTATTAGTGACTCATACTGGCATAATAAAAATAAACAAAATGATACTAGTAATTGGTCAAATCATAATTTCAATTGAAGTGTGCATAATTTTGGCAACCAGTGAAGTTTGTGATTTAGGAAAAAAATTATTAGTCATAAACATTAATCAAACTAAAAATAAAAATAATGAAGCAATTGTTAGTGTTATTTTACTAATTAGTAAAATTTGTTTTAGTTTATTTTTTTCCATTGCTACCACCTATTTAATAAAAGTTATTTATCATTTGAAACTAAAGTCAAATGATAAAAACCAAATTGTACTATTTTAATATAAGTATACTAAAATATTTTGTAAAATAAATTAATATTAATGATGAAAGTTGTAGTTAGTTATTTAGAAGTTATGATTCTTCATTTTTAGCTTTTCTTTTTTGTTTTTTATTATGACTTTTAAAGTCCATTATTACAAAGAAAATAAAGAAACCAATAATACTAACTAAAGAAATTACCATTAAAATAATCGCTCCAACATTCATGCGTTTAACCTCTTTCACTTTTTGTTTTTATTTTAAATAGTTTATTAAAACCATTATCAATATTTTTATGATAAGTTAAGATAAAGGTTAATATTAAAACTAAACCAACACCAAGTGTTAGTCCAATAGTAGCATAGACAAAAGTAGCATTGATAGCGTTAATAATAAAATCATAGATGCCAGTACCAATATTAATTAAAATTAAAATTGGGGCAATAATTAAAATTACTATTTTATATCCTTTATTTCATTTCATTCATGAATTTTCATTATTATATAACTTTAATGCATCATATAATTTTCAACCATAAGGTCCAATTCCAATTAATAAAATAAACCCAATTATTAATAATCAAATTTGAGCAACTCAGATTGCTAATCCATTAAATAATGCTGGTGAATTATCAAAAGTAAATAACACTGATACTACCATTGCTCCTATTAATGATAAGGCAAGTGCTGTTTTACGTTTTAAATGAATTTCATACTCTAAACCATTTACCATTGATTCAACTTGACCAATTAACGAAGACATACCAGCAAAGAAAAGTGTGACAAAAAATAATACTGCCAAGACATTTCCTAAGATGGCAACTTGATTATTAATAATGCCAAAGAGTTGAGGTATTACTTGAAAAATTAAAGCAGGACCTTCTTGAAAGACATCTGTAATGTTAGTTTTACCTTGATCTTGTGCAATAGCCCCCATTGAACTAAAAACAATGATTGCTGTTAATATGCCAATAACGCTAGTACCAAATGCGACAACAAAAGCTTGGTTAGTACTATCTTGTTTTTCAGGAGCATGAGCTGCATAGATATAGATAGTGCCGGTACATGTTGATAACATAAAGAATGATTGACCAAAAGCATCTTTTCATAATCCAGGATTTAATAATTGTTTAACATCTAAATCAAACATGACATTTAATCCAAATTTAGCACCTGATAAAGTACTAGTATAAATTGCTAAAATAATGATCATTAAAAATAAAAAAGGAATCATAATTTTATTTGTTTTTTCAATCCCTTTTTCAACACCACCTAGTAAAATAATACCTAAAATAATTCATACACCAATTGTTGCAAGCAGTACCATTCAATTTAAGCTACCTAAGCTATGTAAACTAGTAATATCTTGGTTATCTGTTTGATGTAAAATTTCTTGATAAAAATAAAAACCATTATTTAAATTAGATGTAAAGCTAATAATAATATTAATTAGTGTTCAACTTACTAAAACACTATAATAAGTGCTTAGTAGAATAACGACTGTTGAATGTAATCAGGAAAAAAAAGCACCCTTTTTGTTTCCAATTTCACTAAAAAATTCAATATGATTTTTACGATATTTGTTACCAATTATCATTTCAATAAATAGTACAGGAATTGCACAAATGATCATACATATTAAAAAAGGAATTAGGAAGGTACCATGATGTTTGTACATTTGCGTTGGAAATCCTCAAATACCACCCAATCCTACTGCTGCTCCCATTACTGATAATAAAAAGCCTAATTTTGAAATATTTAAACGTTGTTTTTTCATAATTAATAATCTTCCTCCTTTATAACTCTTAATTATACAAAAAAAAATATTTTATTAAAACCAATTTGAGTAAATAAAATTTTTCTATTGTTTAATTAATAATATTTTTTGGTGAAAAATAATTTATTATCTTTTATTTATTAATAAATAATACAATAGAGAAATAAAAAAATATCAATAGTATTTGTACATTTTGCAATCAATATTGATTTGATATGGATATTACTTTTATTTATTTAATATAGCGTTATAATACAAACAGTAATAATCTAGAGTGGAGTTAAGCTCATTTTAAGGATTGTAATCCTTAAAATGAGCTTTTTATATTAATTTTATTACTTTTTTAAACTATTTTAGAAAGGATGAAACTATATGGATTCATCACCATTAATAAATCGTTCTTCTACAGAACAAATATCAACAACTAATAGTATTAATAATAACAGTAAAATAGCATCTTACCTAAGCGATGGATTACTTGTCGCTGGTAATTCAATGGTAG
Source organism: Spiroplasma endosymbiont of Harpalus anxius (assembly GCA_964273555.1). Lineage (GTDB taxonomy): Bacteria > Bacillota_I > Bacilli_A > Mycoplasmatales > VBWQ01 > Spiroplasma_E. The sequence goes on along the minus strand of OZ187007.1, from coordinate 1,633,303 downwards.
TTACTGGTAACTATTTATTAAATAAAGTTGGATTATTACCTTTGGCACCAGCATTATGTTTTATAATTGATGGAGGAATTAATTCAAAAATTAGTCTTACTAATTTAATATTAAGATACCAAAATAAAAATAATAAAATTGTTAATGCTGTATCTGAAGTGGTAAGTTCATTAGCAACAACAATATCTTTATCAACTGCTATCCCTTTAATTAATTGATCACCAGAGGTAATGCCGGTTAGAGATGCTTTTATTACAGCAGCTTCAGCTTCAGGGTTAAATACGATTATCGTAACAGCCCAAATGATTAAAGATTGTTGTTTATCAGATAATGATGAAGAAAATACAGCAAATCAACAACCAACTTTCTGCCAAAAAATGGTTAATATAGCAACAAGTTCATTGCCACTAGTTACACTTGCTAGTACTATTACTGGTGTTAGTCTTTTTGCTTATAATAAGTTAAGTAATTCTAATGACGATGATAATAAGTCATTTTTTGATAAAGAATCAACAGCTTTTTATTTAACAATAGGTGGTTTAGCAGTAGATGCTTTTGGTTTATCTATAAAAACTGTAAATAAATGAAAAAATTGATGTGTAAATCCAACTAATGAGTTTGATTTAGAAAATGGTTCTAATAATATTTCAGATGACAATGATTCAGTTCCTACTTCAACATCAACATCATCTTTAACTTCTTCTAATGATGATGAATGTCAATTTAAACCAGAAGATATTAATGATGAACAACCCCTATTAGCAACATTTTTATCAGTTGACAATTTATTTAAAAAACATCCTGATAGTAATCCATTTAATGAAGAAATAGCAAAAGATTTACTACGTGATCAACAATCACCTAGATCATCTAGTTTATCTAGAAAACATTCAGCTTAAATAAAAATTATAAAAATAAAAAGGTATTCTTAAAAGAATACCTTTTTAGACTAATAATTAATAATAATTAGTGGGTGGTGCCCAGAGCGGGACTCGAACCCGCATGATTTCTCGGTAGATTTTGAGTCTACTGCGTCTGCCATTTCGCCATCTGGGCAATTTATTTCCTTATTTATAAAAAATGAGGAGTAGTTCCTCGTCATTAATAAATATATAAAATGGTGCCCAGAGCGAGACTCGAACTCGCACAACCTGTAAAAGTCATCGGATCTTAAGCCCGACGTGTCTACCATTTCACCACCTGGGCATCAAATGGTGTCCCCGGCAAGGATCGAACTTGCGACACCTCGGTTAAAAGCCGAGTGCTCTACCGCTGAGCTACGAGGACAAATTAATAAATATATATGGCTGAGGTGGTTGGATTTGAACCAACGCATGACGGCGTCAAAGGCCGTTGCCTTACCGCTTGGCTACACCCCAATAAGATAATGGTGGAGGGGGAGGGAGTCGAACCCCCGAACTCGAGAGAGATCTGGTTTACAGCCAGGTGCAGTTGGCCACTTTGCTACCCCTCCATTAATTGGTTTAAAAAATAATAATGGTGCTGATGACAGGAATCGAACCTGCAACCTACGGTTTACAAAACCGTTGCTCTGCCGGATTGAGCCACATCAGCAGGTAAATGGTGGAGTATGACGGACTTGAACCGCCGACCTATTGCTTGTAAGGCAATTGCTCTCCCTGCTGAGCTAATACTCCTTAATTTATTGTTTATTAGAATTATTTATTCTTAAAAAACCTTAATCATTATAATAGATATTTTTTGCATTTACAATTATTTTTTAAAGATAATTGTAAAATTATTTATTTTTTATTTTTAAAAAAATAAATTATAAGCATTTTTATTGTTAAGTTTTATTATTATTAATAGTATTTTTTATGCTAATATCTCCTTATTTTTTAATAAATGTTATTTATTAGTAAACAAAATATCTATTGTAGTAATTTTATTTTAAAAAAAGAAAGTAAATACAAGTATATTAAATTTATATCTTAAAAAATATATTCGTTCTAAACCAAAAACACTATCATCATTAATGTAGTTTTAAAATTATTAATTTTTTATTTAATTTATCGTGGTAATATAACAATGATATAATTAAGAAAATAGGTGATAATAATGGTAACTAAAAGTTGATGAAAAAAATTACCGCTTGATGAAAAAATAATTACTATTTTATTTTTTTCTGGATTTATTTTTTTACTATTAGGATTAGTTATGCTATCAATGATTAAAATTGATAATAGTTTTAATGGTTTTAATTTTATTTATTGAAATGGTGTTATTAATAGTTTAACTTATCAAAGTAGTTGTGGTATGACAGTAGATATTTTCTTTCTAAAACTAGGTATTATTTTTACTATTTTCTTAATGCCCATTTGTTCTGGTTGTAGTATAATATGATTTGTTAGTAAACGATTAATTTTTTAAAAAATAGAGGTGAATAATGAAAGGAAATAATAATACGTTTATCGAAACAATAAATAAAACTTTAGCTAACACAATTAATTTAAATTTTAAAAATTTAAAAGGTCATAATATTATATTTATTGTTGATATGGTTAATGGTTTTGCTAAGCATGGAAATTTGTTTTCATCTAATATAAATGCACTAATTAAACCAATTAAGGGATTATTAGCAAAAGTAAATACTAATGAAACTAAAGTTATTGCTTTTAATGATGCTCATAATGACCATAGTCCTGAATTCCATACTTTTCCTAGTCATTGTTTAGAAAATACTAGTGAATCACAATTAGTAGCAGAGTTACAATCTAATAACATTAAAATTATTAAAAAAAATAGTACTAATGGTTTTTTTGCTTTTGATTTTAAACCAAATTTGCAATGAGACAATATTATTATTGTTGGTTGCTGCACTGATATTTGTGTTTATCAGTTTGCCGTTAGTTGCAAGACTTGATTTAATCAACATAATAAGGACGTAAATGTTATTGTACCAATGTCAATGACAAATACTTATGATGAAAAGGAACATCCTGCTATTATTTTAAATCAATATGCATGATATTCAATGATTAAAAATGGTATTAGCGTTGTTAAAGATATTGTTTAATGATAATAATAGCAATTAAAAACGAATATTAAGAATTTCAAACTTAACAATTAAGGAAATTAATAATTTTAACAAATAAAACCATTCTTTTTAGAATGGTTTTTTATGATTTTATTTTATAGCATAGATAATTATTTTTACCTAATAATGTAAACATTTTCTTTTTATATACTTCAACGCCAGGTTGATTAAATGGATCAACGCCTAATAATTTGGCGCTAACAGCACAAGCTTTCATAAAAAAGTAACTAGCATATCCAAACATTTTGCTATCCATAGTATCTCACTCTAATAAAATATTTGGTGTTTTTCCAACTATTTCATCACTATGAGCTTCAATAGTTCCCTGTAAAGCAATATTATTAATATCATGTAAAGAATATTTTGCTAAATAGTTTAATTGGTCGTTATTTTTTTTATCAATTGGAATTTTAATATCTTCATTAGGTCTTTTAATTTTGATTACTGTTTCAAAAAACATTTTTGAACCTTCTTGGATAAATTGTCCCATTGAATGTAAATCAGTTGAAAAAATAACACTTGTTGGTAATAAACCTTTACCATCTTTACCTTCTGATTCACCAAATAATTGTTTTCATCATTCACAAAACATTTGCATTTGTAGTTCATAACTTACTAAAATTTCAACTGCTTTATTATTAGTTTTATATAAGTGATAACGAGTAACTGCATATAAGTATGCCTGATTAATATCAATTTTGTCACTCTTACATGCTTTAGCAGCTAGTTGTGCTCCAGCAATGATTTCTTCACAATTAATACCTGCTACCATCATTGGGAAAATGCCAACAGGAGTTAAGACAGAATATCGACCACCAATATTATCAGGAATAATAAAACTTTCATATCCTTCTTCAATTGCTAGATCATGAAGAACACCTCTTGTTTTATCAGTTGTTGCAATAATTCTACTATTAACAACAGTTTTGTTTTGCTTTTGTTTAACTAGTAGTTCTTTTAGTAAACGAAAAGCAATAGCTGGTTCAGTAGTAGTTCCTGATTTAGAAATAACGTTAATAGCAAACTCTTTATCTTTTAAATATGATAAAACTTGTTGTACATAAGTTGAACTCATAGTATTACCCATATAAATTATTTTAACAGGCGCTGTCCTATTAAATAAACCTTGAATCATATCAATCGCTGCTCGCGCTCCTAAATATGAACCACCAATCCCAACTACTACTAAGACTTGAATTTCTTTTTGTAGTTTTAATGCTAGTGCTTTCATTCTTTTTCAAGAATCTTGGAAAATAATATCTTCTTCGTATGCAAATGGAAAGTTAATTCATCCTAATCAACCATCTTCATTTTTGGCATTAGTTTCTAATTCATTATTAATATCTGTCACTTTTTCTTGATATAAAGTTGATAATTCTTTTACATTTAAATTTGTAAAGTTTAAATTAGTTTTTATCACTATTTTATAACCACCTTTTATTATTTTAGACTAAAGTACTAACTTATAATAAGTACTATTTAATACTTATAATAAAAATATAGTGATAAAAATCTAATATTGCAAGAAAAAATAAAAAAATATTGCTATTTAATAACAATATTTTTTTATTTTTAAAACAAAATAGGTTTTTAGTTATTTTCTTCTTTTTTGAATCAATTATCAACAGTTTCCCTTATTGGTGCAAATCCTTTACCATTTTCTTCAATTGAAGATTGATTTTTTGCAACTAATCCTTGTTCTTTTGTACTTAAACTTAATTGTTGTTTAGCATGATCAATACCTGTTATTTCTGCTTTAACTGGTGTACCAATTGTAAAATAATCATTAACATTTTTAACAAATTTAGGAGTAATACGACTAATGTGAATTAAACCAGAAAATCCATTTGGACACTTACAAAAAACTCCAAATTCCTTTATTCCAGTTGGAGTTACCATAATAACATCACCAACCTGTAATTGTTGAATACTTGATTCATTTTCTTCATTTTTAATAATTGTACTCATAATAAGTTAATTCCTCTTTCTTTGTATAATTTAATAATACATAAAAATATTATAACATTATATTTAATCTTGAAGTTAAAATTAATAATATTAATTTCATGAATTTCTACACATTAAAATGATATATTTTTAATGTTTTTTAATTTAAGTTTGTTATTAATTTGCTTATTTTTAAAAAAAATAAGTATATTTTGTAATGGCAGTATTATTTTGTTGATATAATTTTAAAATTATAACTTAAATCTATAGTTTAAGTGATAAAAAAAATAGCAAGAATTTTTATTTTAATCTTTTGGTAATAATCCTACTTTTTGAAGTAATTCTTCAATAAAACTTGCTTTGATAATTTTTAATGCGCCTTTTTCAAAATTCATAAAACAAGTGGTAAATGAATATTACCTATTTTTTATCTAATAAATTTTAAAAATAAACGAGTTGTAACCTATGCTGGTTATAATTTTTTCTTTTTAACACTGATTTGAAAGCAAGATATTTTTAACAATATAAAATATTTAAAACTAATTAAAAAAGTATTGAAAAAGGTTTACTATTTAAATAAACATTATGTAAATAAGTCAGATACAAAATTATGATATTTTTATGAAATTAATTTGACTAAATTTAATTTTGATTTAAATGTCACTTACCAAGAGATAATTGCAGAAAGAGAAATAATGTTTTAAGTTTATAACGCATAGCAAATTAACTTTAGAAAATTAAAATATCAATAATAATGTATATAATTAATTAGTAAAAATATAATCTAATGGTACATCTCAACTATCATGATCAATGATATAGGGAATTTTTTGGATAGCAAAAGCAAGACCTAGTTTACTAAAATTAAATTTGTTTTCATTTAGATAACGATCATAAAATCCTTTACCATAACCAATACGATAGTAGTCTTTATCAAAAGCAATCAAAGGTACTAACATACAGTCAATTTCACTATCATTAGTTTTTTGACAATTTAAATTTGGTTGTCCAATTGCAAATTCATTATCGAAGACAATATCATTTCAACTATTAATAAAGTAAAATTCTAAGTATTCGTTATTGATTCTTGGTAAACATACTTGTTTTAAATTTTTTCATAATAATTCAATAATTTCTTTTGTCGCTACTTCATATGGCAAAGCGTGATAAACAGCAAATACATTATTTTGTTTAAAATAATGTGAGTCATTAAATTTTTGACTAATAATTTTGCTTCATTTTTGATAATTACTTTTAGAAACATTTTTTAATGTTTTTAAATAGATCTTTCTTAAATTTTTTTTATTTTTAGTCTCCATTTCTGTATTTTTCATAGTCACTCCCAATTAGTTTATTAATGCCATTGATTCCAATCAGGGCACATTTAATCCGATTGCGTTGTCTTGGTACATTTTTAAAAGCAATCATATTTTCAATTATCTTATTATTAAATTTTTTTTCTGCCAACATTGCTTGATAGTTATTAATAATTTCTTTTACTTGGGGTATTGTTTTACCTTCAATTAAAATACAAAATAGATCAATTGCTGCTGTTGAAATTGCACAACCAACCCCTGTAAATCGAGCACTAGTAATAATATTATTTTTAATAAAAATTTCAAGACGAAAATTATCAACACATGATTCACTAGTTTGGTGATATGTTAAACTATTTGGTAGATTTTTAAAACCTTTATTCTTTGGTTTACTATAGTGTTCAACAATTAGTTTGCGATAGTAATCTTGATTATTGTTAAAAGAATTCATTTAAAAAGTCACCCCCCTCATTAATTCCTTTTTTCAAAGCGGTTACTAACAAATCAATATCCTTTTTGCAATTGTAGATATATAAACTAACACGAATGGTAGCACTAGTATTAAGTGTATTACTTAATAATTTAGCACAATAAGTGCCACTTCGCACGCAGATGTTTTGTGTTCCTAAAAAATTGGCAACATCTTGGGCAAACACGTTGTTAATATTAAATATTATATTACTACTATTAATGTTATCATTATAAATTTCAATGTTATTACTTAAATGCTTTGTTAGTTGTTGAAGTGCATATTTTTTTAAAGAAATCTGATGATTTTTAATATTTACCATACCAATACTTAATAAATATTTAATGGCTGCTCCTAAACCAAAGACACCAGCAATATTTTGTGTTCCACCTTCAAAGCGAGTAGGACTAGCTAATAAACTAAATTTACCATTTGTTGCAATGCAATCATTCATGCCACCACCTAATATTAATGGTTCTAGGATGTTTAGTCATTCATTTTTTCCCCAAAAGACACCAATGCCAGTTGGTCCAAAAACTTTATGACCTGAAAAAGCAAAAAAATCAATATTTCATTTTTTAACATCAGTTTTGATATGTCCTATTGATTGGGCACCATCAATAACAACTAAAATATTTTTGAATACTCAATCATTACTTTTTAGGTATTTTTGACCATAATCTTTGATAACATTAGTTAATTTTTCAGTATCATTTTCAATTGCTAACGAGTTATTAATATTAGCAAAAGCAACAATTCTAGTTTTTGGTGTTAGAACTTTTTTTAATTTTTCAATAGTAATAACTCCGTGATTATTTGTTTCAATAAATTTTATTTTAATTTTTTTAGTTTTGATTAAGCGATAAAATGGTAATAACAATGAACTATGTTCTAAATTAGTTAATAAAATTTCATCATTTTCTTGTAAATATTTTTCTAAACCGAAAGCAATTTGATTAAAAGCAAAAGTTGCTGAGGAACAGAAAACTATTTCATTTTCGTTACTATTAATAAATTTGCTAATTATTTTTCTAGTATCTTCAAAAATATCATTACCTTTAACAGCAAGTTGATAATCTTGACTATGGGGATTAATACAATATTGTTCATAATATCCTTTAATAGCATCAATAACTACTTGTGGTTTTAATGAGGAAGCTGCTGTATCTAAATAAACTAAATCAGGGTTGTTTTTAAAAAAAGGAAAATCAGCTTTAAAATTATTATCATTAATATTTTTTTTGTTCATAGTTACTCCTATATATTTTTTCAAAATATATTATACTTATATTAATCTTATATTAATAGATTATACACTTAATTTTGTGCTAGTTTTCTTAAAAATAAAAAATGATAATAAATATTATTAAATATTATGCACTAATAATAATTAAAAAATTAATATTTTATATTTTTTGAAGCGATATTAACTTAAAATTGTTTATTTCATTTTAAATTAATTGGAAAATTTTGTCCCTTAAATATAAATTTTATGTTAAGATATCTTAGTAAAATAAAATACAAATTCTTTTTTGCTATAGAATTAATTAAAAGGAGTGAACAAAGTGCGCAATATACTTGCTTTAGTTGCAGCCTTCACGTTATCATCAACATCAACTATGTCTGTTATAGCTTGTAATAGCTCAAATGAGAGAGGCACAACCAATGTTTTTGATTGAAGTAGTGCTTTTAAAGATACAAATACTACTACTGACACCTTTTTTAATTATTTGTTAAATAATCCTAATAGTGGTTGAGGTAAAACGCTATATACTGATATTAATCAATATATTAATCTTTCAATTTTAAAAAACTCTCCAGAGTTTAAAGAAGATTATCTTGCTGCTTTAATATCAGCTAAGTCTGAAATGGAAAATACAATAAAATCATTGCAAGCAAAATACGGTCGTTCATGAGAAAAACAATGAAAAAAAGCATTAGGTGATGATGATGTTAATACTTACATTGATAATATTTTAAAAAAAAGTGCATTAGGTATTATTCAACGTAGTTATGTGACAAGCAACTATAAAGATTATAAATACTATAATCAAAATGAAATTAATATTTGATTAAAAGACTTATGAAAACAAGTACACGGTGAAAATAATAGTGTCCTTGATTATGTTGAAGGTACTGTTCCTGGTAAATATGCAAGTAAAATTTGAATTGTTGCTAATGCCAATAGTTTAGATCCTGATCTTAAAACTTTTAAACAATTAAATAATGCTGTTAAAAATGCTGCGACATGAACTAATGTTAGTATTAGTCTTCCTGTTGTAAAAACAACTGATGATAATAATGATAATAATTATGAAATTGATTCATATAATACCATTGATGGATTATTGAGTGATAATCAATCTAAAATTGCAAAAGTAATGTTAAGAAATCAAGAATTAATATGAACTCGACAAATAGTAATTCCTTTTGATTCAAATGTTGATAAACCATTAGAATCAAAAATTAACGCTTCTCAATTTTCACAAAATAAAACTAAAATTAATGAAATTTTAAATAATATTACTAAAAATGGTTTTGATCAGACATTTACTGAAGAAAAAGGTGATGCAACTACTGATGTTAACAAAACTGGTGATTTAGGACTGATGGATATTACTAAATCTTCGCAAGATAATAGTCCTTTTTATTATTATTTATATCGTTATGTTACTAGTTATCAAGGCGTTGGTAAAAATGTTACTGGTATTCAGCCATATATGTTAACAGAATTCGCTGAAACAAGTTTAGAACAATTAATTCCTTATATTGATCGTGATAATATTAAAAAAGAAAATCAAAATGGTACTAGTCAGTATAATGATTTAGTTTATATGAAAGATAAAAAAGGACCACAACTTCCTGATGCTGCAGTTAATAATGGACCTGGCGTTGGTATTTTTATTGACAAAGGTGGTATTCATTTTATTCAAACCCCAGGTATTACTTATCAACAAAAAGACAAACCGACAAATAATGAAACAACTTATAATATAATTAAAAATTTTAAAAATCATAGAAAAGATAATTACCAGTGAGCTGATTTAGCACCATTATCTGAACGTCCAGGTGGATTAATTGATTCTCCTTATCTTGATTATTTACAAACTGATTTTTTATTACAAAAATATACACCAAATATAAAACCTACTTTTGATTTAAATGATGCTTTAACAACATTTACTGGTGGAGCGGGCGGTACTGGTAGTATTGGTGATGCCACTTGATGAGATTATAATTTGTATTTTAATGAAAATTCAAATTTAATTTCTTGAAATATCCAAGCAATAACTGGTTCAAGTCCACTTGATCCAACTGACAAAAACATTAATAGTTTTGCTGAAAAAATGAAAAGTTGATTTGATAAAACAAAAGAAAATCGTTGAAACAATAGACAAGGTATTAATATTAATGCAACTTTTAAAGATAATGTAATAAAGCAAAATGCGGCATGAGATGCTTTAACACAAGATGCCCCAGTTGCTCGCATGGATATTGATATTGCTAATTATCTAGATGTTATTGGAAAACGAACACTATGATGATATGATCCAAGTATCATTAGTTCTTAGTTAGGTGGTATATAAAAAATGAAAAAGTTAAAGAAAATTTTACCATTATTAACTTCACTTACGTTGTTATCTGGTCCACTATTATTAATAGTTGCTTGTGATAATGAACATGATATGAATAATTTACCTAATGGTAAAATTCCTGATCAATATAAAAATCGTATTTTGTTTAGTTTTCTAGGTGTAAATTTTAATAAAACTATTGCTGCTCAATTTAAAGATACTTATTCACAAGGACTTGATTTTATTTTGCAAGATGTTGAAGGAACAATTGCTCAACAAAAATTCTATGAATTTTTTCACAATAAATTAAATTATACTGCAGATATAACAGATGCTGATGGCAAAGTTATTAAAATTGGTGAAGCAAATGCTGCTTTTATCAAACTTAAAGATGATTTAGGTTTAAATTTATTAACTCAGAAGTATTTAAGTGGTATTAATACAGCTAATTCACTGGATAAAATATCAGCAGCAGATAATAATGAATTATTATTTCAAAATCAAAGTTGACATCAAGATGGAACAAGCAAATTTACTTATCAAAACGTAGATTTTTATAAAGCACCTGATAAAGGAACTAATAAAGTTAATGATCCTGATCAAATATTTACTCCAGATAGTTTATATCACGATTATGGTAGTAAAGAAGCAAATGCTGCTTTTGATGCACAATTAGCTAAAATAGCTAAACATCCAGATGATAACTATAGTACTGATCTTACTGCTTTATTGCCAAACAATGCTCAGAAGTGAAATAGTAGTGCTGGTATTAATAATACACAAAAACATGTTGCTAATAATGATATTCCTCAATATGCAAAATATTTAAAACGTTTCCAATGATGACTACGCTTTCGTTATCAACAATATTACCAATATGAAATATTACCAAAATTAAATCAAACTTTATTTACAATGTCTTACATTTTAGATAATATTCTTGATATTAAAAATAATGGATCAACTAAACCTATTATTTCAACACCAATAAATAATGTTTACATTAGCCAATTACAAGGTACTAATTTTCATTCTGGTGTGACACAACTAAGTAATTATAATATAACTTGAAATTTTACTACTAATTTGGCAAATGCGCAAAGTATTGATAAAGAATGAAATGCTACCCCTTCGAAACCTCCAACATGAGAATCAATTGTTAAAGATAATGGTTCGGGAGTACAAATTTTAAATTCTGATTTTTTTACTCAATTAGCAAATACTGGTAGTGCTGCCACTATTAAAGAAATTGATCCTAACTTTGGTGTTAATGGTTTTTTAAGTAATAAAACTGATAATAAACAAGAAATTGGTCGCTGAGTAACTAACGGTGGTTTACATTATACTACCAATAATAATATTGCTACTTTTACTTATTCAACTCCTATTTATTTTTTAAATCTTATCCAAAATTTAGATTTTAGTTTTTTAAAAGGTAAAAGTGAAGGATGAATTCCAGAAATTAGTAATTTGATTCATGACTGAAATAATAGTGGGAATGTTAGTATTGATCAACCATTTTCAAACTATATAAAAGGTGATAAAGAGCAAAGTAAAATTTCTCAAGAAAGAAAATGAAATATATTTTGACAAATGTTATATTCTATTTCTGCTAGTTCTGATGAAAAAGATTCACCAGCAGCTACTAATTTTAAAATTGCTGCTCAAAATTTATTTCCAACATATATTCCAAAAAATAATATATATGAAGAGGGATTTTGAAGTAAAGTAAAAGAATATTATTCATAGTAATAGTTAGTTTTAATATATACTTAAGTATGTATTTTTAAAATATTAGGTTAATTTTAAGTTATATTTATAAAATAGGTTGAGGTGAAAAATATGACAAATAAATCATGCATTTTTTGTACAATTATTAAAGATCCAAATAATTTGATTTTTGAAGATACCAATACAGCAGCATTCATGGATATTAATCCGGTAGCTAATGGTCACATTTTAGTTATTCCAAGACAACATTTTGCTAATTTTATTGAAACACCACCAAAGTTAGCATGTGAAGTTACAATGACAGTTCATAAAATCGCTAATTTATTAATAAAAACGATTCCTGAAATTAAAGGATTTAATATTTTAACTAATAATGGTAGTGAGGCATTCCAAGAAGTATTTCATTATCATGTTCATATTATGCCAAAATATATTCGTGAAAAAGGTTTTTTAATTAATAGAACAAAAGAAAATGTTACAATTGATAATATTATTAACCTTAAAAAAATATTAAAATCGCAATTAATTTAATAAAATGTTGAGGAGGATAAAATGAAGAGTCTTAAGTTATTAACATTGCCTAAAATATTAATGCTAGTTGGTGCAGCATGAATTATTATTTTTAGTTTATTATATGCAACAGGCGTTATAAAATATAATTTCTATGGATGAAATGAAAATGGGTTTGGTTTAATTGTATTTGGTATAATTTATATTTTAATACCTTTTTCAGTTAAACCTGGATGGTGAGCAAAATTATGAGCAATATTTATTTCATTACTTTCATTAATAATAGTTATCGGTTTATTTGTTGGTAAAGATGTTGATTATAAATCAGCATGAACTTATGTTAACGCTTTACCACATATCATTATGGCTCTTGGTTCTATATTATGAATTTTTAATAGTAAATAAGTTTAGTATTAGTTATTAATAATTTAAAAAGTTGGAATATGTATATTCCAACTTTTTTTATAAATTTTATTAAAAATAAAATAATATTAAGTCATTTATTATTAAATAATTACTAAAATTTTTATTATAAATTTCAAAATTTATTTTACCATTGATAATAGGAATAAAAAAATAATGATTATATAGTGTGAATTTTTAGAAAAGCATATAGTTGATAAGTGTCATAGTTGTTATATTTTTATCAAAAAAAATATTTTTTTTATGATGTTATAATCTTAAATATTATTAAAAAAAGATAAAGGAGACTAAGAGATGAAAGAAAAGTTTATCATTGCACAAATTGTAGTAAGAAAATTAATGATAATAGTTAATAAATTTACTAATTATTTTAGCAATCTAAAATAATTTTTACTTTAAATTTTAGTAAATAACAACATAATATAATCCTAATTGAAGATATTAATAACAAAATTAAATATATGAAAACTTGTTGTAAATAAAAATATGGAAGGAGAATAGAATGCCTAAAAGAGATAAAAAGAAAAAATTGAATTAAATCAACAATTTCAAGAATCAACTGCTTATGTAGGAGTAACTAGTTATGATTGTACTAATAATATGTGTAAACATAAAATAACACACTTGATACAGACAGTTTTCAAATTGTAGATTATGAAATGGGAGTTATGTTGCATGAATATGGACATGCTTTTGAATTTTTTAAAGATAAAAACAATTCTAATTTTAATGGAAGAAATTATCTAATTTCATCATTAGCCAATGGCACAAAAATTACTAATGAAGCTTATCAAAAGTTTATGGTATTGTTAGAAGTTCATATGGAAGATAATCACCAGATTATGAATTATTTGCCGAAACTTTTGGATGCTGCATCCTTATTTCTGAACAAAATCGAGATCTTGGTTGAGAGAAGTTAGATAAAGTTTTTAGAATTGATTTATCTGGTCTATTAAGAAATAATTAAAAAAACTAGTTTAACTTTAAAAAAAGTATGGAGGAATATTAATGGCTAAAAGAAAAACTAAGAAAAAAATTATTGCTGGTATTGCTAGTTCAGTCGTTTTAGTTAGTGGTGCTACTGCTGGTATTTTATGTACTTCTGAAATGGAAGTAGAAAATAAAGAAGAAAAAGCAAAAAAAAGGAAAGTTTCAATTAAAGTTATTAATCAACCAATAGCACGAAATCATATTAATGGTCAACAAGATTTGGCAACACTATTACCAGATTCACAAAGAAATTTGGGAAATATTGTCATAAATCAAGGAAATGACTTCGTTGTTAAACAAATTGAAGATATTCTTGTTAAAAAAAATATTGATATTTCACAAATAGAAGTTATAAAAATTAGATTAAAAACAGCTATTATTAAGCCACTTGTCGATTCAGCAATATATGGTGGTAATCCAATTGTAGTCCATTTTAATTCTGATGATCGACAGCCTTTATCATGAGTAGTACCAGATTGACAAAGAAATTTAGGAACACTTATCATAGATGGATGGTGCAGTTAAACCAACTGTTGAACAAATTAAAGCTGAACTTGCTAAATTACATGTTAATACATCGCAAGTAGAAATTATTAATATTGAAAGTACAAAGGCCATTATTAACCCAATTGCTGATTCAGTAGCATACAGAGGTAATGCAATCACAGTGTTTTTTAGTGTTGATTCACGACAAGATTTAACAACACTATTGTTAGGTTCACAAAGCAATTTGGGAACAATTATTACAACTAATGGATCTAGACCAACAGTTGAGCAGGTTAACAATAAACTTGCTAAAAAAGGTATTGATACATCACAATTAGAAATCATAAATATTGAAGATACAACAGTTAGTATTAAACCAATTTCAAATTCAACAAAATACAAAGGTAAGATAATTATAATGTATTTTAAAATTGCAAATAATAGTCAAGATTTAACAACATTATTACCAATATCACAAAGAAATTTAGGTAAAGTTTATATTGGTCAAATGCCAATTGTTGATCAGCAAAAAATAATATCAGTAATTGTTGATGTTCTTAACAATAAATATAATATTGATGTCAATGAGATAGCAATTAAAATTGATAGTAGTCAAAATCAAGCAGTAATAAGTTCTCTTAATAATGAGATTTATACTGGTTCAGTGATACTTAACTATCAACTTGATACATCTTTTGTAACTTTAGATTATCTAGTACCTGATTTACACAGTAGAAAACAGCAAGTTGCTAGTTATTACTGTCAACATCATGAAGATATTATTAGTGCAAAAAATGATATTTTAAGTGATGCTGAATTTAAAAATTTATCAAAAGTAAATAATTTTATTAATGAATTAAATGAAAAAGTTAAATATAAAGCTAGTAATGAAACTAATAATGCTTTTACAAGAATAGAAAATAATAATGATAATTTTAAAGATTTTGAAGATTTAAAACAACAAGTTTATCAACATCATAGTTCATTTAATGGCAAAATTAATTTTGATGATTTTATTAACACAATTACTAATTATTATAATAATTATAATAGATTTAATTATTATCAACAAATAGATGTAAATACAAAGATTAATCAATTAAAAACAGCAATGTGTCGTTTTTATAACATTTTGGCACAAGTGTATGGCAAAGATAATATTTTAAGAATGTTACAAAAAATTGAATTGGATCAACAATTTTATGAAAATTCTTCTCAAAAATTTGTCAGGACAAGCATTTTCAGGCTTTTGTAGTAATAGTATGTGTCAATCTAAAGTTATCCTTGATACTGATAACTTTTGAAATGTAAAGAATGGAATGGAAGTGTTGATTCATGAATATGGTCATATCTTAGATTTTTTAATTAATCAAATTTTAAATAATCAAAATCAACATTTTGATTCAAGAAAATATTTAATTTCATCATTAGCAAATGACACAAAAATTACTAATGAAGCCTATCAAAAACTTTTAGCTTATGGTGTTGTTAGAAGTTCATATGGAAGAAGTACCTCTTCTTCTAATTGAGAATTATTTACTGAAGCTTTTACTCGTTGAATTGTTACTCCTAAACAAAATCGCGATCTTGGATGAGAAAAATTAGATAAATTTTTTAGAATTGATTTACCTGCAAAGTTATAGTTGTATTGTAGTAATTTATTATTTTATCGTTATAAATAAAGACAAGATAATTCTTGCCTTTATTATTAATTATTCATGATATTATCAAAATTAATGCTATTTAATTTGATATTAATATATGTATTACGACCAAATGATGAATTTAAAAAACAATATCATTGAAAATAAATATTATTATTATCATGTCAAAGATCTAAGTTAAGTGATATTTCTGTTCCTAATGAACCACCATCTTTGGTATTAATATATGCGATAAAAAGGACATTGGCATTACCAGGATTTTTATACTGTTTAATTTTTGCAGTATTACTTGATAATGCTGGACTACTTTTAATTCCTGTTGATGTTGATGCTTCAAAGTATGAATTGCTAAAGGCAAAAGTTGGATACATGTTAACAAATGTATTTCAATCTCTTGCATAATCACTTCATTTAAGAATGTTATAAGCATTAGAATTATCAGTGGCAATTGATGTACCAGCATATCAGTCGGAAAAAGAATAATTTATTTTATCATTAGAAGCATTATTAGTATTACTTCATTTATTGTAATAAATCTCAATTAAATTATTATTTTCATCAAAAATTCAATTTAATGAATAATTTTTCGCAGTTAGTTGCATTGGTGAATTATATAAAAAATTATAAATTTCTTGATTATTAATAATTAAGTTAACAATGGTAGTAGTTAATTTATCACTAATTTGTCCTTTTAAGCTAGATTGATTAATAAAATAAATTGCTAAGTTATTAGCGATTGTTTGACTAATTTTATTTTGCTGGGCTGCTTTAGCAATATAGTATAAACCTAATGTTTCATTTAAATTATTACTATATTCAACTTTATTGGCACCTACTTGTTGTGAAATATCAATATGACTTTCAATATCACCTTGTTGTAAATATTGCCAATCATTATTATCACCATTAAAATATTTATTAGAATATTCACTTTTACTATATGGATTATAATCATCGTTAATAGTATTTACTTGCTTGTGACTATTCATTTCTTGCTTGGTATTTTCAATATTTACTTTATCTTTATCAGGAATAGTAACATTAGGATTATAAACTAAAGTTCCGGTATTATCGACTAAAAATACATTTCTTGCATTGGCAAAACTATAATTTTTTAATGTCGATGTATCATAACTGTAAAATTTATGATCTGTTGTTGATTGATTAGTAATTCAGTCACTAACTAGTGCTTAAATAACCATATTTATTATTAAATAATAGAGTTTGATTGTCATTATTGTTATTTGTTTTTAAATTGTTAGTAAAAGTAGTATTTTGATTAATATTACAAAATGTGGTGTTTGAAATTGTTAAAATTGTAATACTACTTAATAAAATTAAAAATTGTTTTATATTTTTATACTCTTAAAATTGATTTATATTTTTAATGATTATATAAATGTATATGTATATATTTATTAAAAATATAACGATACTTAATTATATCGTTATTTAAATTATAATATGTTTACAATATTTCTGCAATAAGTTTTTCATAAGTTTGTTTTTGATGTCAAAATAAGTAGGATTAGTTCAAATTGTATTAAGTTTAACAGTATTTTTAAAAGTAATTGAATATTTAATTTGAGTTTTAAATAAAAATTATGATAAATCTGCTGCTTTTAATCATTTTAAAATAGTAGTATTTACATCATTGTTTTTAATATTATTTAAAATAATTTTTATGTTTGAAACATTTTTATTAATACCATGTGCTACTTGATTTAACTTTTAAATTATCTTCAATACTTATTAAATTAGATAATATAAGAAAATTTAAAGTTAATTCTTTCATAGTTGGTGGATAATTAATTAACACATAATCATAACTGTCAAAAATTTCTTAATTATTTTGATAAATTAAATATGCAACTAAATACTTATCTTTTTCAGAATAAAATGTATTAATTAAATAAATCTACATTTAATTCTTTACTACCTATAATAATGTCAATATTCTTAGATTTTGATTTTTGAATTAATTGTTCTATATGATTTATTTATTGGATAAAGTTTAATTTTCATTATATGAGAATTTTTTTTATCAATAGTCAAGATGATTATTTATATTCTGTAGTAAATGATGCAATGGCTGAAATTAGCGAAATAGGAACTAATATTTTTTTAGAAAATGAAGAATTCTTAAGAACAAATTGATTTTATTTAACAGTTTTTATATACTTTATTAATCAAATGTTTTAAAAATTTTATTAGAAGCAAAAATAATTGCACATGATAGTTTGGAAAATCAAGAAATAAAATTTAAGGATAAAAACAAGAAAAAAATTATGAAATTAAATAATAATTATGTTTTAACAGTTAATTTAATTCGTAAATTATTGCATCACTCTTTTGACATTTTTATTACATATGAAAAATTATATAAAATTAAAGATGATTTAAATTTGGAACAAGAATTTTAGAGAAATTAAAAGAATATAAAAAATTTCTTTTTCATTAGTTAACTTTTTACTTGAAACTTTTTTTCACGAAAATGCTTGATAAGTTTAGAAGTAAAAATTTTTCTAGTAAGTATTGAAAAAATATTTATTTTAAATTTAATTTATATGATATTTAATTAAAATACTTTAGTTATTTAAATAATTTAATAAATCATTTATTACCTATATTTCGTGATTTTATTAGATTACAAAAAAATAATTTTAATAAGTTATTGGAAACAACTAAAAATTATAAAAATATAAATTCAATATTATTTCTTATAAAAAGTAATATTTTTGATAATACTCTTTCTTCATTTTTAAGTAGTTTTTTTGTCAACTGACTTAATGTTAAATCATTTTCTTTACAATGTTTTTGCACTTTATCTTTAAGTTCTCAATTAAACTTATTGCTCATATTCTTAAAATTTTATATTATAATTATACTTCTATGTTGGCATAAAATAAATAAAATTGAAATATTTAATTTAAGAAAAATAATTTTTGTATTTTTTTACAAAGAATTGTTTTTTCTTGTTCTGTTAAATTAAATTTTTTTTTAGTTTCATTATTTCTTCATCTTCCAATTAAATTTGAAGTTAAAATTTTTTGAATATTTTGATCGTAAAAATAAGTCTTATGAAGAACTAATTTCAGAAATACTGTAAAATTATATTATGAAAATTTAGGGAGGTATAAAGATATGAAGAAAATACTTACTATGCTAGGAGCAATAACTTTAATTGGAACAACAACTATAAATATAATTGCATGTGGGGGTGGAGAAAAACCAAAACCACTTATTTCAGTTAAAAAAACAGATGTTGAAGTTACAAATGATATTAAAACAGCTTTAGAAAATGGTGTTGATGGTAGTTCATTAAATGATTCACAAAAACAAAGTGATGCTAAAGATCTTATTATAGCAGCAATAAAACAAGTTATTGATGCAGATAAAGTTGGTGATGCATCATTTACTTTCATTGATAGTAATACATCTTTAACTCAAGGAGAAAATAAAGTTAATATTAACGTTACTTTTGGTAGTTCAAATAATGTTGGTGTTGCTGTTAAATTAACTCAAGTAACAAAAGATACAACAAAAACTAATTTAAAAACTATTACTAAATTAACTGGTTTAAATTTAATAGTAAATTTTTCTGATTATTATTATTATTATTTAGAGCAAAATATTGCAAAAGCAAATGAATTTAAAAATACAAAGATTACTAAGTTTTCTATTATTTTTTATCGTGATGCACAAAAAAAGCACGATATAAGCTATCAAAAACAAGAAGAAGGTGATGTATATGTAGTTATTACTGCTGATACTAGTGACCCTTATTGAAGTGGAGAAACTCAAATACTAAAAATCACTTTAAATTTATAAAGCTTTATAGATCAAAATTTGGTAATAGACTTCTTGTATAATTAGTTTAAAATTTATATTAGTTAATAATTTTATTAAAAAGATTTTAAACAGGTTCTAATACAGTTTTAATGGGACCAGTAGATTATGATAGTTTGTTGCAAAGAGCAAATTATCATATTTGGATTTGCTCTATATGTAAGTATTGTTGCAATCGTTGTTGTACATGCACTAACAAACATTAGAAAAATTTAAAATTTTTCTAATGTTTTATTTTTATTATTCAGTTATTTACGATACAATTATCTAGTTACTGATGCCACCCAGCAAGTTAAACTATAGACCTATCTAGTTTTTATTTACATCTTTTTTAATAAGGAAATTTGTTCCTTAATAACTTATTCCCTTTTTTAATTTTCATCATTTAAATTGCATATTGTTCCACTTTTCTAATTTGACATATTTACTAATTATATAATTAATTTGTTTAGTACAGGTAATGCTGTGCAAGGAGGATATAACCTTCGATTCTCTCAACAATTAATTGTTGATTTTTTTTATACTTAATTCAGTTTTACTTGTTTTTTATCAAATTTTCCCTTTTAATTCTTTTCATTAAATCTTTTAAAATATTAATTTCAGTTTCATTACAAATCATTATGTGCATTGTCCTCATAATAAAATTTTCATCTGCTTTTTTTGTTTTTCAAGTTCTATTTTCAGTGGTGGTGAAATTTCTTTATTATCTTTTATTTCCTCTTTTAATTTCCTTGCCATCATCAATTCTTTATCAATAATTTTATATAACCCCTTTAAGGGGATAAAGAAAGGAAAAAACATACATCGAAATGATAAAAATTATGAAAATAATTGATAGATGAGGTCATTTAAATACAGAACAAATATCACTACTTTTAAATAAACATATTAGAGCAGTTGATACCTCATTACGAGATTTAATAACTAAGAAACTAATTTGAGTAGATCAATTAATTATTAAAAACATTTATAGACTAGCCAGTCTAGGAAACCGAAAACTAGGTAAAGCAAGTACATTTATAAGAATAAACTACAACATGAACTAACTCACCAAGATTTGCTCATAAAATGACTAGCACAACAAACCGACATAGTGTTTATCAAACTGAAAAAGAACTTAAATCAGAAAGTGCAAGAGAAAAAGGATATCCTGTGCTAGTTCATTATGAAAACAAAAATATGATTATTGAAGTCAAAAGAACTAGAAAAACCATCAAGCAATTTGAAAACAAATTTGATGGTTTAAGAAAATATTTAAAATAAAACATTCATATCATGTGGCTTTATTTTCAATGAAAGTATGAAAAAAATTTGTTGATGGACAAATCAGAGCATATAATTAAAAACTAGAACAACATCACATTGAAAGATTTAATTCATAATATTAATAAAATTAATATTAACTAACTTAATTGAAATATTAGCAGTTCCATCACCAGAACGAGTAAAAAATCATTTAAAATAAATATTTTCATTATCATGTCAAATATTTAAATTTAGATCTGCATAACCATCAACAGGATATTGACTATTATCATGACCCATATAAATATGTAAATGATAAAGTGAATTAGTATTTCCAGATCCTTGATTATTTAAAATTTTGTTTGTATTACTATTATTAGAAAATGATTCTGTTACATTTTCGCTAGTAGTTTGTGACCCACTTGATAAAGATAAAAATGATTGATTAAATTTAAAAGTTGGATAAATTTTTAAAAACTCATCTCAATTTTTAGAATATTCGGTTCATTTCAATAGTTTATATGTTTCGGAATTATCATTACTTCATCAAGAATATGAGTCACTTCAATCATAATTTAAGTTATTTTCTATATTATTTTTATTTCATATATTATAATAAATTTTAATTAAATTATTATTTTCATCAAAAATTCAATTTAATGAATAATTTTTCGCAGTTAGTTGCATTGGTGAATTATATAAAAAATTATAAATTTCTTGATTATTAATAATTAAGTTAACAATGGTAGTGGTTAATTTATCACTAATTTGTTCTTTTAAGCTAGATTGATTAATAAAATAAATTGCTAAGTTATTAGCGATTGTTTGACTAATTTTATTTTGCTGGACTGCTTTAGCAATATAGTATAAACCTAATGTTTCATTTAAATTATTACTATATTCAACTTTATTGGCACCTACTTGTTGTGAAATATCAATATGACTTTCAATATCACCTTGTTGTAAATATTGCCAATCATTATTATCACCATTAAAATATTTATTAGAATATTCACTTTTACTATATGGATTATCATCATCGTTAATAGTATTTACTTGCTTGTGACTGTTCATTTCTTGTTTGGTATTTTCAATATTTACTTTATCTTTATCAGGAATAGTAATGTCAGAATTATAAACTAAAGTTCCGGTATTATCGACTAAAAATACATTTCTTGCATTGGTAAAACTATAATTTTTTAATGTCGATGTATCATAACTGTAAAATTTATGATCTGTTGTTGATTGATTAGTAATTCAGTCACTAGTGCTTAAATAATTAAATTGATTATTGAACAAAGCATTATTTTCAACTGTCTCATTTATTAATATTGTATTTTCATTATTGATAGTTTTATGAAAAGAAGTATTAATTGTATTTCCTAAAAATGTTAAAGGAATAATTGTACTCAAAAAAATTAAATGTTTATTCATAACTTGATACCTCGATTTTTATTTTAAATTTTTATTTAAAATAAAAATTAATAATTGTAGTTACACTTTAGTTAATAAAAAGTGTTATTTTAATTATAAACATTTTATTTGAAATTAGCAAAGATTGGCTATTTTATTTTTTTAATTTTTGCTTATAAAAATAAAAAATAGTTTGCTTGAGAAATAGTATTAGTTTTTATGAAAGTGACTAGTAATATTGATCAATTATTTTTTTAAAATTATCTATTTTATTAAGAAAATTGTTAATATTATATTAAAGAATAACTTATTAACAATTTAAGGAGAAATTATGGAAAACAAAATTAATTTAGATAAATTAACTATTAACTCAATTCGTATGTTAGGAGTAGAGGCAGTTAATGCTGCAAAAAGTGGTCATCCTGGTATTGTCTTAGATGCTGCACCAATGGCATTTGCTTTATTTAAAAATCATTTATCTTTTAATCCAAAAAATCCAAAATGATTTAATCGTGATCGCTTTATTTTATCAGCAGGTCATGGTAGTGCTTTATTATATTCAATTTTACATCATGCTGGTTATCAGTATACAATTAATGATTTAAAACAATTTCGTCAATGAGGTAGTAATACTCCAGGTCATCCTGAATATCATTTAGATTATGGTGTTGAAACAGCTACTGGACCATTAGGCCAAGGTCTTGCTAATGGTGTCGGGATGGCTTTGTCAGAAAGTTTTCTTAGTGCTAAATATAATCAAAAAGACCTTAATATTATTGATCATTATACATATGTAATTTGCGGTGATGGCGATTTACAAGAAGGTATTACTCAAGAAGCACTAAGTTTTGCTGGACATTTTAAATTAAAGAAATTAATTGTTTTGCATGATTCAAATGATATTCAATTAGATTCAGCTGTGCAATTGGTATCTTCAGAAAACTTAAAAATGCGAATGGAATCATTACAATGAAATTATTTAAAAGTTGTTGCTGGTGAAGATGATAAAGCAATTGCAGCAGCAATTGCAAAAGCCAAAACTAATGATAAACCAACTTTCATTGAAATTAAAACAATAATCGGTTATGGAGCTAGTAAGCAAGGAACACCAAGTGTTCACGGTGCCCCATTAATGGATGATATTAAAACAGTTGCTAAAAATTTAAAGTGAGAATATCCTGAATTTACTGTTCCAGTTGTAGTAACTAATTACTTTACTGCAGCAGTGTTGAAACAAGGTAGTCAATTAGAAGCAAATTGAAAACAAAAAGTTGAAAAGTATGCAAAATTATATCCAAAGTTATATGCTGAAATTAAGTCAGCATTGAACAATGAAATTTTTAAGGCTGACTATCAATTAAATAAAATTGATTGAACTACAATTATTGGTACTAATCCACAAGCAACAAGAATAGATTCTGGTAATATCTTAAAAATTTTATCATCTCATTGTCCGACATTAATTGGTGGTAGTGCTGATTTATCGGGTTCAACAAAGGCAGCAGTGACAGATAAAGATTTTTTAGCGCTTGATCATACAGGAAGACACATTCATTATGGAGTACGAGAATTTGCTATGGGTGCTATCGTTAATGGGATGACACTACATCAAGGGACAATTGCTTTTGGTTCGACTTTTCTTGTTTTTAGTGATTATCTAAAACCAGCATTACGATTAGCAGCTTTAATGGCAATTCCCTCATTATTTATTTTTAGTCATGATAGTATTGCTGTTGGTGAAGATGGACCTACTCATCAACCAATTGAGCAATTAGCAATGTTAAGAACAATACCTAATTTTAATGTAATCCGCCCTGCTGATACTAAAGAAACAATTGGTGCCTATTTAATGGCATTAAATAGTAAAACTCATCCTAATGCTATTATTATTACTAGACAAAATTTACCACAATTAGCAAATAGTAATATTGAACAACTACAAAAAGGTGCTTATATTATTAGTGAAGAAAATAAAAGTAAAGCGTTAGATTTAATTATCATTGCTACTGGTAGTGAAGTTTCATTAGCAATTACTAGTCAAGAACAGTTATGAAGTGATAAAAAAATTAACGTTCGTGTTATTTCAATGCCTTCTCCTTTTATTTTTGATAAACAAGATAAATCATATCAAATCAAGATATTACCTAATAATGTTACCAAAGTTGTTATTGAAATGGGTTCTCCTGATACTTGATATAAATATATTGCTGGTAATGGTTTTGTTATTGGCGTAAATACTTTTGGTGCTTCAGCACCTGATAAAGTAGTATTAGAAAAATATGGCTTTACATCAAGTCAAGTGTGTGATAAAATTAATAAGTTTTTAAATAGTAAGTAAGGAGAAATTAATAATGATGGTTTGGTGAGCAGTATTAATCATTGGCATTGCTAGTGCTTTAATTGGTGGTTTAGTTGGCTTTATTGTTACTAAAAAAGTTTTTGAAAAGCAATTACAAAAAAATCCTCCTATTAATGAAAATATGATTCGTGCAATGTATTTACAAATGGGACGTAAGCCTACTGAATCACAAATTAAATCAGTAATGCAAGCAATGAAACGTCAGCAAAGTACTACTAAGAAACGATAATATATGTTATTAATATAGGCATAAAAAAATATCAGTATTCATTGAATACTGATATTTTTATTAGTTATCTTTTAGTGATAGTGCTGTTAATAATTTATGATAGATAGTAACATCTTGGGTCTTAAAATATTTTAAGAAACGTTTTCTATTTCTTTTTGTATTGTAGTTTCAATTTGAATTAAATCATTTTCTTTTTTAGATAAATATGCTTTTAAGTTTTGATAATTGTTTTCTCAATCATCATTTGTTAGTAAATTAATAATATAATTATGAATAGTTTCATCATAATAATCTAATATTTTATTAGAGGTTTTAATTTCAGACAGTTTTATTCAAATATCTTCATCATTCTTAAAATTTAGTAAATTAGTTATTTTTGATAAATCAAAAATTATTTTAATTTCCTCTTTTTTATCGTAATGTAAAATTAGTATATTAACTTTTCTAACTAAGTTTTCTTGTTGATAAATATTATTTAATATTTCAATTTCTTGTAAGTAGTTATTTTCATTTTTCATATCAATATAATATAAATTAAAAGATGGTTTTGTTGCATTTTTAATAAAGTAAAAATCTAAAAAATTCATTTCTTCAATTTGTTCATTTTTAAAAGTAAAGAAATTTGAATAAGGTAAATTACGGTAATTTTCAACATTCTTTTTTAAAAATTCTTGTATATTATGTTTATTCTTAAAAAATGGTATTATATGAATATAAGTAGTACTATAGTCGCAATAATGATAATTATTAGTTATAAAAACATCTGATAGTGTTAAATCATTTATTTTATTTGGAATTTTTTTTAATAATATTGAAAATATAGTAAAATATTGAATTATTTCAAATAATGCTGCATCAATTGATGTTATTTTTTCTGATTTTTCTTTTTTTAATAAATATTCAAAGATAGATATTTTTTGTCAAGATGCTTTATTATTAATTTTTTTTAAAATATGTCTTTGATTACGAATTTTAATTTTATTTTTAATTTTATTTTTTATATATTTATTTGTTTCATCTTTCGAACACTGTAAAATTTTATTATCTTTTAAGATTTCTAAATTATGAAATTGATAATTAACAGGAAAGTCATTAATATCAATTGGGTTACTTGTTATTTTTTCTAAAAATAATTGATAATGTTCATCATTTTCTTTAGGAATTTTAAAATAATCTTCAACAATTGGTTTTATAACTTTTTCATTTAAAATAATAATAAATACTACATTTTTTATATTTAAACAATAATTTGGGAGCATGGCGAAGATGTCTATTAATATATAATTACCCCTTTTCACTTAAACTCTCATTTCTAATTTATATAAAAATTATTAACAAAGACGAGAATAAAAATCTTGTCTTTTTTTTGTAATTGTAAAATTTTAAAATTTTTATTATTAACACCCTTTAAATATCTACTACACGCCGTGACCAAGTAGGAGAAAGTTAATAATTAATAACCATCTTTAACACTATTATCAACACGTGTTAGGGAACTAAAACAGTGAACTACAACACAGTTGTTAAAAATAGTAGCTAGAACATGTGGACTTGCATGGATAAATAATAAGTGGAGTGATACCTAATAAAATATACTAACCATTAAATGGTAATTCTTGGGGTGGGAGCGAATTGGTAACTAGTATATATATAGACCTACTAGGGAACCTACTATATTAATTCTACTAATTCTTTATTTAACCAACCTCGCCACTACCCAGTGAGCGAGTGTTGGTTTTATTTTTTATTTTTTTTGAAAAATTTTTTTGGGCGAGAAAATAAATTTAAAACTTGTAAAAAAAATTGAGTGGTGCCGGTTCAATTAAAATATTAATTTGTTTAACATAAATTAAATAAATATTGAATCGAATGCCTCAATGTTTTTTAAAATTTTACAATTTATTTCGAGCCCATTTTTCTTAGAAAAATATAACTAATAGTATTAATAATCTAAAAATAAAAATATATATTCTTTATGCTAAAAGCAACAGAATATATTAGAAAGAAAGCAAAAATGAAAGAAAAAGATAATAAAGAATTACAAACTGAACAAAAAATAAAAATAGCAAAAGAACATCAAAAAAAATGATTAAAAATAAAAATAATTATTTATTCAATTTCAACTTTAATTGGATTAATAATTTTATTAATTGCTGTAAATAAACATTAAAGAAATAAATAAAATTATGAATATAAAAGAAAATCAAAAATGTGAATTAAAAGTTTGTATTAATAAAGTTTGAAAAGATTGTATTAATAAATCTACTAAAACTATTAAATATAAAAATTGGTCTATACCTTATCTAATATGTAATAGTTGCTATGATAAATTACCTAAATATCTTAAACAAACAGCAAAAATAATTGAAAAAGGATATTTTGATTATGAATAAAACTAAAAAGAAAAGAAAAAGATGTGTAGAATGTGGCGAATTATATAAAGCAGAAAAAATTACTATGCTTTATCACTTTAAAACAGAATTAGAAGCAGAACAACATCATATTAGAAAATTTGAAGATGATTATGATATTGAAGAACATTTGGATTATACAAAACCATATGGATATGTTTGTGATTGATGTAGTGATTATTAATAATGCAATATGACTTAATTATTGGCATTGATCCTGCTGGTATTGGTAGTAATGGAATTATTATATATTCAAATGAAACTAATAATATTATTTTTAATGAAACATTTAAAAGTAAAACTGTTCTAGAAAGTAAAAATTTATTTAAAGAATGCTTTTTAAAAATTAAAAAACAGTTTGATAATAATAAAGTATTAGTTATTGTCGAAAATTTCTTTTTAAGTTCAAAACAATTATTAACTAATCCATTAGCAACTCCTAAAATTATTGGTGCTTTAATGGTTTTAGTACAAGATGTTATGAACTGAGATTATCATGAAAATCAACCAAAAAACAAAAACAAAATAGAAAATTATAAAGGAAATATAAAATTAACAAAACATGAAGCAGATGCATATAAGCATATTCAATATTATTTAAGGAATTTTAAAAATGAAAGATAAAGCAAATTATGTTAAATTAACAGTAAAACTTAGTAACACTATTGAAGCAAAATATCATGAAAAAGGTAATAAACAATTATATTATAGTGTTCGTGGACAATGGAATGGTTTAAACTATGTTACTTTAATTTTTAATAACCCAAAATTTTATAAACGATGTATTTTATTAAACAAAAATGATGAAATTATAGTAAGTGGTCAAATCTTTAATACTTTAAATATTCCTAAAAATCGTGCATTTTGTTCAATTAATGTTAAATGATTTAAAAAATGAAAAGAGTAAAAATGAATAAATGTAAATATTGTAATAAAAGAATTTGATTAACTAAAAATTGATGTATGAAATGTTTAAAAAAAATAGTTAATAATTTAACAAAAAATAAGGAGAATAAATAATGATTATATTGCCTACTTTATTTGGTGATAAAGATGAAATTGAAATATTATCACCTTCACCACAAGCACTTCGTACTCATAATGATATTAGAGCAATTATATTAATGAAATATCCTAATGTTAAGTCACAACATATAATTATTTCTGACCCCGAAGATAATGTTGCATTAATAGTTGGTGATAATGATGTTTATCAAGGTTGAGTAAAAGTTTGAATTAAAAAAATAGAAAATTAAAGGAAGTAAATTATGCCAAATATAGAAAATACACAATCAAATTATACTTTAACTAAATTAATAAGAACTGGAATAAGTCCTATTGCAGCAATGATAGGTACAAGTGCTTATTATGGGCAATTAATAGGTAATCCAATATTAGGTTCAATTAATAGTTTATTATTTGGTAAAAAATTAGGTTTAGATATATGAAACTTAAATCAAAGACCAAGTAATAAAACAAAAGTAATTAATAGTAGTAAAAAAATATTATTAGGATTAGGAACAATTGGTTTAGCAAATTATAGTAAATTTATAAATGAAATAATTGAACCTATTGAACCAACTACAACACCTATGCCTATAACTACTACAAGTACAACTACAACAACTACAGAAACGCCCCCATGACCATTATTAAGTATAAATAATAATCCTAATAATTTAATGGATTGAGATACTTTTATTAGTTTAAATGCTTATGGTGTTTCAAATCTTATTAGTGGTTTAACTGAATTAATACCTAATAGATTTCAAAATATAAGAAAAATAGCAAATATGGCAACTGGTGGATGTTTAATAAGTAGTGGTGTAGCAATGGGGATAAATAATGATTTTAATAATGCTTATGCTATTCCTACAATTATTGCAGGAATAAGTGAAATTATTCATAATTTATTACCTATGGAAACAGTACATAATAATACTGAAATGCAAGAAACAGTATTTACTAATGAAACTGCAAATCTTATTAATGATAATGTAAGTATTAATAGTTATGGTAGTGATATGAGTGAAGTTAATATTAATGCACAATTATCATTTGATGAAAATTATTATCACTTATAAAAAGAAAGGAAAATATAAAAATGAAAGATTTTTTAAAAGCACTTGAAACAATTGGAATTAGTACTGGTATATTACTTTGTCGAGAAATTATTGTTTTATTAAAACGATTTATTACAACTCCAAAACATGTTAGAGCAAATAATAAAATTATCAAACATCAAAAAAAATTAGCAAAACTTAATGAAAAAATTAATAAAGAAAATAAGTAATAAAGGAGAAAAATAAAATGACAAAAATTGAATTTAATGAAAAATATAGAAAATATGATATCAAAATTGATAGAGATTTTGACTTAGATATTGAATATTGTTTTAAATTTTCTGATATTGATATATTAGAAAATGCAGTTAATGATTATAAAAAATTAATAAATGAAATGCCACAATTAGTTAAAGATTGATTATTGGGATAAGATTAGGAGAATGTTAAATGTTAGAAAATGAAACTAATGTACAACAAACAACGCAAACTTTAACTGAAAATGATGTTTCACAAGAAATAGAAAATAAAGTTAATGAAGCAGAAAATAAATTAAATAAACTTAATCAAGAAATAAAAGAAAAAGAAATAATTAATATATTTAAAAAATATCAAGTTAAAAGTGAATTTTATGATTATTTAAAATTTAAAACAAATAAGATAGAAAATTCAAAAATCGAAGATACTATTAAAAAAATTATTAAAGAACAACCATTGTTTAAAGAACCAATTAATACCGGTGGTAAACAAGAAACTATATTAACAAATCAAACATCAATAAAAATTAATCCATTATTGGATTATAAAAAGAAAAATTATTTATAGAAAAGGAAGTTTAAAATGGCAGCAGTAAATATTCAAACAAACTTAAATAATACCGAAAAATTAGTTGAAGCACCAGAATTCATTGAATTTTTTAAACAATCAAATAGTCCATGAGCAAACTTTTTTCCCATTGCCATGACTAATTCTACAAAAATTGAATTTATTATTAAATTACCAAAAGACCCAAAAGTTAAAGTTATTCCATGAGATGACAAAAGTAAAAGATATGATGTTGGGTATGCTACTACTGATAAAATTGAAAAAATAATTGAAAAATCATATCTTGCTGGTGAAACTATTGCCAATATTGACTTAAATGCTGAAAATGGTCAAAATTTATTAGACAGTATGCAATATGAAGTTGCTAATGATTTAACAGATAAATTAGCAAATGATGATACTAATATAATCTCGCAATTTGCTACAAAAGTAACAATAACTGACCCAACACCAGTAGGATATTTAAAAGCAATGTTATCGGCATGAAATACTTTATTTCAATTACGAAATAGTGCAAATTGTAAATTTTTTATTACTAATAATCTTTATGATAGTTTAGTTTATTTAGCAGATAATAAAGGAATAATTACTGATAATGAATTAGCACAACAATTACGTTTAAATGGAAATGATTTATATGTAAAAGGCGTATTATGTCAAATTGTATTAGATGATTATATGACATTTACCAATGATAAAAATGAAGATGAAATAATGAATTTTATTTTAGCAACGCCAAAAGCAATGAAAAGATATATGTTACAAAATACAGTTATTTATTTACAACAAGTGGCAGATGGTAAAGTCGGTAGAACTTATTTAGTTGGTGGTGAAGTATTTGGTCAATCAATTCCTTATATGTCAAAAAAAGAAACAACATCACGTTGAATGTTATGTGGAGTAATTAAAAGTGAAGTAAAAAATGATTTAAAATCTAAAATTACAACGTTAACAATAAATAATGCTACTGCAAAAACAAATAAAACTAATAAAGAATTAGACGCAAATATTTTATATGCAAAAGAAATTAATAGTTTAAATCCAAGTTTGGAAAATCCAACTATTAAATATTTTAGTGATGAGCAGGGTAAAAACATTATTAGTAATAATAAACAAAAAACTGGTGATTTATATGTAGTGATTAGAGCAAATGTAAATGATCCAAATTATAAAGGTGCAACAAGTCCAATTAAAATAACGCTTCAATAATTAAGGAAATTTAATCATGGCAATTGGTACAACTAGTACAGCAATACTTTTCAATATCAATAAACCAAAACATACTAGAATTAGTAAACAACAAGAAAATAAAAGTTTTTGATGAGAACTTTTAGAAATTGATTGGTGTCCAAGTAATAGCAGTAGCATTTGCTCCTTTTACTGGTGGTTTAAGTGAAAGCATAGCACTTGGATTAGGGGCAAGTGATTTAATTGCTAGTATTAGTGCTGTTGGTGTCGAGTTTTTAACTGATTTTACTATTAATCAAGTTTATGATTATTTAAAAGGAAATGTAACACCATTAAATACTTTTTTTAATGTATTACCAGCATTTGCTGGACTTAATAAAATAAGTCGTGGTTATCGGACAACTAAATTTATTAAACTAGCACAAAAAACTAAAACATTAGAACAAATTGGTGTTAAAGAAGCAAAAAACTTACAAGAAATAATTAGTCAAGTCAGTGGCAAAGAAATTTTAACAGATAAAATTATTGGTAATAAACGTTATTTATTTAATTATAGTTTTGCTCCTAATCGTGAAACCATAATCCAAAATTTAGGTTATGTTGCTGAAAGAGAATTTAAAAATAATTTTAAAAAATTAGAAGCACAAGAGTTAAAAAATTATTTATTATTACAAAATACATTAATAAAATTAAGTCCGCAATTAACGCCAAAATTTAAAATCAAAGATATTGAAAAAGCAAATAACTTTTTAAAAAAATATAATACTGAATTAAAAGCAGTATTAACAATGAACCAACATGATTGATTAAATTTAGTTCATACCATCCATGCAGAAAATAGATATGGTAAATCTTTAATTTTAGATTTACAAAAAATTCGTGCCAATGCTATTAAGTTTAATTTTAAAAATAGTGCAATTCATAAAATTGTTTTAAAAGCAAATCAAACTTTTAAATATTTTGATATTAGATTTTATTTAAAAAAAGGTTTAAATAAATTTTGAAAAGATACTCCATATTTTGAAAAATTACGAGAAAGTATCTATAAACTACAAGAAAAATTTGAAAATTTAGAAAAAAAGGTAATGGAAAAAATTAATAAATTAAAAGAAAAAGCAACAGTTTTATTTACTAGTGCAGAGAAAAAAGCAATTAAACATGCACAATTAATTCCATTAAATTCACCTGTATTTATCGGTTGCAAAATTCAACCTTTATCATTAAGTAAATGTGCAATTACTATTTATCATCGTAATCCTAAGTATAAACCAATTACAGTTATTGATAGTATTCTTAAAGCAGAAACTTTTGTTACGCAAATACATCCATTCCATTGATATCGCTGATATAGTGGTTGATACATTGGTTATGGAGTTAGTCGTAATAAATGATTAAAAGCAATTGCATTTGCTCCACCAGTTGTTCAACAAGTAATTAGAGATAGTTTTAAAGTATATAGAGAAATTTTTAGGACAATAAGAACCTATCATAAAGTAGTGAATGTTATTAATAATCCTATTGAAAATATTAATAAATCATTTAAAAATGTTGGTTTAAAATTTTCAGTTAATACATTATTTGGTACTGGACTATTACATCATTTAGAAAAATTTGCATATAGTCAAGTTGTAGCAAAAGGTAAGAAAAAATTACAAAAAGAAATTATCCATATAGCACATAGAAAAACTAAAACAAAAACTAAGCATTATAAAAAAGCATTTTTAAGGAATGATAAATTATGATTAATAAACTTTGAACTGATGTCAGTCTAGAAAATTATAATAACTGATATCCATTAACTGGAAAAATTATCGAAACTCCACAACAATATATAAATACATGACCAAATGTTAATGATTGATTTACAACTTTTGCGATTAGAGCTCAAAATGATATTAATGCTTATCTTGATTTTATTTTATCTAAATTTCCTTTTGATAGTTTAAAGATGAATTAATCAAAGAAACATTAAGAGATATGGTGTATGTTTGTGTTGAACATTGAGTATTTAATCGTACACCAATTGAGTTTAATGTTGATGCTACTATTCAATTCAATAATGGTACCTCATTTAGTGCAAATAGTATTCCTAGTATTAATGTTTGAGACTTAGCACCTAGTAGAATGAAAATATGAGCAAGATTAACTGAATTAAAACAAGTATTTTTAAATTATAGTGAAGATGAATTAGATGTTGACAAAATTGACTTAAAAGCATTTTATACAAAAAATCAAATTGATGAATTAATTAAAGAACAAAAGGAATTTGCATTATTAAAACAAATGAAATTATATGATGATTTAGTTGATGATAATGAAAATGAAATATATAGGGGTCCTGTTAGTAAGTTTGTTAATAGGGCGTATTTCAAGTCTAGTTATAATTTAATTTTCTTTAAATAAAAGATAAAATAAATTATTAATTGTTGCTTTAATTATAGCATAATTATTATTACTAGTAAAGATTTTTATTTATTTATTTTTATTATTTTAAATTAAAAATTCCTAACTATTTAGGTTTAGATTTATTAAATTTTATTAATTTAAACAAATACTTTTAATTTATTTATTCTTGCTTGTTTTAATTTTAATAAATTAAAAAATACTTCTTTTGTATA
This sequence comes from Spiroplasma endosymbiont of Harpalus anxius, assembly GCA_964273555.1. Taxonomy (GTDB): domain Bacteria; phylum Bacillota_I; class Bacilli_A; order Mycoplasmatales; family VBWQ01; genus Spiroplasma_E. Next base: position 1,598,934 of record OZ187007.1, on the reverse strand, counting down.
AATTTTAGCATTATTATTAGATATAGATTTTATTAAATGATATACATCACTTTCAGCACTACAACCTATATTTCAACTAGCAGATTGATTTGTTGATAAGTCAATATAATAATTGTGTAACTGTTTTATTTTTTCTTTATTTTGAATAGTTTTTGCTTGCTCACTTTCAAAATTTTTCTTTTGGTCACTAAAATTTTTTAAAATTTCAGACATAATAAAAGTTTTTCCAGTTCCATATTCTCCTTTTATTATTAAAACATTTGATGTATATTCGTTTTGATGATTAAACAAATCATTAATTTTTGATTCTATTTCTTCAATCGCATCATTATAATTTACAAAATTATCTTTTTTATTTTTTTCATAGAGTTCTTCTATTTCATTCTTTTTTTTCATTGGTCATTTTTTTCTAGCGTTATTTTTTTCGTAAAAAATATAACAGCAAAAAAAATATAAAATAAAAAATTAAAAAAAAGAATGAAGTAACGATAGTTTTTCAAACTTTTACAAACATTGAAAAACTATCATTATAAATATAAAGTAAGATAAAACCTAAAATAGAAACACAAATGAAAAATAATAATGAAAATAAAATTCAATTATTTTTTCAGTATTTATGAATTATTTTTAATTTACTAGCTTTATCTTTCATTTATATAGTTCTTTCTCTTTAAATAAAATTATGAAATTGGCAGTATTTTCTAATAAGAAATCATTGGAAGGTATTCTTAAAAATATGTTTAAAACATATGTAACTCACTTTTCCAACTATATTAATATTATATTGTATTATTAATTTTTTTTAAATTATTTTAGAATGCTTTTTAATATTGTTTGCTAAACTTAATTAAAAAATATATAAAAAAATCAGTATTAATTAATACTGATTTTTATTAGTTATCTTTTAGTGATAACGTTGTTAATAATTTATGATAAGTAGTAGCATCTTGGGCCTTAAAATATTTTAAGAAACGTTTTCTTCTTGCTACCATTTTTAATAAACTTCTTTTCGCAGTAATATCTTTTTTTTGCACTTGTAGATGGGTTGTTAATTCTAAAATTCTTTTTGTTGAATTAATAATTTGTACTGCAGAAGAACCGGTATCTTTAGCATTTAGACGAAATTTTTTAATTAATTCGTCATATTTAATTTGTTCCATATTTTGGCAACTCTCCTTTAATGTCATTCGGCTTAAGCAAAGCTAATATCGGAGAGAATATTAACAATGTTAAGTCAACACGATTATAATAGTACATTAATTTTAGGTTTAAAACAAGTATTTTTGGCAAATATTTGATGTGGAGATAATTGTTATTTTTTTTTGCTTTGCTAAACTTTTCTTTTTTTATCAAAAATTGTTACTTTACGTTCAGTATGATTAATAATTCTTTTACAATTATCTCAATGACGAATAATAATTAATATTCACATTAAAGCAATAATGATATTAACAACATAATAATCAGTATCTTGTTGTGAGAGAAAAGCATGGAGTGGCATATTTGGTATTCATGATAAAATAAAAGCAAGTAACATCATTAACATTGAAGAAAGAGATGACATTCTACTCAAATATAAAATAAATCATCAACTAGCAATAGCAACAAAACAATAAATAGGGTTAATCATTAATAATACTCCTAATGAAGATGCAGCTCCTTTGCCACCACGAAAATGATAAAATATTGGTCAACAGTGACCAATTACTGCAGTAAGACCAGTTGGATAAATATAGGCTTGACTAAACATTAATTGATAATTAGCATTAGTAATATTAATAAATGTTAAACCATATGCAATTAAGATCGCAATAGTTGGTTTAATACCATCAAGGATTAAAATAACAGCTCCTCACTTACTACCCATAACTCGTGTTGAGTTAGTAGCACCAGCATTTTTTGAATAATATTCTCTGACATCAGTTTTAAATTTTAGTTTACTAATAATAATGGAAGGTGAGATTGAACCAATTAAATAGCCAATAATAATAAAAATAAACGTTCCCAATAAATTAATGTGTGCCATTGTCTTCCCCATTCTTATGTAAATAGTTATTAATAAAATTTAAATTTATGTAAGCAAATTTTTATTTTTCTCTTTTCTTATGATAATATAAATTGTAAATTATTAGTGTTAATAAGATTATATTAATTACTGTTCCAAAAACGTTAGCTGCTAATAATGGAATATTGTTAATTAAACTAGCATAAATTATGAATGAGATTAATCCTACTTGATAAATGCTATATGACATTAGTGATAAACCCTTTGTATTTTTAGTTTTAATTAATTTAATTGTTTGTGGTAAAAAGGCAATTGAAATAAAAACAGCACCTATATAGCCAACGATATCAACTGCGATATTAGACATTTTTTACCTCCTTAGTTTTTTGTTTAATTAAATTGTTAATAATGATAGCAATGATGATGAAATTTAATGTTGCAGTAATAGTTTGGCAAGTAATCATCGGAATATCATTGCGAAGTATGCCAAATGTTAAAAAAGTAAGACCACCAATTTGATAAATACTATATGAAAAAATAGAAAGTCCTGACGTTTTTTTTGTTTTAATAATTTTGATTGTTTGTGGTAAGAAAGCTAAAGGAATACAAATTGCTGCCATGTATCCTAATACTAGTGTAAAAGTGTTCATTTTTTCTCCTTTTAATTACTTTAATTCATTATAAATATTATAATAAATTAAAGTAAAAATAAATATTTTTTTTATTTTAAACAATAAAAATGTGTTTAATCAAACACATCATTAATTTATTTTTCTTCATCTTTAATAAAACAATTATTGCATAAAGATTTTCCTTCTTTTGTTACAAGGATATCGAAAGGAATAAACATATTTTCACAATCGATACATTTTTTATTTTTTGCTAAGGAAATATCAGTCTCCTTTGTCTTTTTTTTGAATCACATTGGCTTAACCTTTCCAGTTTTAATTTAAAATAAGTGTGTTAATTAACACACTTATTTAGCACAATCTCTGCATAAAATTTTACTATCTGCTGTTTTAGTAAACTCAGATGCATCTTTCATCTTACCACAACCATCACATTTTTTTTGTTCTTTTGGAACTTCATTTTTATCCTTTTTTTTAAATGGTCACATGTAGATAACTTCCTTTCCAACTATCATAATTGTCCTTTTTTAATTATAACAAATTTTATTTTTTCTATTGTATTAAATATTTCTTGGTTGTTTTTATTAACTTTTGTTAAATTGTTGTTGTTCAATTTTAAGAGTATTACTTTTAATTTCTTCAATTTCTTTAACATCAGTTATTCTATTAAATAAGTGAAAAAGCATATAGTTTAATTCTTTGGGTTTATGAAAATGATCTTTGAAAAAAAATTATTGCTTCATCAATAGTTGTCATTAGTAATAATGCTTGTTTAGTATCAATACTATTATTTTGTAATGGTATACGGACAAATGTTGGTAACTGACTAACAAAAGTATAGTCTTCTAAAGCTTTTTCTTTTTGTGCATAATAAAAAATTTGAAAATCACTAGCTTTAGCACCAATTGTTTTAATGGCAGTTTTTACTGTTGTCACTTGTGAACTTAGCATATTTTTAATTAATAAAGTAATGAAAATGGTAATTGTTCCAATTGGTAGGATAATTGATAAAATTAAATCTAAATTAACATTAAATTTTTGGATAAATACTGATTTTAATAAAGTATATCCATTTTGAAATAATATAACTGATGAGAATAAAACAAAATTTGGTGCTTTTCATCATTTATGCATAATTAAAATTTCTGTTTTAATTTTTAAAATATATCAAAAAAAGTAAGAAGTTAATACTAAAATTACACCATAAAATAAAACAATAATAGTTGTTAGAAAATTAAAAAAAACTGAAAACAATTGCTAAATTAACTATAAAACCTAAATACATTTTAATATCATAAATTGGATAATCATTAGTAAATTGAGTTGTTAAACCATATTTTTTTTGGAAAACTCTGTTTCGATAAAGTTTAATAATAATAACAATGTAAAAAAATAAAGCAATTAAAGCAATTAAAATGGTAATAAAAATATATGAATAAGCAGTATTAATACTATTTGATCGTTGTGTTCATGCTGCTTTTCAATCACTTATTGCAACATTATTATTGTTTTGTGAAAAAATAAATGACATTAATGAGAAATCAATTAATGGGTAATAAATATCCATTAACTTTTTATATAAAGCAGTTTTTTCTGCATCATTAGTTGCATTAGCAATATCGTTTAGGATTTTATCGACTCCTTTTTCATTATTAATTGTTATTCTTTCATTTAAAAATAAAATTAATGCTGTCATTAATAATGCAATAAATATTATTCAAAAAAATAATAAGACAAAATATTGTGTTCCTAAAAAATTACGTGGTCGTAATTTTTCTGTTAATTTATTTTTTTGCTTTTCCAAAACTGATTCCTCCTTAAAATAAACGGTTAAACTATTTACTTAAATTATAGCACTAATTAAAATACACTCATTAATGGTAATAATTATCAAGTATTGCTTTAAGTTTTTTATAAAATTGTATAATTAATTTAATTATTAAAAGTGAATTATCACCTAAGAAGTACCTTAAAGTAGCAAATAGTATTAATATGACTTATAGTGATATTAAGTTTATTGATTTAGATAACTTAAATAATATTTTAAAGAAAAAATAAACTTAAAAAAGAAAATATGATATTGTAATTAAAACTTAATATAAGTTTTTTATTTTAGAAATTAAAGAGGAGAATAAATGTAAAAATAATAATTGGTGATAAACAATTAAAAAATATTATAAGTAGTGATTTACGAAATTTTTGAATTAATTGAGCAGAATATAAAATTTTAATCAATAAAAATGAAATTTTAGAGAATAATGAATTTGAAAGCGAATTAATTAAAAATATTAATTTTCTGAATTGTTTAAAAGCTGAATTAAATATAAATAATATTTTAAATATTGAATTAATAAAATTTTTAGTTATATTCACAAAAATTGTTGAAAAAGAAATATCTAATCAATTTATTGAATGAAACTGTAAGATTTTCACCTTTGTATTTTGATGAAAAGTTAAAGCAAAAGATAATAGATGATTATAATAAAGATATTAAATTTTCAAATTAAAAATAGAAGAAACAAATAATTTAATTATTGATAAAATTAAATATAAGGAGAAAATGATGAAAATTGAGATTATTAATAATAATGTTGAAATGTTAGCACAAGCATTTTTAATTAGAAAAAAAGTTTTTGTTGATGAGCAAAATGTTCCACTTGCTGAAGAGATAGATGAATTTGAAGAAGTGGCCACTCATTTTTTAGTTTTTAGTGATAATAATATACCAATAGCTACTAGTAGAATGCGAAATGTTGCTGGTAAAGCAAAGATTGAAAGAGAGTGTGTATTAGCAGAGTATCGTAGATTACATATTGGTAAAAAATTAATGGAATTTATGGAAAAATTGGCAATCGAAAATAACTTTAAAGTTATAATTCTTTATGCTCAAATGCAATCATTAAATTTTTATAAAAGTTTAGGTTATCAAGTTTGTTCAATACCATTTTTAGATGCTGGCATTAAGCATTGTAAAATGGAGAAAAACATATAATATTAATAATATAAATTTAAAAATTACTTTAATAGTTGTTACTAATAATTTGTGATAATAGAATGTTAAAAGTTTTTTTAATTATTAAAAGTTATTTTTAATAATTAATGCTTGATTTTATTAATTGTTTTTAAATCTAGAAAATATATAATTTAAAGAAATATTAAAAATAAATGTAAATACTAGTAAAGAAGAAAAAAAGATAACTGCTATTAAAAAACAAAAATTTAATGTCGTTATCAAATTATTAAAAGATAATATTAATGTAATTACGTAGGTGAATTGGTAATACTGCTTTAATGTTGACTATGCGAAAAAATAATTTCGATATCGTTAATGTGTTTTGCTGGCAATTGGTGCAAATGTCAATTATGCGAGTGCCTAAAATATTCGGTTGGTGGATAATTTTCTAAAAACTAAGAAAGAAACAAAAATAAAATTCTGTCTTTTTTAATTAGGTTAAAATTGTTGTTAATCTTGCTTAGTTTAAGAAAATAACAGCAAAATAACTAAATAAAACTCTTTTACTTGTAACCAAGCATTAACACCACTACAACACAATAAAGGTAATTCTTTTAGCAATATAAAAGAGTTATCGTGGTTTGCGAATAAATCTTAACCATTACAGGTTAAGATTTATTCGCAAACCTGTAATGGTTAAAGGGTTAGTGTTCCACAATAAAAAAATTTCACAAAATGGTGAATATTAACATTTAAAAAATAAACGAAGTAGCAAAGGGTAGTAATCAACTAATTAAATTACTACTACATGGGACAGAAGAATAAGTAGTAAGTGATTAATTAAACCACGCCTAAGAGAAACTCTCCGTAAATGAGAAAAAGCAATAAAGTTTTCTAACAAATAACTAATAAAATTAAAATAAAAAAGAAAATTGCTTATTTTTCTATTTTTCTCTAACAATTTTAATATATTAAAGTTTTAAAATATTGTTACTTTGATAAAATTTGGTTTTTTATTATATAATTATATAGTATATATGAATAAATATTTATAATCAAAATTACTAGGAAGATTTAAAAATGGAAAATAAATATATTAGTGAATCGGAATTAGAAAAAAAGTTTATTAATAAGTTAAAAATTGAAGGTTATGAATATATAAAATTAAATAATGAAGCAGATATTAAAATTAATTTTAGAAATCAAATTTTTAATCATAATAAAAATGAATTAAATAATAAACCATTAACTGACAAAGAATTTGAAAAATTATTATTTAAAATTACTGGTAAAAGTATTTTCGATTCTGCAAAAATATTAAGACAGAAAATTACAATTGAGCGTGATGATTTTACAAAAGTAGATTTAGAATTATTTAATAAAGATAAATGATGTGATAATATTTTTCAATTTACTAATCAATTAACAATAAAAAGTATTTTTCAAAATAGATATGATATAACAATTTTAATTAATGGTTTACCTTTAATACAAATTGAGTTAAAAAAACCAGGAATAAATTTTAAAGAAGCTTTTAATCAAATTAATAGATATAAAAAAGAATCTCATAAAGGATTATTAAAATTTATTCAGTTTTTTATAATTTCTAATCTTATAGATACTAAATATTTTTCAAATAATGATGGCAATATTTTATTTGAAAATTCTTTTTATTGGACTGATGAATTAAATAATAGAATAACTAATTTATTTGATTTTACTAAAAATTTTTTAAATAAATGTCATGTTAGTAAAATGATTGCAAGCTATATGATTATTAATGAAAGTAAAAAAATATTAATGATAATGAGACCTTATCAAATTTATGCGGTTGAGAAACTTATTAAAATAGCAAGTGAAACTAATAATAATGCTTATATTTGACATACAACTGGATCTGGAAAAACTTTAACTTCTTTTAAATTAAGTCAAATTTTAAAATATATGCCAGAAAAGGAAAAAATATTTTTTTTAGTTGATAGAAAAGATTTAGATTTTCAAACGATTGAAGAGTTTAATAAATTTGAAAAAGATAGTGTTGATTATACTGATAGTACTTATAGCTTGATTAAAAATATGCAAGATGCTACTAAAAAAAAAATAATATTAACGACAATTCAAAAAATGGCTAATGCTTGTAAAAATGAAAAATATAAATCAATAATGGCTAAATTTAAAAATAAGAAAGTAATTTTTATTATTGATGAATGTCATAGAAGTCAATTTGGAAAAATGTATATGAGTATTAAAAGAATTTTTGAACATGCACAATATTTTGGATTTACTGGCACACCACGATTTGAAAAAAATAAATCAGAAGATGGAAGAACGACAGCTGATATATTTCATAAATGTATCCATAAATATTTACTTAATAATGCAATAGCAGATGGTAATGTTTTAGGTTTTAATGTTGACTATATGGAATCAATTAGAAATAAGAAAGAACCTAATGATGAATTAATTGAAGATATTAATAATGATGAATTATTAATGGATGATTCTAGAATTAATTCTATTTCAAAAAATATAATTGAAACATTTTCAAAAAAAAACATACAAAAAGAAATATAATGCCATATTTGCTGTTAAAAATATTAATATGGCAATTAAATATTATAAAACATTTAAAAATTTAAAACATAATTTAAAAATTGCTTCAATTTTTACATTTGAAGCAAATGAAGATTTAAATAATAAAGATTTTTCTTTTAAAATAGAATTAGAAAAAATAATTAAAGATTATAATATAAACTTTGATACTAATTTTAATATCAATAGATTTAATGAATATTTTATTGATTTACAAAAGAAAGTTAAAAACAAAGAAATCGATTTATTAATTGTTGTTGATATGTTTTTAACAGGTTTTGATTCACCGACAACTAGCGCATTATATTTAGATAAATTATTAAAATATCATAAATTAATCCAAGCATTTTCACGAACAAACAGAATTATAAATATTACTAAACCATTTGGTAATATTGTTTGTTATCAAACTACTAAAAAAACTGTTGATGAAGCAATTTTATTGTTTTCTAATAGTGCTACTACTGATCAAATATTAATGAAATCATTTGATTATTATGAACAAGAATTTATTAAGTTAGTGAATAAATTAAAAAAAGATTATAGTTGTGCTTATGATGTAGGAAATGATGGTGATGAAATTAAAATTAAAGAATTTATTTTTTTATTTAAAGAAATAGTAAAAATATTATTAAAATTAGAAACATTTATTGGATTTGATATTAATCAAAGTAAATATAATTTTAGTGAAAATGAATATAATGGATTTAAATCTCGTTATTTATCACTAAGTGATGAAAAAATTAGAAAAGAAAAATTATCTGTTTTAGCAGATGTTGATTTTGAATTAGAATTAATTTATAGTAATAAAATTAATGTTCATTATATTTTAGAATTATTAAAAAAATAGATTTAAATAATATTAAAAGAAAAGAAAAACAAATTAAAGAAATAAAAAAAGAAAAATTAGACTCAACTGATCAAGTATTAAAATATAAATCAGAATTAATAAATGAATTTATTGAAAGAGTTATTCCTACTCTTAAAAATGTTGCAGATTTAGAAGCAAGATATGAACAATTTTGTGATGAAGAATATGAACAACAAATAATTAAAATTAGTAAAAAATATAACATAGAGAAATTAGATATTAATGAAATTATTAGTGAATATCGCTTTACTAATCAATTGCCTTCTAATTTTTTTAGAGAAAAGATTAATCAACAACATACTGAAAAAATAGCTATTAATAAAAATATTTCTAAAATAAAAGCAAAAAATGAAATAAAAAAAGAATTAGAATTAGATATCATTGATTTAATTAATAAATTTGAAAGTTAGGAAAAGATGTTATGACAACACATGAAAAACAAAATGTCCAACAACAACAGTTGTTTTCTAAGTTATGAGATATTTCTAATACGCTACGTGGGACAATGGAACCATCCGAATATAAAGAGTATATATTAGGATTAATATTTTATCGTTATTTATCAGATAATGTCCAATCGATATTAGCAAAAGATTTAAAAATGGAAGGCATTGATTATCAAACTGCTTTAACTAATGAAAAATATCGTAATGATTTTTTAGAAGTTTTATATGATAATGATAGTGCTGGCTATTATATTGAACCAGAATATTTATGACAAGCAATAATTAATAAAATTAATATGGGAAAATTTGATATCTTCTTAATTAAGAAAAGCATTTAAAAAATTAATTGCATCAACAGTTGGTCATTCATCAGCAAAAGAATTCGAAAATTTATTTGATGCTGTTGATTTAGATTCTAGTAAATTAGGAAAAACAGAAGTCGAGAAAAGTAAAATCATTGCTAAAGTAATGTTAAAAATTAATGAATCAGAAATTGATATTTTAGGTGATGCCTATGAATATTTAATTAGTAAATTTGCTTCGGAATCAGTAAAAGCAGCAGGTGAATTTTATACACCACAACCTGTTTCTAAATTATTAGCGAAATTAGTTAGTCAAGGAAAAACGGAAATTAAAACTGTTTATGATCCAACATGTGGTTCAGGTTCATTACTATTAAGAGTACATAAAGAATTAAAAATTGGTCATTTATATGGTCAAGAATTAAAAACTAACTCATATAATATCGCAAGAATGAATATGATGCTACATGGTTTAAAGTATAATAAATTTGATATTTATAATGGTGATACATTAGAGGATGATGGTTTTAAAGGACAAGAATTTGAAATAATTGTTGCCAATCCACCATATAGTTCTCATTGATCGGCAAATCAAAAATTTTTAAGTGATGAAAGATTTAGTGCTTATGGCAAATTAGCACCAAAAACAAAAGCTGATTTTGCTTTTATTCAAAATATGATTTATAAATTAACTGCTAATGGCGTAATGGCCGTTGTTATTCCTCATGGAATTTTGTTTAGGGGTAATGCTGAATTAATTATTAGAAAATATATGATTGAAAAAAATTGAATTGATACTATTATTAGTTTACCAGCGAATATGTTTTATGGTACATCAATTCCAACTTGTATTATTGTGATGAAAAAATGTAAAAGTGATAATGCCATTTTGTTTATTGATGCTTCAAAAGAATTTGCCAAGCAAGGAAATAAAAATACGTTAACTGATGAAAATATTATTAAAATTATTAATATTTTTAATAAAAGAAAAACTATTGATAAATTTTCTAATTTAGTTGCTATTGAAATAATTAAAGCAAATGATTATAACTTAAATATTGCTCGTTATATTGATAATACCACAGAAAAAGAAATGATTAATATTAAAGTATTACAAGATAACTTAATTAATAATGAAAAAGAAATTCAAAAATTAGATGAAGAATTTAAGTTAATGTTAAAAGATTTGGTGATTAATAATGAATAAATCTCTGCTTCCCACAATTAGATTTAAAGAATCTATTAATGAAAATAATTTTCAAAAAGTAAAATTAAAAACAATAACAACAATTTGAGGTGGCTCAACACCTTCAACAAAAAATAAAAAACTATGATTAAATGAAATTCCTTTTATAACTCCTAATTTTATTACAAAAAATAATAGTATGCTACTTAATAAATATGATCGTTTTATTACAGATAAAAATTTTAATTTTTCTAAGAAAAATGATATTCTTTTAACTTGCAGAGCTCCTGTTGGTGTAGTTACAATAAATAATTTAGAAAAATGTTGGTTTAGTCAAGGAATTAAAAACATTAGAACAGGAAAATTAATAAACCATAAGTACCTATATTATTGACTTTATAAAAATAAAAATGTATTAATTACTAATTCATTTGGAACAACATTCTTAGAAATTTCTAATAAAGATTTAGAAAATATTCAAATTTATATTACTTGTAGTTTACAAGAACAAACTAAGATTGCACAATTTTTTACCATTATTGATAGGAAAATTGAATTAATCAAAGCACAATTAAGTTTATTAGAAAAACAAAAACAATATTACTTAAATAATATGTTTGCGAATGAAAAAGGTTATCCTAAAATTAGATTTAAAGGTTTTAATGATGAATGAGTTTTAAAACAAATTCAAGAAGTATTAATAACAATAAAATCTTTAAAAATTAAGAAAAATTTTGAATCAAATACAAAATTACCCTTAATATCTCAAAAAAAAGATTTTATTGATTTATATATTAAAAAAGGTAATTTAGTAGAACAATTACCAATCATTCTTTTTGGTGATCATACAACTATTTTAAAATATATTGATAAATCTTTTTTTGTTGCAGATGATGGTATAAAACTTTTAGAATTAAGTAATAGTTTTAAAAATTTTAATTTAAAATTTGTTTATTATTCAGCATTATTAAATAATGTTTCACAAAGTGGATATAAAAGGCATTTTTTAATATTAAAAAATGTTTTTATTTCTTTGACAAATAATATTAATGAACAAACAAAAGTGGCACATTTTTTTACTATTATTGATAGGAAAATTGAATTAATCAAAGCACAATTAAGTTTATTAGAAAAACAAAAACAATATTACTTAAATAATATGTTTATTTAATTTATGGTTTTTATCTGATTTTTAGATACAAATAGAAATTTTACATAATTTAACAAAAAATGTAATTTAAACAAGTCTTTTTAATAGAAATCGTTTTTAATTTTATAGAAAATAATTGATAGCACTAAAAACCCTTATCAAATTAAAAAATTTAAAAAAGAATTTTTATATTTTTTAAATCAAAATTATAATATTGAAAATTGCAAGTTAACACTGGCAGCTGCTGCTGCTATTAATCATACTAATGAAAGTGATAATACTGCTTTAATAGTTGTTACAGAAAATGGTAATTTGGAGGTAGTTAAAATAATACTGATTTAATTATAGAAATAATGATGGTTTGCATTAGCAATAGTTGTTATTAATGGTTATACAAGAATAGAAAAATTAATTAATCAAGTAAGATAGTTAGAAAAAGAAAATTTAATAAATTTTAAAAAAATGATAAATAAATTTAATAGTATGGTTAAAAGAGAAAAATATAATTTTTGCAAGAAAAGTGACAAAGATTTTATTAAGGTTTTGCAGTATTATCAGTTTTATAATAAAAAAATAAAAATATTAATTATGAATTAAATATTTTTTTCTAAAAAAAATTATTAATAGTTTAAGATTTGGTGAAGCAAATCATATAATATTACATATTGCTGTTTTAAATAATTGATCAAAATTAGTAACTGGTCAGTTGATATTGAATTAAAAGATAAAATTAGGAAATATAACGTAAAATTATGCTTGTTTATTATTACAAACAAAAAATGCTTTAATGATTAAAGCAAATTAATTAACCGCTGAAGATAAATTTTTTTTAGAAGATAGTATTAATAATCATCAAATTTTATAAATATTTTTATTTGATAAATTTTTACAGTAGTAATTTTTTCTTTTTAATTTTATTTGTTTTTATTAACTTAATGATTTATTTCTTTAATCATTTTATAGATTATCCCATCTAAATTTTTTCTTTTATATAAAACTAAAGTTTATTTTTTATTTAATATAACGGGAATAATTAAGGGATTTCTTCTTTTCTTTTTGAATATATAAGGCGCTAACGTTGATTTAATAGTATTTTTTATTGTAGCAAAAGTAGGTCTTTCGCTTTTTAATACTTCATTAATAGCTTTTGTTAATAATGATATTGCTTCTGATACCAAAGGTGCTGCATCACGAACATAGAAAGAACCACGAGAGATAAAGGTTGGTGGTACTAGTAATTTATTATTTTGTGAATCAATTGAAACAACAATTGCAATTAAACCATCTTTGGAAAGAATTTGTCGATCACGGATGACAGCTGCTGTTGTTACTCCAGACATATCTTTGCCACCATCAACATAGATAGGATCAGCAGCAATTCGTTTATCACTTAAAGAACATTTACCATTATCGATAATAATTGGATCACCATTAGCGCAAATAAATACTTTTTCTTCAGGTATTCCAATTGAAACTGCTGTTTCTTTATGAACTTTTAACATTCGATAGTCGCCATGCATTGGCATAAAATATGATGGTTTTATTAAGTTTAACATTAATTTTTGTTCTTCTTGTGAAGCGTGACCAGAAGTATGTAGTCAGTTTAGTGGTGAATTTTCTTCAACAATAGCATTAAGTCGTGTTAGTTTATTAACTACTCTTTCCACATCAGCACGATTACCAGGAATTGCTGATGAAGAAAATATTACTGTATCACCAGCAATAATTTTTATTTGACGATGTTCACGATTAGCAATTCTTGATAATGCTGCCATTGGTTCACCTTGTGAACCGGTACAAATAATAACAATTTTATCATTATCATATTTTTTAGTTTCTTCTACTTTAATGAATGAACTATCACGAACTTTTAAATGTCCCATTTGCCGAATCACATTAACAATTCGTTCTAAACTTCGTCCCACGACAATAACTTTTCGATTATGTTTTGTTGCAACTTCAATAATTTGTTGTAAACGGTGAACATTAGATGCGAAAGTAGAAATTAAAATTCTACCTTTAGCTTTAGCGAATATTTCGCTAATTCTTTTAACAACAATCATTTCTGTCATGGTATAACCTGGTACTTCGGCATTAGTTGAATCTGCTAAAAATAATGTCACTCCTTTTTGACCAATTTGTGCCATTTTATCAATATCTGCTTTGTGACCTAAAGGTGTTCAATCAAATTTATAATCACCTGTTGTTACAACAGTGCCATTTGAATTTTCTATACAAATTCCATAGGCATCAGGAATTGAGTGATTAACAGCAAAAAAACTAATAATAAATTTGTTAGTTTTAATTTTACTATTGCCATCAACAACGTTTATTTTTATTTTTGATTTTATTCCTTTATCTTTGATTTTATGACGAATTAAAGCTGCTGCTAAATTAGGAGCATAAATGACTGGAATATCACTAATTTCTTTTAATAAATAAGGGATACCACCAATGTGATCCTCATGACCATGAGTAATAAATATACCTTTAATTTTATGTTTATTTTCTTTTAAATAACTATAATCAGGAATTACTGCTTCAATACCAGGCATGGAAGCATCAGCAAATTTGACCCCTGCATCAATAATAATAATTTCATTATCTTGTTCAATTACATAAGTATTCTTGCCAACTTCTTCTAGACCGCCAAGAGCAAAAACTTTAGTAACGAATTTTTTAATCGGTACATTATTTTTTGTTGGTGTATCACTCATATTTTTTCTCCTTTTCATTTTAAAATATTAAAACATAACATAAAAATGTAATATATTTTTACTTATTTGATTAAATTATAATTAACTATCATAAAGTAAATTAAAAACCTAAGTTTATTATTCTATATTATATCATAATCCATTTTTCATCATTAAGTCAAGGATTATCTTTATTAATATGATGATAAAATAATTTTCCTTCTAAATGATCTTGCTCATGTTGAAAAACAATTGCTTCATAACCTCTAACGGTTAAATTTACTTTTTTCTTTTTTAAATAATCATAACCTGTAATGTTGATTTTATAACTGCGTGGTACTAAACCTTCATGAGGGTGATTAGTGACACTTAAACAACCTTCACCTTTTTTTAAATAAGTTATTTGTTTACTTCTACCAATAATTTTGGGATTTATTAATGCATGTTCATAGTAAGTAATGGTTTCATCTTTATTAGGTATTGGTAATAAAATATAATACATTTTTATATTTTCTCCAATTTGTGGGGCAGCAATACCAATAGCTTCTGTTAAAATATTGTTAGCATTAAAATCTTTATCTTGTGATGCTTTTACTCAATCAATCATTCGTTTCATAATTTTTTCATCTTTTGGTGTTAATGGTAAAATGACATCGGTACATGGTTCTAGTAAACTTGGTTCTGTATCTTCAGTAATTCAATTTGCTGCTGGTATTTCATTTTGTAATTTTTTTAACATTGCAGGCCCTTTCATAAAGTTTGTGTAAATGTAAATTAAACTAATTTGCTTTTATTAAATTTAATGATAAAGTTATTATAAACTAAATTTTGGAGAAAACATGAAAATTATTGCTGGAAAATTAAAAGGAAAAAAAATAATGACCTTGCAAGGTTTATCAACAAGACCAACATTAAATCGTATTAAAGAAAATATTTTTAATATAATGGCAAATTATTGTTGTTTTGAAGACAAGATTGTTGTCGATTTATTTGCCGGTAGTGGCAACTTAATTTTTGAAAGTTTATCACGAGGAGCAAAGTTTGCTTTTGCAAATGATATTAACAAAGCCGCTTGTGATATTATTAGACAAAATTGTTTTGCTTGTAATTTGCAAGAACAAGTTAAATTAAATAATTTTGATTATCAAGTTTTCAGTAAAACATTAACAAAATCTTGTGATATTGTTTTTATTGATCCACCTTTTGCTAATACTATTTGTCAACAATGAATAATTGATTTTTTTTATAAAAATAATTTACTTAATAATAATGCTTTAATTATTTTAGAAACAAATGTTCCACTTGAAAATTTACAATTAAATTTTCATTTTAAAGTAGTATCTAATAAAAAATACGGTAAAATATATATTAAAATAATTCAATTTGATGAAAAGTAGAAAGTAGAATTTAAATGGCACAAAAAAAAGGAAAATTAATTATTCTTTCTGGACCAAGTGGTGTTGGTAAAGGTGCAATTATTAGTAAATTATTTGCTAATAAATCATTAAATTTAGCATATTCAGTTTCAATGACAACTAGAAAGCCACGTAATAAAGAACAAGAGGGTATTAATTATTTTTTCGTTGATGTTCCAACATTTTTAAAGCATATTAAACTTAATGATTTTTTAGAGTATACTAATTTTATTGGTAATTATTATGGTACTAGTAAGCGTTATGTTTTAAATTTACAAAATCAAGGCTATAATGTTATTTTAGAAATTGAGGTTGATGGTGCTAGTCAAGTTTTAAAAAACTATGAATATCGTGATGATATTATGAGTATTTTTATTATGCCTCCTTCATATCAAGAATTAGAGCAAAGAATTCGTATGCGTGCTAGTGAATCAGAAGAAATTATTGAAAAAAGATTAAATAAAGCAAAAGAAGAATTTAAAGTTCAACATGAATATGACTATATTGTTATTAATGATGATTTAGATATTGCTGTTAAAGAAATAACCGCTATTATTAGAAATAATATTAATTAGTTTTTTATTTTAATTTCAAAGTTAAAAAAATAATTAATTTATTAATATAAGTTTTTAATATTCCCATTTAATGGTGTTAATTTAAATATAAAGACAATATAGTAAAAATTATAATATTTTTCAAGTTTAAGATAAGTTTTTTAAATCTATTATTTTATTGTAAAAACAATAGATTTTTTATTAAATTGTAATTTAATTGCTAATAAAATAACAAATTAAAATTAAAAAAGTAAATATAATATTATTTAGGGAAAAAAACTATCAATAAAGCAGAAAAACATAAAGTATATAATTGAAGATGATACCAAACTAATAGAGAAAAAAAAATTACAATTAGAAAATAATGATTACCAAAAAGAAATAATAGTAAGTGCAGTTAATAAAATAGTTGATGAGTATCCTGTGCTGTTACTGCTTTAAGTGAAAATCAAAAAAATTTGAAAAAATATTATTTATAAAGTTATATAAAAGCAAAATAGTTCTTTTAAAAAGATTAAAAGTAGTATTTTGTAATTTATGATTAGTTGTTATACTAATAATGTTATAAATTATTTTTTTTACTTTATAATTAAATAATAACAGGAAATAGAAAAATGGTGGTGTTTTAATATGAGTGAATTACTTTTAAGGAATGTTTCAACTATAATTCAAGCAGATAGCGGAACAATAGTTGCTGAAGTAGCAATTTTATTTGGAATAACCATCTCTTTATTAATGACAATCCTTATTTTAGTAGTAATGAATACTTTTATTCGTGGTAAAAAAGTTTGATGAACAACAAGGAATAAATCTCATATGAAATTATTAGCAACTTCAGAAAAGAGAATGTTAGCAAGTGTTTTAGCAGAAGCAGTAATTAAATTAGCAGAAGAAAAAATTGGAGCACTAGTTACTATTGAAAGAAATGTTTCACTAAATGAATATACTGACTTAGGAGTAAAAATAGATGGTGAAGTAACATCACAATTATTACAATCTATTTTTATTAAAGGGTCACCATTGCATGATGGTGCTGTTATTATTCGTTTAGGTCGTATTGAATGTGCTTCTACTTATTTTCCATTAACTAATAAAAAAATATCTAGTCAATTTGGTTCACGTCATCGTGCTGCCATTGGTATCTCAGAACAAACTGATGCTGTATCAGTTGTTGTTAGTGAAACTAATGGTTCAGTTTCAATAGCTCGTAGTGGTAAGTTTTTACAAGTTGAAAATTTAAATAATCTTGTTCGTACATTATATGATGAATTAGCTTCAACTAAAGAAATGGTGCAAGAAGTATAATAATGAAAAACTTATTATTAGTAGATATTGGTAATACATTAATTAAGATTGCTATGATTAACAATAGTGAAATTATTGAAGAGTGACCAATAATTGAAACCAAAAGTAAAAATGCAATTGTGCAGTTAAAAAGAGCATTTAAGTTAAATCAAAAATTATATTTTGAAGAGGCAATTATTAGTTGTGTTGTACCCAAGTTTTTAGTAATAATAAAGCAGTTAATTATTACCACATATAAGTTAAAACCATTAATTCTTGATTTTAATTTATTAAGTTCTTTGCCTTTACAACTTAATTTAGAAAATCAGCAACTAGGTAGTGATTTAATAGCATTATCATATGCTGCTTATACTAAGTATCATAATGCAATCGTTGTTAGTTTAGGCACTGCTACCACTTATAGTATTATTATTAATAATGTTTTAGTTGGTATTATTATTGGGCCTGGATTTGGAACGAGCAAGGATGCATTAATTGCCAATGCCGCATTACTTTTAGATTTTGAAATTAAAAATTATCAATCAATGTTGGGTAAAAATACTAATCATGCGTTATCTATTGGTTATGGTTATGGATTCAGTGCCATGATTAATGGTATTGTTATGAAAATTCATAATGAAATAAATATTAATAATTTACCTGTTATTTTAACAGGTGGTAATGTCCCAATTTTAAAATCTTATTTTGATTTTTCTTATATTTATGAACCACAAATGTTATTTTTAGGTTTAATTGCTATTGTAAATACTTTAGAAACTAATAAGAAAGCAACTTAAATTTTTTAGTATATTTGCAAATAGGAAAGGAGGATAAAAGATGTTGACCATGATAAAAGTTTATCAATTAACTATTGCCCAAATTATTACAATGATTGTTATTAGTTTACTAATTTTTATTATTATTTTTTTGACATGTTTATTAGTAATATTTAGCTCTTATAAAAATAAACAATTTATGATTTATAAAAATTTACAATATATGCAAAATGTTAATATTAAAGAAAGATTGAATCGTATTAATCAGATCGTACAAGTAAATCAACAATATACTAATGTTTTAGGAATTTGAATTAGTCGCTATAATTTTTTTTTAAAAAGGGATTTAGATAAACTTTTTAAAAATTATATCCAGGTTTTGAAATTACAAAAAAATAAAGAATTCTGAAAAGCATATAAGTTAATATATAGAGTCAATAATAAGAGTAATAATTTAAAACATCATTTGCAATTATTAATAATTGAAATAGATTATTTTATTAGTATTGACCAATTATTACGTGAATATCAATTATTTTTTAGACAAAATTTTAATTATTTACAAGATCAAACGATTAAACTTAATTTACAAAATGATCTTAATCCAGAACAACTAGATGAAATTATTAAAATAATTAATGATATGTTTAAAAAATTAGAGACAAATATTAATGCTATTAATATTAGTCAAATTATTATTATTTTAAGTGAAATTGCAATCGCTATTGTAACATTAGCAGAAATTTTAGATAATTTACCAACACTTCGTTATATTATTACATATGATATTGAACAAAAAATGATTTCATTAAAAAATAGATATCAGAACATAAAAATAAATAATATTTTACTTTCACAATATGAACAATTAGTAACAAACGTTAATGAAAAATTAAGTATTGTTAATAAGCAAATTAATAATTTACAATATAAGAAAGCGAAAGTTAAAACGCAAGAAATATTAAAATTAATTGCTTGCTTTAATGATAAAGTTGATAAAGAACAAATATTTTATCGTATTTTTAAACAAAATTATGAAAAATTTTTGGTCATGAATTTTAATTTTAATGAAATATTTCAAAATATTAAAAATGAAATTATTATTTCAAATAAAATTAATTCTAAGGTAATAGCAGATGTTAAACTAATTAATTTAGAGAATATTATTAATAAGCAGTTAACTAGTGTTAATCATTTTGATAATTTATTGATTATTGAACGTCAAAAAGCAATAAAAAGTGCTAGTTGTGAAACCTTACTACTGCTATTAGCAGCATTATTTGAGCATAGTATTGTTGTTTTTAATAGTTTAAAAGAGTATAATAAATTGTTGAATGAACAAAATAAATCAAAACTTAAATTTAAAACTTATGTTGATAAAATTAATTCAATGATGTTGCAAATTGATAATATTTTAAATAATATTAATTTTTATTATTTAAATGAAGCCTATCAAAAAAAATTTAATGATTTACAGTATTTAATAAATGATACTATTTTAAATTTTAAAAATAATGATTATGATAGTATTACTTTTAGTAAATTTAATGATTTACAAAATAAAATTTTTCATCTTTATACTGAATTAAAAATAGAAATTATTATTCATAAATTATCACATTTAACTCTTATTTATGCTAATCGTCATCGTTCAATTAATGAACAACTAAATAATAAATTTAATGAAATTGAAAACAATATTAATAATAATCATAATCAAAAAGCATTAACATTATTATTAGAATTGATGGAATAAATTTAAAAAAGAGGAAAACTAATGATACCAATTATTATTATTCGTTATGGCGAATTAACAACTAAAAGTAAAAATCGTATTGATTTTATTAAGCAATTAAAAATAAATATTAGGTATGCTCTTAGTGATTATCAAGAAATAAAAATTATTCATTTTCATGATCGAATAGCATTAACTAATTTATCTTTGGCAATAATAAATGATGTTATTAATGTTTTAGTGAAAATATTTGGTATTAGTTCGTTGTCACCTGCTTTTAGCATTGATAAAAATATCGAAGTATTATCACAAAAAGTAATGTCATTACTTTTAAATCAAGATTTAACAAATGCTAAAACATTTAAACTTTTCGTTAGCCGTAGTGATAAAAGTTTTCCTTTAAATTCAGAGCAAATTATTAAAATTATTGCAGCAATGATTTTAAAAAAGACTAATTTAAAAGTTAATGTTATTAATCCTGATTTAAAAATAAATATTAAAGTTAATAAGGAAGATATTTATTTATTTGCAAATAAAATTACTGGTGCCGGTGGTCTTCCCGTAGGTAGTTCTGGTAAAGTATTATTATTATTAAGTGGCGGTATTGATTCACCGGTAGCTGCCTATAAATTAATGAAGCGAGGATTACAAGTTCAATATTTACATTTTGCAACTCCACCTTTTACTTTACCAGCAGCATTAAAAAAAGTAGAAACTTTAGTTCAAATTTTAGCACCTTATAATGCTGGTAGTAAAAATTTATATATTTGTAATTTTACTAATTTACAAAATGAATTAACTCATCTTAAAAAGGAAAATTATCGGATTACTTTAATGCGTAGAATGTTTATTAGAATTGCTAATTTATTTGCCGAAAGATATAAAATTCAAGCATTAGCAACTGGCGAAGCACTTGGTCAAGTTGCTTCACAAACATTAGCAAGTATTAATGCAATTAACATTGTTGCTACATTACCAATTTTGCGTAGTTTAATTACTGAAGACAAATTTGATATTATTAATGTTGCTAAAAACATTGGTACTTATGAAACATCAATTTTACCATTTGCTGATTGTTGTTCATTATTTGTTTCAAAAAATCCAGTTACCCAACCAAAAATTAAGGAATGTCAACTTTTAGAAAATGAATTAAAACAATTAATTGATTGAGAACAAATTTTAATAAATACTTTTAATGAAATTGAGAAAATATTATAAAATAGAACAGTAATTATTTTTGTTACTTCTAACAACTTCATTTTGTAAATCTATGGCATTTGCTTCTTTGACTAAGGAAGATTTTTTCTTTTCTATTCTTTCATTAATTTTATTTAATATTTCATTATTAATTTTTAATTTAACAAGATTTAAATTTATTTCTAATTTTTGATATGGACTTGGGTCTTTAAAATCAATACCAGTTATTGTTTTTTGAACATCATTAGCTAATTCTTGAAGTGTTTTAACGTTTTTATCAGTAGCAATATTAATAAAATTAGGTAATTGCCATTGATATCGTTTTCATTTTTCTTGTTCATAAATTGCATAAGCTAATTTTTCAACTATTTTTGGATAACCATTTTCGGCAGCTATTGTTAACGGTGTGTCACCTTCTTTAGTAACAAAATCAAGCATATCAAAATAACCACCATATTGATTTCAAAAGTCATAATTGATAATTTGTATAATCATAGATAATTGTGAAAAACGTTCAAGTTTTAATATTAAATCATGAGCGCTATGTTTAATTACATAATTAACATCAGCACCATTTGCTATTAAATAGTTAACTATTACTTCATTACCAATTTTAGCAGCATATATTAATGGAGTTTTACCATCTCAAATTCCATTTATATTAGCACCATTGTTTAATAATTTCTTAATTTTTTTTAAATTTTGATTTTTAGTAGCAATTATTAAATCAATATCATGATTATTATTCATAATTTTCTCCCGTTTTAAGTTAAAAACTCATTTATTTTACCATTAAAGTTTTTCTATAAGTTTGAAAAAATTGTATCATATAAAAATAAAAAAACTTATATTATGAATAAAACACTAAAAATAATCTTTTCTTATTAGTAATAATATTTTCAGTGTTTTATTTATTTAAGTAATAAAAATAATAATTTAAGAATAAGCCAGTAAGATAAAATGATGTTAAAATTAACTTGTAATATAACTCATTCAAGAATTGTAGGGGATAATATGAAATATATAGTTAATTTAAATGTTCGTTCTAATTATTCATTTCTTTCATCAACTATTAAGATAAGTGATTATATTAAATTTGCTAAAAAGAATAATTTAAAAGTGCTATCTTTGGTTGACAAAAATGTAATGTATGGTGCTTATGAATTTTGTAATTTATGTATAGAAAATGACATTAAACCATTAATTGGTTTAAACTGCATTTGAGAAAGTACTACTGATAAAGTTGAATTAACAATTATGGCAACATCATATGCTGGTTATCAACGATTAATGGCATTATCTACTGCTATTAGTACCAATAATAATATTATTAGTACTAATGATGTCAAAAAATATCTTAATGAAACACGTGAAGTTTTAGTCATTATTCATGCTAATAAAAAAAATGTTAGATATATTAAAAATATTTATGATATTTTAAATTCAACAGGTAATGAATTAGTCTATTTTGGTTTAGTACCTAGTGATATAGAAAATATTAAATTATTTAAATCAATTACATCTAATATTGTTCCAATTGATTTAGTTTTATATTTAGATGAAAAACAACATAGTATTTATCAAATTTTGCAAGCTATTAAAGAGCAAAAAACATTAAAAGCAGAAGATTTAGTAAAGAGTAATCAATTTTTATACAAAACTAAACAAGAATTAGCTAAGTATTATCCTAATGATATTATTGAAAACATTGAAAAAGTTATTTGACTATGCAATTTAAAATATCCTAAAAATAAACCACATAATGGTGAATTAAGTTTACCAAAATTTATTTGTCCTGATAATTTTACTAGTGCTTCATATTTACAAGAATTATGTAAACAAGGATTAGCATTACGTTTGCAAAGTCGTGAAATTCCTGAAACTTATGTTAAAAGAATTTTATATGAATTACAAGTAATTAATGAAATGGGTTTTGCTGATTATTTTTTAATTGTTAATGATTATGTTAAATTTGCCAAGAGTAGAAATATAATGGTTGGTCCTGGCAGAGGTAGTGTTGCTGGTAGTTTAGTAGCTTATGTGTTAGGTATTACTGATGTTGATCCCATTATTTATAATCTAATTTTTGAGAGATTTTTAAATCCAGAAAGAATATCATTGCCAGATATTGATATTGATTTTGAAGATATTAGAAGAGATGAAGTTATTAATTATATTCATCAAAAGTATGGTAAGGAACATGTTGCATATATTGTTACTTTTCAAACAATCGCTAGTAAAATGGCAATTCGTGATTTAGGAAGAGTTTTTGCAATTAATATTGAAGATGTTAATGAAATAACAAAATTAATACCAATTGAATATAATTTTGATATTAATATCGCAGTTAAACAATCACCAAAATTAGCTTGGTATGCCAATAAGTATCCATTATTATTTACTTTAACTAAAGAAATTCTTGGTTTTCCACGACAAACTAGTACTCATGCTGCTGGAATTGTTATTACCAAAGCACCATTAGTTACTACTGTTCCATTACAGTTAGGATTTCAAGGTATTTATCAAACTCAATTTCCAATGCAAACATTAGAAGTTCTTGGTTTGATTAAAATGGATATTTTAGGATTACGTAATTTAACAATTTTACAAAATATTTTACAACAAGTAAGGGAACATTATTTTTTAAATTTAAAATTATCACAATTACCGTTAGATGATGAAAAAGCTTTTAATATTATTAAGAATGGTGATACAACCGGTATTTTTCAATTAGAATCTTCGGGAATGCGTCAAATTTTAATGAAAATGAAAACTGATAATTTAGAAGATATTATTGCTGCTTCCTCATTATTTCGTCCAGGACCACAAAAGTATATTGAAGAATATATTAATTGTAAATTAAAAAAACAAAAAGTTACATATTTTCATGAAGATTTAAAACCTTATTTATCATCAACTTATGGCATTATTATTTATCAAGAACAAATATTATTAATTTTACAGAAAATTGCTGGTTATTCATTAGGGAAAGCTGATTTAATTCGTCGTGCTATCAGCAAAAAAGATACTGTAATTATGAAAGAACAAGCAGTATCATTTATTAAGAGTGGGATTAGTCGAGGTTATTCACCAAAAATTATTAAAAAAATATGAGAAGATATTGAAAAATTTGCTGGCTATGGTTTCAATCGATCTCATGCTGTTGCCTATTCATTGATTAGTTATTATTTGGTTTATCTAAAGGCAAATTATCCATTAGCATTTATGGTTTCATTATTAAGTAGTGTCATTGGTAATGATCAAAAAATGTTACAATATTTAAATGAATGTCAAAAATATCAAATTAAAGTTTTGCCACCATCAGTTCAATTCTCTGGTATTGATTTTTTAATTGATGATTCTAAAAAAGCTATTCGTTATAGTTTGCAAGCAATTAAACAAATAAGTCAAGGTATTTGTAGTAATTTAATTAAAGAACGTACTAAGAATGGCTTTTTTCAAGATTTTTTTAATTTTTGTGCTCGGGCAATATTTATTGGCTTAAATCGAAAAAATATTGAACATTTAATTGCTGCTGGTGCTTTAGATGAAATTGAACCAAATCGCACAATGTTATTATTAAATTTAGATGCTGGGTTAGATTATGCTCATATGGTTCAAGTAAAAGATGAAAATAGTAATGAAATAACATTGAATTTTAATTTAATTGCTAAACCAATTATGTTGCAGCGAGAAGATGATTGAAATAATAATAGCATTAATGAACATCGTGCTTTAGGGCTTTATTTAAAATATAATCCTAAAATGTTATGAAAAGAGCAGTTAGATCCTCATAATAAAGCTATTGATTTAGCATATATTAATAATTATGTTGGTCAGCATGTTAGAGTGTATGGTATCATTAATACTGTTAGAGTAATCAGAACTAAAAATAAAAGGTTAATGGCTTTTTTTGAAATCCAAAATGATAGTAATGTCATTGAAGTAACTGCTTTTGAAAGGCTATATCAAATATATCAAGAGTATTTGCAAGTTAATAAAGTGATTTTAATGGAAGCAAGAGTAGAAATTTATAAAGATAATATTCAATTAATTTTATCAAGAATGATTAAAAGTTTACCATAAAAAATATAACTAATATTTTTTAGTGTCTTTAATTGCTTATTATTAAGCATTATTGCATACAATAATTATCATTAAGATATCAAATTTAATCTTAGTAAGATATTTAGTGATACAAAGATAAGAAAATATTTATTAAAATTATCAGTTAATTTTGAACAAAAATAAAATTGATTATATAAATTGCATTTTGTTATCAATTATAAATAAGGATAAAAATCTAATAAATTATTTAATGATTGCTTTAATTTTAGTAACAATAATATCAATAGCTACTGTATTATGAAAATCAAAGGGAATAATAATGTCAGCATAACGTTTAGTTGGTTCAACAAAAGCGTCATGCATTGGCTTAACAGTTAATGCATATTGTTGTAAAACACTATCAAGACTACGGTTTCTAGACTTAACATCACGATTGATTCTTCTTAGTAATCTAGTATCATTATCAGTGTCAACAAAAATTTTAATAGTAGCTAGTTCACGAATAATAGGATTTTCTAAAGCAAAAATGCCATCCAAAATAATAACATCACCAGGACCAATAATTTCTGTATTTTTACTACGACTATTAATTTTAAAATCATAAATTGGTTCTTCAATTGTATTACCAAGTAATAATTGTTTTAAATCATGAATTAATAATGTCATGTCAATCGCATTAGGATGATCAAAATTAGTTTTTTTTCTTGCTTCGGGTGTTAGATTGCTAAGATCATGATAATAATTATCCATTTGTACAAAAACAACATTTTTTTTATTACATGCTTCAGCAATTTTTTTTGCTACTGTTGTTTTTCCAGAAGCACTGCCACCAGCAATAGCAATTAAATTGATTTTTTTATGTTTCATACTTATCTCCTATAAAACTAAGATTAATTTATTTTATCAAAATATGCTTGTAAAATAATAGCAGCTGCCAATTGATCTTTAACTTGTTTTCTTTTATTCTTAGCAACATTATTTTTAATTAGTATTTGTTGTGAAGAATAAGTAGTTCTTCTTTCATCTTGTAAGACAATACTTAGTTTATCATTGTTTTCAATTAATTTAAAATTATTAATAAAATTTAAAACAATTTTTGCGCTAGGACCTTCAGTACCATCCATATTTAATGGGTAACCAAAAACAAGAATATTTGGTTGATATTCTTTAATCACATTTTGTAATTGCAAAATCGCACTTTTAAAATCATGCTCGGGAAAACGAATAGTTTTTCAAGAAAAAGCAATTTTTCCTTCTCCACGAGCAAGTCCTAATGTTTTACTGCCTAAATCAATGCCTAAATACTTCATAATTTTATTATACTTAATATTTTTAATGATTTTAATTTAATATATTTATTTTGTTAGTTATAATATTTTGAAAAATGTTACTAGTAACAAATTAATTTTATTGGAATGATTTTAATTTTATAACAGTTATAAGGTTTTTTCTTTTGAATTTCATTTTTTATCTTTTTCTTGTATTTTTCTTTGTTTTTCAACTTTTTCAGCTTCTTTTTTTAATCTTTCTTCTTTAAATTTTCTTTTTATTTCTTCATCTTGCTTTTTTATTTTTTCAATATCTTTATTCATAGTAAAAATGTACCCCTTTAAATATAAAAAATTGAATTATTTTTTTATTGCTTTTAAAAATATCGATAAATTAATATAAATATTTTTAGTAAAATTAATGTTAAATTATATTTTTTTCGGTATATATGAAATTATCTTCGCTATCAATTAATGAATAAGGATTGATAAGTTGTTCATTTTCATTTATTAACTGTGCATTAAATTTATGTAAATTTGATTCAACTGTTTTAAAATAAGGAATAGTTGTATGAGTTTTTTTTAATTCAGTTATGCTTTTTTCAATTATTTTTTTTCTTGGTTGCTAAAAACTGGAAGGTTACTATCTGTTTCTAGTTTTTTTAAATTTTCTTCAATTAAACTTATGTTCGGTTGAAAAAAATTAGAAATTTTTTTTCATAAAATTTCAAAATTAAATATTTTATGCATGGTTGCAAGAGAAAAGGCAAACATTTGAGAAGCTGTTGTTAAAATAAAAAATAATCAAGTTTCTCCTTTTTTTAATTTTGAATTAAGATATTGAAGGGATTTTTCAGTTCCAAATTTAGTAACTAATGTTGCTTCTGTTTTAATAATATTAGTAGTAATAGCAATGAAAAAAAATAATAACATTGCTATTGAAAATTTTGCGTATTTGCTTTGTTTTTCAATTCAGTTTGCAATTATTTTAGGGCAGAGATTAGTTGGAATACTTATCATTTCTAAACCTGATTTAAAAAAATAATTAATTGGTCGCATTGAATAATAAGCAAAACTATTTCATAATAAAATATTTGAATTAAAAATATATTTAGATCAGTTATATATTGTGAATTTTTTTTCTATATTATTTGCCATTGCTCCTGCCATTATTGGATGTGCAATGAAAAATGTTACGAGTTCTAAACTTAAATCATTTAAAGAATACAATATTCTTTCTTTTCAAGTTAAAGGTTTTATAATTGATTTTTTTAAATTTGTAAAATTATCAATTGTTTTGTTTACTGATGATATTATTTGTTTGCTTTTAATATTATCAATAGGTTTATTATCATCTGTTTGTTGTTGTAATTTATTAATTTCTTTTATTTCTTTTGCAAAATTTGGATGGTATTCAAACTCTGAACAATTTTCTATTTCATTAATTTCTTTTGCAAAATTTGGATGGTATTCAACCTCTGAACAATTTTCTATTTCATTAATTTTTTTTGCAAAATTAGCAATTCGTTTTATTTTTGGAATATTTATACTTAATTTTAATTCATTTTCTTCATATAAAAGTGTTTCAAACTCACATTTATATTTTACAAATATGTCAGTAGTAATTTGTTTAATTTTAATTTCATTACTTTTTTTATTTTTTTTGTTACAAATTATATTCTCTATTATATTTCAGATTGTATTTCGTGATCAGTTAGCGATTGCTGAAATAAAAAATGCATTTATGAAAGTATCAATAAAAGTTATTAGGTGATTTTCTTTATTTAAAAATATTTCTTCACAGTAGTATTGTCATAAATTTTGTTGCTGATTAAAACCATTAATTCAAAATACTCTTTGTGCACTTTTTGCAATAAGTGAACTAGTAATTAATAATGTTCCTATAATTAAATTAGGTAATATTTTGTTAAATTTTGTAGTGATTGATGCATCAATAGATGGTTTGGGTTTATCAATTAGTTTTTGGAAAATTGTTAAATATTTATATAAGTTTAATAACATATTAAAATTGCTATTATTTGAATTTTCATTAAAGTTTATTATTTGTTTATTAATTTCTTCAATTTTTTTTATAGATTCATCAATAGTATTAATTTCGTTGATAATTATTTTTGTTAAGCAATTACCATTTTTTATTAAATTATTTTTTTTAAATGATGAATTTAAAGTTATTTTATCTTTCATTTCTTTTGTTAAATCATCAATTTTTTCATAATTTTTAACATATTTGTATAATTGATTATTTTTAATTAAAAATATTTCAAAAATAATTGTGTTATCTGGAAAAGTAGTTCTTTTAGTTCAACATGCAATTATTTGTTGGTTTTCATTTTTTATTTTCATATAGTATTCGTTGATATTTGAAAGTAATTCATGAGAACTGTTTCTAATTTCAGTTTCATACTCTGAGTTGCCATCATTATCTTTTAATTCTTTTGTTTTTCCTCCAAATCGTCCAACATGATTTATTAAATTTTTCTTTTGTAAATTTTTCATTGTTTTTTTCCTTTCAGTTATAAAAATTTTACTTTTATAAATAAAATCTAAAATATATTTTATTAATAGAATTAAATATTTCTAAAAAACAACTGTTTTTTAACAAGAATTTAAAAATTATTATTAATTTTTGAATTATTTTTATGATATTAATTTATAATAGTTTAAAAATAGTACAATAAAAAATTACTATTTAATAATTGCAATAGTATTATTACGTAAATTTTTTTGAATTTTTCCCAAATCGCTTCTTAAAATTTAAGAAGTAATTATATCTTAGAACTTTTCAAATAAAATACAATAGAATATATTTAATTAAAGTTTTATTTTTTTTGAAAATTTTATATATTAAAAATTTATTTTTTATTTAACTAAATTAACATTAATAAATGTATTAATAGTTTATTAATCCCTTCATTACTTTTGATTTTAGAAAAACTATGATAAGATATTTAATATTTATATTAGTTTTTCATTTTAAAGTATTTTTTTAGTACTAAAAAGATTTTCATTTTTGCAGAAAACTAATATAAATATTAAAAGACAATTAATAAAATTATTTAATTTAAATATTTATATTATTTTTTAGAAAATTAATATAAAAATAATTATAGAAAAATTGTTTTTTATTTTTGCTAGTGAGTAATGAAAAATAATCTTAACTTATGAGTTGGATTATTAATTTTTATCCTATTAAAAAATTAACGTATAATTAAACTATCAATATTATAAGTTTTAAGGTTTCTTACATATTTTTTTTGCTTTTTAGGAGGAACTATGAAAATTGCTTTTGATGTAATGGGTTCAGATCATGGTAGTTTACCTGCTATTGCGGCAGCGTTAGAAGTTATTAAAGAATTCAAAGAAGTTGAATTTTTTTTAGTTGGCGATGAAAAAGAAATTAATGGAAACTTGCAAATTTTATTGAAAAATAAACCTTTATCGCCAAGAATAACAATATTAGCAACAAGCCAAGTAATAACTATGAATGATGGTCCACTTGCTGGGATTAGGATGAGTGATTCTTCTATGAATCAAGCAGTTCAATTAGTTAAAAATAAAAAAGCAGATGGTATTTTGACTTCTGGTTCAACTGCTGCTTATCTTGGTGCTTGTCATTTTTTATTAGGCGAAATTAAAGGCATTAAACGTCCGGCATTTATGCCAATTATGCCTACCTTAATAAAAGATCGACAAGTAGTATTATTAGATGTTGGAGCAAATATTGAAAATAGTGTTGATGAATTAATAAATTTTGCATTAATGGGACATATTTATTGTCAAACTATTCAAAATATTTCACGACCTAAGATTGGCTTATTGAATATTGGCGTTGAAGAAAATAAAGGTCCAGAAGTTACAAAAGCAACATATGCTAAATTAAAACAATTAACACAAAAAAATGGAAAACTTAGTTTTTTAAATTTTCACGGTAATATTGAACCACGAAATGTTTTAAATGGTGAAGTTGATATTATTGTTTGTGATGGTTATTCAGGAAATTTAGTTTTAAAGTCAGTGGAAGGTATGGCATCATTATTATTTACATTAATTAAAAATGGTTATAAAAAAAACTTGTGAACTAAGTTCATAGCTTTCATGTCGGTTGGTATTTTTAAAAATATAAAAAAAACATTTGACTATAAAAATACAGGTGGTGCTCAATTAATAGGTATTAATGGCATTGTTTTTAAAGCGCATGGATCTAGTGATAAAAAATCTTATTATAGTACTTTAAAACTTTTGATTCGTGCTATTGAGCAAGATGTTACTAATAAAATAGCTAAACAAATTCAAGAATTATAATTTATAAATAAGTATTAAGGAGAAAAATATGATTAATATTGAACATATTTTAAAGTCAACTATTTTAGAAAAAATTAAATCTAATCGTAATTATCGTGAAGCTTTTACTCATCGTTCTTTTTCAAATGAACATAGTTTAGATTATTCATATGAACGATTAGAATTTTTAGGTGATTCAATTTTAGGCGAAAATATTTCAACTTATATTTGACATTTATTTCCAAATAAAGATGAAGGACAATTAACAAGTTTACGTAGTAAGGCAGTAAGGCAAGAAACATTGGCAGCAGTGGCAATTGCCTTAGGTTTACAAGATTATTTATTTTTAGGAAATGGTGAAAAAAATACAGGTGGTCAACAACGTGAAAGTATTTTATCAGATGTTTTTGAATCATTTCTTGCTGCAGTATATCTTGATTTAGGAAATAGTGCCGTTAAAAAAATTTTAGATTTAACATTATTTGAATTAATTAAAACTAATCAATTGGAAACTATTATTGATTATAAAACTAAATTACAAGAATTAGTGCAAGCAGAAAAACGTGATCCTATTAATTATAAAACTGTTGAACAAATTAAAAAAGATAATGTTACTTATTTTATTGTTCATGTTTATTTAGATAATAAAATATTAATGGGGAAAGGAGTAGGGACAAATAAAAAGAAAGCTGAACAAGAAGCAGCAAAATCAGCTTTAGCAAAGTTATCAAAATCTAATTTATTAATAAGTGATAGTATTAAGAAGGGATAGTCATGTTTAAGTTATTGCGTAATTATATTCGTGAACAGAAAAATAATTTATTACAATTGTTTGGTTTAGGATTTTTGATAATGATTATGATTATTTCTTTTTTATCATTAAATTTTTCTAATAATTATTTATTTAATCAATATATTAATGATATTGTTCATAATGAATTTAATCAATCTACATATTTTTTACCTATCGAAAATGTTCAATTTAATGGAAAATATAGTGAAGACAATAGTAAAGTTGCTTCTTTTTTAAGTAATATTAATTATTACAGAAAAGATAACACTATTAATAAAGAAAAAATGGCAAAAACTACATTTCAATTAACAAAACCATATTTAGCAAGACCTGATATTTACCGTTTTACTTTTCATGGTGGTAATGATAATAGTGAACAATATTTTGGTATTGGTGATGATCTTTTTAATGCTACTGGTCATAATTATATTGATTTTAAAATTAATATTCCTATTAATTATCCAAATTATGATAGTCATCAAGCAACAGTACAACAATATACTGATATTATTAATCAATATCTATATGACTTATCACAACCAACAAATGCAACTAATTTCATGATTACTAGTGAGACAGCGTTACAGTTTTATAATGATAATTTTAAAGATAAATTATCATATGCAAAAAGAACTTATCATGAAAATGATATTATTAATCAAGCCCAATTATATGAAATCATGTCAATGGGAATGTTATATCAAAATATTGAATGACAACATGCTATTAGGGTTAATGATTTATTAATTACTAGTAAAAATTTTGCTTTTATTGAAACAGGACCTGAATATGTTATTAATAAAGCAATTATTGTTAACGATGGTGGGCCTAGTTTAACAGAAAAACCATTACAAGATAATGAAATTTTAATTTATAAACGTTTTGCTGAATTAAATAATTTACATCTTGGTCAAACTTATATCATTGCTGGCCAACCTTTTATTATTCGCGGTTATGCTACCAGTTCTTTAGCAGCGTTTGTTGGACGTTATTTTAATAATTCACTTGATTTAAAAAATAATACTGTTGCTTTTACTAATGGTAATACGATGCGTAAAGTTAAAACTGATTTGCAACAGTTTAGTAGTATTATTGCTAATTTTTTTTTAGGTCTTAATCCTGAACATGCCAAAGACATTGATTGACAAATAAATAATGAATGAATTTATAATTATTTGCATGCCAGTTATAAAGCACCTACTAATATTAAAAGTACAAAATATTATAATAATGGTATTGACTATAATAAAATAATTTCGCCTTTAAATATTAATACTCTTTATCAGTATTCTAGTATAGAAGAGTGATCATTTAGTGCTATTAATAATAGAATTAATATTATTACTCAAATTTCTAGTTTATTTTTAATTTTGATTTTTATTGTAACTACTATTATTATTTTCATTATTACTTTTAAGATGATTGACCATAATAAGAAAATAATTGGTGTCTTAAAAGCAACAGGATATAAAAGTTGACAGTTGAGTATATCATTAGTGGTTTCAATTATTGTTCCTTTAATCATATTTGCTATTATGGGAGTTTTAATTGCGATTCCAGTTGCCCATTTTTTAATTTATGTTACTAATATTGGTACTGTTGCTTTAATTAGTTATGGTTGGTATTTTAATATTGTTTTATCTGTATTAGTGCTTGTTATTCCAATGATTTGTTTAACTTTTATTAGTTTTTTAATAGTATTATTCTTATTAAGAAATAAACCACTAGATTTAATTACTAATAATAGTTCAAAGCAAAAATATAAAATAAATATTAGTTCAACTTTTAATTTTATTGCAAAGTATGTAATTGGTAGTTTTAGTTATCGCAATAAATTAGCGATTACTACTTCAATTCGTAGTTTTGGTAAAATCTTAATTATGTGTTTTACTGGTGTTTTTGCTGCAACATTAGTATTTTTTGCATTAGCAGCTAGTGGTTTGGTTAATAATATGTTAGGTTCACAATTTGCTGGAACTAATTTTAATTATCAAAATAGTTATAAGTTTGATGATAATATTAAAAATAATTTTATTAGTAAAGAAAATAAATTAATGTATGAAGTTGATAGTGTTAGTAATATTAAAGACAAAACTTCATTATATCCAGAATTATTAGCAGCAATTGAACAATTTGATCCACAACAACCTGCTAAGTCAATTATGATTAATGTTCAAAATCGTTATATTATGGGTAGTGAGTTATTAAAAATAAAACAATCAATTGATGCTAATTCAGAAAAAATTCCTGAAACAATTAAAGTTTTTTTAGCAAAAAATAAAATATTAATTAATTATTTAACAAATAATAATGGTAAAAATAATACTGATTTAATGATAACTTTT
Organism: Spiroplasma endosymbiont of Harpalus anxius; assembly: GCA_964273555.1. Taxonomy (GTDB): domain Bacteria; phylum Bacillota_I; class Bacilli_A; order Mycoplasmatales; family VBWQ01; genus Spiroplasma_E. The sequence continues at coordinate 1,564,367 of OZ187007.1, read as the reverse complement.
GGTTTAATTCCTTATCAAGAAAAAAATGAAGTACCATATACACAATTGGAATTTAATGATGCTAATCAGTTATTTCCTAATCAACCTGGTGCTATTTTTGATAATGATAGTCAAACTTTATCAGCAGAGTCTTTTAAATATTGAGCTGCATCAAGAATCGCTTATGGTATTGATGATAATTTAAGAAAATTTTTATCGCCAAATTTTAGTGTAAGTTCTTTTTCTACTTTTAGCAGATTAAATTTAAAAGATATGGAAAGCTCTAATAATTGACAAGATAAACAATTTATTAGTATTCGTAATAATTTAATTACAACATTAGGAATTAAAAATCCAGATAGTAGTGCTGTTCAATTTATTCCAATGGCAACTTCTGTTTTACCTTCAGTTACTAATGTTTATAATGGTGGCGAAGCACTTAATAATAGTATTATTTATACATATAAAGGTTTAGATAACCAAACAAAGTATATAATTGGCATTGCTTATGATTATGTTAGTAAACTAGAACCGAAAATAATATTAATGCCAAAAGCATGACTAAATGATATCTTATTTGGTAGTAAAAATAATTTATTAATAAATAACTTTGCTAATAGTAAATTAAGTAAATTTAGTGATAATGAGTTTAAACATTATTTACCAATTATTAGTACTAAAAATGATTATAATATTGATTTAGCACAAATTCCATTATTAGGATACTTAGAAAATAAAGGTATTAGTTCTGGTTTATCATTGTTATATGATATTAGTAATTTACGTAATATTATGAAAAATAATCAATATAGTTTACAAGTAATAATTTCTTTTTTTGGCATGTTTAGTGTTATTTTATCATTAATGATTATTGTGATTGTAACTAATATTACTGTTCGTGATAATTTAATATTGATTAATATTTTACGAAGTTTAGGGTATACTTCATTAGAAGTTTCTTATAATTTCTTTTTGGTAATAATTCCAGTATTAATAATGAGTAGTCTGTTTGCTGTGTTAATTGTTCCTTCGTTAGTGATAATTCTTTCTAATTTATTAGCAACTTTTGCTAAAATTGGATTTCCTATTGTTTTTCGTTGATGATACTTTGCATTGATGATTAGTACTAATGTTGTCATTTATTTAATTTCATATATTATTACTTGAAAATTAAATGTTAATAATAAGGAGTTAATGACATTAACTAAATAATTATTAAATATTAAAACTAAATATGCATACTAAAAATGTTTTAATTTCCAAAAATATTTTTAACTTGATAAAATTAATGTGAGATTTTAATTTGAGGTTATTAGGAAAATGGTAAAAATATTTTTTAATTATTTGCGTGAACAAGGGAAAAATATAATTCAAGTTTTAGGATTAGGGTTTTTAGTTATGCTTATGATCATAACTTTTTTAAGTACTCAATTTTCTGATGATTATGTCCAAAAACAGTACCTAAATGATATTAGTCATAATACTAATTTTCAAAAATTAAATGAAACGCCAATTGAAGAAAATAGTTTTGAAAAAAGATATAATTATTATAAAGTTCATTTGGGATTATGATTAGCAAATATGTCTTACTATCAACAAGATAATAGTATTGATACTTTAAAGTTGCATAATGCAACTTTTCAAATTATTTTAGTTGATAGTGCTACTGATACTTATCGTTTTATTTTTAATGGTAGTAGTGAACAAAGCAGTTCACATGCTAATAATTTTTTACAAATTGGTAATAATATAGCGCATAAATATCATCATGACTATGTCGATTTTAAATTACTAGTTCCTAATGATTATCATCAAGGTTATGATAACCCTGAACAGTATAAGAATGCAATGCGCAATTTAATTAATAGTTATGTTTATGATGGTAAAAGTAATGTTAATCAAGTAAATTATTTTATTTTAAATAATAACGCATTAAAAATTTATCAAGATGAAATTTATCATAAATTACCATATGCTAATCATCAATATACTGTTGCTGATATTAATTTACAATCGCAGTTATATTTTTTAATTATTAATGGCATGTTATTTCAAAATATTGAATGAAATCAATATACTTTAGTCAATGATTTATTAATAACTGGTAAAACTTTTCTTTTTACACAAGTGATTGCTAATAATATTATTGATCCACCAATTTTAGTTGGCAATTATCAACAAAGTTTAGAACAATTACCATTACAAGATGATGAAATGTTAATTTATGAACAATTTGCTAGTAATAATAATTTGAAAATTGGTGATAAATATAATATTATTAATCATACTTTTACAATTAGAGGTTTTGTTACTAGTCGTAATAGTGCTTTTATTGGTAATAATATTGCTGGTATCATTGATCCAAAAAATAAAACTGTTGCTTTTGTTAATAGTAATACGATGAACAATATTAATAATGATTTTAAGCAATTTATTGATAAAAATACTCAAAAAAATAGTTTTAATCCAGTTTATCCTGAACTTGGATTAAATTCATGACTGTATAATATTTTACATCAGCAATTAGTAAATGATCATCATTATCAAAATCTTAATAATGGTATAAATTTTGCTTATGTTGCTAGTATTTTAACAAATGATGATTATTGATGAAGACCTTATAATGAAAATGCTATTTTTTTCTTAAATGAACGAATTAAATTAACACAAAATGTTGCTACAATATTTTTAACTTTAATTTTTATTGTTACTAGTATTATTATTTTAATGGTCATATGGAAAATGATTCATCATAATCATAAATTAATTGGTGTTTTAAAAGCACTTGGTTATCATAATTGACAATTAACCGTAGCTTTAGTATTAGCTATTATTTGACCGTTATTTATTTTTGCCATTATTGGTGTGGCAATATCAGTATTTATTAGTCATATTCTTATTAATAGTCATAATTTATATTTAGCATTAATTAATTATGGATGGTATATAAATGCAGAAATGACAGTAATAATTGTTAGATTCCTTTATTATTGTTAGTAATAATTAGTTTTATTATTGTTTATTTATTTTTACAAAAAAGACCACTTGACTTAATTAGTAGTAGAACTTTTAAAAAACATCATCATTTAACTATTAGTAGAATTTTTAGTTTCATTAGTTTACAAGTTATTGGTAACATTAGTTATCGTAACAAATTAGCAACAACGATTAGTATGCGTAGTTTTAGTAAATTAGTTATTATTAGTATTATTAGTATTTTTGCAGCAACATTAATGTTATTTTCAGTTGCTGCTAGTGGATTAGTTAATGATATGTTGGCAATTCGCTTTGAAGGAATTAATTTTAATTATTTAAGTAATTATCATTATCAAAAAATTGGAAAGAATTTTATTAATAGTAATAAACAATTAGTTTATAGCATGAATTCAATTTCACAAGTAGAATCAGGAACATCACTTAAACAAGATTTAGAAGATGCAATTAATTCATATTTAACAAATCCTAATAATCCTGCTCCTGTTATTCGTGATGTTCGTAATAAATATATTTTAGGTAGTGAACTATTAAAAATGCGCAAAAATCTTGAAAAACCTACAGTATGAAATTTATTATCACCAACATTTAAGAAACAATGAATGAAGCAAATAAATGTTATTAATTACTTAACAAATGCTAATGGTAATGATAGTAAGGACTTATTAATTAGTTTTGCTACTATTCCCCGTATCAAGAACAAAATGAGTTACCATTTATTAAAATAGATATTGAAGATTCTTATGATTTAGATTTTAGTTATAATAATAATATTGGTAATAGTTATGATAGTATAACGCAAACTTTTAATACTTCATGTTTTACTAATAGAGTTATAATTAGACAAAATATATATGGTATTGATAATAATAGCAGTAATTTTATTAAACCTCATTTAATTAATAGTAAATTTAAAAATTTTCTAAATTTAAATTTAGAAAATATTAGTAATTCTAATTTTTGACTAGATAAAGAGTTTACAAAAAAATATTAATATCGTAAAAAAATACTTGCACATTACTAGTACTAATGCGCCAAATGTTACTTTTTTACCAATTGTAGCATCTAATGCTCCGACATCTAATATTAGTACTGGTAATGGTAAAAGCATTGGTAAAGTAATTTTATATCCCTATTTTGCTTTTAATGGTAATAAAAATTATTTAATTGGTATTGTTTATGATGGTTTTACTAATTTAGATGCATCAACAATATTAGTATCACAATTGCTTTTAAATAATGCTATTAATGAGAAAACAGGATTATTAATTAATAATGCTAAAATGAGTAGATTTAATGATAATGAATTACAACATTTTCTAACTTTCATTAATACTAAAAATAACTATCATATTGATTTAACTAAAATTTTAAACACTGATTATGTTGTTAATAATAGTTTTACTAGTTCTTTAAGCAGTATTGTGCCAATTGGTAATGAGAAAGTAGCATTAGAAAGTAAAGAAGTAGCTATTCAGTTACTTATTGGTTTTTTGCAATTTGTAGTATTATATTATCATTTATGATTATGACTTTGATTACTAATATTTTTATTCGTGATAATTGAATATTAATTAATATTTTAAAAGTATTAGGATATAATACAATGGAAGTATCATATAATTTTATAATAATTATTTTTCCTATTATTTTAGTATTTTCAATTTTTAGTATTTTTATTACACCATTATTAATTAATATGTTAGCAGAGCAGTTACTTACTTTTAGTAATATTCTTTATCCAATTATTTTTCAGTGGTGATATTTTTTGTTAGCTTTTGGTATTAATATTTTTGTTTATATTAGCGCTTATGCTATTACTTGATTTTTAAACTTTAGAAAATATAAGATATGGTCATTTATGGAATAATTAAGATAGTATCATTACTAAAATTAGTTGCTATTACAAAATACATTTTAAAAATGTATTTTTTATTATTTTCAGTAAATAGCAACGATTGCATTTTTTTGTCATTATTCTTTATTATAACATTGCTTAAGAGTTGTGTTTTTAAAATTATGTTTCTTAATTAGGTAAAAAAGTTATAGAATTATTGGGAGCATGGCGAAGATGTCTAAATGCATAATTACCCCTTTTCACTTAAACTCTCATTTCTAATTTATATAAAAATTATTAACAAAGACGAGAATAAAAATCTTGTCTTTTTTTGTAATTGTAAAATTTTAAAATTTTTAATAACCATCTTTAATGCTATTATCAACACGTGTTAGGGAATTAAAACAGTGAACTACAACACAGTTGTTAAAAATAGTAGCTAAAACATGTGGACTTGCATGGATAAATAATAAGTGGAGTGATACCTAATAAATTATACTAACCATTAAATGGTAATTCTTGGGGTGGAGCGAATTAGTAATTAGTATATATAGACCTGTTGTAGGGACCTATTATATTAATTCTATTTTTTTATTTAACGAACTTTGCCACTTCCCAGTGAGCAAGTGTTGGTTTTACAATTTATTTCGAGCCCATTTTTCTAAGAAAAATATAACTAATAGTATTAATAATAAAAAACAAATTAAGGATCATTAATAATGAAGATTAATAAAAATCAAAAATGTGAATTAAAAGTTTGTATTAATAAAGTTTGAAAAGATTGTATTAATAAATCTACTAAAACTATTAAATATAAAAATTGGTCTATACCTTATCTAATATGTAATAGTTGCTATGATAAATTACCTAAATATCTTAAACAAACAGCAAAAATAATTGAAAAAGGATATTTTGATTATGAATAAAACTAAAAAGAAAAGAAAAAGATGTGTCGAATGTGGCGAATTATATAAAGCAGAAAAAATTACTATGCTTTATCACTTTAAAACAGAATTAGAAGCAGCACAACATCATATTAGAAAATTTGAAGATGATTATGATATTGAAGAACATTTGGATTTACAAAACCATATGGATATGTTTGTGATTGATGTAGTGATTATTAATAATGCAATATGACTTAATTATTGGCATTGATCCTGCTGGTATTGGTAGTAATGGAATTATTATATATTCAAACGAAACTAATAATATTATTTTTAATGAAACATTTAAAAGTAAAACTGTTCTAGAAAGTAAAAATTTATTTAAAGAATGCTTTTTAAAAATTAAAAAACAATTTATTAATAAAAAAGTATTAGTTATTGTCGAAAATTTCTTTTTAAGTTCAAAACAATTATTAACTAATCCATTAGCAACTCCTAAAATTATTGGTGCTTTAATGGTTTTAGTACAAGATGTTATGAACTGAGATTATCATGAAAATGAACCAAAAAACAAAAACAAAATAGAAAATTATAAAGGAAATATAAAATTAACAAAACATGAAGCAGATGCATATAAGCACATTCAATATTATTTAAGGAATTTTAAAAATGAAAGATAAAGCAAATTATGTTAAATTAACAGTAAAACTTAGTAACACTATTGAAGCAAAATATCATGAAAAAGGTAATAAACAATTATATTATAGTGTTCGTGGACAATGGAATGGTTTAAACTATGTTACTTTAATTTTTAATAACCCAAAATTTTATAAACGATGTATTTTATTAAACAAAAATGATGAAATTATAGTAAGTGGTCAAATCTTTAATACTTTAAATATTCCTAAAAATCGTGCATTTTGTTCAATTAATGTTAAATGATTTAAAAAATGAAAAGAGTAAAAATGAATAAATGTAAATATTGTAATAAAAGAATTTGATTAACTAAAAATTGATGTATGAAATGTTTTAAAAAAATAGTTAATAATTTAACAAAAAATAAGGAAAATAAGGAATGTAAATAATGAAAAAAATAACTGTTGATGTAAAAGAAGTAACACAACGCTGGGATAGTCAATCATTAGATTTAAAGATTTTATATACAATACATGAACATCTTGAAAATGGTAATTATAATACTGTTCAAAACATGATTAATGACTGAATTGATGATTTAGAAACACAATTAGGAAAAAAGGAAAATAAATAATTATGGGATATTGAACAAAATATTGTTGTACCTATTGTGGAAAAATAATGATAGGTGATGAAGAAAACATCGAGCATACTAAAACTCATAACAAGGAAAATAAATAATGACAGAAAAAGAAGCAATTAAGTTAGCTAAAAAATTAGAACCAAAAATAAAAGGTCATGGAGTTATTGGTGAATATATAGGTAATGGATGAAATATATTTTGTAAACAAGTATTAAAAGATAATGTAAAAGAAGAATGTTGAGAAGCAAATATATTTATTGCTGATTTAAAAGGAGAATAAATAATGAACTATTGTGATTGAACAGAACGAGTTAACGCAAATGGTAGTGTAACTTGAAAATGTAGTAATAAAACAGAAGAGAAACAAGATGAATATGGAAGAGCATATTGTACTGAACATAGAATTAAAGTTGATCAAATTAATAAATCAAGGCATAAAGATTGTATTAATAAAGAAAAATTAATTAAATATTTTAATAAATTACCAAAGAATCAAAAATTAACAACAGAAACTTTATATGTTTTCGATACTATATTTGAAAAAATAGAAAACGGAGAATTTCATTAATGATTATATTACCTACTTTATTTGGTGATAAAGATGAAATTGAAATATTATCACCATCACCACAAGCACTTCGTACTCATAATGATATTAGAGCAATTATCTTAATGAAATATCCTAATGTTAAATCACAACATATAATTATTTCTGACCCCGAAGATAATGTTGCATTAATAGTTGGTGATAATGATGTTTATCAAGGTTGAGTAAAAGTTTGAATTAAAAAAATAGAAAATTAAAGGAAGTAAATTATGCCAAATATAGAAAATACACAATCAAATTATACTTTAACTAAATTAATAAGAACTGGAATTAGTCCTATTTGTGCAATGATAGGTACAAGTGCTTATTATGGTCAATTAATAGGTAATCCAATATTAGGTTCAATTAATAGTTTATTATTTGGTAAAAAATTAGGTTTAGATATATGAAACTTAAATCAAAGACCAAGTAACAAAACAAAAGTAATTAATAGTAGTAAAAAAAATATTATTAGGATTAGGAACAATTGGTTTAGCAAATTATAGTAAATTTATAAATGAAATAATTGAACCTATTGAACCAACTACAACACCTATGCCTATAACTACTACTACAAGTACAACTACTACTGAAATACCACCATGACCATTATTAAGTATAAATAATAATCCTAATAATTTAATGGATTGAGATACTTATATTTCATTAAATGCTTATGGTGTTTCAAATCTTATTAGTGGTTTAACTGAATTAATACCTAATAGATTTCAAAATATAAGAAAAATAGCAAATATGGTAACTGGTGGATGTTTAATAAGTAGTGGTGTAGCAATGGGGATAAATAATGATTTTAATAATGCTTATGCTATTCCTACAATTATTGCAGGAATAAGTGAAATTATTCATAATTTATTACCTATGGAAACAGTACATAATAATACTGAAATGCAAGAAACAGTATTCACTAATGAAACTGCAAATCTTATTAATGATAATGTAAGTATTAATAGTTATGGTAGTGATATGAGTGAAGTTAATATTAATGCACAATTATCATTTGCTGAAAATTATTATCACTTATAAAAAGAAAGGAAAATATGGAAATGAAAGAATTTATCCATGAATTAATTATTATTGGAACAAGTGTAGGAACATTACTTTGTCGAGAAATTATTGTTTTATTAAAACGATTTATTACAACTCCAAAGCATGTTAGAGCAAATAATAAAATTATCAAACATCAAAAAAAATTAGCAAAACTTAATGAAAAAATTAATAAAGAAAATAAGTAATAAAGGAGAAAAATAAAATGACAAAAAATGAATTTAATGAAAAATATAGAAAATATGATATCAAAATTGATAGAGATTTTGATTTAGATATTGAATATTGTTTTAAATTTTCTGATATTGATATATTAGAAAATGCAGTTAATGATTATAAAAAATTAATAAATGAAATGCCACAATTAGTTAAAGATTGATTATTGGGATAAGATTAGGAGAATGTTAAATGTTAGAAAATGAAACTAATGGACAACAAACAACGCCAACTGTAACTGAAAATGATGCTTCACAAGCAATAGAAACTAAAGTTAATGAAGCAGAAAATAAATTAAATAAACTTAATCAAGAAATAAAAGAAAAAGAAATAATTAATATATTTAAAAAATATCAAGTTAAAAGTGAATTTTATGATTATTTAAAATTTAAAACAAATAAGATAGAAAATTCAAAAATCGAAGATACTATTAAAAAAATTATTAAAGAACAACCATTGTTTAAAGAACCAATTAATACCGGTGGTAACCAAGAAACTATATTAACAAATCAAACATCAATAAAAATTAATCGATTATTGGATTATAAAAAGAAAAATAAATTATAAGTAAAGGAAATTATACAAAATGCCAATTAATATTCAAACAAACTTAAATAATACCGAAAAATTAGTTGAAGCACCAGAATTCATTGAATTTTTTAAACAATCAAATAGTCCATGAGCAAACTTTTTTCCAATTGCAATGACTAACTCTACAAAAATTGAATTTATTATTAAATTACCAAAAGACCCAAAAGTTAAAGTTATTCCATGAGATGACAAAAGTAAAAGATATGATGTTGGGTATGCTACTACTGATAAAATTGAAAAAATAATTGAAAAATCATATCTTGCTGGTGAAACTATTGCCAATATTGACTTAAATGCTGAAAATGGTCAAAATTTATTAGACAGTATGCAATATGAAGTTGCTAATGATTTAACAGATAAATTAGCAAATGATGATACTAATATAATCTCACAATTTGCTACAAAAGTAACAATAACTGACCCAACACCAGTAGGATATTTAAAAGCAATGTTATCAGCATGAAATACTTTATTTCAATTACGAAATAGTGCAAATTGTAAATTTTTTATTACTAATAATCTTTATGATAGTTTAGTTTATTTAGCAGATAATAAAGGAATAATTACTGATAATGAATTAGCACAACAATTACGTTTAAATGGAAATGATTTATATGTAAAAGGTGTATTATGTCAAATTGTATTAGATGATTATATGACATTTACCAATGATAAAAATGAAGATGAAATAATGAATTTTATTTTAGCAACACCAAAAGCAATGAAAAGATATATGTTACAAAATACAGTTATTTATTTACAACAAGTGGCAGATGGTAAAGTTGGTAGAACTTATTTAGTTGGTGGTGAAGTATTTGGGCAATCAATTCCTTATATGTCAAAAAAAGAAACAACATCACGTTGAATGTTATGTGGAGTAATTAAAAGTGAAGTAAAAAATGATTTAAAATCTAAAATTACAACGTTAACAATAAATAATGCTACTGCGAAAACAAATAAAACTAATAAAGAATTAGACGCAAATATTTTATATGCAAAAGAAATTAATAGTTTAAATCCAAGTTTGGAAAATCCAACTATTAACTATTTTAGTGATGAGCAAGTTAAAAACATTATTAGTAATAATAAACAAAAAACTGGTGATTTATATGTAGTGATTAGAGCAAATGTAAATGATCCAAATTATAAAGGTGCAACAAGTCCAATTAAAATAACGCTTCAATAATTAAGGAAATTTAATCATGGCAATTGGTACAACTAGTACAGCAATACTTTTCAATATCAATAAACCAAAACATACTAGAATTAGTAAACAACAAGAAAATAAAAGTTTTTGATGAGAAATTTTAGAAATGATTGGTGTCCAAGTAATAGCAGTAGCACTTGCTCCTTTTACTGGTGGTTTAAGTGAAAGCATAGCACTTGGATTATAGGGGCAAGTGATTTTATTGCTAGTATTAGTGCTGTTGGTGTCGAGTTTTTAACTGATTTTACTATTAATCAAGTTTATGATTATTTAAAAGGAAATGTAACACCATTAAATACTTTTTTTAATGTATTACCAGCATTTGCTGGACTTAATAAAATAAGTCGTGGTTATCGGACAACTAAATTTATTAAACTAGCACAAAAAACTAAAACATTAGAACAAATTGGTGTTAAAGAAGCAAAAAACTTACAAGAAATAATTAGTCAAGTCAGTGGCAAAGAAATTTAACAGATAAAATTATTGGTAATAAACGTTATTTATTTAATTATAGTTTTGCTCCTAATCGTGAAACCATAATCCAAAATTTAGGTTATGTTGCAAAAAGAGAATTTAAAAATAATTTTAAAAAATTAGAAGCACAAGAGTTAAAAGATTATTTATTATTACAAAATACATTAATAAAATTAAGTCCACAATTAACTCCAAAGTTTAAGATTAAAGATATTGAAAAAGCAAATAACTTTTTAAAAAAATATAATACTGAGTTAAAAGCAGTATTAACAATGAACCAACATGATTGATTAAATTTAGTTCATACCATCCATGCAGAAAATAGATATGGTAAATCTTTAATTTTAGATTTACAAAAAATTCGTGCCAATGCTATTAAGTTTAATTTTAAAAATAGTGCAATTCATAAAATTGTTTTAAAAGCAAATCAAACTTTTAAATATTTTGATATTAGATTTTATTTAAAAAAAGGTTTAAATAAATTTTGAAAAGATACTCCATATTTTGAAAAATTACGAGAAAGTATCTATAAATTACAAGAAAAATTTGAAAATTTAGAAAAAAAGGTAATGGAAAAAATTAATAAATTAAAAGAAAAAGCAACAGCTTTATTTACTAGTGCAGAGAAAAAAGCAATTAAACATGCACAATTAATTCCATTAAATTCACCTGTATTTATTGGTTGCAAAATTCAACCTTTATCATTAAGTAAATGTGCAATTACTATTTATCATCGTAATCCTAGGTATAAACCAATTACAGTTATTGATAGTATTCTTAAAGCAGAAACTTTTGTTACGCAAATACATCCATTCCATTGATATCGCTGATATAGTGGTTGATACATTGGTATGGAGTTAGTCGTAATAAATGATTAAAAGCAATTGCATTTGCTCCACCAGTTGTTCAACAAGTAATTAGAGATAGTTTTAAAGTATATCGAGAAATTTTTAGGATAATAAGAACCTATCATAAAGTAGTGAATGTTATTAATAATCCTATTGAAAATATTAATAAATCATTTAAAAATGTTGGTTTAAAATTTTCAGTTAATGCATTATTTGGTACTGGACTATTACATCATTTAGAAAAATTTGCATATAGTCAAGTTGTAGCAAAAGGTAAGAAAAAATTACAAAAAGAAGTTATTCATATAGCACATCGAAAAACTAAAACAAAAACTAAGCATTATCAAAAAGCATTTTTTAAGGAATGATAAATTATGATTAATAAACTTTGAACTGATGTCAGTCTAGAAAATTATAATAACTGATATCCATTAACTGGAAAAATTATCGAAACTCCACAGCAATATATCAATACATGACCTAATGTTAATGATTGATTTACAACTTTTGCGATTCGTGCTCAAAATGATATTAATGCTTATCTTGATTTTATTTTATCTAAATTTCCTTTTGATAGTTTTAAAGATGAATTAATTAAAGAAACATTAAGAGATATGGTGTATGTTTGTGTTGAACATTGAGTATTTAATCGTACACCAATTGAGTTTAATGTTGATGCTACTATTCAATTCAATAATGGTACCTCATTTAGTGCAAATAGCATTCCTAGTATTAATGTTTGAGATTTAGCACCAAGTAGAATGAAAATATGAGCAAGATTAACTGAATTAAAACAAGTATTTTTAAATTATAGTGAAGATGAATTAGATGTTGACAAAATTGACTTACAAGCATTTTATACAAAAAATCAAGTTGATGAATTAATTAAAGAACAAAAAGCATTTACCTTATCAAAACAAATGAAATTATATGATGATTTAGTTAATGATAATGTAAATGAGATATATAGGGGTCCTATTACAAATTTTATAAATAAAGGTTATGTCGCAACTGAATATGATAAAGAAACTGAAACAATGATTTTAGATTGACCTGATGAAATTGGAACATTACCACCCGAAGTTTTACAAAATAATCCCCAAGTTGGTGATTTTACTCATGCTGCAACTGCTGACTTTTCTGCTAAACAACAAAAACGAGTTACTAGTAATGAAAATGAAATTATAAAATTAAATAGTGAATTAATTAAAACTAATGAAAATATTAATGATATTAAAAATAATTGATTTAATATTGCAACTAGTCCTTTATGAAAAAAAATTAATAATGAAGAAATTATAGTAAATCAATGATATATCATTGATTGAATATATACATTTATGGATAATAATCAAATTTTCACTAGTGTTAATAAATTAACAAAAACTAATGTAAAAGTTAGTGGTCCTACCAAACAAAATCATATAGTAATTGAAAATATTGATATTGATAATGTAATATTATGATTTGATTTTAATTTAAAGAAATTTACTGCTACTAGTAGTACAAAAAATTATGAACCAATAATTTATAATATATATCAATATCAAGGAAAAGGTACACCAACTGAGTTTATAGCAGAAGATAGTACTGAGCATGATTATTATACAAAACAAGAAACTAATGAATTATTAGATAAAAAACAAAATATAAATGACGATAATTTACAAACAGTTGCTAAACAAATTGTTCTTGCAATTAATGAAAATAAAAGTAATATTGATAAAAAAATGGATATAGAACAATTTCCATATGCTTTTGCTGTAAATGCTCTTGGTACTGAAAATCCTAATTTAGAAACTACTAATAAAACTATTGTTGGTGCTATTAATGAATTAAAAGAAAAAATAAAAGATAAAAAATTTGCAAATGAATATTTTAAATGTAATACTGAAACAAATGAAATTACATTACATGATGAAGAAAATTCATTACTTTGTAAAGATTTATTAGAAAATAATGAATATAAATTATTAAAAACTCAAAATAAAAAATTATTATATGCTATTAATGAAATATTAGAAAAGCAACCACAACCAACACCAAGTCCTTGCCCATGTTTAAAATGAAAAGAAGTTGGAACAGTAGGAAAAAATAATTGGGATAATTGAACAATTAAATACGATTTTAAGGATAATGGAAGATATAGAGTTTATTATAATTGGGGAGAATATGATTATGTGAAAATAATGACAGAATTTATACATAATTTACCTGTTGCTACTAATGAAATAGTTTCATTTGAAGATGGAGATAATCATATGGTTTTAACTATGGGTTTCAGTCAAAATTTAACTATATATGCATTAAAAGGAAAAGGAAAAGGTAAATTATGAAAATTAGAAGAATTACAGGAATAAAATTATGTTTTTTAAAATTATAAAAATTATTTTAGGTTTAATTGGAGTAATACTATCATCAGCAACAGCAGGTTTAATTATATTTATTATTGTCAAAATTATATTAAAAATTAATCAAATATTTTAAAGAAAGGTGGTGAATATTAATTATGTTAAATCCATTTAAGAGAAAAGATAAATCAAATATTAGTGATAATCAAAGTGAGAAATTAAAATTTTTAACTAATAAAAATAAAAGTACACATGCTTCGATTTTAAATTATTTTGGTTTTAATGATTTTAACCATGAAACTTATTTTACTGATTTTGTAGCAGAAAATAATGCTAATTTATATAATGCTCCATTAGATATTAATAATAAAACTATTAAACAATATTTAATGCAACAAGAATTTTATCGTAAAAATTGAAATTCTATTTTTAAATTAAGCAAATTAGGAATTAGTGGTTATTTAATTTATATTGCTAATGATAATTTATATTTTCAAGTAGTAGATATCCAACAAAGAGTTTATGATATTACAGGTAAATTAATTGAATGTACTATTTTTTATGATAATTATCAACAAAATGCACAAACAGTAAAATTATTTGAAGTTTATACATTAAATAATAAACAAGTAACAATTAAGCGTGCAATTTATAGTATTAATGATACTAAAAAACAAACTAAATTAGATTTTAAATCATACATTAATAATCCTAATTTATCACAAGAACAAACATTAAACATTAATTATATACCAATAGCAATTATGTGAAATAAAGCCAATGAGTTAGCAGATTGTGATAAAGTAATGGATAAAATTAAAGCACTAGATGTTATTTATGAACAAATTGTTTTAGATAGCATTTTAAATTCACCGAAGTTTATTTTTGACCAAACTTATGGTAATGTTCAATCAGCAATGGAAGAAGCAGTAAGAATATTAGTTACTAAAAACTATATTTGAAAAACGACTGGTGATAATAATGAAAAAAATGAAAATATTAATATGACAAGCAGTAATTTTAAAGGTAAAAACTTAACTGATATCTATGATTGAAATGTTAATGAAATATTTAAACGTTGTGGTATTCATATTCCAAGTCAAAAAAAATCAGCACAACAATCAGTTCCCGAAAGTACAGCTTGTAAATATTTCAACCATTAATTATATTGAACAAAAATTATGACAATTTAATATTGATATTCTTAAATTTATTCAATTATTAGTAAGTGTCGATAAAGATTTATTAATTAGTAAAACATTTAATATTAATGATGAACAAGAAATTAATAATTTAACTGTAAAATTAAAATTATTTAATCCCGAAAATAACCAATTAATAGGAGAAAACAATGGACAACCAAGACAACAAACCACAAACCAAGTTTCCACAGAAACAAAAGCAAACTAAACTTAATCAAGCAGATGTAGAAAATGATTATTTAATAGATAATATCCCTTATGACTTTACTAATATGATGCGTGCTACTAGTGACCCTGATATTAATAGAGCTTATGATGAATTTAAAAAAAGAACAATTTATATTTATGAAATTGAACGTTTATTTAAAAATAATGAAAATAATAGTTTAAGATTTTCAGCAAATACTATTAAAATTGGTTTTATTGATATTGATAAAGTATTAAAAACTATTGCAGCTGAAACATCAGACTTTACTATGCAATTAAATCAAAGAGCAAGTACAAATATTAATGATAATACTGTTGAATATAGTATGACTGATATTAAAAACTTAATTTTTCAAGAAATAGAATTATTAAATCAATTTAAGTTATATGCAGTATCGATTAATGAACCGTTAACTGATAATAATATTGATAATTTATATATTATTAATAATTATTCACAACCTTATCAAAATCCAAAAACTAGAAGTACTAAAAGCATTACTATTATTAAAATTAAAGATTTTAAAACTCGTGATGGTTATCCAATCATTATTAAATGCCAAAAACCATTAGATAAAGATACCAAAGTTACGGATTTAAAAATTAAAGCCCCTAGAAGCATGATTTTTGGCAATATAAAGGTACTTGGTGAAGTTGACAATATGGAATGTATACCCAAAGTTATTTGTTAAAGATAAGATAGCATTTCCCTTGTTATCAATGCCGATTGAAACGCAACCAAAAGTTAGAATATTACAACAATGATTTAGTGAACAGATATTACCGTGAAATTTAGCAAAACAATTTATAGGACAAGAAAAATCAATTTTAGATTTAATTGCTATTGGTGGTGGTAAAGAAACAAGAAAAGAAATTTTTAATAATGCAAGAGTTACATATACTAAATTAGGTTATAAAGTTACTAATAGTCCACAATTATGACCATTAAATGAAGAAAAAGAATTAAAAGATAATGAAGTATGGCATTTGCCTTGAACCACAGCTGATTTTGTTTTAAATATTACTACAACAAATAAATTTCATGATATTGAAATTGAAATAAATGATAAACCACCAATTGATAGTTTACAAAAAGTATTATTAGATATGTTAACCTATACATATACTTATAATAGAAACTTTGATGGCGTATCATTTGACCCTAAAAATGTAGATTGAGAAATTGCAAAATTACGTGCTAAATTTGAAAATCAAAAACCAAGTGATGTTATTACTAACTTATTTAAACAGTGGGAATTAGATTATCCTAATTATATTAATTTACCACAAGTTCAAATATTTAAACAAATAGTAACTATTATATCAAAAAATATTTATTCAATAATGTCAATTAATAATGGTTTAAATGATGATTATAAATTATTATTACCTTATTATTTTGAGTTAAAATCAAATCCTATACATTCTACTCCTGATAAAGTTTGAGAGTTTAAAGATGTAAAAGTAGTATTAAAATCTGCATATTTTGACTTTACAGATATTAATAACGTTAAATTAAAAAATAATGATATTAGTCAAAATGAATTATTTAAATTAGATGATAACCAATTTAACTGATTATCTATAACCAATGAATTAGAAAGTAATAATATTCCGTCATTAATTCCTGTTGATTGAACATTAGGTAATGGTGAATATGGTAAATATTTTACAAGAACAATTATTGACAAAAATAAAATTGAAAATGCTTTAAATTTATATGGTTCAAATAAATCTCAATTATTTTCGAAATTAGAATTTTATCAAGAAATTTCACAAATTGATAAAAATAGTGAATTTGAATTACAAATTGAAAATCCGATTAATAATTTAAATCGGATAGAAATTAGTGGCATATTTGGTTCTGGAAATTATGATTTGATTTTAATAACAGATAAACAAGAAATAAAATTAACCAATATTAATTTATTTGATAAATATAATGAAAATATTTCTTATATTAATTTAGAAATTTAATTATCAAAATATCCTTCAGGATAAATACCATTTCATTTTATATCATCTTGTTTTGATGGTTTAATTCCAAAATATAATTTTATTTTATGATAATTATTTACTTTTTCTGCTCAAATAGGTGCTCCCCCCAGTGTGCTTCATAATCATAATCTAAATAATAATTTAGTTTATTTGTTTTATGATGTGCTACTGAACCAACTATTAAACTAGTTGTTGCTAAAAATAATGCTAAAATTGATATTATTTTATAAAAATTAGTTTTTATTCATGTTTTCATAATATATTTGCTCCTTTTTACAATATAGTTATTACAAAATATAAAAAATAATTAAAAAAGAAAAAATACTTTTTAATTTAATTTTTTTTAATTGTAAAAATTCTATTATTTTTTTAAATCTCATTCTAAACTCTAATATCTATATATAAGTATAGATATTTTTTAAAATAATTATATTTATTTACTTATATTTACAAATATGCTTTTAAATGAAAAATAACGCCTAAATTAAAGGCGTTTATTTTGTGAGATCTATACTATTAATTGTATGTCACTTGTTTATTATATGGCAAATGTGAAGATACTTTTTTTCACAGTAGCATTATTTTTACCCCTAATTACATTTTTATATGGATATAGTGCATAAAACAGAGCATCATAAGGATCTTGGTACATATTTTTATCTGGAATGTTAGTTTTGGTTTGATCATAACGTAATTCTTCTAAACATTGTGTAGTTTTTGGTAAATCATTTTTATTAGCATAAAAGTTTCCATAACTCATAATATTACGCATTCAAACTACTCTATTAGTTAATCCTGCTTCTTGATTTAGATTTGAAGCATGTTTAATCGCACTTTGGGTAATAAGAATAGTATTATGTTCATCAATTAATTTTTGGTTTAATCAATCAATAGCTGTTCTTGCATTATTATCATAAAAATAAATTGTTTGTGAAAAATTTTCAAAATTATCCATTAATCCCAAAATTTCATTGACATAAGCATTAATTTTTTCATTTTCATTTATAAAATCATTTGGTGTAACTACTAATTCACAAATAATATAAGCATCATAATATCCAGTATTATTATATTCTTTAAAACCAATTACCATAAATACAGTATGGTCTTTATGTCCAGTTGCTCAATCAACACCAACTAAATAAAAATCAAATTTATACATAGCTTTATCTTGATTATAAAAATCTTGTAAACTATATGATTGTCAATATTTAATTACTTTTTTAAAAGGAAATTGCGTAGCATCATCATCACTATATTCTAATCCCTCAAAGGCAGTTAAAAATTCACTAGGATTATCTTTTTTCATTTGTAACATTAATTTACGACTTACTTCTGGTAATTTTTCTCAGAATGGTTTTAAAGTGAAACGTAATACAAAAATTCCTAACTCACTAAATTCATTTTCGTTTTCATATCAAACTTTACCTGTTTTTCGTAATCCATTAATGACAGTAATATTTAATGGTAAATATGGAGTAGCATATTTTTGATAAAAAGGATGATATTTATCGTAGGGATTACAGGTAAAACTAATAAAAAAATTCTTATGAAAATATCTAGTAATTTTTTGATTATAAGTGGGACTTAAAATATTAGTATCAAGAAAGGTTCAACTAAACTCAAATATAGGTTGATTGGAAACTTTAATTCTTGTACTTCTAAACATCGATGTAGCTAAACGACTATAACGATTAGTTAACTGTTTTTCTGTTAAAGTTTCTTTTTCTTCTGACATGATAATTTCATCAGTTCGTGAACATAAGAAACTACTACCTGCAGCAGCTTTTCCAAAAATCTTATTTCCATTGGCATAACCAATGAAATCAATCCTTTGATTATTAGGAAAAATAATACTACCACCATCTTTAGTAATATTTCATTTAATGCCATGTTGATTATTAGGTAATAAGTTAATTTCGTAATTATCATTTAAATATTTACAAACATTCATAGCATCAGCAATAGTTGTATCAGGGTGGGTATTTTCATATCGTCTTACTTGTTGGACACTACTATCACTAAAATTACAACAAATAAAAAAAACAAATGCTAAACAGTTTCATGTTTTACGCGTTAAACGTGCTGTTGGCACAAAACGAAAAAAACAATTAGTAGTAAAATATTCAGCTCATTCATCACCAGCAAAATTTTTAAAAATATCTCAACTAAAACCATAATTATTATCACTAAAATTAAGATCATATTTTTTATTTAGTTGTGCATAACTACTAATGAATGGCATATTTACTCCTTAGTTAGCATATATAAGTTAAAATTAATTATTAATAAATTTAGAAAGGAAAGAAAGAATGTTATTATTTCAAAATCATTTTAATTGAGAACAACATTACTTTAATCAAGATGAATTAAATTTAAAACAAACAGAAGAACTATTTAAAAAAATAGATGACATACTATGAAATGAATGTGATAAATCTATATATAAACCATGTAAATTTAGAAAAAGAAAATTAAAAACAAAAAAAGGCTTATTAATTTATAAGCGACGTATTTGTAGATATTATAACAAAAAAACACAAAAAACTGAATTTATTTCATTACTAGATGTATATCTTGGTGTTAAAAAGTATAGTAAACTTGCACCAGATGTTATTAAACAAATTTTAAAATATTTTACTGACGGAAAAAGATATCGTGATGTTTGTGATACTTTTATTAATGATTTAATAAGTAGTAGTACTGTTTGTAGAACATATAAAAAATTTGAATTATCAAAAACTAATATTCCTAAAATAAAGTTAAAACCAAATCAAGTTTTATATGTAAATATTGATGATGGTCATAGAAAGTTTAAGTTTAATGATAAACATAGTAATAAAAATTGTAAGAAATGTTCTATGAGATTACTAGTAATGTGTACTGGTAAAAAGAAAAATGGAAAATTAATTAATAAAAGAGCTGCATGTAAAATAAGAGTATCAAAAACGGAAATTGGTGCAGAAAAAACTGCTAAATTAATTGAAAAATATGGTAATTTGTATTTTGAAAATTTTGACCAAGCAAATTAATAGTTTGTGGAGATAGTGCAAAATGGATTAGAAAAACTGCTAAAATTTTAAATGCTAAATTTATTTTAGATAAATTTCATGCTTTTCATGTTTTATTTCTTGGAATTATGGCAGGAAGAAGGAAAAATAAAATTACACAATTACATTATGAATATGCACAAAATTTATTTTCAAAAGGTCAGTATTATGAATTAATTGATTTTTTAAATTCATTAATATTAAAATATCCAAAATTAAAAGTTGGATATTTTATTAATGCAAAAGATGGCATATTAAATCAAGCATTAATTGAAAATATTGGTTGTTTTACTGAAACTAATATTAAACAAATCTTAAAATATATGATTGGTGGTAGAACGTATAATATTGATATGTATTCAAAAATGGTTAATTTTAAATGCTATCAAATAAACACGGCAATACAGTTATTATAAAATAAAAGATAAAGTAAAAATAACTAAAAATAAAATAAAACTTATTAAAAATTTATTTAATAAGAATTTTTAAATTATAAAACTAAGTATTATTATTGACTTATGTTTTACAAGTGTTAAGATTAACATACAATTGCATATTGAGTCTAAATTATTCTCGTCTACCTTTATAATTTAAAGACAATTAATGAATATTATAGACAACATCGTTATGCTCCCATAGGTACCAGCCCTTAGAATTCATTAATGTACCAATAATTAATGAATGATTAAATAATCGATATTAAATTTATTTAACTACAGGGTTAATAGTTTTTTATTACCAAAATATTTTTTTTAATTTTATTAATTGTTTGTTTGAGTTGTTGATATAACTCTTCACCAGTAATTGTTTCGGTTTTGATTTCTGATGATCCTTGATAACTAGTTTTATTTTCGTATTTTCTAGTAAAATCAATATTATATTTTTGTTTTTGTCATAAAATATAACCTAAATTTTCAATTGCTAAAATTAATCGATTTATTGATAAAGTTATTAGTGCATGCCAAGTACATAGTCTCCTTTCTTCCTTACAATTAACGAGCTTCTATACCTTAACCTTAAGTAAATAAAAAATTCACTTTTTGTAAGTGAATTTAAAACTCGTTTAATAATTTGTTAAGATCGTTTATTTAATTTTCTACTATATATTTTCATCTATCTGGATCAACTTTTTAAATACAAACCAAAGGTAAATTTATATGAAAGCTAATTTATAAAAATCATACATTAAAATTTATTATTCAAGATTATTATTGATAATAATATAATATTGCAAGTGTTTATTTCAAATACTTATAATTGGCTTATATAAAAAACTACTAAACATGAAATTAGCAATGCCATGAATGGCATCAAAACTTAAACCAGATAATCAGTAAAGATAAAAACTAGATTTACCAAATAATATTAAATGAATAAGAGAATCGAATGTTCCAAAAGTAAAACCTCATAAACTGGTAATAATGATAAAAATTCATCAATACTTTTTAATTAAATGACGAAATATGCAAATTATTATTACTAATATTGGTCAAGCACTAAAATATAAAAATATTCAAGTATTAGCACCATAAAGTAAGATTTCTAAAGAAGCAAAAATTAAAGGAATCGTAAGTGACATATATAATGGAAAAACTAGTGCTGCAAATGCTAATAGAAAAGTTACAACCTCAATATTTGGTAATATTGCTAATGCTTCTTTTAAAGCAAAGACTAGTGCTGCATATAAAGGAACAATTAAGATGCAAATTAGTTTTTGTATATGATTACTCATATCTTATCCTAAACTTTCTTTTGT
The DNA here is from genome assembly GCA_964273555.1 of Spiroplasma endosymbiont of Harpalus anxius. GTDB lineage: Bacteria > Bacillota_I > Bacilli_A > Mycoplasmatales > VBWQ01 > Spiroplasma_E. The sequence continues at coordinate 1,541,840 of OZ187007.1, read as the reverse complement.
TCTCAAATTCAAAATCTCTTTATCAAGTCGTTTAGATTAATTTAAAAAAATATCAATTAAAAATAATATAACTATCCTCTGTCTGTTAATCATCTTCAATTTTTACTAACTGCTTTCTTATAAAACTCAACATCAGTTAATCCCTCATGCTTAACACCATCTTTAAATACTGCTTTTTGTCATTTAGAAGCATTATTTCATCATGTTTCAAAACCTTTTTGATAATCAACTTCTAATTCTGGTGATTTTGGTGATTTTGGTAAATTTGGTCATACTGGTATTGTTGGTCATTCAGGTATTTTCGTATCTTTGTTGTTTGTAGTATTAGCACTATCACAGGCTATCATAGTTAATGATGATCCACCAATTACACTAATTGCTGTTATTAAGTTTAATCTTTTTTTCATTTTTATTCTCCTTATTTATATATCAAGTATATAGGGGCTTTGCCCCTAGTTGCTTCGCAACTCATCCCAGTGGCGTAAACGCCACGGTGCCACCAGCCAAGGCTCTAGCTGGCACCCACCATTAATATTGCTTTATTACCCACTCTTTTATTTTATTAATTTATTTAAAAATAAAAAAAATCCCAAGCGAATAGGAAAAAGAATAAATTACCCTACATACTTAACCTGATTTTTAATGAACAGAGACAGAGGCAACCTCACTTTCTTTTAAAAAAATCATAATAAATATATATAAATACATTACGTAAAAATATTAAATTGTCTTTAATAAAACTATTATGTTTAAACAACTTGCAATAATTAAAAAAAACAAAAAAAGTAAATATTTAATTATCCTTCGCTTGAAATTGTTTAAACAATTGTAATAGTTAAATATTTACTCTTAATAACCCTTTACTACTATTAACTCGTTACATTAATGCAATTATTAAACAAATAAATATTTATATAAATAATAACATAAAAAACAAAAAAAAGTATAAAAAAAATGTAATTATACTTTCAAGCGAATAAAAGCATAATTACAAATAACATTATATATATATATATATATATATACAAGTAAAAATATAAAAAAACTAGTTCTTTTCTAATGCAAAACTTTTTTTCTTAAAATCTATTTTTTCAACTTTATTACCAAAAACTTTTTCTATCCAAGTCAAAACATCTTTATCTTTATGAATTAAATAACCAATTTCACTGGTTCGTAAATAATGCTTATGCGATAAAACACTTAAATATACATATTTTTCATAATCTTCATAATCTTTAAAATAATCATTAACAACAGTACTTTCAATAATACCACCAATCATAACAGTATCACCGTTTCTGTCTCTTTGAGATTTAAAATAAAATATATTTGTTGCATTAAAACTCGCTTTAATTATATCTCCAATTGTCAATTTCTTAATACCACGAACTACAATAGGATTTTTACAATTACGAGAAAAAGAATATGCTTTTATACCTACATCTGTCTGATTTATAGATTTAACATCATCTAATGCTTTTGTAACATATTTACCCAAATATTTAATAACAAACTCATTTGTACCTTTCTTAACCACTTTTAAATCATAAAAACCATGACTTCAACATTGTGTTAACAAACTTTTATATACCTTTCTATTAAAAATTATATGAAAGTGAACAGCACCCCGAGTTTGATATTCATAAACATAAAAATACTTTAATTCTCCTAAATATTTAGCACGTTTAGGGTCATTTCATCACTTTTTTAATTTAATAAAAAATAAACGAATATCTTTTTTTGCTCTTTTAATATCTTGCATATTATTAGCATAAGTTAAAGTCACAAAACTTAACATTTTACTATCATAAAAATTATGCAATGCTTTTTGTATTAAATTAGTTTTAGTACGAACAGTATTATTTCTTAATTTTTGTTTATTACCAACATAACATTTACCCCTAAAATTTCCAACATTATTTAAAAAAGAAATAGGTAAAACCACATTTTTAACATAACAAGCATAAAAAACCTTTTTAATATAAAAATCTTGTTGCATAACAAAAAAACTACCTTTCGCTTGAAGCATAAATGCTAAATAGTTAATTATTAATTAATACAACAATATAATAACACAAAATAAAAAAAATTATAAACTATAAAAAAAAACAAAACAAAAACGATACTTAATTAAATACTAATTATATATTTATCAAAATTATTTGTCAAATTTATTAGGTTTTTATTTTTATATATGTTATTCATATATCTTATTTATTTTCCTTTTTTATTTTTTCTTTATTTATTATTTTCTCACTTTCATCATATTTATATATTATTATATATACCATAATTATTTATTAACCTTTATCTATACCTAGAGATTAGTTTAATAAAATTAATAAATAGATCTACTGATTTAAATTCGTTTTACTAGTTACCCTTCTCAAAATTTTAACTTCGATCATGCAATGTAATGTTCAGCAGTATCATAAGTATTGGGACGACTTAAAATTACTTAATTTTTTTATCAATAGTTATTCATCTATTTAGTATTTTTATTTAGTTGTCTTAATTTAATTTTAAATTATTACTTTTTATTTAATAGCGCTACTAGTTCTACTTTTGGTAAAGTATTCATTTCGTTTTCAAATTGTTTGAACATATTTTTACATATTGTAAGTTCAGTTAGTGCTTCTTTTAAATCACCTCAACCTTCAATGATAACTTTCTTTTTTTGTAATTCTTTATATTGCAAAAAGAAATTAACAATTTCATCACGTAAATGTTGTGGGACATCTTTTAATTCTTGATAGTCATCAAAGCGTGGATCAGCATTAACAACGCCAAATAATTTAGTATCAACTTCACCACCATCAATCATTTTAATCATTCCTAAAATTCTAACTTCCATTAAACAACCAGTAAAAGTTGGATAAGTTATTAAACTAATAACATCTAATGGATCACCATCATAATCTAAAGTTTCAGCAATATATCCATATTCACCGGGATAAAAATTAGCACCATAAAGGACACGATCTAATATCATCGTTTTTGTTTTTCAATCGTATTCATATTTATTACTAGTGCCTTTCGGAATTTCAACAACCATTTGGACAATATTATTTTTATTTTTATTCATTAATGTTTCATCTCCTTTTAAAAATTAATTTTATTATATAATAAATAAGCTTTTTTTTATATATAATTAAAATAATAATGTATCTAAGGAGTAACAAATGAATTTAAAATATCAGCAAAAATGGCAACAATTTAAAAGTTATGTTAATCATTCATTTAAATTAACTACGCATAAGATAGCATTAATTAGTGTCTTATTAGCAGTTACTACGTTAATGACTTTATTAGAAACACCACCAATTTTTTTGGATTTTTTAAAGATTGATTTTGGCAATACTATTAATTTAATTGCAACATTAATTGTTAAACTTCCTTATAGTTTATTAATTGCTATCATTGTTCCTTGATTGAGTTTAATTTTACCTCATTTTCCTTCTGGTAATAATGGTGAACCAATTGGTGAATTTGCTTATATGTTAAGTACTATTACTTTATTATTATTGTATAGTAGCTTTAAATTGTTATTTAAACTATTACTGTTTTGAAAAGAACAACCTAGTAATTCTTGAAAGCGATTAATGATTGTTGAAATACCAACCGTTGTTATTACCTGTGTTTTAGTATCCTTAATTATTACTTTTTATAATTGAGCTTTTATTTTGGATATGTATGGAGCAGGATATCTTAAAAATAAGATTTGAATTATATTTGTTCCATTTAATTTAATTAAGTTTACTTCAGTTTTGTTTTTGTATTTATTATTAGTTAGGCCAGTACAAATTTTAATTCAACATTTTAATCTTTAATACTAATATTGTTTTTAATTTCATTAAATTTATTATTGATTGTTGAGTTTTGAATATTGGTAATTCTTTTGATTTTGCTTTGTCAGTTGCTCTAAATGAAATACTTATATTAAATTTGAATAATGATAGTAAATTATCTATCTTCATGGATAATAATTAATATTTTTTGAATTATATTTTTATTTTAAGTTTTTTTTCTTTTTACTTAATAAGTATTGACTTTTATAAAATTTTGATAAATTACTTGAATTTTGATAAAAGTTAATTTATAATTTTTATAAATAAGTATTTAATTGTATTATCAAAGGAGAAGTATAATGAGAGTTAAAAGTGTTAAGAAAGCACCACCACAAATCAATATCAAAAATAAGAAAAAATTAAAGATTAATTCAAAACAACAAATTTTTAATATTACTTTAACCGGTATTTTATTAGGATTAGCTGTTGCTTTTTCATTGATTGAAATACCTATTCAGTTTATGGGAGTAATTTTACCATTAAGAATTTTTGATTCATTAATTATTGCTTTTGCCTTACCTGTTATTGGATTATATTATACATTGGTAATTGGTATTATTGAACCTTGATTGCATTTCTTAGTTGATAGTGATCACCCACCAATTCAAATTTTCTTTGATGATATTGCTAATATATTATTTATTATTTCTTTTTATGTTATTTATTATTATCTTTTTAAATTACGTAATAAAAGTGAAAATTTGAAAGTGGATGTTATTAAAAAAGTAAGTGCTGGATTAGTGATAATACCATTAAATGCTATTATTGCTACCTTATCTTTTGTTTTAACTTTAGTTGTGCTTTATTTTAGTCCTAATTTAGCAAGACCTGATGAATATCAAGAAAGTATTACTAATTTTATTAAGCATATCGCACCTGTGCTTTTTATTTTAATTGGTATTGAAATTTTAAGATTTATATTTATTTTTAGTTTATTTAGTCTAGTTGAAAGAAAAATAGGCTCAACTAAACGTTATTATTTTTAATAAATTTTATTTTACTTTATAAACTTAAAATATTAAATTAAGTTATATGATTTTAAATATAGTTAGGAAGTATTATATGAAACTAGTAATTATTTCAATTATTATTATGATTATTATCTTGTTAGTTAGTTTTATTATATTATTTGTTTCTTTATTCAAATTATGAAATAAAATAAGTAATGTCAAAAAAATAAAATATTATTGTGCAAAACAAGTTGATGCAAATATTAACATTGTTAATTTTAATAATATTGAAGTAAGTGATAATAATTTTGCAAAAGATAAAGCATTAATAGAAATGTTAAAATATTTAGAAACAAAAGATATTGTTAACCATAATAATGCTGCTTTTGATGTTTTTAATATTTTAGAAAAACCAATGCAATATCACTTGCAAACTAATAACAATGATAATTATTTGTTAGTAAATATTATTGATATTTTATGCCATCATCGTTGTGTATTAAATCCTTTACATTTGATTAATTATTTATTTAATAATTGTCATAATCAAAGATGTCCTCAACAAAACTATGATCATGATAGACATAAAAATAATAATTCAATTAAATTCATGAATGTTTTTAATAAAATAATCATTAATGATTCAACACCAAATAATAATTTATTGATATCAAAAAAATGCAATCATCATCTAGAATAAAGTAGATACAAAATGTAACATTTGTGTTAAAAATACTTTAATGAAAGTGTTCATTTTTTATGGCTAAATGATTAGTAAAAGAAGAAAAACTAAAAATAATAAAAATAAGTAAAAAATGTAATATAGATAAATTAGATATTAATGAAATTATTAGTGAATATTGTTTTCCTATAAAATAAGAATAGCTCTAAAATAAAAGCAAAAAATATAATAAAAAAAGAATTAGAATTAGATATAATTGATTTAATTAATAAATTTGAAAGTTAGGAAAAGATGTTATGACAACACATGAAAAACAAAATGTCCAACAACAACAGTTGTTTTCTAAGTTATGAGATATTTCTAATACGCTACGTGGGACAATGGAACCATCCGAATATAAAGAGTATATATTAGGATTAATATTTTATCGTTATTTATCAGATAATGTCCAATCGATATTAGCAAAAGATTTAACAATGGAAGGTATTGATTATCAAACTGCTTTAACTAATGAAAAATATCGTAATGATTTTTTAGAAGTTTTATATGATAATGATAGTGCTGGCTATTATATTGAACCAGAATATTTATGACAAACAATAATTAATAAAATTAATATGGGAAAATTTGATATCTTCTTATTAAGAAAAGCATTTAAAAAATTAATTGCATCAACAGTTGGTCATTCATCAGCAAAAGAATTCGAAAATTTATTTGATGCTGTTGATTTAGATTCTAGTAAATTAGGAAAAACAGAAGTCGAGAAAAGTAAAATCATTGCTAAAGTAATGTTAAAAATTAATGAAATTAATTTTGAAATTAATGAATCAGAAATTGATATTTTAGGTGATGCCTATGAATATTTAATTAGTAAATTTGCTTCGGAATCAGTAAAAGCAGCAGGTGAATTTTATACACCACAACCTGTTTCTAAATTATTAGCGAAATTAGTTAGTCAAGGAAAAACGGAAATTAAAACTGTTTATGATCCAACATGTGGTTCAGGTTCATTACTATTAAGAGTGCATAAAGAATTAAAAATTGGTCATTTATATGGTCAAGAATTAAAAACTAACTCATATAATATCGCAAGAATGAATATGATGCTACATGGTTTAAAGTATAATAAATTTGATATTTATAATGGTGATACATTAGAGGATGATGGTTTTAAAGGACAAGAATTTGAAATAATTGTTGCCAATCCACCATATAGTTCTCATTGATCGGCAAATCAAAAATTTTTAAGTGATGAAAGATTTAGTGCTTATGGCAAATTAGCACCAAAAACAAAAGCTGATTTTGCTTTTATTCAAAATATGATTTATAAATTAACTGCTAATGGCGTAATGACCGTTGTTATTCCTCATGGAATTTTGTTTAGGGGTAATGCTGAATTAATTATTAGAAAATATATGATTGAAAAAAATTGAATTGATACTATTATTAGTTTACCAGCGAATATGTTTTATGGTACATCAATTCCAACTTGTATTATTGTGATGAAAAAATGTAAAAGTGATAATGCCATTTTGTTTATTGATGCTTCAAAAGAATTTGCCAAGCAAGGAAATAAAAATACGTTAACTGATGAAAATATTATTAAAATTATTAATATTTTTAATCAAAGAAAAACTATTGATAAATTTTCTAATTTAGTTGCTATTGAAATAATTAAAGCAAATGATTATAACTTAAATATTGCTCGTTATATTGATAATACCACAGAAAAAGAAATGATTAATATTAAAGCATTACAAGATAACTTAATTAATAATGAAAAAGAAATTCAAAAATTAGATGAAGAATTTAAGTTAATGTTAAAAGATTTGGTGATTAATAATGAATAAATCTCTGCTTCCCACAATTAGATTTAAAGGTTTTAATGATGAATGAAAAAGATATAAGCTTAATGATATTGGAATTTTTTTTCGTGGACTTTATAAAAAAACAAAAGCCGATTTTGAAGTAAATAATTCTAATTTTTACTATGTTACATATACAAATATTTATAATAATAGGTTTATAAAAATTGATTCTTTAAAATATGTAAATATTAATAAAAATGAGAACCAAAATCGTTTAATTAAAGGTGATATTTTATTTACGATGACTTCAGAAACTTATAATGAAGTAGGACTTTGTTCTATTTTTAATTCAGACACTGACAATGTTTACTTAAATAGTTTTTGTTCTTGTTTTAGAATAATTAATATAAGAGTCATAAATTCAATTTTTTTACTTTTTTTACTTTTATCAATTCAATATAGGGAAAAAATTATTAAAATGGCTAATGGTTTTACTAGATATAATTTATCAAAAACATTGTTATTAAATTTACAAGTTAAAATTCCTAATATTATCCAACAAAATAAAATTGGTATTTTTTTTACTATTATTGATAAAAAAATAGAATTAGTCAAAAAACAATTAAGTTTATTAGAAAAACAAAAACAATATTACTTAAATAATATGTTTGTGAATGAAAAAGGTTATCCCAAAATTAGATTTAAAGGTTTTAATGATGAATGAGTTTTAAAACAAATTCAAGAAGTATTAATAACAATAAAATCTTTAAAAATTAAAAAAAATTTTGAATCAAATACAAAATTACCCTTAATATCTCAAAAAAAAGATTTTATTGATTTATATATTAAAAAAAGTAATTTAGTAGAACAATTACCAATCATTCTTTTTGGTGATCATACAACTATTTTAAAATATATTGATAAATCTTTTTTTGTTGCAGATGATGGTATAAAACTTTTAGAATTAAGTAATAGTTTTAAAAATTTTAATTTAAAATTTGTTTATTATTCAGCATTATTAAATAATGTTTCACAAAGTGGATATAAAAGGCATTTTTTAATATTAAAAAATGTTTTTATTTCTTTGACAAATAATATTAATGAACAAACAAAAGTGGCACAATTTTTTACTATTATTGATAGGAAAATTGAATTAATCAAAGCACAATTAAGTTTATTAGAAAAACAAAAACAATATTATTTAGATAATATGTTTATTTAATTTATGGTTTCTATCTGATTTTTACATACAAATAGGATTTTTACATAATTTTGTGGTTTTTGTTAATGTTTATATTTGATAATGGTAAATTAGCACGAAATTTAAACTATGAATAATAAATAATTAGAAGTAAAATATTAAAATTAATTAATCCAACGCGCTTGGTATTAATAGTATTATTTGAGATGATGAAGCATTAATCAAAAATAGTTCATTGTAATTAAAAAATATATTAAGTTGTTATTAAAGAGTTAATGTTATCAAGAAAAGATTATTTACTTAAATTAATAAATGATTTAATGGTTGGATCTTTTAATGAAGTTAGTATTGTCAAAGTTTCTAGTGGATTACTTGTTTTTTGCTTTACAACATCTGAGTTTCAAACTAAATATAGTTTTATTGTTTCATTTTTTGCTGATATTCCAAAACAAATTTTGAATATCTTAGAAAAAATAATTGAAAAATTTTCAAGTAATGAAAAATCAAGAAAAAAATAATATTAGTTATAAATTTAATAAATTATTAGAAAATAAATAAGTAAAAAATTAATAATAAAATTTTTACTTTTGATGTTATATCAAAATTTTCTGTACAAGTTTTGATAATAGTTTATAATAATATTAAAAGCAAATTATTAATGGAGAGTAAGACATGAGAAGAAAATTAACTTTATTTTTTACAACTAGTTTTTTATTAAGTTCCAGTACATCAGTTTTAGCATTTACAATTGATACAAATAATATTAGTACTAATAATTTTACTAATGGTAATGTTGATCTTGAAACAGCAACTAAGTATGCTAACGAAACTTCCATTGTTGGTAAAGCATTATTAATTGGTAAAAATAAAGGCTTTAATACTAATGATTTACTAAAAATTATGTATAGTCAAAGTCATGCTACTGATATTAATAATCTTACTGCTGGTAACACTGGCATTGACTTTATAAACGACTGAACTAATAAACTTGATGGTAATAGTATTAATACCATTCAATCTCTATTTCAACGTAATGGTATTAATCAGTCAACAGTTAACACTATTAATGCAAACATTACTAATTATCGTAATTATTATAGCATTTTACCACAGATTAAAGATTACTTAAATAATTCTTTTTTATCAGATAATAGTATTGTTGAGTTATTAAAAAATATTAAAGATATTATTCCAAACATTGATGATTATTTATCTTATGCTAATTATATTCCAGTTGTAACAACTATTATTCAACAATTATTGACCGATTGAGATCAAGAAGCTAGTTTTACTGGTAATACTACTTTACAAAAAATGGAAGATTATATGGCAAAAAAGGCAACATTTGCACAGGCTTGAAATATTCCAAAAAATGAAAAGTGATATTATGTTAAAGATAGAGCAGGTAATTGAAAATGAAATCAATTTTATCAATATATAGAGGGTGCTAATTTTAATTATTTATTTAAGTTAGTATCAGGGAAGTATATTGGTGAAATGATTACTGATAATATTACTTATACTTTAGGTATTCCTTCTGGTTTTAATGTTGCTAATTTTAATACTACAATTAGTGCTAGTCTTGATAAAATTTTAACAAATTCAGAAGCATGACCTTATTTAATCAAAACAATAATTCCTATTCTTAAAAGTGAAGTATTAAAATTAACTAATCCAACGCTTGGTCTTGATAGTATTACTTGAGATGATAAAACATTAATTAAAAATAATACAATTCAATTAAAAGAAGTATTAACTGTTTTTCAAAAGTTAATATCATCAAAAGATGATTTGCTTAAACTAGTAACTAATTTAATGACTGGACCTTTTGGTGAAGACATTATTACAAAAGTTACTGTTGCATGGACTGATTCTTATTGAACACTATCTGAAATTCAAGATAAGTTTTCTTTTATTTCTGCTATTAGTGATATTCCTAAACAAGTTGTTAATAATCTAGAAACAACAATTAAACAAGTTCCAATTAATGAAACAATTAATAAAATATTTGATTTTACTAATAAATATTTAACAGTAAATCCAGTTATTGATTTACAAGATTTATCAACATATTTAGACTTAACTTTTGGTAGTAACGATTTTATTAAAGCATTAAACAATCTTAAATATATGATTGAACACCCAATAGATAATAATAGTAAGACTAAAGAAATATTAGCAATGTTAGGTGTTCAATTTGATGGTGAAACTAGTTTTAAAGAAGGTAGTGTGCTTGCTAGTTTATCTAATTGATTAAAGACTCCTACTAGTAGTTTAAATTCTTTACTAAATATAATAGTTAATAAAACACAAAATGGTATTATTAATAATATGTTAATAGAACAAGAAAATTTATACAAAGAGATGTATACTAAATATTTTGATCTTGATAATAGTATTTATTTTACTTTAAATAACATTGTAATGAATAAGTTTATTCATGATGATGGTAATGTTAGTGTAATTTTAAGTTATCAGATTAAAAATAATTTGGATAATAAAAGTTATGATATAACATTCAAAAATGATAATTTTTTAACAAGTAAAGATTTTAAAATAACCTTATTTATGTTAGAAAATTATAATTAATTACAATATTAATTTTGATATTTTATTATTTAAGGTTATAGTCAAAGGGGTATTTTAAGTAGTTATTAAACCTATTTAGTTATTGCTAAATGGGTTTTTTGCTATTTTATTAACATTATTTAAGTTGGAAAGAAAAATTAATTTTATATGCTAATATGATGTTTATAATTAATAATATTGGTGATTTAGTATTCATTATTTTGTTTGTTAATGATACATACAAAGTAATCAATTGCAATTATTTAATAAAAATTATATAATATGGGTAATAGTGGGAAAGTGTGGGTGATATTATGCTACTAGGACAATCAGTATCAACGTTAGATGAAAAGAAACGAATGATAATACCCTCAAAATTTAGAAATTATTTTCATAATGATGAAATTGTTATTGTTTCTAAAGGATTTGACGGCTGTTTAGTTATTCGTAATGAAATTGAGTTCACTAAATGGCAAAATAAGATTTTGTTACAATCAGAAGGTCAAAAAGAAGCGAGGATTTTAGCAAGACAAGTGTTTGCCAATTCAGAAGAGTTGACTATTGATAGCAAAGGTCGCATTAATATTCCACAGTCATTATTGATATTAGCTGATATTAAACAAAAAGTAATTATGATAGGGTTGTCTAATAAAATTGAGATTTGATCAGAAACTAATTGAAATAGTTTTAACCAAAATACTAAAGATAAATTTGAATCAGCCGCTGCTACCTTAGATGAGATATAAAAATTATGAATAATATTAATACTAAACATATTGCTGTAATGCTAACAGAAGCGATTAATTTTTTAAATATTAAACCTGATGGTATTTATATTGATTGTACATTAGGAAGAGCAGGTCATAGTAAAGTTATACTATCAAAACTTACTTCTGGCAAATTATATGCTTTTGATCAAGATCAAAGTGCTATTGATAATAGTAATATTATTTTAAAAGATTTTAAAGATAATTATGAAATAATTAAAAGTAATTTTGCTAATATTCGGTCTGAACTTTTACAAAGAAATGTTACTAAAGTTGATGGTATTTTATATGATTTGGGTATTTCATCACCTCAAGTTGATGATGGTACTAGAGGATTTAGTTATATGAAAGATGCTAAGTTAGATATGCGTATGGATCAAAGTCAAGAATTAAATGCTTGAAATATTGTTAATAATTATAGTTATCAACAATTAAAAAGTATTATTAAAAATTATGGTGAAGAAGTATTTGCTAGTAGTATTGCTAAAAATATTATTAAAGCAAGAACTTATCAGGCAATTGATACTACTTTGCAATTAGTTGCAATTATTAAAAAATCATTACCAGTAAGGATATTAAATAAGCATCATCATCCCGCTAAAAAAACTTTTCAAGCATTAAGAATTGCTGTTAACAATGAACTAGCATCATTAAAATCTTCTTTACAACAATCTTTACAATTATTAAAAACTAATGGTAGAATTGTTATTATTACTTTTCATTCCTTAGAAGATAGAATTGTTAAACAAACTTTCAATGATGCGATAACTGATCCACAAGCACAATTATATGCAAAATTACCAATTTACAGTAATTGAAAAACAAAATATCAGTTAGTACTTAAAAAACCATTAGTACCAAAAGCTGATGAAATTGCTAAAAATCCAAGAGCACGAAGTGCAAAACTAAGAGTAATTACTTATATTGATTTATAAAATTATTTGGAGGTGAACAAAATGAATTTTCAAGAACTATATGTTGTTTGTCAAATTGAAGACTTTAGTTTAAAAGTTATGGTTAATAACTATGTTAATAATCAAATTCAAATTTTATATAAAGAGACTATTGATACTGAACAATTTTCAGAAAATGGTGTCATTATTAATCCACTTGTTACTGGTCATTTATTAAGACAAGTTATTAATAAGATAAACAATACTTTAAATATTAAAGTACAACGTATTGCTTTAACTTTACCTTCAAATAGTTTAAAAATTTATCAATCACAAGCATTACTTGATTTTAAAGATCCTAATCACATTATTACTAATGAAGATTGTAGTAAGGTAATTGAGATGGCCAAAAATATTATTATTGATAGTAATGAAATTATTTGTTTAACTAAACCATACAACTTTAAAGTAGATCATGGTATTGGTAGTGAACAGTTACCAATTGCTAAGAAAGGACAAGTTGTTCATGTTGATGCTTTAGTTTATTCATTACCGAAAATTTTATATAATTCTCATCTTGCAGTATTAACTAATGCCCAAACAGAATTATTAACTGTTACTTTAGATCAATTTGCATTAGTATGTAATATCAAAAATAATGATTTTAATCGCAATACAGTTTTAATTGATTGAAATGTTAATAGTACTAAAATTAGTGTTTTTAGTAATTCAGTATTATTTGCGACAACCAATATTAAAATTGGTTGAAATCAAATAATTCAATCATTAATGAAACAAATGCATTGTGGTTATGATAAAGCTGAAAAATATTTACAAAAAATTATTAATATAAGTAGTAATTATTTATGTGATGTTGTTGTTGACAAATATGTTGATGAACAAACAAAAGCTGTTGTTCGGTTAACGAAAACAGATTTACAAACAACGGTTAAAAAACAAATTGATGAAATTATTGCTTGTATTGAATATTTTCTTGATGAAGTTAGTGATAATAATAGTTCAGATATGGAAATTATTTTTACTGGAGTTACCATTGGTTTATGTGGCTTTGCTAATTACTTTAAAAAGTATAGTAAATTAAAAGAAGTAAAATATATGCTTAATCAAACTCCTGGTGCATATAGTTATCAATGATCTACGTTAATTGGTAATACTCATTATCAACACTTAGTAAATGTTTTTAGTAATAATTATATTTCATCAATATATAAACCAGAAATTGTATCAAAATTAAATCATTATACACAGCCTAATAGTCATGATAGTAAACATTATAATTCCCCTTTTCAGCCAAATTATCAGTATAATGATGGTAGTAAATAGTTAAATAATTGAAAGAATACTATTTTATTAATTAGGAGGAAAAAATGAGTTCTAATAATAATTCACAATTTGAACAATTAGCATCAATTCGTGTCATTGGCATTGGTGGTGCTGGCAACAATGCTGTTAATAGAATGATTGAAGCAGAAGTACAAGGTGTTGATTTTTATGTTGCTAATACTGATGCCCAAGTAATTAATGCTTCACCTGCTGAAAATAAAATTATTTTAGGGAAAGAATTATCAAAAGGGCTTGGAGCAGGAGCTAATCCTGAAATTGGTAAACAAGCAGCTATTGAAAGTGAAGCAGATATTAAACGTGCCTTAGATGGTGCTGATATGGTTTTCATCGCAGCTGGTATGGGTGGTGGTACTGGTACGGGTGCTGCACCAATTATTGCTAGAATTGCTAAAGAATGTGGTGCATTAACAATTGCCATTGTTACTAAGCCATTTAAATTTGAAGGACGCAATCGCAATGCCCACGCGGTAGTTGGTATTGAAAATTTAAAGAAGCAAGTTGATGCGATGATAATTATTTCCAATGATAAATTATTACAAGTAATTGGTAATATTCCTCTTAAAGACTCATTTAAAGAAGCAGATAATATTTTACGACAAGGTGTGCAAACAATTACTGATTTAATTGCTGTTCCTGCCTTAATAAATTTAGATTTTGCTGATGTTCGCACTATTATTGAAAATAAAGGTAATGCTTTATTTGGTATTGGTATGTCAAAAGGTGAACATAAGGCTAAACAAGCAGCAACAAAGGCGATTTCTTCACCTTTACTTGATGATGTAGCAATTAAAGGCGCTAAAAATGCTATTGTTAATGTTACCGGAGGAACAACAATGACATTAACTGATGCCAATATTGCTGTTGATTTAGTTCGTGATGCTGCTGGTAATGATGTTAATATTATTTTTGGTGTTGCTGTCAATGAAAATTTAAATGATGAAATGATTGTGACAGTTATTGCCACAGGTTTTGATGAAAAAGATGTCACAACTAATAACTTTACTTATCGTTCAAAAATTGATAATCATGATTTTATTACTAATAAAACTCAATACTTAAGTGAGGAAATGAAAGAACAAGTAAAGAAAAAAGAAGAGAAGCAACAAAGCTTAGTTCAAGAAGCAGTAATGGAAGTAGATGATGATTTACCATCATTTTTACGAAGACGAAAAGGGGTTTAACTATTATGGGATGAAAAGGTAAAAAGTATAAAGAAAATGATGAAGTTAATAATTATAAAAATAGTTTTCAAGAAGAAACACAAGAGTTTACACCTAAAAGTTATCAAGAAATTGAATCAATTGCTAATGCAATGATTTTACAAAAACCAGTTAAAATTAATCTAACAGCAACTGTTGAAAATGATCGTAGAAGAATTATTGATTTTCTTTGCGGTATTTCTTATGTTATTGGTTTTGTTGTCGATAAAACTGATATTCATATTTATGAATTTAAAAATGAATTAAGTTAGTTTTCTTTAAATAATAAAAAGAATTCCACTGTTAATTAATTAACAGTGGAATTCTTTTTAAAGTATTGTTATCGTATTTTTTGTATTAATTTTATTTTATATATAATATCAATTAATATTTGATATTCAATTATATTAGAATAAAGTTAGGACAAAAATTCTTTCAATTTGGAAGAGAATTAATATTTTAATAACTTTTTTTAAATTATAGTTATTGTTGTGTTAAACAATGGATATTACCCCCACCTAATAAAACTTCATTTCTATAAATTACATTAATAATTTTATGTTTAACAAAACAATTTTGTAAGACCTTAATTGCATTTTGACTCAAATCGGATTATTAAATAATAAAATTAATTTCATAAAAAAGTGTTAATATTTTTTATAAAATTAATATAATGTTATATAAAGTATGATTTTTGTATATTATTTGTAATACGTTTTATAAATGCTATTATTTAGCAGTAGTTTATATTTAATATTTAACTATAAACTATAGATATTATTAATTAATTGACAAGAGATTTTAGAAATTGTTAATTAGGTTCCCAAATAAGTTGCTAACGAATTTATTTGGGAATTACTCTTTTGTATATTTTAAGATAAAAATTTAAAAAATAAGTTTTTAAAACCCATTGTTTTATTTTTATTAAAATAGATGGGTTTTTTCATTTGAAAGGATATAAAAAAAATGCCTACAGAAGATCAAGATATAGGTTTTTACAATAAAAAATATAAAGAATTTAGAAAAGAAATACTTGCAAAAGTTGCAAATATAAAAATAGAAAAAAAGTATTACAAACAATTAATAAAGATAATTAATAATAATAATGATGTGACTTTATTTTTTAATAGTTTGATTAAAGTAGATTCATTTTTTTGATTTTTAAAAATTATTCATCATGTTTATAAAGAGTTATTTTTACTTTATAATAATGTAGATTTTTTGGTATTTGATGATAATTTACTAATAAATTTAAAATCTTCATGACAATGAATTAAGAAAGAATGTAAAATTATTAATGAAGAACATAAATTAATTACCAAATTAAAAGATGTCGTTAAAGAAAAATTTCCAGATGAATGTATTTCAATTATAAAATTTAAACAATGTCAAGCAGAGTTAAATTTTAATCACTATTTTCCTGAATTGAAACTTTCTGAAAATACAATTAAATTTTGAAAACAAATTATCCAAGAAGAAAATTTAGATGAATTTTTATCATCAGATTGAAAAGAAAAAATCCTTGACTTATGTAATAATTTTATTAATTTTGAAGCAAATATTAAAGAATTTAGATTCAAAGAAGATTTCCAAAAAGTTGTTATTAGTTATAATAACAGCCTAGAAAAAGCTAAAGCATGTCTAGAACAAGTAGCATTAATTAGAAGTTTCACTAAAAGAAAACAGTTTTTAATTGATTTAGAAGATTATCATGATGAGAATTATATTAATAGTTTTCAAAAAAACTTAGAAAAAAGTATTCACCAATTATCAAAATTTATTAGTAATATTGAAGATTGCAAAATAATAGATTATTATTATCAACTTAATAATAGTAATGAAGAATTTGCTGTTGATAGTTTAGAATGACAAATTATGAGAATTGGTAGTGCTATTGAGAATGAATTTTTTATATTAGAAAAAATAAAAGAATCATTTACAAATAATTCTGTAACAAATTTTATAATCAAGTATTTGGAACAGTCATTAGCTTTAGAAAAAAAACATATTGAAAGAATTGAAAAAATTAAACTACAATTTAGTAATAATTGTCAGTGATTAATTGCAGAGGAAAGAAAATCAATTGAAGTTATTTGCAAAAAATTAAAAGTAATAGAAAATATTAATGCAGATGAAAAAATAACATATGAACAATTATCAAGAACATTAGAAGATTTAACTTTAGCGAATGATAAAAAAGTTATTACTGATTATCATCAACAAATTGAAAAAATCAAAACATTAACAAAAGAAAAAATATTGAAAAACCAACAAGAAGAAATAGTAGCTCTTGAAATAGAAGAAAAGCAAAAAGAAATTAATTTACAAAAAATAAGACTTGAAACTACTGAAGATATTAATAAAGAAAAAGAAAATATTAAAAAGTATTATGAAAGTATTACTGAATTTGTTAAATTTTTTTCACTTTCATTATATGAATTTATTTTATGATTTAAAAATAATTCTTGAGATCGTGAAAAGTATAAATTAAGTAATACAATGAATAATTCGTTACAACCAGGATTAATTATTAAAGTTAAATATAAAAATCATAGTCAACAATACAAGTTACCATGATCAAATTTTATTTACTTAAAAACAGAAAATAATAATTATTTAGTATTAGCAGTTGATGATAGTGAAGAGACTAATTCTCAAATATTAACTAAAGAAAGTAGAAAAAATCTTATTAAAAAATTAATTGCAGAGCAAGCGTATTACTATTTACCTAAAAAATTTTGTAATTTATATACTAAGTTTACATTAATTGATGATATTTTTTTAAGTGAAAAAGAAATAAAGAAAAGTTTAAAAGCAGTAGAAATAATAAAAGAAATTAAAATTATTGATAATGAAACTCCTGAGATAACTAATAATAAACAAAAGGAGATTTATCAAGCAGAAATTATGGCAAAATTTCAAGCAATTGAAAAAAAATATCAACTACTTATTTCAGAATTAAATAAAATTTTTCCTATTACAAGAACTGAAATAATTAATAATAATGAAAATAGCGAAATTAATAATAGTGAAAAAGATTTACTTCAAATCATTAATAACAATCTTGATACATATCTAGAATGTTTAGTACCAAAGATTAAAGCACTTGTTGAAGCGCAATGAGAAGAAACTGAAGAAGCAGAAGAAATAGAAAAAATAACGATTGCTTTTAAAACGGAGTTTGAAAAAAAAGATGCTACAATTGAACAATTAACAAAAATTATTGAAGAACAGAAAAAAGAAATTAAACAATTAAAAGCACAATTACCTAAAAAGGACATTACAACAGTTAATGCTAATGATGGAAAAGAAGAATGTTATGATTCAGAAACTTTATCAAGTACGAGATGTTATTTTGATGAATATGAACAAAAGAAAACAAGTGATTATAGTGTAAATGGTTCATCAAATTCACCTCGTTTTTCTTATTAATGATTATTTGTTAATAACAAGTAATTTTAAATTTAATTAATAGTTATTTTTTATTATATTTGCAAAAATTTTGTTATTATTATATTTATTAAGTAACACAATATTAAGTAACACAATTCACCGCAAGATAATTTATTAATTATTTTGTTTTTTGTGTTATGATTATTTTGTTAACAAAATATATAAAATTATTAAATAAATTCGTGGAGTTTTATATATGCAAGAAAATTTTTATATTAAAAAAATATATTAGGGTGCTTATGTTAAAAATATAATTTTACCCATGAGTGCTATATTAAATAATAAACGTAATGAAGTCGGTATTAAAAATTTAGGTATTAATGATAAAAAGTTACGTAATAGTACTATTCGTACTAAAACAAGATTAATACATAAAGCATTTCATAATTTTTATAATTCAAAAATTTTAAGTTTTGTTACTTTAACTTATGCTGACAACATGCAAGATATTAATAAAGCAAAGCATGATATTGCTATATTCTTTAAACGTTTAAAACGATGATGAAATAACCCTAAGCGTGCTAAATATTTAGGTGAATTAAAATATATGTATGTTTACGAATATCAAAAACGTGATGCTATTCATTTTCATATATTATTTAATAGAAAAATACATAAAAGCATGTTACCCCAATGATGACCATTTGGTTTTAATGATGTAAGAGTAGTTAAAAAAGGTACAAATGAAAATATAGTTAAATATTTAAGCAAATATGTAGTAAAAGTTCAAAATGATATAAAATCTCAAAATCAATATGATTTAGGTATTCGTGCTTATGCTTTTTCTCGTAATTGTTCTAATCCAAAAGTGATTAAAGGTCAAAAAATAATGTTATATCAACGTTTAATTGATGCTTCTGTTAATTCATTACATACACAATTTTTTAAAAAGAAAATTGATAATTTAGGTCGTACTATGCTTTTTGGTGGTAGTTTTGATACTACTGTTTTTGGTGATAATTTTAAAGATTATGATAAATATGTATCAATTGATAGTGTACGTTGTAGGAATGCTATTAAACAATTTGAACCATGGACATTTAAAAAAGAAAAAATGTTAAATTTTTTAGATAAAGTTTTTGATAATAAAGTTGAAAAAATGTTTGTTGAAAATAAGAAAAAAATTTTACATTAATTTTTTAAAATTTATAATTTATTGATATAATGTTTAAAGTAAATAATTAATTAAAAAGTAAGGAGTTTAAAAATAATAATGTCAATTAATGAATATTCTTTAAAACCTACATTAGAAATTGATAAAAGTAAAGATTTTGAAAATATTAATAGTATTATTATTGATACAGTAAAAACTGGTCGTAATTCAGTAGTTAATATAGTAAATAATAATGGAATAAGTAAAGATGATAAAATTTATTTATTACAACAAGAAAATTTAAAGTTATTGGACTCACTAAATGATGTTAATTTTAAAGTAAGAAATATTAAAGAGAATTTTTTATATAATGAATATCATGAATCATGAACAATGAATATTAATTTTGAAATTGAGCTTTCAAAAACAAGTATAGATTTTTTAAGAAAACATAGAGCAGGATATCAATTTCCAATTTTTTTAGTTAATAAAAAAGATTATTCACAATTTATTTTAATTGCTGAAAAATAAAAAAAACTTTGATAATGTAATTATTATGTATTATCATGAATTTTTTTGTTTTATAATAAATTATATAAAATTTTAATTAAAAATACTTGTATATATATATATATATATATATAATGGTTAATGGCAAAGATATAAAGTTTTACCACGAATTTAACTTTATGTTTTTGCTTTTTTTATTGTAAATTTTATTTTTTATGTTATATTATAATTAATAATGTTTACCCGCATTATTAATCTGGTTATTTAATAACCTAATTCGTGGAGGTTAAGATGTATTTTTTATGTCAATTGACAAAAATTAGAAGTAATGAAGTAATTAAAGATGAAAAAAGTGGTAAGTTCAAAAATTATGATGTACTTACTTTTTCGCCGTTTTATGTTTCTGATAAAGGTATTGAAATATCAACTGGTGAAAAATCTAAGGATAAATGAGTTTTACATGATAGTGAATTACATGTTAAACTTTCTAAAATGAATTTAACTCTTGGTTCTTTTTATGATGTTGAAATAACATGAGAAGCAAAAATTATTGACATACATAATTTAAAAACTAAATAGTTATTTATTATAGGGTAATTGTTAAATAATTATAAAGGATTTAAGTTATGTCAAAAATTAATAATTGTGCTTGTCAACAACATTTTCATTTAGCAATGTATGTATGCAAACTTTGTGACCAAGTTATTTGTCCTAAAAGAGTTTTACAAAATTTATATACTGGGAAATATTACTGTCCAAATTGCATATTAGATATTGCTTTGGTTAAACAAAAAGAACAATTACAACAAAAAGAAAATTAAAAACTAAATAGGGAGCATATATATACTTTTTTGTGTACTTTGCTCCCATGTTATACAAATTAGTATAAATATGCTCCTTATTAAATAAGTAAGGAGTTTTATTTATGCCTAATGAGTTAGAACAAACTAGTAATTATACTTTAACTAAAATTTTAAGAACTGGATTAAGTCCATTAAGTGCTATGGTAGGAGTTAGTGCTTATTATGGGCAATATTTAAAAGACCCAATTTTGGGAAGTATTAATTCATTATTATTTAGTAAAAAGTTAGGAATTGATATATGTAATATTAATCAAAGACTTACTACTAGAAATAAAGTTATTAATAGTTATAAAAAGATATTTTTAGGTTTAGGTACAATTGGTTTAATTAACTATGCTAAGTTTATTCAGTATGTAGATAAGTCTGTGTCTTTATTAAAAGATGAACCTTGTTTTTGACCACCATGTCCAACTGAACCACCAAGACCAACATATCCGCCATTTATACCAACTACAACAGTTAAACCAATAATTGATGTGCCTTTTGTAGATTGAGATACTTATATATCTTTAAATAGTTTTGGTATAGCGAATGTTATTAGTGGTTTAACTGAGTTAATACCTAATAGGTTTCAAAATATAAGAAAAATAGCAAATATGGCAACTGGTGGTTGTTTGATTTCAACTGGTGTTGCTATGGGTATTAATAATAATTTTAATAATTATTTTGCTATTCCTACGATTATTGCTGGTGCAAGTGAGATTATTAATACTTTATTATTGCCGTTAGGAAATACACATAATAATACAGAGTTACAAGAAGTATTTACGGATGAAAGAGCAAGATTAATTAATGCTAGTGTTAGTGATTATCAAAGTACAGATAACAATATGGTTGATGTTGATTTAAACGATAGTATGTCTGAGATTAATTTAGATAGAGCAAGTTTAAATTGGGATTATTCTTATGCTTATACATTAGGTGGTGTTTAAAATGGAAAAAAAATAATGGAAAATCAAAAAGTTATAAAACATGAAAAATTTCCTAAATTTGATTGAGTTAATATTATTTTTACTAGTTTTGGTTTAATTTTTATTGTTGGTGGCATTCAACGAATTATTGATAATGGTATGAATTTTAATCATTGATTTTGGTTTATTTTTGGTGTTATTTCTTTTTTTATGGGTATTTTATTTTTAATTTTAGATTTGATTAAATCAATTAAAAATAAGAAAAAAAATATTGAGAAAGGTTGTGTTAAATAATGGATATGAAAGAAATTATAAAGTATGCGTTATATATTGGTGGTTTTTGTTTAATTCTATGGTTTTGTAGAAATGGGTATACAGAAATTTAGACATAAAAAACATGTAAAGGAGAATGATATTGAACCCGATTGTGTATTTTGTCGTAAAGATAATGAAAAGAAAAAACGTAAATTAGAAATGGAAAAACAACAAAGAGAATTAGAGAAAGGGGGTGATTAATATGCCCGCTGGACTATCAGCATTATTAAATATGATTGGTGGTGTTGGACAACAATTATTAAGTGCTTTTACTTATATTTTTGGTTGAGTATTTACTACTGGCGATGGTGGAACACTTACAAATTGACCAGTGTTAATTTCAATTGTATTTATGGTTCTTGTATTTATTAAGCAGTTTGTTGGTCATATTATCCATGGAACTCATTAGTAATTAGAAAGGAGTAAGCAAATGGTAAAGTTATTTTTTAGTTTGGTTTTTGTTTTGCCTTTATTGGGTAGACTGTTACCGGTTGTTAATACTTTGGTACAAACTATTTATATGCAGTATTTAAGTTCTTTTGTTGGGTTACATACTGTGACACTTTTTATTAAGTCGTTCTTTTATGATAGTTTATACACTTTACCTTTGCCTATTCTTGCTTTAATAAATGTTAGTTTTGTATTTTATTTAATTTTAGGGTTATTTAGATTTACAAGACATTAGGATGTGAAATTATGTTTATACCTTTTATTACAACTGTTATGCAATTATTTGCTTCAATTTTTATGAAGTTTTTTAGTTTTCCACTTGGTGACTTAGGTTTTAATTTAGGTACATTAATGATATTTTTGATTTTGCTTAGATTTGCATTTAGGGTTATTTTACCCGAATTAATGTTACCAACATTAGCATTAGGAGAGAATGTTAGAACAATTGGTCGTAATTCTGTTAAATTTTATAAAGGTTCAGCATTAGTTGGTAAAAAACTTGCTGAAAGAAAACGATTAGATAATGTTGCTAAGGGTATTGAAAATAATCAAGGTAAGTTTGTAGGTAATTAATGATGTCTAATTTTATTCTTAGTATATTGCATTTTATTTTTATATTTTCTAATAAAGATATTCAAATATTTTTAAATCAAACAACTGATGTTACTAATGAAGTATATATTTTGTTTAATTTGACTTTTTGGTTAGTATTAGGTGTATTTTTTAATTTTATTTATCGTGGTATTAAATTTGTTTTTAGGTCTTTATTTGGGTAGGTGTTAGTTATGAGTGTTTTAGAAATTTACAATAAAATACATCAGTGTATTATTGATTATTGAACTATGTTTATAGGTAATCCAGTTGATGATTTTACTACTATTTTATGAAATTTAGTAGTTTATGGAACACAGTTTTTTATTGGATTTGTTTTATTTTATGGTTCATGGTGAATTTTAAAATGTTTATTTGGTAAATAATTATGTGATTTAAGTTTGCTAAATTGTTTTTTATTGTAAATACTTCTGTTCAAGCACCCACTAGTTTAATTGTTTCAAATGACCCTAATGTTGTTAATTATTATATTACAAAAGAAATGGTTAAACATGTTAAATATCATAGTTTTGATGATTGAGCAACTATTCCATGAAATTCTGCTTATTTTGATGTTGACCAACCAGATTTAAAATTAGTTTCTGGCAATTTTGTTGGTAATGGTGAAGGAAATTATTCATGTGATTATTATAGTAGTACAGCGGGTGTTCAATCACAAAATATAAATATGGGTACTGGTGTTTATGAATTTAATAGAAGTCAATTAGATGATATTTCACGGATTATGTTTAATCATAACTATGTTGCTAATGGTTCTAGTAATGATATGCAATTTTTTAATACTGGTAATAAACTTATTAATTTTCAAACACAGTTAAATTTTGAAATTGATAAACCTTTAAGTTTTTATATTCAAGGTTTTGTGTTTTATTTTCAATATCAAAATTTTCAAACTTTTACCGCCAATTTTACTTTTAATTTTTTAGATTATGTTGGAAATACAAAATATGTTTTTAAAGGTAAAATTGATAATGATATTTATAATAAAGATTTATATAATTTTGTTACTATGCCTATTCGTGTTCCTAATTTGAGACATTTAACAGTATTTTTTGATGTTTATGGTCAATCCATAAGACAAGGTTATTCACCAGAGTTGCGTTTTGGACAAATTAATATTTTTTCAAGTGAAAATATAACACCAGTACCACCAAATAGTCCTTTTAACCCTGAGTATGAACGAGTGAGTTGATATGATGTTTTTGGTCATTTGCGTAATGCTTTTAGGTGAGTACTTTATGGAGTTGTTGGTAAAGTTTTACCAGTAGAACCATTAAGAGAGTTTTTTACTAAACTTGATGGATTATTGAGACGTATTTTTGATGATACTATTAGTTCTGTTTTAAATGTTGATTTTACTAGTGGTTTAGAACAAGTATTAACTTTATGAGTATTTTTAAAAGCAGTTGGATTTTTAGTTGGTTAGGAGTTGAAATAATGCCTTGATATGGTTACTTACTTTTAGGAATTTTATTATTAATAATACTTTATCCATTTTTAATAACTAGAAAAAATATAAAGATATTGCAACGTGTAGGTAGTTATATTATTTCAGCACCACCACGTACTGGTAAATCTGCTCTTGCTTGTTGTTTAGCACAAAAACATAAGGGTAGGGTAGTTAGTCCTATTCCTATTAAAGTCCGTAATGAATATAGTTATCGTTGTTCTTATGATGATGTTTTTAAATTTAATCAATTAAATAGTAATTATGCTTTTAAAGAAAATGATATGCTTGTTTTTGATGAATTAGGTTTAAAGATTAATAGTAATGATTTGTCACTAGAATTTAAAGAAACACAAGAAAGTTTAGGTATGTTTTGTAAGTTAATCGGTCATAATTTTAATGGAATTATGTATATGATTGAACAACACCCCGATAGAATACCAAAACAAGCCCGTGAAAAAGTAGAGTATATTGTGCAAGTTAAGAGAATGCGTATTTTATTATTTTTAGTTAAGTTTAAACTTAATATTTATACTAATGTTGATGATTATAATAAAGTTGTCTTATCTAAAAGACAAACGAAGAGAATAATTAAACGTGGTGGATTACCACCGAGTTATAGTGGTGAAGCTATGACTTTTAGTTTATGATTTCCTAGGTCTTATTTACAAAGATATAATAGTCGTGCATTAAATTATATTCATTCGTTAAAGAGTGAATTAAGTAGTATTAAAGCCTATGAACAGTCACAAGGTTTGGAGTTTACTGTTGATGATATTAGAGCAGTTGGTTTAGATAAATTAGATAATATTTTACAAGATAGTAAAAAAGATGTTGTTAAGGTTCGTGGTAAACGTAGTTATGATAAGAATAAAAAGTTTGTTAAGAAGTAAAACGTATATGTATTACCGGAACCAACCAAGAACCTTTGGTTTGGTTGGTTAGGGCGTTTACGCCCTTTGTCTCACTTTTTTAAAGTGAGTGGGGTGTGGGTGCGTAGCACCCAAGGGGCAACGCCCCTATATACTTGATTAAATTATTTTTTAAAGTAATTAGTGAGGAATAATTTGTGTTATGATCATATCAATCAAAAATTAAAGACTGAAGATTTATATATAAGTTATTAAGTTTTATATCAATTTTTATTTTATCAATATTAACAATTATTTTTTCTATTTTTATTAATTTTTGGTATGTTAATAATAGTAATAAAGATAATTTTTATATTTCTTTAGTATGACAAAATTTTGATATTATGTTATCATTTTGATCTTCACAAACAATATTTATTGTTAATATTTGATTTTTATGATCTTTAATTTATCATCAACGCGAACAATTTAATAAATTTACTAATATTTATACGCAAATTAATGTAACAATATATATCACTATTACTGCTCTTATTTTTTGATTGGGAACATTGATTGATAGTATTTCACAATTAAATTTAGGACTTACTTGATTTTGAAACTTAAATACTTTATCATTATCTTTATCATTTTTAGATCATCTAATATCACCATTATTAATGATTATTTTTTTAATCTTAACTTTCAAAAAAAATAAATTTCAAATTAATGTTAAAAAACAGTTTACATTGGTCGTTATTTATCCAATTATTTATCTAATATATATTTATCTTAGAGCAGCAATTTTACAGACAAATAATGTTAAAAATTTTATTTATCCTTATAATATTCTTGACTTTAATTATGCAATTATTGCTATTCCATTGTGAATTAATAGGATTTTAGTAGGACTATTAATTATCACGACTATTATTATTACCACCTTATTTTATTTAGCAATTAATAAATTTTGTTATAAAAGAATTCTGGTAAAGAAAAACAAATTAATAATATAATAGCTTTGACTAAATGTTAAATTAATTCATGGTAAAATATAAATAAACAAGTATTTTTAAATAGGTGAGTGAGATAAGATGGCATTCTTGAAAAGAATTGAAGCATATGGTTTTAAATCATTTGCAGAACATTTAACGATCGAATTTGACACTAATATTGTTGGTATTGTTGGCCCTAATGGTTCTGGAAAATCTAATATTAATGATGCTATTCGTTGGGTTTTAGGCGAACAATCAGTTAAATCCTTACGTGGTGAAAATAATGAAGATATTATTTTTAATGGTGCTAAAGGTAAACAACCATTAAATAATGCGCAAGTTACTTTAGTTTTTGATAATAGTAATAAAATTTTTAAAGTAGATTTTAATGAAGTAGCAATTACTAGGAAAGTTTATCGTAATAGTTCAGAAAATGAGTACTATATTAATAAAGTTCGTGTTCGATTAAAAGATGTGCAAGAAATTATTATGGGCACTGGTTTAACTAAAGGTTCGCTTGCTATTATTAGTCAGGGTAATGTTTCACGATTTGCTGATGCTAAACCAGAAGATCGTAGAACTTTATTTGAAGAGGCTGCTGGTGTTTCAAAATATAAAAAACGAAAAGAAGAAGCATTACGTAAATTAGAGCGTACCAATGAAAATTTAATTCGAATTAATGATATTATTAGTGAAATAACTAGAAAAATTGAACCATTAGCAAAACAAGCACAAAAAGCTAAAACTTATGTTGAATTACGTGATAGTTTAAAAAAATATGAAATTACAATTATTGTTAAAGATGTAACGGTCTATCATCAGCAGTTACAACTAATAACTGCTGGTATTAATGATAATGAAATTTCACAACAACAACTTAATTTAAATATTAGTAAAAATGAACAACAATTAAAATTTTTGAAAAATAAAAGTTATGATTTAGATAAAAATATTAATAGTTTAGAAATGAATTTATCTAATGTTAATAGTTTATTACAAGTTTTAGAACAACAAAAATCATTAATGAAAGTAAAACAAAGTGAAGTTAAGGATCAAACAGAAGTTGAAAGACTAAAAAAAGAAATTGCAATGTTACTTGCTACTATTGAACAAAAAACTTTTTTACAAAATAAAGAGCAAGCAAGTTTTAATACCATTAATAGTTTGTATGAAGAACTAAAGATTCAGCATCAAGATCTAATATTAGGTCAAAATAATATTCATCGTGCTTTAGGTGAAAAAAAAGCACAATTAGCAGCAGTAATTAATTATCAGCAACGCCAAAATCAAAAATATTTAGGTGTCCAAACAATTTTAGATAATAAAGATAAATTATATGGTGTTATTGGGATCGTAAGTGATTTAATTTCAGTACCTGAACTTTATAGTGAAGCAATTGTCAAAGTAATCAGTAATAGTTTAAAAAATATTGTTATTGCTACTAATAAAGATGCAACAAAAGCCGTTGAATTTTTAAAACAAAATAAAGCAGGGATTGCTACTTTTTTACCTTTAAATTCAATTCAAGTACGAACAGCAACAAAAGAAGATGAAATTATTGTTAATAGTAAACCGGGTTTTTTAAATTTTGCTCATCATTTAGTTAGTGCATCTGATAACAGTGTCCAACCAGTTGTTGATTTTCTTTTAGGACGGACTATTGTTTGTGAAGATTTAGCAAGTGCTAGCAGTATTTCCCAATTAATTGCTGCCAAATATCAGTGTGTAACTTTAGATGGTCAACTAATTAAAGCTGGTGGTGCTATTATTGGCGGTTATCAACAGCAAAATAATATTAATGTTTTTAAAGAAAAAGTAATAGTTTCTGAATTAAAATCAGAAATTAAATCATTAGAACAACAACTAGTTAATATTAATGTACAACGAACAAGCATTGAAAGTGAATTAAATAATTATCAAGAACAAAAATTAACAGCGGCATTAACAATAAATAAATTAATTACTGAAATTAGTGAAATTACTAATCAATCACAATTACTAACTACCGAATATCAAACATTAACTGGCAAAAAAATAGACATTGATGCAGCCAATCAATTAAATGATATTTTTATTCAATATGAAAATTCTAAATATGAACAAACATCAATCAAGAGTAAACTACAATTAATTCGTAAACAAAAACATCAACTTTTAGAACAAATGCAAAATTTAGAAAATGAATTATATAGTTGAAATCAAGAATATTTTATGATTAGTGATAAATTAAATAATCAAAAATTAGAACAAGTAAAAATAGAATCAAAAGTAGAACAACACTTAAGACGTTTAGTTGAAACTTATAATTTAACTTATGAATATGCTAAAGAACATTATTGTGAACCGTTAACAGATGAACAGCAAGCACGTATTTTGGTCCAACAATTACGTAATGAAATTGAAGATTTAGGCTTTGTTAATATTAATGCCATTGAAGAATTTGAAAATGAAAATGAACGTTATTTACGTTTAAAAACGAAATATGATGAGTTACAAGTTGCATCACAATCATTATTGACAGCTATTGATGAAATGGATAATGTGATGGTAACACAATTTGATGAAACAATTAAAGCAATTAATATAGTATTGCCTGAAACATTTCAAACATTATTTGGTGGTGGTACTTGTAGTTTACGTTATACAACACCTGATGATATTTTAAATACCGGTATTGAAGTATTAGCAAATCCCCCTGGTAAAAGAATTAGTAATTTAAATTTACTATCAGGTGGTGAAAAATCATTAGTTGCATTAGCAGTATTATTTGCTATTTTAAAGGTAAAACCGTTACCATTAACGATCTTAGATGAGGTTGAAGCACCATTAGATCCAGCTAATTTAGAACGTTTTGCTAGATATGTTCGCAGTTTTTCTGAACATACGCAGTTTATTATTGTTACTCATCGTCCAGGAACGATGGAAAATTGTGATGTTTTGTATGGTACTACTATGCAAAATCAAGGTATCACGAAAATGGTAGCTATTAAATTAACAGATGCTAAGAAAATTATTGAAAATGAACAGTCACCAGCAAATATTATTATGTAGTTTAATTAAGTAAAATTAAAAAACAGGTCTTTTTTAAGACCTGTTTTAAGTTGAATTAATTATTATTTATTGCGGTGAAATACTAACAATTCATGTTGGTGTGAAACCGACCATTCCAATAACGACACCATTTCCATTATCATATGTAGGAACTTGTCAGATGTTTCATTGTGCAATTAATAGAGCAGCAACAACACTAACTATTGGTGCTATTGCTGGTAGAGCAAGACTTAGAATAGCAGCAACTGCTCCGATTCCTGAACTAATAGCATTATTAACAAGGCGTAATGTATCATGACTTAAACCGATAGTGTGATAAGCAAAATAATAGTTATAATAGTTTTCACCACCGGCATATGTGGCTACATTTTTTTGTGTTGGTAAATTTAAAATATTATTTTCAGCAAGTATAGTAGATAAGTTAATATTATTATTTACTTTTTTGATGTCTTCTTTTAGCATAGTATTAATAGTTTCTGTTTTTTGATGAGTATGCAAGTTACTACCCAAATTTCCAACAGTAGTGGCAAGTGTTAAAACACTTAATGTAGTAATTAAACTTTTCATTTTAAACACCTTCCTTATGTAATTCATAATTTAAAAGGATATTTTAGATTAATACTATTAAGACTTTGATGAATGAATAATATTAATCCAAAACGAGGAAATATTTTCTATCCATCTTTATTTTAACACTTTTATTATTAATATTCAATATGATAATAGTAATTAAACAATTGGTAACTATTTTTTATTTTAGATTAGTTTTAAATTTTGGTAATTTATTGGGATTGTTGATTCCTGAGTTGGTACTAAAATTATCATATTGTGTTACTTTTTTTACATTTCATTGTGAAAGATCTTGGTTAAATGCTTTAGCAAAATAAAACATGAAACTCATATTTGTAGCATTAGTTGTATTTCAAATTGCAATATTTTGGTTAAATGCTTTAGCAAAATAAAACATAAGACTAAAATTTGTGACATGTGATACATTTCATTGTGAAATATCTTGATTAAAAGATGTAGCATAAGCAAACATTACGAACATATTTGTGACATGTGATACATTTCAATTAGTAATATTTCCATTAAATGAGGTGGCACCATTAAACATAAAACTCATATTTTTAATATTAGATGTGTCTCACTGTGAAAGGTCTTGATTGAAAAATATAGCACCGGTAAACATATTTTTTAATGATGTAATTGCTGCTGGTAATTGATCAGGTACTGTTTTAACTGTCTTTGGCATTCTGACTGCTTGAACTTCATTATTTTCATTTTTGTAAAATCCGATTTGAATAATGTTACTACTTTTTACCTTTGATAAATCATGCTCACTAGTTGTTTGTTGCTTGCCATTTTCATCAATATAAATAGTATCTTGTTGCGTTTTAGTTGCAATAGAATTACTATTAATATTATTTTTTTGTAAAGTTGTGTGTAAGGTATTATTTAAATTTCCTGTTATTGTTGCTAGTGTTAAAACACTTAGTGTTGTTAGTAATGGTTTCATAATAAAAAATCTCCTTTATTTTTCCAATAACTTCTTAAGTTTAAGAAGTAATTACATTTTAGTATTTTTAAAATTAAATGCAACTAATAATTGTTAATAATTAAACAATAAAATATTTTAAAAATCTTTATTAAAGGATTAAAATATGAAACAAAATATTATTTTAAAATATATAATTTATATACAGGTTATGCTATTTCCTTGGTTAACTTGTTAGCAGTTAGGATATTAATATATCGTTTGATTTCATTTTTTTATGTTTTTATTTTGAAAATTTATAATAATAATTACATTTTGAATGTTTTAGAAAGCTTATCTTTGTTTGTTAATGTAGAATCTTCAAATCTTTTAATCTCTCGACTTGCTTTGTGGATTTTGCAAGTAATAAATCAAGTTTTCTACTTTGTTGTTCTGCTTTTTGTAATAATTTTTTTGCTTTTACTTTTGTTTCTTTATCAATAACAAATACACTCCTTTTAAACAGAAAAATTTTAGATTATTTTTTCTACATTATAAAATATCCACTTTTGAAAAGAGTTATCTATAAAGAATTAATTAATATTGATAAATTTTTTTCTTTCTTCTTCGGTATTTATAACTTTTGGATTATTAATTTCTACAATTCGTACTTTATTTCTATTTTTTCTAGTTACTAATTTTTGTTCTTCATTATTTATTTTATCTTTATCAAAGTTATTTATATTTGCAAGTGTTTCTGAGGTACTATCATTACCAGAATCTGTTGATTCATTTTTTGTCTTTAATTCTTGATTTTGCTTTAAAATTTTAATTACTTGGTCTTTTGCTTTTAACATAGTTTCTAAAGTTATAAATTTCGTAACATATTTGTCGTTATGTTCATTTTGAACCTTTTGATATTCAATATTTTCTTGTTGTAATTCACTAATTTCTTGATTTTTAATTTCTAGTTCTTGTTGTAATTCACCAATTTTTTTTTGATATGCTTGATTTTTAATTTCTAGTTCTTGTTTTTTTACTTCAGATTCTGTTAATTGTTTTTCTAAAAAAATGTGTTTTTGACCAATTTTAATTAAAAACTTATTTGTTTCATCATCTAATTTTTGAATTATATCTTTACTTTTATCTTTTAATTTTTGACAATCAGATTTAAATGTTAATATTTCACTTTCAATGTTTTTGTTTCTATTAATTTTGCCAAAAGTAAAAAATCTAATAATAAAATTTTTAAAAGCATTTATTTTTTTATTTTTTAAATTTTTGTTAATTGTTATTTTTACTTTTGATAATTTAGCCATTATTGAATTTAATTGTGATTTTGCATTATTAATCTCTTTAAAAATTGAAGTATATTTAATATGTTTATGTTCATCATTGGTATTATTACTATTATTAAATATTAAGTTTATAGATTGGTCAATAGTTAAATAATAAGTTTCTATGAAATTAATTTGATCTTTTACAATTTTAAAACTAATTTTATCTTTAGGTAATCAAAATTGATTTTTTTGTCGATTTGCCATGTTTTTCTCTCCTTTATTAAAAATATAAAGACCTATTTTCTTTAAAATAAAGAAATAGGTCAAAAACTAATTATTTTTTATAATGTTATTATATACTTTTATTATTTAAAAGCAAATTAAAAATCTCTATAAATAGTTGTTTTTAGTTAAATTTTGCTTTTTTGAAATTATTTATTTTATTTATTGTTAATTACTTTATTTATAACAGAAACGTTAGCCATATATACTAAACTTTTTGTAAATTATGATAGTAATCATAGTTTTATAAGAAATCTAATCTAAGTTAGTAAACTTATTTCATTAGTTGTTATAATTAACATATATTTAAATAATGTTAGGGGTATTATCATGGATTTTTATATTATACTTTGAATATTTTTAATGTCAGTAAGTATTAATTTTATTTTTTTTATTGTTGTTTTTATTTTTAAGACTACAATATTAACTGATATTATTTATTGTTTAACTTTTATTTGTTTAAGTACTACTATTATTATTTGAAAACAAAATTTTAGTCCGGTTCAAATTGCTTTATTTAGTATTTATAATATTTGAGTTTTAAGGTTAACTATCTTTTTATTAATAAGTATTTTTAATAAAAAAGTTGATTATCGTTTTGATAAAATTGCTAAATCTTTTTGAAAATTTAGCATGTTTTCAATTTACCAAGGAATTTTAGTTTTTATAAGTGCTATGCCAACAATTTTTGCCTTGAGTATCAATGTTAATTATTTTAATAATATTTTTAGTAATTATTTACTGATTTTTATTATCCTTGCTATTTTATTTTTAATTATTGAAACAATTGCTGATTGACAAAAGCTTAGATTTTCTTTAAGAAAAAAACATGATTTACTTTTTATTAACTATGGTTTATGAAAAGATTGTCGTCATCCTAATTACTTAGCAGCAATTGGCTTTTGATATATTATGCTTGGATTATTTCTTTGTGACTTATTTTTAAAAAATATTAGTAATAATTTATATTATTTATTTCATTTATTATGATTATTAAGCCCATTATTTTTTAATATTATAATGATTAATATTACTGATATCCCAATATTAGAAGTAAGACAATGACAGAAGTTACATAATAATGAAGCCTATCAGCAGTATTTAAAGCAAACTAGTTGTGTGATGTGTTATATTGGTAAAAAAGGTCCAATTAAAAAAATAAAAAATAGTAGCCATATAAAAAAAATAAGAACATAATGTTCTTATTTTTAAATTCTTTTTATGGCACTATTAACAAAATCTTCGTTTGGATCAAATTTAGTTTCATTATTAATATTTCATAATTTTTCTTGTTCTGCTTTACTAACTTTATTAGGTAATTGGACATCAAGAATAATATGTAAATCACCACGTTTATTACTATCAGGATAATAAAAACCTTGATTTTTTAAAGTAATTTTATCACCATATTGTAATCCTAAAGGTAATTTATGCTTAATTATTCCTTCAAAAGTAGGTATCATAATAATATTACCTAAAATAATATCTAAATATGATACCGGTAATTTAATATACATATCACTACCTTGACGGTCTAAGAACGGATGTCGTTTAATATTAATAGCAATGAATAAATCACCTTGACTACCACCATTATGGCCAATTTTACCCTTGCCTTTGATTCTAATTTGTTGACCATCAAAAATACTACGAGGAATATTAAATTCTAATTTCTGATTTTCAATATAATAACGATGACCTTTACATTTTAAACATTTTTGACGAATAATTTTACCAAGTCCTTGGCATTGATTACAAATGCCTTGATGTTTAAACATACCTAAAGGTGATTGTTGAATATATTCAACAATACCTTTACCTTTACATTTATCACAAGTGCTAATGTCATTAGGAGTTCTTGCTCCTGTTTCTTTACACTCCTTACATGCAACATCAACATTAATACTGATTGTCATTTTTTTACCATAGAATACATCACGATAACTAATTTCAACTTTTGTTAGGATATTGTCACCTGGCGTTTTACCGTTATAGCGTTGTTGTTGTCTTTTATTGCTACCAAATAAATCACCAAATAAATCACCAAATGCTGAAGTAAAGTCACCAAAGCCACTAAATCCACTAAATCCAGAAGAACCACCAGTTCCTGGCATATCATGACCAAATTGGTCATATTTTGCTCGCTCGTTATTATCAGATAGCACTTGATATGCTTCACTTATTTCTTTAAACTTTGCTTCATTACCACCAGTTGGTGAATCAGGATGATATTTTTTTGCAAGCGCACGAAACGCTTTCTTAATTTCATCAGGAGTAGCATTACGTGAAACTCCTAAAATATCATAATAATCACGTTTTTTACTTGCCATTTTGTTCACCTCTAGTTATTTTATTTTGTTGTTGCATCAACATCAATCACATCATCTTTTTTAGTATCATCTTTAGTGTGATCACTTGCTTCTTGCTTTTGTTGATTCATAAATTGTTGTGCAGCAGCAAATGCTTGTTTTAATTGTTCTAGTTTTTCTTTTAAATCATCATATTTTTTTTCATCTAATGATTTTTGTAGGTCATCACGTAGTCTTTTCATTTCAGTGATTTGTGGATTTTCTGTTTCGCCTTCTTTTACTGATTTAGCAGTTTCAGCAGTCATTTTATCAATATCATAAATATAGGCTTGTGCTTGATTAGATAATTCAATTTCTTCTTTGTGCTTTTCATCGTTTTCACGATTTTTTTCAGCATCTTGTACCATTTTTTCAATTTCTTCTTTACTTAAGTTACCACTGTTGCTAATAGTAATCTTTTGTTCTTTATTAGTTTTTAAATCTTTAGCACTAACAGATACAATACCATTAACATCGATATCAAAAGTAACTTCAATTTGTGGAACTCCTCTTGGTGCTGGTTCAATACCAGTTAATTGGAAACGGCCTAATGAATGGTTATCTTTGGCTAGTGGACGTTCTCCTTGTAAGACACTAATATCAACAGCAGGTTGATTATCTTCTGCAGTTGAGAATACTTGTGATTTTTTAGTAGGAACAGTAGTATTACGAGTAATTAGTGGTGTCATTACGCCTCCTAAAGTTTCAATCCCTAATGATAAAGGAGTTACATCTAATAGTAAGACATCAGTAACATCACCTGATAATACTCCTCCTTGAATAGCAGCACCTAAAGCTACTACTTCATCAGGATTAACACCACGGTGTGGTTCTTTACCAATTTCGTTTTTAATAACTTCTTGCACTGCTGGAATTCGTGTTGAACCACCAACTAAAATAACTTCATCAATTTCATTTTTATTTAATTTGGCTTCTTTTAAAGCATCACGAACAGGAGCAATAGTTCTTGCAACTAGTGATTTTGTTAATTCATTAAATTTAGCACGTGTTAATTTTTCATTTAAATGTAATGGTCCTGATGCATTCATTGAAATAAATGGTAATGAAATATCTGCTTGCACTACTCCTGATAAGTCTTTTTTTGCTTTTTCAGCAGCATCTTTTAATCGTTGCATTGCCATTTTATCTTTTGATAAATCAACACCATTGCTTTTTTTAAATTCAGTAACTAAATATTTAACAATTAGATCATCGAAATCATCACCACCAAGTTTATTATCACCACTAGTTGCTAATACTTCAAATGTTCCCCCGGCTAATTCTAATACTGAAACATCAAATGTTCCACCACCTAGATCGAATACTAAAATTTTGTGTTCTTTGTTTTGTTTATCTAAACCATAAGCAATAGCAGCAGCAGTTGGTTCATTAATAATTCTTTCTACTTTTAATCCAGCAATAATTCCAGCATTTTTAGTAGCTTCACGTTGTTCGTTATTAAAGTAAGCAGGAACAGTAATAACTGCTTTTGAGATTTTTTTACCTAATTTTGCTTCAGCAAAGGTTTTAATGGTACGTAAGATTTCTGCAGAAACTTCTTCTGGTTTACGTGTTTTACCACCAGCGGTAACTGTGTCTTTAGTTCCCATAATTCTTTTAATTGAACTAACAGTGTTATCTGGATCAGTTATTGCTTGCCGTTTAGCAACTTCACCAACCATAATTTGACCATCTTTGTAGGCAATAACTGATGGTGTAGTGCGACCACCTTCGGCATTTTCAATAACTTTTGGTTTATCACCTTCCATTACTGCAACACATGAATTAGTAGTTCCTAGATCAATTCCTAAGATAATTTCTTTATTTGTTGTTTTATTTGTAGCCATAATAATTTCACTCCTTAATTTTTCTTTGTTTCAGTTTTTTCAGTTTTAGTTTGGAAAACTTTAACTTTAATGGTACTAATAACACGATTGTGTAATTCATAACCATTAGCTATGACTTCAACAATAGTATTATTTTTTACATTTTGATCATCATTATTGGTGTTATCATTAATGATTTCTACTGCTTCATGGCGATGAGAATTAAATTCATCTCCAATTTTAGCACTAATTTCTTTTAAACCTTCTTTACCAAGAGCTTTAATTAATTCTTCATAAATGAATTTAAACCCCACTAGGAAATTTTCGACAGCAGGATTATCAGTTTTAAAGTTTAATGCTCGTTGGAAGTTTAATAAAGTATGAACTAAATCTTTAATAATTTTTTGATTAGCATATTTAATATGCTCTTTATTTTGAATTTCTAGTTCTTTAATGGTATTTAATCTAGTTGCTAACATTAATTGTTTTTGTTGTGAATTAATTTTGTCAATTTCTGCTTTTAGTTCTTTAATTTTTGTTTCTAACTCAATTTCTTTACTGGATGGCATTTTCTTTTCTTCAGCACTTACTGGTGTTTCAGTAACAGGAGTTGTTGTTGTATCTTTATTTTCTGCTGCTGATAGTTTATCTTTTTTGTCTTTTTTAGATTTTGTCATTTTATCATCTCATTTCTATTTAAAGTTTTTGATCAAGGTTTGATTAATTCAGTTTAGAATTTCAGCTAGTTTTTCATATTCTAAACGTTTAGGTCCAACCACGGCAATTTGTCCTTGTTCACCATCATGAACTTTAAAAGTAGTAGTAATCATTGCCATATCATTATTTTCGTTGCCTAGTTCTTCACCAATTTTAATTTGTAAAGGATTATTATTTAATTCATCAAAGTACATTCATGGCGATTGTGATTCAATAAATTTAATAATTGTTTTAACTTTATTAATATCATTAAACTCAGGATTTTCTAACATATATTGAACACCATGGGTTGTTGATAGTGGTCGTGAGAAATTAATTAGTGTATTAATAAACCCTTGAATAATATATTCTGATTTTTGAACTTGTTGTTCAAGAATTGGTTTTAATAAATTTACTTTTTCACTAATTTCGCTGATCTTAGTACCAATTAATCTGGTGTTAAAAATATCAATGGCAATTGTTAGATCAGTTAATGAGGTTTCTCGAATATTAAACATTTTGTTTTGGACTTGACCATTACTAGTAATACAAATTGTTAAGGCATTATCATTACTAATTGGTATTAATTCAATTTTTTTTAAGGTATCTTCATGAAGACTAGCAGCAGTAACAATACTAATTAAGTTAGTCATTTCACTTAAGATATTACTAGTTTTTTCTAATACTTCAGTAATTACTAAGTTACGATTATTAAATACTTCTGCAATTTTCTTTTTTAAAGTTTCTAATTCTTGATGTTCGCCCATACTCATTAAGTTATCGACATAGTAGCGATAACCTTTTGTTGAAGGAATACGTCCACTAGAACTATGTGCTTTTTCTAGTAAACCTAATGTTTCTAATTCTACACATTCATTACGAATAGTAGCACTAGAAAGATTAATATCATTATCATTTTCTAAAATAGTCTTGCTGCCAATTGGCAATCCTGATTTAATATATTTTTCAACAATAATCTTTAAAATCTGTGATTGTCTTTTACTTATTAACATTTTTCACCACCTTTTGGCATTCATTAACCTTGAATGCCAATACTTATATAATTATAACTAAGAGTCTAATAATATCAATATTTAATTGAATTTTATTTTTTTACTAAGAATAAATTTATTATCTTTATCAATAGTAATTATCATTCGTTTATTTGCTATTAATTCTTCTTTGATAATAGCTTGTGCAATAATAGTTTCAATATAATGCTGAATATAACGTTTAATTGGTCGTGCTCCATATTCTTCATCATAAGCATCTTTTAAAATTTTAGTAACTACTTCTGCTTCATAAGATAATTGTAAATTTTTTTCTTGTTTTAAACGTAATAATAAAGTGTCTAATTCTTTAATAATAATTTCTGTTATTACTTTTTTACTTAATGGATTAAAAATAACAATTTCATCAATTCGATTAATGAATTCGGGTCGAAATGATTTTTTTAAGATATTGAGTGTTTGTTCTTTACTATTATCTTTGCCACTTAATAGTTCTTGTGAACCAAGATTTGAGGTCATGATAATAATTGTATTTTTAAAATCAATTAACACCCCATGACTATCAGTGATTCTACCTTCATCAAGAACTTGTAATAAAATATTTAGTACTTCAGGATGGGCTTTTTCAATTTCATCAAAAAGAACAATGCTATAAGGGTTTCTTCTTACTTTTTCAGTTAATTGTCCACTATTTTCATAACCAACATAACCAGGAGGTGAACCAAGTAATTTGCTAACAGCATGTTTTTCCATAAATTCTGACATATCAATGCGAACCATATTTTTTTCACTATCAAATAAAATATCAGCTAAAGTTCTAGCAACTTCAGTTTTTCCCACTCCGGTTGGGCCTAAGAAAATAAATGAACCGATTGGTCGATTGGGATCTTTAATACCAGCACGAGCTCTAATTAAGGCATCAGTTACTAGTTGTAAAGCATTACTTTGTCCTTTGATTCGAGTATTTAATATTAATGGTAATTGTAGTAATTTTTCTTTTTCTGTTGCTAATAAACGAGTAACAGGAATACCAGTTCATTTAGCAACAACTTTTGCAATATCTTCACTAGTAACATCTTCGCGTAATAATGGATTATCTTTTTTAATATTTTCATTATCTTTCAATTCTTTTTCCAAGTTGGGAATAATACTATACTGTAGTTCACCAGCTTTGGTAAAATTACCTGATAATTGATATAATTCTAATTCTGATTTGGCATTTTCTAATTTATTTTTTAAACTAGTAATATGATCCAATGCCGCTTTTTCTTTAGTTCATTTGTCTTCTAATTGTTGTAAAATATTTTTTTTGTTTTTTAATTCTTTATCGACTTCAATTAGTCGTGTTTGTGAGTTTTCATCTTTTTCTTTACTTAATGCTGCTTTTTCAATTTTTAATTGTAAAACTTTTCTTCTAATATCATCAAGATCACTAGGTACTGATGCAATTTCAGTTTTAATACTAGCACAAGCTTCATCAATTAAATCAATTGCTTTATCAGGTAAATAACGATCATTAATATACTTATTAGATAAATAAACTGCTTCACGTAGCGCACTATCATGAATTTTGACACCATGATAAGCTTCATAACGTTCTTTTAGTCCTCGTAAGATAGCAATTGTATCTTCTATGGTTGGTTCTTTAATAGTCATTCTACGAAATCTTCGTTCAAGGGCTGCATCTTTTTCAATGTATTGACGATATTCATCAAGTGTCGTTGCACCAATACAGTGTAATTCACCACGAGCTAGCATTGGTTTTAATAAGTTTGAGGCATCGATTGCACCTTGGGTTCTACCAGCTCCAACAATTAAATGTAATTCATCAATAAATAAAATAATTTTTCCTTCTGAATTTTTAACTTGATT
Organism: Spiroplasma endosymbiont of Harpalus anxius; assembly: GCA_964273555.1. Classification (GTDB taxonomy): domain Bacteria; phylum Bacillota_I; class Bacilli_A; order Mycoplasmatales; family VBWQ01; genus Spiroplasma_E. Next base: position 1,501,217 of record OZ187007.1, on the reverse strand, counting down.
AATAATTGCTTTTAGTCGTTCTTCAAACTCGCCCTGGAATTTTGTACCAGCGATTAGTGCTCCCATATCTAATTCATAAATAATTTTATCTTTTAAATTACTAGGAACATCACCACGAACAATACGTTGTGCTAAACCTTCGATAATAGCAGTTTTACCAATACCTGGTAAACCAATTAAGACAGGGTTATTTTTAGTTTTTCGCGAGATGATTTCTTCTACTTTACGAATATCTTCATCACGGCCAATAATGGGATCCATTTTTCCTGTTTTTGCTTGTATTATTAAATTACGAGCAAATTTATCAAGAATTTTAGGATCATTACTATAATTAGGGACTTCATTTAATTGCATAATGTTACTCCTTTATTTAGCACTATAATTGATTAATTGCTAACCATTGAATATCGTAACAAAAAAAATTAGCAATTGCAAGTATTAACTGCTAATTTTATATTTAATTAATTTAAAATAAGATATTTTAGGTAAAGAAAATAATATTTGTCATAGCAGCAAGTGTTAAAATACATAGCAATTTTCGTTATTTTTGATTTTAAATTATAGATGTTACATATATCATATTTTTAGAAGAATTGATATACTAATTACATGATTACCAGTTTAAATAAAAAATAGTAATTTAGTAATTTTTTGTCTATAAATCAAAGGAAATATTATGAAACAAATTAAACAAAAGTTAATTTTATTGCTTAGTGCTAATAGTTTATTTGCAACTTCATTAGTAAGTATTACTATTAATAATAGCTATTTTGCAGTTAATGATCATCCAGTTGGTGGTTTTCATATTACAGTTAAATCATCGAATCGTAATTTAGTTAATAGCATTAAATCGTGAAATCATGATTCGCATTATTTATATCATACTGTTAATACTAATAGTGTCCCATTAAATATTAATTTTGAACGATATGATCAAATTATTAGTAATGATTGAATCGAAAGTGAAAATAAAAATGAAAATATTATTAATGATAAAGGCTATAATCAGTTAGCAAAATTTATTGAAGATAATATGACTAATTTTAAAAATGCTGCTGGTTTTCTTGTTGGTAGTGCTTATGGTCATACTTTTAATGAAAAAAGTAGTAATTTAATTTTACAATATCATCAATCAATTGCAAAAAGTATTGATGAAGGGCTTTTTGCAACAAGATATGAAGCAAGTAATGTTGATACATTAATGACACTGCCCTATAATTTGCAACCAACTACTAATTTTCAAAATGCTGAATTTACAACTCGTGCTAAGATATTTCCAATTGGTCACTTTGATGATACTAAAGATAGTTTTAGTAATGAAATGTTTGTTTTTTATGTTCATCCACCTTTTGCCAAGTCAGGATTAGAAATTAGTGTTAATCAGGAAAAAAATGAAAGCAAATATTTAGTTAAAACTAATAGTGATAAAACTTTTGATTATGCAATTTTAAATCAAAATTATAGTAATAATAATATACCAACTACATATAATATTAAATGAAATGCCAAAGGTAACACTACTATTTTAAAAAAGGAAACTGCTACTATTAATAGTTCTACTCCAAATATTAAAATTGCCAATCAAGCCGAAAAAAATGATAAATCTTCATTAATTCATCAATATTTTATTAATGATGATAATAATTTACGAATTACTGCTTTTAGCCAAATTAAATCAGCAGCTGTTATTACTCCTAATATTAGTAAAGATAAGTGGACATATCAACGTGTTGATGATAATCTTGTACCACTTGAGTCACCAAAAGTTATTAATGAGCAACCATTAACGCCATATCAATTTCAAGACCATACTATTTATTTACTGCAAAGGATAATAAATAATAAAATTGACGATAGTGCATCTCAATATTTAAATATTTATCATATTAATCCTTTGAGCATCAATTTTTCTGGGTTAACTAGTTTTGCTAATAGTAAATTAGGTGTTGACTTCAATCGGTATTTGCAAGAAACAACGAATATTAATTATCCAATTAATAGTTTAGATTTTGGTCAATTACGTTACTGATTATTATTTTATGAACATGATTTAATTAATCATTTGTATGTTAATATTAAAAGTAATGATCTTCAATATCATCTTAAAAATAATGATAATCCTTTTGCTTTATCAGAAGTAAAATTAACAGTAACTACTTTAGTTAATAATTGAAATATTATCATAATTGGCAGTACTATTTTATTAATTATTATTACTGTTCCGATTATGATAACAATATCAAGAAAAAGTAAAATTAAAAAATAAAAATTAATTTCTAAAATTTCAATTGATAAGTCATATATTAAATTTAACTGTACTGTTGTATGCCAACTATTAATTTTCTTTAATATTTTTTCATTATTTTCATTATTATTATCTTTATTAAAGATTTGTTGTCTGGATGCACTTATTAAATATAAAATTTGATTTAATTGTTAGTAAAAACATGCTAAGATTATAACAAAATAAATTACTTAAAGGATAGTTATGGATACAAAAAATAAAAATCAAGAAATTAAATTTGAAAGTGAAAGTGAGAATATTTTTCCACGAACTAAATTTTTAGTAAGTGTTGGTTATTTAATATTACAAGTATTAATTCCAGCAATTATTCTTTTTTTTACGACAAGTACTGATTTTACTTTTACTTTTAAATTAGATTTTTGAATAATGTTACTTTGTAGTTTAAGTTTAATAGTATTGGCTTTTATTATAACTTTTTTTACATATAAATTAAAATGACATCAGTTGGATCAATTTACATATAGTATTCCTTTTGCTTTTGTTTTATCTGCTTTTTATTTATCAGGATATTTTTTAAGTTCACAGCAAATTCTAATTCGTTTTATTATTGTCATTGCTAGTGCTATAATTAGTATTTTTTTAACAAGTATTATTTTATTATTAGTGATAAGAAGAAAACAAAAGAAATCATATATTAAAATATAATCAGTGTTATTAGGTAATGAAAAAACTTTATTAATTACTAATTTTGTATTGTTTTTAATAAAAAATAATTTATAATATTTAAGACTGTTTATGCAGTTTCAACCGCTCTACTTTAGGTTAACAAGTGATTTATCCACCTATAAGGCGAGTCTAAACTGGAGGTATAAGAAAAATGTTTGTAGTTATTCAAACAGGAGGAAAACAAATTAATGTTTCCTATGGTCAAGAGATTTTTGTTGAAAAACTTGTTGGCAAAGCTAAAGATAAAATTATTTTTGACAAAATATTAATGATTGATCAGCAATTTGGTAAACCTTTTTTAAAGGGTGCTGAAGTTCATGGCGAAATTATTAAACAAGACAAAGCAAAAAAAATTAGAGTATTTAAATATAAACCTAAGAAAAATTCAAAAACAATGTATGGACACCGTCAGCCATATACAAAAATATTAATTACTGACATTTTACTTGCTGGTAAAAGTCTTGTTGATAAAACTAAACAACCAAAAGCAGAAATTAAAGATGAATTAAAAAAAGAAGTAACTGCTGAAGTAGTAACTCCTGTTATTAATGAAGTAACATCAGTAGTCAATAAAACAAAAAAAGCAGAGACAAAAGCAAAAGTTGTTAAATCTAAATCAAATGTTACCGAGAATATTACAGACTCAGATAATGCGAAAACTGTTGTTAGCGAAGGTAATGTTAAAACTATTTTTGATCATAAAAATATGACTGTTAAAGTTATTAAAGAAAATGATGAAAAAAATAACAAAAAATAATTTTAGGTAATAACTAAATTATGGTTAAAGTTACTTATAATTACCAAAATAATATTGTTATTAAAGAAGTTACAATTACTGGTCATGCTAATTTTTCAGAAATTGGAAATGATATTGTTTGTGCAGGAATTTCAGCCATTGTTATTGGGACGCTAAATGCACTGCATGAACTTGAAACTAATCAAATTCAAGTAATTAGTAATACTACTGGCTTAGTTAAATTAAAAGTTATTAATATTACTAATAATAGTCAAATTATTTTAAAAACAATGCTTTGACAATTAAAAACTATTAAGAAACAATATCCAAAATATATTAACATAAAGGAGGTGTAAGTATGTATTATAAATTAGATTTACAATTATTTGCTTCAAAAAAGGGAGTAGGGTCAACACGTAATGGTCGTGATTCACATTCTAAACGTTTAGGGGCCAAAATTGCTGATGGTCAAAGTTTAAAAGAAGGAACAATTATTTATCGCCAACGTGGGACTAAAATTCACCCTGGAGAAAATGTAGGACGTGGTGGCGATGATACTTTGTTTGCTTTAAAATCAGGGATTGTTAAGTATACTATTTTCAATAAAAATAAAACACGTGTTTCAGTTATACTTGATAAAAAATAAGTATTTTTTTTAATTGTTAAAAACCTATTTTCAATGCTATAACGTTTTGAAAATAGGTTTATTTATTTATGTTTAATCAAAGATATTAGGAGAAAATAATGAAACATATTACTTTAATAATTACTGGTAGCATTGCTGCAAATAAAGCATTAATTTTATTAACACAATTAAAAAAAGAATTTGAAGTTGATGTTATTTGTACCAAGAGTGCTCGCTATTTTTTAGAAAATAAAAATTTTTTTTATTATTCTAAGATGTTCGAACAAGAATTATATAGTAAAGAAGACTTAATTGTTCATACTGATTTAGCACTTAAAACAAATTTAATTGTTGTTTATCCAGCAACTATGAGTTTTATTAGTAAGGCAAATTTAGCAATCGCTGATAGTTTAGCATTATCAGTATTTTTAGTTTCTAATTCAGAAAAGATATTATTTCCAGCAATGAATCATAATATGTATCATAATCAAAGTTTTCAAAAAAATTTATTAGAATTATCTAATCTTGAAAATGTTACTATCATTGCTCCAGATTCGGGAATTTTAGCTTGTAAAATGATTGGTGATGGTCGAGTTAAAAGCCCAGACACTGCATTAGCAATAATTAAAGATTTTTTTAAGAAAAATATTGATTTATCTAACAAAAAAATTTTAATTAATGCTGGTCGTACTAGAACTTATATTGATCCAATTCGTTATATTACTAGTAATTCTTCAGGAAAAATGGGACAAGCGTTAGTAAATGCTTTTCTTAAAACTAATGCTAAGGTAACATTAGTTGTCGGTGATTGTGATTTTGAATTTAAGTCACAAAATAATTTAACCATTATTAAAGCTAATACTAATCAAAAGATGTTATTAGCAATGAATGAAAATTTTAATGATGCTGATATCGTATTATGTACTGCTGCTTTAAATGATTATCAAATAAGTGAATATATTCCTAAAAAAATAGTTAAAGCTGAAAATGAAAGTTTATCTTTATCATTAATTACTAATATTGATGTCTTGGCACACTTAGGTAAAAAGAAGAAACAACAGATTTTAATTGGTTTTGCTGCTCAAGATAATGCTGATAAAAAGTTTGGCATTGAAAAGATGAAAAGTAAAAATTGTGATGGTATTTGTATTAATAATATTAATGTTATGACTAGTGATGAAACAGAAATTACTTTTTATTTTAAAGATAATAATTATCATCTAGTTGGTTCAAAAGTGGAAGTAGCTAGACAAATAGTTGATGTTATTATTAAGCATATTTAAAAAATTAAGATTGCATAAAAACACTTTGGGAATTTTTGCTAAAAATTTTTCACCAATGTTCTTACTGTTTTTAAATTATTTTATTTAGTTAATTAAAAGTTATTTTAAATAAATTTCAATTAAAGTTTATATCTTAAAAAAATAATATACAATAATTTTTTCCATAAAGCAGTTTTTGATGAATTTAAATTAAAAAAATAAATGATAAAATAGATAAACAAATTGCTTATTCTTCAGAAATTACAAAGGTAATTTATATCATAAATGCTATTTAATTAACATAAAATGAACAATACTTATTTAATATTGAAAGATAGCAATTGTTCATTTTATGATAAAATTTAAATATAGAATTAATCTAAACTAGTAATTTTGTAAAATAAAGGCATAAAATTGCTAGTTTAAAGGTACATAGTCAAGTACAAAATCTCTAATTTTTATATTGATATCGTTAACTGTTTGTAATTCTGCTTGTAATTCTCGTTTTTCTTTTTGACATTCTTTTAATTGTTGTTCTAATTGTTCTACTTGATTTGTCTGTTCCTCTATTACTTTTTGTAATTGTTCTATATTATTATTAGATGATTTTAATTCTTTTTCTAGTTTTATATTATTGTCATTAACTGTTTTTCTTTCTTGTTCTAATTTTATTTTGATACCATTAGCTTCTCTTAATTCTGCTCTTAATTTTGCTATGATAAATCTACTTTTTTTTGCTTCTGTTTCTAATTTGATTTTATTATCATTTTCTATTTTTATTTCTTTTTCTAATTCTTCTATTGTGCTTACATATTCCTTTATTGTTATTTGTAATTGTTTTATGCTATTATTAGCTGTTTTTAATTGATTTGTTAATTCTGCTATTTTTTCTGTATGTTCAGTTACTGTTTTTTCTAATTCTTCTCGTTCTTTTTGGTTTTCTTTTATTTGTTGCTCTAGTTTTATATTATTATCATTGATTGTTTTTAATTGATTTTCTAGTTCATCAATTGTATTTGTCCGTTTTTCTAATATTTTTTCTAAATGTTCAATATTATCGTGAGCTTCTTTTAATTGTTGTTCAATTTTTAGTTTATTATCATTGCCATCATCTAATTGATCAGCTAATTCGTCTATCTTTTTTAGATGTTTTTGTATTGTTTCATGTAATATTTTTGTGTTATCAATTCTTTCATTTAATTGTTTTTCTAGTTTGATTTTATCATCACTAACTTCTTTTAGTTGTTGTTCCAATTTTATTTTACTATCATTAATTTTTTTTAATTGGTTTGTTGCTTCTTCAATTTTAAGTTGAAAACTTTTTATTTCTTTTCCTGATTTTTGATAAAGATTATTAACTTCTTGTAATTCTTTTGTTGTTCTTTGAAGTTTTTGATTTAGTTTTTCAATTCTTTCTTCACATTTACTTTTACCAAAACCTAATCAATCACCAAGATCAAATCCGTTATCTTTCATTTTCAATTACCCCCTTTTAAAAAATGAATAATTAATGAGATCTATTAAAATATTACTTTACATTAAATGTTAGTATTAATGAATATACTTATATTATTAATACTTTAATTTAAATGAGATAAGTGTGTAGTATTTAATGATAATGAAAAAATATTTTAAATAAACCTCAATTAAAGTTTATATCTGAAAAAAGCAATATACAATAAGTTCTTATAAATGCTTTTTGATATACTTAAATTAAAAGAATTTGATGTTAAAAGTAAATTTTTGAAATATTTACTTAGTAATTGAAAATATAATAAACAATAGCATGAATAATATCAATTTATAATTAATATAGTTTTATCATTGTATTAGCAAAACAATTAAATATTTATTTTTGCAAGTTAATATCTTCTGTCTACTAAAGTAGATAAAAATGAAATAATATTTTACACAAAAAGTTTAACAATATATAATAAGACTTATTAACTTTAAAAAGGAGTAGCAAATGCGTTTTATAGATATAACAAAATTAAAAATTACTGCTGGCAAAGGTGGTGATGGTGTTGTTGCTTTTCGTCGTGAACTTTATGTAGCAAAAGGTGGGCCATCTGGAGGTGATGGTGGTAGAGGTGGTAATATTATTTTTATTGGTGATTCAGGTATCAATACACTATTAGATTTACGTAAAAATAAAGAAATAATAGCGGAAAATGGTAAAAATGGTGGTGCTAAGAATATGCACGGTCGGAAAGGAGTTAATACTTATGTAAGAGTGCCATTAGGAACTATTATTAGAGATAATAAAACACAAAACATTCTTGGTGATATTGTTAAAGATAAGCAAGAAATAATCATTGCTGCTGGTGGCATTGGTGGACGGGGAAATGCTCGTTTTGCCTCAGCAACAAATCGCGTACCTAAAATATGTGAAAAGGGAATGCCAGGACAACATTTTGAAATAATTTGTGAATTAAAATTATTAGCTAATGCGGGATTAGTTGGTTTACCTAATGCTGGTAAATCAACATTGTTAGGAGCTATTTCTGCTTCAACCCCATCAGTTGCTGATTATCCTTTTACAACTCTTAATCCGCATTTAGGAGTTGTTAGCGTTGATAAAAATCATAATTTTGTAATGGCTGATTTACCAGGGTTAATCGCAGGAGCTAGTTTGGGCAAAGGATTAGGTTTGCAATTTTTACGTCATATTGAACGTTGTCAAGTTTTAATACATATGATAGATATTAGTGATAAAACACAAGATCATTTTTTAAATTATCAATTAATTATCAATGAATTAGCAAACTATAATAAAGATTTAACAGAAAAACCACAATTAATTGTTGCTAATAAAATTGATTTGCCAGATGCTGAAGCTAATTTGAAAAAAATAATAGCCCAGATTAAATTACCAATAATTGCAATTTCTGCCAAAAAACGTTTAAATTTGCAAGGATTAATTAAAGAAATTGCTAATGCTATTAAAAAAGAACAATTACAGCAAGTTAATAATGATGAAAATGAACAACATATTGTTTATCAATATCTTAAAAAGGAAGAAATTCCACAAATTATTATTACTAAAATTACCAATAATCAATGAAGTGTTACTGGTAAAACTATTGAAGTTATATATCAAAAAAATCCTTTAAATAATTATCATAATATTTTATTATTTAAAATTAAATTGCAAGATTTAGGCGTTTATGATCAATTAAGAAAACAAGGAATAAAAAAAGGTGAACATTTTAAGATTTTTAATTATGATATGATTTGAGAAGAAGAGTAAAAAATAAAGGTTAAGGTAAAAAGTAATGGAAATGATAGTAATTAGTTTATTACATAGTTATTTTAGTGATTAGTAGTATTGGTGGTATTTTAATTTATATGCAAATTAAAAAAAATCAGAAAGTTACTAGTGATCCAAGGGCACAAGATTTTTTAAAAGGACAAGTAGAAACTTTAAAACAACAATTAAATGATTTTAAAGAATCATGAAATGGTTCAGATCGTGATAAGACTGAAAAATTAATTAATTTAATGAGTAATATTGATAATTTTCAAAAAAATTTAGATAAAAAAGAAGAAGATTACAAACGTAATGCTGATACTATTCAAAGACAAGTAGTAGATGTTATGAAAGATTTAGCAAAGTTACAACAATCATCAACAGTTTTGGGCAAAATTAATGATAATGTGCAAAGTTTACAAGAAGTTTTTATCAATACTAAAAAACGTGGTAGTGCTGGCGAATTTGTTTTAGAAAAAATCTTAACTAATATGTTAGGTTCAAATCAAAAATTATGAGAACGTCAATATAAAACAATTGATGGTAAAATTATTGATGCGTATGTCAAAACAGATGAGGAAAAAGAAGGTATTGCTATTGATTCAAAGTTTTCACTTGATAACTATCAAAAATATTTAGGAAGTGAAGATCACAAAGCTAAAGAAAATTATTTAAAAGATTTTCGTAATGATATTCGTAAACGCATTGATGAAGTTGCCAAATATATTAATATTAAAAATAAGATTTCTAGTGCAATAATGTTTATTCCTTCTGAAGAAATATTTGCTTTTATTTATGCACAATTTGCTGATGATATTGTTGAATATGCTTTTAAGAAACGCGTTTGAATTACTTCCCCTACCACTTTATCTGCTGTTTTATTTACCGTTGATAAAAATCGTAAAGACATTGATTTTAATAAAAATTTAGAAAAAATGGCAAAAAAATTACGTTTATTCAAAGATGATTTTGAACGTTGAGTTGCAAGATGAGATAAGGTTAAGACAGGGTTTGATACAACTAATAAAGCAATTGAAAATTTAGATAAAACCCATAATAAAATTGCTGGACATTATAATAATATTTTTGAAATGTCAGAAGAAATAAAAGAAAGTGAGTAATCATGAATTTAGAACAATATTTAGCTGAAATTATTAAATTTTTACAAAATGAAGTAAAAAAAGCAAATGCCAAAGGCTTAATTGTTGGATTAAGTGGTGGTGTTGATTCAGCAGTAGTTGCCTTATTAATTAAAAAAGCTTTTCCTAATAATCACTTGGCATTAATGATGCCTTGTTTTTCACCTAATATTGATTTAGAATATGCTAATAATTTAGTTAATAGTCATCAATTGAAAGCTAAAACAGTTAATTTAAACGATATTTTTTTAAATTTTAAAAAAATATTAGAAAATGATATTAATAAAGAAAAATCAAAGTTAATTTTAGGAAATTTAAAAGCTAGATTAAGAATGATTACTCTTTATGCATATGCACAAAATTGTAATTATTTAGTTGTTGGAACAGATAATAGTGATGAATGACATATTGGTTATTTTACTAAATATGGTGATGGTGGTGTTGATTTATTACCAATTATTCATTTGTTAAAAGAAGATGTTTTTGCTGCAGCAAAGTTATTAAAAGTTAATAAAGAAATTATTATTAGAAAACCTACTGCTAATTTATGAGGTGGACAAACTGATGAAATGGAAATGCAATTTAAATATCAACAATTAGATCAATATTTGCTAGGAAATAAATCAACAATTCCAACATCAGTAATTGATAAGATTGAATTTATGCATAAAAATAGTGAACATAAAAGAATACTGATACCGCAAGCTCCAAAATGAATAAGGAAAAAATAAAGGAATAAAAATATGGCTGGACATTCACAATATGCAAATATTAAACATCGTAAAGATGCCCAAGATAACAAACGTGGTAAAATTTTTCAAAAATTATCAAGAGAAATTTATGTTGCTGTTAAATTAGGAGGTACTAATATTGAAAGTAATCCACGATTAAAATTAATGTTAGAAAAAGCACGACGTATTAATATGCCGAAAGATAATATTAACCGTGCTATTAATAAAGCTAGCAATAAAAATGAAACAACTAACTATGAAGCAATAACTTATGAAGGTTATGGACCAAGTAATGTGGCAATAATTATTCATTGTTTAACTGATAATAAAAATCGAACTGCAAGTAATATTCGAAGTTATTTTAATAAATTGGGTGGTCATTTAGCAGCTACTAATTCTGTTCAATATTTATTTCAAACAGCAGGAATAATTGAATTTCCAACTTTATTATCAGTTGAAGAAATATTAGAATTAATCATTGATTTTGAAATCTTTAATATTGAAAAACATGAAGATGTTATTTATATTGAAGTTAATCCTAAACAATTAACTGCGGTAACTAATTTATTAGTAAAAAATAATATTAAAGATTTTATTACTAATGACATTATTAATATTCCTCATCAGTTAATTACTATTAGTGATCAACAACAAATTAAGTTAATTGATACATTATTAGCAACAATTGAAAATGATGATGATGTGCTTTCATTAGAACATAATTTTAAAAAATAAAAAGGTTTCTTTTTCTTTTTTGACTAATTAATAGTTGAGATAGAAAAGGAGGACTAAGTTATGGATGAATATTTCTTAGGTGTTATTAAAGAATTTTATGAAAATAAAATTCTTTTTGAATGTAATGATCGAGGATATATTATTGAAGGTGTTAATTTAGGAACATTGCCTTTAAATATTAAAATTAAAATTTATATTTATGTTCATCAAAAACCAACTTATAATCAATTTTTTGGATTTGTATCAAAACCAATAAAAACCTTTTTTATTCATTTACTTAATGTTAGTAATGTTGGACCAAAATCTGCTTTAAAATTATTAAATCATTTATCACTTGCTAGTATTAAATTAGCTATCAGCGAACAAAATCATAAATTATTACAAGAATGTAAAGGTATAACCCAAAAAATGGCTACTAATATTATTAATTATTTTAGTAGTGAAATTAAAGTAATAAATAATCTAGTAAGTAATGATAACACTAAATTTGGTTTAGTGTTTGACACATTATTAAAATTAGGATTTAATCGAGAAGTAATTAATGATTTTTTATTAAAAAATGTTAATTGAAACTTAGAAATTGAAGAAATTATTGCCTTTGCTATTAAGGGAATAAAATATGGTTATTAGTAATTTTAAAAACTTTATTGGTCAAGATAATATTATTAAACGAATTTTAATTTTAATTAAAGGTAGTAAAATACAAAATATTGCTTTAAGTCACATTTTACTAATTGGTCCTCCTGGCATTGGTAAAACAACGATTGCCCAGTTAATAGCACAAGAGTTGCAAGTAAATTTTCATAGTTTACAAGGGACCAGTATTAATAAGGCTAGTGATATTATTAGTATTTTAGCAAATATTAAACAATATGATATAGTTTTTATTGATGAAATTCATGTTGTTAACTATGAAATATTAGAAGTATTATATTCAGCATTAGAAGGTAATTTTATTAATATTATGATTGGTAAAGATTATAATAATAAAATTGTTAGAATTAATTTGCCACCTTTTACTTTTATTGGTGCTACTAATAAAATAGGAATGCTAACTAAAGCTTTAACAAGTCGTATTCCTAATGTTTTGCAATTATGTGATTATAATTTTCAAGATATTAAACGTATTATTTGCCAAGCAATTTTAAAATTAGATTGGAAATTAGAAGATAAGATAATTAATATCATTGCTAATCATTGTCGTAATATTCCACGAATTATTATTAATGTTATTAAACAATTATATAATTATTGTATTGTTATGAATGTAAATTTAAATGATACTAATATTTTTCAAATTTTAACTTTTTTACAAATTTATCCTTTAGGTTTAAATCGTTTACAATTATCATATTTATTATTATTTAATAATGTAAATTTACATAAAAATTTAAGTATTGAAACTATTTGTCAACTTTTAAATGAAGAGCGAAAAAACATTGAAATTCATTATGAACCATGACTTATTCATTGTGGATTAATTAGTAAAACAACTAAAGGTCGTAACATAACAATTATTGGTAAAGAGTATATTAATAATAATATAATTTTATTCAGAAAATAATTATTTTTGATATTCCTGTAAAACAATTGTTATTTATAACGAATATTGGTATTCTTATATAGTGCTTAAATAATATATAAACAAGTTTATACAAACAAATTAATTTAGGAGTGAAGAAATATGAACACTTCTGCTAGAGCAAGAAAAAATAAAAATTTTGGATTTTTTTTAAGAATTTTTAGTTTAATAATCATTGTTTCTACAATAATAATTTCAGTAATATTTGGTGTTAAATATGTTGAAGATAATGGTAAATTAAGTATTGAATTTGCTGGTGGCTATCAAACCCAAGTTCAATATGATGGTAATGCTAAGGAAAAAGATGTCATTAATTTACTAAAAAATAGAGTTGATCCATTAGGCACTAGTAATGTTGATATCGAAAGTGTTACTAGTGGTAATCATAATAAGTATAATTTAGCGTTAAGTAAAGATGCCGGAGTTGATATGTCTACTTTTGTTCATAGTGTATCACGACGTGGTTATGCTTATATTGTTGATAAAGATGGTAATGACTTATTAGCAACAGAAAAAAAAGATGATAAAGCAACAACTTGAACAAAAAGGGAAAAAAGATTATTAACTAGCGCTGTTTTTTCTAACATTAAGGCTATTAATAATACAGTTACTCATCGCCCGGAACTTGTTTTTGATGTAAAAGATGAATCAGTTTTAAAAGCTCTTACTGCTACTAAAGATAATACATTTTATATTTACTCTGATATTGGTCAATTATTAGATTATATTCGCAGTAGCATGGATGGTATTCGTTCACTTGCTTTAATTATTGATAATCTTAAAAATGATACTGATGGTAAGATTAAAACATCATTAACTTCATTATTAGATAATAATACGCCAGGTCTTGGATCTAGTGGTAGTGATATTTTAGCTAGAGCTAAAGCGCGAGATGCTACTTTAGAACGATTATTAAATCCTAATCAAAATGGTCAGTTTGGTATTAATTGAATTTATTCTGATAATTTAAATGCAGTTCACAGTCTTTCTGTTGATACTAATGATGAAAAAAATACATATGATCCTACTAATCGTTTTGATCCTACTACTTCAACTATTGTTGGGTCACCAATGAATGCATGATTACCATATATCAAAGATTTACTACGTTTACCATATGTTTCGGATATTTTACATGAGGATATTATTGATTATCGTTATATTCCATATTGAGTTGGTGAAGTCAAGGTAACTGGTAATGCTATTGCAATTAATTCAGATACTTTTAATCTTGAAACAGTTGAACAAATGAAAAGTATTTTAACATCGGGATTATCAAAAAATAATTTTACTATGTTATCTTATGCTAACGTTAGTCCAACACTAGCTGCTACATCTTTAAAAGTTGTTATTGTTGTTATTGTATTAGTGATGATGGTACTTGCTGCTGTTGTTCTCTTTTATTATCGGATCTTAGGAATTATTGTATTAGCAATCATATCATTATTTTTAATATTTACTATTATTAGTTTTGTTTTTATTAATGGTATCATTGCTCCTGAAAGTGTAATTGCTTTAATTATTGGTTTTGCGCTATTATTAGATACAATTATTAACTTACTAGAACGCTTTAAAAGTGAACATATGCAGGGTAAAACTTTAGTTAATGCTTTTAAATCAGCAAATAAAAAGACACTATCTTCTTCATTAGATTGTAGCGCTATTATTTTAATTGTTAATTTAACTATTTTTTGATTTGGAACGCGTGCTATTAAAGGTTTTATTATTATGACTTCAATTGCTACTTTTGGTGTAATTATTTTTGGAATTATTTTATTAAGATTAATATTAGCGACAGTATTGCGTAATAATTGATTAGAGAATAAACCGCAACTTTTAGGTATTAATATTAGTAGAAAAAAAACTACAGTTTTAAATATTAATGCTTCTAATTCATTTAAGCAAACAAATGATCAATCATCACAAAAGGTAATTAGTAGTATCAGTGACAAAAATATTAGTAATGATAAAAAAAACAAAATAACTAAAAAAGTAAAATGAAATAATTTTCATAAGTTAACAAAATGAATAATGGCAGGTGCTGCTGTTATTGTTCTTGCTTCAGGTATTGTTTATGGTGCTATTGGTTCAAATTTTGGTTCTGGTTTTGATCAACGAACTGATTTTATTGGAATGGGGATTGTTATTGGCGATCCAAGTGATGCTGATTATAAGATTGTTAAAACAGCACAAGCAGCAAAAGATGCTCTTAATGATGAAATTGAAAATAGCAACCAATTTAGTAAGTATTTTAAAGATATTAATTTTGCTTTAATTGTTGGTGGTCAAGGGGGTAGTCCCTATCAATTTAAGATTATAATTGGAACAACGATGAATTCTCAAAATATGCAGCAAAGTTTTAATAGTTTCTTAAGTGATATTACTAAGAATTGAAAACAAGATTCTACTTTACAATGAGGTGAAACTGATTCTGTTATTGCCAAGTCAGGCTTAGATTTATTAATTAATATGATTATTTCAATTGTTTTATCTTTTATTATTATTTTAATTTATATTATTATTAGATTTCAATTAACATATGTTATTCCTTTAATTTTGGCGATTATTTTTAGTTTATTAATGACACTTGCTATAATTAGTATTTGTCAGATTACAATTTCAACTTCAATTGTTGGTATCTTATTAGGAGTAATGATTTTAACAATAATTAGTATTATGGCAATTTTTGATAATATTCGTGAAATGAAAATTAATAATAATCAAAAACAAGATATTGCTATCGAAGAAATAATTGAAATTTCAAATAAAAGCATATCAAAAGCTTTACCAAGAATATTAGTTATTAATGGTATAATGTTAATAACATCAATAATTGTTATGTTTATTATTCCAAGTTTTTGGATAGTTAGTTTATCATTATTAATAGGTTGTATAGTAAGTTTAATATCATCTTATTTTATTGCTCCTTTTATATGAGTTTATTTTGAAAAATGAAGAGTTATTAGACATAAAAAACGCATTAATAAAATTAAAACTCATTTTATTGGAGCAGATGAGTATGTTATTAAAGGTATTAATGAATAGGTGGTTACAATGACAAAAGAATCATTAAAAAAAATTATTATTAATATTCCTAACTTTCCAATCAGGGGTATTCAATTTAAGGATATTAATCCAATATTAAGTAATCCAGAAGCATTTCAAAGTGTTATTAATATTTTTGCTGATTTTATCAAAAAATATAAAGCGACAGCAATTTTAGTTCCCGAAGCAAGAGGTTTTATTTTTGGTGCTGCTATAGCATATAAATTAGGAATTAAATTGATTTTAGCACGTAAAAAAGGAAAATTACCAGGTAAAACTTATAAAGTAAGTTATGATTTAGAGTATGGTACTGCAACATTAGAAATACAACAAAATGTACTTTCTAAAATGGATACAGTGGTAGTTATTGATGATTTAATTGCCACTTCTGGTACGATTAATGCTTGTCTTAATTTAATAAAGCAAAGTAATGCTCAAACAGTAGCAATTGCTGCTTTAATTTCTCTTTCTGAATTTGCTGATAAACATCATTTTGGTAATATTCCGTTGTTAGAAATTATTCAATTTTAATTAAAGAAGTAACATTAATGAATAATTTAACTTGTAAAGATTTTAATCAATTATTAGCGGAAGCAAAAACATTTATCAAAGATTCTAAACAAATTTTAAAAATTAAAGTGGCTTATCAATATGCGTTATTAAAACATAAAGATCAATATCGAAAAAATGGTGATCCTTATGTTTATCATGTATTATCAACAGCATATAATTTAGTATTATGACATTTAGATGTAGCTTCTATTCAAGCAGGTTTTTTGCATGACATTTTAGAAGATACGCCAACAACTTTTGATGAATTGGTAGCAGAATTTGGTTTAGAGGTTGCAAATTTAGTTTTAGCTGTAACAAAAGTTAGTCATTTTGCTAAAGAGAAAAGAAACGAAATTAAAGCTAACTACTTACGTAAACTGTATTTAAGTTTAGCTCATGATATTCGTGTCATTATTATCAAAATGGCAGATCGTTTGCATAATATTAGAACTATTAATTTTTTAACTCCTGAAAAACAAATAATTATTGCTAAAGAAACTTTAGAAGTTTATGCTTCTATTGCTCATCGTTTAGGTATGCGTCAATTACAATCTGAGTTAGAAGATCGTTCCTTTGCAGTATTGCATCCTAAAGAGTATAAAAAAATTGATAATCTTATTAATTTAGATCGTGAAAAACGTGAAAAATTAGTTAGTCAAATTATTAAGGAATTAAGTAAAACATTATTACAACATAAAAATTTGATTTTTAGAATTTATGGTCGCAGTAAACATTTATATTCTGTTTATCGTAAAATGTATTATTTTGGTAAAGATTTTGATGATATCCATGATATTTTAGCAATTAGAGTTGTTACTAATTCTATTGATAGTTGCTATGCTATTTTAGGTTATATCCATCAAAGTTTTACTCCTGTTCCAGGTAGATTTAAAGATTATATTGCCACACCAAAAAATAATATGTATCAATCTTTACATACATCTGTTGTTTTTGATAATGAAATCTATGAATTACAAATTAGAACTGAAGAAATGGAAGATTTTGCTGAAGCGGGAGCTGCTTCACATTGAAGATATAAAGAAGGCGAAAATAAAAATCCGAAGAAACGTCAAGCAGAAATTGATGAAAAATTAAATATTTTTCAAGAAATATTAAATTTAAAAGATTTAAACCCAAATGCTGATGAAAACGTATTAGCAGATAATATTGCTAAAAATAATAATTTAGAAAAAGAAATTAAACAAGATATTTTTAGTGATTTAATTTATGTATTAACTCCAAATGGTAATGTTATAACTTTACCATTTGGTTCAACTGTTTTAGATTTTGCTTTTAAAGTTCATACTGAAATTGGTGAAACAACAGTAGGAGCAAGAATCAATGGTGTTTATTCACCTATTAATACTGTTTTAAAATCAGGCGATATTGTTGAAATTAAAACTGCTAAAACGGCACGCCCTTCTCGTGATTGATTAAATATTGTTAAAACTAATTTTGCTCAACATAAGATAAAGAAATATTTAAATAATCAACAGGAAAAATTTAATCAAGAAAATAAAATTAAAGATTCAGAAAATAAAGAAAAAATAAAAAAAACTAAAGAACAAATTGAAGAATATATTAATGAAAATCACATTCGCTGAAAAATTGCAAAACGTAATATTATTATGTCGAGAATTAGATCATTAAAATATAAAACCTATGAAGATTTTTGTTTAGATGTTGCTAATGGAACATATACCATTGAACAAGCAGTTACTACTATTTTATGTAGTGATTCAGCAACTTTTCAAGAATTAAAAACTAAAAAGCAAACAATAATGAATTTGAATAGTAATAATGAAATTATTATTGAAAATGCTCCTAATACTAAAACATCATTAGCTCATTGTTGCTTACCTATTCCAGATGAACCAATTGCAGGTTATATTACTAAAGGTCAAGGTATTAAAGTCCACCGTTTAATTTGTCCTAATGTCACTTTACCAGAACGTAAAGATCGTATTATTGAAACAAAATGAAATTTAATAGCAACTAATAATCATCTTTATAATTCAAAGATTCAAATTCAATATTTAGATCGACCAGCATTAATGACTGATGTTTTAAATATTTTAGGTTATTTAAAAGCCCAAATTCAAAGTATTGATGCCAATAATAAATTAAAAGAAAATCGTGGAAATTTTAAAATTTTAATTAAAGTTTCGAACATTGAGCGTTTACAGCAAATTATTTCATCAATTAAAAAGATTCCTGATATTATTGCAATAAATAGGATAATTATGTAATATTTTAGTATAATATTTTCAGCATTTAAAAATAAATTAGACTAGCATTAAGAGACAGTGTGGGTGGTGTAAGCACTGGTTAACTAATTTTATGGCATTAAATGACTCATATTATTAATAATTAATTAAAATTGTAAAAAATAATTAAGTGCATTTACTTTGTAAGTGAATTAGGATGGTACCGCGTTAAAGAAACGTTCCTAAAATATAGGAATGTTTTTTTAAAAAGGAGTAAAAATATGGAATTTCAAAAAATAAGAGGAACACGTGATATGTATGATGAAGATGTCATTATTTATCGCAATATTATTAAATCTTTAACAAATTGTGCAACTAAATATAATTATCAAGAATTTATCACTCCTATTTTTGAAAATGCTCAATTATTTTTACGAGCAGTAGGAAATACAACAGATATTGTTCAAAAAGAAATTTATCAATTTAATGATAAAAATAATAGATTATTAGCACTTCGTCCTGAAGGAACAGCAGGAATTGTTCGTGCGATAATTGAAAATAAATTATATAAATCGAAACAAACATTAAAATATTTTTATTATGGTTCAATGTTTCGTTATGAACGACCACAAAAAGGTCGTCAACGTGAATTTAATCAATTTGGTATTGAAACTATTGGTATTAAATATCCTTTAATTGATGTTGAAGTAATGATGATGGCATTAGAAATGATGAATAATTTTTTAATACCAAATTTAACTTTAAATATAAATTATTTTGGTTCTAATGAAACAAAAAATAAATATCAAATGGCACTTAAACAACAATTAGTAAATCAAAGCAAACAATTATGTGAAAATTGTCAGATTAGAGTTAATACCTCACCATTAAGAGTCCTTGATTGTAAGAATTGTAGTAAAATAAAATTAAAAATACCGTATATAAGTGATTTTTTAACTAGTGCTGAGAAAACTTACTTTACAATGATTATCAATGCTTTGAAAAGTAACAAGGTTAATTTTATTATTAATGAGCATTTAGTTCGTGGTTTAGATTATTATAATGGTATTATTTTTGAAATAACTACTATTGATTCACGACTTGGTGAAAATCAAAATACACTACTTGGTGGTGGCAGATATGATAATTTATTTAATGAATTAGGTTCACCTTTAGCAATCCCTGCTATTGGTTTTGCTATTGGTATTGAAAGATTAATGTTATTATTAGTGGAAAATAAGGATATTAATAAACCAATAATTGCTGATTTACAAGTTATTGCTTTAAGTGAACTAGGATTAATAATGGCTTCGGATTTATTAATACAATTACGTAAAGAAAATTATCATGTTGCTGGTGAATATAATTTATATCAAGATAAAAATAAAACACAAATTATTAATCGTACTTTAGCCAAAAATATTTTGTTTTTAAAAGCAAAAAATCAAGCTAGTATTTATTCTTTTATGAAAAAAGAAATGATAAAATTAGTTTTTGATAATGAACAACAATTATTTAATAAACTTAAAAATATATTATTAGAGGAGAATGAAAGCTATGGAAAAACTCTTTAGGACTCATACATGTGGTAACTTAACGCAAGATGATATTGCCAAAGAAGTTGTTATTAGTGGATGGGTTAAAGATATTCGCATTAATAAATTTGGTATTTTTATTGATTTACGTGATATGTATGGCACAACACAAGTTATTATTAAACCAGATAATATCCATTATCAAGAAGTAAAAAATATTAAAGTTGAATCTATTTTAAAAGTAATAGGAACAGTTGTGTTAAGAAAGAATAAAGATGCAAAAAATGCTAATGATATGATTGAAATAGTAGCAACAAAAATTGAAATATTAAGTAGAGCTATTAATTTACCTTTTGCCATTAAAAATGATAATACGCTTGCTAGTGAAGAATTACGTTTACAATATCGTTATTTAGACTTAAGAAGATCAATCATGAATGATAATATTAAATTTAAACATCGCGTTATTAATTGTTTACGAACATTTTTAAATGAAAATAATTTTTTAGAAATTGATACACCATGTTTAACAAAATCAACACCAGAAGGTGCTCGTGATTTCTTAGTTCCTGCTCGTATTCAAAAAAAATATTTTTATGCTCTACCGCAATCACCCCAAATTTATAAACAACTGCTAATGATATCAGGGATTGATAAATATTATCAAATTGCTAAATGTTTTCGTGATGAAGATTTTCGTGCTGATCGACAACCTGAATTTCAACAATTAGACTTAGAATTAGCATTTACTACTAGTAAAGAAATTAAACAAATAGTAGAAAACATGATAATAAATCTTTTTAAAACTTTAAAAATTGGTGATGTTCCAGAAGTATTTCCAATAATTACTTATAATCAAGCAATAGATTGATATGGCAGTGATAAGCCTGATTTACGTTGTACATGTAAGTTAATAAATATTGATATTAAAGCTAGGGAGGATACTTTTGTTTATAAAGGTTTTATTGTTAATGATAAAATTAATGAAACAACAACAAAAAAACTAGCAGAAATTAGTAATCAACATGGAGGAAAAACATTAATAATTTATGATTTAATTAAGAAAAAAGTTATTTATAATTTTTCAAAAACAAAAGTTAATGAATTAATTTTAATTGAGAAGATGTCACAAATAAAACATAACAATAATAATTTTTTAATTTTTGTTTATGAACAGCAAACGGTTGCTAATAAAGTTATGGGAGCGATTAGAAATTTTTATATTAATGATTTGTCAAAGCAAGTTAATCATAAAGATTTTATGAATAATATTGAAAAATTTGAATTTATTTGAATTATTGATTGACCGATGTTTGCATGAGAAGAAAACAAATGACAAGCTTGTCATCACCCTTTTACCAATCCAAAAAATTTTGAACAAATATTAACAATTAACAATAAAAATTTAGGAACACTAATTGCAGATGCTTATGATTTAGTATTAAATGGTTTTGAAATCGCTGGTGGTAGCATTAGAATTAATGATTATCAGTTACAAAAAGCAATTTTTAAGTTATTAGGTTTAAGCACAGCAGAAATTGACAATAAATTTGGTTTTTTCTTATCAGCTTTTAATTATGGTGTTCCACCACATGGCGGTATTGCTTTTGGTCTTGATCGTTTATTAATGATTTTAACTAAAAGTCAATCAATTCGTGATACTATTGCCTTTCCAAAAAATAATCGTGGTATTTGTTTGTTAACAAATAGTCCTAGTGAAATTTCAACTGAACAATTAGCAATATTAGGTTTAAATCTTAAAAAATAAATATTTTTTAAGATTTTTATTTATTGATTATTATTTAAAATTTAAGAATAATAATATTAAAACCCTAATGAAAAAAAACATTTTAATTATTTTTTGTTAGGGTATAATTAATTATTTTAGCTCAATATGAGTCACATTTTAATATAAATTTGATATATTATTTTATCATTTGCTATTTTCTTTCATTAATATTCAAGTTCAATAAATGGTTCACTATCTTTAGTTTTTAAATGTCATATAACTGGTAAATTTTTTTGTACTAAAGTAAAGACATTATTTGTTGCTAAACATTTATAAAGTGAACCATCATTTGTTTTAGTTTTTCCATTTCCATTTCATGTTGTAGCATATAAAAAATTTGTACTTTCATTAAAAACTAATGATAGCACACCACCTTTTATTCCTGACATCGGTTTAAAATTGATTTCTTCTGCTAAACATTTATAAACTTCACCATCACTAGGTCATTGTCATGAACCAGTTCAAACTCCTGCATAAATATTATTATTGTTATCAAAAGTTAAAGAAGAGACAGATTTAGTTATTCCTTCCATTTTTTCGAAAGTATTTTTTGTTTCTAGATATTTATAAACAGCACCTTTAGAACTACTTTCTCTGGTTCCAATATAAATATTATTATTTTTAGTGATAGTTATTGTTCAAACTTCACCATATGTTCCTGATATCGGTTTAAAATTTGTTTCTCCTGCTAAACATTTATAAATTGCCCCATGTCAAGAATTATTTCTCGTTCCAAGATAAAGATTACCTTTTTTATCTGTTGCTAAAGAACATATTTCGCCAGGTATTGCTAAATTTACTTTAGAAATTATAATTTTTTTATTAATATTTTCATTTTCTATTTGTTGTTGGTCTGCTACTTGTTTTTCTAGTTCTTCAACTTTATTTATTAGATTGGTAATTATTCTTCTTCTTTTTAGGGATTCTCTTTCTGCTATTGCATAAAGTTGACTTATTTCTTTTAAGTTATCAGCTGTTTCTTTCAGTTTTTTATTTAATTGTTTAATCTTAATTTTGTATTTATTATTAGTATTTTTTTTGGCATTAGTTTTTTCTTCTATCGTTTTATTGTTATTATTTATCATTTTTTAATAATCATCTCTTTTCTTAATTTAATCTATACTTTTATTTTAATATTAAGATTTACCTAAAATATCATTTTTATTCATTAATATCGTAGGTTTAGAAAAAAAATGTAAAATATTGTTAATTAATTTAGTTTATATAAAAAATAGTTTTTATGCTGTAAATAAATTAGTAAAGAAAAATTTTATTTAGTATATATAATTGCTGTTGTTTAATTAAAATGTTATAGTGTGATACTAATTGTTATTATAAATTTAAATTAGTAAATAGATGTAAACTAATATCTAATTTAAATGACATAATTTTTTTAAAATTAATAATGATAAGTTTTAATGTTTTTTGTAAAAGTTATTTTAGGTAAATCTTAATTAAAGTTTATATCCAAAAAAAATAATATACCATAAAAAAATACTATTAATAAATATTAGTTACCAACGTATAATAAGGGAAATTTTTAAGTTTATATTGGAGTTAAAACCTAATATTGACAAATAGAATGTAAAACAATAAAATATGATGTAAGATAAGTTTTGTTTATTTATTTTTATGTTATTACCAAAGAGAATGATGATATTGTTTCACTTTTATTTATTGAATATTTAAAAAAATTTAAACATCTTTTATTCGTAAATTAAATAATTTTATATCTAATTTATTAACTAAATTTATAATTATCAAATAAAAGGAGGTGTTAAAATGATAAATAATGTGGTATTAGTAGGTAAATTAATGAATGAACCAGAAATAATACCAACAAGAGAACAAGTTCCTACAAAATGGACTAAGTTTATAATGGCAATTGAAAGACCTTTTAAAAATCGTCAAAATCAATTTGAAATTGACTTTGTAACTATTAAAACTTGGATAGCTAATACTGAAGAATTAAAAACATTATTAAAAAAGAATGCTATTATTGGGATTAAAGGTAGAATTCAAACCTTTGCTAATAAAGCTAATGATTTTTACTATACTGAGATTATTGCTGATCGTATTATTTATTTATCTTAAGATTATAAAAATAGTCTTAAACTTTTAATTATTAAGACTATTTTTATTATTAATACTAATAAGTTGATAACATTTTATATTTTTTGAAAATAAAACCATGTATTACTAAATAAATTTGTTATAATTTTACTATAATTTATTAGTATAAAAGGTTAGGAGCAAACAAAATGAAAATTGGAATTGTAAGTGATTCAGCAACTGGTTTTACTCTTGAAGATATGAAAAAATATCCTGAAATAATAATTATCCCCCTTAGTATTATTGATGGAGATACCACTTATGATGATAATAACATTGATATTGATAGTGAAACAATTCGTAGCAAAATGATTGACAAACATTGTATTCTAAAAACCAGTCAAACTAGTCGTGGTAAACTTGCACAATATTGAGATAATGCGTTAAGTAAATATGAACAGATTTTATTTTTACCAATTGCTGAAAGTGCATCAGGTCAATATAGAAGTTCACAAGTTTTGCAAAAAGAAGAAAAATATAAAAATAGGGTTCATATTTTAGAAACTGGTGCTGCTTCAATTCCTTTAAAATTTATGGTTTTAATTGCTTTTACTCTTGCTAAACAAGGAAAAAAAATTACTGAAATTTTAGAAGTTTTAAATAAGTTTCGTAAAAATTATGAGTCTTATCTTGGTATAAATGATCTAAAATTTTTAGCTCGTGGTGGTAGACTACCAATGAGTAAAGCAAGAATTGGTAATTTTTTACGTTTTAAAGCAATTTTAAAGTGTAAAGAAAAAATTGATAATATTGGTAAAGTTAGAACATTAAGCAAGGCAATGGAGGAAATGTTAGATTTAATTACTAAAATTAAAGATATTACTAAAGAAACAATATATATCATTGATGGCTGATGTCGAAAAGATATTATTGATGAGGCTATTAAAAAAGTAAAAAGTAGAGGATTTACTAAATATAAAGTTGAACCATTGTGTAATATTTTAAAAACACATACTGGTAATAATACTATTGGTTTTTCAATAGTACCTAATCAATGATTTAATGAAGTGTAATAGAAGTATCAACAGTTTTATTAATTTTGAGAAAGAAGTATTAAAATTATTAACTATTTTGATTTTAATGAAAATTTAAAGAATGTTAGTAAAACTTAATTTTTTACTAACATTTAAAATTTTTTTCAATTTATAAACAATAAAATATTAAATATTATGATTTAAATTTTTATTAGTAATTACAGTTTTAAGTTAATAAAATAATTAATAAATTTAATAAAATAAATATTTATAAGTTAAATTGTTGATTTTTTAATTTATTCAGATTTAACTATAAAATTAAAAAATATTTTTATTAAGTTTCTTTATCCATTTCATACCATAACTATTTTATTTTTTAATTTTAGTAGCCATTTTCATTTAATGCTATTTTAAATCAAAAACCTTCATAACAAACAACATTTCCAAAATTATTTTTATATTTTTGATAAGAACGGCAAATATTATTATAGGCTTGGTAATAGCGTTTTTTATTAGTTTTATCAATGTGGTAAACTTTTCATATTGCTTCTTCCATAGTGTCATAAACACCTAAACAGTTATCTTCTTTATCGTATTTAGCATAAATAAAATTATTTTTTTTCATTTTTAACTCCAATACTTTTTTACATATTCCCATAATTTAAGATTTACTTAGAACATAGTATTATACTTATAATATTTAGGATTTTAAAAAAATATGAAATGGTGTAAGAATATTAAATTAGTACGTTAATTTATAAAAAAAATATAATTATAAAATATTATGATATTACTAAAAATATTGTTAATATCATAAATTTATAACAAATTAATTTTTATAAGAATATAGTTTAATTAAGAATTATTATTTATTATTTATTTTTGTATTCTAAGTAAATCTTAATTTAAGTCTATAATTGAAAAAATGAATATACAATAAAAAAATCAGTTTTTTATAAAAAGCTGAATTTATTTAATATTTTTATTTTTAGTATAATTTAAAACTAATATTTTACTTTATCAATCATTTTTTTCTTTTTATATTACAAATTTCTTTAATATTTTTTAAATAAATACTATCTATTTTTAATTATTAAAAGTAAAATAATGTTATTATTATTAATATTATTGTTAATAAGACAAAAATTAAATATTTTAATAGTTTAGATTCAAAAAAGTTACTAAAATATTTTAAAAGTTTAATGGAGGATAAATATGCAAACCTTTATTGGAATTATAGGTTATTTAGCTGGAATATTATCTATTATAACGTTTATTCCACAAGCAGTAAAAACAATAAAAACCAAGGAAACTAAACACATAATTTTATCGACTTATGTTATTTATAATATCGCCAATATTCTTTTTTTACTATTTGGCATACTTTCAATTGCATTACCAGTGATGTGACCAGCAGCAGCTAATACTAGTGAAATCGCAATTTGAGCAAGTACTTTAATAATTCCATATACAGTAACAATTACTGCAACTAATTGTATTATTTATGTTAAGGTAAAAAATATGAAAAATTTAAAAGAAAATGCTAAAACTTTGGAGGAATAACATGGCAAATACTCAATGATGAATTATTACTATAATTGGTATTATTGCTGCATTTTTTGCTGTTATAGCATTTTTACCACAATCACTAAAGACAATAAAAACTAAAAAAACAAATGGTATTTCTTTACTTACATTTATTCTTTATACAACTGCTAACAGTTTATGAGTATTATGAGGTGTTATTCATTTATCATATAATGGTGCTTCTGAATCAATAATTTTAATGAAAGATCTAGTTATTATTTGTGCTAATACTCCTTGTGCAATATGATCAGGAATTATTCTTGGTATTAAAATTAATAATATGTATAAATATGGCGAAGATTGTAAAAAATGAGAAGGTAAAATTAATATAAATAAAATATAAGTTAATTTACTAAAAATTTTTTAGTAAGAACTGCATCCAATGTGATGCATTTTTTAATCAATTTATTATAAAATACTTATCAAAATCAAAAAAATAATTTAAGTTATAATATATGTATATTTATTAAAATTTTTGTGGGGTTAAATCATGATAATTCAAAATAATGTTTATAAGATTTTAGTAAAAGTAATCCTAGAAAAAGGTCATTGTAATGTTTTATTAGCAGAAATGATGCAAGATAAAAATTTATCATCTTCAGAAAAAGAAAAAATAGAAAAAATAGTAGTAGGAACTTTAAAAAATCAAATTTATTTAGATTATATTTTAAATCAAATGTGAAATATTTTAAAACCAGTAGTTACTATTCCTTTTAAAATAACGATTATTTTATGAATAGTTTTATATCAGATTTATTTTTTAGAGATTACTAATAAAGAAGTTTTTATTGAAAATACTTTAAAAAAAGTTAGTTTTATTGATAAAAAATTGACATTTATTATTTCTAAATTATTAGATTTAAGTTTTATTCAATTTAGATCAGAGTTTAATTTACAAAAAGAAAGTAAAAAAAATATTAAATTAATTAAATATAGTTATCCATTTTGACTATATGATTTAATAAAATCACAATTTAGTGCTAATATTGCTAATGAATTAGTTAAAGATAATTTAAGATCACCATTAATTACTTTTCGTGTTAATACATTAAAAACATCTGTTAGTAGAGTATTAAATAATGAAAATTATAAGTCTTTTAATTTTTCTTTAAGTGAAATAGTAGCAGATGGTATTATTAGTTCAAAATCAATTTTTAATACAAAGTTATATGAAAATGGTGAAATTATTAAACAAGATCAAGCAAGTATGCTAGTTAGTCATATTTTAGATCCACAACCATATGATGAAGTTTTAGATATGTGTGCCGGAATTGCTAGTAAAACCGCTCACATGGCAGCCTTAATGGCTAATCATGGTAAAATAGTTGCATGTGATATTAATGAAGAGCGATTAAAAATTGGTAATGATTATTTAAGAAAATTAGGAGTAACTAATACCGAACTTCGATATGGTGATGCAACAACATTAAAATTTCTTAATAAATTTGATAAAATTTTAGTTGATGCACCTAGTACTGCTTGAGGTTTAATTAAAAGAAAACCAGAAGTTAAACTTATCAACTGAAGTAAGGAAGAAATTAATCATTTGATTACCATTCAGGCAAAATTATTAAATAGAGCTTATCAACTATTAAAACCTGAAGCAGTACTTGTTTATGTTACTTGTACTTTCAACATCAAAGAAAATCAAAATCAAATTGAAAAGTTTATTAAAGATCATTTAGATATGACAATTATTACCGAAAAACAATTTTTTGGTGTTCATAAAAATACTGATGGATTTTATATTTGCAAATTAAAAAAAGGAATATAAGGAGGTTCAGTTTATGAAAATAAATGCTAGTTATAAAACAGATGTTGGTAATTATCGTACTAATAACCAAGATGCAGTTTTATATTTAACAAATAATACTGGACAAGTTATTGCTGTTGTTTGTGATGGTTTGGGTGGACATAAATGTGGTGAAGTCGCTAGTAATATGGCTATTGCGATGTTAAAAAATTTTTTTCAAATGACAGATTTTACTAAATTAAAACATGATAAACAAATTCATGCTTGATTACAGGAAAAAATAGACACTATTCAAAGTGAAATGAATAATTTTAGTTTAACTAATGAGCAAGCGATTGATATGGGAACAACGATGGTAATAACTTTAATTGCTAATAATAAAGTTTATTTAGTTAATATCGGTGATTCACGTATTTATCAATATAGCAAACAAGGATTAAAACAGTTAACAGTTGATCATAATATTTTAAATTTATATTTACAAAAAAATGTAACTAAACAAGTAAATGTTGATTTAAATCACACTTATTGAAAAGCATTAACTAGTGCTCTTGGTCCAAGTAAGCCATTAAAAACTGATATTTTTCATTTACCATTAGTAGTTCCATCGTATTTTCTATTAACTAGTGATGGTGTTCATGATTTTTTAGATGAAGAAGAAATAGTAAGTATTTTAGAAAAAAGTGGAAATATTAATAGTAAAGTTAAACTATTGATTAAACAGGCATTACTTAATGTTTCAACTGATAATGTTACTGCACTATTGATAGAAATAAAATTTTAGTCTTTTTTTATTTTTGTGTACAATATAAATTGTAAGTAAATTAATATAGTTTTAAAAAAAAAAAGTAATGGTGAAAATAATGGAAATAAATAAACTATTGAATAATCGTTATCATATTTTAAAAGTTATTGGTTCAGGAGGAATGGCTAAAGTTTATGAAGCAGAGGATAAATATTTAAATCGACAAGTTGCATTAAAAGTAATTAATCCCGTTTCGCCATTAGATGATTTAATAAAAGAACGATTTTTGCAAGAAATTAGGGCAGTATCTAGAATTAGACATCCTAATGTTATTTTAGTATATGATGTTTTTATTGATAAAAAAGATTGATGTTTAGTATTCGAATTATTAGAAGGTAAAACATTAAAAGAATATTTAAGTAATTATTCAGTATTATCAGTCAATGAAGTAATAGTTATTATGAAAGAAATTTTAAAAGGTGTTAGTGCTTGTCATGTTGCAAATATTATTCATCGTGATTTAAAACCAGAAAATATTATTTTAACTAGTAGTGGTGCCATTAAAGTTTTAGATTTTGGAATTGCTGTTATTGATGATTATGAAGTTAAAAAACATGCTAATCAAGTTGTTGGAACAATGAAGTATATTGCTCCAGAAGTAGTTAAATTTCAAAAGCCGACAATTCAAAGTGATATTTACGCTTTAGGTATTATTTTATATGAATTGTTAGTTGGTAAACCACCTTTTTTTCATAAAAATCCACAAATATTAGCAACAAAACATATTAAAGAACCAGTGCCATTAATTCATGAAATTAATAATAATATTCCACAAAGTTTAGAAAATATTATTTTAAAAGCCACTGCTAAAGATATTAAAGATCGTTATCAAACAATTGATGAGTTAAGTAATGATTTAAATTATTGTTTAGAAAAAGAAGATAAAAATCATAATAGTCTTTTTTTGAGAAAAAATTATTTAAATTCACAAAAGTTAAAAAAACCATTTTATTTAAAAAAATGATTTTTATTTATTTTAATTTTAGTTATAGTAATTCTTATTTGTATTATTAGTAGCATATTAATTTTATAATAATTGGAGGAAAATATGAATTTTAAGCAAGGAATAGTTATTGGTGTTGCCAATAACTTTGTTGAAGTAAGAATTGAAGACCAAGTTTATTCTTGTTTAATCAAGGGTTCCTTAAAATATCAGACAACGAAAATTTTAGTTGGTGATTATGTTAAAGTTAATTTTGCAGATAATAAAAATCCCTTAGTTGAGTCAATCTTACCACGAATTAATGAATTATATCGACCAAGCATTGCTAATGTTGATCAAGTATTAATTGTTAGTTCTCTTGTTAAGCCTTTTCTTAGTAGTTTTCTACTAAATAAATTATTAACTATTTTTAATTTTTATCATTTAAAAATAATTTTAGTATTTACAAAAATTGATTTGGTAACTAAGAATAATGAAGTTTGAATGAAAGTTAAAGCATATCAAGATTTAAAGTTACCAATAATTTTTATTTCAAATCTTAAAAAAGATGGTATTGCTGAATTAAAAAAAATTTTTGCAAATAAATTATCATTATTAACTGGAACTTCAGGAGTGGGAAAGAGTTCAACATTAAATAGTTTAGATAATAATTTACAATTATCAACACAAAATATTTCAACAAGTTTAAATCGTGGTAAGCATACTACTACTAAAACTCGTCTTTATTTTTTACATGGTGGTATTATTGCTGATACACCTGGATTTTCAGTTTTTCAATTGCAAGGATTAAAAAGTGTTGATATTGCTACTAATTTTCCTAGTTTTACTAATTTTTGACAAAAATGTAAATTTCGGACATGTTTACATCAACAAGAACCAGAATGTGCAGTTAAAAAAGCTGTTGAAAATAAAATAATTTCTCGTTTTTTTTATGAAGATTATTGTAAAATTTTAATAGAATTCAATAAAATTAATAATTTAAAATAAAGGATGGTAATTAATGAAAAAAGAAATAACAATTGCTGCTAGTATTTTAACTGCTAACTTTCTGTCTTTAAAAGATGATTTATTAAATTTACAAAAAGCAGGAATTAATTGAATTCACTTTGATGTTATGGATCATCATTTTGTTGATAATTTAAGTTTTGGCGCTAAAATATTAAGTGATGTATGTCGATTTAATGCTAATATCAATGTTGATTGTCATATGATGGTAAAAATTACAACCAAAAAAGTATATGATTATTTAAAACCATTTATCATTTTACCACAAGTTAAAACCATTACTTTGCATTATGAAGCATTAACACCAGAACATTTAAAACAATTTTTAGAGTGAAAAAATCCTGGTTTTAAAAAAGGAATTGCCATTAATCCTAATACACCAATTACAAAAATTTATCATTTGTTAGAACATCTTGATACAATTTTGATTATGGGTGTGCAACCAGGCGCTGGAGGACAAAGTTTTTTAAACTCTACTATTGATAAAATTAAAAATTTAGTAAACCATATTGATAATAATTTTCCTCATCTAACAATTGCGATTGATGGTGGTATTAATAATTTAACAGCAAGCGATTGTATAAGTGCTGGTGCTAATTATTTAGTGGTAGGCAGTTATTTATTAAATAGTGGTAATTCAATAAAAAATCAAGTTGCGATGTTAACAAATTATGAAAAATAGTAATATTAAACAACTAGTAATTGTTTGTCGTGATTATGATATTAATTGAAATCAATTTATTAATCCAATTTTTGTTGGTGTTGAATCTGGTATTTTATCATTATTAGCACATAAAAAATCAATTAATTTTGTTTGTGGTGATCATGATACCATTACTAAACAGCAGTTAAAATTTATTAATAAACGAAGTCAAAATAATGATTTTGATATTATTACTTTTACTAAAGAAAAAGATTTTATTGATAGTGAACTGGCAATAATTATTGCTATTAATAAAAATATTGATTTTCAACAAATTGTAATAGTAGCAGATGGTTGACGTTGAGATATGTTAGTGACAAGTATTAATTTATTAAAAAAGTATCAATCTTTTAATCCAATTTTATTAGGCAATAATAATTATTGTTTTTTATTACAAGCAAAAACAGAATATATTTTTTCTGATTGACAACTAACATATAAGTATATTTCTTTTTTTAGTTTAGATGGTGGAGAAGTAATTTATAATTTTAGTGGTTGTAAATTTTATCCAAATCAAGATATTGTTGTTACTAGTAATAGTACACAAACGATTAGTAATGAATTTAATCAACAAGAAATAGCTAAATTAACTATTAAAAAAGGTCATTGCTTAATTTTTTTATCAAAATAAATTTAAAAAATATTAAGTTAATAAAAATTAAGAACTTGCTACTATTTATTATATTTAGTATATAAATTATTATTATTATCTTGATAAAGATTTTAAAAAATATATTAAATAAAAGTTTAAAAGAGAGTATAATAAGTCTACAAACTTAATATAAGTTTTTAAACCTTTATTTTAATTGTAAAATAAATGGTTTTTTTATTTTTAACAGAGGAGAAATTAAAAATGGATAAAAAAAATCAAATAACATCTGCATCAGTATTGTTTGAAAAACTTGAATCTAAAAGAGGAGAATTTATAAAAAAATATAATAGAGTAGGAATTTCTTATTTTAAACAAATTATTGATGCATTAAAAAAACTGCAAAAATTTGATGATATTCTTAAAGTTAAAAAGGAAATTAAAGAATATAAAGAAAACTGTCGTAATACTAGTAAATATAGTAATCAAGAATTTATGCAGATATATTCTTTATTCACAACAATCCTTAATTTTTTAAATTGTCAGAAAGATGATTCAACATTTATAAAAAATTTAGAAACTATTGTTGTTTATGATTTAAGTTTACTTAAACTAACTAAAGAAGATGAATTATCACTTTCAGGTTCAAAATCTAATTTAAATACTTTAAATTCAAATTCTGCTTCTTTAACTTCTTTAGAAAATAATGAAAAAGATAAAGCAGAAATTCAAACTAAATTAAATGAAGCTACTCAAGAAAATGAAAAACTAAAAGAAGAAAAGGGAGCATAACGATGTTGTCTATAATATTCATTAATTGTCTTTAAATTATAAAGTTAGACGAGAATAATTTAGACTCAATATGCAATTGTATGTTAATCTTAACACTTGTAAAACATAAGTCAATAATAATACTTAGTTTTATAATTTAAAAATTCTTATTAAATAAATTTTTAATAAGTTTTATTTTATTTTTAGTTTTTTTATAAAATTAAATTTTAATTTATAGTAATTGTACTGCTGTATTTATTTGATAGCATTTAAAGTCAACCATTTTTGTATACATATCAATATTATAAGTTCTACTTCCAATCATATATTTTAAAATTTGTTTAATATTAGTTTCAGTAAAACAACCAATATTTTCAACTAATGATTGATTTAATATTCCATTTTTTGCATTAATAAAATAACCAACTTTTAATTTTTGATATTTTAATGTTAATGAATTTAAAAAATTAATTAATTCATAATATTGACCTTTTGAAAATAAATTTTGTGCATATTCATAATGTAATTGTGCAATTTTATTTTTTCTTCTTCCTGCCATAATTCCAAGAAATAAAACATGAAAAGCATGGAATTTATCTAAAATAAATTTAGCATTTAAAATTTCAGCAGTTTTTCTAATTCATTTTGCACTATCTCCACAAATTATTAAATTTGCTTGGTCAAAATTTTCAAAATATAAATTACCATATTTTTCAATTAATTTAGCAGTTTTTTCTGCACCAATTTCCGTTTTTGATACTCTTATTTTACATGCAGCTCTTTTATTAATTAATTTTCCATTTTTCTTTTTACCAGTACACATTACTAGTAATCTCATAGAACATTTCTTACAATTTTTATTACTATGTTTATCATTAAACTTAAATTTTCTATGTCCATCATCAATATTTATATATAAAACTTGATTTGTTTCTAATTTTATTTTTGGAATATTAGTTTTTGATAATTCAAATTTTTTATATGTTCTACAAACAGTATTAATACTTATTAAATCATTAATAAAAGTATCACAAATATCACGATATCTTTTTCCGTCAGTAAAATATTTTAAAATTTGTTTAATAACATCTGGTGCAAGTTTGCTATACTTTTTAACACCAAGATATACATCTAGTAATGAAATAAATTCAATTTTTTGTGTTTCTTGGTTATAATATATACAAATACGTCGTTTATAAGTTAGTAAACCTTTTTTTGTTTTTAATTTTCTTTTTCTAAATCTATATGGTTTATATATAGATTTATCACATTCATTTCATAATTTATCATCTATTTGTTTAAATAATTCTTGTGTTTGTTTTAAATTTAATTCATCTTGATTAAAATAATGTTGTTCTCAATTAAAATGATTTTGAAATAATAACATTCTTTGTTTCCTTTCTAAATTTATTAATAATTAATTTTAACTTATATATGTCAACCAAGGAGAAAATATGCCATTCATTAGTAGTTATGCACAACTAAATAAAAAATATGACCTTAATTTTAGTGATAATAATTATGGTTTTAGTTGAGATATTTTTAAAAATTTTGCTGGTGATGAATGAGCAGAATATTTTACTACTAATTGTTTTTATCGTTTTATACCAACAGCACGGGGAACAAGAAAAACTTGAAACTGTTTAGCATTTGATTTATTTATATGCTGTAATTTTAGTGATAGTAGTGTCCAAGAAGTAAGACGATATGAAAATACCCATAGCGAAACTACTATTGGTGCATTAATGAATGTTTGCCAAGTATTATTAGATAAATATGATATTAATTTATTACCTAATAATCCCCATGGTATTAAATGAAAATTACTAAGGACGGTGGGTGTATTATCTTTCCTAATAATCAACAAATTGACTTTATTGGTTATGCAAATGGTAATAAAATTTTTGGAAAAGAAGCAGGTGGATCAAGTTTTTTAGGTTCACGAACAGATGAAATAATTATGGCAGAAGAAAAAGAAACATTAACAGAAAAACAATTAACATATAGATATGAGCGATTACAAAATTCTATGTTTAGAAGTAATCGTATTAAAGTGTCAAATGAACCAATTAAAGAATGAAATTGAACATTTATTGATAAAAATATATATAGTTCTACTTTTGGAAAATCAATAACTCGCTATTTTTATAAAAGTTTTTTTATTACTTTTACATGTAATCCTTACGATAAATATCATCCATTTTATTTAAAGTACTGTACACCATTTTTACCATTAAATGATAAAATAATGGGTAATCTTAAAAAAGTTGGTAAAGTTTATTATGAAAATAAAGAAATGTTTAGTGGTTTAGGTTTATTTATTGTAAGATTTACTATTCAACCATTTTGAAATAAATTGCCAGAAATTCAAAAAAGAACATTAATAGAAATGAAAAAAAGTAATCCCGATGAATTTAATACTGTTTTTTATGGTTTTGAATTCTTAGATAGTGATGCAACAATTTTTCCATTTCAAAAAACATTAAAATATTGACAAAAATATGATTTAAAACAATTTTATAATCAAGAAAAAGATATGTATAAATTTGATTTTTATAGTGTTGGTATTGATTGAGCAACTGGTCATAAAGACCATACTGTATTTATGGTAGTTGGTTTTAAAGAATATAATAATACTGGTTATTATGATGCTTATATTATTTGTGAATTAGTAGTTACACCAAATGACTTTATTAATGAAAATGAAAAAATTAATGCTTATGTAAATGAAATTTTAGGATTAATGGATAATTTTGAAAATTTTGAACAAGCAATTTATTTTTATGATGATAAAGCAAGAACTGCCATTGATTGATTAATTCAAAAATTAATTGATGAACATAATACTATTCTTATCACCCAAAGTGCGATTAAACATGCTTCAAATCTTAATCAAGAAGCGGGATTAACTAATAGAGTAGTTTGAATGCGTAATATTATGAGTTATGGAAATTTTTATGCAAACAAAGATGATTTACCAAAAACTACGCAATGTTTAGAAGAATTAAGATATGACCAAACAAAAACTAACATTCCTGACAAAACTATGTACCAAGATCCTTACGATGCTTTGTTTTATGCACTATATCCATATAAAAATGTAATTAGGGGTAAAAATAATGGTGCTGTGAAAAAGAGCATCTTCACATTTGCGATATAGTAAACAAGTGACATACAATTAATAGTATAGGTATCACAAAATAAACGCCTTGTATTTAGGCGTTATTTTGCGTTTAAAAGGCATATTGTAAAAATAATATAAATTAAGTACAATTTAGAAGTAAAATTAAGGAAAAAGGAGTAATTCAAAATGAAAACATGAATAAAAACAAATCTAAGTAAAATAACATTAGCATTAGCACTAACTGGTGCTGTAAGTGGAGTAACTGGTTTAATAATTGGTTCACTAGCACATAATCAAACTAATGGTTATCAATCATTTTTAGGACATGACTATACAGTCTACTGGGGGGGGGATGGGACAACTATATGGTCTCATAAATATACAAATAATGATAAACACAAAATAGAGTTATATTTTTCTATTAAACCAGAAAAAAATAGTGATGACATAAAATGAGATGGAATTTATCCTGATGGATATTTTGATAATTAAACTTCTAAATTTATATAAGAAATATTTTCATTATATTTATCAAATAAATTAATATTAGTTAAATTTATTTCTTGTTTATCAGTTAATAAAGTTAAATCATAATTTCCAGCACCAAATATCCCACTAATTTCAATCCGATTTAAGTTATTAATCGGATTTTCAATTTGTAACTCAAATTCACTATTATTATCAATTTGTGATATTTCTTTATAAAATTCTAATTTAGAAAATAATTGTGATTTATTTGAACCATATAAATTAAAAATTTTTTCAATTTTATTTTTATCAATAATTACTTTTGTAAAATACTTCCCATATTCTCCATTTGCTAATGTTCAATCAGCAGGAAGTAATGAAGGTATATTATTAGTTTCTAACTCATTGGTAATTGATAATCAATTAAATTGGTTATCATCTAGTTTAAATAATTCATTTTGACTAATATCATTATTTTTTAATTTAATGTTATTAACATTTGTAAAATCAAAATATGCAGATTTTAATATTACTTTTACATCCTTATACTGTCAAATTTCATCTTTGGTTGGATGTATTGGACTTGATTTTAATTCAAAATAGTAAGGAAATAATATTTTATTATCATCATTTAAACCTTTGTTTATTGATAATGATGAATAAATATATTTTGATAACATTATAAATATTTGTTTAAATATTTTTACTTGCTCTAAATTAATGTAATTTGGATAATCTAATTCTCATTGTTTAAACAAATTAGTAATTACTTCATCAGGTTTTTGACCTTCAAATTTTGCACGTAAAATTGCTATATCATTTAATGGTTTTCCATTTTTATCATTATATGTAGCACCTTCAAAATTTCTATTGTAATTATATGTATAACTTAGCATATTTAATAATAGTTGTTGTAAACTATCAATTGGTGGTTTATCACTTATTTCAACTTCAATATCATCAAATTTATCATTTGTAGCAATACTTGTATATGTAGTTCCAGTTGCATCATGAATTTTTCATACTTCTTTATCTTTAAGTTCTCTTTCTTCTTTTAATGGTCATTTTCCAAAATCATAAGAACTTAAAAAATAACCTAATCAAGCATGTGTAACTCTTGCATTTTTAATTATTTCTTTTCTTGTTTCTTTTCCACCACCAATAGCAATTAAATCTAAAACTGATTTTTCTTGTCCTATAAATTGTTTTGCTAAATTTCATGGTAATATTTGTTCACTAAATCATTGTTCTAATATTCTAACCTTTGGTTGAGTTTCAATAGGCATTGATAATAGCGGAAATGCTATCTTATCTTTGACAAATAATTTAGGGTATACTTCCATATTGTCAACTTCACCAAGTACCTTTATATTGCCGAAAATCATGCTTCTAGGGGCTTTAATTTTTAAACCAGTTACTTTGGTATCTTTATCTAACGGTTTTTGTAATTTAATAATGATTGGATAACCATCTCTTGTTTTAAAATCTTTAATTTTAATAATAGTTATACTTTTAGTACTTCTTGTTTTTGGATTTTGATATGGTTGTGAATAATTATTAATAATATATAAATTATCAATATTATTATCAGTTAATGGTTCATTAATCGATACAGCATATAACTTAAATTGGTTTAATAATTCTATTTCTTGAAAAATTAAATTTTTAATATCAGTCATACTATATTCAATTGTATTATCATTAATATTTGTGCTAGCTCTTTGATTTAATTGCATAGTAAAGTCTGATGTTTCAGCTGCAATAGTTTTTAATACTTTTTCAATATCAATAAAACCAATTTTAATAGTATTTGCTGAAAATCTTAAACTATTATTTTCATTATTTTTAAATAAACGTGCAATTTCATAAATATAAATTGTTCTTTTTTTAAATTCATCATAAGCTCTATTAATATCTGGATCACTAGTAGCACGCATCATATTAGTAAAGTCATAAGGGATATTATCTATTAAATAATCATTTTCTATTTCTGCTTGATTAAGTTTAGTTTGCTTTTGTTTCTGTGGAAACTTGGTTTGTGGTTTGTTGTCTTGGTTGTCCATTGTTCTCTCCTATTAATTGGTTATTTTCGGGATTGAATAATTTTAATTTAACTGTTAAATTATTAATTTCTTGTTCATCATTAATATTAAATGTTTTACTAGTTAATAAATCTTTATCGACACTTACTAATATTTTAATAAATTTAAGAATATCAATATTAAATTGTCATAATTTTTGTTCAATATAATTAATAGTTGAAATATTTACAGCTGTACTTTCGGGAACTGATTGTTGTGCTGATTTCTTTTGACTTGGTATGTGTATACCACAACGTTTAAATATTTCATTAACATTTCAATCGTATATATCAGTTAAGTTTTTACCTTTAAAATTACTACTTGTCATATTAATATTTTCATTTTTTTCATTATTATCACCAGTAGTTTTTCAAATATAGTTTTTAGTAACTAATATTCTTACTGCTTCTTCCATTGAAGATTGAACATTACCATAAGTTTGGTCAAAAATAAATTTAGGTGAGTTTAAAATGCTATCTAAAACAATTTGTTCATAAATAACATCTAGTGCTTTAATTTTATCCATTACTTTATCACAATCTGCTAACTCATTTGCTTTATTTCGCATAATTGCTATTGGTATATAGTTAATATTTAAGGTTTGTTCTTGTGATAAATTAGGGTTATTACTATATGTTATGAAATCTAAGGGAAATTGTTTTTTATTATCACTAATACTGTAAATTGCACGCTTAATTGTTACTTGTTCATTGTTTAATGTATAAACTTCAAATAATCTTACAGTTTGTGAATTTTGTTCATAATTATCATAAAAAATAGTACATTCAATTAATTTACCAGTAATATCATAAACTCTTTGTTGAATATCAACTACTTGAAAATATAAATTATCATTAGCAATATAAATTAAATAACCACTAATTCCTAGCTTACTTAATTTAAAAATAGAATTTCAATTTTTACGATAAAATTCTTGTTGAATTAAATATTGTTTAATAGTTTCATTATTAATTTCCAATGGAGCATTATATAAATTAGCATTATTTTCTGCTACAAAATCAGTAAAATAAGTTTCATGATTAAAATCATTAAAACCAAAATAATTTAAAATCGAAGCATGTGTACTTTTATTTTTATTAGTTAAAAATTTTAATTTTTCACTTTGATTTTCACTAATATTTGTTTTATCTTTTCTTTTAAATAAACTTAACATAATATTCACCACCTTTCTTTAAAATATTTGATTAATTTTTAATATAATTTTGACAATAATAAATATAATTAAACCTGCTGTTGCTGATGATAATATAACTCCAATTAAACCTAAAATAATTTTTATAATTTTAAAAAACATAATTTTATCCTTGTAATTCTTGTAATTTTCATAAATAACCTTGATCTGTTATTAATTTTATAAAATTATTATTTGCAATATTAATAGATGAAGTTCTTCGTAAACTTGGAAGAAAACATACTCAATATGATAATGAAGTTTCTTGTCAAAATATTTCTATTGTTTGCATTGGGTATTTACCCATATTACTATTACTTACATTATTAAGGTCATAAAATATTTTATAATAAGTATTTGGTCTTAATTTATAAGAAATAGTTGTACCTAATGATATTGCTACATCTTTTCATTTTGGACATGGACAAGGAGTTGGTGGATTTTCTTTTAATTCAATATCTCAATTATTTTCATCTATTTCATTAGTTTTTAAACTTTTTGAATTAATTTTGAAAGGTTTAATTATATTTACTTTAACAGTATTTTGTAATTCTTCTAATGAAAATATATTTCCATATTTTTGATTACCACCAGTCATAATTAAAGAAAAATTATGATTAATAACTTTTAAACTTAAAGTTACTTCTTCATTTTCAATTTTTCCTATTGTAAGAAAAAAAGTATCATTATATCCACCAAGAAACCCACCAGTTTTAAATTCTACTTTAATTTTTGTAGTAACTTGATTAAATGGTGGTTTTTCTCATGTTATATATGTTCTATATAATTTATAAAAACCAAGTTGAAAATCACCATATTCTCTATTACTTATACTTTTTCCTATTATAGTTCAATTTTCTTTATCTTGTTTTTTATCTAATAATTCATTCATACCACCAACAATAGTTTTATCAGTAGTTAATAAATCAGGATTATCTGTACCAAGAGCATTTGCCATAAAAGCAAACTTAAATTGACTACTATCAACTTTATTTTTAAGTTTTTCATCAACTTCTGGTTTTGTATAATAATTATCTAAATTAGATGGTTCATTTCCACCAGTAGCACTAATAACATTAGTATCACTAATATGAATATTTTCACCAGCAATTAATTTATCTTGTTTTTTACTTATTTTTTCATCAATAAATTTATGAACATATTTAACAGGGGGTATATCTTTATCACCAGTAAAAGGTATAGTTCCAAAATCAATATATTCAAAAGCACCCCATTGATTTTCTCTTACATATTTTAATTTATCTTGCTTCTTATCTATATTAGTTTTATTTTCATTAATTGCTGGAACAATTTGTTTAACAGTTGTTTGTAAATTATTATCATTTATATTTTGTTTTTTATCTAATAATTCATTAGTTTCTTGTTTTGTATAATAATCATTATCTTTATTAGGTTCTGCTATAAATTCAGTTGGTGTGCCAGTTCCTTGATATTGATATATATTATAAATTATTGGTTCATACTTTTTTGTACTACTAGTAGCAGTAAATTTCTTTAAATTAAAATCAAATCATAATATTACTTTATCAATATCAACATCAATATTTTCAATTACTATATGATTTTGTCCTGTGTTGCCACCAACTCCTACATTAGTTTTTGTCAATTTTTTATTACTAATATAACCACTAGTATTATTAATATATGAATATGCTCAATCAATAATATATCATTTGTTTGCATATAAATTTTCATTATCAATTTTCTTTCATAAAGGACTAGTTGCAATATTAAATCAATTATTTTTAATATCATCAATATTTTCATTTGTTTTAATTAATTCACTATTTAATTTTGTAATTTCATTTTCATTGCTAGTAATTCGTTTTTGTTGTTTAGCAGAAAAGTCAGCAGTTGCAGCATGAGTAGAATCACCAACTTGGGGATTATTTTGTAAAGCTTCGGGTGGTAATGTCCCAATTTCATCAGGTCAATCTAAAATCATTGTTTCAGTTTCTTTATCATATTCAGTTGCGACATAACCTTTATTAACAAACTTACTAACAGGACCCCTATATATTTCATTTTCATTATCATCAACTAAATCATCATATAATTTCATTTGTTTTAATAATGTAAATTCCTTTTGTTCTTTAATTAATTCATCAATTTGATTTTTTGTATAAAATGCTTTTAAGTCAATTTTGTCAACATCTAATTCATCTTCACTATAATTTAAAAATACTTGTTTTAATTCAGTTAATCTTGCTCATATTTTCATTCTACTAGGTGCTAAGTCTCAAACATTAATACTAGGAATACTATTTGCACTAAATGATGTACCATTATTGAATTGAATAGTAGCATCAACATTAAACTCAATTGGTGTACGATTAAATACTCAATGTTCAACACAAACATACACCATATCTCTTAATGTTTCTTTAATTAATTCATCTTTAAAACTATCAAAAGGAAATTTAGATAAAATAAAATCAAGATAAGCATTAATATCATTTTGAGCACGAATCGCAAAAGTTGTAAATCAATCATTAACATTAGGTCATGTATTTATATATTGTTGTGGAGTTTCGATAATTTTTCCAGTTAATGGATATCAGTTATTATAATTTTCAAGACTGACATCAGTTCAAAGTTTATTAATCATAATTTATCATTCCTTAAAAAATGCTTTTTTATAATGCTTAGTTTTTGTTTTAGTTTTTCTATGTGCTATATGGATAATTTCTTTTTGTAATTTTTTCTTACCTTTTGCTACAACTTGACTATATGCAAATTTTTCTAAATGATGTAATAGTCCAGTACCAAATAATGTATTAACTGAAAATTTTAAACCAACATTTTTAAATGATTTATTAATATTTTCAATAGGATTATTAATAACATTCACTACTTTA
This sequence comes from Spiroplasma endosymbiont of Harpalus anxius, assembly GCA_964273555.1. Lineage (GTDB taxonomy): Bacteria > Bacillota_I > Bacilli_A > Mycoplasmatales > VBWQ01 > Spiroplasma_E. The sequence goes on along the minus strand of OZ187007.1, from coordinate 1,458,072 downwards.
TGATAGGTTCTTATTGTCCTAAAAATTTCTCGATATACTTTAAAACTATCTCTAATTACTTGTTGAACAACTGGTGGAGCAAATGCAATTGCTTTTAATCATTTATTACGACTAACTCCATAACCAATGTATCAACCACTATATCAGCGATATCAATGGAATGGATGTATTTGCGTAACAAAAGTTTCTGCTTTAAGAATACTATCAATAACTGTAATTGGTTTATACTTAGGATTACGATGATAAATAGTAATTGCACATTTACTTAATGATAAAGGTTGAATTTTGCAACCGATAAATACAGGTGAATTTAATGGAATTAATTGTGCATGTTTAATTGCTTTTTTCTCTGCACTAGTAAATAAAACTGTTGCTTTTTCTTTTAATTTATTAATTTTTTCCATTACCTTTTTTTCTAAATTTTCAAATTTTTCTTGTAGTTTATAGATACTTTCTCGTAATTTTTCAAAATATGGAGTATCTTTTCAAAATTTATTTAAACCTTTTTTTAAATAAAATCTAATATCAAAATATTTAAAAGTTTGATTTGCTTTTAAAACAATTTTATGAATTGCACTATTTTTAAAATTAAACTTAATAGCATTGGCACGAATTTTTTGTAAATCTAAAATTAAAGATTTACCATATCTATTTTCTGCATGGATGGTATGAACTAAATTTAATCAATCATGTTGGTTCATTGTTAATACTGCTTTTAACTCAGTATTATATTTTTTTAAAAAGTTATTTGCTTTTTCAATATCTTTAATCTTAAACTTTGGAGTTAATTGTGGACTTAATTTTATTAATGTATTTTGTAATAATAAATAATCTTTTAACTCTTGTGCTTCTAATTTTTTAAAATTATTTTTAAATTCTCTTTCAGCAACATAACCTAAATTTTGGATTATTGTTTCACGATTAGGAGCAAAACTATAATTAAATAAATAACGTTTATTACCAATAATTTTATCTGTTAAAATTTCTTTGCCACTGACTTGACTAATTATTTCTTGTAAGTTTTTTGCTTCTTTAACACCAATTTGTTCTAATGTTTTAGTTTTTTGTGCTAGTTTAACAAATTTAGTTGTCCGATAACCACGACTTATTTTATTAAGTCCAGCAAATGCTGGTAATATATTAAAAAAAGTATTTAATGGTGTTACATTTCCTTTTAAATAATCATAAACTTGATTAATAGTAAAATCAGTTAAAAACTCGACACCAACAGCACTAATACTAGCAATTAAATCACTTGCCCCTAATCCAAGTGCTATGCTTTCACTTAAACCACCAGTAAAAGGAGCAAATGCTACTGCTATTACTTGGACACCAATCATTTCTAAAATTTCTCATCAAAAACTTTTATTTTCTTGTTGTTTACTAATTCTAGTATGTTTTGGTTTATTGATATTGAAAAGTATTGCTGTACTAGTTGTACCAATTGGCATGATTAAATTTCCTTAATTATTGAAGCGTTATTTTAATTGGACTTGTTGAACCTTTATAATTTGGATCATTTACATTTGCTCTAATCACTACATATAAATCACCAGTTTTTTGTTTATTATTACTAATAATGTTTTTACCTTGCTCATCACTAAAATATTTAATAGTTGGATTTTCCAAACTTGGATTTAAACTATTAATTTCTTTTGCATATAAAATATTTGTGTCTAATTCTTTATTAGTTTTATTTGTTTTTGCAGTAGGATTATTTATTGTTAACGTTGTAATTTTAGATTTTAAATCATTTTTTACTTCACTTTTAATTAATCCACATAACATTCAACGTGATGTTGTTTCTTTTTTTGACATATAAGGAATTGATTGCCCAAATACTTCACCACCAACTAAATAAGTTCTACCAACTTTACCATCTGCAACTTGTTGTAAATAAATAACTGTATTTTGTAACATATATCTTTTCATTGCTTTTGGAGTTGCTAAAATAAAATTCATTATTTCATCTTCATTTTTATCATTGGTAAATGTCATATAATCATCTAATACAATTTGACATAATACACCTTTTACATATAAATCATTTCCATTTAAACGTAATTGTTGTGCTAATTCATTATCAGTAATTATTCCTTTATTATCTGCTAAATAAACTAAACTATCATAAAGATTATTAGTAATAAAAAATTTACAATTTGCACTATTTCGTAATTGAAATAAAGTATTTCATGCCGATAACATTGCTTTTAAATATCCTACTGGTGTTGGGTCAGTTATTGTTACTTTTGTAGCAAATTGTGAGATTATATTAGTATCATCATTTGCTAATTTATCTGTTAAATCATTAGCAACTTCATATTGCATACTGTCTAATAAATTTTGACCATTTTCAGCATTTAAGTCAATATTGGCAATAGTTTCACCAGCAAGATATGATTTTTCAATTATTTTTTCAATTTTATCAGTAGTAGCATACCCAACATCATATCTTTTACTTTTGTCATCTCATGGAATAACTTTAACTTTTGGGTCTTTTGGTAATTTAATAATAAATTCAATTTTTGTAGAGTTAGTCATTGCAATTGGAAAAAAGTTTGCTCATGGACTATTTGATTGTTTAAAAAATTCAATGAATTCTGGTGCTTCAACTAATTTTTCTGTATTATTTAAGTTTGTTTGAATATTTACTGCTGCCATTTTAAACTTCCTTTTCTATAAATAATTTTTCTTTTTATAATCCAATAATGGATTAATTTTAATTGGTATTTGATTTGTTAATATAGTTTCTTGTTTACCACCTGTATTAATTGGTTCTTTAAACAATGGTTGTTCTTTAATAATTTTTTTAATAGTATCTTCTATTTTTGAATTTTCTATATTATTTGTTTTAAATTTTAAATAATCATAAAATTCACTTTTAACTTGATATTTTTTAAATATATTAATTATTTCTTTTTCTTTAATTTCATTATTTAATTTATTTAACTTATTTTCTGCTTCATTAACTTTATTTTCTATTTCTTGTGAAACATCATTTTCAGTTAAAGTTTGAGTTGTTTGTTGTACATTAGTTTCATTTTCTAACATTTACAGCACCCCATTATTTAATTTCTTTATTAATTTTTTCATTAAGTTTTGCTAATTTTTTTTGATGTTTGATAATTTTATTATTTGCTCTAACATGTTTTGGAGTTGTAATAAATCGTTTTAATAAAACAATAATTTCTCGACAAAGTAATATACCAGTACTAATTCCAATTGTTTCAAGTGCTTTTAAAAAATCTTTCATTTTTATATTTTCCTTTCTTTTTATAAGTGATAATAATTTTCATCAAATGATAATTGTGCATTAATATTAACTTCACTCATATCACTACCATAACTATTAATACTTACATTATCATTAATAAGATTTGCAGTTTCATTAGTAAATACTGTTTCTTGCATTTCAGTATTATTATGTACTGTTTCCATAGGTAATAAATTATGAATAATTTCACTTATTCCTGCAATAATTGTAGGAATAGCATAAGCATTATTAAAATCATTATTTATCCCCATTGCTACACCACTACTTATTAAACATCCACCAGTTGCCATATTTGCTATTTTTCTTATATTTTGAAATCTATTAGGTATTAATTCAGTTAAACCACTAATAAGATTTGAAATACCATAAGCATTTAAACTAATAAAAGTATCTCAATCCATTAAATTATTAGGATTATTATTTATGCTTAATAATGGTCATGGTGGTATTTCAGTAGTAGTTGTACTTGTAGTAGTTATAGGCATAGGTGTTGTAGTTGGTTCAATAGGTTCAATTATTTCATTTATAAATTTACTATAATTTGCTAAACCAATTGTTCCTAATCCTAATAATATTTTTTTACTACTATTAATTACTTTTGTTTTATTACTTGGTCTTTGATTTAAGTTTCATATATCTAAACCTAATTTTTTACCAAATAATAAACTATTAATTGAACCTAATATTGGATTACCTATTAATTGACCATAATAAGCACTTGTACCTATCATTGCTGCAATAGGACTTATTCCAATTCTTATTAATTTTAATAAAGTATAATTTGATTGTGTATTTTCTATATTTGGCATAATTTATTTTACTTTCCTTAATTTTCTATTTTTTTAATTCAAACTTTTACTCAACCTTGATAAACATCATTATCACCAACTATTAATGCAACATTATCTTCGGGGTCAGAAATAATTATATGTTGTGATTTAACATTAGGATATTTCATTAAGATAATTGTTCTAATATCATTATGAGTACGAAGTGCTTGTGGTGATGGTGATAATATTTCAATTTCATCTTTATCACCAAATAAAGTAGGTAATATAATCATTAATGAAATTCTCCGTTTTCTATTTTTTCAAATATAGTATCAAAAACATATAAAGTTTCTGTTGTTAATTTTTGATTCTTTGGTAATTTATTAAAATATTTAATTAATTTTTCTTTATTAATACAATCTTTATGCCTTGATTTATTAATTTGATCAACTTTAATTCTATGTTCAGTACAATATGCTCTTCCATATTCATCTTGTTTCTCTTCTGTTTTATTACTACATTTTCAAGTTACACTACCATTTGCGTTAACTCGTTCTGTTCAATCACAATAGTTCATTATTTATTCTCCTTTAACTATATTTTTACATTCTCGTTTATGATATTCTCAACAATTAGGAATTGGTCTATCACAATAATATTTATTACAAATTTTACATCTATAAATATATGTTTTAACTGGCCGATATTGATAACGACAACCATTACACATCATTATTTATTTTCCTTTTTATGAGTTTTAGTATGTTTAATATTTTCTTCATCACCTATCATTATTTTTCCACAATAGGTACAACAATATTTTGTTCAATATCCCATAATTATTTATTTTCCTTAATCATTATCAAAATTCTTTTTCTCCTAATTGTATTTCTAAATCATCGATTCAATCATCAATCATGCTTTGAGCAGAATTATAATATCCATTTTTAAGATGATCACGTATTGCATATAAAATCTTTAAATCTAATGATTGACTATCCCAGCGTTGTGTTACTTCTTTTACATCAACAGTTATTTTTTTCATTATTTACATTCCTTATTTTCCTTATTTTTTGTTAAATTATTAACTATTTTTTTTTAAACATTTCATACATCAATTTTTAGTTAATCAAATTCTTTTATTACAATATTTACATTTATTCATTTTTACTCTTTTCATTTTTTAAATCATTTAACATTAATTGAACAAAATGCACGATTTTTAGGAATATTTAAAGTATTAAAGATTTGACCGCTTACTATAATTTCATCGTTTTTGTTTAATAAAATACATCGTTTATAAAATTTTGGGTTATTAAAAATTAAAGTAACATAGTTTAAACCATTCCATTGTCCACGAACACTATAATATAATTGTTTATTACCTTTTTCATGATATTTTGCTTCAATAGTGTTACTAAGTTTTACTGTTAATTTAACATAATTTGCTTTATCTTTCATTTTTAAAATTCCTTAAATAATATTGAATATGCTTATATGCATCTTCTTCATGTTTTGTTAATTTTATATTTCCTTTATAATTTTCTATTTTGTTTTTATTTTTTGGTTCATTTTCATGATAATCTCAGTTCATAACATCTTGTACTAAAACCATTAATGCACCAATAATTTTTGGAGTTGCTAATGGATTAGTTAATAATTGTTTTGAACTTAAAAAGAAATTTTCTACAATAACTAATATTTTTCTATTATCAAACTGTTGTTTAATTGTTAAAAAGCATTCTTTAAATAGATTTTTACTTTCTAGAACAGTTTTAGTTTTAAATGTTTTATTAAAAATAATATTATTAGTTTCATTTGAATATATAATAATTCCATTACTACCAATACCAGCGGGGTCAATACCAATAATTAAGTCATATTTCATTTCCATTATCTTAATTTTTAATTCCATGATATTTAATTGATTTTCTATTAATAATTTTATTAAATTTATAAATTATCTTTTTTTGATTATGATATGATTTTTTACAGATTTTTCTAATATAACAATAATAACAATGATAAGATTTAATATTATCCATTATCAAATTTTCCTTTTTCAATTATTTTTGCTGTTTGTTTAAGATATTTAGGTAATTTATCATAGCAACTATCACATATTAGATAAGGTATAGACCAATTTTTATATTTAATAGTTTTAGTTGAGATATTAATACAATCTTTTCAAACTTTATTAATACAAACTTTTAATTCACATTTTTGATTTTTATTAATCTTCATTATTATCCTTAATTTGTTTTTTATTATAAATTATTGCAATTCCTAATAATAAACCTATAAGATTTAAAGTAATAAATAAAAATACAATTCCAATTGCATTATTATCATTACACATATATAACCCCATAGTTGTTAATATTATTCATGCAAAAATTCCTATTATTATTAATAATATGATTGTTCCAATACTCATTAATACTTCCTTTCTTTTTTTATCAATATATTCTGTTGCTTTTAGCATAAAGAATATATATTTTTATTTTTAGATTATTAATACTATTAGTTATATTTTTCTAAGAAAAATGGGCTCGAAATAAATTGTAAAATTTTAAAAAACATTGAGGCATTCGATTCAATATTTATTTAATTTGTGTTAAACAAATTAATATTTTAATTGAACCGGTCCCGCTCAATTTTTTTTACAAGTTTTAAATTTATTTTCTCGCCCAAAAAAATTTTTCAAAAAAAATAAAAAATAAAACCAACACTTGCTCACTGGGTAGTGACAAGATTGGTTAAATAAAAAATTAATAGAATTAATATAGTAGGTTCCCTAGTAGGTCTATATATACTAGTTACCAATTCGCTCCCACCCCAAGAATTACCATTTAATGGTTAGTATATTTTATTAGGTATCACTTCACTTATTATTTATCCATGCAAGTCCACATGTTTTAGCTACTATTTTTAACAACTGTGTTGTAGTTCACTTTTTTAATTCCCTAACACGTGTTGATAATAGCATTAAAGATGGTTATTAAAAATTTTAAAATTTTACAATTACAAAAAAAGACAAGATTTTTATTCTCGTCTTTGTTAATAATTTTTATATAAATTAGAAATGAGAGTTTAAGTGAAAAGGGGTAATTATGCATTTAGACATCTTCGCCATGCTCCCGAAGAAAACAATAATAATAATGAAAAAATACAAGAACTACAAAATCAACAAGCAGAATTAGAAAAACAAATAGCAAACCAAGAAAAAAATATTACAATATTAGAACAAGAAAAAAATGCATTGCAATTACCAAAAATCACTGATAGAGAAGCAGAATTTCAAGAGATACTAAGTGAAATTATAAATAAAAAAATAGAATTTTTCATAAAAGATAATCATATTTATTCAACTGTTAAAGTTAACCGGTTAGAACTAATTAAAAACGCAAGAAAATGATGACATTGACCGCTTAAAATTGTTACATTTGGAATATGAGAAAGCAAAGAAATTAGAAAAATTAATGAAGATTATATTTCTAGAAAAGTTTACAAGAAATTAATTACTGATGAAAGAAAGGATTTATTAATAAATATATATAATAATATTACTGACTTATCATGTAAAAATAATGAGTTAAAAGATAAAACAAACAAATGTTTAAATCATGAAGATAAAATTTTATCTTCTTTAGTTAATAATTCTGATAACAATAGTTTATTAGAGATAACACCAGAAAATAAATCAGTATCAGCATCTAATATATCCCTACATTAATACTTGGAAAGTATGAATGTTTTACTTTTTATTAAATGCCTTAAAATTATAAGATTATATAAGAATAATTTAGTTTAAATTATATAATTATCAATTAATCTTTTTATTTGTAAAATATAAATTAATAGTAGTTACCTTTATTAGTAGCGAGTGAAAATTTCCCAAAATAAATTATTTTGGAAAATTAAACTATTTAGTATTTAGTAATAAATTGTTAATTTAATTTTTTTATTTAAATAAATAAAAATGTTTTGTTTATTAAAAAAACATCAACAATTAAAATATGATAAAATAATTTTACAATACTAAATTGAGATTAGTAAGTTTAATTTCTTGTAAAGATAACTTTACTTTTAGTTTTTTTTAAATAAAAATCTAATATTATACAAAAAATATTGATAATTTTTTAATTTGCTAATATAATTGTTAAAGTAAAATAAAAAATAGGAGCTGACATGAATGCATTCAGTGAAAAAGTCACTATCATCAGATAACAAAGAGAGCGAAGAACGAACAAGTAGTGAACAGGAGTTTCAACGTCTTTTAAAAGGCTTTAGTAAAAAAGCTCAAGAAACTAAAAGAGCAGAAAAAAGACATAAACATTTTCTTTCTGCACGTGATGAAAAACGCGAAAAACAAAATGCCGCTGCCAAAAAGAAAAAACATCGCAAGTAATAAAGAGGAAAAAATGGTAATCATCGTTAATTATTATTGGCGGTGATTTTTTTATGAAATATCCTTTTGTACAACAAGAAACAGAAAATGATTGTGGTTTGGCATGTCTTGCTATGATATATAGATTTTATTTTAAGAAAAAATTATTAATTAGTGAATTAAAAAAAGAAGTAATCTTAACAAGATTGGGAATTAGTGTTTTAGAGTTAAAACAATTAGCTATTAAGTATAATTTATTATTAGAAAGTTATAATATTAATTTTAATTGATTAAAATCATTAGTAATTACTAAACCATTAATTATTCAAATATATAATTCTAATGTAGGATTTCATTTTGTAATTATTTACAAGAAGAAAAAAAATAAATGATTAGTTGCAAACCCCGAAAATATTGAGGTGGGTTGAAGTAATATTGAAGATTTTACAACTATTTTTACAAATATTGTTATTTCAACTAATATAGTAAATAATATTAATATTATTAAGTTTCTTTTTTATTAATTTAATAAAAATTTTAATAGAATTTATTTTAAATAAAATATGTCAAAAATTTTACTTTAATTTTAATAATTTTGTAGTGGATTTATTTCACCAAAAATGATTTAAAAGTAGACCAATGCAATTACAAAGATATAATGGCAGTGTTTTTTTACAAATATATCAAGATATTAGTAATATTTCAACTATGTTTTGCCACAATAGTTTAGAAATAATTATTAATTTTATTACTGCTGTTATTGTTAGTATAGTTTTAATTAAAATTCATTTTCTAATTTGATTAGTAAACTTATTAAATGGCTTTATAACATTATTAATTAATTTTATAATAATGTTATGAAAAAAACCGTTAGTAAAAAAAGAATTAGTTTCTAAATTAGATTTACAACAACAAGTAATTTTAAGTCAAAAAAGTTTCGAAGATGCTTATTTTCGTAATTTACAATATCATCTTAAAAAGATATTAATTAAAAAATTTAATACTCATGTTACTAACTATTGACAATTAAATAATTTAATTATTAATAATAGTTCATTAATAGCTTTTGTTAAAAATATTATTAGTTTTATTACTATATATTTATCGTTAATATTAATTTTTGACGGTAAAATTAATTTATCGCAATTAATATTTATTACTAGTATTAGTATTTATATTAATTCATTTTTTCAAAATATTGGTAATGTACTTATTTTTTTTCCAGTTTTTATTAAATCATTTCATAGATTTAATAATTTTATTAGTATTAAATTACAATATCAGAATAAAGAAAAATCTTTTTTAAAGTTAATTAATCAAATAGTAATTAAAAACTGTCATTTTAAATTAACTAATAAAGTGATTTTTAATGATTTAAGCTTAACTTTTAAAGAAAATAATATTATTATTGGCACTTCTGATATTGGTAAAACATCGTTATTATTATTAATAGCAAAAAAACATTTACCTTTAAAAGGTAAAATTTTAATTAATAATGAAATTAATTTAGATAGCGTTACATATTATTCTTGACAAAAAATTTGTGTTTATATAAATTCAAATTTTATCATTCATGAAGGAACAGTGTTAGAAAATATTTTATCATTTAATAGTGTAGAAGAAAAATTAATAAATTTTCAAAGTTTAAGATTTGATGATATTTTAATTAATTTAGATTTAACACCATTTTATTATTGTCAAGAGTATGGTAGTAATCTTAGTCAAGGACAAAGACAAGTAATTATTTTTTTAAGTTTATTTTTTTATGATTGAAAAGTAATGTTATTAGATGAGATTTTAAGTAACATTAACAATAATTTAAAAATAAGGTTAATAACTTTATTATTAGATTATTGTCAAAAAGCAATTATTATTTATGCAGGTCATGATTTAACGTTATTAAAATTATTTAAAAATGTCATTAATTTAGATAATTATAAAAATATAATAGGTAGTGATAAATAATGAGTTTATTCAAAAAAAATAATTATTTATTAGGAACTAGTTCTATTTTTCTTTTTATATTATTGTTATTAACTTTAAATATATTTAAAATTCCGCGTGTTTATTCTGTTAATGGTCAAACCATTTTTATTAGTGATACAGGATATGAAAATAAAGGATATTTTGTTTATACACTAGATTTAAAAAGAGAAGAGTTTTTAAATTTCAATTCTTTTAATCAAATTACTATTTTTTTCACTATTGATAAATGTTATTTAACGATTTTTTTCCCAAAATGAAATAATAATAATAATCAACTTTTAATTGATCAAAATCTTAATGCTAATAAATATTTAAATCAAATAGTGCTGATAATTATTGAAAAAGAAAGTTTATTAACATTTATTTGAAATAATATTACAACATAAATGTAAATATTGATATAATTTAAACAAAAAGAAGTTAGGGAGATCAATGTTAGCAAAAATAAATATTGTAAATATTTACAATAATCATAACTATGATATTAAAAATTTTAATATTTTATCAGAAAAAATTTTAAATGCAGTAGCTACCAAATTAGAGCAAGAAAATAACTGATGTATTGCTGTTATCTTTAATGATGAACAAACTAGTCTTAAATTGAATAAATTGTATCGTCATAAAGATTATGTTCCTGATGTATTATCATTTGGAAATAATGATGATTTTCCAACCATTAATATTGATATTAGAGATTTAGGTGATATTTATATTTGTTATCCAAAAGCATTCGCACAAGCACGAGCATATCAACATAGTTTAATTAGAGAATTATCATTTCTTTTTATTCATGGTTTGCTTCATACTTTAGGATATGATCATCAAAATAGTATTGAGGAAAAAGTTATGTTTGATTTACAAGATGATATCTTAAATTCTCTTGGTATTACTAGAAAATAAGGAGTGATATAATGAAAAATGATCTAGATTTACTAGAATTATTAAAAAAGGCAAAATCATTACAAAAAAATGCTTATGCCCCTTATTCTTTATTTAGAGTTGCTACATTAGTAACTTTAAAGAATAATAAAGAAATATTGGGAGTAAATGTTGAAAATGCTGCTTATGCAGTATCTATTTGTGCTGAAAGAGTAGCATTATCACAAGTTTTTACTCAAGGTTATACCAAAGCAGATATTGTTAGTTTATTTTTAATTACCGATAGCAAAATAATTGGAAGTCCATGTGGCCTATGTCGTCAATTTATGATTGAAACTATGCCCGAAACATGCCCTGTTTATATTAGTAGTAAAAATGACAATAATGATCCTAAAATTATTCGCAAAGTATTAGTAAAAGATTTATTACCTTTAGCTTTTAAGCCAAATTCATTGAAAGGAAATTATAATGACTAATAATTTTAAATCTGGTTTTGTTAGTTTTATTGGTAGAAGTAATGTTGGAAAATCAACTTTACTAAATACTATTCTTCAAGAAAAAAAAGCAATTGTTTCTAATAAACCACAAACAACTAGAAATCAAATTCAAGGTATTTATAATAGTGATGATATGCAAATTATTTTTTTTGATACTCCCGGCATTCATAAGCAAAATAATCAACTTGGACGAATGATGAATCGAGATGCTAATCGTGCAACTAAAGAAACTAATATTATTTGTTTACTAGCACCATGTAATGAATACATTGGAACTGGTGATAAGTATATTATTAAATTATTATCTGAGAGAATAGGTACAACTATTTTACTATTATTAACTAAGGTTGATTTAGTTACAAAAGAAAAACTAGTGGATAAAATTAATGAGTGAAAAGATTTATTACCCTTCAAAGAAATCATTCCCATTTCTGCTGTCAAAGCAATCAATTTAGATATATTATTGAAAAAATTGTATGAGTATTTGCCAATCGGTGAAAAAAATTATTTTCTAGAAAATAATAATGATGGTGCAGATAATATTTTAATTAAGGAGATTATTCGTGAAAAAATTCTAAATTTGACAGAAGAAGAAATTCCTTATAGTGTAGCAGTATTAATTGAAAATATCAATTATAATCCAAATACTAATGTTACTAATATTAATGCTGTTATTGTTGTTGAACGTGAATCACAAAAAGGAATTATTATCGGTAAGGGAGGTAGTATGATTAAAGAAATTGGTATAAGAGCTAGAGCAGATTTAGAAAGTATTTTTGATTCACATATTATCTTAAAAACTTTTGTCAAAGTAATACCTGATTGAAGAAATAATCCTAGAAGATTAAAAGAATTAGGATATAGTTAAAATATGTTTAATATTGACACAGGTTTAATTTTAAATATTAATTACATTAAATCAAGCAATAATGTTACTATTTTAACATCAAAATATGGAATTAAAATAGTTTCTTTGTCAGAAATAAAAACTAAATTAAATAAATATAATATTTTAGACTGTTGAATTTTTATTTTTAATAAAAATTGATGTGTTCCATATCAAAAAATAAAGAGTTTTAATAATTTTTTTAATAAAAAGAGTTATTATTTAATTAGAAGTTTTCATAAGATAATCATTAATTATTTAGAAAAAGATAATTATAATGATAAAAGAATTTTTAGTTTTTTATTTAATTTATATGAACAATTAATAATAAATTCTAATTTTAAAAAAATTTATGTTTTTTTCTTATTTCATAGTTTAATATTTCAGGGAATTCAATTTAATTTTACTAGTTGTATTAATTGTAATCAAATAATTAACTTGTATTTAGTTAAATATGATTTAGGTGGTATTTTTTGTAAAAATTGTTCTTTAGAATTATACATTAATAGTTTTGATATTACTTTATTTAAAAAATTATATCAACTTCATTTATTGAATTATCAAGATATTAATAAATGAGAAGTTGCACCAGTAGAAATTAATAAAATTATTAATATTTTAGAAAATCACTGTCATAAATATAATAATAAATTATTATTTATATAATTGTTCCATTTTATTTTGTTAATAAGTGCTTATTAATTTTTTAATTGATGATAACGTGTTATTGATTATCTAAAGATGCTATAATTAAAAAGATTAATATAAAATATAAATTAATTATTTATAAATCTATCCACTTTTTTCTTTTTTAAAGATAACACTGATAATAGGTTGACAAAACATATCTATCAACTTATTATTAACAAGATTATTCTTTTTAGAAATTTCTGTTATGTATTATTGAAGAGTATAAAATATTTATGATTAATGGAGGGGCAATGATTAATAAAATTATTAATGAAAAATCAATGAAGGAAATAATTACTCATTTAAAAGAAAATGGTTTTATTTTTCAAGGATCAGAAATTTATTCGGGACTTGCTAATAGTTGGGATTATGGACCACTAGGCGTGTTACTTAAAAACAATATCAAAAAAAGATGATGAGTTTTTTTTGTTGAAAAAAATCCATACAATGTTGGTTTAGATAGTTCAATTATTATGAAATCTAAAGTTTGAGAAGTTTCAGGTCATTTAAGTAATTTTAGCGATCCATTAATTGATTGTAAACAATGTAAATCTCGGTTTCGAGTTGATAATTTAATTAATTATTATTTTCCAAATATTAATTGTGACAATTGAACTAATGAAAAATTAGAAATATATATTAATGAAAATCATATTAAATGTATTAAGTGTAATAGTGAAGATTGAACTAAAATTAGACAATTTCAATTAATGTTTGAAACATATCAAGGGGTATTAAAAGAAGAAAAAAATAAAATTTATTTAAGACCTGAAACTGCACAAGGGATATTTATCAACTTTAATAATGTAAAAAATAGTTGCAATAAAAAAGTACCTTTTGGTATCGGTCAAATTGGTAAGAGTTTTAGAAATGAAATAACTCCTAGTAATTTTATTTTTCGTACTAGAGAATTTGAACAAATGGAATTAGAATTTTTCTTTGTTCCAAAAGATAAAGATGATAACACTTGATTTAATTATTGAGTTGATCAATGTAAGCAATTTCTTTCGTTAATAGGCTTACTAAATTCAAAAAATATAAAATTTAAAAATCATGATCAAAACCAGTTAGCACATTATGCACTGGCAACTACTGATATTGAATATAATTTTCCTTTTGGTATGAGTGAACTATGTGGTATATCTAATCGTGGTACTTATGATTTAACAAAACATAGTGAAACTTCTGGTGTAAATTTTGCAGTTCAAGATCCTAATGTCACAATAAAACGAATGGTTATTCCTACAGTCATTGAACCATCAATTGGTGTTGAAAGACTTTTATTAGCGCTAATTTGTGAAGCATTTACTAAAGAAATTTTAAAAGATGGTAAAGAACGATTAGTATTAAAATTAAATAAAAACATTTGTCCTTATCAAGTAGCTGTTATGTCTTTAAATAAGACAAAATTAGGTGATGAAGCATATGAAATTTTTGAAATGTTAAATAAAACTCAATTAAGAGTAATCTATGAAGCATCATCTAGCGTTGGTAAGTCTTATCGTTATCAAGATGGTATTGGAACTATGTATTGTGTGACAATTGATTATGATACAAAAACTAAGGGTACTGTTACTATTAGAGAACGTGATACTACCAAGCAAGTTATAGTTAAAATTGATCAACTTAAAAAATATTTATATGATAAATTAGACATTATTTGTTAGAATTGTGTGATAAATATGGATATCGAGTTTAATAAAAAAATTAATGAAGTTAAAGCAAAAATTAATATTATCGAAGTTATCGGTAAATATTTAAATTTAATCCGTAAAGGTAATAATTTTTGAGCTGTTTGTCCTTTTCATGAAGATTCTACTCCTTCACTATCAATTTCACAAGAAAAACAGATTTATAAATGTTTTTCTTGTGGCGAACAAGGAAACGTTTTTATTTTTTTACAAAAATATAAAAATATTAACTTTATTAACGCTCTTAAAGAAGCAGCTGATAATGTTAATTTAGATTTAAAAGATTTTAATATTAATTTATCTGAACTTAATATTGAGCGTAAAAAAAATCCATTAAAAATTATAAATAATATGGCAATGACTTTTTTTAGTTATCAACTACTAACTGATATTGGTCAAGAAGCAAAGAAATATTTGCACAATCGTAATATTACTGCTGAAAATATTAAGGATTTTAATATTGGTTATGCACCTATTAATAATGAGTTAATAGACTATCTTCATGCGCAAGGTTATAAAGATGATATTGAACTTGTGAAATTGGGTCTTGCAAAAATTAACAATAAAGATCAACTTCATGCTGCTTTTTCAAATCGAATTATATTTGCTATTAGAAATGATGAAGAAGATTGCGTTGGTTTTTCGGCAAGAAATTTCAATAGTGAAGATAAAAGTTATAAATATATTAATAGTCCAGAAACAAATTTTTTTAAGAAAAGCAAAATTTTATATAATTTTAATAATGTTAAAAAATATATTAAAAAAAATGATCCCATTTACTTAACTGAGGGGTTTATGGATGTTATTGCTTTACATAATCAAAATATTAAAAATGTTGTTGCTTTAATGGGGACAAATTTAACAAAAGAACATATTTTCCTTTTAAAAAAAGTTACTAATAACATTGTTATTTTTTTAGATGGTGATTTACCTGGAAAAATTGCAACTTTAAAAATTGCTAATGCATTATTAGCAAATAATTTTAAAGTGCAAATCATTAATAATGATACTAAATATGATCCTGATGAACTAATAAATAAGTTTCTACAGCAATTTCATGAAATTTTTAAAAAAACTATTCATCCTTTTCAGTTTGCAATTAATTTATCATTAACTAAGTATGATATTAAAAAAGACAGTTATGAACTTAATGAATTTTTAAAATCTTTAATTCCAATCTGAACAAAAATCAATGATGTTGTTACTAAAAAATTTTATTTAAATATGTTAGCAAAAATAACTAATTTAGCTATTGATGATTTAAGTGAAATTTTAAATAGTGAAAAAAATAGTAATTTAATAATTCCTAATAAAAGTGAAACAAAAATAGAAGTAAAAAATATTTTTCTTGAGGCACAAGAAGAATTGTTTTTTTTAGTAATGTTGTCAAAAAATGTTTACTTATTTTTAGAAAAGGAAAAATTTATTTTTCCTAATCAAGATTTCATGAATTTATATTTTTTAATTAGTCAAAAATATCAAGATAATGAAATTGAAAAAATTAATTTTAATTTAATTTTAGAAGAACTACAAGGTAATTCATTATTAAAAATTTTACAAAAGCTTATTGATAAGTATAAAAATAAAAAATTTGATTTAAAACCACAAATTATTGCTGATTATTTGAGAATTATAAATAATCAACTAGTTGATTATCAAATAAAAATAATAAATGATAAGTTAAAATCTGAAAAAAAACTTGAAAAAAAAATAGCTTTCTTAAAAGAAATATCAATGTTGAAAACTAAGATAAAGAAAAAATAAGTATAAAGAAAATTAAGGATAAGGTGAAAAATATGGCTGCTGTACAACAAAAAAATAAAGTAAAAAAAATTTTAACTTTAGAGGAAGTAGAACATAATTTAATTGCAAAATTAGAAAAAAATCAAACAAAAGAATTAAAGCAAGAAGATGTTATTAAAGAATTAGCACATTTAAAATTAGATGATGATGCTATTGAAGAAATTTTTGATCGTTTAGAAAAAGAGGGCGTAATTTTCACTGATATTTTAATGGATGAAGTTGATGATGATGCTAGTTTAATTGATATTGATGATGACCAATTACCTGAAGATTTAGATATTGATATTTTAGTTAGTGATTTAAATTTTAAAAATACAATGGGTATTTCTAATGACACTAGAAGAAAAGATGGTATTAAATCTTATTTTAATATTTTAGGAACAAGTCAAATTTTAAGTCAAGTTGAAGAAATTAAGTATGCTAAAATGTTAGAATCAAAAGATATTGAAGAAAGAACATATGGTCGTGAGCAATTAATTAAATCAAATTTAAAATTAGTAGTTTCCGTCGCTAGAAAACATTTAAATCGTGGTTTAGATTTTGCTGATTTAATTGAAGAAGGTAATATCGGTTTAATTAAGGCGGTTGATAAATTTGATTATCGTCGTGGTTTTAAGTTTTCAACATATGCCACTTGATGAATTAGACAATCAATTACTCGGAGTTTAGCTGATCAAGGTAAAATGGTTCGAGTTCCTGTTCATATGGTTGAAAGAATTAATAAATTAACAAGAATTGAAAGAAACCTAACACAAGAATTAGGTCGTGATCCTACTCATGAAGAAATTGCTAATAAAATGGGGCAAAATATGACAGCTGATCGTGTTCGTGAAATTAAAAAACTAGCTATTGAACCAGTGTCTTTAGAAAAACCAATTGGTGAAGAAGATGATACACATTTTGGTGATTTTATTAAAGATAAAAATATGTTATCTCCTGATGAATATGCTGAACGACATTGATTAAGAGAACAATTAGATCGTGTCTTTGCTGAAGTATTAACAAAACGAGAAGAGAAAGTTATTAGAATGCGTTTTGGCATTTTGCCAACAAAATTAAGAAGATTATTAGAACTTTGTGAGGATGAAAAAGAAATTAATGAATTAAAAACAGTAGTTAATAATTTACAACTACACTATGACACTAGTTTAGATAAAACAGAATTACTATGTGATAAAGTTGTTCATCGTCATATTACTAAATATGACTCTCCCAAAACGTTAGAAGAAGTTGGTAAAGAATTTATTGTAACAAGAGAAAGAATTAGACAAATTGAAGCCAAAGCGATTAGGAAATTAAAACATCCATCTAAATCTAAACATATTAAAGAGTTTTATAAAGGGTAATAGTAATAATAACTATTTTAATTTAAAATAGTATTAATTTTATAAATTAAAATTGATACTTAAAGTTAAAAATTTGGTAATTTATTACAATTATTAATTCCTAAATCAACGCTAAAATCATAGTGTTCTTTTAACTTTAGATACATTTCATTACAAAAGATCTTGATTAAATGATTTTGTACCAAAAAACATATAACTCATATCTGTCATATTTAAGTATTTCATTGTGAAAGATCTTAATTAAATGATTTCGTACCAGCAAACATATCTTTTGTACTTGTTATTGCTGTTGGTAATTTATTAGGTAGTTTTTCAATTGTCTTTGGCATTTTAACAGTTTGACTTTTATCATTTTCTTTTTGGTAAAATCCAATTTGTACAATTTATTGAATATAAATAGTAGGTTGTTGTGTTTTAGTATTTACTGTTGTTGTGGCAAGTGTTAAAACACTTAATGTTGTTAGTAGTGGTTTCAATATAAAAAACTTATTTTTTGTTTTTCCCAGTAACTTCTTAAACTTAAGAAGTTACTTATATTTTAATTTATGATTGAAAATAAATGCAATAATCATTAAAAATAGTGTTTTACTATTAGTAAATTTATTTGCTATTATTTTGTTTAATTAATTTCTTGATTTTTCATTTTCAAAATTTATATCAGTCGCTTTTTATTAATTTTTTAATTAGAGATAGTTAATAAAATAATTATTTTTTTCAATATTTATAAAAGTATATATAATAATTAATACGTGGTACAATATTATTAACTTTAAATAATTTAAAAATGTTGAAAGAGATAATAGAACTTAGTAAATAAAAAAATAAATATCATTATGTAACAATTAAGTACGCTAATGAATTAGTTAGAAAGTATAGTAAATTAACTTTAGAAGAATAAATTTAACATGTTAACTATTGATAATATAATTAAAATTTTAGAAAAATTTTTTCCTTTATCTGATGCTTGTCAATGAGATTTTTCAGGAATGCAAATTAAATCAAAAACAAAAAGTAATATTAATAAAATTTTAGTTTGTTTAGATATTACAAATGATGTTGTTGAAAGTGCTATTAATAATAATATTGAATTAATAATTGCTCATCATCCATTTCTTTTTGCTAAAGATATTAAGCAAGCCAATATTTCAACTTGAAAGCAAGAATTATATAACAAAATATTAAAAGCAGATATTAATGTATATTCATTGCATACTAATTTTGATATATCATTAATGGGCATGAATGCATCAATGGCAAAAGCATTAAAAATAAAAAATATTAATTTTATTGACGAAGAAAAGTTAGCAATTACTGGTAATTTTGATCAACAAATTTCATTACAAGATTTAATAAAGAAAATAAAAAAGTATTTTAATGTGACAAATATACAATTAGTTAATAACAAATTAACTGATGATATTGTAACTGTTGCTTTAGCAGCGGGTGCCTCTGGTAATATTATTAATAATTTACCTAGTAATATTGATTTATTGATTACTGGTGAGATGAAATGAAACTATATTATCGAGGCGAAAGACAAAAAAATTAATGTTATTTTGGTTGGTCATTATATGGAACAAAAATTTGTTGATTTTCTTGTTAACTTTTTTAATGAAAAATTATCACCACAAATTAAAGTTTTTAAATATAATTTAGTAAATCCCATTATTTTTTTTTAAAATCATAAAATTGAAAAAGGAAAAAACTATTTTTTAAATAAAAATAGTTTTAGGAGGTTGATAAAAATGACTTTAGAAAATTTAAAACCAATGACTGATGAACAATGTCAGGCAGTTAGTGGTGGCTTTATTCAGTTTTTAATGGGTGCTATGTTAGTAGGAATTGCAGTCCCTGTTATTAAAAATTTATGAAATAGTGTTTCAGGAAGCATTAAATTACCAGGTGGTATTGAAAGTAAATGAGATAATTCCAAAGATGATAGTAAAGAGTTAGCAAAAATTAAAGCAGAATTTAATAAATTACAAGAAAAATTTGAACATTTAATACCCCCTTTTTATGAATTTTAAAAAACTTAATAATACAAAAAAACCAAGAGAAAAAGCCATTAAATATGGCTTTGATGCTCTTAGTGATAATGAATTATTAGCAATTATTTTACGAACAGGAACTAAAGAAAAAAATGTATTATTTTTAGCACAAGAAATAATTACTAATTTTAATGGTCTTGAAAATTTAAATAAAGTAACTATCAAATCATTAATGAGTATTAAAGGCATTGGCATAAGTAAAGCACTAGAAATTTTAAGTTGCTTGGAAATTGTAAAAAGAATAAGAATTATTGAGAGTCAAAAAAATATTTTAAAATTATTCTTCCAGAAGATGTTTTTAATTTAGTGAATGCATATTATCAAAATTTAACACAAGAACATTTTTATTTATTATTATTAAATAATCAAAATAAATTAATTCATCAAAATTTATTATATAAAGGTACTAATGATACTATGAAAGTTGATATTAAGGATATGCTACATTTAGCACTTATTCATAAATCAAATAAAGTAATTTGTATTCATAATCATCCTAGTGGTAATAGTGAACCTTCACTATCTGATTTGTATATTACTGAAGAAATTAAAAAAAATTTTCAAGTTTTTAACATTACATTAGTTGATCATATTATTATTGGTAAAGGTAACTATTTTAGTATTAATTTAAATAAAAAATATTATAAATTTAAATAAAAATTTAAAAAAAGACATTACTTAAAATTAAAAATATAGTAGAATTAATATGGTTTAGTGTGTAAAAAATATGCAATTTAACTATGGACTAGTTATTAAAATAAGTTTTTTATTAGATATTAATAAGAAAGGAGAAAATTATGTCAACAATTAAGCCAAGCAATGAATCATTTACTGCTCAACCATCACTATTTGGAAAAATTATGGTTTATTCATCTTTTATTTTACTTTTTCCCATAATTTTATTTATTGTTTCTCGTAATAATTTTCTAAGATTACAACAATCAATTGAAGAAACTGCTTCTGATATTGATGTACAATTAAAACGTCGTTTTGATTTATTAACAAAATTATTAGATGCTACTAAAGGTTATATGAAATTTGAAAAAGGTACCTTAACAGATGTTGTATCATTACGAAGTGGAAAGATGGAAACAATGGGTGATCTTGCCAAAGCAGATAGTGGTCTTAATGCAGCTTTTGGTAAATTTAATGCTTTATTAGAAAACTATCCTGATTTAAAAGCAAGTACTACTGTTTTACAATTACAATCAGGTGCCAAAGATTGTGAAGATAATATCGCTGCTGCTAGAAGATTTTATAATGCTAATGTTAAAGTATTTAATAGTAAAATTAAAACATTTCCAAGTAATGTCGTAGCATCAACATTAAATTTAGTTTCAAAAGATTATTTTGTTGCAGCAGATGGTGATCGTCAAGATATTAAAATTGATTTATAAAAATAAATTTGTTTTGATAATACGTTAAAAATATTTGTTAATTAACCCTTTCTTTAGATTAAACATTTATGATTTCTTTAAAGATAAGGGTATTTTAATTAACTTAAGATATGAAAAATTTACTATAATATTAATTATTTTAAAAGTAAAATTTTAATCTTCAGTTAAGGACGTATTAATTTAATTCATAGAATTCAATCACATTTACAATATAACATGAAAATTCTATAATTTTGTTAATTTAATTATACCACTAATTTTAATAATTACAAGTATTTATATTAAAGATTTTAATTTTATTAATAATTTATTTATAACAAAAATTCTTAAATATTTATCTTTAAGTTTTATTTTTTTAAAATTAAAAAATAAATTCTATTATTCAAATAATTAACTTTTGCAATTAACATATTATTTAAAGTTTTATAATTATATATTTTTGCACCTTTAGTTTGAGATTTAATTAAATGATAAATATCACTTTCAGCACTACAACCTATATTTCAACTAGCAGATTGATTAATAATACCTTGTTTATTATTTTTAAAAATACTTAAAGTTTCTTTATTAACTTTTGTTTTAATTAAAAATATTATTAATTCATTATATTTACCATTACAAAAATAATTTTTAGCAATTTTATAATTATTATATTTTTCTTTATTTAAAATAATTTTTCTACTAGTACCAATATTTGGTTTATATGCTTTTCATAAATAACATAAAGCATGATATTTATCAAATATATAATAAGCACCTAAATATTTTGCTAATGTTCTAATTCAAGTTGCACCATCACCAGCAACTACAAATTTTGGATTATAAAAATCATAATATTTTTGTAAACCATTTCAAGTACTTTATACAGTAGGATTATCTATAAAATAATCTTCTTTTGGATTTGATTTATAATTAAACATAAAATTATATTTTTTATTAATTAATTTATATCTATTTTTACTTATCATTTTTTTACCAGTATTATAACTAATACTTCTAATTTTTTGTAATATTTTTATTTCAAACTGGTACAAAACAATCATCAACATTAATATATATAAATTCATTATCTTTAATTTTTATTTTTTCTTGTGGTAATATTTCTTTAATTTTTATATTTTTATGAATTTTACTAATTGTTACTTTTGAAACATAAGTATATTTTAAAATATCTTGTATATCTTGATAATGTTTCTTTTTTCCAAGATATGATATTATTTCTTGTTTTAAATCATTAATCATTTTTGCACGTTTATTAATATTAAATTTTTCATAAATTGGATAATAATATTTTTGATTAATTATATCTCAATAAACTCTTTGTTTAAAAGTTCCTATTCCAATTGGAGTATTTATTTTTCTATTAATTTTTGAAGTTATTTTATATTGATTTTTATTTCTTATTTTAAAAAAATATTCATCATATTCATTTATTTTATTAACATATTTTGTTAAAATATTATTAATTTCATATTTTTGAAATTCTTTAAAATTAACCATTTTTTAACACCTTTCATTTATTTTTTTTAACTCCTGCATTCTATCAAATTTATTAAATTATTGTTGAAAAATGTTTAGTTTTATAATATAATGTTATAGAACGATTATAACTTGAAAATTCTATAGCGTTTAAAAGATAACTTTTATTAGTTATCTTTTCTTTTTTATAAAAATAATGTAAAATAAAGAAAAATGTAAATAGAAAAGGAAAATAAAAATGATAGAACTATGATTAGCAGATGTAATAATACTTTCAGTAATATTTGGAATAGTATTTTTATTATTAATTACATGTAAAGCTCATGATTTATGTCATAGAGAAAAAAATTGGTATACTTTTTATGTTTATTTCATTAAATATTATTGGTTTATTTTGAGCAAATAAAATATTTAAAAAAGAAAATCCAAATTTTAAATTTTGAAAAACTATAAAAAATATTTTTAAAATTAAGAGAAAAAATAAAAAAATAGCAGTATAAATGCTATTTTTTGTTATAATTATATTATAAGAATTAAAAAAATAAATATATGAAGTAATTAATAAAGTTAATAAGTTATTTTGGTAAGTTTAACTTAAAGATTATATTAATTATATCATAATTTTTGTGTTTTAAAGCATATGAAAGGAGATTTTTATGTGCAACAAAAAGAAAAAATAAGAACAATTTTTAATGATGTTAAAAAATTAAGAGACTCATTAGAAAATTATTTTATTCATTGTAATGATAATAAAGAAATTCCTACAAAATTAGGAATGTTAATTTATTTAAATATAACAGAAAGTACTATTAGAAATTGAAAACAAAAGAAAAGAAATACTTTTTTACAACAAATTAATTGAGCATATTCCCAAATAAATCACTTAAATTTACAAAGATTATTAAAATCTAATTCTAGTTATTCTGCGTGATATTTAGAAAGAGCATTTGTTAAAGAATATCATTTATCAACTAAAATTGAGGGAGGTTCCCAAAAAAGTAGGAAAATTAATTACTAGATAATTAACTTATTTCCAAATGAATTATTTTAAAAGTAATGAATATTAGACAACTTAAACTCTCTTTAACCCTTTATATTCGACGTATTTTAAACAATCAAAGGACGTATTGCAAATGTGTATAGATTTAATAAAAACTTAAATGAGAGTTTTATCTCTCATTTTTTAATTGTTAAATAAAAAACTTAATAAACTGTCATAGAAGTCAAATTGTGAGTACTTTATGTAAATACTTCTATATCAGTATAAAAGAGTAATTTATTAATTTTTATTGAATTGTTATTGTATGTAATTACTTGTTAATTGAATGCTCTATATTGAGTTAGTAAAGGAAGTGTATAGATTATGCAATAACCATAAACCCTGTTCTTTAATTATTAATAAATTATTACACATAAAGAGGGTTATATATTACATACATACCCTATCAATTATATATTAACATAAATAAATTAATTATATTATTTTTTATTTTTTTTAGGCCTTGTCACTCTCAGTGAACAAGAGCCTATTTATAAGTTTTTTTTAAAAAAAGAAACAACATCACGTTGAATGTTATGTGGATTAATTAAAAGTGAAGTAAAAAATGATTTAAAATGAAAATAGAATTTAATGAAAATCAAATTATAAAAGAAACTAATAATGGTGCAATAATAATAGAATTTGGTGAATATAAATTATCAATATCTAAATGTTTTATTAAAAATAATAATTTTAATATTGAAGATAATAGAATTTATTGAATTTTTAAAGAAAATATTAAAAAAGAATTAAATGGTAATGAATTAAAAGAATTATTAAAACCTTATATTCAAATTGAAAAAATAAAAGAAAAAGAAATTATAAATAATAAAAGTATTCAAAAATTAACTGAACTTGAATTTTATGAAGAATATAATGGTTATTATATTTTTAAAAATAATAAAAATGAAGAATGTTTTAAATATAACATTACATGAGAAAAAGATAGAAAAAGTTTTAAAATAAATAATCCATATAACGATAATGATTTAGCAATAAATTATATTGTTACACCAATAAAAGATATATCAACTCATAATAATAAAATATTTTATTTAAAGTATTAGAAAGGAATTAAATAAATGGAAGAAAAAGAAAATATAGAAATTAAAGAAGATAATAAAAAATTACAAAGTGAATTATTAAAAGAAGAAATTGAATTAATAAAAGCAAAAAAAGAATTAGATAAAAAAGAATGAAAAAGTAGAATTATATTTTTAGTAATTGGAATAATTATTATGATTTTAACATTAATAATTATTGCTTCTAAATATTAATGAAAGGAATTGATTAAAAATGATATTTACTAAAATAAATAATGTTTATTGACATTGTGATAATTGTAATAAAAAAACAAAACCAAATCATTATTATTTATACAAATTCATTTGTGATGAATGTTTAAGAAAGGAAAATAAATATAAAATGAGTAATTATTTAGATAAATATTTACCAAAATATAATCAATATAAATATAAAATAAAATATAAAATAGATTATAAAAAATTTGGTTCTTGTGATATATGTCATAAAAAATCTTCAATTGGTAATAGATTATGTAATAAATGTTTTTATAAATTAATAGGTAAAAATAATGAAATGTAATATACATAATGAAAAATATATATGAATTAGTGAAATTGATAATAATTATTATTGTAATAAATGTATTGATGACATGATTGAAAATGATATGTATTTAACAAGTGATAATTATGATAGATTATATAACTATTATATTAATTTATTAGAATTAGAAAATTTTAAAGGAGTGTAAATAATATGGATGATTATAATTTTATTTCAAGAGAAAAATTTATTGAATTTTTAAAAGAAAGTGAAAAAAATGGATATGAAGTAATTAATATTAAATGATTAAAAAAAGAAATAGAAGATGGAGAGTTTATAGACTAATGATAAAACAAAATATGCCAAAATGAGCAAATGATTTAGAAATATTTTTTAAAGATATTGAAAATGGTATATATGGTGAAAGTATTAAAAATGCTTTTAAAAAAGAAAGTAGTGAATAAATAATGTCAGCACATAAGAAAAAATTAGAAGAATTAATTAATAAACAAATTTTTGTTAGATTAACTAAAGAAGAACATTATGAATTAAAAAAAACTTTGTTTAGAAAATAATAATATGTCAATTACTAATTTTGTAAGAAATTTAATTAAAAATGCAATAAATAGAAAGAGTGATAAATAATGAATTTATTTAAAAAAATACTTAAATTACAATTAGAAATTGGTAAAACACCTAAAAATGGTTTTAATAAATTTGGTAATTATAAATATTGATTATTAAGTGATATTTTTAATAAATTTAAATTATTATGTAAAGAATTAAACATTGTTATTATACATGAAGATATATTAACAACAGATAGAAAAATAAATTATTTAGATAAAAATGAAGTAGAAATATCTTATTTTAAAAGATATACAATTATAGATTTAGATAATGATAAAGAAAGTAAATATTTTGATATATTAGCATGTGCTAAAAATACAGATATAGCAAAAGCAAAAGGTAGTGCAGAAACTTATACTTATAGATATTTTTAATGAATTTATTATTATTAAGTGAAGATGAATTAGATCCAGATAATGATGATATTAATTTAATACAAAATAATAATAAATATCAAAATAATAATGTAAAAATACAAAATGAAAAATGAGAACCAAGTGAAAAACAATTAGATTATTTTGATAAATATATGATTACAAATACAGTTTTATTTGATGAATATATAAGAGAAGATATGGAAAGATTAAATCCAAATAATAATAAAGATTTTTTAATATTAATGGGTGAAAATTATTTAAAAATTTTATTTGATAAGTTAAAAGAAATTAGAGAAAGATTTAAAAATTTAAAAAATAATAATAAAAATGAATATAAAAATTATGAATAAATGTAAATATTGTAATAAAAGAATTTGATTAACTAAAAATTGATGTATGAAATGTTTTAAAAAAATAGTTAATAATTTAATTAAAAATAAGGAGAATAAATAATGACTAATTACTTATTTTCAATTGATCCAAGTATGAAAAATACTGGATTTACATTATGAGAAAGAAAAAATTGTAAATTTAAAGAAGTAAGATTACCACATAATACTTGTGAACCTAATATAGAAGATTATTGTATATGAAAACCAATATGAATAGGAAGTTTTAGTTTTAACAATAAAAAATTAGACTTTATTGATTTTCAAGGCGAAATATTTTTTCAGAGAAAAAGAGATAATGATATAGATTTAATTATAGAACGTGGTACTTTTCATGTAAAAAATGGTATTGGTTATGAAACACAAGAACATCTTAGGGGTTTTATTGCAGGAACATTTAATAAATTATTAACAAAAGAGATGTTAATTAGTCCAAGTGAATGAAAAAAATGACATTTAAGAGAATGAAGTGTAGCAAATTTTAAAAAAATTAATAAATGAGATAAATACTTATCATTAGAATTAGCAAATGAATTAATTGAACAATATGATTGAAATATAAAAGTTAATAATCATGATGAAGCAGATAGTTTATTAATTGGTTGATATTATTTAAATAAGGAAAATAAATAATGAAAATTTTTATAATAATTTGAATGATATTGATTTATTCTTTTACAATTTCTTTACCTATTTTATATGGATTAAATATTATTGATTTAATAGCATTTATATTAAATTTTATAGTAATGATATTAAATGATATTTTACCTATATTTTGATTAAAACTAATAAAGGAAAATAAATAATGTTAGAATTAATATCTTTAATAGAAGATTATAAAGACTGTAATTTTTATCATGATTATTTAATTTATAAAATAATGAATTTTATTATAAATAAGGAGAATAATTAATGCAAACTAAATTTGTAAAAATTAAATGTATGGCTAAAAATTGTAAAATTAAAATTATTATTGAAGTAAATAAAGTAATTATTGATAATAAAGAAGAATTTGAATTAAAAGAAATATTAAATTTTTGTCAAATACATAAAGAACAATTTAATTATAAATTAAAAGAAATTAAAACTTATTATAATAATAATTTAAATAATAAATTTATAAAAGATATAAGTACTACTGTTGTAAATAAATATAATAAAAAACATTAGGAGTAAATAATGGAAAATAAAGATAAAATACTTATTACTATAACTTTAGAAGAATTAATTAATATTTTTGATAATATTTTAAGTAATGATAGTGAATTAAAACTTTCTTTATTAAAAGAAATAATGAATAAAAAACATCGTTATTGTTTATTAAAAGAACTTGATGAAATTGAAAAAATAAAATTAGATTTTATTAAAAATAAAAGTGCTTTTGATTAGATTATCTATATTAAATATAGAAAATATGATATAATCAATAAAGAGAAGTTAAACTCGTTTCTAATTATAACTTCTCACTTTTTAATATAAAATAAATCCAAAACTTATATTAAGTTTTTAACTCATTACTTTTTTAAAAGTAAATGGGTTTTTTATTTTGAAAGGAAAATTTAAGATGAGCTGAAATTTAAAAGCAGAATATCCAAAATCAATATTTAAGAGAAAAAAACATAAATTTTATAATTTTAAAAAACCATTACTTAATAAAGCAGAATATGATTTTTTACTATTTGATTTAAAAAAAAATAAAATTGATTTTGATTTCATAACTAGTGAAATAAATTGTAATGAGTTACAAAATCCACAACATTCAACAAGTACACCAAAAACAAACATACAACCAAAAAATTTAAATATATAAAAAGTTACCTATTAAGGTAACTTTTTAATTATATTATTGAATGTTATTTTGTTTAGATTTTTTTAATTTAAAAATAGATTTTAATTTTGGAAATTTTTGAATTAATTTTAAAATTATTGGAATAAAATAAAAATATAATAACTCAATACATCCAAAAATAATAAATATGTAATAAACGCTTTTTATATTTAAATTATTATTAAAAAAGTAAAAAAGTAAAGGACTTATAAAGAAAAAAGTTAATGCAGTATATATATATATATAATTTTTAAAATTTTTATTATCACAAAAACGAACAAATAATTTATAAGATACAAACATTAAAATCAGAAAAGTCATAGACATGGCAATTGAAATTGTATAAGGTGAATTTACAAATTCTGTTCATCATAGTCAATTATCATCATTACGATTTAAAAAATACATATTTTAATCACTTCCTAAAAGTTAAATATAATTTATTTTATCAAATTATCTTGCATTTAAAACTATTTTATTAATATTAGATTTAATATTTGATATATATCTGTATGCTCAACTTTTATCAGGTTCTCTTTGTGCTAAATTAGTATATTCTATTTTACCTAAGTTTGTTTGTAAATAAATTATTCAATTTAATTTATCAGAGTTATTAATTATACTAAATATTATAGGATAATCATTATTAATTTTTTGTTCATAATAATTGTTGTATATTTTTATTTTTAAATCAAATTCATAACTACATAATGAATAAGAAGTAAAATTATAATCACTAAGACTTTTATAGTAAGCATTTGCAAAATAATTATTAGTTTCATTAGGAGCAATTGTACCAAACTTACTAGAAAATCCAGCATTTGGGAAATTACCTGTGTTTATTTTTAAATTTTTTAAATCAATAGTTATACTTGTAGTTTCTTCTTTTGTTGGAGTAAAAGTTTCGCTATTAATATCAATAGTAATTACATCAGAGTTCTTTGAATTTGATATTGTTTCAAAATTATAACTATAATATATTGTTATACTTTTATAATATCTTTGTAAATCATTAAAAGTATTAATTAATAATGTAGAGTCTAATAATGAATTTAAATCTATTTGATATTTACTAAATTTAGTTGTATTTTTTTCTTCTCATTCTTTTATATTATTAAATCCATTTTTTATTAAAAAAACATCATTTGCTGTCATTTCAATTTTTAAATCAGGATTAATAATTATTGATTTTGCTATATTTTGTGGACTTGGTGGTAATATTTTTGCTGGATAACTAAATGTAGTTTCTTCACTTTCTTCATATTCATCATGATTTAATTTATACAAAGTTAATCAGTTAAACATGTTACTAGTAAATAATCCCATATTATTATAACGAAATTGAGCAACTGATATTTCATTATAATCACCTTGATAAGTAAAAGGATTATCACTATAAAATGTATGTCTTTCTTCACCTTGATGTAATGATTGAGTTACAATTGTATCAATAATATAAGCATAATTACTACCATCAATAATTCCATTACTTGTAGGATTTCATTGACATTCAATATCTTCATTAGTTAATGGTGAAGCAATATCTAAAAACTCTGTATCTTCTGCTAAAATATATACTTTATTATTTTTCTTTTGTGATAAATCAACAGTACTAATTTGTTCTTTTGTTTCTAATTTTTTACCAGTAGTAGGGTCTCATGGATATACTGATATTCTATCACTTAATTTCATTGTCATAGCAGTTGTTGAAACATTAGCACCTAATAATTTACCAATAGTAAAATCATTATCATTTGTAAAAGCATTTAAAGGAATTAATCCACCATTACCAATAATACTTTCTAAATTACTTGTAAAAAAAGCACTCATAAAACCATTAAAATATAACATTTTTTTATATTGTTGAACATTTTGAGTAATAACTCAACTACTTCATATACCTAATGTTAAAGCATTTAATAATTTACCAATTAAAGGAATATCACTTAAAGCAAAAGGTAATCATTGATTACTATCATAAGGCATTTGTATTAAACTACTAAATACTACACTATTAAAATTTAATATTGCTGACATATATTTTTGACTGATTTTTGAATAATCAACAGTTGGACTTCCTATAATTAAATGAGTATCTGGGTCTTTATATTTAAAATTACTTGACATATCAACATTATAATTACCAGTTAAATTATTTATATTTCATTCACTATCTCAAAAGAATTTTGCTTCTCCAATAGCATTACCATTAGTTTTAGTTGCTTTATCTTTATCAAAAGAAAGCATACCTTTAAAATCTTTTGTTACAAATAAATTATCTTGAAAATTTAATGAAGTTTTTAATCATTCTGTAAAATTTTTAAAATTAGTAAATCCAGTAGGTTTTGCATCCATTATATTATAAAATGTTGTTTCTGGATGACTACTTGTTGTTATTTTATCATTTATTCCAGCAAATAAACCACCATTATTTTTAATATCAGTTGTAGAATGATCATTATTTCCAGCAATAAATAATCTTCTTGAAGCAAATACTTTTTGTTCAAATATTTCTTCATTATTTTGTTGAATTGGTTCTTGTCCTTGTATTATTGGTCTACCATAATAATAACAACTTGTTAATAATTCTAATCCATAACTTTGTCTATGACTATATCTTACTCCTATATCACGCATTAAAGTACGATTTAAAGTAACTATACCATTTTGAATAGTAGGAAAAGCATAACCACTTCCAGGAGAAGCATATTGTACAAAATCAAGTGTATTTTGACCACTTGTAACTACTCTATCATTTAAACTACTAAATGTTAATACTTGCATACTAAATGCACCATTATAAGGACTATAATAATTTGTTACATTTGAAATATATAATAATTGTCTATCTTGATTTTTTCCAGAATTACCACCTATATTTTCATTTTCATCATTAAATATACAAAAAAATTGTAAATAATCATCAATTGTAATATGTTCTTCAAACATAACTAATGTATATTGTCTTTTAGTTTGTACTGTTTTAAATATTTGATTATTTGGTAAATTACTAAAATCAACACCACTTGTATCATCAATTAAATAAGCATTTCAATAATCACCAATTTTATATTGTTTTGTATAAAATTCTTCTTGTCCTTTTACTTTATGAGTATTTGGGTCTATTATACCTTTATTTTTTTGATATATTTTAGTACTATTTTTTCAAATACATACAACTGGAGTATTACCAGTAAGTATTAATTCATATTGACCAAAATCACTTATTTTACTATTAATAGGTTTATATCCAGTTTCAGTTAATGGTATTGCTCCATTATTTATAATAAATGGAAATATTTTTCAATAACTACATCTCTTTATTAATTGTTGAGTTTGTTTTAAGTGCAAATGTGCTTGTTTCATTAATTGAATTCTTATTGCGTTGCTCATTATCATTTTTATTATCTCCTATTTTATTATTTATTTTTTTAGTTTCATTAATAATATTTTCTAATTTATTTTCAGCCATTAAAGGGTCAATATTATCATATTCACCAATTGCTTCTTCTTGTGACATTGTTCCATTATTTAATCTTGAATTAATAATTTGGTCTTGTACTATTTGATCAGTCATAGCAATTGGTATAAATTTAAAACTATAAGGTCTTTCACCAATTCCATTTCAATAATTTTGACCATTTTCTTTTTTAGAATAAGTAACTAAAATATCAAGCATTCTATAAATATAAGGAGTATAATGTGCAATTTTTGTTTCTGTTGTTTCCATATCATATTTATTATTAAACATACTTTGTGTTTTATTAGTATAAACATCACTACCATGTTCATCATAATCATAACCAGCACCATTAAATATTAATTTAGCAGTATTATTAATATCTAATCAATAACTATCAAATTTTGGGTCACCTTGAATAATAACTATACTTGAATTACCATTTTTATTATATATTTCTACACCAACATCAATAAGAAAATCATCAGCTAATTCACTAATATCCATTTCACCATTTTTAATTGCTAATATTTGTTCTGGTTTTAATTTACCTAATGCTCTAGTTCTATTTAATACTCTTTCTTTTTGTTTTTGTGTAAATGCTTTATTAACATCATGAATTAATTTATAAACATTTTGACAATCTGGATATGTATTTAATTGTGTTGAATTACCATATAAATTTAAATAAGGTAAATTAGTTATTTCTACAATTGGTAAATAATCAAATGGATTTTTTAATTCATATTCTTCAACTGGTGTAATATTTGGTTTCATTTTAGTTTTTGTAGAACCTAAAATAATTTCTTTTGAACCACTAAATACTTCAAGTTTTACTTTTCCATTTTGCATAGTAACTCATGTTAATTTAGCACTATCACTTTGTTCTTGTTGAAAAAATAATTCTGCTGATTGTTCTTGTTCATTAAATTTAGCAACTCTATCCATAAAACTTGGTGTTGGTACAAGTAATGTTAATTCATTATTTTTAGTTAACATTCACATTAAAAATGATTTTCCTAATAAACTTTCTTGCAAACCAAATTTATATAATTTTTCAAATCATTTATCTTTATCTTTTAATTTATTTAAAAAATCTAATAAATCTTTATCTTTACTTTGAAATAATAAACCTTTACCTAATCATAATTTAGTTGATTTTTGAGCAATAATCATTGGTATATCTAAAAATCAATCTACTTTATCAAAAGTATCTAAATATTGATATGGATTATTATTTATCATTTTTATCACTCCTTATTTAAGAAAATTAAATTTATTTTTATTAATTAATAATTCATTATTTATTTTTTCAATTAATCATTTCATATCATTCATTAATGCATAACAATCACTATCTCAAGTATCATCATGTAAATCTAACATTTTTGGTTCATTATTTGCATTATCTATTTTAGTTTTAGATAATCATTGAATTAAATTATATTGTCTTTTAGTATTAGGACAACGTTCTCAATTAAAGCTAAGAAATTGTTTTATTAATCCAGTAGTAGTAAAATCAATTCTATCTTTTAAAAACATTATTGATTTATCTACTGGTTCAAAATTTAATCATTTCATATTTTTTTTATTTTTTTCTACATTTAAAACATCAATAAATGCTTGTCCACCATTACCATAATCAACATAACAAGTAAAACCATAAAACATAACATGATATTTTTGTGCTTCATTTAAATAATAATCAATAATACTATTTGCTAATTCATAAGTATTTTTAAATTGCATTGTACTATTACTATAATAAAATTCACTTTCTTTATGCGCTCTTCTACATTTATCATTTTCACCAATAAATCATAATGAAGCAGCAGTTGGATGACCAGTTATACTTGTAGCCATACCAATATCTAATCCACCAGTTATTTTTGAAATTTGAAAATCTAATTTAGTATTAACTTTATCTAAATATCTTGCAAAAATAGCACCAGTTAATATACTAGGTACACCATAATATCAAGATTGTGCTTTTATTGGATCTAATACTTTTAATTCTTCTAAATCATTAATCATATCTAATGTAAGATTATGAGCATTTACTTTTCAATTACTATAATGAAATATTTTAAATATATTATTATCAAATACTGATTTAATTTGTTCATTTTTAGATTTCATAATTTCTAAATTAAAAGGAACAATTTTATTCATATATTCAATAAAATATTGATAAATATTATCTGGATTACAACTTTTTATTTTAATTCTTTTTTTAGCATTACCTAATGCAAATGTTATTGCTTGAAATTCTTGTTGTGTAAATTCATTAGCTTCTTCACATCATTCTATTGCTAAATCAAATCCTTTTATTTCACTTCTAGAAAGCCCTTTAAGTGGTATTCTATCATTACTATTACTATATACACCCATAACTCTAATAAATGATTTATTATCTTTAAAACGAAAATCTGCTTGTTTATTTGGATATTTTAAAGTAAAATCTTTATAATCATTAAAACCAATTGTTATTAAAGCATTATATACTTCTTTAACTAAATCATTAAT
Organism: Spiroplasma endosymbiont of Harpalus anxius; assembly: GCA_964273555.1. Classification (GTDB taxonomy): domain Bacteria; phylum Bacillota_I; class Bacilli_A; order Mycoplasmatales; family VBWQ01; genus Spiroplasma_E. Next base: position 1,423,115 of record OZ187007.1, on the reverse strand, counting down.
ATCTTTATTTAATTTTCTAAAACAATATATAGCAATTAATTTATTAATTTTAATTGATATTGCAATTAATATTGCTAATTCTTCTGCAATACTATATGTTTTACTAGAATATCTACTTCCACTTAAATTATATTCACTATGAGTAAAATCACTTTTATTTAATAATCAATAACTAATTTCATGTAAATAAGTAAATTCTTTATTCATAATTTTATTCCTGTAATTCTTGTAATTTTCATAAATTACCATAATAATCACTTGCATATCTTAATGTTATTTTATTAGTAACAGTATTTTGTATTATCATTATTGATGTATTACGTGCTAAATTTTGTGCAACATATATTTCTCAATTATCTACACTATTTGTTCAAAAAAACTCTTTTATTAAAGTTGGATATTTACCAATCATATTAATACTATGTGATGCTTCTCAATCATAAAATATTCTATAAAATGTATTTGATTTTAATTTATATTGTATATTAATTCTATCATTTGAAACTGCTACATCTTTTCATTTTGGACATGGACAATGAGTTGTTGGATTTTCTTTTAATTCAATATCTCAATTATTTTCTTCAATTTCATTAGTTTTTAAACTTTTTGAATTAATTTTGAAAAGTTTAATTATATTAACTTTAACAGTATTTTGTAATTCTTCTAATGAAAATATATTTCCATATTTTGCATTTCCACCAGTCATAATTAAAGAAAAATTATGATTAATAACTTTTAAACTTAAAGTTACTTCTTCATTTTCAATTTTTCCTATTGTAAGAAAAAAGTATCATTATATCCACCAAGAAACCCACCAGTTTTAAATTCTACTTTAATTTTTGTATTAACTTGATTAAATGGTGGTTTTTCTCATGTTATATATGTTCTATACAATTTATAAAAATCAAGTTGAAAATTACCATATTTTCTATTACTTATACTTTTTCCTATTATAGTTCAATTCTCTTTATCTTGTTTTTTATCAATATTACTTTTATTTTCATTAATAGCACCAACAATAGTTTTATTAGTAGTATTTAATTTTTGATATTGATTATTATATGCAACATTATTTGAAATTTGTGTATTATTACCAGAGAAAATAGAAATTGTATTATTTTTATTTATATTAACATCATCACTATTTTTTAATTTATCTTGTTTTTTATCTAATAATTCATTAGTTTCTGGTTTTGTATAATAATTATCTAAATTAGGTGGTTCATTTCCACCAGTAGCACTAATAACATTAGTATCACTAATATGAATATTTGCACCAGCAATTAATTTATCTTGTTTTTTACTTATTTTTTCATCAATAAATTTATGAACATATTTAACAGGGGGTATATCTTTATCACCAGTAAAAGGTATAGTTCCAAAATCAATATATTCAAAAGCACCCCATTGATTTTCTCTTACATATTTTAATTTATCTTGCTTTAATGCTATTTTATTAATTTCTTTTTCTATTTTATTACTAATATCACTATTAACTACATGATTTTCTTTATCATAAGTAATATCAATAGTTTCTTTTGGACTTTTAAAATCTGGTACTGTAGTAGTTGTATTAATACCACGAGTATCAATATCAACTACTGGACTATCTAAATTTTCATGTTGATAAATATTAATTTTTACTCTATTATCACTACTTTTAAGATTAATAATTTTTAAATATTCAATTAATCTATTAATTTCACCACGATTACTTAAAAATTTAGAAAAAAAACTTTCTTTATTAGGTAAATTTAAAGGAAATCCTTGCATATTTGGATATTTATTTATATCTCTTAAATAATTAAATACTTGTGTTGGTATAAAATAAGGGTCTTCTGGATTATTTTGTGAATAAACTATACCACCTTGTCCTATACTTGCTTGACCACGTGCATATTCAACACCTTTACTTAATAAAAAATTAACATAATGAGTAGTTGCAGTTTGAATATTATCAGTAAATTTTGTTGGATTTATTTCTGGTCATTTTTTTGAAATAGAAAAACCACTTAAATAATCAATATTATTACTTGCAATTTCAATTGCATATCTAATTTCACTATCTGGTGTTGTAATTTCATCAAATAATTGATTATTAAAACCTTTTCAATTTTTAAATTCTTCTATTGTTATAAACATTAATGGGTCTTTAATAGCCATAATAATTTACTCCTTAATGTAAAATAAAGGGTATTTAAACCCTTTAAATTTTAAATTTAGTTGCTTTTTTCTTATCTTTTTCAGTTAATTCTTTCTTTTTAGATTTTTCTAATAAAACAAAATTATCTACTTGTTCTTTATCAATATTAAATGAATCTAATAATTTTGCTGTTTGAGTACTTTCTAATTGCAAATGAGAATTTAATTGTTTAATATTTGCTGTAATAAATTCTAATTCTTTATTACCTTTTAATTCTTTTGCTAAATTTGATTGTTTTGATTTTTTAATAATTTTTGATAAAAATAATAAAACAATAGTAACAATTACACCACTAGCAACTGCTCCACTTAATACTGCTGAGATTACTGTTGTTGATAAATTCATAATTTATTCCTCCAATTGTATTTTATTTGAATGTTGTTTACATAAATTACATTCTTTTTTATGTTTTTTAATATTTTTATATTGATATATTAAATAAGGACTTGTAATAATAATTGGTATAGTTATTAATGCATATTTAATTAATTTTCCATAATTACCTAATTTAGTAATAATATTTAATCCAATATGACCAAACATAGGAAATAAAGTTAATATTAAATGGTCTGGTCAAGTAAAATTATATTGATTAGTATAATTACCTATTCCCATTGCTATTGGTATATTAGGTATTAATCAAGGTGTTATTGTAAAAAATAATGTTATTAACATACCTATAATATGACTAGTTATTTTTAAAATATTAGATATTAATATTTTTATTTTATCTATATGAGTACTATTTTTATTAAATCAAATTTTATTTAATCTTTTATATTCTTTATTATCTTTTGAGATTGGATTAATAGTATTTCATATACCAATTGGTTTAATTGGTTTATCTAATTCAATAATAATTATCACCTACTTTCTTTTACTATTAATACTATATTTTTTATAAGTATTTTTATTTTTATAAATTGAAATACCAATATTTTTATTTAAATTATTATTTTTATGAAAAGTTAAATATTCTTTTCTTTCTACTCTTCATGCTCTACTACCTAATTCAGTTTTTGGTAAAGTTTTAAATTCTTTAAGTTTAAAAAATCCACGTTCTAATCTATTAATAAATGCAGTTGTTTTTAAAACATTAATATTAGTTGATTTAATAATGTTATAACGTTGTTTACCTTTAGTAATACCTTTCTGTTCTTTAAGTTATTTCTTTACATATTTACGAATTTGACTTGGTAAAAAACTTCTTAAAAAATATCTTCAAAATATTGTTCCAGCACCATTACCATTTTTACCTTTTTGTACTTTCATTAAATTTCAAGTTTCTTCTGGTACATTTGGATAAGTGTAAGGACCATATCAACGTTTATTTTTACTTGTATCACTTTGAAATAAACCTTGTAATATTCCTACTTTTAATGATTGATTAGATTTATAAAATAAACCTTTTTTAAATCATGAACTTGATAATATTACTCAACCTTTATCATCTTTATCATTAATATTTTTTTTTATCTTCTTCATTAGATTGTATTTCTTTATTATTACTATCTTTAAATAAATTACTTATTTTTTTAACTTTATTAACATAACCATTAATAGTGCTTATTTCATTAGGTTTAATAGCATTTTTAAAAGTTTGTGGTAAGTTTCTTATTTTATCTAATTGAGTTTTTAATTCTGTTAATTCACTAGGTTTTAAAATTGATAAAAGTTTTTTAATAATATTTGGATTAAAGGTTGAATATGGTTGTCCAAGTTCTTCTTCACTAACATTTTCACTATCTAAAACTGATTTTAAACTTTGATTTTTACTATATAACTTTAATAAACTAATAATTGCAGTTCTAATATCATTAGTTTCTAATGCAGAATAGATAATTCTAATAATTAAAGGTAACATAATTTAATTCTTATAAATGATAATAATTTTCATCAAATGATAATTGTGCATTAATATTAACTTCGCTCATATCACTACCATAACTATTAATACTTACATTATCATTAATAAGATTTGCAGTTTCATTAGTGAATACTGTTTCTTGCATTTCAGTATTATTATGTACTGTTTCCATAGGTAATAAATTATGAATAATTTCACTTATTCCTGCAATAATAGTAGGTACTGCATAAGCATTATTAAAATCATTATTAATACCCATAGCAACACCACTTGATATTAAACATCCACCAGTTGCCATATTCGCTATTTTACGAATAGTTTCAAATTTATTAGGTATTAATTCAGTTAAACCACTAATAAGATTTGAAACACCATAAGCATTTAATGAAATATAAGTATCTCAATCCATTAAATTATTATCAGTAGTATTAGGATTACTAAATAATAAATCTGGTGGAAAAGGATCTATTGTGGTTGTAATTATTGGATTTTCTATTGGATTAGGATTAATTGAATTATTAGTAAATTTACTATAATTTGCTAAACCAATTGTTCCTAATCCTAATAATATTTTTTTACTACTATTAATTACTTTTGTTTTATTACTTGGTCTTTGATTTAAGTTTCATATATCTAAACCTAATTTTTTACCAAATAATAAACTATTAATTGAACCTAATATTGGATTTCCTATTAATTGCCCATAATAAGCACTTGTACCTATCATTGCACAAATAGGACTAATTCCAGTTCTTATTAATTTAGTTAAAGTATAATTTGATTGATTTTCTATATTTGGCATTTTCTAATCTCCTTTAATAAATTTAAATTGCATATTTCCAACAGTATCTCTATTATTACCACAAATAATTAAATATCCAGTTTGATTATTTTCTAATATTCATGAATAAAAAATATCTTGTGGATATAATTTTGGATATAAATTTAATGCTAATAAATAACATAAAGCATCTTCTTTATTTTTTAATAAATATACAGTTGGACATGTTATTACTTTTGGACTTTTTTCATTATAATAAAATCATTCAGTTCTAATATTTGTCATTATTTCACTTCCTTATTTAATTTTTTGAAATGTAATTTTAAAAGAAAATAATATATAAATTATTGTAATAAACATTGATAAAGTTAATATTGTATTTAAACTAAATATAATTAAAATTGCTATTTGCATTATTTATTATCCTTATTTAAATAATATCAACCAATTAATAAACTATCTGCTTCATCATGATTATTAATTTTTATATTTCAATTATTTTCAGTAATAATTATTTGTGCAATTTCTAATGATTTTTCTTTTGTTCATTTTACACCCCAACAATATACTGGATAATTATCTATATATCATTTCTTTCATTTACTTGGACTTATTAACATATTCTTAGTTAATAATTTATTAAATGTTCCTGCAATAAATCCTCTTAAATGTTCTTGTGTTTTCATAACCAATACCATTTTTTGAATGAAAAGTACCACGTTCAATAATTAAATTTAAATTATTATTATAAAATAAACTACCAATGTCACATTTAATTAATTTTTCAATTTCTCATTTAATTAAAAAATTAAAATTATAGTTATATATTGCATCACTTTTACTAACTTCATATTTAGTACTATATTTTTTAAAACTATAACTTTTTACTAAAATTGGCTTTCATTTTTCTTCATAACAGCAATCATCTTTACCATTACATTTACACATTTCACTATTATGACATCTATCATCATCACAATAATTACCATTTTGTTTTTCTCATAATGTAAATCCTGTATTTTTTATACTTGGATCAATTGAAAGTAAATAATTAGTCATTATTAACACTTCTTTCCATGATTATATTTAATTTTAGTTCTATTAATTCTTTTATTAAATTTTTCAATTACTCTTTTTTGATTAAGGTATGATTTTTTACAAATTTTTCTAATATAACAATAATAACAATGATAAGATTTAATATTAGTCATTATCAAATTCTCCATTATCAATATTAATCTGTAGTTCATTTAATCGTGAAATCATTTGACCTATTCTATGATATAAAATTGTTAATTGTGATTTCTCATATCCAATCTCTTTAATCAATTTTTCTTGTTTAGTCATTATCTAGTTCCCCACTTTCGATTTTATTAATAAGATATGTCCATACTTTTTTTCCACTACGTGAATTTTCATATTCTAATCTTAATAAATCTAGTAATTTTCCACGATTAATACAGTGTTTATGCCTTGATTTATTAATTTGATCAACTTTAATTCTATGTTCAGTACAATATGCTCTTCCATATTCATCTTGTTTCTCTTCTGTTTTATTACTACATTTTCAAGTTACACTACCATTTGCGTTAACTCGTTCTGTTCAATCACAATAGTTCATTATTTATTCTCCTTTTAAATCAGCAATAAATATATTTGCTTCTCAACATTCTTCTTTTACATTATCTTTTAATACTTGTTTACAAAATATATTTCATCCATTACCTATATATTCACCAATAACTCCATGACCTTTTATTTTTGGTTCTAATTTTTTAGCTAACTTAATTGCTTCTTTTTCTGTCATTATTTATTCTCCTTTTTTACAATTAAATATAAGTTATTGGATTGGATTTCAATATTAGTAATCACCATTTTTTTTAATTCATGATAATAATAAAAATTAGGTAAAGATACATTTTCTACTTTAAAATCACCAGATATAGTTATTCTAAATCCATGATTATTACCTATACATCTATTTATAAAATCATAAGCATTATTAGTAAATTTATTCATTATTAATCTTCTTTTCAATTACTCAATCAAAACCTAATTCTAAAAAATGTTCTATTTCTCTTTGTGTTAATTTACTTTTACAAATGTTACAATATCCGTTTGAACAATTATCAGGTGGATGCCCTAGATAACTACAACTATACATTCCCATTTTTATTATTTATTCTCCTTATTATTATTTTTTTCTAATTCTTTAATTAATTCATTTATTACTTTTAATCTTTTTTTATCTTTTTTTAATTCAATTAATAAATAAATTACAAATATTAAAATCATAATACTTACTAATAATATTGGTAATACTATTATTAATTTTTCTCACCATAACATATTATTTTTTCCTTATATTTTAATCTAAATCTAAATTATCAATAATATCTTGTTGTTCTTCAAAATTAAAATTATTATTAGAAACTGTATATTGTTTTTCTATTGGTACTGTATATTGTGTATTACCAATACCTAATAATGATTCAACATTATCTTTAATTGTTTCATTTTTTAATTTTACTGTTGATTTTTTATTAATAGGTGGTATTTTAATTTCTGGGACAAATGTATCATTTTCTGGGGCAAACTCATCATTTTTTATAAAATTATTATCATTATTTGGATTATCAATATATATTTTTTTATCATCAATAATTACTGCTTGATCTGATTCATAAGCATTTTGCATATCAACTGACATAATACCTCATTTTCTTAATAATTGAGTTAATACAGTTTTTTTAGCCATACTCTCAAAATCACTGACAATAAATTTTTTATTTTTTTTATAAGTTTCACTATATTTTAAAAAATGTTCTTCTATTTGTTCATTAGTTCAATATAAAGTTTTTTCAAAACCATTTTTTAATTTAAAATAAGCACAATAACCTACTATTTTTGCATTTAATCTTTCTAATGGATTTGATATAAATTTAAATTTTATTTCATCTTTTAAATAATCTATTTTTTTAATTTCATTTTGTCTAACATCAATAACATTAATTTTTTTATATTGTTGACTTCTTTGTGCTAATTGAATATAACCTTTATATCCCATTTGAAACTGTGCTTGTCCTTTATAAGGCACAACTCAACAATAACCAAAATTCTTTTCTAATGGTAAATTAAATAGTACTGCTTGATAACATGCTGAAACTATTGTTTCTGTATTTGCTTTTTCTAATCCATATTGATTAGCAATTGCTAAAACATTTGATTTAAATTTTTGTATTTCATTATTATTAGTAATACCTTTATTTTTAATATATTTTTCTACATTTCCATTTTGAATATTTTTAATAACTAATTGATTCATGTCAATTTTCCTTTCATAAAGCAAGAGCCATTTCTCACTCATGTAATTTTTCTTTTGTTATTTCTACTTTTATTAATTCAATTGATTTTTCTTTTATTCAACAAATAAATTGAATATTTGATAAATTAAAACCATTATTTTTTAATAATCAATAATATGCTGTTAATTGTAATTCTGCTTTACAATGTAATTCTTTACTCATAACTTTATAAGTTTTAAAATCAATAATAGTATATAAATCTAATTTATTTTTAAAAATTAAATCAGGTGTTCCAGCCACTATATCTGCATTAAACATTTGTTCACTAATAATTTCTAATTCTTTATTAAATTGTTTTTCTAAATAATTTAATAATGTAAAACAATAACTTAATATATTTTCATTAAATTTATTTTGTATTAATTTATCTTTTATTTTTTTTACGATATTATCATTATTAATATTTTTAAAATATAATTCTGCTACTTTATGTACAATATTACCTTTAATAATTGCTGGTTCTAAAATTTCTTTAGGAATTTTGTCATAATTAGATCCAAGATAATTATCAAGTATTTTAGAAACTGAAAATAACTCTTTATTTTTAATAAAATACTGTGTGTTTTTTTATTAAATATTAATGACATTTTGTATACTTTTTCTAAATAAAGCAGAAATACTTATATTATTATTTTGACAAAATTCTTTTACTTTATTAAATTCATTTTCAGTTAAATAAATAAAACATTTATAATTTTTAACTTTATTTTTATCTTTAGGAGTTCTATATCTTTTTTCTTTCATTATTTATACTCCATTATTACTTCAAAAGTTACACCTTTAACTTCAATACCACTTTTTAATGCAGTTAAAATTGCTGATTAATTAATTATTCAATATTCTTTATCTAATATATCTGCATCAATACTTAATATTTTATATGTAGTATATTTTCTAAGACCTAATGTAGTTTTAGTTTGTGATTGTTCTTTTAAAGTACTATTTTCTTTAATTTGAGTATCATACTCAATTTGTTTTTGTTTTACTGGTAATAATAATTCTTCTTTTTTATTTTTAATAAGTGTATCTAAACCATTTTGTCCAGCAAATATTGATTTTCAATTATTTAATTGTTTTTTAATAATTACATTATAATTTTCTAAATTTTTAAAATTAGTATTAATTGTATCTAAAATATATTTATTATTTTTTAAATCTATTTCATTATTAATATCTTTATTTCTTTCTTTAATAAAACTTTCTAAATAAGGAATAGTATCATTAAGATTAATTAATTCTGCTAATAATTGTTTTATATTTTTATAAAAAGATTCAATTTCTGTTTTATATTCGTTAATATTATAATTTTCAATATTAATTAATTGATTCATTTTATTTATTTTCCTTTCTTAAACATTCATCACAAATGAATTTGTATAAATAATAATGATTTGGTTTTGTTTTTTTATTACAATTATCACAATGTCAATAAACATTATTTATTTTAGTAAATATCATTTTTATTCTTCCTTTCATTTTTTAAAAAAATATGTTATGATAAAATTAGTAGATTATGTATATATATAACCCCCCTTTTCTTAATTAATAATAAATGTAACAATCAACATGTTAATAGGGTTATTTACTGAGCCTAATATGGCTATTCAATTATTAACAACAATTACATTAAGCGATATACTGTTACTTTCTAATTTGCTTAACATTAGAAGCCTTTTATCCTGATAGAAGAATAGGCCTAAAGCCAACAGTGTTTTATTTTTCTTCTGACAGTTTATTAAGTTTTAATTATTAAATTTTTGCTATTATTTTTTTTTAAAAATATTTTGTGGTCAAGAATTTTCTAAACAATATAAATCACAAGAATAATGATTACATTCTCTTTGTATTTCCATTTTTAATTACCTACCTTTCTTTTATTAACAAAAAAAAACGATTTTAGTTATATCGTTCTTGTTTTTAAAACTATGGATTAAGTTAATGCGCTCTTCAGTTAAAATATTTTGTTTAAAATATAAGAAATATGCTACAATATACACGCTTAATTTAATGAAAATAAGCAACACATTTGTGAATTCATTGCCTAGTGCTTTTTAATAATAAAAGTGGTTAATGTTAGAAATAAATGGAAGAAAAACAAATTAGAAGGAGACAATATGTCAGTTGTAACACGTGAACAACTCCTTGAAGCAGGAGTTCAGTTTGGTCACCAAACTAAAAGATGAGATCCAAAAATGCGTAAGTATATTTTTGGACAAAGAAATGGAATCCATATTATTGATTTACAAAAATCAATGCGTAAATTAGATGAAGCTTATCGTTTTGTTAAGGAAATTAGCGAAAATGGTGGAAAAGTTTTATTTGTCGGAACAAAAAAACAAGCAAAAGAAGCTGTCCAAGAACTTGCTATTAGTTGTAATTCACCTTATGTAACAGAACGTTGATTAGGTGGTAATTTAACTAATTTTAAAACTATTAAGTCAAGTATTAAAAAATTAATTGATATTGAAAATAAAGAAAAAAGTGGAGAAATTAAACTATTAACAAAAAAAGAACAAATGTTGCTTATTAAAGAAAAGGCACGCTTAGAGCGTAATCTTGGTGGTATTAGAAATATGTATAAATTACCAGAAGCAATTTTTGTTACTGATACCATTACTAATAAAATTGCTGTTGATGAAGCTGCTAAACTTGGTATTAAAATTATCGCAATTTGTGATAGTAATTCAAATCCAGATAATATTGATTATATTATTCCTGGTAATGATGATGCAACAAAATCAATTACTTTAATTACTAAAAAAATTGCTGAAGCTATTAATGAAGGGCAAAGTGTAAAACCAGTTATTGATAAGAAAGAAACGGTTGAAGAAGAATCTATTAGTCTTGATGAAAACAAAACAGAAGATCCACTTGAAAAAAAATAAAGGAGAACATAATTTATATGTCAGAAGTTAAAGTAGATATTAAATTATTGAAAAAGTTAAGAGATAAAACCGATTTACCAATTACTGATTGTCGCGAAGCTTTACAAGAAAAAAATAATAGTTTTGACGAAGCACTTTCGTTATTAAAAATTAAAGGTTTAGCTAAAGCCGAGAAAAAAAGTGTCAATAAGGCAACTGAAGGTATTACTAAAGTATTAATTGATGGTAATAATGCAGTTATTGCTGAATTAAATTGTCAAACTGAGCAAGTTGCTGACTTAGCAGAATTTAATAATTTATTTAATAAAATTTTAGTAACAATTTTAAAACATCAACCAAAAACTGTTGAAGCAGCATTAGTTTTAAAAGCTACTACAACTAATGAAACTCTAAGTAATGAGATAAAGTTTGCAATTGCTAAATTAGGTGAAAATATTGTTTTAACTCGTTTTCAATGTTTATCTAAAAGTAATGATGAAGTTTTTGGTTCATATATCCATGGTGGTGGTAAATATACTGGTTTAGTTATTATCAAAGGTAATATTAATGTTAAGAGTGATCTTCCAAATAATATTGCAATGCAATTAGTATCAGCAGATGCTAAATACATTGATGTTGAACACATTCCAACAACAGTACGTGAGAAAGAATTATCAATCATTAGAGAAAAAACTAAAGAGGAAGAAAGATTAAAACCAAAAAAACGACCTGATAATATTCTTGAAAATATTATCAAGGGACGTTTTGAAAAAGTATTATCTGAGTTAACTATTGTTGATCAAGTTTACATTAAAGACAATGGTATTAAGGTTAAAGAATATTTAACTAAAAATCATGCTACAATTAAAGCAATGATACGTTATCAATTAGGTGAAAAAATTGATAATGCTACCAAATAAACATTATTGAGGAGGTAAGTAAAATGAATTTTCAAATTATATATTATATTGCTTTATTAATGTTTGTAATATTATTGGTTATTCTTAGTTGAGGTTGATATAGTTTTAATAAACCAAAAACAAATGCTAAGTTTTTAAATTTAAAATTATTAGTACCAACATTAATAATTGGAGTAATTGGTTTAATTATTTCAATTGTGCCAATGATAATGCAAATTTGAACATTTGATTCAGAATATGTTAAGTCTGATCCTGCTTTTTTAAGTTTGTTAATATTAGAATATATATTTTTAGTTATTTTGTTAGGTTTAGCATATGTTTTTAGTTTTGATTTTGGAATTGCTGTTGATGATCATAACATTTATTTCTTTGGTCAAAGCGTTAATACTAGCAAAATTGTAGCGTTAGAACAAAAGAAAAATGTTTTAAAAATTGTTTATGAACAGGGAATTAAAAAAATGAAAAAACGCTTAACAATTATTACACCACAAGCGCAGCTTTTTGTTAAAGAACATTTAGCACAAAAAGTCATTGACAACGTTCAATTAGAAGATGTTGTTGCAAGCACAAATCATTCATTATCAGACGATAACGATAAGTAAATAAAAAGCCACAAAGTAATATGTGGCTTTTTATAATATTAAAATTTAAGGAGGATGATCAAAAATGGAACAATTTAAATATAAACGAATATTATTAAAAATTAGTGGTGAAGCGTTAGGCGATGGTACTAATGAATTATATAATAATAAAAATATTGATAATGTTTGTCAGCAAATCCAAACACTAGTTAAAGCAAAAGTAGAAGTTGGTTTAGTAATTGGTGGTGGTAATATTTGACGTGGTGCTAAACAGGGAGAAAAGATTGGTTTAAAAAGAATTAATGCTGATTATATTGGAATGTTAGCAACTATTATGAATGCTTTAGTAATTGAATCAAAATTAAAAGCACTTAATGTAAAAGTGATTGTGCAAACTTCATTAGAAATTAATCAAGTTGCTGAACGTTTTTATTATAAAAAAGCAATTAGTAGTTTTGAAAAAGGTTATGTTTGTATTTTTGCTGGTGGAACGGGTTCACCATATTTTACAACAGATACTGCAGCTGCTCTTCGTGCTACTGAAATTGATGCTGATGTATTATTAATGGCAAAAAATGGTGTTGATGGTGTTTATGATAAAGATCCAATTATTAATAAAAATGCTATTCGTTATTCACATTTATCATATCAAGATATTACTAATAAGCAATTAAAAGTAATGGATTTAACTGCTTCAACAATGTGTATGGAAGCTAACTTAAAAATTATTGTTTTTAATATTAATGGTGAAAATAATATTATTAAAGCAGTACAAAATAAAGCAATCGCAACTATCATTACTAATGAAAAAGAAAAATAGAAAATTAACAATTAAGGAGAAAAGGTAAATATGAAATTATTAGATTTTATTTTGTCAATTTTACAAAAGAGTAAAAGACCAATCACAATTTTATTTCCAGAAGGTGATAATGAAAAAGTACAAGCAGTAGCTTTAAATATCACTAGTAATAATTCACCTGTCAAAAATTTTATTGTACCAGTTTTATTATTTAATAATGATAAAGAAATTCCTAATAGTATTAAAAATACTAAAATCAAAACGTTAGTTATTACAGATAATCAAATTACTAATTTTGCTAATCAATTATATGAATTAAGAAAAGCAAAAGGATTGACATTAGATGTTGCTAAGCAATTAGTTCAAAGTCGTAATTATTATGGAATGATGCTAGTAAGTAATAAAGAAGTTGATGGTTTTGTTGGTGGTATTACTTTTACTACTGCTGACATTTTGCGTCCAGCATTACAAATTATTGGTTCAAAAGCAGGTATTAAAACTGTTTCAAGCACATTTATTATGAATAAAAATGAAGAAATATTTTTATTTAGTGATGGTTCAATTAATTTAAATCCAACAATTGAACAATTAGTAGATATTGCAAGATCAACAGTTCATTTTGCTGAACTTTTGCAATTTAATCCAATTAAATTGGCAATGCTATCTTATTCTACTAATAATAGTGGCGCTGGTGAAAGTGTTGATAAAATACGTAATGCTACTAATTTAGTGCAACAATTAAAATTAAAAAATGTGCAAGTAGCAGGACCAATTCAATTTGATGCTGCTTGAGATCAAGAAGTTCGTAATAAAAAATTTTCATCATTAACTATTAAGGGTCAATGTAATGCTTTTATTTTTCCAACTTTAGATGCTGCTAATATTGGTTATAAAATTGCCCAAAGATTAGGTAATTACAAAGCAATTGGTCCTATTGTACTAGGATTAAAACAGCCAGTTAATGATCTTTCTCGCGGTGCTAGCATTGATGATATTTATTACACAGCATTAATTACTGCTATTCAAACATTAATTAAAAATTAACAAGGAGATAAAACAAATATGTCAGAACAAAACAAAATTTTAGTTATTAACGCTGGAAGTAGTTCTATTAAATTTCAACTTTTTAATACTATTGATAATCAATTTACTATCCTTTGCAAAGGATTAGTTGAAAGAATAGCGATTAAAAATAGTAATTTTATTATTGAAATTGCTAATGGTAATAAGCTTATTAAATATGAAATAACTAAAGATATTCCTAATCATTTAGCAGGAGCAAGAGTAGTTATTGATGCATTACGTCAATATCAAGTTATTGCTGATTTTGCTGATATTAAACGGATTGGTCACCGTATGGTTCATGGTGGTCAAAAATTTAATAGTTCAATTATTATTGATGATAAAGTTATTGCTGGCATTAAATCATGTATTCCTTTAGCACCACTACATAATCCAGCAGCCTTAGAAGGTTTATCATCATTTCAAGAATTAGTTCCTCATGCTAAACATGTTGCAGTATTTGATACTTCATTTCATACTACACTTCCTGAAGAAAAGTATCTTTATTCAGTTCCATATGATTGATACAAATCATATGAAGTAAGAAGATATGGCTTTCATGGTACTAGTTATCGTTATATTTTAGAAAAACTAACTAATATTTTAAATAAGCCAAAAGCCAAGATTAGTACTATTATTTGTCATTTAGGTAATGGTGCTAGTATTTGTGCGATTAAAAATGGTAAAAGTTTTAATACTAGCATGGGATTAACGCCGTTAGATGGTTTAATTATGGGTTCAAGAAGTGGTATTATTGATCCTTCTATCCATGGATATATGTGTAGTGTTAAAACAGAAACAACTATTGAAACTATTACTAATGATTTAAATAAAAGTTCAGGATTGTTAGGAATTAGTGGCCATTCCTCTGATTTACGTGATGTTCTTGCCAGTAGTAATGATAAAAATCATCAGCATCACTTGCAATCACAATTAGCAATCACAATGTTTGTGCAAAGAATTGCTAATTACATTATTCAATATGCTAATGATTTAGCAAATAATGTTGATGCATTAGTGTTTACCGCAGGTATTGGTGAAAATTCTGCAATTATTCGTCAATTAGTTATTGAAGAAATTAAAGTACTTAATTTAAAATTAGTAGCAAGTAAAAATGATGATAAATATAATGATTACTTAGAAATTAGTGATAAACAATCACAAATTCCCATTTTTAAAATTAGAACAAATGAAGAATTAATGATTTGTCAAGATACATATAATTTATTAAAAAATATTTAAAAAGGGTAAAAAAATAAATTTAGATTTTTTTTATTTTAATATATAATGCTTAGTTAAGCACATGTGCTTAACTATTAAATTTAAATTTAAAATATATATTTTAAAGAAATCATTGACTGACAAATATTAATAAATAATTTTGATAATGTATTAATGCCAATAACTAATGGTATTTTAAGTTATTCAACTAGTAATATTATAGTGTTACTATTTCAAGAAAGATTTTTAATTATTACCCAAAAAGTGATAAAATAATATATATTTATGCTTACAAAAAAAGTTGAAAAGTAAGAGAGGAGTTTAGCATGGAAAGAAAACAAAAGATAGTTGTTATTGGTGTCAATCATGCCGGAACAACTGCATTGAAAGCAATTATGAGATCTAATCCAAATAGTGAAGTGGTTGCCTATGATCGTAATGATAATATTTCATTTTTGGGATGTGGAATTGCACTTTGAGTTGGTAAAGAATTTACTGATCCAAAAGGGTTATTTTATGCCACAGTTGAAAAATTAAAAGCATTAGGTATTAATATTAAAGAAAAACATGAAATGATTAAGTATGATAGTAAAGCTAAAACAGTTACTATTAAAAATTTAGAAACTAATGAAGAAGTTACTGAAAGTTATGATAAGTTGCTGTTAGGAATTGGTTCATGACCAATCTTAAATCCAGGTGGCAAAGAAATTCCTGGTTTAATTGCTCATAAAGATGGTGCTATTGTTAAAGATAGTTTAAATGGTGTTAAATTAACAAATGGTATTCATTTATCTAAACTATACCAACATGCACAAGAAATTATTAGTCATTTAAGTAAACCAGAAGTAAAAAAAGTGGTAGTGATTGGTGCTGGTTATATTGGTATTGAACTAGTAGAAGCTTTTTATAAAGATAAAAAAGAAGTAACATTAATTGATTTTGAAGATCGTATTATGCCTCGTTATTATGATGAAGAATTTACAAATGATGTTGAAGCAGATATGAAAAAAGTAGGAATAAAATTACAATTAGGAGAAACTTTACAAGAGTTTATCATTAAAAATGATAAAGTAAGTCAAGTAAAAACTAATATAGGAACATATGATGCTGATTTAGTAATTATGGCAGTTGGCTTTTTACCAAATACTGCTGTGTTAAAAGACGAGAATGGTAAATCACAACTTAAGTTAGATCCACGTGGAGCCATTGAAGTTAATGAATATTTCCAAACTTCAGATCCTAATGTTTATGCGATTGGTGATTGTATTAATATTCATTCAAATGCTTGAAATAAAAATGTTAATATTGCTTTAGCAACTAATGCTGTTCGTAGTGGTTTAATTGCTGGAATAAATATTGCTAAAATTAATCCTAAAACAAGAATTGCTTTTCCTGGTGTGCAGGGAACTAATGCCATTGCTGTCTTTGGTTGAAAATTATGTGCTACTGGTTTATCAGAACTTTCTGCTAAAGCAATTTTCGGAAATAATAATGTAGAAGCATATTTCTATCAAGATACCGTGTTTCCACCATTTATGAGTGAAAATCATGAAGTAAAAATTAAAATTGTATGAGAAAAAAGTTCTCGTCGTATTATTGGCGCTGAAATTGGTTCAAATCATGATCATACAGAAACAATTACCATGTTCTCATTAGCAATATTGAAAAAAGTTACTATTGATGAAATACCATTAATTGATATGTATTTCTTACCACACTTTAATAAACCTTATAATTTTGTTACTGCAGCAGCACTTTTAGCAACAGGGATTTTAACAAAAGAAGATATTACATATCCAGATCCATATCTAAAGGGTAAGAAAAAATAGATTACCTTATCAAATTAATTTTGAGGGGAATAAATATAATGGTTAGTAATAAACAATATTTAAAACTGAGAGCGAGAATGATTTTACCAGTTAAAGAAAGTAAATATAAAATTGCTTGATGATTAAAAATTATTTTAATATTTACTTTTCCATTATGGGTTATTCCTTTTTTAATTACTAATTTTTTTGTTGGTTTAATGATGCGTAATGTTATGCAAAATTTTCAACGAACTGGAGAAAGTACTAACCCAAATTATCTTAAAATTAATCTTAATACTTTAGATTTTTATAATCATGATATGCAATTACAAAATTGTCCTCAGTTAATGATTGATGATATGACATGAGACATGATGCAACCACAAGATATAACAATAACTACTTATGATAATAAACTATTATCAGCTTTCTTTATTGATAATCATCAACCTAATAAAAATGATAAATGAGTAATTGCAACTCATGGTTGACAACAAAATCGTTATAGTATTTTATATTTAGTAAAATATTTTTATGATCAAGGATATAATGTTGTAACTTATGATACAAGAGGGCATGGTCGTAATAGTAGTGATGATGCAATTACTTTTGGTAATAAAGAAGCTGATGACTTGTATGCTGTTATCGTCAGTCTTAATAATTATTTACAAGGTTCTAATTTTAACCGACCTCCTAATATTATTTTAACTGGTAATAGTATGGGTGCTAGTACTGTTTTAGAAACAATTTCACGTTTTGATACTAGTAGTATTGGTGTTAAATGTGCCATTGCTGATTGTGGATTTGATAGTTTTAGTCATATGATTAAAATTATGGGTAAACAGTATTTTAAACTTCATTGATTTTGATTTTATTTTGGTGTTATTTTTTTCTTTAAAAGTAAAGATAAATTTAAGATTAACAGTATTAATCCCATTAATAAATTTAAATATTGTTCGACAATTCCTGTATTATTTATTCATGGTAATGATGATGAAACGGTACCAGTCACAATGGCACAAAAGATGTATGACAATAAAATAACATATGAAGAAGAAGTAAGAAGTGAATTATTAATTGTGCCATTTGCTAAACATATTCGTTCTATTACTACCAATTATGATATGTATTGCAAAATTACTTTAAAATTTGTTGATAAATGAATTAATACTAAAATTGAAGATAAAGGAGAATAAAATTAATAATGATTTATTATATTAATAATAGTAAAGATCCATATTTTAATTTAGCTGCTGAAGAATATTTAATTACTAATCATGATATTACCGATGAAATTTTATTATTATGACAAAACAATAATACAATTGTTGTCGGTAGAAATCAAAATACAATTGAAGAAATTAATAATGAATTTGTAAGAACAAAAAAAGTTAATGTTGTGCGAAGATTATCTGGTGGTGGTGCTGTTTACCAAGATTTAGGTAATTTAAATTTTACTTTTATTTTTGATAAAAATAAAGATAATGCTCGTAATTATGCTCTTTTTACAAAACCAATTGTTAATGTTCTACAAAGTCTGGGATTAAATGCTCAATTTAGTGGTAAAAATGATATTTTAGTTGATGATAAAAAAATATCGGGTAATGCTCAATATACATATAAAAATCGAATTTTACATCATGGTACTATTCTTTTTAATGTTGATATGGAGATGTTGCCAAAAGCGTTAAAACCTGATTTAGATAAATTAAAATCAAAAGGTATTAAATCTGTCCAAGCACGAATAACAAATATTTTACCATTATTAAATCCACCAATAACAATTGATCAATTTAAAAATTTAATTATTGAACAATTAAAAAGTACAAAAAATACGAAGATTATGGAATTTTTGCCAAAAATGATTTTTGATATTGAAAAATTAGCAAATGCTAAATATCGAACTTGAGATTGGGTTTATGGTAAGTCACCAGCTTTTGATTTAAAACATAAAACACTTTTTCCTAATAAGGGCACAATTCATGTTTGAATGAATGTTAAAGCAGGAATTATTGAAAATATTAAAATATATGGTGATTTTCTAGGTTCAACAGGAACCACTAGTTTAGAAAAAAGGTTAACAAAGCAAAAATATAATTTAGAAACAATTACCAATATTATTGAAAATACTAATATTAATAAAATTTTTGGTGATAATTTTCTTAAGCAAGAAATTATTAGTAGTATTATTAAATAACCAAAAAATATTATATTTTATAGTAAAAGTGCTAAAGTTTATTAGCACTTTTTTAGATAAATTATTAAAACTGTGTTATTTTTTACTTTTTACTTGTTGATTTGATACAATAGTTAAATTTATTTCTTTATTCATTATGTAAAATATTGATAAATTAATTTTATTTAGTTTATAGATTATAAATTTTATTATTTTAAAATACTAATATATTTTTTAAGTTTCTATCAATATATTTTTGGACAGTTTTAGTTTAATTTGAAAAATTATAAATAGATTTAATTGTTGTCTTTTAGGTAGTTAATAAAAATGGAGACAAAATTATATTTTTGGTATAGGACGTATTAATTTAATTCATAGAATTCAATCACATTTACAATATAACATGAAAATTCTATAATTTTGTTAATTTAGTTATACCACTAATTTTAATAATTACAAGTATTAAGATTAAAGATTTTAATTTTATTAATAATTTATTTATAACAAAAATTCTTAAATATTTATCTTTAAGTTTTATTTTTTTAAAATTAAAAAATTAAATTCTATTATTTAAATAATTAGTTTTTGCAATTAACATATTATTTAAAGTTTTATAATTATATATTTTTGCACCTTTAGTTTGAGATTTAATTAAATGATAAATATCACTTTCAGCACTACAACCTATATTTCAACTAGCAGATTGATTAATAATACCTTGTTTATTATTTTTAAAAATACTTAAAGTTTCTTTATTAACTTTTGTTTTAATTAAAAATATTATTAATTCATTATATTTACCATTACAAAAATAATTTTTAGCAATTTTATAATTATTATATTTTTCTTTATTTAAAATAATTTTTCTACTAGTACCAATATTTGGTTTATATGCTTTTCATAAATAACATAAAGCATGATATTTATCAAATATATAATAAGCACCTAAATATTTTGCTAATGTTCTAATTCATGAAGCACCATCACCAGCAACTACAAATTTTGGATTATAAAAATCATAATATTTTTGTAAACCTTTTCAAGTAATATCAACAGTAGGATTATCTATAAAATAATCTTCTTTAATATCAAATTTATAATTAAATATAAAATTATATTTTTTATTAATTAATTTATATCTATTTTTACTTATCATTTTTTTACCAGTATTATAACTAATACTTCTAATTTTTTGTAATTCTTTTTTATTATTTTTATTTCAAACTGGTACAAAACAATCATCAACATTAATATATATAAATTCATTATCTTTAATTTTTATTTTTTCTTGTGGTAATATTTCTTTAATTTTTATATTTTTATGAATTTTACTAATTGTTACTTTTGAAACATAAGTATATTTTAAAATATCTTGTATATCTTGATAATGTTTCTTTTTTCCAAGATATGATATTATTTCTTGTTTTAAATCATTAATCATTTTTGCACGTTTATTAATATTAAATTTTTCATAAATTGGATAATAATATTTTTGATTAATTATATCTCAATAAACTCTTTGTTTAAAAGTTCCTATTCCAATTGGAGTATTTATTTTTCTATTAATTTTTGAAGTTATTTTATATTGATTTTTATTTCTTATTTTAAAAAAATATTCATCATATTCATTTATTTTATTAACATATTTTGTTAAAATATTATTAATTTCATATTTTTGAAATTCTTTAAAATTAACCATTTTTTAACACCTTTCATTTATTTTTTTTAACTCCTGCATTCTATCAAATTTATTAAATTATTGTTGAAAAATGTTTAGTTTTATAATATAATGTTATAGAACGATTATAACTTGAAAATTCTATAGCGTTTAAAAGATAACTTTTATTAGTTATCTTTTCTTTTTTATAAAAATAATGTAAAATAAAGAAAAATGTAAATAGAAAAGGAAAAAATAATTATATGAGTGGAGAAATTATATCTTTAATATGTGCATGGAGTGTTACTTTATTTTTAATAATTTGTTGTCTAATTTTAATAGGAATAAATCAATCTAAAAAAAATAATATTTTTGGTATTTTAATTTTAACTATTGCTTTAAATATAATTGGTACTTTTATTGGTTGCATGATTATATATAAAAAACAAAATCCCGATTTTAAATTTTGAAAAAGTTTTAGAAATAAATTTAAAAGAATGTTTAAATTTAAAAAAAGAAATAAAAAAATAGCAGTATAAATGCTATTTTTTCAACTATTCAATATTAATAAATAAGACTGCTTTATTAAATTTCCTAGTTGCCATTATTTTGTCTTCTGCAAGGGAAATGGTAAACCCTTAATTATAATTTTATGATATAATATAATTATAAAAATTAAATAAAAAATATATGAAGTAATTAATAAAGTTAATAAGTTATTTTGTCAATTTTAACTTAAAAGTTATATTAATTATATCATAATTTTTGTGTTTTAAAGCATATGAAAGGAGATTTTTATGTGCAACAAAAAGAAAAAATAAGAACAATTTTTAATGATGTTAAAAAATTAAGAGACTCATTAGAAAATTATTTTATTCATTGTAATGATAATAAAGAAATTCCTACAAAATTAGGAATGTTAATTTATTTAAATATAACAGAAAGTACTATTAGAAATTGAAAACAAAAGAAAAGAAATACTTTTTTACAACAAATTAATTGAGCATATTCCCAAATAAATCACTTAAATTTACAAAGATTATTAAAATCTAATTCTAATTATTCTGCGTGATATTTAGAAAGAGCATTTGTTAAAGAATATCATTTATCAACTAAAATTGATATAAAAAATAGTGATAATGTCGCCCCTATAACAATTAATTTAGAAAATAAGAGTAAAAATAAATGTTAAGTAATTTTGGTTATTTATTAGATATTGCTAAAAGAATGTATTTAAAACAATCTTTAAATATTACTAAAATTAAACAATTAGGTTCACGAAAATCTGGTAAAACATTTAGTGATATTGAATTTTAGGTATTTTATTAATGTTAGATACTATTAATATTCATGCTTATTTAATTAGAAATATGTCAAAACAATTAAATGATAGTTGACAAGAATTAAAACAAATTATTAAAGCAACTTATCCAAGTATTAATTTTATTATTAGTGAAACTAAAAAAACTATTGAATTTAATGGTAGTAAAATAACTTGTAAATATTTACATTCACAAGATAATAGTAATGTTAAATTAACTGGATTAGCAAGTAATTATTTATTTGATTATGTAATTATATGAAGTGATGAAAGATATGAAATTACTGAAAATGATTATCAAGATTTAAAAGATGCAATTCGTGGAGCAAATCAATTATTAGAAATTGAAAGTTGTAATCCTTGGTCAATTCTTAATGAATTTATTAAAAAAACAATAACAGCATGTCCACAAAATGAAAAAAAATTATTAATGAATATGAACAATTTACTATTATTGATAATACTATTTATCATTATCAAAATTGAAAATTAAATACTTATTTAAAAGATAGTGATAAACAACAATTATTAGAAATAGAAAAATTAGACCCTATTAGTGCAAGAGTAAGAAGTCATGGTTTAGTTGGTTATGAATCTGGTGGAATATATTCACATCTTATTCATAAGATTAGTAGATTATTACAACCAAGTTATAGATTTAGTGCTGGATTAGATTATGGTTTTAAAGATGATGCTATGGCATGTATATTAATAGGTTTTGATTATAATTTTAAATTTGTAAATGTTATTGATTGTTTAAAAATTGAAAATAAATTAATTCGTTATGATAATAAACAATTAGCAAAATTAGTAGTTGAATTTTATATTAAATTAGCAAAAGAAAATAATTTGTTATATGAATATGGTTTAACTGTATATTGTGATTTTAGTAATTAACATTGGGAGATTGTCAAAAATCCGAAATAGATTACTTCATATATAGTCTTATTATAAATGTTAGACAAGAAATAATTAGGATTTTTATGTAATTGTAAGTCTATCTTACTACTATTTTAAAAGTATTACAACTAAGATACTTATAATAACTTTTACTAAGTGCTAAAATTAACAAATAAATTTAAGGAGATTTTAAAGATGAAAATTAAAAAATTACAGTTAATAACTGCATTACTATTTATTTTGACTATTTTACTTATGATTATAGGATTATTATTGATTAATTTATTTAATGGAAAAGAAGTAGTATTTACTAAAAATTATTCTTCAAATAAAGATACAAAACCTTTAATATTTATATATAATGGTTTTAAATTATGAAGTAAATATAGTTGGTATTATATATTAACTAATGATAATATTTCTCTTAAAAATTTTGGAAATTATTATATTATTCATAATTATTATCATTATTCTTTATTACAATTCAAAATTGGAGTTATTTTTTGAGCAATTTTAGTTCCAATATTTTTATCTATAATTTTGTCATTAATATTTTTAATTATTGGTTTAAAAATAAAAATAAAAAATAATAACTTTTGAGATGCTATTCAAAATTGTGAAATAATCAATAATTATTACATTCATTAAATTATGTTTCTAAATTTATTTTATTACACTTAAATATAACTATTTTTATATAAATAAAAATACTATATGTTCTATTAGCAATCATTTCTTTTAAAACATGTCAAATATTAGTTTCAGTAAAACAACCAATATTTCAAGAAGCACCTTGATTAACAATACCTTTTTTATTATTTTTAAAATATTGTTTTTTTAATTTTTTATGATTATCTAATTGATTATATAAATAGTCAATTAACTCATCATATTGACCATTTTTTATTAAATTTTTACAATTATTATATTCACTTCAATATTTTCCTTTATTTCCCGCCATTATGCCAAGATATAATGTTCTAATTAAATGAAATTTATCTAAAACAAACTCAGCACCAAGATAATCTGCTACATCTTTAATTCACCCAACACTATCTCCACAAATAATTATTTTTGCTTGTTCAACATTTTCATAAAATTTTTGACAATGTTCTTTAATAAATTCAGCAGTCTTTTTAACTCCAATTGCTGTTTTTGTTGGTCTAATAATTGCTTTTACTCTTTTATTTTGCAGTTTATGATTAATATTATCTGTATATGTAGTTATTAATCGCATAGAGTGCTTTATACCTTTACGTTTAAAATTTCAAAATTTTCTATGACCATCATCAATTGCTATAAAAATAGGTTGATTTTTTTCTAACTTTACTTTTACTGGAATTGTTTCAATTACTTCTAAATTATTAAAAACTCTATGGATAGTACTAAGACTAATATTTGCTTTTTTTATAACATCTCAAATATCACGATATCTTTTTCCATCAGCAAAATATTCAATAATAGTTTGTTCAATATCTTTGCCAATTCTTTTATATTTAGGTAATTCTAGTCATTCATCAACTAAACAAACACGAATTCATTTTTGTAATTTTTCATCAAAATATTTATATATTCTTCTTTTATAAGTTACTAATCCATATATAGTTTTTCTTGTTCGATATTGATAATCAACAATTTTATATTTCTTTTTATCTCTTGTATTTTTTATTATTCAATCTCGTTTTTCTCATTTATTTTTTAAATGTTCTAAAACTAATTTATCAATTTTAGCATATTGTTCTCTAAAATTTCATTTATAATTAAAACTCATATTTAACTCTCCTAATCTGTTTCTGCACTAATTATTAATTTTAATTTACATAAATTTAAAGTGTTAAAATATGGTAAATAACATTAATAATTTATTTTATTCACAATAATCCACATAAGAACGTAATTATGATTAAAATAATGCTACTGTGAAAAAAAGTATCTTCACATTTGCGATATAATAAACAATTTACATATAATTAATAGTATAGGTCTCACAAAATAAGCGCCTTTAATTTAGGCATTATTTTGCGTTTAAAAGGCATATTGTAAAAATAATAAAAAATAGTATAATTTAAAAGTAAAATTAAGGAAAAATTACTTAATTTTTTTTATAAAATCTAATAACTAGTAACAAAGGAAAATTTTAACAAATGAATTATCAAAAAACTAATCTACTAAATGAAATTAAAAAACAAATAGAAAGGTTTGATGCAAAGGCGAGTATATTAACAGCTATTTCTGGGATACTTTTAGGAATGTCATTTGGTTGAATACCAATATTTAAAAAAATTGAAATTTTATCAATGAAAATTACTATGTATTTTTTATTTATTTTTGTATTTTTATATGTATTGTTTTTATTTTTAGCAATTTTTATTTTTATTTGATCAATTTTGCCAAGAAGTAAACCTAAAAAAATTAAAGAAATAAAAACAAATAATTTTAGTTTATATTATAAAGATTTACAGAAAATGGAAATAAATAATATTGAAGAAATTTTAAAAAATGAAGAAAGTGATTTATTAGAACAAATCAAAATTAATTCTATTATAGCTAGTAAAAAACATAAAAATTTAATTTGAGGTATTTTATTTTTACTTTTATCAATATTTTCAATAATTATTTTTATTTTATTTTATATGTTTGTTTAAAATTAAGGAAAAAGGAGTAATTTACTATGAAAACATGAATAAAAACAAATTTAAGTAAAATAACATTAGCATTAGCACTAACTGGTGCTACAACTGGAACAATAGGCTTAATCATGGGGGGGTGCTTACCCATAATATGGAAAATTACTATTTAAAACCAAATGGTGAAAAAGTATATGGAACAACAACAATTTGATGAAATAAATTTTTAAGTCCAAACAAAACTTCTCTATACTTCAATACTGTAAAAGAACATAATGAAGATATAAAATGAGATGGTAGATATACATCAAATTACTTTAATAATTAAATTTCTAAATTAATATAAGAAATATTTTCATTGAATTTATCAAATAAATTAATATTGGTTAATTTTATTGTTTGTTTATCAGTTAATAAAGTTAAATCATA
This sequence comes from Spiroplasma endosymbiont of Harpalus anxius, assembly GCA_964273555.1. Taxonomy (GTDB): domain Bacteria; phylum Bacillota_I; class Bacilli_A; order Mycoplasmatales; family VBWQ01; genus Spiroplasma_E. The sequence goes on along the minus strand of OZ187007.1, from coordinate 1,396,534 downwards.
ATTACCAGCACCAAAAATACCACTAATTTCAATCCTATTTAAGTTATTAATAGGATTTTTAATTTGCAATTCAAATTCATTTTTATTATCAATTTGTAATATTTCTTCATAAAATTCTAATTTTGAAAATAATTGTGATTTATTTGAACCATATAAATTTAAAGCATTTTCAATTTTGCTTTTATCAATAACTGCTCTTGTAAAATATTTTCCATATTCACCATTTCCTAAGGTTCAATCAGCAGGAATTAATGAAGGTATATTATTACTTTCTAATTCATTTGTAATAGATAATCAATTAAATTGATTATCATCTAGTTTAAATAATTCATTTTGACTAATATCATTATTTTTTAATTTAATATTATTAATATCTGTAAAATCAAAATACTCAGATTTTATTATTACTTTTACATCTTTAAATTCTCAAATTTCATCAGTAATTGTATGTATAGGATTGGATTTTAATTCAAAATAATAAGGTAATAATAGTTTGTAATCATCATTTAAACCTTTATTAATTGACATACTTGAATAAATATTATTAGATAACATAATGACTATTTGTTTAAAAATTTTTACTTGTTCTAAATTAATATAATTAGGATAATCCAATTTTCATTGTTTAAATAAATTAGTAATTACATCATCAGGTTTTTGTCCTTCAAATTTAACTTTTAAATAAGCAATATGATTATTTGGACTACCATTTTCATATTTTGCTCCATCAAAATTTCTATTATAACTATATGTATAAGTTAACATATCTAATAATAATTGTTGTAAACTATCAACTGTTGGTGCATCTTTTATTTCAATTTCAATATCATTGAATTTATTATTAGTTGCAACATATTGATAAAATTGACTTTCACCCGGGAAATTTCAAACTTCTTTATCTTTTAATTCCTTTTCTTTCTTTAATGGTCATTTACCATCTCAAACAGTAGCCATTTCATATCCCAATCAAGCATTAGTTACTCTTGCATTATTAATAATTTCTTTTCTTGTTTCTTTACCACCACCAATAGCAATTAAATCTAAAACTGATTTTTCTTGTCCAATAAATTGTTTTGCTAAATTTCATGGTAATATTTGTTCACTAAATCATTGTTCTAATATTCTAACTTTTGGTTGCGTTTCAATAGGCATTGATAATAGCGGAAATGCTATTTTATCTTTAACAAATAACTTTGGGTATACTTCCATATTGTCAACTTCACCAAGCACCTTTATATTGCCAAAAATCATGCTTCTAGGTGCTTTAATTTTTAAACCCGTAACTTTGGTATCACTAGCTAATGGTTTTTGTAATTTAATAATGATTGGATAACCATCTCTTGTTTTAAAGTCTTTAATTTTAATAATAGTAATGCTCTTAGTACTTCTTGTTTTTGGATTTTGATAAGGTTGTGAATAATTATTAATAATATATAAATTATCAATATAAGTATCAGTTAACGGTTCATTAATCGATACAGCATATAATTTAAATTGATTTAATAATTCTATTTCTTGAAAAATTAAATTTTTAATATCAGTCATACTATATTCAATTGTATTATCATTAATATTAGTACTTGCTCTTTTTGATTTAACTGCATAGTAAAGTCTGATGTTTCAACAGCAGTAGTTTTTAATACTTTTTCAATATCAATAAAACCAATTTTAATAGTATTTGCTGAAAATCTTAAATTATTATTTTCATTATTTTTAAATAAACGCTCAATTTCATAAATATAAATTGTTCTTTTTTTAAATTTATCATAAGCTCTATTAATATCAGGGTCACTAGTTGCACGCATCATATTAGTAAAGTCATAAGGAATATTATCTATTAAATAATCATTTTCTACATCTGCTTGATTAAGTTTAGTTTGCTTTTGTTTCTGTGGAAACTTCGTTTGTGGTTTGTTGTTGTTTTCCATTGTTTTCTCCTATTAATTGGTTATTTTCGGGGTTAAATAATTTTAATTTAACAGTTAAATTATTAATTTCTTGTTCATCATTAATATTAAATGTTTTACTAATTAATAAATCTTTATCGACACTTACTAATAATTGAATAAATTTAAGAATATCAATATTAAATTGTCATAATTTTTGTTCAATATAATTAATGGTTGAAATATTTACAGCTGTACTTTCGGGAACTGATTGTTGTGCAGATTTCTTTTGACTTGGTATGTGTATACCACAACGTTTAAATATTTCATTAACATTTCAATCGTATATATCAGTTAAATTCTTACCTTTAAAATTACTGCTTGTCATATTGATATTTTCATTTTTTTCATTATTATCACCAGTATTTTTTCAAATATAATTTTTAGTAACTAATATTCTTACTGCTTCTTCCATTGAAGATTGAACATTACCATAAGTTTGGTCAAAAATAAACTTTGGTGAGTTTAAAATAGAATCTAAAACAATTTGTTCATAAATAACATCTAGTGCTTTAATTTTATCCATTACTTTATCACAATCTGCTAACTCATTTGCTTTATTTCGCATAATTGCTATTGGTATATAGTTAATATTTAAGGTTTGTTCTTGTGATAAATTAGGGTTATTACTATATGTTCTGAAATCTAAGGGAAATTGTTTTTTATTATCACTAATACTATAAATTGCACGCTTAATTGTTACTTGTTCATTGTTTAATGTATAAACTTCAAATAATCTTACAGTTTGTGCATTTTGTTCATAATTATCATAAAAAATAGTACATTCAATTAATTTACCAGTAATATCATAAACTCTTTGTTGGATATCTACTACTTGAAAATATAAATTATCATTAGCAATATAAATTAAATAACCACTAATTCCTAATTTACTTAATTTAAAAATAGAATTTCAATTTTTACGATAAAATTCTTGTTGAATTAAATATTGTTTAATAGTTTTATTATTAATTTCTAATGGAGCATTATATAAATTAGCATTATTTTCTGCTACAAAATCAGTAAAATAAGTTTCATGGTTAAAATCATTAAAACCAAAATAATTTAAAATTGAAGCATGAGTACTTTTATTTTTATTAGTTAAAAATTTTAATTTTTCACTTTGATTATCACTAATATTTGTTTTATCTTTTTTTTAAATAAACTTAGCATAATATTCACCACCTTTTTTTAAAATATTTGATTAATTTTTAATATAATTTTTACAATAATAAATATAATTAAACATGCTGTTGCTGATGATAATATAACTCCAATTAAACCTAAAATAATTTTTATAATTTTAAAAAACATAATTTTATCCTTGTAATTCTTGTAATTTTCATAAATAACCTTGATCTGTTATTAATTTTATAAAATTATTATTTGCAATATTAATAGATGAAGTTCTTCGTAAACTTGGAAGAAAACATACTCAATATGATAATGAAGTTTCTTGTCAAAATATTTCTATTGTTTGCATTGGGTATTTACCCATATTACTATTACTTACATTATTAAGGTCATAAAATATTTTATAATAAGTATTTGGTCTTAATTTATAAGAAATAGTTGTACCTAATGATATTGCTACATCTTTTCATTTTGGACATGGACAAGGAGTTGGTGGATTTTCTTTTAATTCAATATCTCAATTATTTTCATCTATTTCATTAGTTTTTAAACTTTTTGAATTAATTTTGAAAGGTTTAATTATATTTACTTTAACAGTATTTTGTAATTCTTCTAATGAAAATATATTTCCATATTTTTGATTACCACCAGTCATAATTAAAGAAAAATTATGATTAATAACTTTTAAACTTAAAGTTACTTCTTCATTTTCAATTTTTCCTATTGTAAGAAAAAAAGTATCATTATATCCACCAAGAAACCCACCAGTTTTAAATTCTACTTTAATTTTTGTAGTAACTTGATTAAATGGTGGTTTTTCTCATGTTATATATGTTCTATATAATTTATAAAAACCAAGTTGAAAATCACCATATTCTCTATTACTTATACTTTTTCCTATTATAGTTCAATTTTCTTTATCTTGTTTTTTATCTAATAATTCATTCATACCACCAACAATAGTTTTATCAGTAGTTAATAAATCAGGATTATCTGTACCAAGAGCATTTGCCATAAAAGCAAACTTAAATTGACTACTATCAACTTTATTTTTAAGTTTTTCATCAACTTCTGGTTTTGTATAATAATTATCTAAATTAGGTGGTTCATTTCCACCAGTAGCACTAATAACATTAGTATCACTAATATGAATATTTGCACCAGCAATTAATTTATCTTGTTTTTTACTTATTTTTTCATCAATAAATTTATGAACATATTTAACAGGGGGTATATCTTTATCACCAGTAAAAGGTATAGTTCCAAAATCAATATATTCAAAAGCACCCCATTGATTTTCTCTTACATATTTTAATTTATCTTGCTTCTTATCTATATTAGTTTTATTTTCATTAATTGCTGGAACAATTTGTTTAACAGTTGTTTGTAAATTATTATCATTTATATTTTGTTTTTTATCTAATAAGTCATTAGTTTCTTGTTTTGTATAATAATCATGCTCAGTACTATCTTCTGCTATAAATTCAGTTGGTGTGCCTTTTCCAATATATTGATATAATGTAACAGAAATAGGTTGATAATTAATATCATTAGAAGTTACAGTAATATCATTTCATTCCTTAGTGAATAATAATTGAATTTTAACATTATCATTTACAATTAATTCATCTAATTTAATACTTGTTTGTATTGTTTTATTAATTTCACCACCTAAATTAAATATAGTTTTTTTATTACTATATATATAATTATCAGTAGGATTAGTAGTGGATTGATAACTATAACCTCATATTGCTAAATATATTTTTCCAAATTCATTACTAGGAATAAAAGAAGACATTTTCTTTCATAAAGGACTAGTTGCAATATTAAATCAATTATTTTTAATATCATTAATATTTTCATTTGTTTTAGTTAATTCACTATTTAATTTTGTAATTTCATTTTCATTGCTAGTAATTCGTTTTTGTTGTTTAGCAGAAAAGTCAGCAGTTGCAGCATGGGTAAAATCACCAACTTGTGGATTATTTTGTAAAGCTTCGGGTGGTAATGTCCCAATTTCATCAGGTCAATCTAAAATCATTGTTTCAGTTTCTTTATCATATTCAGTTGCGACATAACCTTTATTAACAAACTTACTAACAGGACCCCTATATATCTCATTTTCATTATCATCAACTAAATCATCATATAATTTCATTTGTTTTGATAATGTAAATTCTTTTTGTTTTTTAATTAATTCATCAACTTGATTTTTTGTATAAAATGCTTTTAAGTCAATTTTGTCAACATCTAATTCATCTTCACTATAATTTAAAAATACTTGTTTTAATTCAGTTAATCTTGCTCATATTTTCATTCTACTAGGTGCTAAGTCTCAAACATTAATACTAGGAATGCTATTTGCACTAAATGAGGTACCATTATTGAATTGAATAGTAGCATCAACATTAAACTCAATTGGTGTACGATTAAATACTCAATGTTCAACACAAACATACACCATATCTCTTAATGTTTCTTTAATTAATTCATCTTTAAAACTATCAAAAGGAAATTTAGATAAAATAAAATCAAGATAAGCATTAATATCATTTTGAGCACGAATCGCAAAAGTTGTAAATCAATCATTAACATTAGGTCATGTATTGATATATTGCTGTGGAGTTTCGATAATTTTTTCCAGTTAATGGATATCAGTTATTATAATTTTCTAGACTGACATCAGTTCAAAGTTTATTAATCATAATTTATCATTCCTTAAAAAATGCTTTTTTATAATGCTTAGTTTTTGTTTTAGTTTTTCTATGTGCTATATGGATAATTTCTTTTTGTAATTTTTTCTTACCTTTTGCTACAACTTGACTATATGCAAATTTTTCTAAATGATGTAATAGTCCAGTACCAAATAATGTATTAACTGAAAATTTTAAACCAACATTTTTAAATGATTTATTAATATTTTCAATAGGATTATTAATAACATTCACTACTTTATGATAGGTTCTTATTGTCCTAAAAATTTCTCTATATACTTTAAAACTATCTCTAATTACTTGTTGAACAACTGGTGGAGCAAATGCAATTGCTTTTAATCATTTATTACGACTAACTCCATAACCAATGTATCAACCACTATATCAGCGATATCAATGGAATGGATGTATTTGCGTAACAAAAGTTTCTGCTTTAAGAATACTATCAATAACTGTAATTGGTTTATACTTAGGATTACGATGATAAATAGTAATTGCACATTTACTTAATGATAAAGGTTGAATTTTGCAACCGATAAATACAGGTGAATTTAATGGAATTAATTGTGCATGTTTAATTGCTTTTTTCTCTGCACTAGTAAATAAAACTGTTGCTTTTTCTTTTAATTTATTAATTTTTTCCATTACCTTTTTTTCTAAATTTTCAAATTTTTCTTGTAGTTTATAGATACTTTCTCGTAATTTTTCAAAATATGGAGTATCTTTTCAAAATTTATTTAAACCTTTTTTTAAATAAAATCTAATATCAAAATATTTAAAAGTTTGATTTGCTTTTAAAACAATTTTATGAATTGCACTATTTTTAAAATTAAACTTAATAGCATTGGCACGAATTTTTTGTAAATCCAAAATTAAAGATTTACCATATCTATTTTCTGCATGGATGGTATGAACTAAATTTAATCAATCATGTTGGTTCATTGTTAATACTGCTTTTAACTCAGTATTATATTTTTTTAAAAAGTTATTTGCTTTTTCAATATCTTTAATCTTAAACTTTGGAGTTAATTGTGGACTTAATTTTATTAATGTATTTTGTAATAATAAATAATCTTTTAACTCTTGTGCTTCTAATTTTTTAAAATTATTTTTAAATTCTCTTTCAGCAACATAACCTAAATTTTGGATTATTGTTTCACGATTAGGAGCAAAACTATAATTAAATAAATAACGTTTATTACCAATAATTTTATCTGTTAAAATTTCTTTGCCACTGACTTGACTAATTATTTCTTGTAAGTTTTTTGCTTCTTTAACACCAATTTGTTCTAATGTTTTAGTTTTTTGTGCTAGTTTAATAAATTTAGTTGTCCGATAACCACGACTTATTTTATTAAGTCCAGCAAATGCTGGTAATACATTAAAAAAAGTATTTAATGGTGTTACATTTCCTTTTAAATAATCATAAACTTGATTAATAGTAAAATCAGTTAAAAACTCGACACCAACAGCACTAATACTAGCAATTAAATCACTTGCCCCTAATCCAAGTGCTATGCTTTCACTTAAACCACCAGTAAAAGGAGCAAATGCTACTGCTATTACTTGGACACCAATCATTTCTAAAAGTTCTCATCAAAAACTTTTATTTTCTTGTTGTTTACTAATTCTAGTATGTTTTGGTTTATTGATATTGAAAAGTATTGCTGTACTAGTTGTACCAATTGCCATGATTAAATTTCCTTAATTATTGAAGCGTTATTTTAATTGGACTTGTTGAACCTTTATAATTTGGATCATTTACATTTGCTCTAATCACTACATATAAATTACCAGTTTTTTGTTTATTATTACTAATAATGTTTTTACCTTGCTCATCACTAAAATATTTAATAGTTGGATTTTCCAAACTTGGATTTAAACTATTAATTTCTTTTGCATATAAAATATTTGCGTCTAATTCTTTATTAGTTTTATTTGTTTTCGCAGTAGCATTATTTATTGTTAACGTTGTAATTTTAGATTTTAAATCATTTTTTACTTCACTTTTAATTACTCCACATAACATTCAACGTGATGTTGTTTCTTTTTTTGACATATAAGGAATTGATTGACCAAATACTTCACCACCAACTAAATAAGTTCTACCGACTTTACCATCTGCCACTTGTTGTAAATAAATAACTGTATTTTGTAACATATATCTTTTCATTGCTTTTGGCGTTGCTAAAATAAAATTCATTATTTCATCTTCATTTTTATCATTGGTAAATGTCATATAATCATCTAATACAATTTGACATAATACGCCTTTTACATATAAATCATTTCCATTTAAACGTAATTGTTGTGCTAATTCATTATCAGTAATTATTCCTTTATTATCTGCTAAATAAACTAAACTATCATAAAGATTATTAGTAATAAAAAATTTACAATTTGTACTATTTCGTAATTGAAATAAAGTATTTCATGCCGATAACATTGCTTTTAAATATCCAATTGGTGTTGGGTCAGTTATTGTTACTTTTGTAGCAAATTGAGAAATTATGTTAGTATCATCATTTGCTAATTTATCTGTTAAATCATTAGCAACTTCATATTGCATACTGTCTAATAAATTTTGACCATTTTCAGCATTTAAGTCAATATTGGCAATAGTTTCACCAGCAAGATATGATTTTTCAATTATTTTTTCAATTTTATCAGTAGTAGCATACCCAACATCATATCTTTTACTTTTGTCATCTCATGGAATAACTTTAACTTTTGGGTCTTTTGGTAATTTAATAATAAATTCAATTTTTGTAGAATTAGTCATGGCAATGGGAAAAAAGTTTGCTCATGGACTATTTGATTGTTTAAAAAATTCAATGAATTCTGGTGCTTCAACTAATTTTTCGGTATTATTTAAGTTTGTTTGAATATTTACTGCTGCCATTTTAAACTTTCTTTTCTATAAATAATTTTTCTTTTTATAATCCAATAATGGATTAATTTTTATTGATGTTTGATTTGTTAATATGGTTTCTTGTTTACCACCGGTATTAATTGGTTCTTTAAACAATGGTTGTTCTTTAATAATTTTTTTAATAGTATCTTCGATTTTTGAATTTTCTATCTTATTTGTTTTAAATTTTAAATAATCATAAAATTCACTTTTAACTTGATATTTTTTAAATATATTAATTATTTCTTTTTCTTTTATTTCTTGATTAAGTTTATTTAATTTATTTTCTGCTTCATTAACTTTATTTTCTATTTCTTGTGAAACATCATTTTCAGTTAAAGTTTGCGTTGTTTGTTGTACATTAGTTTCATTTTCTAACATTTAACATTCTCCTAATCTTATCCCAATAATCAATCTTTAACTAATTGTGGCATTTCATTTATTAATTTTTTATAATCATTAACTGCATTTTCTAATATATCAATATCAGAAAATTTAAAACAATATTCAATATCTAAGTCAAAATCTCTATCAATTTTGATATCATATTTTCTATATTTTTCATTAAATTCAATTTTTGTCATTTTATTTTTCTCCTTTATTACTTATTTTCTTTATTAATTTTTTCATTAAGTTTTGCTAATTTTTTTTGATGTTTGATAATTTTATTATTTGCTCTAACATGCTTTGGAGTTGTAATAAATCGTTTTAATAAAACAATAATTTCTCGACAAAGTAATGTTCCTACACTTGTTCCAATAATAATTAATTCATGGATAAATTCTTTCATTTCCATATTTTCCTTTCTTTTTATAAGTGATAATAATTTTCATCAAATGATAATTGTGCATTAATATTAACTTCACTCATATCACTACCATAACTATTAATACTTACATTATCATTAATAAGATTTGCAGTTTCATTAGTAAATACTGTTTCTTGCATTTCAGTATTATTATGTACTGTTTCCATAGGTAATAAATTATGAATAATTTCACTTATTCCTGCAATAATTGTAGGAATAGCATAAGCATTATTAAAATCATTATTTATCCCCATTGCTACACCACTACTTATTAAACATCCACCAGTTGCCATATTTGCTATTTTTCTAATAGTTTCAAATCTATTTAGGTATTAATTCAGTTAAACCACTAATAAGATTTGAAACACCATAAGCATTTAATGAAATATAAGTATCTCAATCCATTAAATTATTAGGATTATTATTTATACTTAAATAATGGTCATGGGGGCGTTTCTGTAGTTGTTGTAGTTGTACTTGTAGTAGTTATAGGCATAGGTGTTGTAGTTGGTTCAATAGGTTCAATTATTTCATTTATAAATTTACTATAATTTGCTAAACCAATTGTTCCTAATCCTAATAATATTTTTTTACTACTATTAATTACTTTTGTTTTGTTACTTGGTCTTTGATTTAAGTTTCATATATCTAAACCTAATTTTTTACCAAATAATAAACTATTAATTGAACCTAATATTGGATTACCTATTAATTGACCATAATAAGCACTTGTACCTATCATTGCACAAATAGGACTAATTCCAGTTCTTATTAATTTAGTTAAAGTATAATTTGATTGTGTATTTTCTATATTTGGCATAATTTACTTCCTTTAATTTTCTATTTTTTTAATTCAAACTTTTACTCAACCTTGATAAACATCATTATCACCAACTATTAATGCAACATTATCTTCGGGGTCAGAAATAATTATATGTTGTGATTTAACATTAGGATATTTCATTAAGATAATTGCTCTAATATCATTATGAGTACGAAGTGCTTGTGGTGATGGTGATAATATTTCAATTTCATCTTTATCACCAAATAAAGTAGGTAATATAATCATTAATGAAATTCTCCGTTTTCTATTTTTTCAAATATAGTATCGAAAACATATAAAGTTTCTGTTGTTAATTTTTGATTCTTTGGTAATTTATTAAAATATTTAATTAATTTTTCTTTATTAATACAATCTTTATGCCTTGATTTATTAATTTGATCAACTTTAATTCTATGTTCAGTACAATATGCTCTTCCATATTCATCTTGTTTCTCTTCTGTTTTATTACTACATTTTCAAGTTACACTACCATTTGCGTTAACTCGTTCTGTTCAATCACAATAGTTCATTATTTATTCTCCTTTTAAATCAGCAATAAATATATTTGCTTCTCAACATTTTTCTTTTACATTATCTTTTAATACTTGTTTACAAAATATATTTCATCCATTACCTATATATTCACCAATAACTCCATGACCTTTTATTTTTGGTTCTAATTTTTTAGCTAACTTAATTGCTTCTTTTTCTGTCATTATTTATTTTCCTTGTTATGAGTTTTAGTATGCTCGATGTTTTCTTCATCACCTATCATTATTTTTCCACAATAGGTACAACAATATTTTGTTCAATATCCCATAATTATTTATTTTCCTTTTTTCCTAATTCTGTCTCTAAATCATCAATTCAGTCATTAATCATGTTTTGAACAGTATTATAATTACCATTTTCAAGATGTTCACGTATTGTATATAAAATATTTAAATCTACTGATTGACTATCCCAGCGTTGTGTTACTTCTTTTACATCAACAGTTATTTTTTTCATTATTTACATTCCTTATTTTCCTTATTTTTTGTTAAATTATTAACTATTTTTTTTAAACATTTGATACATCAATTTTTAGTTAATCAAATTCTTTTATTACAATATTTACATTTATTCATTTTTACTCTTTTCATTTTTTAAATCATTTAACATTAATTGAACAAAATGCACGATTTTTAGGAATATTTAAAGTATTAAAGATTTGACCACTTACTATAATTTCATCATTTTTGTTTAATAAAATACATCGTTTATAAAATTTTGGGTTATTAAAAATTAAAGTAACATAGTTTAAACCATTCCATTGTCCACGAACACTATAATATAATTGTTTATTACCTTTTTCATGATATTTTGCTTCAATAGTGTTACTAAGTTTTACTGTTAATTTAACATAATTTGCTTTATCTTTCATTTTTAAAATTCCTTAAATAATATTGAATATGCTTATATGCATCTGCTTCATGTTTTGTTAATTTTATATTTCCTTTATAATTTTCTATTTTGTTTTTGTTTTTTGGTTGATTTTCATGATAATCTCAGTTCATAACATCTTGTACTAAAACCATTAAAGCACCAATAATTTTAGGAGTTGCTAATGGATTAGTTAATAATTGTTTTGAACTTAAAAAGAAATTTTCGACAATAACTAATACTTTATTATTATCAAACTGTTTTTTAATTTTTAAAAAGCATTCTTTAAATAAATTTTTACTTTCTAGAACAGTTTTACTTTTAAATGTTTCATTAAAAATAATATTATTAGTTTCATTTGAATATATAATAATTCCATTACTACCAATACCAGCAGGATCAATGCCAATAATTAAGTCATATTGCATTATTAATAATCACTACATCAATCACAAACATATCCATATGGTTTTCTATAATCCAAATGTTCTTCAATATCATAATCATCTTCAAATTTTCTAATATGATGTTGTGCTGCTTCTAATTCTGTTTTAAAGTGATAAAGCATAGTAATTTTTTCTGCTTTATATAATTTGCCACATTCGACACATCTTTTTCTTTTCTTTTTAGTTTTATTCATAATCAAAATATCCTTTTTCAATTATTTTTGCTGTTTGTTTAAGATATTTAGGTAATTTATCATAGCAACTATTGCATATTAGATAAGGTATAGACCAATTTTTATATTTAATAGTTTTAGTTGAGATATTAATACAATCTTTTCAAACTTTATTAATACAAACTTTTAATTCACATTTTTGATTTTTTATTAATCTTCATTATTAATTATCCTTAATTTGTTTTTTAATTACTTGTTCTTTTTTGAATATATAATAATTTCATTACTACTTATTCCTGCTGGGTCAATACCAATAATTAAGTCGTATTGTATTATCTTTTATATCCCCTACTTAACCTAATATTTAAAATACAGTCATAACAAATTGCTTTACTATTTTTATCTCTTAAAAAATGTTTTCTTGTTTTTATATCATTAGTATTAAAGAATAAATAATCTAATTTATGTTGTTTACATGTTCAACAAAAATACTTTTTCATTGTGAGTTGAAATATGCTTATAAGAAGTAACTATATAATTAATTGGTAAATCATTATGATTATATGGATTATTTATTCTAAAATTTTTTTTATTTTCTTCTCATGTAATATTATATTTAAAACAAGGATTTGTAATATTAGTTTTGTTATCAGTTATTTCACTAATAAATCAACTATTGTATTGTTCATAAAATGTTAATGGTTCTAGTTTAATATTATTAAGGTAATATTCTTTTGGAGCAATTGGTTTATTAACAATTATTTTTTGTTCAGAAATATATGGTTCTAATAATTTTATTAATTCATTACCATTTAATTCTTTTTTAATATTTTCAAAATTAAAAACTCAATATGTGTAATTATTATCAACAGTAAAAGAATTATTTTTAACCATTCAGTTTGGAATAGATAATTTATATTCACCATAATCAATCATAATAGAATTTTGTTTTTTAATTATTTGTTCTTTTTTGAATTCTATTTGCATAATAATCCTTTTCTATATATGTCCTGTTGCTTCCTAGCATAAAGGACATATATTTTTGTTTTTTTATTTATTAATACTATTAGTTATATTTTTCTAAGAAAAATGGGCTCGAAATAAATTGTAAAATTTTAAAAAACATTGAGGCATTCGATTCAATATTTATTTAATTTATGTTAAATAAATTAATATTTTAATTGAACCGGCACCGCTCAATTTTTTTTACAAGTTTTAAATTTATTTTCTCGCCCAAAAAATTTTTCAAAAAAAATAAAAAATAAAACCAACACTCGCTCACTGGGGAGTGGCGAGGTTGGTTAAATAAAGAATTAATAGAATTAATATAGTAGGTTCCCTAGTAGGTCTATATATACTAATTACTAATTCGCTCCCACCCCAAGAATTACCATTTAATGGTTAGTATAATTTATTAGGTATCACTCCACTTATTATTTATCCATGCAAGTCCACATGTTCTAGCTACTATTTTTAACAACTGTGTTGTAGTTCACTTTTTTAATTCCCTAACACGTGTTGATAATAGTGTTAAAGATGGTTATTAATTATTAACTTTCTCCTACTTGGTCACGGCGTGTAGTAGATATTTAAAGGGTGTTAATAATAAAAATTTTAAAATTTTACAATTACAAAAAAAGACAAGATTATTTCTTGTCTTTTTCCTTTGTTGATAATTTTAATTTAACTTATAAAATGTATATTTTATTTTTTTTAAATACGTCGAATATAAAGGGTTAAAGAGAGTTTAAGTTGTCTAATTTTCATTACTTTTAAAATAATTCATTTGGAAATAAGTTACTAATATAGTAATTAATTATTTCGTAAATTTGACAACCGCCCATATGCTTTTTTTATTTAAAATCAAGTTTAAATCTAATACTATCTTGTTTTTTTGCAACTTTTATTTACTAAAAGTAGTATCTTAAAAAAAGACTAATTTAAATTTATTAATTGTTAAAATAATATCCTTAAAATCTAAAAATATGTTATACTAATCTCATAGTAATAAACTAAATGAATAAAGCCATTAGGTTCGACTTATGCTATTTTAGATAAGTGTAAAACCTAATTATCTTTTAACAAGGAAGTGAAAATAATATGGCAGATCAACCACAACAACAACCACAAGTTACTCCAGAAATGTTAAAAAAATTACAAGGCGAAAATGAAGAAAAAACAAAAACAAAACCTGCTTTTAGTGGCAGTGGTAATAGACATTGAATTGTAAAATTTGCAAAAGATATCATTTATATTTCTTTTTTTCCATATTTATGAATATTTAATTGACTATTTGCCAATAAACAAGCAAAAAAAAACCAAGTAGTTAATATTAATAAAGTTGATAATCCTAATACTGAAGTAAGCGATAATGTTACTAGCAATAAAACAGGAGAAATTAGTTTACAAGAAGTAGAATCATTAACTTCAGATATTCCATTAGCAGAAGCAAGTGAAGAAGCAACAAGTTCTAGTAATAATACTAGTACTAGTCAAGCATTAAGAAACAGATGAACTGAAAATATGGCAAATAATTGTGCTTATCATGAACCACCAGTAGTAGCAACTGCTAATAATAGGGGCTTAACACCTTAGTATTATTTAAAATACTTATTAGTTCGTTGCAAGTCAATAATATTATCAATATCTCAATGTGAGTTAAACGCTAAAACATAAGGTTTTAATTGATAATTATATTTAATACTGCTATTAATTAAATATTTACCAACCATTGTTGTTTGTAATACCAGTTCTTGTTGAGGATTTATTAAATCTTTACCAAGAACTTTTGCTCATTGTTTAGTAATATAAGTTCATTCTCCTGCTAATAAACTATCACTATCTTTACTCTTAACAATATCAATAATATTGCCATCATTGTTGAGTTGATAACTTCAATCTGTTTTGTTATTATTATGTTCACGAGTAATAGCAGCCATCATATTTGTTGTAAAATTAGTTAAAAAATTATTTTTGGTACTAATCATATCGCCAGAAATAATAAAAATATCATCTTCACCATTAAAATATGATGATACTAATGTTAAAGCATAACCGCTATTATAATCAAGAAAATGTTCATTATTTATTAAGGTTAAGTTAGGATATTTATTTGCCAGAAAATTAAAATCATCTTTTAAATAACCAGTAATAACAATAATTTTTTTTAAATCTGGTACTACAAGTAATTGCTTAATTATATATTCAATTAATGTTAAACCTTTAAATTTAATTAACGACTTATGAACGGTATTAGAAATTGGTTGTAATCTACTAGCAATTCCTGCTGCAAAAATAATAGCAACTTTCATAATTTCCCCTTTATTTAATAACAAAATTAACAATTTTGTTTGGTACATAAATTGTATTAACAATTATTTTATTTTGTAATCAGTGTTTTACTTTTTCTTCATTATTAACTATTGCTAATAGTGCTTGCTTATTTAAGTTTTCTTTTACTATTAAAGTCATTTTTGTTTTACCATTAATTTGAATAGCAATGGTAACTTCACTAGTAACTAAAAATTTCTCATCATAACTTGGAAAATGACATTTATTGATACTTTCTTTATTACCAAGTTGAAATCATAGTTCTTCAGCAATATGAGGTGCAAATGGATTTAGTAATTTTAAAAAATTAATTAAATAATTTTGATAAATAGTTGATGCTTTATAGCATGCATTAATAAAAATCATCAGTTGGGCAATAGCAGTATTAAAATTTAAATCATTAATATCATTCGTTACTTTTTTTACAGTTTGATGATAAATTGTATCTAATGATTTATCATTACTAGTAATAATTTTTGCTTGGTAATCATCACTAGTAATAAGTCGATAAACACGCATTAAAAATTTATGACAGCCAACTAAACCACTAGTTAATCATGGTAAAGATGATGTTAATGGTCCCATAAACATTTCATAGATGCGCAAAGTATCAGCACCATATGTTTTAATAATATCATCAGGATTAACAATATTACCACGTGATTTAGACATTTTCTCATTATTTTCACCAAGAATCATACCTTGATTTACTAATTTTAAAAATGGTTCTTTAACATTAACAAATTTTAAATCATATAGTACTAAATGTCAGAAACGAGCATACAATAAATGTAAAACAGCATGCTCTTGACCACCAATATATAAATTAACTGGTAATCAATACTTAAATCGCTTTTGCGCAGTAATACTATTAAAATCACAATAAGTACCATCATCATTTTTTAAAATATATGCTAAATAATATCAACAACTACCTGCTCATTGTGGCATCGTGTTAATTTCTCTAGTACCTTTGATACCATCTTTTCTTATTACTTGTAACCATGACTTTGGGGCATTAGCTAAAGGAGCAGTACCATCATTTGATGGTTTAATGTTAGTCATTTTTGGTAATAATATTGGTAATTGTTGTTCATCTACTGTTGAGATAGTACCATCTGCTCAATAAATAATGGGAAATGGTTCACCTCAATAACGTTGCCGAGAAAAAAGTCAGTCTCGTAGTTTATAAGTAGTATGTAATTTTCCTTGCTTTAAAGCTACTAGTTTTTTAACAACTAAACTAGTAGCAGTTTTTAAATCTTTAGCATTAATAAAATCAGAATTAATATAGTCACCACTACCTAAAAATGGTTCGTTTTTATTATTAGTTTTCATAATAAAATTGATTGGTAATTTTTTATTTTTAGCAAAAATAAAATCACGATTATCATGAGCAGGAACCCCCATAACTGCTCCTGTTCCATAATGACTTAAAACATAATCACCAACTCAAATTGGTAATCTAGTTTTAGTAAAGGGGTGAATAGCATAACTACCAGTAAAAACTCCAGTTTTTAAAGTATCTTCTCCTTGGCGCATTACATCTGTTTTTGTTTTAGCAACTAAACAATATTGACTAACTGTTTGTCAATAGTCACTAGTTGTTAAATCAGGAATTAATGGATGTTCAGGAGCAACCACTAAAAATGAAACACCAAAAATAGTATCAACTCTTGATGTAAAAATTGAAATTCGACAATTATTATTTTCTACCATAAAATCAACTAATGCCCCAACACTTTTCCCAATTCAATTACGTTGTAATTCTTTAACGCTATGTGGTCAATCTAAATCATCTAATCCTTGTAATAATTGTTCAGCATATTTAGTAATTTTTAAAACTCACTGACGCATTGGTTTTTTAATAACTGGAAAATTACCACGTTCAGACACCATATGGCCATTAACATTTATTATTTCTTCATTAGCTAATACCGTACCTAACTGTTCACAAAAATTAACTTCTACATCTTTAATTTCAGCTAACCCTTGTTCGTAAAGTTTAATAAAAATTCATTGTGTTCATTTATAATATTGTGGATCAGTGGTATTTACTTCTTTATCATAATCAAAACTTAAGCCAATACTTTGCAATTGCCTACGAAAATTATTAATGTTTTCTTTAGTAAAAGTTTTTGGATTATTACCTGTATTTAAGGCATATTGTTCGGCGGGTAATCCAAAAGCATCTCAGCCAATTGGATGTAAAACATTAAAACCATTCATTCTTTTTACTCGTGAAATAACATCAGTAGCACAATAACCTTTCGGATGACCAACATGTAAGCCAGAACCTGAAGGATAAGGAAACATATCAAGAATATATGATTTTGGTTTTTTAGTATCATCAATATTAGTTTTAAAAGTTTTATTCTTTAATCAATAGTGTTGTCATTTTTTTTCTATTTGTTGGTGATTATAACTCATAGTTTTCTCCTTTAATATGATCAGGTAAAGCAATCATAAAACCATAATATCATAATCATTTAACAAGTTGCAATGTTTAACTTAGTAAAGCTTATTTTTTAACTAAATTTTAAACTATCAAAAGATTCACTATCATTTTGTGTTATCCAAAATTAATGAAATCATAATAATGATAGTAAACTTTAAAATAATAGCAAAAAAATGAAATCTTTAGTAATACTGTTGATCTCATTCTCTTGTAAAATGTTATTTGTTTTATTTACATAATTATATGAAATAAAATACAAATAATTAAGGTAACCACTGATAAAATTAAAAATATAATACCACAAACTAACATTTTATGTTTTTTAGTAGCAATCTTAGAATTAATTTGGATTTGTTCAGATAAATATGTTTCTTGATTTTCTGAAATTGTTTTCTTAATAATACTAGGTTTCATTTTTTGTAATTCTTTATAATAGAAACTAACATCTTTTGTCTTATTTTTATTATTTTTTTTAGACTTATTTCTTGGCAAAATTGAACTAATAAAAATAAGTAATGCTAAAAATAAAAAAACTATATATACAAATATAAAAAATAATCAAAAATACGTAACAATTTCTATTGATGAATTTTGAATATCTTCAATTATTGGTATCCATTTAAAAGAGATTCCTAAAAGGCCACCACTAAAAGCTAATAATATACTAGCTTTTATATCAAATTTTTCTATTTGTTTTTTAATGTCATTTAGTAAATAAATCTCATTATCATTCATGCTAAACATTCCTTTTTATTAATTATGAGACAACAAAATGAAATTAATTATAAATTGTAAATTAATCCAATTACATTAAATCTTAAGTAAATCTTTTTTTCTATTTCTATATTTGATTTTCATTTTGCAAACATTGATACGTTGTGTGACATTAATAAAGACCTTTTAAAGGTTTTGATTTTGTTAAATAAAAATGATAGTTCTTTCAAAAAGTAAATTGTTAGAAATAATTTACTTGTTTGCTTTTTTCTAAAAATTACTTTTGACTTTCGCAAATATTAGATTTAATTGTTATTAACTTCTATACTAATGAAATAATCTTTAATTAATGTTTTTTTAAGTTATATTCAATGCCATAGTTATTTATAATAACAATCATCAATTACTTTTTAAACTAAGATTACATGTAATATGAAAATAAGCTTGATACTGATATCAATATTGTAATGTAATTATTAAATTATTTTAATTATATTTTTTTGATATATTAATTATTTTTAAATAATTAATAATGATAACACTAAGTTTATTTAATATATAACTCCATATATAGTATAATCTTTTTATATTTAACTATCAATATTTAATTAGTGTTAATATTTGTAATTATTTTAACATGATAACTTATATTGATATATTTAAAATTACTTATGATACTTAATAAACACTAATTATATTTTATTTTTTATTTATTCATAAAATTAAATAATTAATCACTTTTAAATTGATATTTATTGTTATTTGAATTTATATCCTAATTTTAACTATTATTAATAATTTAATTAAAACTTTTTTGTAATTATATAAAATAATTTTTATTATAAATAAAAATACTTTTAATCTTAAATTAAAAGTAATATCAAAATTTTTCTTTAATTAATTTTCAAAAGATATTGATAAATTTATTATTAAAATAAACTAAATGAGTTGCTCCTTTTAATTTAGCATATACTTGAAAATGATCAGATCAAGCAGTAGCAACCGTATGTTATGCATGTTTTCCAAATTCAGTTACTGTTAACATAACTTTTTTTCAACTAATGCTTTATTTATTGAATCAAGATTACCATCGATAATAATGACTTCTTTAAGAATTTCATTATTTTTCATTTTCATCACCTTTGCTATTATTAATTTATAACTTCATTTTTAAAAAGAAATAATAATTATCTTCACTAGTTACGATATCTTTCAAGATAGTGGCTAACAACACCACGATAAATAAATGGTATTGTTAATTGCATAATGGGATAAGTAAATAAAAAAATATGAATAAAATTATAGACTAAAGCATAAAAAAGAGGAGTAAACCCTGGTCAAATATTTTTACTACCATTGGCATTAGTAATTTGTGCTCAAACAAAATATCCTACTATTGTTTGTCATACATAAATAATTAAACAAACTAAAAAACAATGTAAAAAATAATTAATATAAGTAAAAATTGATTTATCAGCTTTTAAATCAAAACGTAGTAAGGCAACAATGGCTGGTGTTGTCATCGGCAAAAAGTAATCTAATAAAAAACTTCAAGCGCTAATAATATAACCACTACTAATAAATAATAGTGACATTAAAGCACTAATCATCCCTGTTAATCATCCTCCAGCAAAACCAAGAATATAACTAACAACCATTAATGGTACATACTTAATAGCAACACCACCACCATATGGCATTTTTGGTAATATTTGTTCAATAAAAACACAAACAATTGTTAACGCAGTAAATAAACCAATAATTGTATAATCAATAATTAATCATCGCTTAATACCAAATGCTAGTTTAAAATTAGTTCATCATCTTGCTTTTAAGACAGCAAAAGTTTCTGTTTTTTGTCATTGATAGTATTTAACTAAATTGAAAATTAAGGCAACAGGATTAACACTAAAAATTGCTAATATTGATACAATAATAATATTTTTATCAATATTATCTGTTTTAACTGTTCAACTAATAGTACATAGTAAAATTGATGAAACTAATAATAAACAAAAAATTAATATTAAATAAATTTTAATACTATAAAATTGTCAACCAGTAGTAGTAATATTAAAAAAATGATTAATACTATTAGCAGATAAAATACTAACAATAATTGTTAATGTTAAAAGTGTAATTAAACTAATAATTGTTGATATTTTAAATATCATTATTACCCCCAGTTTGCTTTTAATTTTATTATAATCAATAGTTGTTGTTAGTTGTTCTTTAAGCATAATAAAGATAACTCCTTTATTTTTTCTGACATAACAAAAGGAGTTATCATTTTTTAAAATATAAAAAATAAAGTCTCCCTCCGCTAGTACTAACTAGATCAGGTTATAGGGTATTTCTCAGACAATGTGCCACCCCTGCTTTATATGAGATATGTAAATTAATGCATACTTATTAATAGTATAACATTGATAATTAATCTCCAATATAAAAAGTTAAAAACTATTTTATATTTTTAAATTACTAATTTAAAATATAAGTAAATTTAAATTTCTTTCTATTTCATTAATAAAATTATCTTTTATGATATTAATATTTTTTTCTAATGGTGGAATTTGGTTTGAAATAGCATTTTTAACTAATTCTAATTTATCAATTGCATTTTTAATTTTTGATGAAAAACTCGGAAAATCAATTTTTTTTCATTCTCTTATTTTAGATATTTTCTTTTCTAAATCATTATTATCCTTATTAACATTTGCTAATTTATATTCTGTTATTATAAACATTCTTATAATTTGGGCAACTAAAGTTACATTTTCATGACTACAAAAATAAATATTTGGATTAAATTCTGAGATTGCAAATATTTTTTTACCATATTTAGCAGTAAAAGCTGTTGCCGTAATTATTCCATATCTGGCATTTGTCTTACGCATATCATCTGCAAATTTTGGTTCTCAATTATTACTTCAATCTTTTGTGCTTTTTATTTCATAAGTTATTGTGGCTATAAATTCATCAGTACCATCAATTTTTACTTTTTGTAATAAATCTGCTTTTTTACCAGTAGTGGTAATTTTTGAAATAGAATCTAATAAAAAGGTTTTTGATAATTCTTCTTCAATTTCTTGTTCTAGATTATCACCTTGAATTTTATTATTAATTAATTTATTTTTTTGATTTTCTAATTCTAAGTCATGTATTGCTTTTTGACTTTGCTTTAATTCTTCATTAAATTTTTTTGTTAAACTTTCTTTTTCAGCATTAAAATCTTCAATTTTTTTATTAATTTGTTGAGCAATTTCTTTATCTTTTTCTAAATTAAATTGATCAATTTTTGCTTTTAATTCTTGATTTTTTATCTTAGTTGAATTTAATTCTTCATTAAATTTTTTTGTTAAACTTTCTTTTTCAGCATTAAAATCTTCAATTTTTTTATTAATTTGTTGAGCAATTTCTTTATCTTTTTCTAAATTAAATTGATCAATTTTTGCTTTTAATTCTTGATTATTTATCTTAATTGAATTTAATTCTTCATTAAATTTTTTTGTTAAACTTTCTTTTTCAGCATTAAAATCTTCAATTTTTTTATTAATTTGTTGAGCAATTTCTTTATCTTTTTCTAATTCAAGATTTCGCGTTTTATTTTTAAAATCATACTGAAATTTTGCAATTAATCTGCTTTCACATTCTTTTTCTACTTCTTTTTTTACATTTTCAGTTATTTTTTGTTCAAATTGCTGGAAATGTGCCTTTGAAAGATCACTATTTTCAAAATCATCAATTGTAAATATTATGTTACATTTTGGGCATCTTAAACTTATAATTTTTGATTCGCTTATTATTTTATTATTATTTTCATTTGTTTTTTGTTGTAAATCAAAAGTTGCCATTACTTTTCTCCTTTAATGGTTTAAATTAAATTTGTTGATAATTAATAATAATTTTTATAATAATAATAAAATTAAGGTTTATAATCATTGTCCCTTAAATTACTTTACTATCCTTTCTTAATATAATTAGCAAGTTGATGTCAACTACATTTTCTAAAAGGAATAGCATTGCTAATATTGTTTGATAGATAAATATCAAACGTTTGATGAATATCAATATTAATACTATCACCTTCTATTTCTATAAAATTTAAATTTATTAAATATTCTCCATAAAATAGAAAATATTTCTTATTTATAATAAATAAATTATTATTTATTTTAATTTTCATAAAAAATAGTAAATAAAAGTTTAAAGATATATCACCTTAATATTTATTATTACTACCAAGTATAACATAACTAGTTTAATAATATTTAAATTTTTTTTCAAAAAAAATAATAATTACAAAATTAATATACGTGGTGGAAAACAAAATTATACTGGTTTAGCAATGATAGTAGTAAAAATTAATAATTATAATAATATATATAATATTTGAGAAGAAATAAATTGGAAAAGAAAATATAATTATGTATGGAAAAAAATGTTAATATTCCAAGTAGTGGCAATATACCAGAATGAAATATTAATGATAATACATCAATGTATTTAGGATTTCAAAATTTAGATAATAGTAGATTAAATTTTAAATTACAATTATTTCCTATTTATTTATTTATTTTTAAATTTACAAGCATATAATTCATCACAAAATGTATCAAAATATACTTATAGAGAAACTACTAAAATAAAATTAACTATATCTAAAATTATTTTAAATGCAAGATAATTTGTTATAATGATTTTTATAATACTAAAGAAAGGTATTTAAAAATGATTACTAATGAAAATGCTGAAAAAATAGTTAGCATTACGTTTGCATTATCAGTTATGATTAGTGCTATTGGTTGATTAGGTATTAATAAAAATAAAAAAAGATATTTAATTTTATGAATAGCGATTATTCCTTTAATTATTAGTTGTATATTTTCATTTTTTACTAAAAATTATTATGATAACATTTCATTAATATTAATATTATTAATATCTTATTTAATTTACATAGGTTTTTTAATTGTTAATACTTATCGATTTTTTAAGATAAAAGATAATAATCAAAAAGAAAAATATTTATCAAGGCAACACTAATGTACTTAGTTCATTATTATTGCAAATGAATACCGCAACAAATATTTATATTTTAATTATAAATTAATTTATTTTTTTTACAAGTTATACTATTTTTTAAATAATTCTATCAATTTATAACGTTTGTTCAGAGGTCATATAAAAATATTTTCTTGAATATCAATATTACCATGATTATTTATAAAATTATAAATTTCTAATCGATCTTCATTATATATTCTATCAACTGCATTTGCTAATATATCACTCATCATTACTCCAGGACATTCATTAGACATATGTTTATCATCAGTTTCAAATATAATGTTTTTTTCTCTTAATTGTTGTAAAGAATGTAATTTTGGATAAGGAAAATTTAAATAATTATTAAGACTATTACTATTTTCATTATTAAAAATAATTCTTGATTGTTCATCAATTTTTAATATAAATTTACTATTAGATATATTTAAAATATTAGAAATATTATTAGATAACATTGCAATACCTTTATTTAAATACTATCATTATCATATTCATTTTTATATTTGTATTGTAATTTACATTTATCAAAAATAAAAGAAAATATTTTAATATTATTATGAATTTTTAAAATTGAAATAATTTTAATTTTATTTTTTGGTGAAATTCTACTTCAAAATTTACTTCCTTTTATTTCTTTAAGTACATTTCAAAAATCATTTGAAAAATTTAAATATTCTTGATGTGAATTAAAAATAATCGGGAGATTGTCAAAAATCCGAAATAGATTACTTCATATATAGTCTTATTATAATGTTAGACAAGAAATAATTAGGATTTTTATGTAATTGTAAATTTATCTTACTACTATTTTAAAAGTATTACAATTAAAATACTCAATTTTATAATTTATAAAAAAATTTTAAAAATTAAAGTATTATAAATATATAGCAAAAATTCTTATTAAATTAAAATTTAATAAGTTTTTTAATTTTTTATTTTAAAATAAATAAAATTATATTTTTAAGTTTATTTGATTACACTTAAATATAACCATTTTTATATAAATAAAATACTATATGTTCTATTAGCAATCATTTCTTTTAAAACATGTCAAATATTAGTTTCAGTAAAACAACCAATATTTCAAGAAGCACCTTGATTAACAATACCTTTTTTATTATTTTTAAAATATTGTTTTTTTAATTTTTTATGATTATCTAATTGATTATATAAATAGTCAATTAACTCATCATATTGACCATTTTTTATTAAATTTTTACAATTATTATATTCACTTCAATATTTTCCTTTATTTCCCGCCATTATGCCAAAATATAATGTTCTAATTAAATGAAATTTATCTAAAACAAACTCAGCACCAAGATAATCTGCTACATCTTTAATTCACCCAGCACTATCTCCACAAATAATTATTTTTGCTTGTTCAACATTTTCATAAAATTTTTGACAATGTTCTTTAATAAATTCAGCAGTCTTTTTAACTCCAATTGCTGTTTTTGTTGGTCTAATAATTGCTTTTACTCTTTTATTTTGCAATTTATGATTAATATTATCTGTATATGTTGTTATTAATCGCATAGAGTGCTTTATACCTTTATGTTTAAAATTTCAAAATTTTCTATGACCATCATCGATTGCTATAAAAATAGGTTGATTTTTTTCTAACTTTACTTTTACTGGAATTGTTTCAATTACTTCTAAATTATTAAAAACTCTATGGATAGTACTAAGACTAATATTTGCTTTTTTTATAACATCTCAAATATCACGATATCTTTTTCCATCAGCAAAATATTCAATAATAGTTTGTTCAATATCTTTGCCAATTCTTTTATATTTAGGTAATTCTAGTCATTCATCAACTAAACAAACACGAATTCATTTTTGTAATTTTTCATCAAAATATTTATATATTCTTCTTTTATAAGTTACTAATCCATATATAGTTTTTCTTGTTCGATATTGATAATCAACAATTTTATATTTCTTTTTATCTCTTGTATTTTTTATTATTCAATTTCGTTTTTCTCATTTATTTTTTAAATGTTCTAAAACTAATTTATCAATTTTTGCATATTGTTCTCTAAAATTTCATTTATAATTAAAACTCATATTTAACTCTCCTAATCTGTTTCTGCACTAATTATTAATTTTAATTTACATAAATTTAAAGTGTTAAAATATGGTAAATAACATTAATAATCTATTTTGCTTTATTTTATCTACTATAATCCACATAAGAACGTAATTATGAATAAAATAATGGTATTGCGAAAAAAAATACTTTCATATTTGCTATATAATAAACAAGTAACATATAATTAATAGTATAGATCTCATAAAATAAACGCCTTATATTTAGGCGTTATTTTGCGTTTAAAAGGCATATTGTAAAAATAATATAAATTAAGTACAATTTAGAAGTAAAATTAAGGAAAAAGGAGTTTAATTATGATTAATCAAGAAAAAGAAAAAGAATTTTGAAAAAAATATGAAAAGCATATTAAAGATAATAAATGTCAGTTTGTAATGTTAAAATTTTGTAATAGACTTGCTAACAGAAATTGTATAATGTGTGATTATCCTGCTTGTGCATATTGTTTTAGACTAAAAATGAATGATAGATATTCACGATTTTGTTTTAACTGTCTAAAAGATACTTTTGAAGAAGAAGATATTGAAAAATTCATGGATCTGCTTTTAACAGACAACAATACAAAAAAATTACATTAATAGTAAAAAAATAAAAAAGGAGTAATTCAAAATGAAAACATGAATAAAAACAAATTTAAGTAAAATAACATTAGCATTAGCACTAACTGGTGCTACAACTGGAACAATAGGATTAATCATGGGGGGGTGCTTACCCATAATGTTGGTAGTGCCAAATATTTTTTAAAACCAAATGGTGAAAGAGTATATGGTGATACGACTATTTGAGAAAATAAGTGTGATAGTTGTAAACCTACAATGTCATTATATTTTGATATTAAACCAAGAGAAAAAAATGATATAAAGTGAGATGGTAATTATCCAAATGGATATTTTAATGATTAAATTTCTAAATTTATATAAGAAATATTTTCATTATATTTATCAAATAAATTAATATTGGTTAATTTTATTTCTTGCCTATCTGTTATTAAAATCAAATCATAATTTCCAAAACCAAATATGCCACTAATTTCTACCCGATTTAAGTTATTAATCGGGTTTTCAATTTGTAACTGAAATTCATTATCACTATCAATTTGTGAAATTTCCTTATAAAATTCTAATTTAGAAAATAATTGAGATTTATTTGAACCATACAAATTTAAAATATTTTCAATTTTATTTTTATTAATAATTACTTTTGTAAAGTACTTACCATATTCACCATTACCTAATGTTCAATCAGCAGGAATTAATGAAGGTATATTATTAGTTTCAAGTTCATTTGTAATAGATAATCAGTTAAATTGATTATCATCTAATTTTAATAATTCATTTTGGCTAATATCATTATTTTTTAGTTTAATGTTATTAACATCTGTAAAATCAAAATATGCAGATTTTAATATTACTTTTGCATCTTTAAATTGTCAAATATCATCATTATTTGTATGAATTGGATTTGATTTTAATTCAAAATAATATGGTAATAATATTTTATTATCATCATTTAAACCCTTATTAATAGACATACTTGAATAAATATTATTTGATAACATTATAATTATTTGTTTTAAAATTTGAACTTGTGGTAAATTTATATAATTTGGATAATCTAATTTTCATTGTTTAAATAAATTACTAATTACTTCATCGGGTTTTTGATTTTCAAATTTTTGTCTTAATTCTCCAATTGGTTGTAATTTATCATTTTTTGGGTTAAACCCATCAAAATTACGATTATAATTATACGTATAAGTTAACATATCTAATAATATTTTTTGTAAACTATCAATTGGTGGTTTATCATTTATTTCAATTTCAATATCATGAAATTTATTTGTTGTAGCAATATTTAAAACAAAATCAGCAGTGGTTCAAGGCAAATGTCATACTTCATTATCTTTTAATTCTTTTTCTTCATTTAAAGGTCATAATTGTGGACTATTAGTAACTTTATAACCTAATTTAGTATATGTAACTCTTGCATTATTAATAATTTCTTTTCTTGTTTCAGTTCCACCACCAATAGCAATTAAATCTAAAACTGATTTTTCTTGTCCAATAAATTGTTTTGCTAAATTTCATGGTAATATTTGTTCACTAAATCATTGTTCTAATATTCTAACTTTTGGTTGAGTTTCAATCGGCATTGATAATAGCGGGAATGCTATCTTATCTTTAACAAATAACTTTGGATATACTTCCATATTATCAACTTCACCAAGCACCTTTATATTACCAAAAATCATGCTTCTAGGGGCTTTAATTTTTAAACCAGTTACTTTGGTATCTTTATCTAATGGTTTTTGGCATTTAATAATGATTGGATAACCATCTCTTGTTTTAAAATCTTTAATTTTAATAATAGTAATACTTTTAGTACTTCTTGTTTTTGGATTTTGATAAGGTTGTGAATAATTATTAATAATATATAAATTATCAATATTATTTTCGGTTAATGGTTCATTAATTGATACAGCATATAACTTAAATTGATTTAACAATTCTATTTCTTGAAAAATTAAGTTTTTAATATCAGTCATACTATATTCAATTGTATTATCATTAATATTTGTGCTAGCTCTTTGATTTAATTGCATAGTAAAGTCTGATGTTTCAGCTGCAATAGTTTTTAATACTTTTTCAATATCAATAAAACCAATTTTAATAGTATTTGCTGAAAATCTTAAACTATTATTTTCATTATTTTTAAATAAACGTGCAATTTCATAAATATAAATTGTTCTTTTTTTAAATTCATCATATGCTCTATTAATATCAGGATCACTAGTAGCACGCATCATATTAGTAAAGTCATAAGGGATATTATTTATTAAATAATCATTTTCTATTTCTGCTTGATTAAGTTTAGTTTGCTTTTGTTTCTGTGGAAACTTCGTTTGTGGTTTGTTGTCTTGGTTGTCCATTGTTCTCTCCTATTAATTGGTTATTTTCGGTATTAAATAATTTTAATTTAACTGTTAAATTATTAATTTTTTGTTCATCATTAATATTAAATGTTTTACTAATTAATAAATCTTTATCGACACTTACTAATAATTGAATAAATTTAAGA
Source organism: Spiroplasma endosymbiont of Harpalus anxius (assembly GCA_964273555.1). Taxonomy (GTDB): domain Bacteria; phylum Bacillota_I; class Bacilli_A; order Mycoplasmatales; family VBWQ01; genus Spiroplasma_E. Next base: position 1,367,388 of record OZ187007.1, on the reverse strand, counting down.
ATATCAATATTAAATTGTCATAATTTTTGTTCAATATAATTAATGGTTGAAATATTTACAGCTGTACTTTCGGGAACTGATTGTTGTGCTGATTTTTTTTGACTTGGAATATGAATACCACAACGTTTAAATATTTCATTAACATTTCAATCATAGATATCAGTTAAGTTTTTACCTTTAAAATTACTACTTGTCATATTAATATTTTCATTTTTTTCATTATTATCACCAGTCGTTTTTCAAATATAGTTTTTAGTAACTAATATTCTTACTGCTTCTTCCATTGAAGATTGAACATTACCATAAGTTTGGTCAAAAATAAATTTAGGTGAGTTTAAAATGCTATCTAAAACAATTTGTTCATAAATAACATCTAGTGCTTTAATTTTATCCATTACTTTATCACAATCTGCTAACTCATTTGCTTTATTTCGCATAATTGCTATTGGTATATAGTTAATATTTAAGGTTTGTTCTTGTGATAAATTAGGGTTATTACTATATGTTCTGAAATCTAAGGTAAATTGTTTTTTATTATCACTAATACTATAAATTGCACGATTAATTGTTACTTGCTTATTATTTAATGTATAAACTTCAAATAATCTTACTGTTTGTGCATTTTGTTCATAATTATCATAAAAAATAGTACATTCAATTAATTTACCAGTAATATCATAAACTCTTTGTTGAATATCTACTACTTGAAAATATAAATTATCATTAGCAATATAAATTAAATAACCACTAATTCCTAATTTACTTAATTTAAAAATAGAATTTCAATTTTTACGATAAAATTCTTGTTGAATTAAATATTGTTTAATAGTTTCATTATTAATATCTAGTGGAGCATTATATAAATTAGCATTATTTTCTGCTACAAAATCAGTAAAATAAGTTTCATGGTTAAAATCATTAAAACCAAAATAATTTAAAATCGAAGCATGAGTACTTTTATTTTTATTAGTGAAAAATTTTAATTTTTCACTTTGATTATCATTAATATTACTTTTATCTTTTCTTTTAAATAAACTTAACATAATATTCACCACCTTTCTTTAAAATATTTGATTAATTTTTAAAATAATTTTGACAATAATAAATATAATTAAACATGCTGTTGCTGATGATAATATAACTCCAATTAAACCTAAAATAATTTTTATAATTTTAAAAAACATAATTTTATTCCTGTAATTCTTGTAATTTTCATAAATTACCATAATAATCACTTGCATATCTTAATGTTATTTTATTAGTAACAGTATTTTGTATTATCATTATTGATGTATTACGTGCTAAATTTTGTGCAACATATATTTTTCAATTATCTACACTATTTGTTCAAAAAAACTCTTTTATTAAAGTTGGATATTTACCAATCATATTAATACTATGTGGTGCTTCTCAATCATAAAATATTCTATAAAATGTATTTGGTTTTAATTTATATTGTATATTAATTCTATCATTTGAAACTGCTACATCTTTTCATTTTGGACATGGACAATGAGTTGTTGGATTTTCTTTTAATTCAATATCTCAATTATTTTCTTCGATTTCATTAGTTTTTAAACTTTTTGAATTAATTTTGAAAGGTTTAATTATATTAACTTTAACAGTATTCTGTAATTCTTCTAATGAAAATATATTTCCATATTTTTGATTACCACCAGTCATAATTAAAGAATAATTATGATTAATAACTTTTAAACTTAAAGTTACTTCTTCATTATCAATTTTTCCTATTGTAAGAAAAAAAGTATCATTATATCCACCAAGAAACCCACCAGTTTTAAATTCTACTTTAATTTTTGTATTAACTTGATTAAATGGTGGTTTTTCTCATGTTATATATGTTCTATACAATTTATAAAAATCAAGTTGAAAATTACCATATTCTCTATTACTTATACTTTTTCCTATTATAGTTCAATTCTCTTTATCTTGTTTTTTATCTTCATTATCTTTTAATTCATTAATAGCACCAACAATTGTTTTATCAGTAGTAATTAATTCAGGGTATTTATTTGTTGAAATAATTTTTTTTGGAACAGAATCACCTACATTATCTAAAACTAATATTCTATTACCACTAATAATAGTATCTGCTGAATTTTCTAATTTATCTTGTTTTTTATCTATATTAGTTTTGTTTTCATTAATAGCACCAACAATTGTTTTATCAGTAGTAATTAATTCAGGGTATTTATTTGTTGAAATAATTTTTTTTTGGAACAGAATCACCTACATTATCTAAAACTAATATTCTATTACCACTAATAATAGTATCTGCTGAATTTTCTAATTTATCTTGTTTTTTTATCTATATTAGTTTTGTTTTCATTAATAGCACCAACAATAGTTTTATTATTAGTAATTAATTTTTGATATTGATTATTATATGCAACATTATTTGAAATTTGTGTATTATTACCAGAGAAAATAGAAATTGTATTATTTTTATTTATATTAACATCATCACTATTTTTTAATTTATCTTGTTTTTTATCAATATTACTTTTATTTTCATTAATTGCTGGAACAATTTGTTTAACAGTTGTTTGTAAATTATTATCATCTATATTTTGTTTTTTATCTAATAATTCATTAGTTTCTTGTTTTGTATAATAATCATGCTCAGTACTATCTTCTGCTATAAATTCAGTTGATGTGCCAGTTCCTTGATATTGATATATATTATAAATTATTGGTTCATAGTTTTTTGTCATACTCTCAACAGTAAATTTCTTTAAATTAAAATCAAATCATAATATTACTTCATCAATATCAACATCAATATTTTCAATTACTATATGATTTTGTTTGGTAGAACCACTAACCCTTACATTAGTTTTTGTTAATTTATTAACACTAGTGAAAATTTGATTACTATCCATAAATGTATATATTCAATCAATGATATATCATTGATTTACTATAATTTCTTCATTATTAATTTTTTTTCATAAAGGACTAGTTGCAATATTAAATCAATTATTTTTAATATCATTAATATTTTCATTTGTTTTAGTTAATTCACTATTTAATTTCGTAATTTCATTTTCATTGGTAGTAATTCGTTTTTGTTGTTTAGCAGAAAAGTCAGCAGTTGCAGCATGAGTAAAATCACCAATTTGGGGATTATTTTGTAATGCTTCTGGTGGTAATGTTCCAATTTCATCAGGTCAATCTAAAATCATTGTTTCAGTTTCTTTATCATATTCAGTTGCGACATAACCTTTATTAACAAACTTACTAACAGGACCCCTATATATCTCATCTACATTATCATCAACTAAATCATCATATAATTTCATTTGTTTTGATAATGTAAATGCTTTTTGTTCTTTAATTAATTCATCAACTTGATTTTTTGTATAAAATGCTTTTAAGTCAATTTTGTCAACATCTAATTCATCTTCACTATAATTTAAAAATACTTGTTTTAATTCAGTTAATCTTGCTCATATTTTCATTCTACTTGGTGCTAAATCTCAAACATTAATACTAGGAAGGCTATTTGCACTAAATGATGTACCATTATTGAATTGAATAGTAGCATCAACATTAAACTCAATTGGTGTACGATTAAATACTCAATGTTCAACACAAACATACACCATATCTCTTAATGTTTCTTTAATTAATTCATCTTTAAAACTATCAAAAGGAAATTTAGATAAAATAAAATCAAGATAAGCATTAATATCATTTTGAGCACGAATCGTAAAAGTTGTAAATCAATCATTAACATTAGGTCATGTATTGATATATTGCTGTGGAGTTTCGATAATTTTTCCAGTTAATGGATATCAGTTATTATAATTTTCTAGACTGACATCAGTTCAAAGTTTATTAATCATAATTTATCATTCCTTAAAAAATGCTTTTTTATAATGCTTAGTTTTTGTTTTAGTTTTTCTATGTGCTATATGGATAATTTCTTTTTGTAATTTTTTCTTACCTTTTGCTACAACTTGACTATATGCAAATTTTTCTAAATGATGTAATAGTCCAGTACCAAATAATGTATTAACTGAAAATTTTAAACCAACATTTTTAAATGATTTATTAATATTTTCAATAGGATTATTAATAACATTCACTACTTTATGATAGGTTCTTATTGTCCTAAAAATTTCTCTATATACTTTAAAACTATCTCTAATTACTTGTTGAACAACTGGTGGAGCAAATGCAATTGCTTTTAATCATTTATTACGACTAACTCCATAACCAATGTATCAACCACTATATCAGCGATATCAATGGAATGGATGTATTTGCGTAACAAAAGTTTCTGCTTTAAGAATACTATCAATAACTGTAATTGGTTTATACCTAGGATTACGATGATAAATAGTAATTGCACATTTACTTAATGATAAAGGTTGAATTTTGCAACCAATAAATACAGGTGAATTTAATGGAATTAATTGTGCATGTTTAATTGCTTTTTTCTCTGCACTAGTAAATAAAGCTGTTGCTTTTTCTTTTAATTTATTAATTTTTTCCATTACCTTTTTTTCTAAATTTTCAAATTTTTCTTGTAATTTATAGATACTTTCTCGTAATTTTTCAAAATATGGAGTATCTTTTCAAAATTTATTTAAACCTTTTTTTAAATAAAATCTAATATCAAAATATTTAAAAGTTTGATTTGCTTTTAAAACAATTTTATGAATTGCACTATTTTTAAAATTAAACTTAATAGCATTGTCACGAATTTTTTGTAAATCTAAAATTAAAGATTTACCATATCTATTTTCTGCATGGATGGTATGAACTAAATTTAATCAATCATGTTGGTTCATTGTTAATACTGCTTTTAACTCAGTATTATATTTTTTTAAAAAGTTATTTGCTTTTTCAATATCTTTAATCTTAAACTTTGGAGTTAATTGTGGACTTAATTTTATTAATGTATTTTGTAATAATAAATAATCTTTTAACTCTTGTGCTTCTAATTTTTTAAAATTATTTTTAAATTCTCTTTCAGCAACATAACCTAAATTTTGGATTATTGTTTCACGATTAGGAGCAAAACTATAATTAAATAAATAACGTTTATTACCAATAATTTTATCTGTTAAAATTTCTTTGCCACTGACTTGACTAATTATTTCTTGTAAGTTTTTTGCTTCTTTAACACCAATTTGTTCTAATGTTTTAGTTTTTTGTGCTAGTTTAATAAATTTAGTTGTCCGATAACCACGACTTATTTTATTAAGTCCAGCAAATGCTGGTAATACATTAAAAAAAGTATTTAATGGTGTTACATTTCCTTTTAAATAATCATAAACTTGATTAATAGTAAAATCAGTTAAAACTCGACACCAACAGCACTAATACTAGCAATAAAATCACTTGCCCCTAATCCAAGTGCTATGCTTTCACTTAAACCACCAGTAAAAGGAGCAAGTGCTACTGCTATTACTTGGACACCAATCATTTCTAAAATTTCTCATCAAAAACTTTTATTTTCTTGTTGTTTACTAATTCTAGTATGTTTTGGTTTATTGATATTGAAAAGTATTGCTGTACTAGTTGTACCAATTGCCATGATTAAATTTCCTTAATTATTGAAGCGTTATTTTAATTGGACTTGTTGAACCTTTATAATTTGGATCATTTACATTTGCTCTAATCACTACATATAAATCACCAGTTTTTTGTTTATTATTACTAATAATGTTTTTAGCTTGCTCATCACTAAAATATTTAATAGTTGGATTTTCCAAACTTGGATTTAAACTATTAATTTCTTTTGCATATAAAATATTTGCGTCTAATTCTTTATTAGTTTTATTTGTTTTCGCAGTAGCATTATTTATTGTTAACGTTGTAATTTTAGATTTTAAATCATTTTTTACTTCACTTTTAATTACTCCACATAACATTCAACGTGATGTTGTTTCTTTTTTTGACATATAAGGAATTGATTGCCCAAATACTTCACCACCAACTAAATAAGTTCTACCAACTTTACCATCTGCCACTTGTTGTAAATAAATAACTGTATTTTGTAACATATATCTTTTCATTGCTTTTGGCGTTGCTAAAATAAAATTCATTATTTCATCTTCATTTTTATCATTGGTAAATGTCATATAATCATCTAATACAATTTGACATAATACACCTTTTACATATAAATCATTTCCATTTAAACGTAATTGTTGTGCTAATTCATTATCAGTAATTATTCCTTTATTATCTGTTAAATAAACTAAACTATCATAAAGATTATTAGTAATAAAAAATTTACAATTTGCACTATTTCGTAATTGAAATAAAGTATTTCATGCCGATAACATTGCTTTTAAATATCCTACTGGTGTTGGGTCAGTTATTGTTACTTTTGTAGCAAATTGTGAGATTATATTAGTATCATCATTTGCTAATTTATCTGTTAAATCATTAGCAACTTCATATTGCATACTGTCTAATAAATTTTGACCATTTTCAGCATTTAAGTCAATATTGGCAATAGTTTCACCAACAAGATATGATTTTTCAATTATTTTTTCAATTTTATCAGTAGTAGCATACCCAACATCATATCTTTTACTTTTGTCATCTCATGGAATAACTTTAACTTTTGGGTCTTTTGGTAATTTAATAATAAATTCAATTTTTGTAGAATTAGTCATTGCAATTGGAAAAAAGTTTGCTCATGGACTATTTGATTGTTTAAAAAATTCAATAAATTCTGGTGCTTCAACTAATTTTTCGGTATTATTTAAGTTTGTTTGAATATTTACTGCTGCCATTTTAAACTTCCTTTTCTATAAATAATTTTTCTTTTTATAATCCAATAATGGATTAATTTTTATTGATGTTTGATTTGTTAATATAGTTTCTTGGTTACCACCGGTATTAATTGGTTCTTTAAACAATGGTTGTTCTTTAATAATTTTTTTAATAGTATCTTCAATTTTTGAATTTTCTATCTTATTTGTTTTAAATTTTAAATAATCATAAAATTCACTTTTAACTTGATATTTTTTAAATATATTAATTATTTCTTTTTCTTTTATTTCTTGATTAAGTTTATTTAATTTATTTTCTGCTTCATTAACTTTAGTTTTTATTTCTTGTGAAACATCATTTTCAGTTACAGTTGGCGTTGTTTGTTGTACCTTAGTTTCATTTTCTAACATTTAACATTCTCCTAATCTTATCCCAATAATCAATCTTTAACTAATTGTGGCATTTCATTTATTAATTTTTTATAATCATTAACTGCATTTTCTAATATATCAATATCAGAAAATTTAAAACAATATTCAATATCTAAATCAAAATCTCTATCAATTTTGATATCATATTTTCTATATTTTTCATTAAATTCATTTTTTGTCATTTTATTTTTCTCCTTTATTACTTATTTTCTTTATTAATTTTTTCATTAAGTTTTGCTAATTTTTTTTGATGTTTGATAATTTTATTATTTGCTCTAACATGCTTTGGAGTTGTAATAAATCGTTTTAATAAAACAATAATTTCTCGACAAAGTAATGTTCCTACACTTGTTCCAATAATAATTAATTCATGGATAAATTCTTTCATTTCCATATTTTCCTTTCTTTTTATAAGTGATAATAATTTTCAGCAAATGATAATTGTGCATTAATATTAACTTCACTCATATCACTACCATAACTATTAATACTTACATTATCATTAATAAGATTTACAGTTTTATTAGTGAATACTGTTTCTTGCATTTCAGTATTATTATGTACTGTTTCCATAGGTAATAAATTATGAATAATTTCACTTATTCCTGCAATAATTGTAGGAATAGCATAAGCATTATTAAAATCATTATTTATCCCCATTGCTACACCACTACTTATTAAACATCCACCAGTTGCCATATTTGCTATTTTTCTAATAGTTTCAAATCTATTAGGTATTAATTCAGTTAAACCACTAATAAGATTTGAAACACCATAAGCATTTAATGAAATATAAGTATCTCAATCCATTAAATTATTAGGATTATTATTTATACTTAAATAATGGTCATGGGGGCGTTTCTGTAGTTGTTGTAGTTGTACTTGTAGTAGTTATAGGCATAGGTGTTGTAGTTGGTTCAATAGGTTCAATTATTTCATTTATAAATTTACTATAATTTGCTAAACCAATTGTTCCTAATCCTAATAATATTTTTTTACTACTATTAATTACTTTTGTTTTGTTACTTGGTCTTTGATTTAAGTTTCATATATCTAAACCTAATTTTTTACCAAATAATAAACTATTAATTGAACCTAATATTGGATTACCTATTAATTGACCATAATAAGCACTTGTACCTATCATTGCACAAATAGGACTAATTCCAGTTCTTATTAATTTAGTTAAAGTATAATTTGATTGTGTATTTTCTATATTTGGCATAATTTACTTCCTTTAATTTTCTATTTTTTTAATTCAAACTTTTACTCAACCTTGATAAACATCATTATCACCAACTATTAATGCAACATTATCTTCGGGGTCAGAAATAATTATATGTTGTGATTTAACATTAGGATATTTCATTAAGATAATTGCTCTAATATCATTATGAGTACGAAGTGCTTGTGGTGATGGTGATAATATTTCAATTTCATCTTTATCACCAAATAAAGTAGGTAATATAATCATTAATGAAATTCTCCGTTTTCTATTTTTTCAAATATAGTATCGAAAACATATAAAGTTTCTGTTGTTAATTTTTGATTCTTTGGTAATTTATTAAAATATTTAATTAATTTTTCTTTATTAATACAATCTTTATGCCTTGATTTATTAATTTGATCAACTTTAATTCTATGTTCAGTACAATATGCTCTTCCATATTCATCTTGTTTCTCTTCTGTTTTATTACTACATTTTCAAGTTACACTACCATTTGCGTTAACTCGTTCTGTTCAATCACAATAGTTCATTATTTATTCTCCTTTTAAATCATCAATAAATATATTTGCTTCTCAACATTCTTCTTTTACATTATCTTTTAATACTTGTTTACAAAATATATTTCATCCATTACCTATATATTCACCAATAACTCCATGACCTTTTATTTTTGGTTCTAATTTTTTAGCTAACTTAATTGCTTCTTTTTCTGTCATTATTTATTTTCCTTTTTTCCTAATTCTGTCTCTAAATCATCAATTTAGTCATTAATCATGTTTTGAACAGTATTATAATTACCATTTTCAAGATGTTCACGTATTGTATATAAAATTTTTAAATCTACTGATTGACTATCCCAGCGTTGTGTTACTTCTTTTACATCAACAGTTATTTTTTTCATTATTTACATTCCTTATTTTCCATTAATTGTTTTATTTTCACTTCAATTACATTGTTTAGTCATTATCAAATTCTCCATTATCAATATTAATCTGTAGTTCATTTAATCGTGAAATCATTTGACCTATTCTATGATATAAAATTGTTAATTGTGTTTTCTCATATCCAATCTCTTTAATCAATTTTTCTTGTTTAGTCATTATTTATTTTCCTTATTTTTTGTTAAATCATTAACTATTTTTTTTAAACATTTCATACATCAATTTTTAGTTAATCAAATTCTTTTATTACAATATTTACATTTATTCATTTTTACTCTTTTCATTTTTTAAATCATTTAACATTAATTGAACAAAATGCACGATTTTTAGGAATATTTAAAGTATTAAAGATTTGACCACTTACTATAATTTCATCATTTTTGTTTAATAAAATACATCGTTTATAAAATTTTGGGTTATTAAAAATTAAAGTAACATAGTTTAAACCATTCCATTGCCCACGAACACTATAATATAATTGTTTATTACCTTTTTCATGATATTTTGCTTCAATAGTGTTACTAAGTTTTACTGTTAATTTAACATAATTTGCTTTATTTTTCATTTTTAAAATTCCTTAAATAATATTGAATATGCTTATATGCATCTTCTTCATGTTTTGTTAATTTTATATTTCCTTTATAATTTTCTATTTTGTTTTTGTTTTTTGGTTCATTTTCATGATAATCTCAGTTCATAACATCTTGTACTAAAACCATTAAAGCACCAATAATTTTAGGAGTTGCTAATGGATTAGTTAATAATTGTTTTGAACTTAAAAAGAAATTTTCGACAATAACTAATACTTTATTATTATCAAACTGTTTTTTAATTTTTAAAAAGCATTCTTTAAATAAATTTTTACTTTCTAGAACAGTTTTACTTTTAAATATTTCATTAAAAATAATATTATTAGTTTCATTTGAATATATAATAATTCCACTTGTACCAATACCAGCGGGGTCAATACCAATAATTAAGTCATATTTCATTTCCATTATCTTAATTTTTAATTCCATGATATTTAATTGATTTTCTATTAATAATTTTTTTAAATTTATAAATTATCTTTTTTTGATTATGATATGATTTTTTACAGATTTTTCTAATATAACAATAATAACAATGATAAGATTTAATATTATCCATTATCAAATTTTCCTTTTTCAATTATTTTTGCTGTTTGTTTAAGATATTTAGGTAATTTATCATAGCAACTATCACATATTAGATAAGGTATAGACCAATTTTTATATTTAATAGTTTTAGTAGATTTATTAATACAATCTGTTCAAACTTTATTAATACAAACTTTTAATTCACATTTTTGATTTTCTTTTATATTCATAATTTTATTTATTTCTTTAATGTTTATTTACAGCAATTAATAAAATTATTAATCCAATTAAAGTTGAAATTGAATAAATAATTATTTTTATTTTTAATCATTTTTTTTGATGTTCTTTTGCTATTTTTATTTTTTGTTCAGTTTGTAATTCTTTATTATCTTTTTCTTTCATTTTTGCTTTCTTTCTAATATATTCTGTTGCTTTTAGCATAAAGAATATATATTTTTATTAATCTTCATTATTAATTATCCTTAATTTGTTTTTTAATTACTTGTTCTTTTTTGAATATATAATAATTTCATTACTACTTATTCCTGCTGGGTCAATACCAATAATTAAGTCGTATTGTATTATCTTTTATATCCCCTACTTAACCTAATATTTAAAATACAGTCATAACAAATTGCTTTACTATTTTTATCTCTTAAAAAATGTTTTCTTGTTTTTATATCATTAGTATTAAAGAATAAATAATCTAATTTATGTTGTTTACATGTTCAACAAAAATACTTTTTCATTGTGAGTTGAAATATGCTTATAAGAAGTAACTATATAATTAATTGGTAAATCATTATGATTATATGGATTATTTATTCTAAAATTTTTTTTATTTTCTTCTCATGTAATATTATATTTAAAACAAGGATTTGTAATATTAGTTTTGTTATCAGTTATTTCACTAATAAATCAACTATTGTATTGTTCATAAAATGTTAATGGTTCTAGTTTAATATTATTAAGGTAATATTCTTTTGGAGCAATTGGTTTATTAACAATTATTTTTTGTTCAGAAATATATGGTTCTAATAATTTTATTAATTCATTACCATTTAATTCTTTTTTAATATTTTCAAAATTAAAAACTCAATATGTGTAATTATTATCAACAGTAAAAGAATTATTTTTAACCATTCAGTTTGGAATAGATAATTTATATTCACCATAATCAATCATAATAGAATTTTGTTTTTTTATTTATTAATACTATTAGTTATATTTTTCTAAGAAAAATGGGCTCGAAATAAATTGTAAAATTTTAAAAAACATTGAGGCATTCGATTCAATATTTATTTAATTTGTATTAAACAAATTAATATTTTAATTGAACCGGCACCGCTCAATTTTTTTTACAAGTTTTAAATTTATTTTCTCGCCCAAAAAATTTTTCAAAAAAAATAAAAAATAAAACCAACACTCGCTCACTGAGGAGTGGCGAGGTTGGTTAAATAAAGAATTAATATAGTAGGTTCCCTAGTAGGTCTATATATACTAATTACTAATTCGCTCCCACCCCAAGAATTACCATTATTTAATGGTTAGTATATTTTATTAGGTATCACTCCACTTATTATTTATCCATGCAAGTCCACATGTTCTAGCCACTATTTTTAACAACTGTGTTGTGGTTCACTGTTTTAATTCCCTAACACGTGTTGATAATAGTGTTAAAGATGGTTATTAATTATTAACTTTCTCCTACTTGGTCACGGCGTGTAGTAGATATTTAAAGGGTGTTAATAATAAAAATTTTAAAATTTTACAATTACAAAAAAAGACAAGATTATTTCTTGTCTTTTTCCTTTGTTGATAATTTTAATTTAACTTATAAAATGTATATTTTATTTTTTTTAAATACGTCGAATATAAAGGGTTAAAGAGAGTTTAAGTTGTCTAATTTTCATTACTTTTAAAATAATTCATTTGGAAATAAGTTACTAATATAGTAATTAATTATTTCGTAAATTTGACAACCGCCCTACATTCTATTTTATATTGAGCAGTGTAGATTTTAGTAGTTTCTTTTGCTCTATTTAACTTATATTGTTCCAGTTAAAGCATTAACTATTGGTGGTAATCCACCTATTGAAAATGTCATTTTAAGTTTTGCTAATTATATAAAATTCTGATTTGTTATTTTTATCTTTAATTTTACTTTTAATAACTAATCTCATTAAAAACTACTCAAACCATTTAAATAATTTTCAAGTTAAATAGTAAATGCCACAACTAATAATATTTAAAATAACAAATATACCAACTAAAATACCAATAATACCACCAATGCCAATATTGGTAATTAATCCTTGATTAATAATACTAGCTAAAAAATAAGTTAAGATAATTAATGGTACCACAATTAATAAACTAGTAAATAAACTAACAATTGCTTGACCAGTACGACTTTTAATAATAATTGACATTAATAAAACAATACTGGTAATTGTAACAGAAAAAACTAATGTAAATAAAATAATAATTAATAATTGTCAATTAAAGATTGAATTAATCATTGGTAATAATGGCACAGCATAGCCAATGATAATTACACCAATAAAAATAATAATATCTGAAATTAAAACTAATGCTAAATTAAATATTGATGTGATAATAATGAACTTTGTTTTACTGATTCTTGTTAAACCAATACGGCGATAAACAACACTTTGCTTTAAATCTAACAAAATAGCTAAAAAAGTTTGAATCGAAAAAGAGGCAGTTTGTGTTAATCAAATAATCATTAAAATAAATCGTCCAATATCATTACCAGCAGGTGAAGATAATATCTGATTATTACCAAAAATTGAAGCAGCAATAAAAATCAATGGTGAAACAAAGACCGAAAAAATAATAATTGAACGATTACGCTTTAAGTAACTTCAAAATAAATTAAGTAGTGATCAATCATTATTTTTGTTTTTTAAGATGTTTTTTTCAAGACTTAGCTCATTTTTCATTATTTTCACTTCCTAATCTTTTTAATAATGCTTCACTATCATACATACCAATTTTATACTCTTTAAATTTAGTTTTAACATATTCTTCAACACTTCCATATTCTTTAACAACTTTTTTAACATCATTAATACTAATAATTGCTCCTTCAAACATAAAAATAATTTGTTGACAAAAACGTTCAATTTCTTGCATATTATGTGAAACAATTAATACTGAAAGCTTAGGTTTAATAAAAACTTCTTTTTCTAATAATTCATAAATTCGTTCACGTACTTCTAAATCTAAACCAGTAGCTAACTCATCTAAAATTAATAAATCTGGCTCTACAATTAATGCTAATAAAATATTTATTTTTTGTTGTTGGCCACCTGATAAAGTAATAATTGGTTTATTAATAAATGCTTCAGCATCTAAATAATATAATAATTTTTGAATGTCTTCAATAGACTTATTTAAACGATAAGCACGCAAATAATACTGTGCCATATCCCAACCAGTTAAACCACGAGGAAACTTAGTTTCTTGTAATTGCATCCCTATTTTTAAATCATCTTTAATATTAATAGTACCTGTTGTTGGTTTTCGCAGTTGAGAAATCATTTCACATAATGTTGTTTTACCAGTACCATTTGGTCCAACAATACCAATTCTTGAACCAACAGCAATATTTAAGTTAACATTTTTAATTACTTCATTGTTACCATAGTTCTTAGTGACATTAATGATTTCAACATTATTTTTGTTATCTTTAATCATAAGTTACTTCCTTCCACAATTATTATTATTTTATCATAATTGTTAAATAAATATTATTTGTTTTTAAATTAAAAAATTAAAATCATATATAATAAATGGTAAACTTAATTAAGTTTTTAACTCATTACTTTAGTTAAAAGTAAATGAGTTTTTATTTTGAAAGGAAGAAAAATATGAAAAATAGTGAACAAATCCAAGAAATTGAAAATTTAGAAAAAAAATTCAAACATTAAAAGAATGTTTAAATCCATTTAATGAAAATTTTTCTATTACTAATAGAGAAGTTATACTACAAGAAATTACTACTATTAATGACCAAATTACCAAAATAAAACAAGAATGATTAGATAATAATCTAAAATATTCAAATCAAATTGCAAATAAAACTCTAAAATTTAATGATAATGCTCTAGAAATAGGTACTACAGACCAAGATGCAAATGATGCTACATTTCTAATTCCAACTGATAATATCACAAATGATAATATAAATAAGATAAAATCAGAAAAAGAAATAAAAAAAATGCAATATGGTAATAACTGTTGTCCATGCATAATTTTATAATTTTTATGTTTAACATATTTTGATAAAATATATTAAAACAACTATTTATAATTATAAATAATTTTTATTTTTTAAAAGAGGAGAAATTAAAAAATGAATATTAATGATTTAGAAAAAAATATTAATTTTATATGAAGTAACTACAATATTATTGATCCTTTCCTTCACTATCCGATTGAAGTTTATAGCAATGATTATAATGATATTTTTGTTTTTTGAGAAAATAATAAAAAAATACTAATATTAAACAAGAAGTTTTAAAACAAAAAATATCATCATTACAATCATTAAGCAAAATAGAAAATGATTTTATAACACTAACATCTCTATTAGAAGCAAAATTTAATCATAACAAAATAAATAATAAACTAAATAAAATTTTAAAAATAATTACTTTTGGATATGTTAACTTAAACAAAAAAAATAGAAAAAAAATAACTATTTTGCAAAAAAATAAATAAATTAAGCAACAAAACTTAGTAAAAATACGTGAACTAATGTGAAGAACTAATATCGGAAATGTCAATGAAACTGAAAATTTTAAAAATAGTATTGATGTTACAAATTCATTTAAATCAACTTTATCATAAATTTAGGTAGTAACCTAAATTTATAACACAAAATATAAAATTAAAAAGAAAAAGTAAATGATAATCATTAATTTTAGTTATTGACAACTAAATAAGATAAACAAAAAAGTAACCACTAACAAAAAGTGGTTACTTTTATTATTATTTTTAACCTTCATCAACAATAGTTGGTGCTGATTTAATATTATTAATTGATGAATGAATTTTTGCTTTATGTTTATTAAAAATAAAATCATAAACCTCAGAATAAAATTCAACGGGTACAATATTTAATTTCTTCTTTATTTCTTCTGGAATATCTTCTAAGTCTTTAATATTAGCTTTTGGAATTAAAATTGTTTTCAATCCACTACGATGGGCAGAAATTGATTTTTCCTTTAATCCACCAATCGGTAACACATGACCACGAAGCGTAATTTCACCTGTCATTCCAATATCTTTTGATACAGGCTTGCCTGTTAGCGCAGAAATAATGGCAGTTGTTAAAGTAATACCAGCACTTGGACCATCTTTTGGAACTGCTCCTTCAGGAACATGAATATGAATATCATGTTCAGCAAAAAAACTATCAGGGATATTGAAAGTAATGGCATTTGCCTTAATGTAATCTAAAGCAATAGTAGCAGATTCTTTCATAACTTCTCCTAATTTACCAGTTAATACTAAATTTCCTTTTCCTTTAAAATAATTTACTTCAATTGGTAAAATATCACCACCATATTGCGTGTAAGCAAGTCCAGTTACTACTCCAATTTGTGATTCATTTTCTTTTTTCGTATAATCAAAGATTTGTTTTCCTAAATACTCTTTAACATTATCAGCAATAATTTCTTCAGTACTAATCTTTTTATTTAAAAGTTTAACAATAAATTTACGAGCAATTTTATTTAACAATCTTTCTAATTGACGAACACCTGATTCTCTTGTGTAATATTTAATTATTTCTTCAATTGAATTTGGTTTAAATTTTAACATTTTATTATTTAAACCAGTAATTTGAATAACGCGAGGAATTAAATATTTTTTAGCAATTTCAAGTTTTTCTAATTCTGTGTATGAAGAAAGTTCAATAATTTCCATCCGATCTTTCAATGGTTCAGGAATTCCTTCCATATAATTAGCAGTTGCTAGAAACATAACTTGTGATAAGTCATAATTTTCTTCAATATAATGGTCTGAAAAATTAGCATTTTGCTCAGGATCTAATACTTCTAACATGGCACTAGCGGGATCACCACGATAATCAGATGACATTTTATCAATTTCATCTAATAAAAATAATGGATTAATAACTTTAGCACGTTTCATACCTTGAATAATTCTTCCTGGCATCGCACCAATATAAGTCTTACGATGACCACGAATTTCAGATTCATCTTTAACACCACCAAGTGAAACTTTAACAAAAGTACGTCCCATCGCTTCAGCAATTGACTTAGCTAACGAAGTTTTACCAACCCCAGGAGGACCAACTAAACAAATAATTTGTCCAGGCATTGCCTTTGCCATTTTCTTAACAGCAAGATATTCAATAATTCTTTCTTTAACTTTTTCTAAACCATAATGATATTTATCAAGAATTTTTTTAGCATTAATTAAATCAAATTTTTCTTCACTCTTTTGAAATCAAGGTAAAGTCATCATTCAATCAATGTATGTACGGATGATATTAGATTCACTTGAAGCTTGGGGCATATCTTCATAACGACTAATTTCTTCTTGAACACGAGTCTTAATTGTTTCAGGAAATTGTTCAGTTTCTAAACGTTCTAAATAACGTTTCATTTCATTAGATTTACCATCAATTTCGCCCAATTCTTCTTTAATAGCACGTAATCTTTCACGTAAATAATATTCACGTTGTTGTTCATCAATACGATCCTTAATTTTAGCAGTTAAATCTTTTTCAATAGCACCTACTTGTTTTTGACCACCAACATCTTTTAATAATAAGTCTAAACGCTTATTAATATCAATTTCTTGTAAAATTTCTTGACGTTTATTAATAGTTAAAAATGGTAAAAATTGAGCCATTTTGTCAATAATTTCACTAGCTTTCATACCATCAGTAATTTGACTAATTACTCCTTGTGGTATTGAACCATGGACATCTAGAATTTGCTGTAAATTATTAACAATTCTTTGAATTAACTCTTCTTCTAATACTTTAGAAACATTAGGACTAACTAAAGTTTCAGCATCTCCTGCATAAAATTTATCATTATCATGAAATTTAGAGACTTTAACTCTTTGTTGACCGTAAAAAGAAACTGTCAGTGTTGAATCAGTGTGACTCTTTTGAATTTGTACTTTACATAAAGTACCATGATTGTAGACTTCACTTAATTGGGGATTATCTACTTTTGGATCTTTTTGCGAAACTAAAATAATTTCTGAATTAAACTTAGCTACTGATTCATTAATTGCTGCTATTGATTTTTGTCTTCCAACTTCTAGTTCTATTTCAACAGTTGGAAAAACAAAACTTCCTCTTGTTACTAGTACAGGAATATTAGTAATATTTTTTATCTTCATTGTCTCACCTCAAATAATGTATTAACTGGATTATAATATAAATTATTAGCACTTGCAATAGGTAATTGCTAAAATATCTAATTTTAATTTATAATATACTATTACAGCAGCATTTTAATTCGTTTTTAATTCATACTAGTAGTATTTTATTACATTTATTTTTTTTTTGATAATTTTTACTTTCAAAAATACTAAATAACCTAATTACCTAATTATTAATTAGGTAATTAGGTTATTTGATAATTATCAAATTAAGCATTTGTTGTTTCTTTTTGAATTTTACCATTATTTTCTCATAATAAATCAAAGGCTTTATTACGTTTTAATGTAGTAGTAATCAAACTTAAGTCTTTAATATTTTTTTTAACTTCTTCAATTGTTATATTAAATTGTTCAGAAAATTTCTGCAATTGATTTTGAACTTCTTCTTCAGTAACTTCAATTTTTTCTTGTTTAATGATTTCTTCAATAACTAAAAAGTTTTGTAATTGCATAATTGCATCTTTTTTAATTTCATTAGTAATTTCTTCATGAGATAAACCAGTGGCAGTTATATAATTTTCAATTGTAAAGTTTTGATTAGCTAACTGTTTTTTAAATTCATTTTCTAAACGTTCAGTTTCATTTTTAACAGCAAAACTTGGAATTATAATTTTTGAATCTTTAACAATCTTAGCAATAAGTTCTTCCATAAATTGTTCTTTAATTGTTATTGTTTTTTGTAATTCAATTTCTTTTTTAATATTTTCTAATAATTGTTCACTAGTTGTAACATTTGGCATATTAACATCTTTTACTAATTCTGCTAAATCTTCATTAATAATTTTAGTTTTGATTTCATGCAATTCAATTTCAAATTTTACTAATTGTCCTTTTAAATTAGGTACATGATAATCTTCTGGAAAAGTAACTTCAATAGTTTTCTTTGTTTTAGGTTCCATTCCGATCATACCTTCTTCAAAACCAGGAATAAATTTGCCAGAACCAATTTCCAATTCCATATCTTTGGCTTCACCACCAGGAAATTTTTTATCTTGTAAAAAACCAGTAAAATTAAAAACAGCAATGTCACCTTTTGCTAAGTTTCCTGTTTCTTTTGGATTATAAATAGCAAACTTATCTTGTAACAATTTAATTTTAGCATCAATTTCTTCTTCACTAACAGTTGCTACTGGTTTAAGAATATTAATATCACGATATTTACCAATAGTAATTTCTGCTGGTAAATCAAATAAAAACATTATTTCACAATCTTTACTAGAAGCCTTTTCTATTTTAACTTCCGGCTGATTAGTAGGCATTAAGTTAGGTTTTTGTTTTAAAGCATAATCATAAGCAATAGTAATAACCGCTTTCGTTGCTGTTTGTAAAATTTGTTCTGCTGTTACATGTTTTTTTGCCATTTTAGTAGGAACTTTGCCCTTACGGAATCCAGGAATTTCTACTTGTGCAATTAATTTACTTTCTGCTTTTGCTAATTGGTTTTTTCAAGTTTTAGCATCAATACTGACATGTCATTTTCCAAGTCCATTTTTTTCATCTTTTATAATATTTAATGTCATTTCCAAAATTCTCCTTATGTAATTTGTTGTTGAATTATAATAGTTAAGTATTTTTTTATTAAGGTAGTAGTAGTCTTAAACTTTTTAGCACTTGCTACTAATTTTACACTAATAAATTGTAAACTACAAGCACGGACATATAAAGCAGCTGCCAATGCTGCTGCTTGTTTTTTATTAGGTAATGTCGGAAACAAATTCTCAAAATAACTATCCAATAAAAACAAACAAATACCGTAAACGCCTGGATTATCAATATGAACTTCATCTTCAAATATTTTTGTAATTTTTAAATATACTGACAATTCTTGTCATTGTGTTATTTCTTTTGGATTAACTTTAAATGTACCATGACTTTTTATTACTTCTATTTCTTCATCAATACCTTGATTATTTAATATAAATAATAGCTGCGTTTTATTGATATTATTGATATTTTTATTTGCAAGATAAATCTTAATTGTTGGCAAAATTAACCTAGCATTATAACTTTGTAAATAATAAAATGCCACTGGGTGAAACTCTTCATCAAATGGGTTCATTAATACACGACTTATTTTATCTAGATTTCATTCATGATTTTCATTTTTATTGTTTAATCTAATATGAGTAATAATATTATGATGTAACTCTTGTAATATCATTTCATGATGAATAGGAATATAAGGCATCTCTAATTCATGTTTGACCAACTTCATTGCTTGATCTCATTTATTTTCAGTAATGAGGTGGTTAATTTTACCAATAATGTCTTGATAATAATTGTCATGATTTATCATTATTTAGTTAGACCTTCTTAGTATTTTAAAAATTTAATGGCGCCCACGAGAAGATTCGAACTTCTGACCCCCGCCTTAGAAGGGCGGTGCTCTATCCACTGAGCTACGTGGGCATAATATTTACCATAAGTAATCTTATCTTGTTTACTTGAAAAATGCAATTATTAATTCACTACTTTTTCAATAAAAAATGACAATATTATATTCAAATTTATTTTGACATTTTATATTCGTTAATTAAGATTTTAATTTTTTATTTTTAAAAATTTGATACTTTTTTATATAAGATTAAGATTAAGATTTTTAATTAAGATATAATTAAAATATAAAATTTAGAATTTGAATAAATATTGGAATAATGATTTGATGTTTTTTAACTAAAAAATAATAATAATTATTATTAAATTATTTAGTATTAAGAGAGGGAAAATATATGAACCAAGATTTACAAAAACTTTTCCATGAAATGGAATTTCACGATGTTGATAATGAATTTAATAATGCTACTATTAAAAAAGTACAGTATTTTTATCATAATCAACAAGCAATAATCTTTATTAACTTGCCTAATTTTTTAACAATTAATACTTTGAAAAAATTTGAACAACATTTTGAAAAATTACCTTTTTCTAATAACATTACTATTGATTTCAACGTTGATTTTGTTGCTGAACAAACAACTGTCTTAACATATTTTCATTATATTAAAACTCATAAATTACAATTATTAGCTGGCATTTATTATTCCTTACCAGATTCAGCAATTAATTATAAAAATAATATTATTACCATTACTATCCACAATAGTATTGAAGAAAAATTAATTACTAATGAATTTTCACAATTTACTAATTATTTTCACCAATATGGTTTTAAAAAAATGCAATTAAAAACTAAAATCAATAAAACTGAGCAACCATTCATTAGTTACGAACATGAATCTAAAGCAGAAATTAGTAAAGTTACTACTAATTTAAAAACAAAACCAATTAGTAGTAATATAAGCAAAAGTTTTAATACTAACTATCGTAAAAAAGCAAATATTAATTTAGAAATAACAGCAGTAACTCATAATATTAAAGATATCATTGGTGATGAATCTAATATTATTATTAGCGGTAAAGTTTTTAAAGTTAATAAATTTTTAACTAAAACGCAAAAATGATTTTATTCATTTTGAATTACTGATTATCATGATGCCATCACTTGTAAAGCATTTATTAATAGTGACCAACCAGATGAAAAATTTGATACAATTAAAATTGATGATTGAATAAAAATTAATGCTAATAGTCGTTATGATAATTATAGTAAAGAACAAGTATTATGAATTGATGATTTAATTATTGATTTAAATAACAAAAACGCCAATAATAATGATAATGCTAAAATGAAAAGAATTGAATTTCATACCCATACTAAAATGAGTGCCATGGATGGCATTACTTCAGCAAGTGATTATATTAATCAAGTAGTTAAATGAGGACATCAAGCTATTGGTTTTACTGATCACTTAAATGTCCAAGCATATCCAGATATTGCTAATGCTGCAAAAAAATATCCGCAATTAAAAGTAATGTATGGTGTTGAAATGGATTTAATTGCTAATGATATTACAATTGTTAAAAATACTATTAATGCACTATTAGCTGACTTAGAATACGTTGTTCTTGACTTAGAAACAACTGGTTTATCAACTAATTACCATGAAATTATTGAATTTGGTTATACGATTGTTAAAGATAATATGATTTTAAAACAAGATACAATTTTAATTAAACCTAATAACTTAGTTCCTGAACATATTACTGAACTTACCAATATTACTAATGTTATGTTAAAAGACAAACCGTCATTACAAGAAGTATTACCAACAATTATTGACATTATTAGTAATAAAACAATAGTTGCCCATAATGCTAACTTTGACTTTGGTTTTTTACAAGCTGCCATCAAACAATTGGGATTAATGCCGTTAACTAACCCGGTTATTGATACTTTACAATTAACTAGAGTAATCCAAAGACAATTAAAATACTATCGTTTAGGTACTATTTGTCGTACTTATGGTATTAAATATGATGATGAAATTGCTCACCGTGCTGATTATGATGCTAATGTCTTAGCACAAGTATTCTTAAAAATGCTACAACAATTAAAAACAGAATTTAATTGTCTAAATTTGCAAGAAATTAATAATTTAATTAATGATCAAATTAACTATAAACTTCGTGGCGAACATATTACTGTTTTTGCAAAAAATCAATTAGGTTTAAAACACTTATATCAATTAGTTTCACTATCTCATACTAAGTATTTTTATAAAACGCCTAAAATTGTAACAGCAGCCATTAATAATAATCGAAAAGAATTATTAATTGGTAGCAGTTGTGTCAATGGTAGTGTTTTTGAGATAGCATTAAATAAAACTAAACAAGAATTAATTAGAACAATGCAATGATTTGATTTTATTGAAATTCAACCACCTGCTGTTTATAGTCACTTAATACAACTAGGAAATATTACTGAAGAACAATTACATGATACTATTAAAAAAATTATTAATACTGCTCTTGCATTAAATAAGTTAGTAATTGCTACTAGTGATGCTCATTATTTATATCCTTATGAAAAAATGTATCGTGATGTAATTATTAATAGTAAAGCAATTGGGGGCTTATTACATCCATTATTTGATCGTCGAGGTAAAATTACATCTTATCCTGACCAGCATTTAAGAACTACTGACCAAATGCTAGCAGAATTTAGTTTTTTAGATGATCCGAAACTAATTAATGATATTGTTATTAATAATCCTTTGCAACTAGCTAACCAATTTGCAATGATTAAACCAATTAAAGATGGCTTATTTACACCAAGTATTGTTAATGTTGATACTAAATTACGTAATCTTTGTTATCAACAAGCATGAAATCATTATGGTAATCCATTACCAATGTATGTTGAAAAACGTTTAACTCGCGAATTAGATGCAATTATTACTCACGGTTTTGCTGTTGTTTACTGAATTGCCCATAAATTAGTAGAAAAATCATTACAAGATGGCTATCTTGTTGGCAGTCGTGGTTCAGTAGGTTCATCATTAGTAGCTACTTTTGCCAACATTACTGAGGTTAATCCCCTCCAACCACACTATTTATGTCCACAATGTAAAAGTAGTAAATTTATTAGCAATGGATCTTATAAATGCGGTTATGATTTACCAAAAAAAATGTGTCCACAATGTAATGTTGTTTTAATTACTGATGGTCATGATATTCCTTTTGAAACATTTTTAGGTTTTGATGGTGATAAAACACCTGATATTGATTTAAATTTTTCCGGTGAATATCAAATGAAAGCGCATGATTTTACTAAAGAAATGTTTGGTGAAGAAAATGTTTTTCGTGCTGGTACTATTTCAACAATTGCTAATAAAACAGCTTATGGTTATGTTAAAGCTTATGCTGAAAAAATTGGTCAATCAAATATGAGCGCCGCTAAATTAGAATTATTAAGTCAAGGTTGCGTTGGCATTAAGAGAACAACTGGTCAACATCCTGGTGGTATTATTGTTGTACCAAAAGAATATAATATTAATGATTTTACACCAATTAATTTTCCAGCTGATGATACTAGTTCAACATGAAAAACTACTCATTTTGATTTTAATGCTATTCATGATAATTTATTAAAATTAGATATTTTAGGTCATGTTGATCCAACAGCATTAAAAATGTTAGAAAATTTAACTAGTGTTGATCCAAAAACTATCCCTAATCAAGATGAAAAAGTTTTATCACTATTTTCTAATTTAAGTGCCTTAAATATTAGCAGTGATGATTTACTTGGTGAAAAAACAGGAGCAATTGGCATTCCGGAGTTTGGTACTGGTTTTGTTCGCAAAATGCTAAGTGATACATTACCGACTTCATTTTCTGAATTAGTTCAAATTTCTGGATTATCACATGGTACTGATGTTTGATTAAATAATGCTGATGAATTAATTTCACAACAAGGATTGAAATTAAAAGATGTCATTGGTTGTCGTGATGATATTATGACTTATTTAGTATATCAAGGATTACCAACAAAAGTTGCCTTTAATATTATGGAAGATGTGCGAAAAGGAAAGGGTATTAAGCAAGAATATGAAAAATTAATGCAAGAAAAAAAAGTTCCCAATTGATATATTCAATCTTGTAAAAAAATTAAGTATATGTTCCCCAAAGCCCATGCTACTGCTTATGTATTAATGGCATGAAGAGTAGCATGATTTAAAGTTTACTATCCTCATGAATACTATGCTACTTATTTTACAACGAGATGTGAAATTTTTGATATTAAAACGATGTTACAAGGGATTGGTGCAATCAGTAATAAATTAAAAGATATTAATAATCGCTTAAGGAAAAATGATAGTCAAAAAAATACAGTTACTACTAAAGAAAAAGATTTAATACCATTATTGGAAGTAGCATTAGAAATGCATGCCAGAAATATTAAATTTAGTAATATTAGTTTAGAACATTCTGACGCAAAATTTTTTCAAGTAAAAATAATAAATGGTGAAAAGCAAATTTTACCACCATTTATTACTTTGGATGGCTTAGGTGAAATTGTGGCCACTTCAATTGTTAAAGCAAGAAATGAACAAGCAATTACTTCAAAAAATGATTTACAATCACGAACTAATATTACTAAAACTAATTATCAATTATTAAATGATTTAGGGGTATTAGAACATTTAGAAGAAAATACACAATTAATGTTAGAATTATAGTACCAACATAATTAAGAGAAAAGATGTGAGACTTTATGTATAAATTAAGCAATAAAGCTAACTTTTATATACGCTTATCGGCATTAATAATGCTAATTTTATTCTTAATTATTGATTTAATTAGTACCATATATTTGCCAATGGAAAAATTTAAAGTTTTAAATTATGGCGAACGAGTAAGTAACTACTATGCTTTTTTTACTACTGAAAGTAATTATATGGTTGTTATTTATTTTTGTGTTTACTTATTTGATGCTCATTTTCGTGGTACAAAACCAAGCTTTCAAACTCGATTGGCAGTAACTGTTTACATTACTATTACTATGTTAGTATTTTGAATTGGAATTTTTACTGCTGAACAAGATCCAAAACAATATACTATCTATAATTGAATTGCTACATTAATTTTACATTTATTAATGCCAATAATTATGATTACTAGTTTTATCGTTAGTTCAGGTCATCAATATGTTAACTTAAAACAACAACATAAAATATACTTATGATTAATTGTTCTTTATCCAGCAATTTACTGTGTTGTTATTTTAATTAGAGGTCATTTACGTTATTTAGATTTTATGGAAACTGGTCATCCACCACGAGATACATGATACCCTTACTTTTTCTTTGATTATTCAAATGGTCAATATGGGTGATTAATTGCTGCTACTGCTGTTATTTTTGTTTTTGGTTTAGTTTTTAGTCTACAATATTTTTACATCTGAGTTAATAACTTAATGTTCAAACGCTATCAAGCTTCAGAACATCGTTTATATGATTCTTATCAAAAAATATTACGTAAAGTTAATAAAAAAAATAAGAAACAAAGTAAGAAAAAAAATAAAAAAAAATAAAAATTTAATATTATTATCAATGAAAGTTGATTCTCAATATTTAATAAACTTTAAACTAAATTTTAAAATAAATGCCTCATAATAATGTATTTTATTATGAGGCAATAAGAAAATTATAATTTTGGTGGTCTTTGCTGATTTAATTCAGTTGTTACAGTTTGATTTTGTAAATCAAAATCATTTATTGTTGTTGCATTAAAAATCACTAGTTGTTTTTTTATTAATAAAAGTTGTTGTGAATTTTTAATTTGTTTTGCTGTCAAAACTTGAATTTGTTCAGCAGTAAATGCTGCGATTTGTTCCTCTTTCAAATTTTGGATTTGTTGTGGTGTAAATCCTTGGATTTGTTCTTTTGTTAATGATTTAATTTGTTCTGGTGTCAATCATGTAATTTGTTCTGATCAAAAACTTTGGATTTGTAGTGGTGTAAATCATGAAATTTGTTCTTTTGTTAGTGTTTGGATTTGTGCTGTTGTTAGTGTTTGGATTTGTTGCTTTGTAAAATATGGGATTTGTTGTGCAGTAAAAAATGACATTTGTTCTTTCGTAAAATATGGGATTTGTTCTACCATAAATTGTGATACTTGTGCTGTTGTTAAAGTTTTAATTTGTTCTTTGGTCAAAACTTGAATTTGTTCAACAGTTAGTTTTAAAATTTGGCATTTTAATAATGCTTGGATTTGTTCTGGCTTTAATGCTTGGATTTGTTCTTTTGTTAATGTTTGGATTTGTAGTGTTGTTAATGCTTGAATTTGTATTACTGTCAAAGCTTGAATTTGTTTAACTGTTAGTTCTAAAATTTGTCATTCTGTTAATATTTGAATTTGTTTTGGTATCAATGCTATGATTTGTTCTGGTGTTAATCATGAAATTTGTCATGGTCAAAATGTTTGGATTTGTGCTGTTGTTAATGCTTTGATTTGTGCTGGTGTTAATCATGAAATTTGTCATGTCCAAAATGCTTGGATTTGTTGTGGTTTCAAAACTTGAATTTGTTTTTCAGTAAAATATGGGATTTGTTGTGCAGTAAAAAATGACATTTGTTCTTTCGTAAAATATGGGATTTGTTCTACCATAAATTGTGATAATTGTACTGTTGTCAATGCTTGAATTTGTTCAATTGTTAGTTCTAAAATTTGTCATTCTGATAATGCTTTGATTTGTTTTGATGTCAAAGCTTGGATTTGTTCTGCTGTCAATCATGAAATTTGTCATGATCAAAATGTTTGGATTTGTTCTGCTGTTAGTTCAGAAATTTGTTCTGGTGTTAATGTTTGGATTTGTGGTGTTGTTAATGCTTTGATTTGTTGTGGTGTTAAAGCTTGGATTTGTTCTGCTGTCAATCATGAAATTTGTCATGATCAAAATGTTTGGATTTGTTCTGCTGTTAGTTCAGAAATTTGTTCTGGTGTTAATGTTTGGATTTGTGGTGTTGTTAATGCTTTGATTTGTTGTGGTGTTAAAGCTTGGATTTGTTCTGCTGTCAATCATGAAATTTGTCATGATCAAAATGTTTGGATTTGTTCTGCTGTTAGTTCAGAAATTTGTTCTGGTGTTAATGTTTGGATTTGTGGTGTTGTTAATGCTTTGATTTGTTGTGGTGTTAAAGCTTGGATTTGATATGATTGAAATCATGAAATTTGTTCTTTTGTTAATGATTTAATTTGTTCTTTTGTTAATGCTTGAATTTGCTTTGCCATTAATGTTTGGATTTGTTGTGGTGTTAGTTCTGAAATTTGTTCTTTTGTTAGTGTTTGGATTTGTGCTGTTGTAAATGCTTGGATTTGTTGTGTTGTTAGTTCTGAAATTTGTCATGGTCAAAATGCTTGGATTTGTTCTGGTCACAATATTTGCAATTGTTCTGTTGTCAAAACTTTAATTTGTTTTTCAGTAAAATATGGGATTTGTTGTGCATTAAAAAATGACATTTGTTCTTTTGAAAAATATGGGATTTGTTCTACCATAAATTGTGATACTTGTGATTTTGTCAATGCTTGAATTTGGTTTTTCATAAAATATGGGATTTGGATAGGAGTAAACTCTGCAATTTGTTGCGCAGTAAAATATGGGATTTGTTGTGCAGTAAATAATTGCAGTTCATTTTTTGTAAATGATTTAATTCTTGAAAGTTCAAATTGAGGAATTTGTTTAGGCATTATCTCATTCATTTTTACTTTATTTCTGGTAATGGCACTAA
Organism: Spiroplasma endosymbiont of Harpalus anxius; assembly: GCA_964273555.1. GTDB lineage: Bacteria > Bacillota_I > Bacilli_A > Mycoplasmatales > VBWQ01 > Spiroplasma_E. The sequence goes on along the minus strand of OZ187007.1, from coordinate 1,339,326 downwards.
TTTGTTTTTTAAATCTTCTATGAGCAAACTTTTTTCCTTGTTCTTTTATAAAAGGTTGAATTTGTTTTTTACTCATCTCAGCAATTTTTAATAAATTTGGCAAAATTTGCTTCACTTGTTTTTTACTTCCATTAAAAGTCAAAACTGATAATGAATCATTTTGCTTTTCATTTAATAATTAATTTGCTAGTATTGTTTCATTTGTTAATAAATTTAACATTAATGAGTTATTTGTGGTTTTTGGTGCAAGTTGTAAACCATAAGTGTTTTTATTTTGTTGTTCATCAAAAGGAACACTTAATAAGTACATTTTAACTCAATAAATTATACTAAAATATTTCATAATTTCATTATCCTTTCTATATAAAATAAAAAAGTCTTAATCAAATTACTTTAAGATTAAAATAAGAATATTAAGAATTTACTTTGTTTTATTTTTTTAATTTCTATCTATCTACTAAAATAGTACATATTTTAAAAACAAAATACAACTAAATTTTCATATTATCAATGTATAATTAAAGTTTAATATTAAATATTACTGAAAAAATAATATTATTGATATAATTAAGTAAAAGAATGGTTAGGTGACAATAATTGAAAATTAACTTTAAAACATTGTTAAAAGATGCGCAACTTAATAAGTATGCAATTCCAAGTTTTAACATTGATAATTTTGAAATGTTAATTGCAATTACTAAGGCAACTAAAAAACAAAATGCTCCGATAATTTTAATGATAACACCTAGTACCCTTAAATTCATGAATCTAAAATATGTACTTCCTATTATCAATAATACTGTTAATCGAGCAAAAATACCAATTTTCTTACAATTAGACCATTGTCTTGATCCCCATTTTATTAAAACTAAAGTCACATCTGATTTTAGTTCAGTTATGTTAAATTTTGCTAATCATTCAACTAAAGAAAATATTGAAAAAACAAAAGAAATCGTTCATTTTGCTGCTCCATTAGGAATAAGTGTTGAATCTGAAATTATCTATAGTAATGAAAAAGATGATATTAATAATGATATTAGTTTAATTGACCAAGCAGTTTTTTTAGAAATAAAACAAATATTAATGGTCTTGTATTTGCTGCTATTAATAGTCATGATCAAGATAATAAACAAGATCTAAAAATTTCTTTAATTAAAGAAATTGCGATTAAAATGCCTGAAATTTTCTTAGTATTACATGATAATGTAACTATTAATGATGAACAATTAATTTTAGCAATTAAAGCCGGCATTACCAAAGTTAACATTAGTAGTGATTTAAGAAAAGTTTATATTGAAAGTTTAAAACAAAGTTTTAAAACTAATCCTCATTTATCTAACACCGATATTTTAATAGAGAATGCAATAACAGCAGTTCAAAAATTTGTTGAAGAAAAAATAATTATTCTAGGAGCAAACAATCGATGTAAATTTTAATTATTTAAGTTTTTATTTTAATTTAGAAAAGCATTATAAAATATCACTAACGAAAAACTTAAAATTTTATAAAAAATAAAATAATAATGATTTTACAATTTAATAAATTTAAAAAAATATATCTTTAATAGTAATAGCGATAAATATAACTAAAAATAATACTGCGCCAGCGATACTAACAATAATCCTATATCTTTCATTTAATTTTTTTCTTGTTATCGCTTCAATAGCATTTTCAACAAATTTATAGCCATCTAATGGTGGAATTGGTAACATATTTAATAAAAATAAATTAGATGATAATAATGCTGCTCAACGAAAATATGTACTTGCTGCTTGCGATGATGATAGATTAGAATTTAAAAAACTATTAGTTGATTTAACAATACCAACCGGTCCTGATAAATTTTGTCAATGAAAAGTTACTAATTGGCCTAATGCTTGCAATAAACTATAACTGTCTTTAAAAGTATCAACGATACCATGGCTAATAACCTGTCCGGCAGTTAAATGATAACTACCCTGACTAATACCAATAAGCAATACTCCCTTATTTTCTTCTGGCTTAAAAGTAACAGTTTTTGTTTTATCTGCTTCAAAAGTAACTTGATAATTTTTAATCTCAGCTGGTTCTCCTACTTTTTTATTATACTTATTTAATCATTCTTGTAAATCATAATATGATAAAATTGCTTGTTCAGATTCAGCAATACCAGTATTATAAATACCAGTAATAGCGCTACTATCTAAGATTGGAAATCTTGGATGCTCTTGATTATATTCTTCAACAGCAGCAAACAATGGACCTGTTGTTGCATATGTTGGTGGTAAATTAGGATCATATTTATATGGATAAATACCATAGCCAATCATCAATAAAATAAAAGCTAATAATAAATTCATTAGGGCACCAGCACTAATGAATGCTGCCTTTTTACCACGTTGTAAGTTTTCCATCATTTGTTTACTATCAATTTTTTCTGCTTCTCGTCCCTTTGGAGCATCAGCTATTTCTGAAGCAATAGCAACATAACCACCTAATGGTAATAACCTTAAAGTATAACGTGTTTCTTTTTTACCTCATTGTAAAAGTTTTGGACCCATACCAATTGCAAATTCATATACATATGCTCCTGATAATTTAGCAATCACAAAATGGGCAAATTCATGTAAGGTAATTAAAAATAATATTGTAAATATACCAATTAAAATGGCAAGAAATGTATGCATAATTTTATCCTTTTTATATTAGCCAATAGTTGCTAAAGCAATTAAATATGCAAAAATAACTACTGCTGAAAATGAATCTAAGCGATCTAATAATCCACCATGTCCAGGTAAGATATTTGAAAAGTCTTTAACTTGATAATTACGTTTTAAATAAGAAAATAGTAAATCACCCATTTGACTAGCAATTGAAAGAATAAAACTAGTAGCAAGATAAGCAATATAAACTGGCGCTTTACTATTAGCTGCTAAAAATGGCAATGGATTGTAATTACTTGTTTGTAAAAAAATAGTTACTGTTACCATACTTAAAATAATTGCTGCTACTAAGCCAGTAATAGCACCTTCTCAAGTTTTATTAGGTGATATTTTTGGTGCTATTTTAGTTTTACCATAAATGACACCACCAATAAAAGCTCCAACATCATTAGCAACAACAATTACTAATACTAATAATAATGATGGCCAACCTAATTTTGAAAGATTAACTTGTGATAACATTAAAAAATTAACGGCTTTAAAAGCAAACACTAAATAAATGATTCAAGTAAAAATAAAAATAACATCAGCTAATTGAAAATTTTTACTTCTTCATGCAATTAACAGAAAAATACAAATGAAAAATAATAAAATTAATAAAGTCATTCACGTTTCAAATCAATAATGATTATAAATATAAGGACCAAAAGTTTCTTTACCAATGGGAACTCATAACAATATAATTCCTGTTAAAATAATAAAAATTTTAAGTAAAACTGATCACTTTGCATCTTTTCTTAAATTAATAATTTCTCATAAACAACCACTAAAAATAGCAGTATTAATTACCATAAATGTATAAGCAGATCATTGTGGTTTATTACCAAAAATTGGTTCTAAATAAACACCACCAATAAACATTCATCCTACAGCACAAGCAAGTAACATAAAACTTGTTACAATACGTGTTCGATAACTTATAAAAAAATTATTAAATTTTTTAAAAAAAGAAACCTTAGATTTTAAATTTTCTTTATTTATTGTTTTGCTTTTCACAATATTTAACCCCTAACTATTTATTGCTAAATTTTCATTAAATCGGCTTTCTTATTGTTTTCAATTAAGATAAGTGCTTTTATTTTACTATCAGTTAACTCTTGAATTGCAGTTTCACCATGTTTTTCTTGATCTTCTGGTAATTTTATTTTTTTTAAGTTGTGAACAGCATCACGGCGACAATTACGGATTTTAATTTTATATTCTTCAGTTTTTTTATTCAAATCTTTAACTAAAGATTTACGAACTTCTTCTGTTAATTGTGGAAAAATTAAGCGAACATTTTCTGCTTCAGTTTTAATTTGTAACTTCAAATCAGCTTTCATAACAGCTTCAGTAATAGCTTTAATTAAGCTACGATCATATGGTTTAATTAATAATTGATGAGCTTCTGCTACTTTAACTTGCGCAATATTATGTAAACTATCAACACCACCATAACATTTAACATTAATACCTTCTAAAATATTAGGGTTAGCTCTACCAGTGCGAATTTTATTAATTTCGCCTTTATAACAGAAAATTATTTCGTTCATAAAGTTTGTAGTTTCTAAAATAATAGCTTCCATCTTTGTGTTCCTCCTATTAATAATTTTTAAGTTGTTTTTCAATCAAACTATAAAAATTATATAATAATTTTTACTAAAACCAATGGAAAATTACTTAAAAAATAAAAAACATCATTAATTAATAATGTTTTTACTAGTAGTTTTGAATTTTGTTTTCATCATTATTTAAATCAACTAACATTAAAACTCCACCAACAATTCCTAATGCCGCACCAAAAATAATACCCAAAATTGCTAAAGCAATTTTTTGATCTGCAGAAGCTTCACCTTTACTTACTTTTTGATATAAAATAAAACCCGGGATTGTTCATAATAAAGGAATAATAAATATTGATTCTAAAATAAAAATAATAAATATTAAAATACTTCCTGCTTTTAACATACTGACTCCTTTTTAATTGCTTTATAATTAATAATATCATTTTATAAGATTGAAAGATAGCATCTTACATTGATTTCTAGTTCGATTTTAATTATTAATGATAACCACAGATCTGATAATTTATAAACTATAACAAAATAAAAATTCAAAGAAAATGAAAATAAATTAAAAAAAGATTGCAATTGCAATCTTTTAAAATAGTTAATAACTAAACTGCTTGTAAATCTCCACAGTCAATATAATTAGTTAAAACTTTTACATTTCCAAAATTTACCATTAAGTATGCCTTACCACTTGCAGGATAAGTAGTTATAGAATTTTGTCCAGAGGCATCAGAAGCTCAACTTAGTGATTCTTTACCAAATAATTTAACTAAAGAATCATATAGTTTTTTTTCTTTATCTTTTCCAGTAACTCAAGATAAAGATGTAAGCACTTTTACTTCTTGTTCATACCCATTTTTCTTAGTCAAAACTAAATTATCCTTTTTAACAAGGGAACTTACTACATTAGGAACACCTATATTATCTTTTTTTAAAGTATTAATAGTATAATCTTTTATAGATTTAGCATCAGCGCCATCTTTATCCATAATGCTAATTTGACAAGTACCAGCTCCAACATTAAAATCAGTTTTTCCAGAATTTGCTTCAATTTTACCTGCTTCAGTACTTGTAATCTTTACTTTTAAAGTTTTAATAGCATCAGTATCTGTTTGTGAATAATCTTGACTTTCATTACCTGATTTAAATCCTAAATCAACTAAAAATTTTGCAGCATCAACATTTTTTGCTTTAAACTTATCTGCAACAGAACCTTGAGTTAATAATTGATTTTTAAAAAGATTATCAGAAACTATCTTTGAATCATCTGCAATAATTGAATATTTTTCAGACACAGTTTCATCTTTATTCAATTTTTGGTTTATGTTACTTGTTGTTTCATCACTATATCATCCTAATAATACAGCATATTTACCATTTAATTGTGGTGCTTTGGCATTACCACAAGCAACGACTGAACTTGCTGCCACTGTACTTAAAGTAACAGCACCCATTAGTCTTAATAATGTTTTCATACTTCTCATAGTATTTTCCTCCTTGGATATCTTTATCTCAAAAATATAAACTATTTCCTGATGTTAATTATACACTCTTTTTTATTTAAATAGTATTTAAATACTATTTTAATATTAATACTCATTTTTTCGTGTTATTTTGCTTAATTTAAAAAAAAATTTCAAAAATGATAAAATTTTATTGTTCATCATTGAACATTTTAATTATTTATATATACTCTCTACAGTACTTCCAAGATTATTGAGTAATATAATATGAAAAATCCTGAAATATATTTCAGGATTTTTTTATTTATATATTTTAGCTATCTTATCTTTCATAAAATATATATTGTTTTCAAAGTAATAATATTGTATAATAAATTATGAATTAGAATTATAGCAAGACAGCTACTGGCTGTCTTTATTATTTCTAATGTAATATATTTTATTTTTTTGTATTTTTTAAAATATATTTTCATTTTGCAATAAATCTATTTCAAATATTAACAAATATAATAAACAATAATGTTTATAAAAATAAGGAGGATAAAAAAAGTGGATACAGAAATTAGTCAAATCATTTTAAATGCGATAAATGAAATTGCTGAAGAAAAACAAATAGCAAAAGAAGATATTATTGAAGCGTTAAAAGAAGGACTAAAAAAAGCATATGAATATCAAAGTCATCGTGATGATAGTACTAATATTAAAATTGAAATTGATCAAAATAAAGGTACTATTAAAATTTTAAAAGATTTAACTGTAGTAGCGAAAGTTGAAAATCCTGAATTAGAAATTGCACTTTCAACAATCAAAACAAAAAAACCTGGCTTAACAATTGGTGATAGCTATACCCAAATCATTCCTAGTGATCAATTTTCTCGTCTATCAATTTTTAAAGCAATTCAAGTAGTGAAACAATCAATCCGTGAAGCTGAAAAATCATCAATTTATGATGAATTTATTGATAAAAAAGATCATATATTAATTGGTACTATTGAAAGTGTTGAAGAAACTTATATGTTAATTAAAATTGGTAGAGCTTATGCTTTTTTACCAAAACAAAACCAAATTCCTAGTGAAATCTTACCAAAAAATAAACCAATTCCTAATAATACATATATTAAATTTTATGTTGAAGATATCATTAAAAATAAAAACTATGGTCAAATTTTAGCTTCTCGAACTCATGTTAATTTTTTACGCTGTTTATTAGAATTAGAAGTTCCTGAAATTGCACAAGGTGTAATTGAAGTTAAAGATATTGCCCGCATTCCTGGCATTAGAGCTAAGGTTGCTATTTTTAGTCATGATCCAACTATTGATGGTATTGGGGCATGTATTGGTCCAAAGGGGGAAAGAACAAAACTAATTACCCAAGAATTAAGTGGTGAAAAAATTGATATTATCGCCTGAAATCCTGATATTAAAGAATATATAATTAATGCTTTAACACCAGCAAAAGTAATCTCAATTGAGATTAATGAAGAAACAAAACAAGCAAATATTATTGTTCCTACTGAACAATTATCATTAGCTATTGGTAAAAACGGAATGGCTGCTAAATTGGTTGCTGGTGTAACTCACTGAAATATTAATATTACTTCATTAGCACAAGCTAAAGAAAATAATATTAAATTTACTTGAAATGGTAATATTAAAGAAAGTGAATATGAAAAGTTTATCACTGAATTACTGAAAAAAACACAATGAAAAAATAAAAAGTATTAGTAATAAAGTAGGGCATTTATGAATAAAATACCTTTAATCCAATGTAAAAAAATACCAATGCGTAAATGTATCATTACTAATACTATTCTACCAAAACGCGAATTAATTAGAATTGTTATTAATAAAGAAGGACAGTTATTCATCGATAAAAGTGGTAAAAAAAATGGTCGTGGTGCTTATATCCAACCAAAAATTGAATTAATACCTTTACTTATTAAAAGTAAAGCATTAGAGCGTGCATTAAAAACAAAAATTCCAAATGAATTTTATGAACAATTAATTAATGAAATTAAAACAAACTGAGATTAATTTTTCCAAGCGAAAGGCGGGATGCAAATGGCAAAAAAACGAATATCTCAACAAACACAAAATATTAATCAACAACTTAAACAAAAAACATCGCAAATTAATGAAAAAGGAGTATTTTTATATAGTGAACCATTAACTGTTGCTGAATTTGCTAAAGCAATCCATCATCCAGTAACTGATATTATTAAATATTTTATGAAACAAGGTAAATTATTTAATCAAAATCAAGTATTAAATCAAGAATTAATGCTTGAACTTTGCTTAGAATGAGATATTGATTTTGAAAAAACTAAAGTTATTACATATGAAAACTTATTAGAAAATATTAATCTTGAAGATGATAAAAAAAATTTAGTAGAACGACCACCTGTTGTTACCATTATGGGGCATGTTGATCATGGAAAAACAACATTATTAGATACTATTCGTAATTCAAAAGTTACTAATCAAGAACATGGTGGTATTACCCAACACATTGGTGCCTATCAAATTAAAACTAATAACAAATTAATTACTTTTATTGATACACCTGGTCATGAAGCCTTTACTGAAATGCGTTCACGTGGTTCTAAAATTACTGATATTGTTGTGCTAGTAGTTGCAGGTGATGATGGTGTAATGCCACAAACACGTGAAGCAATTGATCATGCCAAAATAGCTGGCGTTTCCATTATTGTTTTTGTTAACAAGATGGATAAATCAAATGTTAATACTGATCGGATTATGAATGAATTAGCCAATTGTGATTTAACTTCTGAAGAATGAGGTGGGGATACTATCTTTGTTTATGGTAGTGCTTTAAAAAATCAAGGTATTGATGATTTATTAGAAGCAATATTAATCACCGCTGAATTAAAAAAATTAAAGGCTAATCCAAATCGATTTGCTAATGGTACTGTTATTGAATCTCATCATGATAAAAATGTTGGTTCAATTTGTACTTTATTAGTACAAGGTGGAACATTAAAAGTTACTGATATTGTCGTTGCTGGTAGTGTTAAAGGTAAAATCAAACGTCTTATTAATGATACTGGTAAAATCATTACCAAAGCTGGTCCATCAATGCCAGTTCAAGTTTTAGGATTTGAAACAGCTCCTACTCCTGGTGAATCATTTATTGTTTTTAATGATGATAAAATTGCAAGAAAAGTAGCATTGGTAAGACAAACAGAAGAAACAAACAAAATCAGAAATAATAAACAAATTAGTTTGGGCAATTTAACACAAGATGTTGCTACTGGTGAATTAAAACAAATTAATGTTATTTTACGAGCAGATACTCAAGGTTCAGTACAAGCAATTGTTCAGGCAGTAAATAAAATTAATGTTAATGATATTGCTATTAAATTTATTAGAGCAACTATCGGTGGTATTAGTGAATCAGATATTAAACTTGCACAAACATCAGGAAGTATCATTTATGGTTTTAATGTTCGTCCTAACCATGTTGTTCGTGAAGCTGCTACTAATGCTGGTGTTGAAATTAGATTACATAATATTATTTATAAAATAACTGAAGAATTACAACTTGCAGCAAAAGGATTATTAGAACCAACCTATGAAGATAAAATTCTTGGTCAAGCACGTGTTATTAAAACTTTTCACTTCTCAAAAGTAGGAACAATAGTTGGTTGTGTTGTTATTAGTGGTATCATTCAACGTAATAGCAAAATCCATGTCATCCGTGATGATGTTGTTATTTATAATGGTGAAATTAGTAGTTTAAAACATGAAAAAAATGATTTAAAAATCGCTAAAAAAGAAACACAGTGTGGAATCACTATTAAAAATTTTAATGATTTAAAAGAAGATGATATTATTGAATCATATTTAGTACAAGAAGTGGAGACAAAGTAGGATGGCTAATATTAAATTTGAACAACAAGAGAGCTTCGTGAAAAAAGAAATTAGTAATATCTTAAAAAAAGAATCAAAAAATATTCTTTTCAAAGATATTACGATTACCAATGTCAAAATAACTAAAGATAATAGTTATGCTACTATTTATTGAACTATATACTTAGATAATTTAGATATTAATACTATTAGTGATGGCTTAGAAAAAGCAAAAGGATTTTGTCGAAGTAGTCTTGCTAAAACAAGTAATAAGTATAAAGTTCCTGAATTACGTTTTAAATATGATAATACCAACACTAGAGTTAAAAATATTGAAGCAATATTAAAAAACATTAAAAAAAATAATTCATCTAAGGAATAAAAAATATTAAATAATCATTTAATATTTTTTTACTTTATTTATCCTTAAAATTAGATAATAAAATATTACTTTTTGTTTCTTTTTTATCTTTTACTGGTAAACTTCATAATTTAATTTAAAATAAAAAAATATGTTAGAATAAAAATATAAACTTAATATTAGTTTATAAACTATTACTTTGAAATTAAAGTAATAGTTTTTTTATTTTGAAAGGAGAAAAAAATGAATAAAATTTAAAAATACTTTGAGTATACAACTAAAACATTAGGTGCTACTGTTGCACTTAGTGCAACAACTTATTTTTTTTATAATTTAATAATAGAAAATGAAAATGGTTTTAAACAGCCAGAAGCAAGAATGACAATCTATGGGATGGTATTTAGTACAACATTTTCACCTATTATTGGATATTGATTAAGATCCAACTTAGCACATGGAATTGGTAGTGCTATTTCAAATATTAGTAATAAATGTTTTCCAAAAGATACTAATGATATTAACAAAATTGCTAATGAAAGAACCTCATTGTTAGAAAATGAGTCAGAACATCATTACATTGTTATTTAATATCATCATAAAAAAGTTCAATAAAAAAATGTTAGTTAATAAAATAATTTTAAACAAATAAAATATTTAGTATAATAAAAAAAGGAATCATTAATAAAATAAGGGAACTATTCAGTAGCTACTAAGTAAGAAAGGAAAGCTACTATCAATGGCACAAAAGATTTATTCAATACCAAGCAGTGATGATTTTTATGTTATTCCTGAATTTTTAGAACATCAACAATGCTGAATGGTATGACCAGAAAGAACTGATAATTGAAGACTAGGTGCTAAACCAGCACAAGAGAAAATAAGTAAACTTGCTAATATTATTAGTGAACATGAACATGTTAATATGATTGTTAGTAAAAATCAATTTAATAATGCTAGAAATTTATTAAATAAAAATATTTCAATTATTGAAATGTCTACTAATGATTGTTTTATTCGTGATTATGGTCCAATATTTTTGCAAGACAAAGAAACAAAGCAAACGAGAGGATTAAAATTTAATTTTAATGCTTGAGGAGGAGAAATAGCAGGGATTTATTGGCCTTGAAATGATGATGATATGGTAGCATATAAAATATTTGAATTACAAAAAATTGATTACTATTTTCTACCAATCATCTTAGAACCTAGTATGATTATGGTCGATGGTGAAGGTACTTGCTTTGCTAGTTATGAAGGCATTTTATGCCAGGAACGTAATCCTAATTTATCTCAAGAACAAGCAGAAACATATCTAAAAGATTATTTAAATGTCTTAAATATTATTTGAATACCTTATGGTTTACCATATGATGAAACCAAAGGACGATTAGATAATATTATGTGTCTAGTTGACAGTACTACTATTTTATTAAGTTGAACAGAAAATACTATTGATGATCGCTATCTGGCAGTTAAAAATTGTTGAGACATATTATCAAAAACAACAAATGCTCATGGTAAAAAATATAAAATTATAAAAGTTCCCTTACCAAAAAATGACATTCGTAATGCCGATGATATTAAAATGATCGATTTTAATATTTATCATAATCGGATTCTAAAAAATCAAAAACTTGTTACTAGTTATCTTAACTTATATGTCAGTAACAAAATTGTTATTATTCCTACCTTTGATGATGAAGAAAGTGAAACTCAACTTTTAGATACATTATCAAAAGCCAATATCTTTAGTAATAAACAAATTATTTTACTTAATGCTCGTGAACTTATTCTTGGTAAAAGTGGAATTCATAGTTTGATTTGCCATCAGCCTGCTCTAATAACTAGTACATAATTTTATTAAAACTCTTGTTTTATGATATGTTTTATGTTTTACACCTTTAAAAGAAAAAGTTAATTTAACTAGTTAAAATCATTTGATTTTAACTAGTTATTTTAGTGAAGGAGAAAAAGATATAAAATTCAATAGTTTTAACTTAAGATATTTTGAAGATACTAAAAAAGAAAAAAATAAACAACCTCCTTATTTTTTTAATATCTTTATTTTACATGATTTTTATTAATAAATTCCAACATGATTTATATCAAAACTAATTGTAGAAATATCGTAAAAGTAATTTTAAGTGATAATAATTGTTTTAATTTAATAAATATTAATTCTTAATATAGATATTTTCTATATTAGAATTCTTATTTTTAAATCAAAAAATAACCTTGCGGTTATTAATTATCAATAATATTTTATATATTACAATATATTTTCAATAATTTCTTGTTCAGAAATAAGTTTATCAATCTTCCCTTGTGCTAAAATTGAACTGCCCCCACCTTTACCATTATATTTTTTTAATATCTTTTGCAAAATACTATTACTTTGATATTGCTTATTACTATGTAATTCTTTACTTGAGGCAACTAATACTAAATATTCTTGATTACTAATTTTATTAATAAAAATCATAATAATATTTTGATATTGATTACGATAATGTTCCATAATTTCTCTTAACGTTTTAATATCTAAATTTTCAAAATTTGTAATTAATAATTTATAATTGTTTTTTGTTTTAGGAATTAAATTTAAATATTTTTTTACTATTTTTTGTCGATTTAATTCTGCAATATTAATTTGTCACTTTTTAAACAAACTTTGTAATTCTACTATTAATAACTTACCTTTTCTTCAATCCACAGTTGTTGTTTTTAAACTTTTAATAGCATGATATGTTTTTGCAATTGCTTGTTCTTGCTTACCATTATCTTTAATTTTTTGATATTGGATAAATAAATTATTACTTTGTTCTTTAATCATCATTATTTGTTGTGTTAAATAACGATTAACAGTTTTATTTGATGTTAAGGCATGGATTCGATAAGAACCAGAACCCTTTGATTCAATGCTAGTTATTAGTAATTGTTCTATTTCTTGCGAATTATCACAATGAGTACCACCACAAAGTTCAATTGAAAAATCACCAAATTTAACTACTCGTACTTCTTCTTCATAGTTTTCACCAAAAAAAGCTAAAGCACCGATTTTTATTGCTTCTTCATACTTGCAATAAATGATTTGACAAGGATAATTACCTTTAATTCATTTACTTACTTGTTGTTCTAACATTACAATCTGTTCTGGCGCTAAAGTTTCATAATGACTAAAATCTAATCGCAAATATTGATAATTATTAAAACTTCCTGATTGCATGACATGTAAACCTAATAATTTTCTTAAAGCAGCATGTAATAAATGAGTTCCTGAATGATTTTTTCTTGTAAATAAGCGGTGTAAACTATTAATTTGTGCATCAACAACATCCGTTTGTGTTAATTCACCCTTTACTTCAACTTGATGAATATGTTGTTTTTGTGGAGCTTGTTGTACATCAATAACAGTTGCTATACTATTTGCACTTTTAATAACACCATCATCTGCTGCCTGCCCTCCCTTTTCAGCATAAAAAGGAGTTTCATCTAAAATTAAATATCCGATTTCATTTTTTAAACTTGTTACTGCTTGTTCTTCTTTAAACATAAAAGCAATATTTGTTGTTACTTGTTCTTTTTGATAACCAATAAAAGTTGATGGAACTTTTAAATTAGTAAGTAATGAAGATTGTACTGTTAAAACTTGATGATTAATTCTTACTTTTCTTGTATTATCTTTACTATTATCTAATAATTTATAAAAACCCTTTCAATCAACAGTAGCTTTTTTTTCATTAGCAATTTCTAATGTTAATTCAATTGGATAGCCATAAGTATCAAATAATTTAAAAGCAGCTGCCGCATCTACTTTTTGCTTATCTTTAATAACTTGTAATAATAATTGTTTACCAGTTATCAATGTTACTCAAAACTTAAGTTCCTCATTTTTAATAACATTAATTGCTAAATTGATTTTCTCATGTAATTCTTGATAATGTTGACCCATATTCTTAACAACAACTGGAACTAACTTAAATAAAAATGGTTCATTAATATTAAGTTTTTGTCCATATACAACAGCTCTTCTAATTAATCTTCGTAATACATATCCTCGATCTTTATTACTAGGAAAGACACCATCACTAATTGCAAAAACTAAACAGCGAATATGATCTGCAATAATTTTAAACGCAATATTAATAGTTTTCTGTTTGATATCTTGTGAAAAATAATTATTAATATCATAGCGAAAAGTTGTTAATTTTTCACATTCATGAATAATATTTTGAAATAAATCAGTATCAAAATTAGTTGGAACATCTTGCAAAATCGCTACTAATCTTTCTAAACCAGCACCTGTATCAATATTTTTCCTTGGTAAATCAATATAATTATTTTTACCATCATTATTAAATTGTGAAAAAACAATATTTCAAATTTCAATATAACGATCATTTTCAATATTATCTTTTAATAATTTAATGCCAATATTTTTAGGATCATACTTAATACCACGATCATAATAAATTTCAGTATTAGGACCACAAGGTCCTTGTCCCATATCTCAAAAATTAGTTTCTTTTGTTCCTTTAATAATATGATCTTTTGGTAATTTAATAGTATTTAACCATAAGTCATAAGTTTCTTCATCCTCATTAAAAACTGTTACATACAATAAATTAGTATCTAAATTTAATCATTTTTTACTAGTTAAAAACTCCCATCCTCAGACAATAGCCTCTTTTTTAAAATAATCACCAATTGAAAAATTACCTAACATTTCAAAAAAAGTTTGATGTCTTGCTGTTAAACCAATATTTTCAATATCGTTAGTTCTAATTGCTTTTTGTGAATTTGCTAATCTTTTAGCAATTGGTGTTTGTCGTCCATCAAAATATGGTTTTAATGTAGCAACACCAGAATTAATTCATAATAGTGAAGGATCATCATTTGGTACAAGTGAAGCACTTGCTAAAATATGATGATCATAACTTTTAAAAAAATTTAATCAAGTTGTTCTAACTTTATCTGTCGTTCATTTTATTAACATAATATTTTTTTCTCCTTAAAATAGTAAAACGTTCCTATTTTTAATAGGAACGTTTTTTAACGCGGTACCATCCTAATTCATTTACAAAATAAATGCACTTAATTAATTATTAAAATAATAAACTAGGAGCTTCTAATTAATAGTAGTTAAGTGCTTACACCATTCACTCTCGCTAAAAACTAATTATCATTAATTGTACTTATCTAGTTTTGATTAATACGAATATTAATTTCAATGTTAATATTAACTATTAATCTAAACTATTACAAGTAAAAAGATAAAATTGATTAAATATTTTTTATAAATTAAAAAATTATAAAGAATATCAGTTTATAACAATTATTATTTAATCTTATCATATAAATAAATATTAAACTTAATCTTTAATTAAACTATTTTTATAGTAACTCTGTACCTTATATATTTTTCTATATTGCATTAAAAATATAACACAAAGCCTTTATATTGTTTTATTGTATATTCATTTTTTCAATTATAAACTTAAATTAAGATTTACCTAAAATACTTTTTTATTGAAAATTATAGATTTTTTAAAAATATAAGCGATACTGTTTATTAACAGTTAGATAAATTTGCTTGTTAATTTATAAAAATTATTTTAGGTAAATCTTAAATATAAAAATATCAATAAATAATTAAAATTTAATAATTAAATATTAAATTAAATATTTTAGTTAATGTTAATAAAAATAATAACTATCAAATTGCCATTAATTTTTTAAATAAATTTTTAGAAAACTTAATTTATTTATTATTTAAAAAGGAAAAAAATTTACCATGAATTTATGTTTTATTAAACTTACTATAAAAGGAGTCACAATATTTAAATTTAGTAAACAAAAAAGGAGACAAATTTTATGACCAATAAATCAAGCAATAATGAAATAAAAAATACAATAAATGAATTTGAAAACAAAATTAAAGAAGACTTAGACGAAGAAAAAAAACCTGAAGAAGAAAAAGAATTAGAAAAGCAGTTAAAACAAATGGAAGAAAAATTAAAGCAACTAGTAACAACTAACAAAGAAATTGAAAAACTAAAAGAAGAAAACAACAATAATATTGAAAAAACACAAGAACTACAAAAACAACTAGAAGAATTTAATACTTTATTAGAACAACACCGAAATTTTGTTTTTAAAGAAGCTAAAAAAGAATTTGAAAAACTAAAAGAAGAAAACAACAATAATATTGAAAAAACACAAGAACTACAAAAACAACTAGAAGAATCTAACAAAGAAATTGAAAAACTAAAAGGAGAAAACAATGGACAACCAAGACAACAAACCACAAACCAAGTTTCCACAGAAACAAACTAAACTTAATCAAGCAGAAATTGAAACTAAATTAAATGAAGCCACTCAATTAAATGAAAAACTAAAAGAAGAATTTGATACTTTATTAGAACAACACCGAAATTTTGTTTTTAAAGAAGCTAAAAAAGAATTTGAAAAACTAAAAGAAGAAAACAATGGACAACCAAGACAACAAACCACAAACCAAGTTTCCACAGAAACAAACTAAACTTAATCAAGCAGAAATTGAAACTAAATTAAATGAAGCCACTCAATTAAATGAAAAACTAAAAGAAGAATTTGATACTTTATTAGAACAACACCGAAATTTTGTTTTTAAAGAAGTTAAAAAAGAATTTGAAAAACTAAAAGAAGAAAACAAAAATAACAACAACAATGAAAAAATACAAGAACTACAAAAGCAACAAGCAGAACTAGAAAAAAATAAAGCAGAAATTGAAACTAAATTAAATGAAGCCAAACAAGAAATTGAAAAACTAAAAGAAGAAAACAAAAATAACAACAACAATGAAAAAATACAAGAACTACAAAAACAACTAACAGAACTAGAAAAAAATAAAGCAGAAATTGAAACTAAATTAAATGAAGCCAATCACGAAATTAAAAAACTAAAAGAAGAAAATAAAGGTAATAAAAATAATGAAAAAAAGAAAAATTAGAAAAAAAATTAGCAGAATTAGAAAAAAAACTAATAAATAAAGAAACAGAAATTGAAGAAATAAAAAACGATCCAAGTACAATAGAAAATATTGAAAATCATATTGAAGAAAAAGAAGCTATTGAAAAACAAATTGAAAATATCAAAAATCAAATTAATAACATAATTGAAGAAGAAAAAAATAAAAATCATGTAATTAATTGTCAAGAACTATTAAAACAATTAAATGATATAAAAGATTCAATTAAAATTAATTATGAAATGATAAAAAGTATCAAAATCAAAAAAATAACAATAATGAATCAAAACAAGAATTTGATGAAACAATAAAATTAGAAATAAAAGAATTATTACAAATATTAGAAAAAAACGAAAGTATTATTAATGAATATCAGAACAAAATTGAAGAACTTAAAAACAATAAAAATAATTGTGATAAAGAAAATAAAGGAATTGAATTTTATCAAAACTTAATAAATGATAAAAATAATGAAATAGTAAAAATTAATGAAAGAATTAATCTATTAAAAAATACTAAAAACTGTAATGACAATGAAAATAGCAGCAATTGTTGCAAAGAAATCAAAGAAAAACTATCACAATTAATTGATATCGAAAATGATAAAAATAAAAAAATTAATGAGATTTATCAATGACAAAAACATGAAAAAGAAAAAGAAATTTGAAAAGAAATTGATGAACTAGCAAAAACAATTGATAAACTAAAACTAGAAAAAGATAACGTTATTCCTGAAGAAATAAAAGAAAAAATACTAAAATTTGAAGATATTAATAATAAAATTCTTGATAATAATCATCAAATTTGTCTACTAGAAAAAGAATTAAAACAAGATCCAAATAATGAAAACCTAAAAGAAGAAATTAAAAATCTAACAAAAGAAAATGATAAACTTGCTGTTGAAAAAAATAAAATTATTAATAAAAATCATGAAAATGAAAAAATTAATTCACGATTAAAAGAAATTGAAAAAAAACTAATAGAAACAACAAATAGAAAAAAAGAATTAGAACAACAAATAACAAAAAAATAAAACGATTCAAATAAAACTTATAAAAAACACAAGAATATTTAAACATATACATAAAAATAAAGATAAAACGCAAGAATAACTAATAATTACCAAATGCTATTAGTTATTAAAGTTAATTAAATATTTACTTTAAACTTGCGTTTTATCAAGATTTTATTCATAAAAGGAGACAAATTTTATGATTAACAAAGAAAATAATGAAAGTAATAACAATAATAATAAAATAGAATTGCTTAACAAACAATTACAACAAGTAGAACAAAAACTACAAGCAACAGCTGATGAATTAAAAGACGTAAGTACTCTTTATGCAAAATGTGTAAAAGAATCACTAGAAAAAGGAAAAAAAATTAAAGACTTTGAAGAACAAAAAAAATGAAATGTCTTTAATTAATTGTGAAGAACTATTAAAACAATTAAATAATATAAAAGATTTAATCAAAATTAATTATGAAAAGATAAAAAAACTTAATCAAAAAAATAACAATGATAAATCAGAACAAGAATTTGAAGAAACAATACAACAAGAAATTAAACAACTACTACCAATATTAGTAAAAAATGAAAATACTATTAATGAATATCAGAAAAAAATTGAAGAATTTAAAAACAATAGTGATAAAAAAAATAAAGGAATTGACTTTTATCAAAATTTAATAAATGATAAAAATAATGAAATATTAAGAATCAATAAAAGAATCAATCTATTAAAAAATAATAAAAACTTTAATAATAATGAAAATAACAACAATTGTTGCAGTGAAATCAAAGAAAAACTAGAACAATTGATTACAAACGAAAATGATAAAATGATAAAAATTGATGAAATTTACCAATGACAAAAAATAATAAAAATAGAAAAAATTGCTAATAAAATTAATAACATCGATAAAATAATTGATGAACTAAAAAAAGAAAAAAATAACATTCTTCCCAAAGAAATAAAAGAGAAAATTTCAAAAATCGAAGATATTAATAACAAAATTCTTGATAATAATCATCAAATTTGTTTATTAGAAAAAGAAATTAAACAAGATCCAAATAATGAAAAACTAAAAGAAGAAATTAAAAACCTAACAAAAGAAAATGATAAACTTACTGATGAAAAGAATAACATTATTAATAAAGACAATGAAAAAGAAAAAATTATTTCACAATTAAAAGAAATTGAAAAACAAATTGAACAAGAAAGAAAAGCAAAACAAGAACTAGAACAACAACTAGCAAATCTAAAAAAAAGAAAAAAATGATAGTATAACAATTTATCAAAAAATGCTAGAACAAGAAAGAAAAGAAAAACAAGAACTAGAACAACAATTAACAGAATGTCAAGAAAAAATCAAAAAAATAGATCAACTAGAAAATAAATTAAAAAAATGTCAAGATAAAATAGCAGATTCAGAAAAATGTAACAAAGAAAAACAAGAACTAGAAAAAAATAAAACAGAAATTGAAACTCAATTAAATGAAGCCACTAACGAAATTGATAAACTAAAAGAAGAAAAGCAAAAACTAGAAGATAAACTAGAAAAATGTAACAAAGAAAAGCAAGAACTAGAAAAAAATAGTAAAATAAATGAAAATGATATACCATGCAATGATAATGAAATTGTAAATGTTATAATAACAATTCCAGAAATAAAAAATGGTATATATTGTATTACTGGAGATAATAATGACAATATTTATTGCGTTGGAAAAAGTAATAAAGTATTCAAAATTACAAAAAATAAAAAAATTGAAACTATTGGAGAAATAGATGGTAATAGTTATGCTATTAAATATGATGGTTTAGAAAACATTTTTATTGGTAGCACTAAAGGAACAATTTATAAATATGATATAAAAAAGAAAACATTCACTAATATAAAACAATTTACAGGAGATTTTATCAATAAAATAGAGACTGATAATAATCATAATATTTATATTGGAACCTGAAAAGCAGCTACTAATAAGGATCTTCCTGGAAATGGTAATGTTTATAAAATGGAAGTTGGAAATACTAATTTCTCTGAAATTAAGGGAACAGATGGTGTAGTATGATCATTTGCAGTAGATAAGGATAATAATATGTATGTTGGAACAACAAAGGGATTATTTAAAACAAACAATGAAAATATTTTTACTAAATGTGAAGTAAATATTCCATATGAAAATTCTAATATTCATGCAATAAGGGCTATAGTAATAGACAAAGAAGAAAATATATGAATTGGTACAAGGGAAAGACAACATCTAGGTCATATTTATAAATGTAAAAAAGGAGAAAATAAATTTGTAAAAATACATGAAGCAAGTAATGGAGAAGTTTTTACATTAGCCATTGACAGTAAACAAAATATTTATGCTGGAACTTGAAATAACTCAGGAGAAGGATATTTCCTACAATATTATCCAAAAGTTAATTACTTTGGAATTTTAAATAATATTCCTAAAAATCTAGGTTCTGTTGAAAATATTTTTATTAATAACAAAGATGATATTTATATTGGAACAAAAATAGGATCTAATGATAGTAATGATGGAAGAATATATAAAATTAAAAAAATTTGTATGTAAAATAAAATAATCACCTTAATAATAATTTACAGTTTAAAAACTAAAACACAATATTAAAATAAATAACTTAAATAAAATATATTTAAAATCATATAACTTAATTAATGAAGAATATAAAATAACTAATAGTAAACTTACTATCAGTTATTTGTTTTTAATTACTAATAATATTTAATTTTTTCCTAAATTTAATATTTAACTGCAATAATAACTACTTTTTCTTTTTTTTCATAATATTTGTTTTGATTGGCAGTTAAATAATATTTTATCATAATAAAAATTGACAATATCTTTAATATTTTACAAGATATAATTTACTATTTTACTATTAAAGTATATACTTTAATAATTTCATTAACCTGCGATCAATCTTTAAAAGTTACCCCTGCATAATGATTATGACCACCACCACCAAATTGCTGAGCAACAGCATTAACTTTTATATAATTACTTCGAAAGATGCCAATAATGGGACCATTAATTTCAGTTTGTGAAAACATCATTCAAATTTTATTTTCATTAATATTTGCTAATAAATCAACATGCTCATTAGCAGCAAAAGCAGATATTGATAATGGTTTTAATAATTCTGCTTTTAAACAACAAGATATTATATTTTTATTAAAAACATAATTTTTAAATATTAATGACTTTAACTTCAAAGTATCTACTGTTTGTTCGTAATATTTATTATAAATATTAGTTAAATTAATTTGATAACTAGTTAAAAATGCTAACAGTTGAAAAGTAATACTATTAACAACGGGATAGTGAAAACGATTGGTATCACTAATAATACCAATATAAAGAATTTCGGCAATTTTCTCATCAATTTCTAAATTTAAAAATTTAATTAAAAAAGTAATCATCTCTGATGCTGAACTTGCTTTCTCATCAATTCATTGTAATGCACCATAGTTATCATCAGAAAAATGATGATCAATTTTAATTATTGATTGTGCTTCAACTTTAAACTCACTATTAATTCTAGCGAATGTGGCAGTATCAGTTACAATTACTAAACTATCTCTAATTATATTTATTGTCTCTTCTTGCAAATATTGGTTTCATCATGAAAAACGCTTTGATTTTTCATTAATACAATATACTTTTTTCTTAGGAAATATTTTTTTTATTAATAAAGATAGAGCAATTTGACTAGCATAAGCATCACCATCAGGACTAATATGTGCTAAACATACTATCTTATTATGTTTTTCGATCATTGATCATATTTCATTTATAATAGTCATTTTTATCAATCCTTTAATACTTATAATAATGTTTCTAAAACTTTTATTAGTTTATTAAAATCATTTAAATTTACTACTTTACATCCAGCAGCACTATTATGGCCACCACCACCAAATTGCTGAGCAACAGTATTAACTTTAAACATATTATCACTAGTTCTCAATTCACAACGAATATTTAGATCAGGATATTCAATACCAACAACTCAAATTGGATGATTAAGAACATTATTAAATATATTAACATGAAAAGCTGCCTTATCAGCACTAATATCTAATTTATTTAAATATTTATTACTAATAAATAGACTAATAATACCTTTTGATGATATTTGATAATTACTATAACAATACTTTAAAAGTTCAACTTCATTACTATTTTTATAATCAAGTTTTTCATAAATAGTAGTAATATTTTGTTGATACTTTTCTAGTAATTTACTAGTAATTAAAAAAGTACGATTAGTTATTTGTCGTAGCATAAATCTTGTGGTATCAGTAATAATTCCAGTTAATAAACATTTAGCAATCAATTCATCACAAATTAAATTATTAGTAAAGATAAAATCAGCAATCATTTCGCAAGTTGCAGGATAACTAGTATCTACTCATTGATAATTACCATATTTATCATTATTAGGATGATGATCAATTTTAATTATTGTCTTAGCTAACTTATAACGTTGATCATTAATTCTTTTCGTGTTAGCAGTATCAGTTACAATTACTAATGCATCGTTATATATATCATCGCTAATATCATCAATCGTTCCTAAAAATGCTAAATATTCTACCATTGTTCCAACAGCATAAACTTTTTTCTGAGGAAAATTTAACTTAATTAATTGCTTTAATGCTAATTGTGAACCAACAGCATCACCATCTGGTAAGATATGACAATGTAAAATAATAGTAGCATGATCTTTAATAGCATCAATAATTGACTTTCATATTTCCATAATTAATTCTCCACTTTTTATTCATGACGTAATTTTACACTTTTTCATAAATTTTTAATAATACTAACATCATTATTAAAATCAATTTTTAAAATTTTACGCTCATTTTTATTCTTCTTAAGTAAATATTGATGTTCTTTTTTTAATTCATTAAAACTATATTGTTGATTTGAATTTGAATTTTTATTAAACTTTTTAAGTTTCATAATTTCATTATTAAATCTTATTTGTAATATTTTATAGTCATCTTTTAATTTTTTAACAGCAATTTTATATGCTTTTTTTTGTGCTTTTATTTTTAAAGCTTTATTTTTTGATGATTTTTTTAAATATTTTTTACGATTTGCAATTAAATTTTTAA
Organism: Spiroplasma endosymbiont of Harpalus anxius; assembly: GCA_964273555.1. Classification (GTDB taxonomy): domain Bacteria; phylum Bacillota_I; class Bacilli_A; order Mycoplasmatales; family VBWQ01; genus Spiroplasma_E. The sequence goes on along the minus strand of OZ187007.1, from coordinate 1,316,202 downwards.
CGGCTATTAAATATTGTGAATTATGTTCTTTCATTGTTAATATTGCATTATCAGTAGTTAAATTAAAGTATTGACAATAATTATTTGCATAAATTTGATTTCAAGAAATTCAATTTTTAAAATTAAATTTATAACATTGTTTTATTCAATTTTTAAAACTTGCTCTAAAAATAATAACATTTGTATATTTAAACAATGCCTTTAATTCTTCAAATGACATGTTAACTGTATTTTTATTTAAAATTCGGCCGTTAATAACATATCAAGGTGATTGATTTCTTTTAAGAAGTTTATTAAATTTGTAAATAAAATGTGGGTCTAAACCATTTTTAATTTTATTTCTTAACACATTAATAAGTAATTCTAAAATAATAATTGTCAATATCATACCAAATAGCAATGCACCAAAGTCATGATAATAAGCACCACTTCAATATGCATTTAAAATATAACCAAAATTACCAGCACCAACAACTCCTAATATTGCTGCTTCAGTAATATTAATACTAAAACGATAAATTCCTCATGATACTATATTTGCTGAAACTTGTGGTAAAATTCCATAACGAAAACGCTGCAAATAATTAGCACCAGATGCTGTTAATGTTTCTAATACTGTAGTATCAATATCATTGAATGACTCTCTAATATATTTTGCAAGCATACCAGTTGTGACAATCGCTAGAGCAAGAACACCAGTAAAAGGTCCAAGACCTACTAATGAAATCAAAATAATAGCATAAATATATGAAGGAATTGGACGAATGATGGTAGCAATCATTCAGAAAAATTTAGCAACATATTTATTGCTAACTTTATTTGAACTTAACATTCCTAAAATAAAAGCACAAATAAAACCTAAAAAAGTACCAACAATAGCAATCATTATTGTTTCAAATACTAAATAAATAACAGAAAAAGGAACAGTTTTACCATTTCAACCAGTTGTTGTAAATAAAGAACTTCAAGAAATATTAACCATATCTTTAATATGTTCTCAGGTTTCACTAATTTGATCCTTATTAGCCAAAACAAAATCAATTTGTGAAAAACTATAAATGAAAAAACTTAAAATAATTAATGCAAAAATAATTCTTTTAATATAAGACAACGGTTTTCTTTTATAAACAATATCTACTGTTAAATTTTTTTTAAATTGTTGATGGTATTCATTAGCAAGTTTTTGCTTTGCTTTTAAAGTCATTAATTTAGTATTAGTTACTAAAATTTGGTAATGAATCTTACTTACTTTATCTAATCTAATTTTTTGTAATAATTGTTGATCAAAAAGATAAGTAACTTCATGATTTATCTTGGCATTTTTAAAATTTAATTTATCATTTTTAATATTATTTTGTAACTCTTTAATTTCAGTTTTTAATATTACTTTTTTTTGTGATTGTAAATATGCTAATTGTTTAATAATTTCATCTTTTTCAACAATATTATTAGTATTTTTTAATTTTAACTTTAATTCTTGTCTTTGTTGTTTTCAATTTGATAATACAATTTGACTTTTTCAATAAAAAAAATTTGGTAATTTATTTAAAAAAATAGTTTTTCTAGTAAATTTTTGGACTTGTTTTTTATCAAGAATTTTATCATTATCATTCATAATTCATTTTTTAGTAACAAATGCTGCTAATTCAATGACAATAATTGTTACTATTAGTAAAAATAATAATCATCCAACTTGTGGCCATTGTTGACTATCAACTTTATTTTGAATCATAGCACCAATTCCTACTTTTGCTACTAATCCAATAATAGCACTATAGCGAATATTAACTTCTAATGCATATCATCATGTTGAAATAATATGCTTCATTACTTGTGGAAATGCTGCTGCTTGAAAAGAAGTAAATTTATTAGCCCCGGTTGCTGATAAGACTTCATAAGGACCCATATCAATTTGCTCAATACGATCATAAATCATTTTTGTTGTCATACCAAAAGTAAAAATAATAATGGCAACTGTTACTGTTAAAATATTAGGCCCAAAAATACCAACAAATATTAACGAAAAAACAAAAGCAGGAATTGTTCTAAATATTGCTAAAATCGTTTTTAATATACCGTTGATTACTTTATTACGAAAAATATTTTTTGAAGCAAAAATAGCAACTGGTAATGCAATTGTTGTGCCAATAATAGTTCCCGCAAAAGTCATAATCAAAGTTTGCCAAATACTCATTAATGATAAATACATAAAACTATAAGGTTCAACATTAGGAGCAGGAATAGAAGTAAATTCACTAAAATTTCAATTTAATAGTTGTTTAATCCGTTCTCCTAACGTAGCAAAACCAGTAAAAAAATCATTTCAATCTGGATTAATAAAGTTAAAACCAATAATTACTAAAATAACAACAGCTATTAAAAAAGAGCAAAAGAAAATTTTCTTTGGAGGACTAGAATAATGATCATTAATAACAAATGGTTTTTTCGAAATAATACCACTTAATTTTCTAAACATTTATAACATCCACCTGTTCATATTTATTACCATAAATATTTTTTAAAACTTTTGGTGTGACATCATTAGAAGAACCATCATAAACGATTTCACCATCTTTAATACCAATGATTCTAGTTGCATACTTTAATGCCAATTCAACATGGTGAATATTAATAATAACTGTTAAATTATTGTTAACATTAATTTTTTTAAAATCAAGCATAACTTGATTTGCTAAAATTGGATCAAGCGCAGAAACTGGTTCATCAGCAATAATTAAATCAGGTTGTTGGGTTAATGTTCTAGCTAATGCTACACGTTGTTGTTGACCACCAGATAAATTACCACAACGCACATATGCCTTATCTAGAATTTCTAATTGTTCTAAAGCAGTTAATGCAATAAGTTTATCTTTTTTAGAAAAAAAACTAAAAAATTGATAAAAAAATGGTAATTTAGCAACTCTAGCATTTAATGTATTTTTCAAAACACTTTGTGTACCGATATTATTATAACTTTGAAAAATTAAACCAATTCTCATTCTTAATTTTCTTAATTTACGACCAATTAACTTATTTACAACAAATTTTTTAGTTTTGTTATCGTTATCTAATAATTCAATTGTAATATTGCCTGAAGAAATAGTATTCATTTTATTTATTGTTCTTAATAATGTTGTTTTTCCAGCACCAGAAAGACCAATAACACCAACAAATTCACCCCGTTCAATTTGTAAATTAATATCCTTTAAAGCATGGACACCGTTAGGTCAAACTTTATTGACATTTTCAAACTTAATCATTTACTCATAAACTCCTTATTTTATAATTTTACAATACGCAATAAAAAGAAATAAAGTAATATTAATTAATACCTTATTTCCTTATTTTCTAATAACTACTTACTGACTTTCTTTTATTAATTTAAGAGCAACTTGTATTTCATTAGTTGCATTATCATAAGTTTTATTTTCTTTAACTTCTCATGCTAGAGCTTCTTCTGGTGTTGCATTTTTATCTGCTGTAATATAATTAGTATGTGAATAAACATCAAAAATAGAAGCATTTTTTGGATCTGCAATTAATTCTTTAAATGCTTCACGAATTGCAGCAAGAAATTTTGGATCTTTAATTGCTTTTTTCGAATAAGAAATGCCATCATTTGGAACACCACTTGTCAAACCAACCATTGTTGTATTAGCAAAATCTTTTTGTACATTTTCAGCATCAGCACGAATATCAGTATAACCAAATGTAATATCACAACTATCATTAGCAACATATTCTGCTGCTGCTGTAAAAGATTCAACTCGAGCTTGATTTTTTAAAATATTAGCAATTTGATTTTCCACAATGCCATTATCTAACATTCATTGCACAGGATAAATTACACCTACTCCTGATGTATTAGATGCTAATAATCGAATTTTATCTGAACCCTCTGCTTGAGCATCACTTAGTAACTGTTTAATTATTACTTTATAACTAGTTTCGTTGTCAAATAAATGATCAATATCAACACCTTTACCCTTTTCTCTAACTAAAAACTTATTGCTTACAATTATGGCCGAACGATAAAATGAAGTTGACTTTTTATCTTCAGATTGATGATAAAGTTTTTTATAAGCATCATCATGATCAGTTATTCCAGCAGTGGTAATTTTATTATATTCTTTAATAACTGACATTTGTTGTTTAGTATCAATTACTCGATTATCATTTGTTTTTTTAGTAGTTTCTGGTCGCATTGTATTTCTTTCAGCAACTACTAGTGGTGCTGCATCAGCATAGTTTGCAATACCAATTTCTTGACCACGATAACTAGTATAAGTGCCCATTGGTAAAAATGCTAATGCTGTTTTACCATCCTGTAGAGCTTGACCAGCAGCTTGATAATTAGTTGTCGTTGTTATCTTAACATTTTTATTAAATGTTGGATCTAATTCTTTAATTTTATTTTTTAATAAACCTTCCAGAGGTTTTACAATTTTCATTACTTTAATTGAATCTTTTGAAGGAACAAAAGCAATCTTTAATGAATCATCTCGTGAACATGCGATTAATGGCAAAGCAGCGCTACTTGTTAAAGCAAGTATTGCAATGGTAGAAATCAGTTTTTTCATGGAAAATAAATTCCTCCTTGAAATTAAAATAAATACTACTTTTTCACAAAATAGAATTACACGAACATTATAGCATAGAACTTTCGAATAATTTTAAAAACTTTTTTCCTTATTTTATTTACAAAAAGAAATAAAAACCACTTATTAAATACTATCGGGGGTTACTGCTTTCATTTCCAATCATGGCTGCTTATCTAAAGCATCATAAAATTTCTCATTATTAATTTGTTGTTCTATCACTCTCTTGTTAATATAACTTTTTTTTGAATTTTCAATAATAATCTTTTCTGCTTTAACAATAAGTTGATTTGTTCTTAACATTTCTTCATAGTTTTTTTGCTGTAGGATAGTTAATTTATCTAATCACGGTTTAATTTCATTATTAGTTTTTGCTTCTATTAAATTATTTAAACATCCAAAAGCAATAATTTTTAATATCATATTTTTATATCTTATTTTTTTAATTATTTTAATGTAAAATCATTCTGTTTCGTTTTCTTGTTCGGTCAATGCTACTAAATTTTTTGCATCACTGCTAGTAAAAGAAGATTCACTAATATTTGTTTCCTGTGATAAATATGGTTCACTTTTTATAATTGGTTCATATTGATTTTTATCTTGAGATCATTTAGTCATCATTATTCTCCTTACTTTCAAAATAAAAACCCATTTACTTTAAATAAAGTAATAAGTTAGAAACTTATATTAATCTTTAAAAATATAATATTATATTGCTATAAATATAAAATAATTTAATGTTTAGTAAAATCTTACAAAAAACCATCATTACTTTTACCATTAATATAAACTTATCATCAATCTAAATTATTAAATATCAATATTGATTTTTACAAACTAACTTACCAATTGCAAATTAAAATTAAATAATCATTATCTGATAACATATACTTTTTTGCTAAATTTTAATTAATTATTATTAAATGTTATATTATTCAATTTAATATTAGAATATGAAGTTGAACCTAAAAAGATAACAGTACTAATATGTCATTTTCAATAAATATTATTGTCATCATGTCAAACTGCTAAATAAAATTCAATGGCAGTGCCAGTACCACCAGGATTATTAGGACCATATCCTGGTCATGTATTGATACTAACTTCAAATAGTGAATTATCAACATCTTTTGCTTGAGCAACTTTTATCTTTGTTGTTGTTACTTGCGAATTTAAACATTTATTATCTTCTTTACCACTGGCAGTTGAAACTTTTAAATATGAATCACTATCAAAATTAAATGTTGAATATATACTAGTGAAAGTATTTCAATCTTTTGCATAATCAGTTCATTTTACAATCTTATATGGATCAGAATAATTATTAGATATTGAAAAAAATCAATTATATGAATCATTTCATTTATAATTTAATTTATTTTCAATACTTGATTTATTACCTAATGATAGTGAACAATTATTTATTGATAATTGATTTGTTAACATCATATTACTATCAACAGTATTAATAATACTATTACTTGTTAAAGTTAATGTTGCAATACTACTTAATGTTATTAAAAATCGTTTCATATTAAACTTTCCTTTTCTTTTTTAAATTTACTAAAATGATAGTATATAACTTATAACTAATCTATAATAAATATACCTATACCATTTTAATAAATTTATTTAAGAAAGTTAATAAAGTACTTATTGTAAAGTAATTAAATATTTTATTATCTTTATTGACTAATAATTATTAATTCTTTAGCAAAAAGAATTTTTTAATATCATGAATTAAAAAATATTGCATTATTTAATTTAACATCAAACGTAGTAATACCATTGGATTTAAAGAACATTTAAAATAAATATTAGTATTATCGTGTCAAATATTTAAATCAAAATATGCATGATTAACAATAATGACCAAAATGATATGAAAGTGAAAGGTTATAAAGGTAATTACTATTACCAGCACCCTGCTTACTTTTAATTTTATTTGTTTTTTTCATTAGATAGCAAGTTGATATTAGCATTATGATCACCTGTTAATCCTCATTTTAAATAAGAGTTATTATTAAAATTAAGTTGGATAAAGGTTAGTGAAAGTATCTCAAATATGAGCATAATCAACTCATTTTAATAAAATGCATATTGATTATAATTATTGTTGCCAAATCAAGAATATGAATTATTTCACTTATAATTTAAACTATTTTCTAATATGTGCTTTTAATACTCTGCAACTAACTTATTATTACTATCAAGAATTCAATTTAGTGAATAATTTTTATCTATTATTTTTATTGATGCTTTAGATAAAAAATTATAAATATCTTTATTGTTAATAATTAAATTAATAGTAATAGTTAATTTATTACTAATTTGTCCTTTTAAACTAGTTTTACTAATAAAATATTGTCCTAAATTTTAACTATTGCTTGACTAATTTAATTTTCATGGACTGCTTCAGCAATATAGTATAACCTAATGTCTCACTTAAATTATTGCTATGTTCAACTTTATTGGCAGCTTGCTTGTTGTCAAATATCAATATCTTTTCAGCTCCACCTTGTTGCAAATATTGTCAATTTTTATTATCACCAGTAAAATCTGAATTAGAATAATTACTTTTACTATATGAATCATAATTATCTTTAATAATAGCAATTTTTCTTGCAGCAAACATTTCCTGTTTCGTATTATTAACATCCATTTTATCTTTTGCCGCTATTATTGCATCTTTTTTATAAGTTAAATTACCATTATCATCAACAATAAATAATGTTCGTGCTACTATTTTGCCATCACTTAATAAACAATTAGCATCACTAGTATCATATAAAATTTATGATTTATTGTTGACTGTTTAGTAATTCAATCACTGGTACTTAAATATTGATACTAATTATTAAATAATGTTGTTGAAGCAGTTATTGATGCTTTTTACTATTAATAATAGTAATATTAGTATTAGCAATGTTACTAATGCTATTACTTATTAAAGTTAATGTTGGCAAGGTACTTAATGTTATTAATAGTTGTTTCATATTAGTTTTCTTCTTTAACTTACTAATTGATAATTAAATTTAAAATTAAAGTCATTAAATGTTAAAGTAGCATGATCACTAACAATAACACCATTAAATTTACTTGATAAATCAAAAGTATAAAGGGTATTATCTTTATCTGGTTGGGTTTGTGCATCAGTAAAAATTAGTTTTACACTATTAACACTTCAACCAGAAGTTGTTGAAACATCAGTTTCTAAGAAAATACTTTTAGTATTCTTAATTAAATCTCAGAAATTAGTTGCTTTACCACCAGTAATATCTTTACTAATATCAGCTGACATACTACGATTCTTTTGTTCTTTTTCCAATTGACAATTCATGGTAAAACTTCCACTAAAACTATTAGCAACTGGCTGATAAAAATTATTAATAACTTTATTTAATAAACTTTCTTTACTAGTAATTCAATTTTCTAATAAGTTATCTTGTTGATAAAAATGTTGACCTTCTTGTAACATATTTGCATCTTTACCATCTGTTAATCAAATACCCTTTAATCCAAATTTATCTGTATAACTCTCAGGAGTAATATTATTTTTATTATGACCATGAATAATAGCTTCGGCATTTAAATTACCATTTAATTTATTACTACTAGTAATGGCTTTTATTGTGATTTCAATATTTTTACCTAATTTATGATTAAAGATATCATCACCAACTTTTAAATCAGTTACTATTGTATAATCACTAGTTTCAATATTAAGATCTGGATAATTTTTTTGAAAATAACTTTGACAAATTTCTTGTATGCTGTTAATAACTTCATCATTAACAAATTTAACATCTTCTGGTGATAATTTACTATCAGCATTAATATAATTGCCATCTTTATCTTTCTGATTGTCTAATGTAATTTGGAAGTTGTTGTTATCATTATCGTATTGCTTTTTAATTTCGCTAGTTAAATCTTCCATACTATTTAAATTTGCTTTATCATTCTTGACATTAATAGTACATTTCTTTGTTCCAGTAAAGTTTCAAGGATTATTATCTAATGAAGTAATTGTAAATTTAACATCAATAGAACTAGTGAAATCTCTTGGTTTTGAACTATCTTCAAATTCAATTTTATAATAATTGTGTTGTTTAATTTTGTCTTTATCAATATTTAGTGCGTTACTTAAAACTTCTTCAAATTCATTCTCAATTTCAGGCACTAATCATTTATCTTTTATTTGATCAATAGTAGCATGTTGTGGATTATTGATTGAAATAATTTTGGTTGAAAAGGCAAGTGATAAATCAGAAATATTAATTGCAATCTGATTTATAATATTAATATTAATTTGCATATTAACGTTGGTATTGCTAATACCAAAAATTGGCGCTTGATCATTAGTTATCATATGCAAAATATACTTATTAGTGTCATTAAAGTTTTTTGGCAGAGTAAAAGAATTATTAGTTATTGGTGCTTTATCGTTACCAACAGTAAACTTAACTGCTGGATTATAATTAACATTTGCAAAAAAATTAATTGGTAATAATTTTGGATCTGGATTATCATTATCAATATCATTTTCAATCTTAACTTTTTGTAAATTTTGATCAATACTATTTAAAACACTTCTAAAATCAATATTATTACTATTATCGTTATCTTTTTTAATAACATTAAAAATAATAATATTTTTTGGATTTTTAAAATAATCATTAGTAGTATCTAAACTAATTGGTGTGGTGTTATGGTGATGCTTTTGATAGTACTCCTCTCATAACTTATTATTAGCATTAGGATTAAATTGAGAACTATTAATAGTAGTATTAGTATACAAAAGCAATATTGTAGTAACTGTTGTTGCACCAAATGTTAATAAATATAATGAAAATAGTAAAACTCTTTTTTTCTTATTTTTTTTAAGATTAATTATATATCTTTCGTTAAATTTAGATTTTATTTTTTTCTGCCTTTTACTATTAACTATATTGTTACCAGCAGTGCTACTAATATTATCATTATTATTTATTTTATATTTCACTTTAACCATCCTTTCCTAGCATTATTTTATAATTAAAATAAAAAAATAAATTTATCATTTTAACTTGCTATTTGCGACGAAAACATTAAAATAGGAAAAAATATTAAAATAGGTTAAACCTTAGCTTTAATAAAATAAAACTAAGGTTTAAGGTAAACTAATTAAATTGAATTTTTATATTTTAACATCAATAATTTTAATAATTGGATAAATTTTGTTATACACCTATTAAAATTATAAGGAAAGAAACAAACTATCCTTAACAATAATATTACACTTATTATAAAAAAAGACAATATTGTTCTTAAAAAAGATTGAATATTTTGGGAGCATACCGATGTTGTCTATAATATTCATTAATTGTCTTTAAATTATAAAGGTAGACGAGAATAATTTAGACTCAATATGCAATTGTATGTTAATCTTAACATTTGTAAAACATAAGTCAACAATAATACTCAATTTTAAAAATCAATTCATATCAAAAATACTTATTATAGTTTACTTTAATAAGTTTTATTTTATTTTTAGTTTTTTTTATAAAATTAAATTTTAATTTATAGTAATTGTACTGCTGTATTTATTTGATAGCATTTAAAGTCAACCATTTTTGTATACATATCAATATTATAAGTTCTACTTCCAATCATATATTTTAAAATTTGTTTAATATTAGTTTCAGTAAAACAACCAATATTTTCAACTAATGATTGATTTAATATTCCATTTTTTGCATTAATAAAATAACCAACTTTTAATTTTTGATATTTTAATGTTAATGAATTTAAAAAATTAATTAATTCATAATATTGACCTTTTGAAAATAAATTTTGTGCATATTCATAATGTAATTGTGCAATTTTATTTTTTCTTCTTCCTGCCATAATTCCAAGAAATAAAACATGAAAAGCATGGAATTTATCTAAAATAAATTTAGCATTTAAAATTTCAGCAGTTTTTCTAATTCATTTTGCACTATCTCCACAAATTATTAAATTTGCTTGGTCAAAATTTTCAAAATATAAATTACCATATTTTTCAATTAATTTAGCAGTTTTTTCTGCACCAATTTCCGTTTTTGATACTCTTATTTTACATGCAGCTCTTTTATTAATTAATTTTCCATTTTTCTTTTTACCAGTACACATTACTAGTAATCTCATAGAACATTTCTTACAATTTTTATTACTATGTTTATCATTAAACTTAAATTTTCTATGTCCATCATCAATATTTACATATAAAACTTGATTTGGTTTTAACTTTATTTTAGGAATATTAATTTTTGGTAATTGAAATTTTTTATATGTTCTATAAACAGTACTACTACTTATTAAATTATTAATAAAAGTATCACAAACATCACGATATCTTTTTCCGTCAGTAAAATATTTTAAGATTTGTTTAATAACATCTGGTGCAAGTTTGCTATACTTTTTAACACCAAGATATACATCTAATAATGAAACATATTCATTTTTTTGTGTTTTTTCATTATAATATACACAGATGCGTCTTTTATAAATTAATAAACCTTTTTTTGATTTTAATTTTCGCTTTCTAAATTTATATGATTTATATATAGACTTATCACATTCATTTCATAATTTCTCATCTATTTTTGCAAATAATTCTTTTGTTTGTTTTAAATTTAATTCATCTTGATTAAAATAGTGTTGTTCTCAATTAAAATGTTTTTGTGAAATTAACATTTTTTATTTCCTTTCTAATTTTGGGTGTTAATAATAATAAATTTTAACTTATATATGTTAACTAAGGAGAAAATATGCCATTCATTAGTAGTTACTTACAATTAAATAAAAAATATGACCTTAATTTTAGTGATAATAATTATGGTTTTAGTTGAGATATTTTTAAAAATTTTGCTGGTGATGAATGAGCAGAATATTTTACTACTAATTGTTTTTATCGTTTTATACCAACAGCACGGGGAACAAGAAAAACTTGAAATTGTTTAGCATTTGATTTATTTATATGCTGTAATTTTAGTGATAGTAGTGTCCAAGAAGTAAGACGATATGAAAATACCCATAGTGAAACAACTATTGGTGCTTTAATGAATGTTTGCCAAGTTTTACTAGATAAATATGATATTAATTTATTACCTAATAATCCCCATGGTATTAAATGAAAAATTACTAAGGATGGTGGGTGTATTATCTTTCCTAATAATCAACAAATTGACTTTATTGGTTATGCAAATGGTAATAAAATTTTTGGAAAAGAAGCAGGTGGGTCAAGTTTTTTAGGTTCACGAACAGATGAAATAATTATGGCAGAAGAAAAAGAAACATTAACAGAAAAACAATTAACATATAGATATGAGCGATTACAAAATTCTATGTTTAGAAGTAATCGTATTAAAGTGTCAAATGAACCAATTAAAGAATGAAATTGAACATTTATTGATAAAAATATATATAGTGCTACTTTTGGAAAATCAATTACTCGCTATTTTTATAAAAGTTTTTTTATTACTTTTACATGTAATCCTTACGATAAATATCATCCATTTTATTTAAAGTACTGTACACCATTTTTACCTTTAAATGATAAAATAATGGGTAATCTTAAAAAAGTTGGTAAAGTTTATTATGAAAATAAAGAAATGTTTAGTGGTTTAGGTTTATTTATTTTAAGATTTACAATTCAACCATTTTGAAATAAATTGCCAGAAATTCAAAAAAGAACATTAATAGAAATGAAAAAAAGTAATCCCGATGAATTTAATACTGTTTTTTATGGTTTTGAATTCTTAGATAGTGATGCAACAATTTTTCCATTTCAAAAAACATTAAAATATTGACAAAAATATGATTTAAAACAATTTTATAATCAAGATAAAACCATGTATAAATTTGATTTTTATTCAGTTGGTGTTGATTGAGCAACTGGACATAAAGACCATACTGTATTTATGGTAGTTGGTTTTAAAGAATATAATAATACTGGATATTATGATGCTTATCTTATTTGTGAATTAGTAGTTACACCAAATGATTTTATTAATGAAAATGAAAAAATTAATGCTTATGTCGATGAAATTTTAGGATTAATGGATAATTTTGAAAATTTTGAACAAGCAATTTATTTTTATGATGATAAAGCAAGAACTGCCATTGATTGATTAAATCAAAAATTAATTGATGAACATAATATTATTCTTATTACCCAAAGTGCAATTAAACATGCTTCAAATCTAAATCAAGAAGCAGGATTAACTAATAGAGTAGTTTGAATGAGAAATATTATGAGTTATGGAAACTTTTATGCTAATAAAGATGATTTACCAAAAACTACGCAATGTCTTGAAGAATTACGTTATGATCAAACCAAAACTAACATTCCAGATAAAAATATGTACCAAGATCCTTATGATGCTCTGTTTTATGCACTATATCCATATAAAAATGTAATTAGTGGTAAAAATAATGCTACTGTGAAAAAAAGTATCTTCACATTTGCGATATAATAAACAAGTAACATATAATTAATAGTATAGGTATCACAAAATAAACGCCTTTAATTTAGGCGTTATTTTGCGTTTAAAAGGCATATTGTAAAAATAATAAAAAATAAGTATACTTTAAAAGTAAAATTAAGGAAAAAGGAGTAATTAAACATGAAAACATGAATAAAAACAAATTTAAGTAAAATAACATTAGCATTAGCACTAACTGGTGCTGTAAGTGGAGTAACTGGTTTAATAATTGGTTCACTAGCACATAATCAAACTAATGGTTATCAATCATTTTTAGGACATGACTATACAGTATACTGGGGGGGGCTAAATCAACAATATGGTCATATAAAACAAAAGACAAGTATAAGATAAGTTTATATTTTGGTATTAAACCGCTTGATAGTACTGATATAAAATGAGATGGTATTTATCCTGATGGATATTTTGATAATTAAATTTCTAAATTTATATAAGAAACATTTTCATTATATTTATCAAATAAATTAATATTTTGTAAGTTTATTTCTTGTTTATTAGTTATTAAAAGTAAGTCATAATTACCAGCACCAAAAATACCACTAATCTCAACTCGATTTAAGTTAGTAATTGGGTTTTCAATTTGTAATTCAAATTCATTATTATTATCAATTTTTGAAATTTCTTTATAAAATTCTAATTTAGAAAATAATTGGGACTTATTTGAACCATATAAATTTAATAAATTTTCAAGTTTAGTTTTTTCAATAATTGCTCTTGTAAAATATTTTCCATATTCACCATTACCTAATGTTCAATCAGCAGGAATTAATGAAGGTATGTTATTTGTTTCTAATTCATTTGTAATAGATAATCAATTAAATTGATTATCATCTAATTTAAATAATTCATTTTGACTAATATCATTATTTTTTAACTTAATATTATTGATATCTGTAAAATCAAAATATGCAGATTTTAATATTACTTTTACATCTTTAAATTGTCAAATATCATCAAGTGTAGGATGTATTGGACTTGATTTTAATTCGAAATAATAAGGTAATAAAATTTTATTATCATCATTCAAACCTTTATTTATTGATAATATTGAATAAATATATTCTGATAACATGATAAATATTTGTTTGAAAATTTTTATTTGTTTTAAATTAATATAGTTTGGATAATCTAATTTTCATTGTTTAAATAAATTAGTAATAACATCTTCGGGCTTTTGTCCTTCAAATTTTGCTCGTAATTTTGCTATTTCATTTTTTGGTTTACCATTTTTGTCTTCATATGTAGCACCTTCAAAATTTCTATTATAGTTATATGTATAACTTAGCATATCTAATAATAGTTGTTGTAAACTATCATTAGTTGGTGCATCTTTTATTTCAATTTCAATATCATTGAATTTATTATTAGTTGCAACATATTGATAAAATTGACTTTCACCCGGGAAATTTCAAACTTCTTTATCTTTTAATTCCTTTTCTTTCTTTAATGGTCATTTACCATCTCAAACAGTACCCGTTTCATATCCTAATCAAGCATGAGTTATTCTTGCATTATTAATAACTTCTCTTCTTGTTACAGAACCACTACCAATTTTAATTAAATCTAAAACTGATTTTTCTTGTCCAATAAATTGTTTTGCTAAATTTCATGGTAATATTTGTTCACTAAATCATTGTTCTAATATTCTAACCTTTGGTTGAGTTTCAATAGGCATTGATAATAGCGGAAATGCTATCTTATCTTTGACAAATAATTTAGGGTATACTTCCATATTGTCAACTTCACCAAGTACCTTTATATTGCCGAAAATCATGCTTCTAGGGGCTTTAATTTTTAAACCAATTACTTTGGTATCTTTGTCTAATGGTTTTTGTAATTTAATAATGATTGGATAACCATCTCTTGTTTTAAAATCTTTAATTTTAATAATAGTAATACTTTTAGTACTTCTAGTTTTTGGATTTTGATAAGGTTGAGAATAATTATTAATAATATATAAATTATCAATATTATTTTCGGTTAATGGTTCATTAATCGATACCGCATATAACTTAAATTGATTTAACAATTCTATTTCTTGAAAAATTAAGTTTTTAATATCAGTCATACTATATTCAATTGTATTATCATTAATATTTGTACTTGCTCTTTGATTTAATTGCATAGTAAAGTCTGATGTTTCAGCAGCAATAGTTTTTAATACTTTATCAATATCAATAAATCCAATTTTAATAGTATTTGCTGAAAATCTTAAACTATTATTTTCATTATTTTTAAATAAACGTGCAATTTCATAAATATAAATTGTTCTTTTTTTAAATTCATCATATGCTCTATTAATATCTGGATCACTAGTAGCACGCATCATATTAGTAAAGTCATAAGGGATATTATCTATTAAATAATCATTTTCTATTTCTGCTTGATTAAGTTTAGTTTGCTTTTGTTTCTGTGGAAACTTGGTTTGTGGTTTGTTGTCTTGGTTGTCCATTGTTCTCTCCTATTAATTGGTTATTTTCGGGATTAAATAATTTTAATTTAACTGTTAAATTATTAATTTCTTGTTCATCATTAATATTAAATGTTTTACTAGTTAATAAATCTTTATCGACACTTACTAATATTTTAATAAATTTAAGAATATCAATATTAAATTGTCATAATTTTTGTTCAATATAATTAATAGTTGAAATATTTACAGCTGTACTTTCGGGAACTGATTGTTGTGCTGATTTCTTTTGACTTGGTATGTGTATACCACAACGTTTAAATATTTCATTAACATTTCAATCGTATATATCAGTTAAGTTTTTACCTTTAAAATTACTACTTGTCATATTAATATTTTCATTTTTTTCATTATTATCACCAGTAGTTTTTCAAATATAGTTTTTAGTAACTAATATTCTTACTGCTTCTTCCATTGAAGATTGAACATTACCATAAGTTTGGTCAAAAATAAACTTCGGTGAGTTTAAAATGCTATCTAAAACAATTTGTTCATAAATAACATCTAGTGCTTTAATTTTATCCATTACTTTATCACAATCTGCTAACTCATTGGCTTTATTTCTCATAATTGCTATTGGTATATAATTAATGTTTAATGTTTGTTCTTGTGATAAATTAGGATTATTAATGTATGATTTAAAATCTAATTTAGTTTGTTTTTTAGTATCATTAATACTATAAATTGCACGATTAATTGTTACTTGTTTATTATTTAATGTATAAACTTCAAATAATCTTACTGTTTGTGCATTTTGTTCATAATTATCATAAAAAATAGTACATTCAATTAATTTACCAGTAATATCATAAACTCTTTGTTGGATATCTACTATTTGAAAATATAAATTATCATTAGCAATATAAATTAAATAACCACTAATTCCTAATTTACTTAATTTAAAAATAGAATTTCAATTTTTACGATAAAATTCTTGTTGAATTAAATATTGTTTAATAGTTTCATTATTAATATCTAGTGGAGCATTATATAAATTAGCATTATTTTCTGCTACAAAATCAGTAAAATAAGTTTCATGGTTAAAATCATTAAAACCAAAATAATTTAAAATTGAAGCATGAGTACTTTTATTTTTATTAGTTAAAAATTTTAATTTTTCACTTTGATTATCACTAATATTTGTTTTATCTTTTCTTTTTCAAAAAGATTGCATAAGTATTTTCCTTTCTAAAATATTTGATTAATTTTTAAAATAATTTTGACAATAATAAATATAATTAAACATGCTGCTGCTGTTGATAATATAACTCCTATTAAACCTAAAATAATTTTTATAATTTTAAAAAACATAATCTTATTCCTGTAATTCTTGTAATTTTCATAAATAACCCTGATCTGTTATTAATTTTATAAAATTATTATTTGCAATATTAATAGATGAAGTTCTTCGTAAACTTGGAAGAAAACATACTCAATATGATAATGAAGTTTCTTGTCAAAATATTTCTATTGTTTGCATTGGGTATTTACCCATATTACTATTACTTACATTATTAAGGTCATAAAATATTTTATAATAAGTATTTGGTTTTAATTTATAAGAAATAGTTGTACCTAATGATATTGCTACATCTTTTCATTTTGGACATGGACAAGGAGTTGGTGGATTTTCTTTTAATTCAATATCTCAATTATTTTCATCTATTTCATTAGTTTTTAAACTTTTTGAATTAATTTTGAAAGGTTTAATTATATTTACTTTAACAGTATTTTGTAATTCTTCTAATGAAAATATATTTCCATATTTTTGATTACCACCAGTCATAATTAAAGAAAAATTATGATTAATAACTTTTAAACTTAAAGTTACTTCTTCATTTTCAATTTTTCCTATTGTAAGAAAAAAAGTATCATTATATCCACCAAGAAACCCACCAGTTTTAAATTCTACTTTAATTTTTGTAGTAACTTGATTAAATGGTGGTTTTTCTCATGTTATATATGTTCTATATAATTTATAAAAACCAAGTTGAAAATCACCATATTCTCTATTACTTATACTTTTTCCTATTATAGTTCAATTTTCTTTATCTTGTTTTTTATCTAATAATTCATTCATACCACCAACAATAGTTTTATCAGTAGTTAATAAATCAGGATTATCTGTACCAAGAGCATTTGCCATAAAAGCAAACTTAAATTGACTACTATCAACTTTATTTTTAAGTTTTTCATCAACTTCTGGTTTTGTATAATAATTATCTAAATTAGGTGGTTCATTTCCACCAGTAGCACTAATAACATTAGTATCACTAATATGAATATTTTCACCAGCAATTAATTTATCTTGTTTTTTACTTATTTTTTCATCAATAAATTTATGAACATATTTAACAGGGGGTATATCTTTATCACCAGTAAAAGGTATAGTTCCAAAATCAATATATTCAAAAGCACCCCATTGATTTTCTCTTACATATTTTAATTTATCTTGCTTCTTATCTATATTAGTTTTATTTTCATTAATTGCTGGAACAATTTGTTTAACAGTTGTTTGTAAATTATTATCATTTATATTTTGTTTTTTATCTAATAAGTCATTAGTTTCTTGTTTTGTATAATAATCATGCTCAGTACTATCTTCTGCTATAAATTCAGTTGGTGTGCCTTTTCCAATATATTGATATAATGTAACAGAAATAGGTTGATAATTAATATCATTAGAAGTTACAGTAATATCATTTCATTCCTTAGTGAATAATAATTGAATTTTAACATTATCATTTACAATTAATTCATCTAATTTAATACTTGTTTGTATTGTTTTATTAATTTCACCACCTAAATTAAATATAGTTTTTTTATTACTATATATATAATTATCAGTAGGATTAGTAGTGGATTGATAACTATAACCTCATATTGCTAAATATATTTTTCCAAATTCATTACTAGGAATAAAAGAAGACATTTTCTTTCATAAAGGACTAATTGCAATATTAAATCAATTATTTTTAATATCATCAATATTTTCATTTGTTTTAATTAATTCACTATTTAATTTTGTAATTTCATTTTCATTGGTAGTAATTCGTTTTTGTTGTTTAGCAGAAAAGTCAGCAGTTGCAGCATGGGTAAAATCACCAATTTGGGGATTATTTTGTAAAGCTTCGGGTGGTAATGTCCCAATTTCATCAGGTCAATCTAAAATCATTGTTTCAGTTTTTGGATCATATTCAGTTGCGACATAACCTTTATTAACAAACTTACTAACAGGACCCCTATATATTTCATTTTCATTATCATCAACTAAATCATCATATAATTTCATTTGTTTTAATAATGTAAATGCTTTTTGTTCTTTAATTAATTCATCAACTTGATTTTTTGTATAAAATGCTTTTAAGTCAATTTTGTCAACATCTAATTCATCTTCACTATAATTTAAAAATACTTGTTTTAATTCAGTTAATCTTGCTCATATTTTCATTCTACTAGGTGCTAAGTCTCAAACATTAATACTAGGAATACTATTTGCACTAAATGATGTACCATTATTGAATTGAATAGTAGCATCAACATTAAACTCAATTGGTGTACGATTAAATACTCAATGTTCAACACAAACATACACCATATCTCTTAATGTTTCTTTAATTAATTCATCTTTAAAATTATCAAAAGGAAATTTAGATAAAATAAAATCAAGATAAGCATTAATATCATTTTGAGCTCTAATAGCAAAAGTTTTAAATCAATCATTAACATTTGGTCATGTATTTATATATTGTTGTGGAGTTTCGATAATTTTTCCAGTTAATGGATATCAGTTATTATAATTTTCAAGACTGACATCAGTTCAAAGTTTATTAATCATAATTTATCATTCCTTAAAAAATGCTTTTTTATAATGCTTAGTTTTTGTTTTAGTTTTTCTATGTGATATATGGATAATTTCTTTTTGTAATTTTTTCTTACCTTTTTCTACAACTTGACTATATGCAAATTTTTCTAAATGATGTAATAATCCTGTACCAAATAAAGTATTAACTGAAAATTTTAAACCAACATTTTTAAATGATTTATTAATATTTTCAATAGGATTATTAATAACATTAATTACTTTATGATAGGTTCTTATTGTCCTAAAAATTTCTCTATAAACTTTAAAACTATCTCTAATTATTTGTTGAACAACTGGTGGAGCAAATGCAATTGCTTTTAATCATTTATTACGACTAACTCCATAACCAATGTATCAACCACTATATCAGCGATATCAATGGAATGGATGTATTTGCGTAACAAAAGTTTCTGCTTTAAGAATACTATCAATAACTGTAATTGGTTTATACCTAGGATTACGATGATAAATAGTAATTGCACATTTACTTAATGATAAAGGTTGAATTTTGCAACCGATAAATACAGGTGAATTTAATGGAATTAATTGTGCATGTTTAATTGCTTTTTTCTCTGCATTAGTAAATAAATCTGTTGCTTTTTCTTTTAATTTATTAATTTTTTCCATTACCTTTTTTTCTAAATTTTCAAATTTTTCTTGTAATTTATAAATACTTTCTCGTAATTTTTCAAAATATGGAGTATCTTTTCAAAATTTATTTAAACCTTTTTTTAAATAAAATCTAATATCAAAATATTTAAAAGTTTGATTTGCTTTTAAAACAATTTTATGAATTGCACTATTTTTAAAATTAAACTTAATAGCATTGGCACGAATTTTTTGTAAATCTAAAATTAAAGATTTACCATATCTATTTTCTGCATGGATGGTATGAACTAAATTTAATCAATCATGTTGGTTCATTGTTAATACTGCTTTTAACTCAGTATTATATTTTTTTAAAAAGTTATTTGCTTTTTCAATATCTTTAATCTTAAACTTTGGAGTTAATTGTGGACTTAATTTTATTAATGTATTTTGTAATAATAAATAATTTTTTAACTCTTGTGCTTCTAATTTTTTAAAATTATTTTTAAATTCTCTTTCAGCAACATAACCTAAATTTTGGATTATTGTTTCACGATTAGGAGCAAAACTATAATTAAATAAATAACGTTTATTACCAATAATTTTATCTGTTAAAATTTCTTTGCCACTTACTTGACTAATTATTTCTTGTAAATTTTTTGCTTTTTTAACACCAATTTGTTCTAATGTTTTAGTTTTTTGTGCTAATTTAATAAATTTAGTTGTACGATAACCACGACTAATTTTATTAAGTCCAGCAAATGCTGGTAATATATTAAAAAAAGTATTTAATGGTGTTATATTTCCTTTTAAATAATCATAAACTTGATTAATAGTAAAATCGGTTATTGCATAAATACCATAATTAATAGTACTTGCAATAAAATCACTTGCACCTAATCCAAGTGCTATGCTTCCACTTAAACCACCAGTAAAAGGAGCAAGTGCTACTGCTATTACTTGGACACCAATCATTTCTAAAATTTCTCATCAAAAACTTTTATTTTCTTGTTGTTTACTGATTCTAGTATGTTTTGGTTTATTGATATTTAAAAGTATTGCTGTACTAGTTGTACCAATTGGCATGATTAAATTTCCTTAATTATTGAAGCGTTATTTTAATTGGACTTGTTGAACCTTTATAATTTGGATCATTTACATTTGCTCTAATCACTATATATAAATCACCAGTTTTTTGTTTATTATTACTAATAATGTTTTTACCTTGCTCATCACTAAAATATTTAATAGTTGGATTTTCCAAACTTGGATTTAAACTATTAATTTCTTTTGCATATAAAATATTTGCATCTAATTCTTTATTAGTTTTATTTGTTTTTGCAGCATTATTTATTGTTAACGTTGTAATTTTAGATTTTAAATCATTTTTTACTTCACTTTTAATTACTCCACATAACATTCAACGTGATGTTGTTTCTTTTTTTGACATATAAGGAATTGATTGCCCAAATACTTCACCACCAACTAAATAAGTTCTACCAACTTTACCATCTGCAACTTGTTGTAAATAAATAACTGTATTTTGTAACATATATCTTTTCATTGCTTTTGGAGTTGCTAAAATAAAATTCATTATTTCATCTTCATTTTTATCATTTGTAAATGTCATATAATCATCTAATACAATTTGACATAATACACCTTTTACATATAAGTCATTTCCATTTAAACGTAATTGTTGTGCTAATTCATTATCAGTAATTATTCCTTTATTATCTGCTAAATAAACTAAACTATCATAAAGATTATTAGTAATAAAAAATTTACAATTTGTACTATTTCGTAATTGAAATAAAGTATTTCATGCCGATAACATTGCTTTTAAATATCCAATTGGTGTTGGATCAGTTATTGTTACTTTTGTAGCAAATTGAGAAATTATGTTAGTATCATCATTTGCTAATTTATCTGTTAAATCATTAGCAACTTCATATTGCATACTGTCTAATAAATTTTGACCATTTTCAGCATTTAAGTCAATATTTGCAATAGTTTCACCAGCAAGATATGATTTTTCAATTATTTTTTCAATTTTATCAGTAGTAGCATACCCAACATCATATCTTTGACTTTTGTCATCTCATGAAATAACTTTAACTTTTGGGTCTTTTGGTAATTTAATAATAAATTCAATTTTTGTAGAGTTAGTCATTTCAATTGGAAAAAAGTTTGCTCATGGTGAATTTGATTGTTTAAAAAATTCAATGAATTCTGGTGCTTCAACTAATTTTTCTGTATTATTTAAGTTTGTTTGAATATTTACTGCCATTTTAAACTTCCTTTTCTATAAATAATTTTTCTTTTTATAATCCAATAATGGATTAATTTTAATTGGTATTTGATTTGTTAATATAGTTTCTTGTTTACCACCTGTATTAATTGGTTCTTTAAACAATGGTTGTTCTTTAATAATTTTTTTAATAGTATCTTCTATTTTTGAATTTTCTATATTATTTGTTTTAAATTTTAAATAATCATAAAATTCACTTTTAACTTGATATTTTTTAAATATATTAATTATTTCTTTTTCTTTTATTTCTTGATTAAGTTTATTTAATTTATTTTCTGCTTCATTAACTTTATTTTCTATTTCTTGTGAAACATCATTTTCAGTTAAAGTTTGCGTTGTTTGTTGTACATTAGTTTCATTTTCTAACATTTACAGCACCCCATTATTTAATTTCTTTATTAATTTTTTCATTAAGTTTTGCTAATTTTTTTTTGATGTTTGATAATTTTATTATTTGCTCTAACATGTTTTGGAGTTGTAATAAATCGTTTTAATAAAACAATAATTTCTCGACAAAGTAATATACCAGTACTAATTCCAATTGTTTCAAGTGCTTTTAAAAAATCTTTCATTTTTATATTTTCCTTTCTTTTTATAAGTGATAATAATTTTCATCAAATGATAATTGTGCATTAATATTAACTTCACTCATATCACTACCATAACTATTAATACTTACATTATCATTAATAAGATTTGCAGTTTCATTAGTGAATACTGTTTCTTGCATTTCAGTATTATTATGTACTGTTTCCATAGGTAATAAATTATGAATAATTTCACTTATTCCTGCAATAATAGTAGGTACTGCATAAGCATTATTAAAATCATTATTAATACCCATAGCAACACCACTACTAATCAAGCAACCACCAGTTGCCATATTTGCTATTTTTCTAATAGTTTCAAATCTATTAGGTATTAATTCAGTTAAACCACTAATAAGATTTGAAACACCATAAGCATTTAAACTAATAAAAGTATCTCAATCCATTAAATTATTAGGATTATTATTTATGCTTAATAATGGTCATGGTGGTATTTCAGTAGTAGTTGTACTTGTAGTAGTAGTTATAGGCATAGGTGTTGTAGTGGGTTCTATTGGATTAATATTATTTTCTGTTCATTTACTATAATTTGCTAAACCAATTGTTCCTAATCCTAATAATATTTTTTTACTACTATTAATTACTTTTGTTTTAGTATTTGGCATTTGATTTAAGTTTCATATATCTAAACCTAATTTTTTACCAAATAATAAACTATTAATTGAACCTAATATGGGATTACTAATTACTTGACCATAATAAGCACTTGTACCTATCATTGCACAAATAGGACTAATTCCAATTCTTATTAATTTTAATAAAGTATAATTATTTGATTGTACAATTAAATCATTTGGCATTTTCATCTACTCTTTCTAAATTTTCTATTTTTTTAATTCAAACTTTTACTCAACCTTGATAAACATCATTATCACCAACTATTAATGCAACATTATCTTCGGGGTCAGAAATAATTATATGTTGTGACTTAACATTAGGATATTTCATTAATATAATTGCTCTAATATCATTATGAGTACGAAGTGCTTGTGGTGAAGGTGATAATATTTCAATTTCATCTTTATCACCAAATAAAGTAGGTAATATAATCATTATTTATTCTCCTTATTTTTAGTTAAATTATTAGAAATATAATATCAACCCATTAATAAAGTTTCTTTATTACCAAATGTTAAATTAGAAAGATTTCAATCTTCTTTAAAAACTAAATCATCTGCTAATTTATCTGTTAAATCTGTATTTCAATAATCTTCATAGTATCAATCTTGTCATTTTTTTCTATCAACTAAAATATTTTTTATGTATGGTTTAAACTCTTTTACATTACTTGTAAATGTATTTTTTAAACTATAAATAAGATTATGATCACTGTGTGTATAAAACTGCTTATCCCATATTAACTGTGTTATATTTAAAAATCTATCACTAACTAAATTATTTATTATTAATTCATGTTCTTGATTATATAACTTAATTATAGTTGGTATTCATTCATTAAGAGTCCTTATATTTCTTCATAGAATAATATTTATTTCATCATTATAATCTGATAATGTCACTATTCATGTTTTCATTATTTACATTCCTTATTTTCCTTATTTTTTGTTAAATTATTAACTATTTTTTTTAAACATTTCATACATCAATTTTTAGTTAATCAAATTCTTTTATTACAATATTTACATTTATTCATTTTTACTCTTTTCATTTTTTAAATCATTTAACATTAATTGAACAAAATGCACGATTTTTAGGAATATTTAAAGTATTAAAGATTTGACCACTTACTATAATTTCATCGTTTTTGTTTAATAAAATACATCGTTTATAAAATTTTGGGTTATTAAAAATTAAAGTAACATAGTTTAAACCATTCCATTGTCCACGAACACTATAATATAATTGTTTATTACCTTTTTCATGATATTTTGCTTCAATAGTGTTACTAAGTTTTACTGTTAATTTAACATAATTTGCTTTATCTTTCATTTTTAAAATTCCTTAAATAATATTGAATATGCTTATATGCATCTTCTTCATGTTTTGTTAATTTTATATTTCCTTTATAATTTTCTATTTTGTTTTTATTTTTTGGATGGTTTTCTAGATAATCTCATTTCATAACATCTTGTACTAAAACCATTAATGCACCAATAATTTTAGGAGTTGCTAATGGATTAGTTAATAATTGTTTTGAACTTAAAAAGAAATTTTCTACAATAACTAATATTTTTTTATTAATAAATTGTTTTTTAATTTTTAAAAAGCATTCTTTAAATAGATTTTTACTTTCTAAAACAGTTTTAGTTTTAAATGTTTCATTAAAAATAATATTATTAGTTTCATTTGAATATATAATAATTCCATTATTACCAATCCCAGCGGGGTCAATACCAATAATTAAGTCATATTTCATAGTACTAATTAATTCTTTATTATTTTTGCTGTTTGTTTAAGGTATTTAGGTAATTTATCATAGCAACTATTACATATTAGATAAGGTATAGACCAATTTTTATATTTAATAGTTTTAGTAGATTTATTAATACAATCTTTTCAAACTTTATTAATACAAACTTTTAATTTACATTTTTGATTTTTATTAATCTTCATTATTATCCTTAATTTGTTTTTTATTATAAATTATTGCAATTCCTAATAATAAACCTATAAGATTTAAAGTAATAAATAAAAATACAATTCCAATTGCATTATTATCATTACACATATATAACCCCATAGTTGTTAATATTATTCATGCAAAAATTCCTATTATTATTAATAATATGATTGTTCCAATACTCATTAATACTTCCTTTTTTTTATCAATATATCCTGTTGCTTTTAGCATAAAGGATATATATTTTTGTTTTTTTTATTATTAATACTATTAGTTATATTTTTCTTAGAAAAATGGGCTCGAAATAAATTATAAAATTTTAAAAAACATTGAGGCATTCGATTCAATATTTATTTAATTTATGTTAAATAAATTAATATTTTAATTGAACGGGCACCGCTCAATTTTTTTTACAAGTTTTAAATTTATTTTCTCGCCCAAAAAAATTTTTCAAAAAAAAATAAAAAATAAAACCAACACTTGCTCACTGGGTAGTGGCAAGGTTGGTTAAATAAAAAATAGAATTAATATAGTAAGTTCCCTAGTAGGTCTATATATACTAGTTTCCAATTCGCTCCCACCCCAAGAATTACCATTATTTAATGGTTAGTATATTTTATTAGGTATCACTCCACTTATTATTTATCCATGCAAGTCCACATGTTCTAGCTACTATTTTTAACAACTGTGTTGTAGTTCACTGTTTTAGTTCCCTAACACGTGTTGATAATAGCGTTAAAGAGGATTATTAAAAATTTTAAAATTTTACAATTACAAAAAAAGACAAGATTTTTATTCTCGTCTTTGTTAATAATTTTTATATAAATTAGAAATGAGAGTTTAAGTGAAAAGGGGTAAATATATATTAATAGACATCTTCGCCATGCTCCCAATATTTTTAATAAAACAGTTAATGTTATAAACAAAATAATAAAATATATTTAATAAAATAATATCAGTTAAACTCTTTATTTAATATCAAAGTTATACTATTTACTAATACAAATCATTTAATAATTTGTATTATTTAATTGAAAATTAATTTTTTTTAATGTTACATTCAACATGCATTGGTTGTAAATTTTCTAAACTATTATTTTCTGGATCACCGTCAATGTGATCAATATTTCAAGCAAATGCTGAAGTTGGTTGTTCACCTTGATAAGCACCTTTTATCATTGGTAAACAACATCACGGACAAGGTGCTTGCACATTTAATGTTCAAAATTCAGATAATCCTTTAAAATATTTCTCCATTTTTTTAATCGAATAGTTTCATATTTTTTCTTTGTCTTCTTTTTCTCATTTTTTACGACGTGGCACAATGAACTAACCCCTTTCGCATTAAATTATACTATAAGTTACAATACTTTTTTGATTTTTAAATTTAATATTATAATTTATTTTATGAACGCGCCAATAATCTATTATAAGCAGTTTGCATTTGTGGATCAAAACCACGAGTATATAAACCATTAAAAAATCCTGGTAAATGGTTTCGATCTAATGGATCAACTACTTGTCCATCATTTGGATTATATATATGCTTTCAAATTTCTGTTGGATATAAATTACTAACATCATTGATAGCTGCTTGTAAAGGTGAAGTATATCCAAATTTACTACTTAAATCAACTTGTGTTTGCTTTTCCATCATATAGTTAATAAATTTAAAAGCTAAATCTTTATGTGGAGAATTTTTACTAATAACCATATCATCATTTCAAATATTAGTACCCATGTATGGTCTAACAACAAGATATTTACCATTATAAAAATCGGGATTTTTATTAATTGCTGCTAATAAGTCGCCATTATACATCATTGCTACATCTCATTTATCAACATTACTAATTTCATCAACAATATCATCGTTTAATAACTTTGTTTTTTTATTATTAATAACTGCTAACAATCAATCGCTAGCATCTTTGATTTCAGTTGGACTATGAGCATTAATATTATCATGAAATGTATTTCCCACTTGATTAAATTGACCTGAACCAGTATTTTCCTTTCATTGATTTTTATAGTGTAAATCAGTAAGTGCAGTCATAAATAAATTATGCATATCATCATTCAAAACAATACGTTTACCTAATTTCGCAGCAGTTGTTAGGATACTTCATTGCGCATTTGAACCATCAGCATTAATACCAAGATCAGTAAGATTATTGCCATCAGTAGTATTAATTACTAAGACAATATCACCTCAAAAATAAGGAATACTATAATTATTTAAACCATTTTTACTAACTGTGCCATCAGGATTTTCAACTTGATATTTTTCCATTAATTGATATAAAACAGAATTAATATCTTTTTGTGGATTAAAATCAATTCTACTATCATACTTACTATTACCAGCATCATCTGTGGTAGCAATTGGAAAAAGTCTATCTTCACTTGCTAATTTAGCAACCATATAATCACTAGGTACCATTATATCATAACTAGTAGTATATAATTTAGCATACAATGACTCATTATCATCAAAAGTTGAATATTTTATTTTAACTTGATATTTATTCTGAAATCCTTTTAATACTTGCGGACTAATATATTCTCCTCAATTAGCAACTGCTAAATCATAAACATTAGTATAAATATAAAACGCGCCTAAACTAATAAAACTTGACAATAAAATAATAGTAATCATAATTAATTTTCATGGTCATAACAAAAAGCGATATTTTTCTCTTCTTAATTTAGAACGTTCTTCTTTTAATTCTTTTTTCTTTTTAATTTTATTTTTTATATGCTGAATTCAAATTGATTCCATTTCAAGTTTCGCTTCAAGTTTAGCAATTTGAATAATCAATTTCGGGTGATTTTTAATATTTTCTTGTATTTTAATAATATCCTCTGCAGTTACAATTTCAAAATTACCATCATTATATAATGATTTTCGTTTGCTACCTTTACTCTTAACTTTTTTAAAGTTAAAATTATTTAACTGCAAATAATATTTAGTTAGTAACTTCTCAGTTTTAATAATTTTTTTATCATGATAAAAACCTTTAGCAATATTTTCATTACGTTGTTTAAGTTGTTTTTTACAAAGAACATAAGTATTTCAAGAAATAATAAGGATGGCAATTAATAAAATAATGATTGTTGAAAAAGCATTAATATATGGTTTAATTCGTTTCAAAGAATAAATAAAAGTTGAAACATTAGAAGTATTACCACCAGTAAAATAAGAAATTAAAAAATCATCAAAACTCATAGCAAAAGCGATGGCAGCACCAGCAATTATTGCTGGTTTAATTGTTGGTAATACAACTTTTCGTAATGTATATCAAGGTGTGGCACCCAAATCCTGACTAGCTTCTAATTGTGCCATATTTATTGATCTAATTTTAGGCAAGACAGTAATAATAACATAAGGAATATTAAAAGAAATATGTGCCAAAATTAATGTTCCAATACCAAAACTAAAACCAAAAGCCATAAATAATAACATCAAAGAAACCGCAGTGACAATATCAGCATTTACTAAAGGAATATTAGTAATACCTAAAGTTAGATTACGTGTTATTTTTTTTGTCTTACTTAAACCTAAAGCAGCAAAAGTACCAATAATAACAGCAACAAAAGTGGAAATAAAAGCAACAATTAATGTGACACTAACTGATTCTCAAAGTTCATTTTGTTGAAATAAATCACGATAAGCTTGTAATGATCAATAATTTCAATTACGAACGGAATCATCACCATTAAAAGAAAATAACATTAAAACTAAAATTGGTGTATAAAGTAATAAAAAGATAATAGCTAAATAACTATTTTTAAAAAAAGATTTCATTAAGCAATACCTCCTATTTTTTTACCAGTAGCTCACCGACCAATTGCTTTTAAGGTAAAAATAATAATCAACACAATAATCCCCAAAATAACAGAAATGGCAGCACCATAAGCAAAATTAGCACCACGATAAAAATATGATTCAATAATATTTGCAATTAAAATAGTTTTTCCTTCACCAATATACTTAACTACTACCAATGAAGTCATCGCACTTAGCATCATTAAAGTAAAACCAGAAACAATACCAGGAACTGAAAAACGAAAAGTAATATTTCAAAATGTTTTCATTTGAGAGGCACCTAAATCTTGACTGGCTTCTAATAAATTACGATCTGTTTTTTCTAAAGAATTATAAATTGGTAAAATAACAAAAGGCATAAACATATAAATCATTGCTAAAATAATACCAATTGGAGTTCCCAATAAAACATTAGGTCCTAAGATATTAAAGATAATTTGTAAACCAATTGTTCGTAATAAAATATTAATTCAAATTGGCAAAGTAACTAAAACTCAAATATTTTTTGAAGCAATTTTTGTTGACATAAAAGCCATAATATAAGCAATTGGATAACCAAAAATAACAGCGATTAAAGTTGCCACAAATGAATAACCTATTGATCGTAACAAGACCATAACAAAACTGTTTTCTTTAAAAAAATCATTAAAATTGCTAAATGTAAAACGAAATATTCAAGCATTATTAGTGGCTTTAATAATAGCATAGAAAATAACAATTAATAAGGGCAACACAATTAAAATTACCATTAGTAATAAATATGGATAGGCAAGGGTAACTCATGATTTAAAACCAAAATTAACAGATTTATCTTTGACTTTATTTTTAGCATTAATCATTCTTTCTTTAACTTTTTTTCATCATAATAATGGTTTTTTCTTTTTTATTTGCTTTGTTTTTGTTTTGCTTTTGCTGTCTTGTGTCACAGGGACAATATTTTTCTGAAATTTAAATCATTTTTTGAAAATATTCAGTTTTTTTTCTTTATTAGCAATTACTTTTTCCTTTGTGACATTATTAGTTATTACGTCTTGAGTTTTTAAGATTTGTTCTTTTTTACTACGGTTAAACAAATTTTTCATTTTACTCTTCAATTTCCTTTCACATAACATGAATATCTTCAACATTTCATTTTAAACCAACACGATTACCTACTTCAAAACCATCAGTAGTATGAACTATTCATTTTCGTTTATTAGCAATAATTTCAATTTCTCATAATAAACCTTTAAAAGCAATAGTTTTAATAATACCATCAAAAAAACCAGTGCCAGCAGTCACTAAATCAATATCTTCTGGCCGAATAACAATATCAATATTACGTTCTTGTTCACCAAAACCAGTGTCAGAACAAGCAAATTTTTTACCATCAAAACGAACACAATAATCATTAACAAAAATACCGTTTTCAATGACATTAGAACTACCAACAAATTGTGCTGTTCATTTGTTTTCAGGTTCATTGTAAATATCTTGTGGCGTTCCAATCTGTTGAATTTGTCCTTGATTTAAAACAACTACCCGATCTGACATAATAAATGCTTCTTCTTGATCATGAGTAATAAAAATAAAAGTAATATCAATTTCTTGTTGAATTTTTTTTAACTCTACTTGCATTTGTTGACGTAATTTTAAATCTAAAGCAGCAAAAGGTTCATCTAACAATAAAATTTTAGGATTAAGAACTAATGCTCTAGCCACAGCCACTCTTTGCTTTTGGCCACCAGATAAATCATTAACATCTTTATCTTCCATGCCACTTAACTTAACTAAATCTAAAGCTTTTTTAACTTCTTTTTTAATTTTTTCACGATCAATTTTTCGTAATTTTAAACCATAAGCAATATTATCAAAAACATTTAAATGGGGAAATAAAGCATAATTTTGAAAAATAGTATTTATTTCTCGTTTATGAATTGAAATTTTGATTAAGTCCTTACCTTTAAATAACAATTGACCATTATTTGGTTGTTCAAAACCAGCAATAATTCTTAATAATGTTGTTTTACCACAACCACTAGGACCTAAAATGGTAAGAAATTCACCTTCATGAATATTTAAACTAATTCCTTTTAACACAACCTTACCATCATATTCTTTGGTAATATTACGTAACTCTAAAATATTAACACTCATCATTTACTCCTTTAACTGTTTTAAAAAATTGGGGGATTTGAAACTCATAAAATAGTAGCAAGCGAATTATTTGGATTTTCTAAATAATGTTTCTCATTACCTTTAATATAAAATGTTTCATTAGTTACTGCTTTTACTCTAGTTCCACCATAATGAACAAATACTGCTCCACTTAATACATATCCGAAGATCTGACCTTGAAATGGTGGAATTTTATTTGAATTACCAAATGGTTTTAAAATTAAAATCACTGGTTCTAATGTTAACTTTTGAGCATTAGGAATAATTCACTTAATTTGATAATCTTTTTCATCACTAACTGTAATATCTTGTGTTTTAAAAACAATTTTTTCTTTTACTTCACCAGCAAAAAAAGTTGATAGTGGACATTCAAAAACATCTAAAATATTTTTCAAAGTTTCAATACTAGGTGAAGAAACATCATGTTCTAATTGACTAATAAATCCCTTTGATAAATCACAACGTTTTCCTAACTCTTCCATTGTTAAATTGTGTTTTAATCTTAAAGTTTTTAACTTTCTTCCAATTTTCATGTTTATTATTTCTCCTTTTGTTTATTTATACTAAACTTTAAGTTAAATAATACCAATAAAATTATATAACATTTTTTAAAAAAAACAATTATTTATTTTATTTATTAAAAACAAATAAAATTTCCTATTTTCAGTGGCTAAATATGTAATAAAATACTTTAATATTTTTATTTTCTATTAAAAATTAAAAATAAAAATTCATCTATTTGTTTTTTTCAAATAGATGAACTTATAAAGATTATATTAAGTTTGTAACTTATTACATGGTAATAACATTGCTATATAATCAAGTATATATTATATATAGAGATAAAATATAAATAATGTAAAAATTATTAAATTACTAATGGTTTTAGATTTTATTTTTACACTCTTGTCCTGATAAAATTACTTTTAAGTTTTCATAAGTAATTTCAATCATATTTTTAACAGCTTCATCAGTATATGAACCAATATGTGGGGTAATAATAACACGTGGATATAATGATAATAGTTTATTTGTAATATCATCAGGAGTTGGTTTTCCAGCAAAGTCTTTGAAGAAAACATGACCTTCATTTTCTAAAACATCTAAACCAACACCTTTTAAATGACCACTTTTAACTGCTTCATAAACTGCTTGTAAATCAACCAATTCCCCACGAGCAACATTAATTAAAATCGATCCAGGTTTCATTTTTGCTAAAAAACTTTTATCAACTAAATGATAATTTTCTTTTTTAATGTAGGGGCAATGCAATGAAATTAAATCTGATTCTTTAACTAGGGTTTTTAAATCACAATAAGTTAGAAAACTTCTTGCTTGATCAGTTTCATAAATATCATATCCTAATACTTTTGCTCCCATACCATGTCATGCTTTAGCAGCTTGATAACCAATACGACCAGTTCCAATAATTCCAATTGTTGAATTGCGAATTTCTTTAGCGAACATAAAATTATCAATTTTAAAATTATGATTTTGTTGGTGGTGAGCACTATAAAATAAATTACGAAGTAAAGCATTACCAATACTTACCCCTAATTCACTAACAGCATTTGGTGAATAATCAGGTACATAAGCCATTTTGAATCCTAATTGATGAGCTTTTTTTAAATCAATATGGTTATAACCAACAGTTCTTGTTAATAAATATTTAACACCATATGCTTTCATTTTTAATAAATTTTCCTCATAACAGTCACAGTTAGCACGAACCATTACTGCTTCATGCCCTTTTACTGTGTCAATATTATCTTTCGTTAAATATTCTTCAATTAATGTTAAATCATAATCATAATTTTTATTTAATGTTTCAAAAAAAATCTTTTCTGTTTTTCGAACACCATAACACACCATTTTAATTTTTTTTGTCATATTTCTTTTTTTCCTTTCGTTTATTAATATTTTTAATTAAATAATGACGTTGCACCAATTGCGGTGGTAATAATTACTCAAAATGGCAATGAAATAATTGAAAATAATGTCGAAATTAATGTTAAATTACTTGTTAATAATGGTTCTTTTTGTAAGCAATAGAATAAGCAACAATAACTGATGCTGGAGGAGCTGCTAACATAATAACAACAACAGCTAGTCCAACAGCATCTAATTTTCATGCTCCCGTTCCTTTTCCAATGGCAGCAACTGCACAAACTAATGCTAATCCAAATAATGGAGCAAAAATAATTTTCATTATCATTCCCAATCATACTTTTTTATCCTGTGTAGCTTCTTTAAAATTTCCTTTTGCTAATGTCATACCAATTGCTAATCATGCTAATGGCGTACACACGGCCTCTAAAGTTTTTGTTACTTTAAATAATGGTGGAAATGTATTATCTAATCGTAATGGTGAGAAATAATGTCCGCTATCAATATTATTTTGATCAGGAACAATTGCAATTCCTGGAATTAATTGCGTAACTCAAAAAACAAATCCAATTATTGTAGCAATTAAAATTGGATTTAAAAAAATTTGTTTTAATTTTTTTGTCAAATTTTCTTTTTTTATTACTTTCATTTTTGACTTAACTTCACCAACATTTGGTTTTATTTTTGCATCAACAGCAAAATCAGCATCAGTTTGTCTGATTGTTGCTACTGCTGCTTTAAGTGGTTTACTCATAACAATAAATCCTAATGAATATAGGAATATTCGGTATGGAATATTAAAAATATTAACTGGTAAAGTAGCAGCTCCATTATCAAATAATGCTGTTACAACAGGAATTCCAAAAAATGTTGTTGA
Source organism: Spiroplasma endosymbiont of Harpalus anxius (assembly GCA_964273555.1). GTDB lineage: Bacteria > Bacillota_I > Bacilli_A > Mycoplasmatales > VBWQ01 > Spiroplasma_E. The sequence goes on along the minus strand of OZ187007.1, from coordinate 1,281,906 downwards.
AGCAAAGACAGTACACATTGCTAATGTATCTTGAACATCCTTATCATATTTAATATAAAAATACTTGGCAACAATTCCTAAAATCATATAAAATAAAAAACCAACAAGCAAAATAGCAACTTGTGTTTTAACTTGTTCTGTTGTCGTATCTGTCATAAATCCATCAAAAGCTAAAGCTGGTAAACCAACAACCATAACAATTTTAATTAAAACTGCTTCTCAATCTTTTTTAAATGTCCCTCTTTTTATTAAAAATCAACCCAAAAAAATTACACATATTGTTGCTAAAATTGCACTTCAAAATCCTCAAACTTTTAATGTATTTAAAACAGCTTGACCAACATCAGTTTGTAAATAAACTTGCATATTTTTTCTTTTCCCCCTTCTTTTTAATACGAGTTCCTTTCTATAATCTAAGTATTTTAACTACTATTTGCTATTATATAATGTTCAGACAAAAAAGAAAACTATTTTATCTAATTTTATTATTCAATACATGATATTTAAAAAGTAAAAAAATAAAATTAAAACAACATTTTTTTGTAGTTTATTTCTACTTTTTTAGCGATTATAAAACCATTGTTTTCATAGGGGAGCATGGCGAAGATGTCTATTAATATATATTTACCCCTTTTCACTTAAACTCTCAATTTCTAATTTATATAAAAATTATTAACAAAGACGAGAATAAAAATCTTGTCTTTTTTTTGTAATTGTAAAATTTTAAAATTTTTAATAATCCTCTTTAACGCTATTATCAACACGTGTTAGGGAATTAAAAAAGTGAACTACAACACAGTTGTTAAAAATAGTAGCTAGAACATGTGGACTTGCATGGATAAATAATAAGTGGAGTGATACCTAATAAAATATACTAACCATTAAATAATGGTAATTCTTGGGGTGGGAGCGAATTAGTAATTAGTATATATAGACCTACTAGGGAACCTACTATATTAATTCTTTATTTAACCAACCTCGCCACTCCCCAGTGAGCGAGTGTTGGTTTTATTTTTTATTTTTTTTGAAAAATTTTTTTGGGCGAGAAAAAATTTAAAACTTGTAAAAAAAATTGAGCGGTGCCGGTTCAATTAAAATATTAATTTGTTTAACACAAATTAAATAAATATTGAATCGAATGCCTCAATGTTTTTTAAAATTTTACAATTTATTTCGAGCCCATTTTTCTAAGAAAAATATAACTAATAGTATTAATAAATAAAAAAACAAAAATATATGTCCTTTATGCTAGGAAGCAACAGGACATATATAGAAAAGGATTATTATGCAAATAGAATTCAAAAAAGAACAAATAATTAAAAAACAAAATTCTATTATGATTGATTATGGTGAATATAAATTATCTATTCCAAACTGAATGGTTAAAAATAATTCTTTTACTGTTGATAATAATTACACATATTGAGTTTTTAATTTTGAAAATATTAAAAAAGAATTAAATGGTAATGAATTAATAAAATTATTAGAACCATATATTTCTGAACAAAAAATAATTGTTAATAAACCAATTGCTCCAAAAGAATATTACCTTAATAATATTAAACTAGAACCATTAACATTTTATGAACAATACAATAGTTGATTTATTAGTGAAATAACTGATAACAAAACTAATATTACAAATCCTTGTTTTAAATATAATATTACATGAGAAGAAAATAAAAAAAATTTTAGAATAAATAATCCATATAATCATAATGATTTACCAATTAATTATATAGTTACTTCTTATAAGCATATTTCAACTCACAATGAAAAAGTATTTTTGTTGAACATGTAAACAACATAAATTAGATTATTTATTCTTTAATACTAATGATATAAAAACAAGAAAACATTTTTTAAGAGATAAAAATAGTAAAGCAATTTGTTATGACTGTATTTTAAATATTAGGTTAAGTAGGGGATATAAAAGATAATACAATACGACTTAATTATTGGTATTGACCCAGCAGGAATAAGTAGTAATGAAATTATTATATATTCAAAAAAGAACAAGTAATTAAAAAACAAATTAAGGATAATTAATAATGAAGATTAATAAAAATATATATTCTTTATGCTAAAAGCAACAGAATATATTAGAAAGAAAGCAAAAATGAAAGAAAAAGATAATAAAGAATTACAAACTGAACAAAAAATAAAAATAGCAAAAGAACATCAAAAAAAATGATTAAAAATAAAAATAATTATTTATTCAATTTCAACTTTAATTGGATTAATAATTTTATTAATTGCTGTAAATAAACATTAAAGAAATAAATAAAATTATGAATATAAAAGAAAATCAAAAATGTGAATTAAAAGTTTGAACAGATTGTATTAATAAATCTACTAAAACTATTAAATATAAAAATTGGTCTATACCTTATCTAATATGTGATAGTTGCTATGATAAATTACCTAAATATCTTAAACAAACAGCAAAAATAATTGAAAAAGGAAAATTTGATAATGGATAATATTAAATCTTATCATTGTTATTATTGTTATATTAGAAAAATCTGTAAAAAATCATATCATAATCAAAAAAAGATAATTTATAAATTTAAAAAAATTATTAATAGAAAATCAATTAAATATCATGGAATTAAAAATTAAGATAATGGAAATGAAATATGACTTAATTATTGGTATTGACCCCGCTGGTATTGGTACAAGTGGAATTATTATATATTCAAATGAAACTAATAATATTATTTTTAATGAAATATTTAAAAGTAAAACTGTTCTAGAAAGTAAAAATTTATTTAAAGAATGCTTTTTAAAAATTAAAAAACAGTTTGATAATAATAAAGTATTAGTTATTGTCGAAAATTTCTTTTTAAGTTCAAAACAATTATTAACTAATCCATTAGCAACTCCTAAAATTATTGGTGCTTTAATGGTTTTAGTACAAGATGTTATGAACTGAGATTATCATGAAAATGAACCAAAAAACAAAAACAAAATAGAAAATTATAAAGGAAATATAAAATTAACAAAACATGAAGAAGATGCATATAAGCATATTCAATATTATTTAAGGAATTTTAAAAATGAAAGATAAAGCAAATTATGTTAAATTAACAGTAAAACTTAGTAACACTATTGAAGCAAAATATCATGAAAAAGGTAATAAACAATTATATTATAGTGTTCGTGGGCAATGGAATGGTTTAAACTATGTTACTTTAATTTTTAATAACCCAAAATTTTATAAACGATGTATTTTATTAAACAAAAATGATGAAATTATAGTAAGTGGTCAAATCTTTAATACTTTAAATATTCCTAAAAATCGTGCATTTTGTTCAATTAATGTTAAATGATTTAAAAAATGAAAAGAGTAAAAATGAATAAATGTAAATATTGTAATAAAAGAATTTGATTAACTAAAAATTGATGTATGAAATGTTTAAAAAAAATAGTTAATGATTTAACAAAAAATAAGGAAAATAAGGAGACTTAAATAATGACTAAACAAGAAAAATTGATTAAAGAGATTGGATATGAGAAAACACAATTAACAATTTTATATCATAGGATAGGACAAATGATTTCACGATTAAATGAACTACAGATTAATATTGATAATGGAGAATTTGATAATGACTAAACAATGTAATTGAAGTGAAAATAAAACAATTAATGGAAAATAAGGAATGTAAATAATGAAAAAAATAACTGTTGATGTAAAAGAAGTAACACAACGCTGGGATAGTCAATCAGTAGATTTAAATATTTTATATACAATACGTGAACATCTTGAAAATAGTAATTATAATACTGTTCAAAACATGATTAATGACTGAATTGATGATTTAGAGACAGAATTAGGAAAAAAGGAAAATAAATAATGAACTATTGTGATTGAACAGAACGAGTTAACGCAAATGGTAGTGTAACTTGAAAATGTAGTAATAAAACAGAAGAGAAACAAGATGAATATGGAAGAGCATATTGTACTGAACATAGAATTAAAGTTGATCAAATTAATAAATCAAGGCATAAAGATTGTATTAATAAAGAAAAATTAATTAAATATTTTAATAAATTACCAAAGAATCAAAAATTAACAACAGAAACTTTATATGTTTTCGATACTATATTTGAAAAAATAGAAAACGGAGAATTTCATTAATGATTATATTACCTACTTTATTTGGTGATAAAGATGAAATTGAAATATTATCACCATCACCACAAGCACTTCGTACTCATAATGATATTAGAGCAATTATCTTAATGAAATATCCTAATGTTAAATCACAACATATAATTATTTCTGACCCCGAAGATAATGTTGCATTAATAGTTGGTGATAATGATGTTTATCAAGGTTGAGTAAAAGTTTGAATTAAAAAAATAGAAAATTAAGGGAAGTAAAATAAATTATGCCAAATATAGAAAATACACAATCAAATTATACTTTAACTAAATTAATAAGAACTGGAATTAGTCCTATTTGTGCAATGATAGGTACAAGTGCTTATTATGGGCAATTAATAGGAAATCCAATATTAGGTTCAATTAATAGTTTATTATTTGGTAAAAAATTAGGTTTAGATATATGAAACTTAAATCAAAGACCAAGTAATAAAACAAAAGTAATTAATAGTAGTAAAAAAATATTATTAGGATTAGGAACAATTGGTTTAGCAAATTATAGTAAATTTATAAATGAAATAATTGAACCTATTGAACCAACTACAACACCTATGCCTATAACTACTACAAGTACAACTACTACTGAAATACCACCATGACCATTATTAAGCATAAATAATAATCCTAATAATTTAATGGATTGAGATACTTTTATTAGTTTAAATGCTTATGGTGTTTCAAATCTTATTAGTGGTTTAACTGAATTAATACCTAATAGATTTCAAAATATAAGAAAAATAGCAAATATGGCAACTGGTGGATGTTTAATAAGTAGTGGTGTAGCAATGGGGATAAATAATGATTTTAATAATGCTTATGCTATTCCTACAATTATTGCAGGAATAAGTGAAATTATTCATAATTTATTACCTATGGAAACAGTACATAATAATACTGAAATGCAAGAAACAGTATTTACTAATGAAACTGCAAATCTTATTAATGATAATGTAAGTATTAATAGTTATGGTAGTGATATGAGTGAAGTTAATATTAATGCACAATTATCATTTGATGAAAATTATTATCACTTATAAAAAGAAAGGAAAATATGGAAATGAAAGAATTTATCCATGAATTAATTATTATTGGAACAAGTGTAGGAACATTACTTTGTCGAGAAATTATTGTTTTATTAAAACGATTTATTACAACTCCAAAGCATGTTAGAGCAAATAATAAAATTATCAAACATCAAAAAAAATTAGCAAAACTTAATGAAAAAATTAATAAAGAAAATAAGTAATAAAGGAGAAAAATAAAATGACAAAAATTGAATTTAATGAAAAATATAGAAAATATGATATCAAAATTGATAGAGATTTTGACTTAGATATTGAATATTGTTTTAAATTTTCTGATATTGATATATTAGAAAATGCAGTTAATGATTATAAAAAATTAATAAATGAAATGCCACAATTAGTTAAAGATTGATTATTGGGATAAGATTAGGAGAATGTTAAATGTTAGAAAATGAAACTAATGTGCAACAAACAACGCAAACTTTAACTGAAAATGATGTTTCACAAGAAATAGAAAATAAAGTTAATGAAGCAGAAAATAAATTAAATAAACTTAATCAAGAAATAAAAGAAAAAGAAATAATTAATATATTTAAAAAATATCAAGTTAAAAGTGAATTTTATGATTATTTAAAATTTAAAACAAATAAGATAGAAAATTCAAAAATTGAAGATACTATTAAAAAAATTATTAAAGAACAACCATTGTTTAAAGAACCAATTAATATCGGTGGTAACCAAGAAACTATATTAACAAATCAAACACCAATTAAAATTAATCCATTATTGGATTATAAAAAGAAAAATTATTTATAAAAAAGGAAGTTTAAAATGGCAGTAAATATTCAAACAAACTTAAATAATACCGAAAAATTAGTTGAAGCACCAGAATTCATTGAATTTTTTAAACAATCAAATAGTCCATGAGCAAACTTTTTTCCCATTGCCATGACTAATTCTACAAAAATTGAATTTATTATTAAATTACCAAAAGACCCAAAAGTTAAAGTTATTCCATGAGATGACAAAAGTAAAAGATATGATGTTGGGTATGCTACTACTGATAAAATTGAAAAAATAATTGAAAAATCATATCTTGCTGGTGAAACTATTGCCAATATTGACTTAAATGCTGAAAATGGTCAAAATTTACTAGACAGTATGCAATATGAAGTTGCTAATGATTTAACAGATAAATTAGCAAATGATGATACTAATATAATCTCGCAATTTGCTACAAAAGTAACAATAACTGACCCAACACCAGTAGGATATTTAAAAGCAATGTTATCGGCATGAAATACTTTATTTCAATTACGAAATAGTGCAAATTGTAAATTTTTTATTACTAATAATCTTTATGATAGTTTAGCACAACAATTACGTTTAAATGGAAATGATTTATATGTAAAAGGTGTATTATGTCAAATTGTATTAGATGATTATATGACATTTACCAATGATAAAAATGAAGATGAAATAATGAATTTTATTTTAGCAACACCAAAAGCAATGAAAAGATATATGTTACAAAATACAGTTATTTATTTACAACAAGTGGCAGATGGTAAAGTTGGTAGAACTTATTTAGTTGGTGGTGAAGTATTTGGGCAATCAATTCCTTATATGTCAAAAAAAGAAACAACATCACGTTGAATGTTATGTGGAGTAATTAAAAGTGAAGTAAAAAATGATTTAAAATCTAAAATTACAACGTTAACAATAAATAATGCTACTGCGAAAACAAATAAAACTAATAAAGAATTAGACGCAAATATTTTATATGCAAAAGAAATTAATAGTTTAAATCCAAGTTTGGAAAATCCAACTATTAAATATTTTAGTGATGAGCAAGTTAAAAACATTATTAGTAATAATAAACAAAAAAACTGGTGATTTATATGTAGTGATTAGAGCAAATGTAAATGATCCAAATTATAAAGGTGCAACAAGTCCAATTAAAATAACGCTTCAATAATTAAGGAAATTTAATCATGGCAATTGGTACAACTAGTACAGCAATACTTTTCAATATCAATAAACCAAAACATACTAGAATTAGTAAACAACAAGAAAATAAAAGTTTTTGATGAGAAATTTTAGAAATGATTGGTGTCCAAGTAATAGCAGTAGCACTTGCTCCTTTTACTGGTGGTTTAAGTGAAAGCATAGCACTTGGATTAGGGGCAAGTGATTTTATTGCTAGTATTAGTGCTGTTGGTGTCGAGTTTTAACTGATTTTACTATTAATCAAGTTTATGATTATTTAAAAGGAAATGTAACACCATTAAATACTTTTTTTAATGTATTACCAGCATTTGCTGGACTTAATAAAATAAGTCGTGGTTATCGGACAACTAAATTTATTAAACTAGCACAAAAAACTAAAACATTAGAACAAATTGGTGTTAAAGAAGCAAAAAACTTACAAGAAATAATTAGTCAAGTCAGTGGCAAAGAAATTTTAACAGATAAAATTATTGGTAATAAACGTTATTTATTTAATTATAGTTTTGCTCCTAATCGTGAAACAATAATCCAAAATTTAGGTTATGTTGCAAAAAGAGAATTTAAAAATAATTTTAAAAAATTAGAAGCACAAGAGTTAAAAGATTATTTATTATTACAAAATACATTAATAAAATTAAGTCCACAATTAACTCCAAAGTTTAAGATTAAAGATATTGAAAAAGCAAATAACTTTTTAAAAAAATATAATATTGAGTTAAAAGCAGTATTAACAATGAACCAACATGATTGATTAAATTTAGTTCATACCATCCATGCAGAAAATAGATATGGTAAATCTTTAATTTTAGATTTACAAAAAATTCGTGACAATGCTATTAAGTTTAATTTTAAAAATAGTGCAATTCATAAAATTGTTTTAAAAGCAAATCAAACTTTTAAATATTTTGATATTAGATTTTATTTAAAAAAAGGTTTAAATAAATTTTGAAAAGATACTCCATATTTTGAAAAATTACGAGAAAGTATCTATAAATTACAAGAAAAATTTGAAAATTTAGAAAAAAAGGTAATGGAAAAAATTAATAAATTAAAAGAAAAAGCAACAGCTTTATTTACTAGTGCAGAGAAAAAAGCAATTAAACATGCACAATTAATTCCATTAAATTCACCTGTATTTATTGGTTGCAAAATTCAACCTTTATCATTAAGTAAATGTGCAATTACTATTTATCATCGTAATCCTAGGTATAAACCAATTACAGTTATTGATAGTATTCTTAAAGCAGAAACTTTTGTTACGCAAATACATCCATTCCATTGATATCGCTGATATAGTGGTTGATACATTGGTTATGGAGTTAGTCGTAATAAATGATTAAAAGCAATTGCATTTGCTCCACCAGTTGTTCAACAAGTAATTAGAGATAGTTTTAAAGTATATCGAGAAATTTTTAGGACAATAAGAACCTATCATAAAGTAGTGAATGTTATTAATAATCCTATTGAAAATATTAATAAATCATTTAAAAATGTTGGTTTAAAATTTTCAGTTAATACATTATTTGGTACTGGACTATTACATCATTTAGAAAAATTTGCATATAGTCAAGTTGTAGCAAAAGGTAAGAAAAAATTACAAAAAGAAATTATCCATATAGCACATAGAAAAACTAAAACAAAAACTAAGCATTATCAAAAAGCATTTTTTAAGGAATGATAAATTATGATTAATAAACTTTGAACTGATGTCAGTCTAGAAAATTATAATAACTGATATCCATTAACTGGAAAAATTATCGAAACTCCACAGCAATATATCAATACATGACCTAATGTTAATGATTGATTTACAACTTTTGCGATTCGTGCTCAAAATGATATTAATGCTTATCTTGATTTTATTTTATCTAAATTTCCTTTTGATAGTTTTAAAGTTGAATTAATTAAAGAAACATTAAGAGATATGGTGTATGTTTGTGTTGAACATTGAGTATTTAATCGTACACCAATTGAGTTTAATGTTGATGCTACTATTCAATTCAATAATGGTACCTCATTTAGTGCAAATAGCATTCCTAGTATTAATGTTTGAGATTTAGCACCAAGTAGAATGAAAATATGAGCAAGATTAACTGAATTAAAACAAGTATTTTTAAATTATAGTGAAGATGAATTAGATGTTGACAAAATTGACTTACAAGCATTTTATACAAAAAATCAAGTTGATGAATTAATTAAAGAACAAAAAGCATTTACCTTATCAAAACAAATGAAATTATATGATGATTTAGTTGATGATAATGTAGATGAGATATATAGGGGTCCTGTTAGTAAGTTTGTTAATAAAGGTTATGTCGCAACTGAATATGATAAAGAAACTGAAACAATGATTTTAGATTGACCTGATGAAATTGGAACATTACCACCAGAAGCATTACAAAATAATCCCCAAATTGGTGATTTTACTCATGCTGCAACTGCTGACTTTTCTGCTAAACAACAAAAACGAATTACCAGTAATGAAAATGAAATTATAAAATTAAATAGTGAATTAATTAAAACTAATGAAAATATTAATGATATTAAAAATAATTGATTTAATATTGCAACTAGTCCTTTATGAAAAAAAATTAATAATGAAGAAATTATAGTAAATCAATGATATATCATTGATTGAATATATACATTTATGGATAGTAATCAAATTTTCACTAGTGTTAATAAATTAACAAAAACTAATGTAAGGGTTAGTGGTTCTACCAAACAAAATCATATAGTAATTGAAAATATTGATGTTGATATTGATGAAGTAATATTATGATTTGATTTTAATTTAAAGAAATTTACTGTTGAGAGTATGACAAAAAACTATGAACCAATAATTTATAATATATATCAATATCAAGGAACTGGCACACCAACTGAATTTATAGCAGAAGATAGTACTGAGCATGATTATTATACAAAACAAGAAACTAATGAATTATTAGATAAAAAACAAAATATAGATGATAATAAGTTACAAACAACTGTTAAACAAATTGTTCCAGCAATTAATGAAAATAAAAGTAATATTGATAAAAAACAAGATAAATTAAAAAATAGTGATGATGTTAATATAAATAAAAATAATACAATTTCTATTTTCTCTGGTAATAATACACAAATTTCAAATAATGTTGCATATAATAATCAATATCAAAAATTAAATACTAATAATAAAACTATTGTTGGTGCTATTAATGAAAACAAAACTAATATAGATAAAAAACAAGATAAATTAGAAAATTCATCAGATACTATTCTTAGTGATAATAGAATATTAGTTTTAGATAATGTGGGTAATTCTGTTCCAACTAAAATTATTTCAACAAATAAATACCCTGAATTAATTACTAATGATAAAACTATTGTTGGTGCTATTAATGAATTAAAAGATAATGAAGATAAAAAACAAGATAAAGAAAATTGAACTATAATAGGAAAAAGTATAAGTAATAGAGAATATGGTAATTTTCAACTTGATTTTTATAAATTGTATAGAACATATATAACATGAGAAAAACCACCATTTAATCAAGTTAATACAAAAATTAAAGTAGAATTTAAAACTGGTGGGTTTCTTGGTGGATATAATGATACTTTTTTTCTTACAATAGGAAAAATTGATAATGAAGAAGTAACTTTAAGTTTAAAAGTTATTAATCATAATTATTCTTTAATTATGACTGGTGGTAATCAAAAATATGGAAATATATTTTCATTAGAAGAATTACAAAATACTGTTAAAGTTAATATAATTAAACCTTTCAAAATTAATTCAAAAAGTTTAAAAACTAATGAAATCGAAGAAAATAATTGAGATATTGAATTAAAAGAAAATCCAACAACTCATTGTCAATGTCCAAAATGAAAAGATGTAGCAATATCATTAGGTACAACTATTTCTTATAAATTAAAACCAAATACTTATTATAAAATATTTTATGACCTTAATAATGTAAGTAATAGTAATATGGGTAAATACCCAATGCAAACAATAGAAATATTTTGACAAGAAACTTCATTATCATATTGAGTATGTTTTCTTCCAAGTTTACGAAGAACTTCATCTATTAATATTGCAAATAATAATTTTATAAAATTAATAACAGATCAGGGTTATTTATGAAAATTACAAGAATTACAGGAATAAGATTATGTTTTTTAAAATTATAAAAATTATTTTAGGTTTAATAGGAGTTATATTATCAACAGCAGCAGCAGGTTTAATTATATTTATTATTATAAAAATAATATTAAAAATTAATCAAATATTTTAGAAAGGAAAATACTTATGCAACCTTTTTGAAAAAGAAAAGATAAAACAAATATTAGTGATAATCAAAGTGAAAAATTAAAATTTTTAACTAATAAAAATAAAAGTACTCATGCTTCAATTTTAAATTATTTTGGTTTTAATGATTTTAACCATGAAACTTATTTTACTGATTTTGTAGCAGAAAATAATGCTAATTTATATAATGCTCCATTAGATATTAATAATGAAACTATTAAACAATATTTAATACAACAAGAATTTTATCGTAAAAATTGAAATTCTATTTTTAAATTAAGTAAATTAGGAATTAGTGGTTATTTAATTTATATTGCTAATGATAATTTATATTTTCAAGTAGTAGATATCCAACAAAGAGTTTATGATATTACTGGTAAATTAATTGAATGTACTATTTTTTATGATAATTATCAACAAAATGCACAAACAGTAAGATTATTTGAAGTTTATACATTAAATAATAAACAAGTAACAATTAATCGTGCAATTTACAGTATTAGTGATAATAAAAAACAATCTCCATTAGATTTTAAAACATATATTAATAATCCTAATTTATCACAAGAACAAACATTAAACATTAATTATATACCAATAGCAATTATGAGAAATAAAGCAAATGAGTTAGCAGATTGTGATAAAGTAATGGATAAAATTAAAGCACTAGATGTTATTTATGAACAAATTGTTTTAGATTGTATTTTAAACTCACCGAAGTTTATTTTTGACCAAACTTATGGTAATGTTCAATCTTCAATGAAAGAAGCAGTAAGAATATTAGTTACTAAAAACTATATTTGAAAAACGACTGGTGATAATAATGAAAAAAATGAAAATATTAATATGACAAGTAGTAATTTTAAAGGTAAAAACTTAACTGATATCTATGATTGAAATGTTAATGAAATATTTAAACGTTGTGGTATTCATATACCAAGTTAAAAGAAATCAGCACAACAATCAGTTCCCGAAAGTACAGCAGTTAATATTTCAACCATTAATTATATTGAACAAAAATTATGACAATTTAATATTGATATTCTTAAATTTATTCAATTATTAGTAAGTGTCGATAAAGATTTATTAATTAGTAAAACATTTAATATTAATGATGAACAAGAAATTAATAATTTAACTGTTAAATTAAAATTATTTAATCCCGAAAATAACCAATTAATAGGAGAAAACAATGGAAAACAACAACAAACCACAAACCAAGTTTCCACAGAAACAAAAGCAAACTAAACTTAATCAAGCAGATGTAGAAAATGATTATTTAATAGATAATATCCCTTATGACTTTACTAATATGATGCGTGCTACTAGTGACCCTGATATTAATAGAGCTTATGATGAATTTAAAAAAAGAACAATTTATATTTATGAAATTGCACGTTTATTTAAAAATAATGAAAATAATAGTTTAAGATTTTCAGCAAATACTATTAAAATTGGTTTTATTGATATTGATAAAGTATTAAAAACTACTGCTGCTGAAACATCAGACTTTACTATGCAATTAAATCAAAGAGCAAGTACAAATATTAATGATAATACAATTGAATATAGTATGACTGATATTAAAAACTTAATTTTTCAAGAAATAGAATTATTAAACCAATTTAAGTTATATGCAGTATCGATTAATGAACCATTAACCGAAAATAATATTGATAATTTATATATTATTAATAATTATTCTCAACCTTATCAAAATCCAAAAACAAGAAGTACTAAAAGCATTACTATTATTAAAATTAAAGATTTTAAAACAAGAGATGGTTATCCAATCATTATTAAATGCCAAAAACCATTAGATAAAGATACCAAAGTTACGGGTTTAAAAATTAAAGCCCCTAGAAGCATGATTTTTGGCAATATAAAGGTACTTGGTGAAGTTGATAAGATGGAAGTATACCCTAAATTATTTGTTAAAGATAAGATAGCATTTCCCTTATTATCAATGCCGATTGAAACTCAACCAAAAGTTAGAATATTAGAACAATGATTTAGCGAACAAGTATTACCGTGAAATTTAGCAAAACAATTTATAGAAGAAGAAAAATCAGTTTTAGATTTAATTGCTATTGGTGGTGGTAAAGAAACAAGAAAAGAAATTATTAATAATGCAAGAGTAACTCATGCTTGATTGGGTTATGAAATGGGTACTGTTTGAGATGGTAAATGACCATTAAAGAAAGAAAAGGAATTAAAAGATAAAGAAGTTTGAAATTTCCTGGGTGAAAGTCAATTTTATCAATATGTTGCAACAAATGATAAATTCAATGATATTGAAATTGAAATAAATGATGCACCAACTATTGATAGTTTACAACAAGTATTATTAGATATGCTAACTTATACATATACTTATAATAGAAATTTTGATGGTGCAACATTAAATCCTAATGATCAAAATGGTTTAGATAAAATGCGTGGTAAATTTGAAGGACAAAAACCAGAAGATGTTATTACTAATTTGTTTAAACAGTGAGAATTAGATTATCCAAATTATATTAATATTGAACAAGTAAAAATATTTAAACAAATAATTGTAATATTATCAAAATATATTTATTCAAATATGTCGATTAATAAAGGATTAAATGATGATTATAAATTATTATTACCTTATTATTTTGAGTTAAAATCTAATCCAATTCATTTAAATCCTACAGATATTTGGGAATTTAAAGATGCAAAAGTAATATTAAAATCTATCTATTTTGATTTTACAGATATAAATAATATTAAACTAAAAAATAATGATATTAGTCAAAATCAATTGTTTAAACTAGATGATAATCAATTTAATTGACTATCTATTACAAATGAATTAGAAAGTAATAATATACCTTCATTAATTCCTGCTGATTGAACATTAGCAAATGGAGAATATGGAAAATACTTTACAAGAGCAATTATTAGTAATAATAAAATTGAAAGTGCTTTAAATTTATATGGTTCAAGTAAATCTCAATTATTTTCAAAATTAGATTTTTATAAGGAAATTATACAAATTGATAATAATAGTGAATTTGAATTACAAATTGAAAATCCGATTAATAATTTAAATCGGATTGAAATGAGTGGTATATTTGGCACTGGTGATTATGATTTAATTTTAATAACTAATAAACAAGAAATAAACTTAAAAAATATTAGTTTATTTAATAAATATAATGAAAATATTTCTTATATAAATTTAGAAATTTAGATTATTTATTAAAATATCCATTGGGATAAATTCCATTTCATTTTATATCATTATTATGTTTTACTGTGTCAAAATATAGACGTATTTTATGCTCTCCCCCCACATTTTCTTGTCATATTGTTGAAGTACCCAACACCACTTGCTTATTATGGTCTAAATAAGATTTAAAATTAGTACCTATATTATGGGTAAGCACCCCCCCATGATTAATCCAATTGTTCCAGTTGTAGCACCAGTTAGCGCTAATGATAATGTTATTTTACTTAAATTTGTTTTTATTCATGTTTTCATTTTGAATTACTCCTTTTTCCTTAATTTTACTTCTAAATTGTACTTAATTTATATTATTTTTACAATATGCCTTTTAAACACAAAATAACGCCTAAATTAAAGGCGTTTATTTTATTATACCTATACTATTAATTATATATAAATTGTTTATTATATGGCAAATGTGAAGATACTTTTTTTCACAGTAGCATTATTTTTACCCCTAATTACATTTTTATATGGATACAAAGCATAAAAGAGTGCATCGTAAGGATCTTGATACATAGTTTTGTCAGGAATGTTAGTTTTGGTTTGGTCATATCTTAACTCTTCTAAACATTGCGTAGTTTTTGGTAAATCATCTTTGTTTGCATAAAAATTGCCATAACTCATAATATTACGCATTCAAACTACCCTATTAGTTAATCCTGCTTCTTGATTAAGATTAGAAGCATGTTTAATCGCACTTTGTGTTATTAAAATAGTATTGTGTTCATCTATTAATTTTTGATTTAATCAATCAATGGCAGTTCTTGCTTTATCATCATAAAAATAAATTGCTTGTTCAAAATTTTCAAAATTATCTATTAATTCTAAAATTTCATTGACATAAGCATTAATTTTTTCATTTTCATTTATAAAGTCATTTGGTGTAACTACTAATTCACAAATAATATAAGCATCATAATATCCAGTATTATGATATTCTTTAAAACCAACTACCATAAATACAGTATGGTCTTTATGTCCAGTTGCTCAATCAACACCAATACTATAAAAATCAAATTTATACATATCTTTTTCTTGATTATAAAATTGTTTTAAATCATATTTTTGTCAATATTTTAATGTTTTTTGAAATGGAAAAATTGTTGCATCACTATCTAAAAACTCAAAACCATAAAAAACAGTATTAAATTCATCAGGATTACTTTTTTTCATTTCTATTAATGTTCTTTTTTGAATTTCTGGTAATTTATTTCAAAATGGTTGAATAGTAAATCTTAAAATAAATAAACTTAAACCACTAAACATTTCTTTATTTTCATAATAAACTTTACCAACTTTTTTAAGATTATCCATTATTTTATCATTTAAAGGTAAAAATGGTGTACAGTACTTTAAATAAAATGGATGATATTTATCGTAAGGATTACATGTAAAAGTAATAAAAAAACTTTTATAAAAATAGCGAGTAATTGATTTTCCAAAAGTAGAACTATATATATTTTTATCAATAAATGTTCAATTTCATTCTTTAATTGGTTCATTTGATACTTTAATACGATTACTACGAAACATAGAATTTTGTAATCGTTCATATCGATATGTTAATTGCTTTTCTGTTAATGTTTCTTTTTCTTCTGCCATAATTATTTCATCTGTTCGTGAACCTAAAAAACTTGATCCACCTGCTTCTTTTCCAAAAATTTTATTACCATTTGCATAACCAATAAAGTCAATTTGTTGACTATTAGGAAAAATAATACACCCACCGTCCTTAGTAATTTTTCATTTAATACCATGGGGATTATTTGGTAATAAATTAAGATCATATTTATCTAGTAAAACTTGACAAACATTCATTAATGCACCAGTAGTTTCGCTATGGGTATTTTCATATCGTCTTACTTCTTGAACACTACTATCACTAAAATTACAACATATAAATAAATCAAATGCTAAACAATTTCAAGTTTTTCTTGTTCCCCGTGCTGTTGGTATAAAACGATAAAAACAGTTAGTAGTAAAATATTCTGCTCATTCATCACCAACAAATGCTTTAAAAATATCTCAACTAAAACCATAATTATTATCACTAAAATTAAGATCATATTTTTTATTTAGTTGTGCATAACTACTAATGAATGGCATATTTACTCCTTAGTTAGCATATATAAGTTAAAATTAATTATTAATAAATTTAGAAAGGAAACAAAGAATGTTATTATTTCAAAATCATTTTAATTGAGAACAACATTACTTTAATCAAGATGAATTAAATTTAAAACAAACACAAGAATTATTTAAACAAATAGATGATAAATTATGAAATGAATGTGATAAATCTATATATAAACCATATAGATTTAGAAAAAGAAAATTAAAAACAAAAAAAGGTTTACTAACTTATAAACGACGTATTTGTATATATTATAACCAAGAAACACAAAAAATTGAATTTATTTCATTACTAGATGTATATCTTGGTGTTAAAAAGTATAGTAAACTTGCACCAGATGTTATTAAACAAATTTTAAAATATTTTACTGACGGAAAAAGATATCGTGATGTTTGTGATACTTTTATTAATGATTTAATAAGTATTAGTACTGTTTGTAGAACATATAAAAAATTTGAATTATCAAAAACTAATATTTCTAAAATCAAATTAAAACCAAACCAAACTTTATATATAAATATTGATGATGGTCATAGAAAGTTTAAGTTTAATGATAATCATAGTAATAAAAATTGTAAGAAATGTTCTATGAGATTATTAGTAATGTGTACTGGTAAAAAGAAAAATGGAAAATTAATTAATAAAAGAGCTGCATGTAAAATAAGAGTATCAAAAACAAAAATTGGTGCAAAAAAAACTGCACAATTAATTCAAAAATATGGTAAATTATACTATGAAAATTTTGATCAAGCAAATTTAATAATTTGTGGAGATAGTGCAAAATGAATTAGAAAAACTGCTAAAATTTTAAATGCTAAATTTATTTTAGATAAATTCCATGCTTTTCATGTTTTATTTCTTGGAATTATGGCAGGAAGAAGAAAAAATAAAATTGCACAATTACATTATGAATATGCACAAAATTTATTTTCAAAAGGTCAATATTATGAATTAATTGATTTTTTAAATTCATTAACATTAAAATATCAAAAATTAAAAGTTGGTTATTTTATTAATGCAAAAAATGGAATATTAAATCAAGCATTAGTTGAAAATATTGGTTGTTTTACTGAAACTAATATTAAACAAATCTTAAAATATATGATTGGTGGTAGAACTTATAATATTGATATGTATGTAAAAATGGTTAATTTTAAATGTTACCAAATAAATACAGAAATGCAATTATTATAAATTCAAAACTTAAATTTAAAAATATTTAAAAAACTAAAAATAAAATAAAACTTATTAAAAATTTTTTTAATAAGAATTTTTGAATTATAAAACTAAGTATTATTGTTGACTTATGTTTTACAAATGTTAAGATAAATATACAATTGCATAACTTAGTCTAAATTATTCTCGTCTACCTTTATAATTTAAAGACAATTAATGAATATTATAGACAACATCGGTATGCTCCCCCAATTTTTTTGTAAACAATTTAAAAATTTTTCTTGCATTACTGCTTCTGGTTTGGAAGTTAAACATATGTCTTGTCAGTAATGCAATGCTAGTTCTAAATTATTTATTTTATTATTTTGTGCTTCTATTTTTTGTTCAAATTCAATTTGATACTTATCTTTTACCTTTGGAAACATTCACTTTTTTAGTTTTTTTAGCAAATCAATATAACTGTTTGATACAAATACCAGCAGTAATACCAGCAATGGCAAAAGGTAATCAAGTGATAACACTAGTTGACACAAATGAAACTATTAATGGCGTAATTATCATCTTCGCAATAATTGAAGTAGCACCTCAGGCAAGAAAAAAGATGAAACCGTGGTACACTTTTCATATCAATCTTTTAATAATTCAATATTTGTCTTCCGTTTCTAATCTAATATTATTTACTTGTTTTTTATTTGTAGTATTTTTTATAAAATCTAAAAATGATGTTCTAATGATAGTTGTATTTCTAAATTCTCGTTTTATAAGTTCTTCATTATTTTCAACTTCATTAAAAAAACACCGATAAGATACACATCTAAGTTGTTCTACTATTTCATTATTTTCAAAATAAATTATTGATTCTCAAACTTTTCTTTTTTCATCATCATGTAATCTTGATATAAAAAATAATTTATTTTTTCTTGCCATTATTTCATCATAAATAAAATAATCTTGATTTTTGGTTTCAATAATTGTTTTACATTGCAAATATCTTTTATCTTGTGCAATTAAACCATTTTCAAATTTATATGTTTGACCATTATGTCAATTTTCATCATGTTTAGTAAATAAAACTGTTATTTTTTTTCATTCTTCTTCAATAATAGTTTTTACTTGTGAATTCATTTTTTTCTCCCCTTATTATAATAAAAACCTATCCGTTTAAAATAATGGATTTTTATATTTTACACTTATTTTTGTTAAATTTTTTAAAATTATGTAATAAACTTTTTAAATGTTAAAAAAGATTACTTTTTATTTATCAACAAATTAATTAAGAAGTTATTACAGTTTTTGATAAAGTTGACTCATTAATCATACCCATATTATTAACAGCAAAGATTAATGTCTTTTATTCTACTTTAATAATACTACTTCAAGATACTAAGGGTTTTTCACCAGTCATTCTAATGTTTATTATAAATTTTTTAAATCTTGAATTGTTGATTCTTTTAGAAAGGTATGTGTTTTACTAGCACCAAATTTAAATCAAGGATCACTATCACTCACTTTTTAAAGTTGTTTCACGAATATAGCAATATTTTGGTTTAATTTTACTAATAAAATTATTACCAAGAGCATTATTACTACCATGATGTAAAACTTAATAAAACCAACTACTTTAATATAATATTGATGATATTCTAAAACAAATTTTAAAAAAATCTTCTTGTTTTAATGCAAGAAAAATGCTAATCTAGAAAAATATCGATATTAGGTATAAAAATTATTAATATAATAATTACCACTATATTTTATTTTTATAACATATCAATTAATATGCTTTTAACTAACTTTACACTAACAATTAACAAAATAAATACCATCTTGACAAGATATAAACTAAATTTATAGTTACTAACTATTAATTAAATTAAATACAAAAAAACTAACTTTAATTTTTATTTTTTTTTAACAAAACAATATTGATATTTTAAAAATCATTTGTTTTTCTAGTGTAATTAATTACACGACACTATCTTAATTTTTAATTTGATATAATTATTAAAAGAGTAATTATTTTAAAATAGATTGGGGTATTTTTATGGTAGAAGCAAAAAATTCTAGTTCAATACCGGCTACAACGACAATGAAAGAGCCAAAACTTTATCGTATTGGTCTATACAGCAAATTAGCAATACTTATTAATGGCATCTTAATTGCGGCAAGTTTAATAATAGGTTGAGCTTTATGAGTAAGTATTGCACGAGATGCAATTGATAATTATATTAAATGATTCAATGATACACAGCAAGCTAATCCTAAGTTAAAAATTAATTTTAATGAAATAAGTATCACTGTTTTTATTATTTCTGGTTTAAGTTTAATGTTAGTAGTAATACCTTTCATTTTTCTAAAAACTAAAAATGGCATCGCAACAATTTTTGGCTTAATAAATTTTATTTTTACAGCAATATTTATTATTTTTCTTCTTGTTATATTTATCTTTCGCTTCAAAACTTTTACTTTCTTAGCCAATAAAGAAGATGGTGATATAACTAATACTACTGGTAATTTTATCATAGCTTTTTTACCATGAATGTTAGCAACACTATTTGCAGTACTTGTCTTAATTCATAGCCTTTGATTAACTATTAACATTACTTCTAAATATAAATCAAATGCACTATTAATGCCTGTTGCTAAACCAGAAAAAATAAAACAAGAAACATTAATAGCTAAACAAGAAGCTGATGATACAATAACACTTCCTAATATGATGTCGGTATCACAAAATCAAGAACAATCAACAACATTGCCAGAAACTAATACTAATTTACAACAAGAAAAAATAGTTAATAATCCCCAAACAGAAACCGTTCATTATACTAATCATGAATTAGAAGCAGTACCAATGCAGGGTGCTTATCATGCTGAAGCAGTACCACCAACAGAAGGTGCCCTTAATAATCATAAACCAACATCCAACAGTAGTGAAGAGGAAGAAACCTCAGTATCTTCACAACTAAAAAAAGAAGAAGCGATAACAGATACAACAGCATTAAATGTTAATATTGATACTAATTATCAACCACAAAATCAAGGTGGTTTTGATGTCAAAGATAATAGTGAACCTGATATTGAACCAGCATCACATCTTAACGAAGCAGCAGCTCCGCTAGTAACTTCCACAACACAACAAACACCAAAAGCAGCAGCTGCAACTAAACTGAAAATTAAAAATACTACACCAGCAATGTCAACACCAAAAGTTACTAAACATCACTGAACATTAGAACAAATTGAAGCAGCCTGAAAAAAAGCTGAAATAATTGATGGTGTTAGTAACAAATTATATCGTAAAGATTATGCTGGTGCTTGAATCTTTCATGATTCATTTACTACTGATTATGCAGTTGCAGATAATATCGAAACTTATTCGTGAACAATTGTTCTTCATCGTCCTATCAGTCAACAAGGAACAACTGAATTATACAATTTAGATCCAATGAACATTGTTAACGCAAAAAGTAAAGGTGAAAATTATCCTTCTTGAAAAACTAAAATTTCTTCAAAAGGAAATAAAAATATTATCAAAGAACAAAACTGAAAAGCAAGAACATAAATAATAAAAAACTTTATTGTTAAAATAAAGTTTTTTATTATCTACTATAATATTTTTCAATAAATATAGTATCATTTATTTATGAATACAGAAACTACTATTGAACATTTATATATAGAAATACCTAATTTTAAAAACAAAGTAACTACTAGTTATCATTATTTTATTGAAAGTGTTAATAAACAATTAATATTGCTAACTAATAACTATCAATTAAAATTAAAAACTATTTATCTTGCTAATAAAAGCAAAGTGGTGTTACCTATTATTTTGTTAGAACAATTATTAATCCTACTTAACCCTTTTAGCCTTACTACTCAACAATATAACTTCGAGTGCACTATTAATAATACTAATGTTAGCACCTTACAATTATTGTCAAAATTTAAGATTAATCGTTTAGTTTGAAAAATTATTAGTTTTCAAAATCAATTAAGTAATAACTATCATAGTCAACAAAGTATTAACTTAATTAATGCTGCTATTAATTTAAAATTTACTAACTTTTCCATTGATTTAAAATACAATTTACCTCATCAAACAATAATTAATATTAACAATGATTTACAAATATGTATCCAATTAAAAACCCCTCATATTAGTTATGATAGCTATAATAAAAACCAAAATCTTAACATTAAAAAAAATATTAATAATTTTCTAAAAAAGAAAAAATATGATAACTATGAATACTATAGTTATACTAATAATCCTAACAATCAATCAAAATATATTATTGGCTATTGTTTATTAGAAAACTACTATGGTATTGGTCGCAATGCTGTTTCATATATTAAAACACAAGTTCAAACATTAATAATTAATAATAGCAAACAAAAAATTAATGTTTTATCAGCAAATGAAATTTTAATGCACAAGTTAGGACAAGGTTTATTTTTAAAAAAAAGAATACCTATTAATAATGATCATTTTTGACAACAACCATTTATTAACAAATTAATTAAAAATAAACAAATAAGAATAACAAATAATCATTTATCTTGCACAAATAAGTCGTGATTATTGTTAAATGATTTAATAATTGATATTATAACTAATACTATTATTTAAATTTAGATATTAATGAGGAGTGAATTAAATATGAAATTTAATGAAAAACTACTAAAAGAAGCGTATTTTCCACAAGCACTAACAAAAATAAAAGAAATTGTTAAAATCCAATCATACGCACAAGCAGCAGCAACAACAGCACCTTACGGCCCTGGTGTTAAAGCAGTATTAGATTATGCCATTAATTTAAGTCAAGAATTAGGTTTTAAAACTTATCGTCATAAAAATAACAAATATGGATACTTAGAATATGGTGAAGGTAAAGAAATATTTGCGATGTTAGGTCATCTTGATGTCGTACCACCAGGTAATTTAAAAGAATGAAAAATTCCACCTTTCTCACCAGAAATTATTAATGGAATTTTATATGGACGTGGTGTATTAGATGATAAAGGCCCAACAATTATTATCTTATACTGTTTAAAATACTTAAAAGATCATGGTTACCAACCAAATCGTCGCATTAGAATTATTTTTGGTTTAACTGAAGAAACAACATGAGATTCAATTAATACATATATGAAAGAAGAAGGCACTCCAACTTTTGGTTTTACTCCTGATGGTATGTTTCCACTAGTATACGCTGAAAAAGGAATTATTAATTTAGATATTATTGGCACAGGTCATCAGGCAATTATCATTAATGGTGGTGATGCGTATAATGTTACTTGTTCTACTAGCACTATTAGTGGCGTTGATATGCAACTATTTGTCAAGATCGCTAATAATAAAAAATATCAAATTGAAAATAATGAGCAACAAATTATCATTCATGGTAAGCCAGCTCATGGTTCACGACCAGATGAAGGAATTAACGCTGGATTAAGAAGTTTATTAATTTTAAACGAAATGCAAATTGATCATAATTTGGTTAAATTTGTTGGTGATATTTTACAAGAAGACACATCTTTACGTAACTATTTTGGTGATTTAGATGATGAATCAGGAAGTTTTACCATTAATGTTGGTATTGTTGAAATTAATAATAAAACTTCAAAACTAGGATGTAATATCCGTATTCCAGTTAAAACTGATTTGCAAGAAATTTTAAATAGATTAACAAAAATATTAAAACCTTATAACTTAACAATAAAACAACAACATTATGATAAACCATTATACATGCCCCAAAACTCAACAATCGTTGTTAAATTAATGGAAATTTACCAAAATGTTACTGGTGATAACAAGGCAAAACCAATTGCTATTGGTGGTGGTACTTATGCTAGAGCAATGGCAAACTGTGTAGCATTTGGTGCAATATTTGATCACAACAATTCTACTGAGCATCAATATAATGAATGTATTAAAGTTGATGAATTATGAAAATCAATGTTAATTTATGTTCGTGCTATTAGTACACTAGGTAATTTAGAAGTAGAAAAACTATAGCAATCAATAAAATAGTTATCAAAATGGTAACTATTTTTGTTTTATCTACTAGATGGTTAATATTTAAGCAATTGGAATAATATTAAATAATAGTGTTCCCGATATTTGATATTATATTTTTGATTATCTTTAAAATTATCGAAATTTAAAGATAATATTGATTACTTTTTTATTATGTAAATAATGCTAGTAATAATTATTTTGGTATTTCTAATATTTTTGTTACAATTATTAAGCACTTATTAAACAATCAAGGAGTAACAAAATGAAAACAAAAAAACGCATTATTGTTGGAATGAGTGGTGGTGTTGATTCATCAGTTACCGCTGCCTTATTACAAGCAGAAGGCCATGAAGTTATTGGTCTTTTTATGCGTAATTGAGACTCACTTTTAAATAATGATTTAGCAGAAAATAACATCCATGACATTTGTCCACAAGAACAAGATTATCTTGATGCTTTAGCGGTTTGTAAAAAACTAAATATTAAATTAGAAAGAGTTGATTTTATTAAAGAATATTGAAATGATGTTTTTACTTATTTTCTTGCCGAATTTAAAAAAAGTCGTACTCCTAATCCTGATATTTTATGTAATAAATATATTAAATTTGATGCTTTCTTAAAATATGCACAAAAAAACTTACAAGCAGATTATATTGCAATGGGTCATTATGCGCGAATTAATTACAATCCAATAACTAAACAATATCAATTATTAAAAGGAATTGATCAAAATAAAGATCAAAGCTATTTTTTATGTCAATTAACACAAAACCAACTAAAATACATTTTATTTCCATTAGGTAATAAAACTAAAACTGAAGTTAGAACATTAGCTAAAAAATATAATTTACCA
Source organism: Spiroplasma endosymbiont of Harpalus anxius (assembly GCA_964273555.1). GTDB lineage: Bacteria > Bacillota_I > Bacilli_A > Mycoplasmatales > VBWQ01 > Spiroplasma_E. Next base: position 1,256,951 of record OZ187007.1, on the reverse strand, counting down.
ACAGCAACAAAAAAAGATTCTACAGGAATATGTTTTATTGGTAATCGTAATTTTCAAAAATTTTTAACTAACTACTTACCAGCTAATCCTGGTAAAATTGTTGATATTAATACTAAAAGTATTATTGGTAACCATAATGGTGTTTACTATTACACACTTGGTCAAAGAAAGGGAATTAATCTTTCTGGCATGAAAGTTCCTTATTTTGTTGTTGATAAAGATATTACTAATAACATCCTCTATGTTGCTAATGATAATGAAAATAAATGACTAATGAATAGTGACTGTACTGTTAAATCATTAAACTGAATTAACAATGTTAATTTAAAAAATGATGTAACTTGCTTTGCAAAATTTCGTTATCGGCAAACTGATGTTGCTGTTAATATTAATGTTATTAATAATGATGAAATTAAAGTCAAATTTTCAGAAAAAATCCGTGCTATTACTCCTGGTCAAACTGCTGTTTTTTATGATGGAGATACTTGTCTTGGTGGTGGAGTTATTGATAAAATACTTCGCTAATTAATTTTAAATAACGAAATATTTTAATATAACTATCATAAATAATGTTGATGATAATAATTAAAGATTATTATTCATTTTTTTGGGAGCATGGCGAAGATGTCTATTAATATATATTTACCCCTTTTCACTTAAACTCTCATTTCTAATTTATATAAAAATTATTAACAAAGACGAGAATAAAAATCTTGTCTTTTTTTGTAATTGTAAAATTTTAAAATTTTTATTATTAACACCCTTTAAATATCTACTACACGCCGTGACCAAGTAGGAGAAAGTTAATAATTAATAACCGTCCTTAACACTATTATCAACACGTGTTAGGGAATTAAAAAAGTGAACTACAACACAGTTGTTAAAAATAGTAGCTAAAACATGTGGACTTGCATGGATAAATAATAAGTGGAGTGATACCTAATAAAATATACTAACCATTAAATGGTAATTCTTGGGGTGGGAGCGAATTAGTAATTAGTATATATAGACCTACTAGGGAACCTACTATATTAATTCTATTAATTTTTTATTTAACCAATCTTGTCACTACCCAGTGAGCAAGTGTTGGTTTTATTTTTTATTTTTTTTGAAAAATTTTTTTGGGCGAGAAAATAAATTGTAAAATTTTAAAAAAAATTGAGCGGGACCGGTTCAATTAAAATATTAATTTGTTAAACACAAATTAAATAAATATTGAATCGAATGCCTCAATGTTTTTTAAAATTTTACAATTTATTTCGAGCCCATTTTTCTAAGAAAAATATAACTAATAGTATTAATAATCTAAAAATAAAAATATATATTCTTTATGCTAAAAGCAACAGAATATATTGATAAAAAAAGAAAGGAAGTATTAATGAGTATTGGAACAATCATATTATTAATAATAATAGGAATTTTTGCATGAATAATATTAACAACTATGGGGTTATATATGTGTAATGATAATAATGCAATTGGAATTGTATTTTTATTTATTACTTTAAATCTTATAGGTTTATTATTAGGAATTGCAATAATTTATAATAAAAAACAAATTAAGGATAATAATGAAGATTAATAAAAATCAAAAATGTGAATTAAAAGTTTGTATTAATAAAGTTTGAAAAGATTGTATTAATATCTCAACTAAAACTATTAAATATAAAAATTGGTCTATACCTTATCTAATATGTGATAGTTGCTATGATAAATTACCTAAATATCTTAAACAAACAGCAAAAATAATTGAAAAAGGAAAATTTGATAATGGATAATATTAAATCTTATCATTGTTATTATTGTTATATTAGAAAAATCTGTAAAAAATCATATCATAATCAAAAAAAGATAATTTATAAATTTAATAAAATTATTAATAGAAAATCAATTAAATATCATGGAATTAAAAATTAAGATAATGGAAATGAAATATGACTTAATTATTGGTATTGACCCCGCTGGTATTGGTAGTAATGGAATTATTATATATTCAAATGAAACTAATAATATTATTTTTAATAAAACATTTAAAACTAAAACTGTTCTAGAAAGTAAAAATCTATTTAAAGAATGCTTTTTAACAATTAAACAACAGTTTGATAATAGAAAAATATTAGTTATTGTAGAAAATTTCTTTTTAAGTTCAAAACAATTATTAACTAATCCATTAGCAACTCCAAAAATTATTGGTGCATTAATGGTTTTAGTACAAGATGTTATGAACTGAGATTATCATGAAAATGAACCAAAAAATAAAAACAAAATAGAAAATTATAAAGGAAATATAAAATTAACAAAACATGAAGAAGATGCATATAAGCATATTCAATATTATTTAAGGAATTTTAAAAATGAAAGATAAAGCAAATTATGTTAAATTAACAGTAAAACTTAGTAACACTATTGAAGCAAAATATCATGAAAAAGGTAATAAACAATTATATTATAGTGTTCGTGGACAATGGAATGGTTTAAACTATGTTACTTTAATTTTTAATAACCCAAAATTTTATAAACGATGTATTTTATTAAACAAAAACGATGAAATTATAGTAAGCGGTCAAATCTTTAATACTTTAAATATTCCTAAAAATCGTGCATTTTGTTCAATTAATGTTAAATGATTTAAAAAATGAAAAGAGTAAAAATGAATAAATGTAAATATTGTAATAAAAGAATTTGATTAACTAAAAATTGATGTATGAAATGTTTAAAAAAAATAGTTAATAATTTAACAAAAAATAAGGAAAATAAGGAATGTAAATAATGAAAAAAATAACTGTTGATGTAAAAGAAGTAACACAACGCTGGGATAGTCAATCATTAGATTTAAAGATTTTATATGCAATACGTGATCATCTTAAAAATGGATATTATAATTCTGCTCAAAGCATGATTGATGATTGAATCGATGATTTAGAAATACAATTAGGAGAAAAAGAATTTTGATAATGATTAAGGAAAATAAATAATTATGGGATATTGAACAAAATATTGTTGTACCTATTGTGGAAAAATAATGATAGGTGATGAAGAAAATATTAAACATACTAAAACTCATAAAAAGGAAAATAAATAATGATGTGTAATGGTTGTCGTTATCAATATCGGCCAGTTAAAACATATATTTATAGATGTAAAATTTGTAATAAATATTATTGTGATAGACCAATTCCTAATTGTTGAGAATATCATAAACGAGAATGTAAAAATATAGTTAAAGGAGAATAAATAATGAACTATTGTGATTGAACAGAACGAGTTAACGCAAATGGTAGTGTAACTTGAAAATGTAGTAATAAAACAGAAGAGAAACAAGATGAATATGGAAGAGCATATTGTACTGAACATAGAATTAAAGTTGATCAAATTAATAAATCAAGGCATAAAGATTGTATTAATAAAGAAAAATTAATTAAATATTTTAATAAATTACCAAAGAATCAAAAATTAACAACAGAAACTTTATATGTTTTTGATACTATATTTGAAAAAATAGAAAACGGAGAATTTCATTAATGATTATATTACCTACTTTATTTGGTGATAAAGATGAAATTGAAATATTATCACCATCACCACAAGCACTTCGTACTCATAATGATATTAGAACAATTATCTTAATGAAATATCCTAATGTTAAATCACAACATATAATTATTTCTGACCCCGAAGATAATGTTGCATTAATAGTTGGTGATAATGATGTTTATCAAGGTTGAGTAAAAGTTTGAATTAAAAAAATAGAAAATTAAGGAAAGTAAAATAAATTATGCCAAATATAGAAAATACACAATCAAATTATACTTTATTAAAATTAATAAGAATTGGAATAAGTCCTATTGCAGCAATGATAGGTACAAGTGCTTATTATGGTCAATTAATAGGTAATCCAATATTAGGTTCAATTAATAGTTTATTATTTGGTAAAAAATTAGGTTTAGATATATGAAACTTAAATCAAAGACCAAGTAATAAAACAAAAGTAATTAATAGTAGTAAAAAAATATTATTAGGATTAGGAACAATTGGTTTAGCAAATTATAGTAAATGAACAGAAAATAATATTAATCCAATAGAACCAACGACAACAATAATTCCTACAACTACAACTACAACAACTACAGAAACGCCCCCATGACCATTATTAAGTATAAATAATAATCCTAATAATTTAATGGATTGAGATACTTATATTTCATTAAATGCTTATGGTGTTTCAAATCTTATTAGTGGTTTAACTGAATTAATACCTAATAAATTTGAAACTATTCGTAAAATAGCGAATATGGCAACTGGTGGATGTTTAATAAGTAGTGGTGTAGCAATGGGGATAAATAATGATTTTAATAATGCTTATGCTATTCCTACAATTATTGCAGGAATAAGTGAAATTATTCATAATTTATTACCTATGGAAACAGTACATAATAATACTGAAATGCAAGAAACAGTATTCACTAATGAAACTGCAAATCTTATTAATGATAATGTAAGTATTAATAGTTATGGTAGTGATATGAGTGAAGTTAATATTAATGCACAATTATCATTTGATGAAAATTATTATCACTTATAAAAAGAAAGGAAAATATAAAAATGAAAGATTTTTTAAAAGCACTTGAAACAATTGGAATTAGTACTGGTATATTACTTTGTCGAGAAATTATTGTTTTATTAAAACGATTTATTACAACTCCAAAACATGTTAGAGCAAATAATAAAATTATCAAACATCAAAAAAAATTAGCAAAACTTAATGAAAAAATTAATAAAGAAATTAAATAATGGGGTGCTGTAAATGTTAGAAAATGAAACTAATGTACAACAAACAACTCAAACTTTAACTGAAAATGATGTTTCACAAGAAATAGAAAATAAAGTTAATGAAGCAGAAAATAAGTTAAATAAATTAAATAATGAAATTAAAGAAAAAGAAATAATTAATATATTTAAAAAATATCAAGTTAAAAGTGAATTTTATGATTATTTAAAATTTAAAACAAATAATATAGAAAATTCAAAAATAGAAGATACTATTAAAAAAATTATTAAAGAACAACCATTGTTTAAAGAACCAATTAATACAGGTGGTAAACAAGAAACTATATTAACAAATCAAATACCAATTAAAATTAATCCATTATTGGATTATAAAAAGAAAAATTATTTATAGAAAAGGAAGTTTAAAATGGCAGCAGTAAATATTCAAACAAACTTAAATAATACAGAAAAATTAGTTGAAGCACCAGAATTCATTGAATTTTTTAAACAATCAAATAGTCCATGAGCAAACTTTTTTCCAATTGCAATGACTAACTCTACAAAAATTGAATTTATTATTAAATTACCAAAAGACCCAAAAGTTAAAGTTATTCCATGAGATGACAAAAGTAAAAGATATGATGTTGGGTATGCTACTACTGATAAAATTGAAAAAATAATTGAAAAATCATATCTTGCTGGTGAAACTATTGCCAATATTGACTTAAATGCTGAAAATGGTCAAAATTTATTAGACAGTATGCAATATGAAGTTGCTAATGATTTAACAGATAAATTAGCAAATGATGATACTAATATAATCTCACAATTTGCTACAAAAGTAACAATAACTGACCCAACACCAGTAGGATATTTAAAAGCAATGTTATCGGCATGAAATACTTTATTTCAATTACGAAATAGTGCAAATTGTAAATTTTTTATTACTAATAATCTTTATGATAGTTTAGTTTATTTAGCAGATAATAAAGGAATAATTACTGATAATGAATTAGCACAACAATTACGTTTAAATGGAAATGATTTATATGTAAAAGGTGTATTATGTCAAATTGTATTAGATGATTATATGACATTTACCAATGATAAAAATGAAGATGAAATAATGAATTTTATTTTAGCAACGCCAAAAGCAATGAAAAGATATATGTTACAAAATACAGTTATTTATTTACAACAAGTGGCAGATGGTAAAGTTGTTAGAACTTATTTAGTTGGTGGTGAAGTATTTGGGCAATCAATTCCTTATATGTCAAAAAAAGAAACAACATCACGTTGAATGTTATGTGGATTAATTAAAAGTGAAGTAAAAAATGATTTAAAATCTAAAATTACAACGTTAACAATAAATAATCCTACTGCAAAAACAAATAAAACTAATAAAGAATTAGACACAAATATTTTATATGCAAAAGAAATTAATAGTTTAAATCCAAGTTTGGAAAATCCAACTATTAAATATTTTAGTGATGAGCAAGGTAAAAACATTATTAGTAATAATAAACAAAAAACTGGTGATTTATATGTAGTGATTAGAGCAAATGTAAATGATCCAAATTATAAAGGTTCAACAAGTCCAATTAAAATAACGCTTCAATAATTAAGGAAATTTAATCATGCCAATTGGTACAACTAGTACAGCAATACTTTTCAATATCAATAAACCAAAACATACTAGAATTAGTAAACAACAAGAAAATAAAAGTTTTTGATGAGAAATTTTAGAAATGATTGGTGTCCAAGTAATAGCAGTAGCATTTGCTCCTTTTACTGGTGGTTTAAGTGAAAGCATAGCACTTGGATTAGGGGCAAGTGATTTAATTGCTAGTATTAGTGCTGTTGGTGTCGAGTTTTTAACTGATTTTACTATTAATCAAGTTTATGATTATTTAAAAGGAAATGTAACACCATTAAATACTTTTTTTAATATATTACCAGCATTTGCTGGACTTAATAAAATAAGTCGTGGTTATCGGACAACTAAATTTGTTAAACTAGCACAAAAAACTAAAACATTAGAACAAATTGGTGTTAAAGAAGCAAAAAACTTACAAGAAATAATTAGTCAAGTCAGTGGCAAAGAAATTTTAACAGATAAAATTATTGGTAATAAACGTTATTTATTTAATTATAGTTTTGCTCCTAATCGTGAAACAATAATCCAAAATTTAGGTTATGTTGCTGAAAGAGAATTTAAAAATAATTTTAAAAAATTAGAAGCACAAGAGTTAAAAGATTATTTATTATTACAAAATACATTAATAAAATTAAGTCCACAATTAACTCCAAAGTTTAAGATTAAAGATATTGAAAAAGCAAATAACTTTTTAAAAAAATATAATACTGAGTTAAAAGCAGTATTAACAATGAACCAACATGATTGATTAAATTTAGTTCATACCATCCATGCAGAAAATAGATATGGTAAATCTTTAATTTTAGATTTACAAAAAATTCGTGCCAATGCTATTAAGTTTAATTTTAAAAATAGTGCAATTCATAAAATTGTTTTAAAAGCAAATCAAACTTTTAAATATTTTGATATTAGATTTTATTTAAAAAAAGGTTTAAATAAATTTTGAAAAGATACTCCATATTTTGAAAAATTACGAGAAAGTATCTATAAACTACAAGAAAAATTTGAAAATTTAGAAAAAAAGGTAATGGAAAAAATTAATAAATTAAAAGAAAAAGCAACAGATTTATTTACTAGTGCAGAGAAAAAAGCAATTAAACATGCACAATTAATTCCATTAAATTCACCTGTATTTATTGGTTGCAAAATTCAACCTTTATCATTAAGTAAATGTGCAATTACTATTTATCATCGTAATCCTAGGTATAAACCAATTACAGTTATTGATAGTATTCTTAAAGCAGAAACTTTTGTTACGCAAATACATCCATTCCATTGATATCGCTGATATAGTGGTTGATACATTGGTTATGGAGTTAGTCGTAATAAATGATTAAAAGCAATTGCATTTGCTCCACCAGTTGTTCAACAAGTAATTAGAGATAGTTTTAAAGTATATAGAGAAATTTTTAGGACAATAAGAACCTATCATAAAGTAGTGAATGTTATTAATAATCCTATTGAAAATATTAATAAATCATTTAAAAATGTTGGTTTAAAATTTTCAGTTAATACATTATTTGGTACTGGACTATTACATCATTTAGAAAAATTTGCATATAGTCAAGTTGTAGCAAAAGGTAAGAAAAAATTACAAAAAGAAATTATCCATATAGCACATAGAAAAACTAAAACAAAAACTAAGCATTATAAAAAAGCATTTTTTAAGGAATGATAAATTATGATTAATAAACTTTGAACTGATGTCAGTCTTGAAAATTATAATAACTGATATCCATTAACTGGAAAAATTATCGAAACTCCACAACAATATATAAATACATGACCTAATGTTAATGATTGATTTACAACTTTTGCGATTCGTGCTCAAAATGATATTAATGCTTATCTTGATTTTATTTTATCTAAATTTCCTTTTGATAGTTTTAAAGATGAATTAATTAAAGAAACATTAAGAGATATGGTGTATGTTTGTGTTGAACATTGAGTATTTAATCGTACACCAATTGAGTTTAATGTTGATGCTACTATTCAATTCAATAATGGTACCTCATTTAATGCAAATAGTATTCCTAGTATTAATGTTTGAGACTTAGCACCTAGTAGAATGAAAATATGAGCAAGATTAACTGAATTAAAACAAGTATTTTAAATTATAGTGAAGATGAATTAGATGTTGACAAAATTGACTTAAAAGCATTTTATACAAAAAATCAAATTGATGAATTAATTAAAGAACAAAAGGAATTTACATTATTAAAACAAATGAAATTATATGATGATTTAGTTGATGATAATGAAAATGAAATATATAGGGGTCCTGTTAGTAAGTTTGTTAATAAAGGTTATGTCGCAACTGAATATGATAAAGAAACTGAAACAATGATTTTAGATTGACCTGATGAAATTGGGACATTACCACCCGAAGCTTTACAAAATAATCCCCAAGTTGGTGATTTTACTCATGCTGCAACTGCTGACTTTTCTGCTAAACAACAAAAACGAATTACTAGCAATGAAAATGAAATTACAAAATTAAATAGTGAATTAATTAAAACAAATGAAAATATTGATGATATTAAAAATAATTGATTTAATATTGCAACTAGTCCTTTATGAAAGAAAATGTCTTCTTTTATTCCTAGTAATGAATTTGGAAAAATATATTTAGCAATATGAGGTTATAGTTATCAATCCACTACTAATCCTACTGATAATTATATATATAGTAATAAAAAAACTATATTTAATTTAGGTGGTGAAATTAATAAAACAATACAAACAAGTATTAAATTAGATGAATTAATTGTAAATGATAATGTTAAAATTCAATTATTATTCACTAAGGAATGAAATGATATTACTGTAACTTCTAATGATATTAATTATCAACCTATTTCTGTTACATTATATCAATATATTGGAAAAGGCACACCAACTGAATTTATAGCAGAAGATAGTACTGAGCATGATTATTATACAAAACAAGAAACTAATGACTTATTAGATAAAAAACAAAATATAAATGATAATAATTTACAAACAACTGTTAAACAAATTGTTCCAGCAATTAATGAAAATAAAACTAATATAGATAAGAAGCAAGATAAATTAAAATATGTAAGAGAAAATCAATGGGGTGCTTTTGAATATATTGATTTTGGAACTATACCTTTTACTGGTGATAAAGATATACCCCCTGTTAAATATGTTCATAAATTTATTGATGAAAAAATAAGTAAAAAACAAGATAAATTAATTGCTGGTGCAAATATTCATATTAGTGATACTAATGTTATTAGTGCTACTGGTGGAAATGAACCACCTAATTTAGATAATTATTATACAAAACCAGAAGTTGATGAAAAACTTAAAAATAAAGTTGATAGTAGTCAATTTAAGTTTGCTTTTATGGCAAATGCTCTTGGTACAGATAATCCTGATTTATTAACTACTGATAAAACTATTGTTGGTGGTATGAATGAATTATTAGATAAAAAACAAGATAAAGAAAATTGAACTATAATAGGAAAAAGTATAAGTAATAGAGAATATGGTGATTTTCAACTTGGTTTTTATAAATTATATAGAACATATATAACATGAGAAAAACCACCATTTAATCAAGTTACTACAAAAATTAAAGTAGAATTTAAAACTGGTGGGTTTCTTGGTGGATATAATGATACTTTTTTTCTTACAATAGGAAAAATTGATAATGAAGAAGTAACTTTAAGTTTAAAAGTTATTAATCATAATTTTTCTTTAATTATGACTGGTGGTAATCAAAAATATGGAAATATATTTTCATTAGAAGAATTACAAAATACTGTTAAAGTAAATATAATTAAACCTTTCAAAATTAATTCAAAAAGTTTAAAAACTAATGAAATAGATGAAAATAATTGAGATATTGAATTAAAAGAAAATCCACCAACTCCTTGTCCATGTCCAAAATGAAAAGATCTAGCAATATCATTAGGTACAACTATTTCTTATAAATTAAGACCAAATACTTATTATAAAATATTTTATGACCTTAATAATGTAAGTAATAGTAATATGGGTAAATACCCAATGCAAACAATAGAAATATTTTGACAAGAAACTTCATTATCATATTGAGTATGTTTTCTTCCAAGTTTACGAAGAACTTCATCTATTAATATTGCAAATAATAATTTTATAAAATTAATAACAGATCAAGGTTATTTATGAAAATTACAAGAATTACAAGGATAAAATTATGTTTTTTAAAATTATAAAAATTATTTTAGGTTTAATTGGAGTTATATTATCATCAGCAACAGCATGTTTAATTATATTTATTATTGTAAAAATTATATTAAAAATTAATCAAATATTTTAAAAAAAGGTGGTGAATATTATGCTAAGTTTATTTAAAAGAAAAGATAAATCAAATATTAGTGATAATCAAAGTGAAAAATTAAAATTTTTAACTAATAAAAATAAAGGGAACATGGCGAAGATGTCTATTAATACATAATTACCCCTTTTCACTTAAACTCTCATTTCTAATTTATATAAAAATTATTAACAAAGACGAGAATAAAAATCTTGTCTTTTTTTTGTAATTGTAAAATTTTAAAATTTTTAATAACATTCTTTAACACTATTATCAACACGTGTTAGGGAATTAAAACAGTGAACTACAACACAGTTGTTAAAAATAGTAGCTAAAACATGTGGACTTGCATGGATAAATAATAAGTGGAGTGATACCTAATAAAATATACTAACCATTAAATAATGGTAATTCTTGGGGTGGGAGCGAATTGGAAACTAGTATATATAGACCTACTAGGGAACCTACTATATTAATTCTATTAATTCTTTATTTAACCAACCTCGCTACTCCCCAGTGAGCGAGTGTTGGTTTTATTTTTTATTTTTTTTGAAAAATTTTTTTGGGCGAGAAAATAAATTTAAAACTTGTAAAAAAAATTGAGCGGTGCCGGTTCAATTAAAATATTAATTTATTTAACATAAATTAAATAAATATTGAATCGAATGCCTCAATGTTTTTTAAAATTTTATAATTTATTTCGAGCCCATTTTTCTAAGAAAAATATAACTAATAGTATTAATAATAAAAAAAACAAAAATATATATCCTTTATGCTAAAAGCAACAGGATATATTGATAAAAAAAAGGAAGTATTAATGAGTATTGGAACAATCATATTATTAATAATAATAGGAATTTTTGCATGAATAATATTAACAACTATGGGGTTATATATGTGTAATGATAATAATGCAATTGGAATTGTATTTTTATTTATTACTTTAAATCTTATAGGTTTATTATTAGGAATTGCAATAATTTATAATAAAAAACAAATTAAGGATAATAATGAAGATTAATAAAAATCAAAAATGTAAATTAAAAGTTTGTATTAATAAAGTTTGAAAAGATTGTATTAATAAATCTACTAAAACTATTAAATATAAAAATTGGTCTATACCTTATCTAATATGTAATAGTTGCTATGATAAATTACCTAAATACCTTAAACAAACAGCAAAAATAATAAAGAATTAATTAGTACTATGAAATATGACTTAATTATTGGTATTGACCCCGCTGGGATTGGTAATAATGGAATTATTATATATTCAAATGAAACTAATAATATTATTTTTAATGAAACATTTAAAACTAAAACTGTTTTAGAAAGTAAAAATCTATTTAAAGAATGCTTTTTAAAAATTAAAAAACAATTTATTAATAAAAAAATATTAGTTATTGTAGAAAATTTCTTTTTAAGTTCAAAACAATTATTAACTAATCCATTAGCAACTCCTAAAATTATTGGTGCATTAATGGTTTTAGTACAAGATGTTATGAAATGAGATTATCTAGAAAACCATCCAAAAAATAAAAACAAAATAGAAAATTATAAAGGAAATATAAAATTAACAAAACATGAAGAAGATGCATATAAGCATATTCAATATTATTTAAGGAATTTTAAAAATGAAAGATAAAGCAAATTATGTTAAATTAACAGTAAAACTTAGTAACACTATTGAAGCAAAATATCATGAAAAAGGTAATAAACAATTATATTATAGTGTTCGTGGACAATGGAATGGTTTAAACTATGTTACTTTAATTTTTAATAACCCAAAATTTTATAAACGATGTATTTTATTAAACAAAAACGATGAAATTATAGTAAGTGGTCAAATCTTTAATACTTTAAATATTCCTAAAAATCGTGCATTTTGTTCAATTAATGTTAAATGATTTAAAAAATGAAAAGAGTAAAAATGAATAAATGTAAATATTGTAATAAAAGAATTTGATTAACTAAAAATTGATGTATGAAATGTTTAAAAAAAATAGTTAATAATTTAACAAAAAATAAGGAAAATAAGGAATGTAAATAATGAAAAAAATAACTGTTGATGTAAAAGAAGTAACACAACGCTGGGATAGTCAATCATTAGATTTAAAGATTTTATATGCAATACGTGATCATCTTAAAAATGGATATTATAATTCTGCTCAAAGCATGATTGATGATTGAATCGATGATTTAGAAATACAATTAGGAGAAAAAGAATTTTGATAATGATTAAGGAAAATAAATAATTATGGGATATTGAACAAAATATTGTTGTACCTATTGTGGAAAATAATGATAGGTGATGAAGAAAATATTAAACATACTAAAACTCATAAAAAGGAAAATAAATAATGATGTGTAATGGTTGTCGTTATCAATATCGGCCAGTTAAAACATATATTTATAGATGTAAAATTTGTAATAAATATTATTGTGATAGACCAATTCCTAATTGTTGAGAATATCATAAACGAGAATGTAAAAATATAGTTAAAGGAGAATAAATAATGAACTATTGTGATTGAACAGAACGAGTTAACGCAAATGGTAGTGTAACTTGAAAATGTAGTAATAAAACAGAAGAGAAACAAGATGAATATGGAAGAGCATATTGTACTGAACATAGAATTAAAGTTGATCAAATTAATAAATCAAGGCATAAAGATTGTATTAATAAAGAAAAATTAATTAAATATTTTAATAAATTACCAAAGAATCAAAAATTAACAACAGAAACTTTATATGTTTTTGATACTATATTTGAAAAAATAGAAAACGGAGAATTTCATTAATGATTATATTACCTACTTTATTTGGTGATAAAGATGAAATTGAAATATTATCACCATCACCACAAGCACTTCGTACTCATAATGATATTAGAACAATTATCTTAATGAAATATCCTAATGTTAAATCACAACATATAATTATTTCTGACCCCGAAGATAATGTTGCATTAATAGTTGGTGATAATGATGTTTATCAAGGTTGAGTAAAAGTTTGAATTAAAAAAATAGAAAATTAAGGAAAGTAAAATAAATTATGCCAAATATAGAAAATACACAATCAAATTATACTTTATTAAAATTAATAAGAATTGGAATAAGTCCTATTGCAGCAATGATAGGTACAAGTGCTTATTATGGTCAATTAATAGGTAATCCAATATTAGGTTCAATTAATAGTTTATTATTTGGTAAAAAATTAGGTTTAGATATATGAAACTTAAATCAAAGACCAAGTAATAAAACAAAAGTAATTAATAGTAGTAAAAAAATATTATTAGGATTAGGAACAATTGGTTTAGCAAATTATAGTAAATGAACAGAAAATAATATTAATCCAATAGAACCAACGACAACAATAATTCCTACTACTACAAGTACAACTACAACAACTACAGAAACGCCCCCATGACCATTATTAAGTATAAATAATAATCCTAATAATTTAATGGATTGAGATACTTATATTTCATTAAATGCTTATGGTATTTCAAATCTTATTAGTGGTTTAACTGAATTAATACCTAATAGATTTCAAAATATAAGAAAAATAGCAAATATGGCAACTGGTGGATGTTTAATAAGTAGTGGTGTAGCAATGGAGATAAATAATGATTTTAATAATGCTTATGCTATTCCTACAATTATTGCAGGAATAAGTGAAATTATTCATAATTTATTACCTATGGAAACAGTACATAATAATACTGAAATGCAAGAAACAGTATTCACTAATGAAACTGCAAATCTTATTAATGATAATGTAAGTATTAATAGTTATGGTAGTGATATGAGTGAAGTTAATATTAATGCACAATTATCATTTGATGAAAATTATTATCACTTATAAAAAGAAAGGAAAATATAAAAATGAAAGATTTTTTAAAAGCACTTGAAACAATTGGAATTAGTACTGGTATATTACTTTGTCGAGAAATTATTGTTTTATTAAAACGATTTATTACAACTCCAAAACATGTTAGAGCAAATAATAAAATTATCAAACATCAAAAAAAATTAGCAAAACTTAATGAAAAAATTAATAAAGAAATTAAATAATGGGGTGCTGTAAATGTTAGAAAATGAAACTAATGTACAACAAACAACTCAAACTTTAACTGAAAATGATGTTTCACAAGAAATAGAAAATAAAGTTAATGAAGCAGAAAATAAGTTAAATAAATTAAATAATGAAATTAAAGAAAAAGAAATAATTAATATATTTAAAAAATATCAAGTTAAAAGTGAATTTTATGATTATTTAAAATTTAAAACAAATAATATAGAAAATTCAAAAATAGAAGATACTATTAAAAAAATTATTAAAGAACAACCATTGTTTAAAGAACCAATTAATACCGGTGGTAACCAAGAAACTATATTAACAAATCAAACACCAATTAAAATTAATCCATTATTGGATTATAAAAAGAAAAATTATTTATAGAAAAGGAAGTTTAAAATGGCAGTAAATATTCAAACAAACTTAAATAATACAGAAAAATTAGTTGAAGCACCAGAATTCATTGAATTTTTTAAACAATCAAATTCACCATGAGCAAACTTTTTTCCAATTGAAATGACTAACTCTACAAAAATTGAATTTATTATTAAATTACCAAAAGACCCAAAAGTTAAAGTTATTTCATGAGATGACAAAAGTCAAAGATATGATGTTGGGTATGCTACTACTGATAAAATTGAAAAAATAATTGAAAAATCATATCTTGCTGGTGAAACTATTGCAAATATTGACTTAAATGCTGAAAATGGTCAAAATTTATTAGACAGTATGCAATATGAAGTTGCTAATGATTTAACAGATAAATTAGCAAATGATGATACTAACATAATTTCTCAATTTGCTACAAAAGTAACAATAACTGATCCAACACCAATTGGATATTTAAAAGCAATGTTATCGGCATGAAATACTTTATTTCAATTACGAAATAGTACAAATTGTAAATTTTTTATTACTAATAATCTTTATGATAGTTTAGTTTATTTAGCAGATAATAAAGGAATAATTACTGATAATGAATTAGCACAACAATTACGTTTAAATGGAAATGACTTATATGTAAAAGGTGTATTATGTCAAATTGTATTAGATGATTATATGACATTTACAAATGATAAAAATGAAGATGAAATAATGAATTTTATTTTAGCAACGCCAAAAGCAATGAAAAGATATATGTTACAAAATACAGTTATTTATTTACAACAAGTTGCAGATGGTAAAGTTGGTAGAACTTATTTAGTTGGTGGTGAAGTATTTGGGCAATCAATTCCTTATATGTCAAAAAAAGAAACAACATCACGTTGAATGTTATGTGGAGTAATTAAAAGTGAAGTAAAAAATGATTTAAAATCTAAAATTACAACGTTAACAATAAATAATCCTACTGCAAAAACAAATAAAACTAATAAAGAATTAGACACAAATATTTTATATGCAAAAGAAATTAATAGTTTAAATCCAAGTTTGGAAAATCCAACTATTAAATATTTTAGTGATGAGCAAGGTAAAAACATTATTAGTAATAATAAACAAAAAACTGGTGATTTATATATAGTGATTAGAGCAAATGTAAATGATCCAAATTATAAAGGTTCAACAAGTCCAATTAAAATAACGCTTCAATAATTAAGGAAATTTAATCATGGCAATTGGTACAACTAGTACAGCAATACTTTTCAATATCAATAAACCAAAACATACTAGAATCAGTAAGCAACAAGAAAATAAAAGTTTTTGATGAGAAATTTTAGAAATGATTGGTGTCCAAGTAATAGCAGTAGCACTTGCTCCTTTTACTGGCGGTTTAAGTGAAAGCATAGCACTTGGATTAGGGGCAAGTGATTTTATTGCTAGTATTAGTGCTGTTGGTGTCGAGTTTTTAACTGATTTTACTATTAATCAAGTTTATGATTATTTAAAAGGAAATGTAACACCATTAAATACTTTTTTTAATGTATTACCAGCATTTGCTGGACTTAATAAAATAAGTCGTGGTTATCGGACAACTAAATTTATTAAACTAGCACAAAAAACTAAAACATTAGAACAAATAGGTGTTAAAGAAGCAAAAAACTTACAAGAAATTATTAGTCAAGTAAGTGGCAAAGAAATTTTAACAGATAAAATTATTGGTAATAAACGTTATTTATTTAATTATAGTTTTGCTCCTAATCGTGAAACCATAATCCAAAATTTAGGTTATGTTGCTGAAAGAGAATTTAAAAATAATTTTAAAAAATTAGAAGCACAAGAGTTAAAAGATTATTTATTATTACAAAATACATTAATAAAATTAAGTCCGCAATTAACGCCAAAATTTAAAATCAAAGATATTGAAAAAGCAAATAACTTTTTAAAAAAATATAATACTGAATTAAAAGCAGTATTAAAAATGAACCAACATGATTGATTAAATTTAGTTCATACCATCCATGCAGAGAATAGATATGGTAAATCTTTAATTTTGGATTTACAAAAAATTCGTGCTAATGCTATTAAATTTAATTTTAAAAATAGTGCAATTCATAAAATTGTTTTAAAAGCAAATCAAACTTTTAAATATTTTGATATTAGATTTTATTTAAAAAAAGGTTTAAATAAATTTTGAAAAGATACTCCATATTTTGAAAAATTACGAGAAAGTATCTATAAACTACAAGAAAAATTTGAAAATTTAGAAAAAAAGGTAATGGAAAAAATTAATAAATTAAAAGAAAAAGCAACAGTTTTATTTACTAGTGCAGAGAAAAAAGCAATTAAACATGCACAATTAATTCCATTAAATTCACCTGTATTTATCGGTTGCAAAATTCAACCTTTATCATTAAGTAAATGTGCAATTACTATTTATCATCGTAATCCTAAGTATAAACCAATTACAGTTATTGATAGTATTCTTAAAGCAGAAACTTTTGTTACGCAAATATATCCATTCCATTGATATCGCTGATATAGTGGTTGATACATTGGTTATGGAGTTAGTCGTAATAAATGATTAAAAGCAATTGCATTTGCTCCACCAGTTGTTCAACAAGTAATTAGAGATAGTTTTAAAGTATATAGAGAAATTTTTAGGACAATAAGAACCTATCATAAAGTAGTGAATGTTATTAATAATCCTATTGAAAATATTAATAAATCATTTAAAAATGTTGGTTTAAAATTTTCAGTTAATACTTTATTTGGTACAGGATTATTACATCATTTAGAAAAATTTGCATATAGTCAAGTTGTAGAAAAAGGTAAGAAAAAATTACAAAAAGAAATTATCCATATATCACATAGAAAAACTAAAACAAAAACTAAGCATTATAAAAAAGCATTTTTTAAGGAATGATAAATTATGATTAATAAACTTTGAACTGATGTTAGTCTAGAAAATTATAATAACTGATATCCATTAACTGGAAAAATTATCGAAACTCCACAACAATATATAAATACATGACCTAATATTAATGATTGATTTACAACTTTTGCTATTCGCGCTCAAAATGATATTAATGCTTATCTTGATTTTATTTTATCTAAATTTCCTTTTGATAGTTTTAAAGATGAATTAATTAAAGAAACATTAAGAGATATGGTGTATGTTTGTGTTGAACATTGAGTATTTAATCGTACACCAATTGAGTTTAATGTTGATGCTACTATTCAATTCAATAATGGTACCTCATTTAGTGCAAATAGTATTCCTAGTATTAATGTTTGAGACTTAGCACCTAGTAGAATGAAAATATGAGCAAGATTAACTGAATTAAAACAAGTATTTTTAAATTATAGTGAAGATGAATTAGATGTTGACAAAATTGACTTAAAAGCATTTTATACAAAAAATCAAGTTGATGAATTAATTAAAGAACAAAAAGAATTTACATTATCAAAACAAATGAAATTATATGATGATTTAGTTGATGATAATGAAAATGAGATATATAGGGGTCCTGTTAGTAAGTTTGTTAATAAAGGTTATGTCGCAACTGAATATGATCCAAAAACTGAAACAATGATTTTAGATTGACCTGATGAAATTGGGACATTACCACCCGAAGCTTTACAAAATAATCCCCAAATTGGTGATTTTACCCATGCTGCAACTGCTGACTTTTCTGCTAAACAACAAAAACGAATTACTACCAATGAAAATGAAATTACAAAATTAAATAGTGAATTAATTAAAACAAATGAAAATATTGATGATATTAAAAATAATTGATTTAATATTGCAACTAGTCCTTTATGAAAGAAAATGTCTTCTTTTATTCCTAGTAATGAATTTGGAAAAATATATTTAGCAATATGAGGTTATAGTTATCAATCCACTACTAATCCTACTGATAATTATATATATAGTAATAAAAAAACTATATTTAATTTAGGTGGTGAAATTAATAAAACAATACAAACAAGTATTAAATTAGATGAATTAATTGTAAATGATAATGTTAAAATTCAATTATTATTCACTAAGGAATGAAATGATATTACTGTAACTTCTAATGATATTAATTATCAACCTATTTCTGTTACATTATATCAATATATTGGAAAAGGCACACCAACTGAATTTATAGCAGAAGATAGTACTGAGCATGATTATTATACAAAACAAGAAACTAATGACTTATTAGATAAAAAACAAAATATAAATGATAATAATTTACAAACAACTGTTAAACAAATTGTTCCAGCAATTAATGAAAATAAAACTAATATAGATAAGAAGCAAGATAAATTAAAATATGTAAGAGAAAATCAATGGGGTGCTTTTGAATATATTGATTTTGGAACTATACCTTTTACTGGTGATAAAGATATACCCCCTGTTAAATATGTTCATAAATTTATTGATGAAAAAATAAGTAAAAAACAAGATAAATTAATTGCTGGTGAAAATATTCATATTAGTGATACTAATGTTATTAGTGCTACTGGTGGAAATGAACCACCTAATTTAGATAATTATTATACAAAACCAGAAGTTGATGAAAAACTTAAAAATAAAGTTGATAGTAGTCAATTTAAGTTTGCTTTTATGGCAAATGCTCTTGGTACAGATAATCCTGATTTATTAACTACTGATAAAACTATTGTTGGTGGTATGAATGAATTATTAGATAAAAAACAAGATAAAGAAAATTGAACTATAATAGGAAAAAGTATAAGTAATAGAGAATATGGTGATTTTCAACTTGGTTTTTATAAATTATATAGAACATATATAACATGAGAAAAACCACCATTTAATCAAGTTAATACAAAAATTAAAGTAGAATTTAAAACTGGTGGGTTTCTTGGTGGATATAATGATACTTTTTTTCTTACAATAGGAAAAATTGATAATGAAGAAGTAACTTTAAGTTTAAAAGTTATTAATCATAATTATTCTTTAATTATGACTGGTGGTAATCAAAAATATGGAAATATATTTTCATTAGAAGAATTACAAAATACTGTTAAAGTAAATATAATTAAACCTTTCAAAATTAATTCAAAAAGTTTAAAAACTAATGAAATAGATGAAAATAATTGAGATATTGAATTAAAAGAAAATCCACCAACTCCTTGTCCATGTCCAAAATGAAAAGATGTAGCAATATCATTAGGTACAACTATTTCTTATAAATTAAAACCAAATACTTATTATAAAATATTTTATGACCTTAATAATGTAAGTAATAGTAATATGGGTAAATACCCAATGCAAACAATAGAAATATTTTGACAAGAAACTTCATTATCATATTGAGTATGTTTTCTTCCAAGTTTACGAAGAACTTCATCTATTAATATTGCAAATAATAATTTTATAAAATTAATAACAGATCAGGGTTATTTATGAAAATTACAAGAATTACAGGAATAAGATTATGTTTTTTAAAATTATAAAAATTATTTTAGGTTTAATAGGAGTTATATTATCAACAGCAGCAGCAGGTTTAATTATATTTATTATTATAAAAATAATATTAAAAATTAATCAAATATTTTAGAAAGGAAAATACTTATGCAACCTTTTTGAAAAAGAAAAGATAAAACAAATATTAGTGATAATCAAAGTGAAAAATTAAAATTTTTAACTAATAAAAATAAAAGTACTCATGCTTCAATTTTAAATTATTTTGGTTTTAATGATTTTAACCATGAAACTTATTTTACTGATTTTGTAGCAGAAAATAATGCTAATTTATATAATGCTCCACTAGATATTAATAATGAAACTATTAAACAATATTTAATTCAACAAGAATTTTATCGTAAAAATTGAAATTCTATTTTTAAATTAAGTAAATTAGGAATTAGTGGTTATTTAATTTATATTGCTAATGATAATTTATATTTTCAAATAGTAGATATCCAACAAAGAGTTTATGATATTACTGGTAAATTAATTGAATGTACTATTTTTTATGATAATTATGAACAAAATGCACAAACAGTAAGATTATTTGAAGTTTATACATTAAATAATAAACAAGTAACAATTAATCGTGCAATTTATAGTATTAATGATACTAAAAAACAAACTAAATTAGATTTTAAATCATACATTAATAATCCTAATTTATCACAAGAACAAACATTAAACATTAATTATATACCAATAGCAATTATGAGAAATAAAGCCAATGAGTTAGCAGATTGTGATAAAGTAATGGATAAAATTAAAGCACTAGATGTTATTTATGAACAAATTGTTTTAGATAGCATTTTAAACTCACCGAAGTTTATTTTTGACCAAACTTATGGTAATGTTCAATCTTCAATGGAAGAAGCAGTAAGAATATTAGTTACTAAAAACTATATTTGAAAAACTACTGGTGATAATAATGAAAAAAATGAAAATATTAATATGACAAGTAGTAATTTTAAAGGTAAAAACTTAACTGATATATACGATTGAAATGTTAATGAAATATTTAAACGTTGTGGTATACACATACCAAGTCAAAAGAAATCAGCACAACAATCAGTTCCCGAAAGTACAGCTGTAAATATTTCAACTATTAATTATATTGAACAAAAATTATGACAATTTAATATTGATATTCTTAAATTTATTAAAATATTAGTAAGTGTCGATAAAGATTTATTAACTAGTAAAACATTTAATATTAATGATGAACAAGAAATTAATAATTTAACAGTTAAATTAAAATTATTTAATCCCGAAAATAACCAATTAATAGGAGAGAACAATGGACAACCAAGACAACAAACCACAAACCAAGTTTCCACAGAAACAAAAGCAAACTAAACTTAATCAAGCAGAAATAGAAAATGATTATTTAATAGATAATATCCCTTATGACTTTACTAATATGATGCGTGCTACTAGTGATCCAGATATTAATAGAGCATATGATGAATTTAAAAAAAGAACAATTTATATTTATGAAATTGCACGTTTATTTAAAAATAATGAAAATAATAGTTTAAGATTTTCAGCAAATACTATTAAAATTGGATTTATTGATATTGATAAAGTATTAAAAACTATTGCTGCTGAAACATCAGACTTTACTATGCAATTAAATCAAAGAGCTAGCACAAATATTAATGATAATACAATTGAATATAGTATGACTGATATTAAAAACTTAATTTTTCAAGAAATAGAATTATTAAATCAATTTAAGTTATATGCAGTATCGATTAATGAACCATTAACCGAAAATAATATTGATAATTTATATATTATTAATAATTATTCTCAACCTTATCAAAATCCAAAAACTAGAAGTACTAAAAGTATTACTATTATTAAAATTAAAGATTTTAAAACAAGAGATGGTTATCCAATCATTATTAAATTACAAAAACCATTAGACAAAGATACCAAAGTAATTGGTTTAAAAATTAAAGCCCCTAGAAGCATGATTTTCGGCAATATAAAGGTACTTGGTGAAGTTGACAATATGGAAGTATACCCTAAATTATTTGTCAAAGATAAGATAGCATTTCCGCTATTATCAATGCCTATTGAAACTCAACCAAAGGTTAGAATATTAGAACAATGATTTAGTGAACAAATATTACCATGAAATTTAGCAAAACAATTTATTGGACAAGAAAAATCAGTTTTAGATTTAATTGCTATTGGTGGTGGGAGAGAAACAAGAAAAGAAATCATTAAAAATGCAAGAGTTACGCATGCTTGATTAGGTTATTTTTTAAGTTCTTATGATTTTGGAGAATGACCATTAAAAGAAAAAAGAGAACTTAAAGATAAAGAAGTATGAAAAATTCATGATGCAACTGGTACAACATATACAAGTATTGCTACAAATGATAAATTTGATGACATTGAAGTTGAAATCAATGATAAACCAACAATTGATAGTTTACAAAAAGTATTATTAGATATGTTAAGTTATACATACAACTACAATAGAAATTTTGATGGTGCAGAATATGATGATAAAACAGGTAAACCAAAAAATGATATTGCAATACTACGTGTAAAATTTGAAGGTCAAAAACCTGATGAAGTAATTACTAACCTATTTAAACAATGAGAATTAGATTATCCAAATTATATTAATATAGAACAAGTTAAAATTTTTAAACAAATATTTATTATGTTATCAAAATATATTTATTCATCACTATCAATAAATAAAGGTTTAAATGATGATAATAAAATTTTGCTACCTTATTATTTCGAATTAAAATCAAGTCCAATAAAACCAAATAATAAAGAAATTTGAAAATATAAAGATGTAAAAGTTATATTAAAATCGGTATATTTTGATTTTACAGATATCAATAATATTAAATTAAAAAATAATGATATTAGTCAAAATGAATTATTTAAACTTGATGATAATCAATTTAACTGGTTATCTATAATAAATGAACTTGAAAGTAATAATATTCCATCATTAATACCTGCTGATTGAACATTAGGCAATGGTGAATATGGAAAATATTTTACAAGAGTAATTATTGATAATATTAAAATTGAAAATGCTTTAAATTTATATGGTTCAAATAAATCACAATTATTTTCTAAATTAGAATTTTATAAAGAAATTTCACAAATTGATAATAATAGTGAATTTAAATTACAAATTGAAAATCCGATTAATAACTTAAATCGGATTGAAATCAGTGGCATATTTGGTGCTGGTAATTATGATTTAATTCTAATAACTGATAAACAAGAAATTAATTTAAAAAATATTAATTTATTTGATAAATATAATGAAAATATTTCATATATAAATTTAGAAATTTAATTATTAAAATACCCATCAGGATAATTACCATCTCATGGTATATCTATTCTTTCAATAGGTTCTCCACCATTATAAAATTTTGTTTTTTCAGGAGTATCAGCAAAATATATTTTAAATTCAGTTTGTACATCAAATGAGATTTGATTGTAAATATCTGACATTCATATTTTTTGAACTCCCATTATAGGTTCCTTATTTGATGCTAAAAAATATTTAAGACCACTAAGATTATGGGTAAGCACCCCCCCCATGATTAATCCTATTGTTCCAGTTGTTGCACCAGTTAGTGCTAATGCTAATGTTATTTTACTTAAATTTGTTTTTATTCATGTTTTCATGTTTAATTACTCCTTTTTCCTTAATTTTACTTTTAAAGTATACTTATTTTTTATTATTTTTACAATATGCCTTTTAAACGCAAAATAACGCCTAAATTAAAGGCGTTTATTTTGTGATACCTATACTATTAATTATATGTTACTTGTTTATTATATCGCAAATGTGAAGATACTTTTTTTCACAGTAGCATTATTTTTACCACGAATTACATTTTTATATGGATATAGTGCATAAAACAGAGCATCATAAGGATCTTGGTACATATTTTTATCTGGAATGTTAGTTTTGGTTTGATCATAACGTAATTCTTCAAGACATTGCGTAGTTTTTGGTAAATCATCTTTATTAGCATAAAAGTTTCCATAACTCATAATATTTCTCATTCAAACTACTCTATTAGTTAATCCTGCTTCTTGATTTAGATTTGAAGCATGTTTAATCGCACTTTGGGTAATAAGAATAATATTATGTTCATCAATTAATTTTTGATTTAATCAATCAATGGCAGTTCTTGCTTTATCATCATAAAAATAAATTGCTTGTTCAAAATTTTCAAAATTATCCATTAATCCTAAAATTTCATTTACATAAGCATTAATTTTTTCATTTTCATTAATAAAGTCATTTGGTGTAACTACTAATTCACAAATAATATAAGCATCATAATAACCAGTATTATTATATTCTTTAAAACCAACTACCATAAATACAGTATGGTCTTTATGACCAGTTGCTCAATCAATACCAACACTATAAAAATCAAATTTATACATATCTTTTTCTTGATTATAAAATTGTTTTAAATCATATTTTTGTCAATATTTTAATGTTTTTTGAAATGGAAAAATTGTTGCATCACTATCTAAGAATTCAAAACCATAAAAAACAGTATTAAATTCATCGGGATTACTTTTTTTCATTTCTATTAATGTTCTTTTTTGAATTTCTGGCAATTTATTTCAAAATGGTTGAATAGTAAATCTTACAATAAATAAACCTAAACCACTAAACATTTCTTTATTTTCATAATAAACTTTACCAACTTTTTTAAGATTACCCATTATTTTATCATTTAATGGTAAAAATGGTGTACAGTACTTTAAATAAAATGGATGATATTTATCGTAAGGATTACATGTAAAAGTAATAAAAAAACTTTTATAAAAATAGCGAGTAATTGATTTTCCAAAAGTAGAACTATATATATTTTTATCAATAAATGTTCAATTTCATTCTTTAATTGGTTCATTTGACACTTTAATACGATTACTTCTAAACATAGAATTTTGTAATCGCTCATATCTATATGTTAATTGTTTTTCTGTTAATGTTTCTTTTTCTTCTGCCATAATTATTTCATCTGTTCGTGAACCTAAAAAACTTGATCCACCTGCTTCTTTTCCAAAAATTTTATTACCATTTGCATAACCAATAAAGTCAATTTGTTGATTATTAGGAAAGATAATACACCCACCGTCCTTAGTAATTTTTCATTTAATACCATGGGGATTATTAGGTAATAAATTAATATCATATTTATCTAATAATACTTGGCAAACATTCATTAATGCACCAATAGTAGTTTCGCTATGGGTATTTTCATATCGTCTTACTTCTTGGACACTACTATCACTAAAATTACAGCATATAAATAAATCAAATGCTAAACAATTTCAAGTTTTTCTTGTTCCCCGTGCTGTTGGTATAAAACGATAAAAACAATTAGTAGTAAAATATTCTGCTCATTCATCACCAGCAAAATTTTTAAAAATATCTCAACTAAAACCATAATTATTATCACTAAAATTAAGGTCATATTTTTTATTTAATTGTAAGTAACTACTAATGAATGGCATATTTTCTCCTTAGTTAACATATATAAGTTAAAATTTATTATTATTAACACCCAAAATTAGAAAGGAAATAAAAAATGTTAATTTCACAAAAACATTTTAATTGAGAACAACACTATTTTAATCAAGATGAATTAAATTTAAAACAAACAAAAGAATTATTTGCAAAAATAGATGAGAAATTATGAAATGAATGTGATAAGTCTATATATAAATCATATAAATTTAGAAAGCGAAAATTAAAATCAAAAAAAGGTTTATTAATTTATAAAAGACGCATCTGTGTATATTATAATGAAAAAACACAAAAAAATGAATATGTTTCATTATTAGATGTATATCTTGGTGTTAAAAAGTATAGCAAACTTGCACCAGATGTTATTAAACAAATCTTAAAATATTTTACTGACGGAAAAAGATATCGTGATGTTTGTGATACTTTTATTAATAATTTAATAAGTAGTAGTACTGTTTATAGAACATATAAAAAATTTCAATTACCAAAAATTAATATTCCTAAAATAAAGTTAAAACCAAATCAAGTTTTATATGTAAATATTGATGATGGTCATAGAAAGTTTAAGTTTAATGATAAACATAGTAATAAAAATTGTAAGAAATGTTCTATGAGATTACTAGTAATGTGTACTGGTAAAAAGAAAAATGGAAAATTAATTAATAAAAGAGCTGCATGTAAAATAAGAGTATCAAAAACAGAAATTGGTGCAGAAAAAACTGCTAAATTAATTGAAAAATATGGTAATTTATATTTTGAAAATTTTGACCAAGCAAATTTAATAGTTTGTGGAGATAGTGCAAAATGGATTAGAAAAACTGCTAAAATTTTAAATGCTAAATTTATTTTAGATAAATTTCATGCTTTTCATGTTTTATTTCTTGGAATTATGGCAGGAAGAAGAAAAAATAAAATTGCTAAACTACATTATGAATATGCACAAAATTTATTTTCAAAAGGTCAATATTATGAATTAATTGATTTTTTAAATTCATTAATATTAAAATATCCAAAATTAAAAGTTGGTTATTTTATTAATGCAAAAGATGGCATATTAAATCAAGCATTAGTTGAAAATATTGGTTGTTTTACTGAAACTAATATTAAACAAATTTTAAAATATATGATTGGAAGTAGAACTTATAATATTGATATGTATACAAAAATGGTTGACTTTAAATGCTATCAAATAAATACAGCAGTACAATTACTATAAATTAAAATTTAATTTTATAAAAAAAACTAAAAATAAAATAAAACTTATTAAAGTAAACTATAATAAGTATTTTTGATATGAATTGATTTTTAAAATTGAGTATTATTGTTGACTTATGCTTTACAAATGTTAAGATAAATATACAATTGCATATTGAGTCTAAATTATTCTCGTCTACCTTTATAATTTAAAGACAATTAATGAATATTATAGACAACATCGTTATGCTCCCAAAATAAAAGTACTCATGCTTCAATTTTAAATTATTTTGGTTTTAATGATTTTAACCATGAAACTTATTTTACTGATTTTGTAGCAGAAAATAATGCTAATTTATATAATGCTCCATTAGAAATTAATAATAAAACTATTAAACAATATTTAATTCAACAAGAATTTTATCGTAAAAATTGAAATTCTATTTTTAAATTAAGTAAATTAGGAATTAGTGGTTATTTAATTTATATTGCTAATGATAATTTATATTTTCAAGTAGTAGATATCCAACAAAGAGTTTATGATATTACTGGTAAATTAATTGAATGTACTATTTTTTATGATAATTATGAACAAAATGCACAAACAGTAAGATTATTTGAAGTTTATACGTTAAACAATGAACAAGTAACAATTAATCGTGCAATTTATAGTATTAATGATACTAAAAAACAAACTAAATTAGATTTTAAATCATACATTAATAATCCTAATTTATCACAAGAACAAACATTAAACATTAATTATATACCAATAGCAATTATGAGAAATAAAGCAAATGAGTTAGCAGATTGTGATAAAGTAATGGATAAAATTAAAGCACTAGATGTTATTTATGAACAAATTGTTTTAGATTGTATTTTAAACTCACCGAAGTTTATTTTTGACCAAACTTATGGTAATGTTCAATCTTCAATGGAAGAAGCAGTAAGAATATTAGTTACTAAAAATTATATTTGAAAAACTACTGGTGATAATAATGAAAAAAATGAAAATATTAATATGACAAGTAGTAATTTTAAAGGTAAAAACTTAACTGATATCTATGATTGAAATGTTAATGAAATATTTAAACGTTGTGGTATTCATATTCCAAGTCAAAAGAAATCAGCACAACAATCAGTTCCCGAAAGTACAGCTGTAAATATTTCAACTATTAATTATATTGAACAAAAATTATGACAATTTAATATTGATATTCTTAAATTTATTCAATTATTAGTAAGCGTCGATAAAGATTTATTAATTAGTAAAACATTTAATATTAATGATGAACAAGAAATTAATAATTTAACAGTTAAATTAAAATTATTTAATCCCGAAAATAACCAATTAATAGGAGAAAACAATGGACAACCAAGACAACAAACCACAAACCAAGTTTCCACAGAAACAAAAGCAAACTAAACTTAATCAAGCAGATGTAGAAAATGATTATTTAATAGATAATATCCCTTATGACTTTACTAATATGATGCGTGCAACTAGTGACCCTGATATTAATAGAGCATATGATGAATTTAAAAAAAGAACAATTTATATTTATGAAATTGCACGTTTATTTAAAAATAATGAAAATAATAATTTAAAATTTTCAGCAAATACTATTAAAATTGGTTTTATTGATATTGAAAAAGTATTAAAAACTATTGCAGCTGAAACATCAGACTTTACTATGCAATTAAATCAAAGAGCTAGCACAAATATTAATGATAATACAATTGAATATAGTATGACTGATATTAAAAATTTAATCTTTCAAGAAATAGAATTATTAAATCAATTTAAGTTATATGCTGTATCGATTAATGAACCGTTAACTGATAATAATATTGATAATTTATATATTATTAATAATTATTCTCAACCTTATCAAAATCCAAAAACAAGAAGTACTAAAAGCATTACTATTATTAAAATTAAAGATTTTAAAACAAGAAATGGTTATCCAATCATTATTAAATTACAAAAACCATTAGACAAAGATACCAAAGTAATTGGTTTAAAAATTAAAGCCCCTAGAAGCATGATTTTCGGCAATATAAAGGTACTTGGTGAAGTTGATAATATGGAAGTATACCCAAAGTTATTTGTTAAAGATAAAATAGCATTTCCGCTATTATCAATGCCGATTGAAACGCAACCAAAAGTTAGAATATTGCAACAATGATTTAGTGAACAAATATTACCGTGAAATTTAGCAAAACAATTTATTGGACAAGAAAAATCAGTTTTAGATTTAATTGCTATTGGTGGTGGTAAAGAAACAAGAAAAGAAATTTTTAATAATGCAAGAGTAACTAATGCTTGATTAGGTTATTTTATAAGTAGTATTGGTTTCCATGAATGACCATTACCAGAAGAAAAACAACTTAAAGATAAAGAAGTATGAAAAATTCATGATATTCTAGGAAAAGAATATGTAAGTATTGCTACAAATGATAAATTTAAAGATGTTGAATTAGAAATAAAAGATGCGCCAACAGTTGATAGTTTACAAAAAGTATTATTAGATATGTTAACTTATACATATACTTATAATAGAAATTTTGATGGTGTATCTTTTAAGCAAGATGATGTAAACTGAGATATTGCTAAATTACGTGCAAAATTTGAAGGACAAAAACCTGATGAAGTAATTACTAATTTATTTAAACAATGAGAATTAGATTATCCAAATTATGTTAGTTTAACACAAATTAAAAGTTTTAAACAACTAGTTATTATGTTATCAAAATATATTTATTCAACATTATCAATTAATAAAGGATTAAATGATGATTATAAATTATTATTACCATATTATTTTGAATTAAAATCAAATCCTATTCATTCTACACCAGATAAAGTTTGAGAGTTTAAGGATGTAAAAGTAATATTAAAATCTGAGTATTTTGATTTTACAAATATCAATAATATTAAATTAAAAAATAATGATGTTAGCCAAAATGAATTATTTAAACTTGATGATAATCAATTTAACTGATTATCTATTACAAATGAATTAGAAAGTAATAATATTCCATCATTAATTCCTGCTGATTGAACACTGGGTAATGGTGAATATGGTAAATACTTTACAAGAGTAATTATTGATAAAAGTAAAATTGAAAATGCTTTAAATTTATACGGTTCTAATAAATCACAATTATTTTCTAAATTAGAATTTTATGAAGAAATATTACAAATTGATAATAAAAATGAATTTGAATTGCAAATTAAAAATCCTATTAATAACTTAAATAGGATTGAAATTAGTGGAATATTTGGTGCTGGTAATTATGATTTAATTTTAATAACTGACAAACAAGAAATTAATTTAAAAAATATTAATTTATTTGATAAATATAACGAAAATATTGCTTATATAAATTTAGAAATTTAATTATCAAAATATCCATCAGGATATATACCATCTCATTTTGTATCTTCTTTTAAGGAAGACTTAAGTCCAAAATATAAATCTATTTTACGAAAATCATTTCTTTTGTGTTTTCATATAGTTGTCCCCCCCAGACTGCTGTATGGTCGGGTTTTAAAAAAAAACTTAATTTTTGTCTTCCATCTTTACAAGCAAGACCTAATGCAGTTGCTGAAATAATAAATAATACTGTCATAAATGAGAATAGAACAATAAATATATTTCTTTGTGTTTTTCTTTGTTTTGCTATATTTTTTGCATAATATAATTCTGTATTTTGTTCGTTCATGTTTAATTACTCCTTTTTCCTTAATTTTACTTCTAAATTGTACTTAATTTATATTATTTTTACAATATGACTTTTAAACGCAAAATAACGCCTAAATTAAAGGCGTTTATTTTATTAGACCTATACTATTAATTATATGTGACTTATTTATTATATGGCAAATGTGAAGATGCTTTTTTTCACAGTAGCATTATTTTTACCCCTAATTACATTTTTATATGGATATAGTGCATAAAACAGAGCATCATAAGGATCTTGGTACATATTTTTATCTGGAATGTTAGTTTTGGTTTGATCATATCGTAATTCTTCTAAACATTGCGTAGTTTTTGGTAAATCATCTTTATTAGCATAAAAGTTTCCATAACTCATAATATTTCTCATTCAAACTACTCTATTAGTTAATCCTGCTTCTTGATTTAGATTTGAAGCATGTTTAATCGCACTTTGGGTAATAAGAATAATATTATGTTCATCAATTAATTTTTGATTTAATCAATCAATGGCAGTTCTTGCTTTATCATCATAAAAATAAATTGCTTGTTCAAAATTTTCAAAATTATCCATTAATCCTAAAATTTCATTTACATAAGCATTAATTTTTTCATTTTCATTAATAAAGTCATTTGGTGTAACTACTAATTCACAAATAATATAAGCATCATAATAACCAGTATTATGATATTCTTTAAAACCAACTACCATAAATACAGTATGGTCTTTATGACCAGTTGCTCAATCAATACCAACACTATAAAAATCAAATTTATACATATCTTTTTCTTGATTATAAAATTGTTTTAAATCATATTTTTGTCAATATTTTAATGTTTTTTGAAATGGAAAAATTGTTGCATCACTATCTAAGAATTCAAAACCATAAAAAACAGTATTAAATTCATCGGGATTACTTTTTTTCATTTCTATTAATGTTCTTTTTTGAATTTCTGGCAATTTATTTCAAAATGGTTGAATAGTAAATCTTAAAATAAATAAACCTAAACCACTAAACATTTCTTTATTTTCATAATAAACTTTACCAACTTTTTTAAGATTATCCATTATTTTATCATTTAAAGGTAAAAATGGTGTACAGTACTTTAAATAAAATGGATGATATTTATCGTAAGGATTACATGTAAAAGTAATAAAAAAACTTTTATAAAAATAGCGAGTAATTGATTTTCCAAAAGTAGAACTATATATATTTTTATCAATAAATGTTCAATTTCATTCTTTAATTGGTTCATTTGACACTTTAATACGATTACTTCTAAACATAGAATTTTGTAATCGCTCATATCTATATGTTAATTGTTTTTCTGTTAATGTTTCTTTTTCTTCTGCCATAATTATTTCATCTGTTCGTGAACCTAAAAAACTTGACCCACCTGCTTCTTTTCCAAAAATTTTATTACCATTTGCATAACCAATAAAGTCAATTTGTTGATTATTAGGAAAAATAATATACCCACCATCCTTAGTAATTTTTCATTTAATACCATGGGGATTATTAGGTAATAAATTAATATCATATTTATCTAGTAAAACTTGGCAAACATTCATTAATGCACCAATAGTAGTTTCGCTATGGGTATTTTCATATCGTCTTACTTCTTGGACACTACTATCACTAAAATTACAGCATATAAATAAATCAAATGCTAAACAATTTCAAGTTTTTCTTGTTCCCCGTGCTGTTGGTATAAAACGATAAAAACAATTAGTAGTAAAATATTCTGCTCATTCATCACCAGCAAAATTTTTAAAAATATCTCAACTAAAACCATAATTATTATCACTAAAATTAAGGTCATATTTTTTATTTAATTGTAAGTAACTACTAATGAATGGCATATTTTCTCCTTAGTTAACATATATAAGTTAAAATTTATTATTATTAACACCCAAAATTAGAAAGGAAATAAAAAATGTTAATTTCACAAAAACATTTTAATTGAGAACAACACTATTTTAATCAAGATGAATTAAATTTAAAACAAACAAAAGAATTATTTGCAAAAATAGATGAGAAATTATGAAATGAATGTGATAAGTCTATATATAAATCATATAAATTTAGAAAGCGAAAATTAAAATCAAAAAAAGGTTTATTAATTTATAAAAGACGCATCTGTGTATATTATAATGAAAAAACACAAAAAAATGAATATGTTTCATTATTAGATGTATATCTTGGTGTTAAAAAGTATAGCAAACTTGCACCAGATGTTATCAGATGTTATTAAACAAATCTTAAAATATTTTACTGACGGAAAAAGATATCGTGATGTTTGTGATACTTTTATTAATAATTTAATAAGTAGTAGTACTGTTTATAGAACATATAAAAAATTTCAATTACCAAAAATTAATATTCCTAAAATAAAGTTAAAACCAAATCAAGTTTTATATGTAAATATTGATGATGGTCATAGAAAGTTTAAGTTTAATGATAAACATAGTAATAAAAATTGTAAGAAATGTTCTATGAGATTACTAGTAATGTGTACTGGTAAAAAGAAAAATGGAAAATTAATTAATAAAAGAGCTGCATGTAAAATAAGAGTATCAAAAACAGAAATTGGTGCAGAAAAAACTGCTAAATTAATTGAAAAATATGGTAATTTATATTTTGAAAATTTTGACCAAGCAAATTTAATAGTTTGTGGAGATAGTGCAAAATGGATTAGAAAAACTGCTAAAATTTTAAATGCTAAATTTATTTTAGATAAATTTCATGCTTTTCATGTTTTATTTCTTGGAATTATGGCAGGAAGAAGAAAAAATAAAATTGCTAAACTACATTATGAATATGCACAAAATTTATTTTCAAAAGGTCAATATTATGAATTAATTGATTTTTTAAATTCATTAATATTAAAATATCCAAAATTAAAAGTTGGTTATTTTATTAATGCAAAAGATGGCATATTAAATCAAGCATTAGTTGAAAATATTGGTTGTTTTACTGAAACTAATATTAAACAAATCTTAAAATATATGATTGGTGGTAGAACGTATAATATTGATATGTATTCAAAAATGGTTAATTTTAAATGCTATCAAATAAATACGGCAATACAGTTATTATAAAATAAAAGATAATGTAAAAATAACTAAAAATAAAATAAAACTTATTAAAAATTTCTTTAATAAGAATTTTTTAAATTATAAAACTAAGTATTATTGTTGACTTATGTTTTACAAATGTTAAGATTAACATACAATTGCATATTGAAGTCTAAATTATTCTCGTCTACCTTTATAATTTAAAGACAATTAATGAATATTATAGACAACATCGGTATGCTCCCATTTTTTTGTATTTTTATTGATAATTTTATTGCATTTTCCTTTTAAAGTTTTTTAAAATTTAAATAACTTAAATATAAATTTAAGTACAAATTGTAGAAAAAACAAAAAAAGGGGAAATTTTAATGAAAAAAATATTAACAGCAATAAGTATTTTTGCACTGCCAACAATAGGAAACTTAAGTAATAACTTTAATACAACCAAAAATCATTTAGTTAAAAAAGAATTACTCACAAATAATCAAACTACTGTTCATGAAAATAATCATGATTTTATTTTTAATCATTGAATAAAAAATAATAAAGATGAAATATTTGCAGAAAGTGATGATGGTCTTTATAAATATAATAATGATAAAAATACATTTATCAAATTAGAAGGTATTAATGAAAAAAATAATAGATTTAAAATTTGACACACAAGATAACATTTATAGTTTAACAGAAGATGGCATTTACAAATGTCCTTATAACAAAATTAAATTTGTAAAAATGAAAATATTATCAAATACCAGTATTTTTTCATTTACAAATCTTAAAATTGATCAATCAAACAACATATATCTATGATCTAGTAAAGATGGTGTTTATCAATGTTTAAATAACAATACTGAATTTAATAAAATAGGTGGTATTCATTTAGATCAAGAACGGAATTTTAAAATATACTTATTTTTTTCACAAAATAATATTTATGCAATAACTATTAAAAATCCTTATAACAAAAAAATTTATAAATGTTTAGTTAATGAAACCGAATTTACTTTAATTGATTATAAATCAAAACAAAATGACAATCTTACAGCAGAATCATATCGTTTTACTGTTGATGAAATTGGTAATATTTATGTATTAAGTAAAAATTTTTATAATTTTACAACAATTGTTTATAAATATTCATTTGCAGAAAATAAATTCATACAAATAACTGGTTTACCAGAAAAAAATGGTATTAATAATAATGTTCAATTAAAAATTGATAGCAAAAATAATATTTACGTATTAAATTTATATAATAAAATTTATAAATGTTTAGTTAATGAAACCGAATTTAAAGAAATTATGTTACCAAGCAATGACAGCATAACTAGTATCAAATTTGATTATCAAGATAATATTTATCTTTTAACAAATAATGATGTTTTTAAATGTTTAGTTGACGAAATGGAATTCAAGGCAATGACAATAGAGGAAAATTATCAACCAAGAAAAATAGTTATTAATAAAAATAATAATGTTTATCTGATAGATATTGATAATCATATTTATAAATGTTCAGATAACGACATGGAATTTAAATTAATGTCAGGTTGACCAGGAATACCTTGTATTTTAAAATTTGATAAAAATAATAATATTTATGCTCAATTTAAAAATGGAATTTATAAATGTCTAACTGATGAAATGGAATTTAAAGCAATGAAAGGATTATCAAGATCTATTACATATACAACATTTGATACAAATGGCAATATTTTTGCCTTAGCTAAAAAAAATTATCCCTATAAATGTGCAACTAACGAAATAGAATTTAAAGAAATTTTCAATAAACAAATATTTAATAATGATAATCAATTTGAAGTAGCAAATCGTATTTTAGCTCATGATTGAATAACAATAAAAATTAGTTATAATACTTTTTTACATATGAAACAAATTTATAAAGATGAAAATCAAGATAAACTTCAAAAATTATTTTATGACATTATTATTAAATTTACACAGGTAAATAACACATCATTAGGTGGTAGTATTTTAGAGACAGATTATAATACAGCAATATCAGTAATAATTAATCATTTTCCAGAAATTAATAATTTTTTTTGAGGTTTATCACAAGGTCAAGGTATAAAAATTGTTACAAACAGAATTGGTTCATGAGACAAAAGTGATAATATGGGTATCTTTAGTCAATAAAAAATAATAAAAATAAAAGATGAAATATTTAAACTTTCTTATTGAACTATTTGATAATAAATTTTGTAAGTGGTAATATACTTTGTTAATTTAAAATTCGTGGCTTAGTTTGAAATCTATTACTCATACTATTAGCACTATCAATATTACTATTAATTGTATTAATAATTGGCTTAATATTTCTATCAAATAAAGTAATATTAGCATTTTTAATAGCAATAAAAAAATTTTGGAAAAAAAGTAATTGTTCAGGAGTAAAAATTAATTCTTGATTAGAAATTGAATTAATAACTTTTTGAATATCATAATCATTTTCATAATATATAGCAAAATTATCACATTGATAATTGTTCATTAGCATAAAGAAAAAATCAATATCATCATTAACTACTTCTTCAAGTGGTAATGTTTTTAAAATTTTAATTTCACTTTCATTATAAGTTGTTGCTACTTTATATAAAATTTGATAATTATTATCAATTTTATATTTTTCTAATTTACAATTTTTTAATTGCTTATTATCATCAGGATAATATGATTTATTTGCCATTTAATTACCACCTTTAATACATCCTTTTTCAATTTAAATAACTAAAAAGGGATTTACAAAATCAAGTATTACTTTTTATTTAATTTTACAACTAAATTAATAAAAAATAAAGTAAATATAATAATAAAATACATTATTTTATTGTTTATCTAATTTAATAAATAAAATTAAAATTTTATGCTGTAACAGGATTATTCAAAACAATTCTTGGTAAAATAATAGTATCTAAATGTAATTCTAGAAATGTAGGTTGTTCTTTAAAAATTGTTATTTCATTGCTTTGCGTAGGTGAAAAAAAATGCATGGTAATAGATGCATTCAATAATTTAATTAAAGAATCAAATTTTGTTTTGTTTAAATCATCTCTAGATTTTATAAGATCAGATTTTATTACCTCTGCAACCTTTAAATTTGCTGCTTTGATATTAATAGTATAACAACTAATAACTGGACTTGCACTTTTACTAGTCATAATATTAATTTGACAAGCACCATCAGCAACTTTAAAGTCAGTTATCTGTAATTGATATTTTGCCTGGATAAGTTGTTTTGATTGTTACAGTTAAATCAGCAATAGCAATAGCATCTGTTTGTGAATAATCTTGATTTTCATTACCTGATTTAAAACCTAAAGCAACTAAAAACTTGCAGCATCAATATCTTTTGCTTTAAACTTATTTTCAATAGCACTAGCAATTAATAATTTTTCTTTAAAAGATGTTCTTTAATAATATTAGTAGGATCACCATTAATAAAACAAACTCTAAGTTTATCAAAAACTAATACTTCATCAATGTTACTTGTTTTTTCATCACTATATCATCCTAATAAAAAAGCGTATTTATCATTTAAATATTAATTAGTTGGAGTTTCTTCACCATTGTCACAAGCAACAATTGAAGTAGCAGCTCCTGTTGTTAAGGCAAGTGCTCCCATCAATCTTAATATATTTTTCACATTCATATATAGTATCTCTAATAATATGATTTAAACTTCACTACAATAATCATAATTTACTACCTCCTTACAATATAATATTGTAATGTGGCTTCTAACATTTATTAGATACTATACGTTTATAATATTTGGAAATATAAAAAATACTCTTTTTAATAAGTTTAAAAAGAGTATTAATATTATTTAATAAAATTAAACAGCAGTAAGTGTTAATGTAGTTTCTGTATCAAAAGTAACATCGCCTGTTTTATAAACTATTTTTAATGTATCATTAGCAGCTCAACTATCACCCGCAGCTGAAATTGTTCCTGATTGAGCAACAATTTTTAAGCCAGTTACTGTGTTTAATGCATCAAATTGTTTTACTACATCTGTTGTTCCCTGAATTTTTATTGCTACTCCTGGGGTTTTTGCTGCTACTGGAACTGTTTCACCAATTTTAAACATAATTGCAGGATTATCAGCAACATCGGTATCTGTCGCTTTAATTTTATCAACTATTGCCCTAAGTGCATCACTAACCATACCTTTTGTACTATCAGCTTTTAACTTAACACTATAAAGATCACCAACTTTTTCGTCACCTTTTTTAAATTGAAAACTAAAAGTGCCACCATCAATGGCATAATCTTTATTATCATCTATTTTTTTTAAAGTTGGAGTAATCTGAGTAACTTCACCAGTAATTGCAGTTAATGTAGCTTTATCAAAAACGCCATCATCCAATTTTGAACCTGTTTTTGGTTTAACTGTTAGAACATCAGTAATAAAATCAAAACATGATTGATTAGCAGCTTTATCATCTGCTGTTAATAATTTATCAGCTGTAATTGGTGTTTCCAAGGCAGGAATAGATCACATCACTGCATCGGCTTTAGATAATATATCAAGTGTTGCTTCTTGTACACCTTGACCTTGATCATCAGTTAGACCTAACTGTTTTGATACATCAGTGTTCATCACTACACCGATGATTGACCACATGCTACAACTGAAGTAGCAGTTCCTGTTGTTAAGGCAAGTGCTCCCATCAATCTTAATATATTTTTCATATTCATATATAGTACCTCCAATAATATAATTTTGAACTACAATACAATAACCATCATTTAGAATTTTTTTTCCAAATATAATATTGAAATGAATTCAGTATTATTATACATTATATTTTTGCTTCTGCTATTAATATACTCTATTTATAATATGAAAATTTTAATTATTAACATATTTAATAGTAATAATTAAAAAAATAATTTATATAAAAAGTGTATTATTTTTGATAAATAATACACTTTTAAGTTATCTTTTTATTCTTCGTCTTCTCGCCATTCGCCTTCTGATATTAGTAATTCTTGCCGAACATTTTTAGCAAATGTATAATTAGCATTTTTATCATTACCATTAATTTGGACATTACGTATTAAATAATTATCAATTTCATTTTGTAAATTTTTTGCAACAAAAGGTCAATCATCTTTTACTCTAAATTCTTTATCCAATTTTGCTTGTAACTTAGGATCACTAATCATTCTTTTTCTTTGCATTGGCTTATAATAAGTAAAGTATCAAATTAACGCAAAACTAATACTAGCAATTAAATAAACTAATTGTAAAACATTAGAGGTGACAGCAGATATTCCTTTTGTAGTATCTGTTCCACCATTAGCAATCATACGTGAACCTGAAATTAAACCATTAATTAATGATCTTAGTCACTCTTCAAATTGTCAAACTAAGAAAATTGATGCAACAAATCAAATAATAATTTCAAAAATATTTTTTTTCAATTTCTTTTCAATAGATAACTTAATAGCAATTGAAAGGACAAAAATATAAATAATAACCATAATAATACCAGCTTCAGCAGTTAATGTTCCATAATTAACAATCGAACTTAAAACTAAATTATTAGCATCATCATAAACAGGATGGATTGTATCAATTATTAATCCAATAATATCAGGTAAAATTAATCATACCAATGCTGAAGAAAAAGTAATAATTAAATTTAATCTTGAAGCTTTAAATGGAATATTATCTTTTGATAATTCTTTATATTTAGGAGAAATATATCCCTCAACTGATAATGGTTCTAAAATAGCACCACTATATAAAGCATTTTGCATTCCAGCATTAGATTTTAATGAAATGGTGCAAATTAACATGATAAGTACCCCAATAATTCCTAATCATTGTGCATTAGCTTTATCTCCTAATATTCTAAAAATACTCAAGTTGGGATTATCTGAAAAATTACCAGCTACAGCACCAATCATTAGTATTGTTACTATCATATAAAAAATAGTAGATAAAATCATAACAATCACTAGTGAACGACTAATATTTTTTTCAGGATTTCTTACATTTTTACCAATTGTTGAATAAGTTTCAAATCCTAAAAAGAAAAAGAAACACATGGCAAAAGCTTGTGAAAAGTTATTAGCAGTTAGTTGTTGATGAGAAGTAGTCATACTTCAATTTGAAGTACCTGCCATTACAAATAAAACAATAGTTGCTATGATTAATAAAAAAGTTGTTCCTCATTTTAAATAACTAGAAATATTTACAAATTTTTTAAAAGCAGCCATTCCTAAAAATAAAACACAAGAAGCTAAACCATAAATTAACATTCCAATTAAATCTAACCCTAAATGTTGTCAAACTCCCCAGTTAGCATACAAAAATGATGTTTGATCAGTAAAATTAATTCTAATCATTGATACAATTTGCGAACTTACAATTACTGGCAATGTTGCATATTGTAAAAAAGAAATTAATCATCCTCAGAAGCGTCCATAACTACTTCTAACATAAATATAGGCAGCACCATTATTACCTGGATGCACTCTTGAAAGTCTTGAAAAAGATCAAGCACAAGTTCCCGCAATTAATCCTTCTACTAAAAAAATTCAAATCATATGAGAACCTAAGTTTAAACTATTTTTATTAATTAAAACTGCAAAATTAGCAGTAAAAGTAATTCCAACAGTATAATTAAAACCAAACCAAACTAATTCTGATAAAGTTAATTTATGATTTGTCCTTTCTTTTTTCTTAAAAAGTTTTAACATAATATTCTCCTTTCAATTATTATAACTATATACCTTTAAAATCACCTCAATTAATTACGAAAAGTAAAATAATAAAAAATATATGTAAACTATAATAACTAATATTACTTTAAAATGCTACTAATATTTAATTAATTTTTTAAAATAATGTTAAATATCCTTTTAATCTAGATAGTAAATAGTGTATTATATAATAATACTTTTAAAAAATTAAATGAAGGAGGTATTAACAATTTATGGAAATTAATAAAAAGAAAAAATTTCGTTTATTTCCATTTAAAATGCCAACAGCAATTACCATTTTATTCTTTATTATTGCACTAATTGTTGTTATCTCTTGGATTCCAGGAACAACTGGTAAATGATTACAAGATGAATCACAACCACCAGACCCTAATACTAACCCCTGACAACAAGGTGGTCCATTAGGTATCATGGATTTATTTTTGGCGCCAATTAAAGGTTTTATTGGTAGTAGTGATATTATTGTTTTTGTTTTAGTAATTGGTGGTTACATTGGCATCGTTATGAAATCAGGTGCTTTAGATGCCGGAATTGGTCGTTTAGTTAAACGTCTAAACGGAAAAGAAATTTGAATTATTCCTTCAATTATGACTATTCTATCAATTGGTGGAACTGTCGAAGGAATGTGTGAAGAAACGATTCCTTACTATTTAATTATTATTCCAGCAATGTTAGCTGCTGGCTTTGATGTTGTTACTGCTGTATTAATGATTTTATTAGGTGCTGGTGTTGGTGTTATGTTCTCAACACTTAATCCCTTTGCTATTGCTACAGCTTCACAAGCTAGTGGTTTAAATCCTGGTGATGGTATTATTTGACGTTTAATTTGTTGATTTTTAGCAACGATTGGTACTATTACTTTTGTGATGTGATATGCAATTCGTGTTAAACATAATCCTGAAAAATCAGTTGTTTTTCATTTACATAGTGAACATCATGAACAATTTATTAATAATGAAGAAATTCCAGAATTTACTAAACGTCGTAAAATTATTTTAGCATTATTTGGATTAACATTTTTAATTATGGTACTTTGTATTATCCCTTGAGGAAAAATTACCGGAACAACTATTTTTAATGATTTTCGTGATTTATTAATTAACTACTTTCCATATTTCACAAGCCAAATTAATGCATTTGGTGACTGAAATATTGAAATGTTAGCGTTTTTATTTTTCTTTGTTTCACTTATTATCGCAGCAATTGATTGAAAAGGTGAAGAAAAATATGTTCATAATTTTATTGGTGGTTCTTCAGAATTATTAGGTGTTGCCTTAATTATTGCTGTTGCTGGGGGTATTGGTTGATCATTACAACACTCAGGAATGCAACATGTTGTTGTTGGACAATTACAAAGTATTGATAAATTACCAAGATTTGCTATTGTTATTATTGGTTTCTTTGCTTTTTTAGTAATTGCTTTTATTATTCCTTCAACATCAGGTTTTGCAAAAGCTGTTTTTCCCATTGTTTCAAAAATAGTAATTCCGTTAGGACTAGGTTCAGGAATGATTACTACTTTTGTAATGGCTAGTGGTTGAATTAATTTATTTGCACCAAGTGCAGGAGTAATGATGGCAGGACTTGCCATTGCTAAAGTTTCACTAACGAGTTTCTATCGTGCAGTCTGACCATATATTATTGGCATTACTGTCTTTGCTTTATTAATGTTAAGCATTGGAACTTTATTACCAACATCAATTTTTTAATACTTATTTTAGTACAATAAAACTTATTATATTAAATGTTTCTAATTTAGAATGTTTATATTTTTTAATTGCTCAATTCATTTTGTAATTAAACTATTATCATTAATTATCAATGTTTTAATTAGCAACAACGAAGTCGGTCTTACCTTTGGCATTTTTAATATTATAATCAAAATTTTATCTAATCCAAACTTAAACAGTACTTCTTGTTATGTAATTTTTGTGTGACTAACAGTTTTTTATCAGTTTCATTTCTATGTTTAATATTTGGTTTATAATTTTAATTTTTAAATTTTCAATTGTTAATTCTATTTCTTGTAATAAAAATTTTCTCAAACTTATGTTTTATTTTATAAATAAATTAGGTTGTCAACCTAATTAAAAAGTTACCAATTTGAACACCTACAATAAAGTAGACAAGAAAAAAATACTTGTGCAATAATTTATTTAGAGGTGTTCATTTTTTTATGGCTAAACATTATACAAAAGAAGAAAAGTTAGAAGTGATTAATTTTTATTATCAAAATTCATGAAGTTCAACAAGAAAATATTTTAAACTTGAAAAAGCTACATTAAATAGATGATTAAAACAATATAAAACTTTAGGAGAAGAAGGACTTAATCCTGGAAGTGGAATCCAATCAAAAGGAATTAAAAGAAAAGGCAGGCCAAAAAACATTAAATTTTCATGAAATGACTAAACAAGAATTAATTGAATATATTGAGGTAATTAATGATATAAAAAAGTATTTAGCAAAATCGACAAAGAAGAAATACTTTACGATTTTGCGATTGAAGAAAAAATATCAGATTAGCCACTTATGTTATCTACTAAAAGTTTCAAAGTCAGGATATTATAAATGACTAAAAAATGGTCAAAATAAATTTAATAAATGAAATAATTTTTTAGTTAGAATAATTAACAATATATTTTATAAATTTAAAGAAATTTATCGTTATCAAATGATTACTTTGTGAATTCATAAAATTTATAAAATTAAATTGAAATCGCATATTGTATATCGATATATGCGACTTTTAAAGTTAAAAGCAAAAATAAAAAAGAAAAATCATAAATATAAATTAAATTCTGGAGAATTAAGATATGAAAATCTTTTAAATCGTGATTTTCAAACAAATAAACTAAAGCAAAAATTAGGTACTGATATAACTTATTTAACCACAAATAATAGAACATATTATTTGTCAATTGTTAAAGATTTTCACAATAATGAAATTTTAGATTATAAAATTAGTGCTAATTTAAGTTTAGATTTTGTCTTTAAGAATATTATTCAAAAAATGCTGGGAAACCAAAAACATGAATTTTACATTCAGAACAAGGATTTCATTACACAAATCAATTCTATAAATTATTATGTGAGAGATTAGGAATTAAAATTTCAATGTCTCGAAGGGGTAATTCTCCAGATAATGGTGCTACTGAATCATGATTTGCTATTATGAAAACTGAATTTTTATATTTAATTCCAAGAAAAAATAGAACAACTGAATGAATTAAAGAACATTTACCTAAGTATATAGAATTTTATAATCGTTTTAGACCACAAATAAAATTAAAAGGAATGAGGCCAGTTGAATATCGACTAAATCATTCCTTTTAATAAAGTCTCTTTTAATTGTCTACTTTACTTGACAAGTTCAAATATGAGCGTTTTATCAGCATATACTTAAAAAATAATGAAATTACAAAATAAATTTTGTTAATAAACATTTAAAAGTGTATTGTATTAGTTTATAATATTTGTTAATATTTTTTTAGCAAATTATTAAAAAGGATTAAAATTAAAACATATGAAAAATATAGAAGATTTATTAAACGAAACTTTAAATGATGAAATTCAAATTCAAGATTTAACAGAACAAAATAAACGTTTATTAGAAAGAATTGAAAATTTTAAAG
This sequence comes from Spiroplasma endosymbiont of Harpalus anxius, assembly GCA_964273555.1. Taxonomy (GTDB): domain Bacteria; phylum Bacillota_I; class Bacilli_A; order Mycoplasmatales; family VBWQ01; genus Spiroplasma_E. The sequence continues at coordinate 1,212,316 of OZ187007.1, read as the reverse complement.
AATGTATAAAGGATCTTTTAAAAGATTTAAATCAAATAAATTATGATTTAGAATCAAAAAATAAATTTATTGAAGAAGTATTAAATTTAGAAAGTTTATTATTAGAAAATGATAATAAATATGAAGATATAGAAAATTTATTAAATAAAACATTTTTATACGATACTATTCAAGACTTAGAAGAACAAAATAAATACTTATTAAAAAAAGTTAAAATTTTTAAAAAAGGTATCAAAGATCTTTTAAAAAATTGAAAAAAAGCAAATTATGATTTAAAAATGAAAAATAAATTAACTCAAGTCTTTCAACAATTAGAAAATTCATTATTATCTTTTAAAGATGATTCTAATGATAATAAATATGAAGAATTGGAAAATTTAAAGCAAGAAAATCATCGACTAAGTCAAAATTTAATACTTAAAGAAAAAGAATTAGAAGATTTTAAAATTGATAATAAAAATTATGAAAAACAAAATATTGATTTAAATAAAGAAAAACAAGATTTAACTGAACAATTAAATAAAGTTACTCGAACACAAAGTGAAACTAAAACTAAGTTAGATACAGTTATTAAAGAAAAACAAGATTTAACTGAACAATTAAATAAAGTTACTCGAGCACAAAGTGAAACTAAAACTAAGTTAGATACAGTTATTAAAGAAAAACAAGATTTAACTGATGAAGTTCAATCTTTAAAAGAAACTGAAACAAGTAATGAAAAACAAATTAATGATTTAAATAAAACAAAACAAGATTTAACAGAACAATTAGATACAGTTACTAAAGAAAAACAAGATTTAACTGAACAATTAAATAAAGTTACTCGAACACAAAGTGAAACTAAAACTAAGTTAGATACAGTTATTAAAGAAAAACAAGATTTAACTGATGAAGTTCAATCTTTAAAAGAAACTGAAACAAGTAATGAAAAACAAATTAATGATTTAAATAAAGCAAAACAAGATTTAACTGATGAAGTTCAATCTTTAAAAGAAACTGAAACAAGTAATGAAAAACAAATTAATGATTTAAATAAAACAAAACAAGATTTAACAGAACAATTAGATACAGTTACTAAAGAAAAACAAGATTTAACTGATGAAATAGAAGAATCAATTTTGATTACAAATTCAAACTATTATCAAAAACTAAATTATATTTCAGAACCAATTATCATTTCAAAACATAAAGATAACAATTGAAATATTGAAACACTACCTAATATTGAAAATGAAAGAATTAAAAAAACAATATTATTAAATATTGAAGAAAATAAAATTTTAAATAATCTTATTGAACAAAAAATTAACATTACGATTATTTTTTGCAAAAAAACTAAAAAATTTAAAGAAGCTTTTTTCATTGATAAATATCAAAATAAAAAAATAATCAATGTTGAAAATGACCATCAAAAAATATTGGAAAAATTAAATTATAAAATAAGAACCGAAATGGCAAATTCATTAACTAAAAGTGATATTAACAAAATTAATAATTTTAATAATCAAAAACAACCAATAAAATCACCTTGCTTAACTCAAGAAGAATTAAAAAATTATCAAAATCAAGGAGCGGTTCCTAAACACTATATATAAATTTGTTCAATAATTAAAGATACGCAGATTTATAAATTCTCTATTTCATTTTTCAAATTGAAAAATGGTAATGTTTAGTAATCTGTGTGACTTACAAAAATAACTATCTTTAATTAATTCTAGTAATATAATTTATGTATTTAGAAAGAGTGAGTTACAGATCGCTAAAAAAGATAGCTTTAATAATAATATCCAATATCAAAAGCAGAAGATTTATTATTAGAAAATACTGAAGATTTAACAACAGTTTTTAAAGAAGGAGGCTTATATAAACAATTAACAAAAAGATTAGTAGCAAAAATGTTGAATTCTGAAATGCAAAATTATTTAGGACACGAAAGAAATCAACGTAGTAATAGTGATAATATTCGTAATGGTACAACTTCAAAAAAATTAATAACTCAACAAGGTAAAATTGAAATTGATGTACCAAGGGATGGCAATAGTAATTTTGAACCAGTAATAGTTGCAAAAAGACAGAGAAGGTTTGATGGCTTTGATCAACAAGTTTTTTCTTTATATGCAAAAGGTATGACTTTATCAGATATTAGAATGCAATTACAAGAGTTATATTATGGTGCTGATATTAGTGAAAGTGTTATTATTCAAATTACTGATGATGTTATTGATGATGTCAAAACATGGCAAAATCGACCATTAAAAGTATTTATCCCATTGTTTATTTTGATTATATAGTAGTTAAAGTACGACAAAATAAACGGATTATTAACAAATCAGTTTATATAGCTTTAGTAATTGCTTTAGAAGGTAAAAAAATGTTTTAGGTTTATGAATTAGTGAAAATGAAGGTTTTAAATTTTGACTAGCAAATTTCACAGAAATGAAAAATCGGGGTTTAAATGATATTCTTATTGCTTGTAGTGATAATTTAACAGGAATGTCAGAAGCAATACAATCAGTTTATCCTAAAACTGAACATCAATTATGCACATAGTTCATCAAATTAGAAATAGTTTAAAATATGTTTCATACAAACAGTGAAAATCACTAGTTACAGATTTAAAACCAATTTATATTGCCTATAGTGAAGAACAAGCAATGCAAGCTTTAGAGTCGTTTGAAAATAAATGAAATAAACAATATCCGCAAATTGCTAAATCTTAATATAAAAAATTGAGATAATTTAATGGTTTTTATTAGTTACCCAACAGAAATCAAAAGCGTGATTTATACCACAAATGCTATTGAATCTGTTAATAGTCAATTACGAAAAATCATAAGAAATAAAAAAATTTTTCCTAATGATATGGCAGTTTTTAAAATATTTTATTTAGCAATTGAAAATATAATAAAAAAATGAACAATGCCTATTCAAAATTGAAATACAGCAATTGCTCATTTTATGATAAAATTTGAAGACAGAATTAATCTGAACTAGTAACTTTATAAAACAAAGAAACACAGATTACATAAAAGCCTCCAAATTGAATACCTACAATAAAGTAGACAAGAAAAAAATACTTGTGCAATAATTTATTTAGAGGTGTTCATTTTTTTATGGCTAAACATTTATACAAAAGAAGAAAAGTTAGAAGTGATTAATTTTTATTATCAAAATTCATGAAGTTCAACAAGAAAATATTTTAAACTTGAAAAAGCTACATTAAATAGATGATTAAAACAATATAAAACTTTAGGAGAAGAAGGACTTAATCCTGGAAGTGGAATCCAATCAAAAGCAATTAAAAGAAAAGGCAGGCCAAAAACATTAAATTTTCATGAAATGACTAAACAAGAATTAATTGAATATATTGAGGTAATTAATGATATAAAAAAGTATTTAGCAAAATCGACAAAGAAGAAATACTTTACGATTTTGCGATTGAAGAAAAAATATCAGATTAGCCACTTATGTTATCTACTAAAAGTTTCAAAGTCAGGATATTATAAATGACTAAAAAATGGTCAAAATAAATTTAATAAATGAAATAATTTTTTAGTTAGAATAATTAACAATATATTTTATAAATTTAAAGAAATTTATCGTTATCAAATGATTACTTTGTGAATTCATAAAATTTATAAAATTAAATTGAAATCGCATATTGTATATCGATATATGCGACTTTTAAAGTTAAAAGCAAAAATAAAAAAAGAAAAATCATAAATATAAATTAAATTCTGGAGAATTAAGATATGAAAATCTTTTAAATCGTGATTTTCAAACAAATAAACTAAAGCAAAAATTAGGTACTGATATAACTTATTTAACCACAAATAATAGAACATATTATTTGTCAATTGTTAAAGATTTTCACAATAATGAAATTTTAGATTATAAAATTAGTGCTAATTTAAGTTTAGATTTTGTCTTTAAGAATATTATTCAAGCTTGAGTAAATGCTGGGAAACCAAAAACATGAATTTTACATTCAGAACAAGGATTTCATTACACAAATCAATTCTATAAATTATTATGTGAGAGATTAGGAATTAAAATTTCAATGTCTCGAAGGGGTAATTCTCCAGATAATGGTGCTACTGAATCATGATTTGCTATTATGAAAACTGAATTTTTATATTTAATTCCAAGAAAAAATAGAACAACTGAATGAATTAAAGAACATTTACCTAAGTATGTATATAGAATTTTATAATCGTTTTAGACCACAAATAAAATTAAAAGGAATGAGGCCAGTTGAATATCGGCTAAATCATTCCTTTTAATAAATCCTCTTTTTAATTGTCTACTTTACTTGACAAGTTCAATTAAGGTAACTTTTTATTATTATTTTTATTTACTCTTTTATTTTTTTTATTTTAAAATAAAAAATTACTTAAAAACTTATGTTAAATTTATTTTTAAATTATATTATAAAAAAATCTAAAAGAACCTAATTAAAGGTTTTAATAAACTATCTGTTTCATCATGATTTGATATTGTTATATTTCAATTATTTTATTTAATTAAATAATTAGCAAAAACAATTGATAAATCTTTATTTCATTTTTTATTTGGGTAATTTACAAGACATATTTTTCATCATCATTATAGATGAATTCACTAATTATTTTTTCTTAATTTAAATAAAAGATATGTCATTCTTTAGGACTTATTAACATTTTTTTTGTTAATAATTTATTAAATGTTCTTGAGTTTCATACTTATTTGTGTTTGTATTTTTTCTTAATCATAATTATCATTTTTATTAATTTTACTAGAAAAAAACAGTAAAATACTCTAAAAAGAGTAAAAACATAACAAAAAATAATTTTTACATTATAATAGTGTTAGTGAGTTATTTAAGATAACATCTTTGATATAAGATTATGAAAGGTAATATTCACATTTATTCTACTCTAGATTTAACTAAGGAGGTTAAAATAATGAAAAATATGTGAACATTATTAAAACTATTAGGGGCTGTAACTTTAACATCATTGCCAGTAACTACCATTATTGCTTGTGGAACCAAAGAAGATGAGAATAAAAAATTAGTAGATAATGTATCAATAAATTTAGGCCTAACTGATAGTGATGAAAAAGGTTTAAAAGCTATTGACATGATGTGAGATGGTAAGTATACACCAACTTTCATCATTGATGATAGTGACATCAGCCCTACTAATCTACTAGAAGGTAATGTTACTACTGGTGATGCTAAAGCTAAAGATGAAGATAGTTTTTATTTTTTAAAATCTGTTTTACAACAAACAGTGAAAACAGGAACAACATTTGAAGATGGCATGTTTGATGCAGCTGAAGTTGCTAAAATTAAACATAAAGTAACTAATATACAAGTTTCTACTGCTAAACTCATTGAACCAACTGATGAGCAAAAACTTATTATTAATGATGCAACATATCTTTTACAATTTTTTAAAGAAGATAATAAAACAAATTTAGGTGATCAATATAAAATCCAAGCAGCAATTGGTACAAATGCTACATTTAGTATTTTTAGCACTGATAGTACAAATCCTGCTAAACTTAGTTATCGGGAATTTGTTTATTCAGGAAGTCCAATTCAAAATTTTTATGCTAATGCTAAAAGAGAGACTACTGTTGACAAATGAGTAGCAGAAAAAACAGAAGTACCATTAATAAGTACTTCAAGAACTGATCAAGCTATTTGTTTTAACAACTTTGAAGAACTAATTGGTTGAAAAGCAAAATTTAATGTTAAAAGTTATCAAAAAACTGGTATTGATCCAGTTCGTCTTTCGTCAGGTGACAAATTAACATTTACGATTACTTTAATAAAAAATGAAAAAACAATTTCTCTAAAATCAACAATAATAATTTCAATACCAAGTTAAATTTAAGGTTATTTTAATAAAAAATGAAGAAACAATTTCTCTAAAATCAATAATAATAAGTGAAGCAAAAATAATAATAATATTATTTAACTCAATAATATCATTATTATTTTAATTTTTCTTCACTATTAACCTTCATTGCTGAAATTTGTTTTAATTGAAATTGTTCATGAACTACTGCTTCAAATTCTAAAACAACGCCTACTTTAAATTTAGTAAATGCTTCAGCAATATATTTTTTATTATTAAAAATTAAAATCGCTAATTGATCAAAAGCATAATCTAAAATTTTATTAGATTCTGGCTCTAAAGCAAGAATACAAAATATTTGTTCATTTCTTAAATATTGTGATATTGCTAATCCATTATTTAATTTATCAATTTGCTTTCACAAACTTGGTGTTAAAATAATTTTAGTCACACCATGAGCACAATATTTAATACCATCTGTCTCATAAGAAAAACCATTATTAAAAATGATGGTATTCATTCCTACTTCTCGATAATTAATAGTATATTCAGTTGTTAATTCTGTAAAAATATTTTCTTTACCAACTCAGTCAACACTAACTTCCATATTTTTATTAACAGTAATAATAAGCCCATTTTTTATTTTTTTATTTCATTGTAAAAATAATTTTCATTGTTCAATAATAACAAAAACTATTTCATCAATTAACATATGTGGTACTACGGAATCTTCAGCTAAAGCTGAAATTTTACTAACAATATTACTACTTAAAAAATTAGATAACAATATCACTTTATTACTAATTTCTAACTTTTTATGTTTTTTGTAAATTTTAATAATACGTTTGCATGTACTTTTTTTCAAAACTAATTTAGCAGTTCCTCGACGTTGGCTTGCAAAATATACAAATGCTAGTAAATTATAACCAAATTTTCTTGCCATTATAATTCTCCTGACTATATTAAATTATAAATTAAAACTGCTTCACTTTAAAATAATATAATATAATTATAACAGAACTAGAAAAACTAAGACACATATAGAGTGATTGGTTTAAAATAAATAAATTTAATTAACAAATTAATTAACAATATTTTCTAACAATAATACAACTAGTACGATGAATACACAAATACCATAAGTCTGTAATGCTAACTCATAACTTTTTATATAATATCCTTTTTTATAGACCAAATAATTTTAAAAAATGAATATAATTTAAACATAAACATAAATTTCAATTAATCCCTAAAAATTTTAGTTTCTAATTTTTATATAAACACTTTTTTTGATATACAGTTTTTTATCAATAATTTCTTTAAATTCATTACACCAAGTTTTAATAAATTTGTTAATGAACAAAATAAAAATTTACAATTAAAAGTCGCTAGCTTTCAAAATTAAAATATTAAACTTATTCCATAATTAAAATTAAAAAATGAGGAATCTTTCAGATATCTTGGTATAAAACGTTTTCATTTTAATGAAATGTTAGAAAAAATTAAAGATAGAAAAAATAAACTTTCAATAGAAGAAAGATTAATGAGGGCACTTGAATATTGAAAAGAATATTATACTTTTTTCAAACGAATATTAAATATAAATGAATCTTGCAAGTTGTTTTCGTAATATTACTTGAGTAGAAAATAAACTTAGTAATGATAGAGATTATCAATTTTTAAAAGGAAAATATAAATTAAAAATAGAAAAAAAACAAAAAAAATCAAATGAATGACAATTTTATTGAATTGATTTTACTAAAATTGAAATCCAAAGACCAACTAAAAAAACTACAATTAGAATATTTTTCTGATAAAAGTTGAATATATTCTATAAAATTTCAAATTATATATTATTTTTTTGTGATAATGGTAAAGTGCATGATTTTCAAATATTAAAAAATTCAAATCTTTAATTTTCAGAAAAAACAATAATTATTGGTGATTTAGGATATCAAGAAATACAAAATATTTATAAAAATACAATAATACCAATAAAAAATTAATTAAACAAAAAAAATAGGGAGCATAACGATGTTGTCTATAATATTCATTAATTGTCTTTAAATTATAAAGGTAGACGAGAATAATTTAGACTAAGTTATGCAATTGTATGTTAATCTTAACATTTACAAAGCATAAGTCAACAATAATACTTAGTTTTATAATTCAAAAATTCTTATTAAAGAAATTTTTAATAAGTTTTATTTTATTTTTAGTTATTTTTACTTTATCTTTTATTTTATAATAACTGTATTGCCGTGTTTATTTGATAGCATTTAAAATTAACCATTTTTACATATATATCAATATTATACGTTCTACCACCAATCATATATTTTAAGATTTGTTTAATATTAGTTTCAGTAAAACAACCAATATTTTCAACTAATGCTTGATTTAATATGCCATCTTTTGCATTAATAAAATAACCAACTTTTAATTTTGGATATTTTAATATTAATGAATTTAAAAAATCAATTAATTCATAATATTGACCTTTTGAAAATAAATTTTGTGCATATTCATAATGTAATTGTGCAATTTTATTTTTTCTTCTTCCTGCCATAATTCCAAGAAATAAAACATGAAAAGCATGAAATTTATCTAAAATAAATTTAGCATTTAAAATTTTAGCAGTTTTTCTAATCCATTTTGCACTATCTCCACAAACTATTAAATTTGCTTGGTCAAAATTTTCAAAATATAAATTACCATATTTTTCAATTAATTTAGCAGTTTTTTCTGCACCAATTTCCGTTTTTGATACTCTTATTTTACATGCAGCTCTTTTATTAATTAATTTTCCATTTTTCTTTTTACCAGTACACATTACTAGTAATCTCATAGAACATTTCTTACAATTTTTATTACTATGTTTATCATTAAACTTAAACTTTCTATGACCATCATCAATATTTACATATAAAACTTGATTTGGTTTTAACTTTATTTTAGGAATATTAATTTTTGGTAATTGAAATTTTTTATATGTTCTATAAACAGTACTACTACTTATTAAATCATTAATAAAAGTATCACAAACATCACGATATCTTTTTCCATCAGTAAAATATTTTAAAATTTGTTTAATAACATCTGGTGCAAGTTTACTATACTTTTTAACACCAAGATATATATCTAATAATGATATATATTCATTTTTTTGTGTTTTTTCATTATAATATATATAAATGCGTCTTTTATAAGTTAATAAACCTTTTTTTCCTTTTAATTTTCGCTTTCTAAATTTATATGATTTATATATAGACTTATCACATTCATTTCATAATTGCTCATCTATTTTTGCAAATAATTCTTCTGTTTGTTTTAAATTTAATTTATCTTGATTAAAATAGTGTTGTTCTCAATTAAAATGTTTTTGTGAAATTAACATTTTTTATTTCCTTTCTAATTTTGGATGTTAATAATAATTAAATTTTAACTTATATATGTCAACCAAGGAGAAAATATGCCATTCATTAGTAGTTATGCACAACTAAATAAAAAATATGACCTTAATTTTAGTGATAATAATTATGGTTTTAGTTGAGATATTTTTAAAGCATTTGTTGGTGATGAATGAGCAGAGTATTTTACTACTAATTGTTTTTATCGTTTTATACCAACAGCACGGGGAACAAGAAAAACTTGAAATTGTTTAGCATTTGATTTATTTATATGTTGTAATTTTAGTGATAGTAGTGTTCAAGAAGTAAGACGATATGAAAATACCCATAGCGAAACTACTATTGGTGCATTAATGAATGTTTGCCAAGTTTTACTAGATAAATATGATATTAATTTATTACCTAATAATCCCTATGGTATTAAATGAAAAATTACTAAGGATGGTGGATGTATTATCTTTCCTAATAATCAACAAATTGACTTTATTGGTTATGTAAATGGTAATAAAATTTTTGGAAAAGAAGCAGGTGGGTCAAGTTTTTTAGGTTCACGAACAGATGAAATAATTATGGCAGAAGAAAAAGAAACATTAACAGAAAAACAATTAACATATCGCTATGAGCGATTACAAAATTCTATGTTTAGAAGTAATCGTATTAAAGTGTCAAATGAACCAATTAAAGAATGAAATTGAACATTTATTGATAAAAATATATATAGTTCTACTTTTGGAAAATCAATTACTCGCTATTTTTATAAAAGTTTTTTTATTACTTTTACATGTAATCCTTACGATAAATATCATCCATTTTATTTAAAGTACTGTGCACCATTTTTACCCTTAAATGATAAAATAATGGATAATCTTAAAAAAGTTGGTAAAGTTTATTATGAAAATAAAGAAATGTTTAGTGGTTTAGGTTTATTTATTTTAAGATTTACAATTCAACCATTTTGAAATAAATTACCAGAAATTCAAAAAAGAACATTAATAGAAATGAAAAAAAGTAATCCCGATGAATTTAATACTGTTTTTTATGGTTTTGAATTCTTAGATAGTGATGCTACAATTTTTCCATTTCAAAAAACATTAAAATATTGACAAAAATATGATTTAAAACAATTTTATAATCAAGATAAAACCATGTATAAATTTGATTTTTATTCAGTTGGTGTTGATTGAGCAACTGGACATAAAGACCATACTGTATTTATGGTAGTTGGTTTTAAAGAATATCATAATACTGGATATTATGATACTTATATTATTTGTGAATTAGTAGTTACATCAAATGATTTTATTAATGAAAATGAAAAAATTAATGCTTATGTCAATGAAATTTTAGGATTAATAGATAATTTTGAAAATTTTGAACAAGCAATTTATTTTTATGATGATAAAGCAAGAACTGCCATTGATTGATTAAATCAAAAATTAATTGATGAACATAATACTATTCTTATTACCCAAAGTGCGATTAAACATGCTTCTAATCTAAATCAAGAAGCAGGATTAACTAATAGAGTAGTTTGAATGAGAAATATTATGAGTTATGGAAACTTTTATGCTAATAAAGATGATTTACCAAAAACTACTCAATGTTTAGAAGAATTACGTTATGACCAAACAAAAACTAACATTCCTGACAAAACTATGTATCAAGATCCTTATGATGCTCTGTTTTATGCACTATATCCATATAAAAATGTAATTCGTGGTAAAAATAATGCTACTGTGAAAAAAAGTATCTTCACATTTGCCATATAATAAACAATTTATATATAATTAATAGTATAGGTATAATAAAATAAACGCCTTTAATTTAGGCGTTATTTTGCGTTTAAAAGGCATATTGTAAAAATAATATAAATTAAGTACAATTTAGAAGTAAAATTAAGGAATAAGGAGTAATTCAAAATGAAAACATGAATAAAAACAAATTTTCAAAAAATAGCATTATCATTTGCTGTAATAACGGGTGTTACTGGTTTAATCTTAGGAATAGTTTCATATAATAAAAGTAATCAATTAACATATTTTTTTGATTACGACCATGAAGCGCACTGGGGGGGCAATAATTTGAGCAAGAGCAGTAAATAATAAACATAAAATTACTCTTTACTGAGCATCAAATAAATTAACTGATGATGCAGTAAAATGAGATGGTATTTATCCTGATGGATATTTTGATAATTAAATTTCTAAATTTATGTAAGAAACATTTTCATTATATTTATCAAATAAAATAATATTATTTAAATTTATTTCTTGTTTATCAATTAATAAAGTTAAATCATAATTTCCAGCACCAAATATTCCGCTAACTTCAATCCGATTTAAATTATTAATCGGATTTTTAATTTGTAATTCAAATTCGCTATTATTATCAATTTGTGAAATTTCTTTATAAAATTCTAATTTGGAAAATAATTGAGATTTATTAGAACCATATAAATTTAAAGAATTTTCAGTTTTAGTTTTATCAATCATTACTTTTGTAAAATATTTTCCATATTCACCATTTCCTAATGTTCAATCAGCAGGAATTAATGAAGGAATATTATTGCTTTCTAATTCATTTGTAATAGATAATCAATTAAATTGATTATCATCTAGTTTAAATAATTCATTTTGACTAATATCATTATTTTTTAATTTAATATTATTAATATCTGTAAAATCAAAATACTCAGATTTTAATATTACTTTTACATCTTTAAATTCTCAAACTTTATCAGATGTAGAATGTATAGGATTAGATTTTAATTCAAAATAATAAGGTAATAATAATTTATAATCATCATTTAAACCTTTATTAATAGACATATTAGAATAAATATTATTTGATAACATGATGACTATTTGTTTAAATATTTCAACTTGTGTTAAATTTATATAATTTGGATAATCTAATTTTCATTGTTTAAATAAATTAGTAATTACATCTTCTGGTTTTTGTCCTTCAAATTTAGCACGCATTCTATCTAAATCGTTCATTTCTTTTAAAACATTACTTAATGAAGCACCATCAAAATTTCTATTATAACTATATGTATAAGTTAACATATCTAATAATACTTTTTGTAAACTATCAACTGTTGGCGCATCTTTTATTTCAATTTCAACATCTTTAAACTTATCATTTGTAGCAATACTTACATATTCTTTTCCTAGAACATCATGGATTTTTCATACTTCTTTATCTTTAAGTTGTCTTTTTTCTGGTAATGGTCAAGGCTTAAAATTAATAGTATTTATATCATATCCTAATCAAGCATTCGTTACTCTTGCATTATTAAAAATTTCTTTTCTTGTTTCTTTACCACCACCAATAGCAATTAAATCTAAAACTGATTTTTCTTGTTCTATAAATTGTTTTGCTAAATTTCATGGTAATATTTGTTCACTAAATCATTGTTGCAATATTCTAACTTTTGGTTGAGTTTCAATAGGCATTGATAATAAGGGAAATGCTATCTTATCTTTAACAAATAATTTAGGGTATACTTCCATATTGTCAACTTCACCAAGTACCTTTATATTGCCGAAAATCATGCTTCTAGGGGCTTTAATTTTTAAACCCATAACTTTGGTATCTTTATCTAATGGCTTTTGTAATTTAATAATGATTGGATAACCATCTCTTGTTTTAAAATCTTTAATTTTAATAATAGTTATACTTTTAGTACTTCTTGTTTTTGGATTTTGATAAGGTTGTGAATAATTATTAATAATATATAAATTATCAATATTATTTTCGGTTAATGGTTCATTAATCGATACAGCATATAACTTAAATTGATTTAATAATTCTATTTCTTGAAAAATTAAGTTTTTAATATCAGTCATACTATATTCAATTGTATTATCATTAATATTTGTACTTGCTCTTTGATTTAATTGCATAGTAAAGTCTGATGTTTCAGCAGCAGTAGTTTTTAATACTTTTTCAATATCAATAAAACCAATTTTAATAGTATTTGCTGAAAATCTTAAACTATTATTTTCATTATTTTTAAATAAACGTGCAATTTCATAAATATAAATTGTTCTTTTTTTAAATTCATCATATGCTCTATTAATATCGGGGTCACTAGTAGCACGCATCATATTAGTAAAGTCATAAGGAATATTATCTATTAAATAATCATTTTCTACATCTGCTTGATTAAGTTTAGTTTGCTTCTGTTTCTGTGGAAACTTCGTTTGTGGTTTGTTGTTGTTTTCCATTGTTTTCTCCTATTAATTGGTTATTTTCGGGATTAAATAATTTTAATTTAACTGTTAAATTATTAATTTCTTGTTCATCATTAATATTAAATGTTTTACTAATTAATAAATCTTTATCGACACTTACTAATAATTGAATAAATTTAAGAATATCAATATTAAATTGTCATAATTTTTGTTCAATATAATTAATGGTTGAAATATTTACAGCTGTACTTTCGGGAACTGATTGTTGTGCTGATTTTTTTTGACTTGGAATATGAATACCACAACGTTTAAATATTTCATTAACATTTCAATCATAGATATCAGTTAAGTTTTTACCTTTAAAATTACTACTTGTCATATTAATATTTTCATTTTTTTCATTATTATCACCAGTAGTTTTTCAAATATAGTTTTTAGTAACTAATATTCTTACTGCTTCTTCCATTACTGATTGAACATTACCATAAGTTTGGTCAAAAATAAACTTCGGTGAGTTTAAAATGCTATCTAAAACAATTTGTTCATAAATAACATCTAGTGCTTTAATTTTATCCATTACTTTATCACAATCTGCTAACTCATTGGCTTTATTTCTCATAATTGCTATTGGTATATAATTAATGTTTAATGTTTGTTCTTGTGATAAATTAGGATTATTAATGTATGATTTAAAATCTAATTTAGTTTGTTTTTTAGTATCATTAATACTATAAATTGCACGATTAATTGTTACTTGTTTATTATTTAATGTATAAACTTCAAATAATCTTACTGTTTGTGCATTTTGTTCATAATTATCATAAAAAATAGTACATTCAATTAATTTACCAGTAATATCATAAACTCTTTGTTGGATATCTACTACTTGAAAATATAAATTATCATTAGCAATATAAATTAAATAACCACTAATTCCTAATTTACTTAATTTAAAAATAGAATTTCAATTTTTACGATAAAATTCTTGTTGAATTAAATATTGTTTAATAGTTTCATTATTAATATCTAGTGGAGCATTATATAAATTAGCATTATTTTCTGCTACAAAATCAGTAAAATAAGTTTCATGGTTAAAATCATTAAAACCAAAATAATTTAAAATCGAAGCATGAGTACTTTTATTTTTATTAGTTAAAAATTTTAATTTTTCACTTTGATTATCATTAATATTACTTTTATCTTTTCTTTTAAATAAACTTAGCATAATATTCACCACCTTTCTTTAAAATATTTGATTAATTTTTAATATAATTTTGACAATAATAAATATAATTAAACCAGCAGTTGCTGATGATAGTATTACTCCAATTAAACCTAAAATAATTTTTATAATTTTAAAAAACATAATTTTATTCCTGTAATTCTTCTAATTTTCATAATTTACCTTTTCCTTTTAGTGAATATATAGTTAAATTTTTAGCCCAACCCATAGTTAAAACCATATGATTATTTCCATCTTCAAATGAAACTATTTCATTAGTAGCAACAGGTAAATTATGTATAAATTCTGTCATTATTTTTATATAATCATATTCACTTCAATTATAATAAACTCTATATCTTCCATTATCTTTAAAATCGTATTCAATTGTTCAATTATCCCAATTATTTTTTCCTACTGTTCCAACTTCTTTTCATTTTGGACATGGACAAGGAGTTGGTATTGGATTTTCTTTTTGTTCAATTTCTCAATTATTTTCTTCTAATTCATTTGTTAATAAAGTTTTTGAATCAATTTTTATAGGTTTTTGCATATTAATTAAAGTAGGTGGAGTTATATTTAAAGTTTTAGAATTAATTTTATATGTATTTTCTTCTTGTAATTCTTCTAATAATAATATATAACCTAATAATGTTTTACTTTCTGTATATACTTTATTATCACTTGAAACATGTAATCTAGTTCATGTTATAGTTTCTAAAATTGTAGATTTTCCTGTATAAATAAATTTTTTATACATTTTTGCATTATCAATAGTACCAGCAGTATAAGTTATTTTATATGTTTTTTGATTAATAAAATTATAATTAATTTGAGTATCACTTATTTTATTACCAACATTTTTTCATTTAATAATATTTAATTTATCAATATTAGTTTTAAGTTCATTCATACCACCAACAATAGTTTTATTAGTAGTTTCTAAATTAGGATTTTCAGTACCAAGAGCATTTACAGCAAAAGCATATGGAAATTGTTCTATATCCATTTTTTTATCAATATTACTTTTATTTTCATTAATTGCTGGAACAATTTGTTTAACAGTTGTTTGTAAATTATTATCATCAATATTTTGTTTTTTAATTAATAAATTATCTGTTTCTTGTTTTGTATAATAATCATGTTCAGCACTATCATCTGCTATAAATTAAGTTGGTGTGCCTTTTCCAATATATTGATATATTTTAGAAATAAATCCTGAATAATATGTTCCAGGTGTAGCACTTGCACGAATTTTATAATCAATGCAAGTTAAAGATAATCTAATATTATCTCTTAAATAAAAATTATCTAGTATAGTATATGATTTTATTGCAGATTCTTCATCTAATTTAAATAGAGATTTTTTAGTACATTTATATTTATAAATATTATTCTCATAAATATAACCTCATATTACTAATATTTCTTTATTTAAATTATCAGTTGAAAGTTCATTAGATATTTCTTTTCATAATGGACTAGTTTCAATATTAAATCAGTTATTTTTAATATCATCAATATTTTGCTTGTTAATTTCAATATTTTTATTATTAATTTCAATTTTATTTTCTAATAATTTAATATTATTTTCATTGGTAGTAATTCGTTTTTGTTGTTTAGCAGAAAAGTCAGCAGTTGCAGCATGAGTAAAATCACCAATTTGAGGATTATTTTGTAAAGCTTCGGGTGGTAATGTCCCAATTTCATCAGGTCAATCTAAAATCATTGTTTCAGTTTTTGGATCATATTCAGTTGCGACATAACCTTTATTAACAAACTTACTAACAGGACCCCTATATATCTCATCTACATTATCATCAACTAAATCATCATATAATTTCATTTGTTTTGATAATGTAAATGCTTTTTGTTCTTTAATTAATTCATCAACTTGATTTTTTGTATAAAATGCTTTTAAGTCAATTTTGTCAACATTTAATTCATCTTCACTATAATTTAAAAATACTTGTTTTAATTCAGTTAATCTTGCTCATATTTTCATTCTACTTGGTGCTAAATCTCAAACATTAATACTAGGAATACTATTTGCACTAAATGAGGTACCATTATTGAATTGAATAGTAGCATCAACATTAAACTCAATTGGTGTACGATTAAATACTCAATGTTCAACACAAACATACACCATATCTCTTAATGTTTCTTTAATTAATTCATCTTTAAAACTATCAAAAGGAAATTTAGATAAAATAAAATCAAGATAAGCATTAATATCATTTTGAGCACGAATCGCAAAAGTTGTAAATCAATCATTAACATTAGGTCATGTATTTATATATTGCTGTGGAGTTTCGATAATTTTTCCAGTTAATGGATATCAGTTATTATAATTTTCTAGACTGACATCAGTTCAAAGTTTATTAATCATAATTTATCATTCCTTAAAAAATGCTTTTTGATAATGCTTAGTTTTTGTTTTAGTTTTTCTATGTGCTATATGGATAATTTCTTTTTGTAATTTTTTCTTACCTTTTGCTACAACTTGACTATATGCAAATTTTTCTAAATGATGTAATAGTCCAGTACCAAATAATGTATTAACTGAAAATTTTAAACCAACATTTTTAAATGATTTATTAATATTTTCAATAGGATTATTAATAACATTCACTACTTTATGATAGGTTCTTATTGTCCTAAAAATTTCTTGATATACTTTAAAACTATCTCTAATTACTTGTTGAACAACTGGTGGAGCAAATGCAATTGCTTTTAATCATTTATTACGACTAACTCCATAACCAATGTATCAACCACTATATCAGCGATATCAATGGAATGGATGTATTTGCGTAACAAAAGTTTCTGCTTTAAGAATACTATCAATAACTGTAATTGGTTTATACCTAGGATTACGATGATAAATAGTAATTGCACATTTACTTAATGATAAAGGTTGAATTTTGCAACCGATAAATACAGGTGAATTTAATGGAATTAATTGTACATGTTTAATTGCTTTTTTCTCTGCACTAGTAAATAAATCTGTTGCTTTTTCTTTTAATTTATTAATTTTTTCCATTACCTTTTTTTCTAATTTTTCAAATTTTTCTTGTAATTTATAGATACTTTCTCGTAATTTTTCAAAATTTATTTAAACCTTTTTTTAAATAAAATCTAATATCAAAATATTTAAAAGTTTGATTTGCTTTTAAAACAATTTTATGAATTGCACTATTTTTAAAATTAAATTTAATAGCATTGGCACGAATTTTTTGTAAATCTAAAATTAAAGATTTACCATATCTATTTTCTGCATGGATGGTATGAACTAAATTTAATCAATCATGTTGGTTCATTGTTAATACTGCTTTTAACTCAGTATTATATTTTTTTAAAAAGTTATTTGCTTTTTCAATATCTTTAATCTTAAACTTTGGAGTTAATTGTGGACTTAATTTTATTAATGTATTTTGTAATAATAAATAATCTTTTAACTCTTGTGCTTCTAATTTTTTAAAATTATTTTTAAATTCTCTTTCAGCAACATAACCTAAATTTTGGATTATTGTTTCACGATTAGGAGCAAAACTATAATTAAATAAATAACGTTTATTACCAATAATTTTATCTGTTAAAATTTCTTTGCCACTTACTTGACTAATAATTTCTTGTAAATTTTTTGCTTTTTTAACACCAATTTGTTCTAATGTTTTAGTTTTTTTGTGCTAATTTAATAAATTTAGTTGTACGATAACCACGACTAATTTTATTAAGTCCAGCAAATGCTGGTAATATATTAAAAAAAGTATTTAATGGTGTTATATTTCCTTTTAAATAATCATAAACTTGATTAATAGTAAAATCGGTTATTGCATAAATACCATAATTAATAGTACTTGCAATAAAATCACTTGCACCTAATCCAAGTGCTATGCTTTCACTTAAACCACCAGTAAAAGGAGCAAGTGCTACTGCTATTACTTGGACACCAATCATTTCTAAAATTTCTCATCAAAAACTTTTATTTTCTTGTTGTTTACTGATTCTAGTATGTTTTGGTTTATTGATATTGAAAAGTATTGCTGTACTAGTTGTACCAATTGGCATGATTAAATTTCCTTAATTATTGAAGCGTTATTTTAATTGGACTTGTTGAACCTTTATAATTTGGATCATTTACATTTGCTCTAATCACTACATATAAATCACCAGTTTTTTGTTTATTATTACTAATAATGTTTTTACCTTGCTCATCACTAAAATATTTAATAGTTGGATTTTCCAAACTTGGATTTAAACTATTAATTTCTTTTGCATATAAAATATTTGTGTCTAATTCTTTATTAGTTTTATTTGTTTTCGCAGTAGGATTATTTATTGTTAACGTTGTAATTTTAGATTTTAAATCATTTTTTACTTCACTTTTAATTAATCCACATAACATTCAACGTGATGTTGTTTCTTTTTTTGACATATAAGGAATTGATTGCCCAAATACTTCACCACCAACTAAATAAGTTCTACCAACTTTACCATCTGCCACTTGTTGTAAATAAATAACTGTATTTTGTAACATATATCTTTTCATTGCTTTTGGTGTTGCTAAAATAAAATTCATTATTTCATCTTCATTTTTATCATTGGTAAATGTCATATAATCATCTAATACAATTTGACATAATACACCTTTTACATATAAATCATTTCCATTTAAACGTAATTGTTGTGCTAATTCATTATCAGTAATTATTCCTTTATTATCTGCTAAATAAACTAAACTATCATAAAGATTATTAGTAATAAAAAATTTACAATTTGCACTATTTCGTAATTGAAATAAAGTATTTCATGCCGATAACATTGCTTTTAAATATCCTACTGGTGTTGGGTCAGTTATTGTTACTTTTGTAGCAAATTGCGAGATTATATTAGTATCATCATTTGCTAATTTATCTGTTAAATCATTAGCAACTTCATATTGCATACTGTCTAATAAATTTTGACCATTTTCAGCATTTAAGTCAATATTGGCAATAGTTTCACCAGCAAGATATGATTTTTCAATTATTTTTTCAATTTTATCAGTAGTAGCATACCCAACATCATATCTTTTACTTTTGTCATCTCATGGAATAACTTTAACTTTTGGGTCTTTTGGTAATTTAATAATAAATTCAATTTTTGTAGAATTAGTCATTGCAATTGGAAAAAAGTTTGCTCATGGACTATTTGATTGTTTAAAAAATTCAATGAATTCTGGTGCTTCAACTAATTTTTCGGTATTATTTAAGTTTGTTTGAATATTTACTGCTGCCATTTTAAACTTCCTTTTCTATAAATAATTTTTCTTTTTATAATCCAATAATGGATTAATTTTTATTGATGTTTGATAATTTTATTATTTGCTCTAACATGCTTTGGAGTTGTAATAAATCGTTTTAATAAAACAATAATTTCTCGACAAAGTAATGTTCCTACACTTGTTCCAATAATAATTAATTCATGGATAAATTCTTTCATTTCCATATTTTCCTTTCTTTTTTATAAGTGATAATAATTTTCATCAAATGATAATTGTGCATTAATATTAACTTCACTCATATCACTACCATAACTATTAATACTTACATTATCATTAATAAGATTTGCAGTTTCATTAGTAAATACTGTTTCTTGCATTTCAGTATTATTATGTACTGTTTCCATAGGTAATAAATTATGAATAATTTCACTTATTCCTGCAATAATTGTAGGAATAGCATAAGCATTATTAAAATCATTATTTATCCCCATTGCTACACCACTACTTATTAAACATCCACCAGTTGCCATATTTGCTATTTTTCTTATATTTTGAAATCTATTAGGTATTAATTCAGTTAAACCACTAATAAGATTTGAAACACCATAAGCATTTAAACTAATAAAAGTATCTCAATCCATTAAATTATTAGGATTATTATTTATGCTTAATAATGGTCATGGTGGTATTTCAGTAGTAGTTGTACTTGTAGTAGTTATAGGCATAGGTGTTGTAGTTGGTTCAATAGGTTCAATTATTTCATTTATAAATTTACTATAATTTGCTAAACCAATTGTTCCTAATCCTAATAATATTTTTTTACTACTATTAATTACTTTTGTTTTATTACTTGGTCTTTGATTTAAGTTTCATATATCTAAACCTAATTTTTTACCAAATAATAAACTATTAATTGAACCTAATATTGGATTTCCTATTAATTGCCCATAATAAGCACTTGTGCCTATCATTGCACAAATAGGACTAATTCCAGTTCTTATTAATTTAGTTAAAGTATAATTTGATTGTGTATTTTCTATATTTGGCATAATTTATTTTACTTCCCTTAATTTTCTATTTTTTTAATTCAAACTTTTACTCAACCTTGATAAACATCATTATCACCAACTATTAATGCAACATTATCTTCGGGGTCAGAAATAATTATATGTTGTGATTTAACATTAGGATATTTCATTAATATAATTGCTCTAATATCATTATGAGTACGAAGTGCTTGTGGTGATGGTGATAATATTTCAATTTCATCTTTATCACCAAATAAAGTAGGTAATATAATCATTAATGAAATTCTCCGTTTTCTATTTTTTCAAATATAGTATCGAAAACATATAAAGTTTCTGTTGTTAATTTTTGATTCTTTGGTAATTTATTAAAATATTTAATTAATTTTTCTTTATTAATACAATCTTTATGCCTTGATTTATTAATTTGATCAACTTTAATTCTATGTTCAGTACAATATGCTCTTCCATATTCATCTTGTTTCTCTTCTGTTTTATTACTACATTTTCAAGTTACACTACCATTTGCGTTAACTCGTTCTGTTCAATCACAATAGTTCATTATTTATTCTCCTTTTTATGAGTTTTAGTATGTTTAATATTTTCTTCATCACCTATTAGTATTTTTTCACAATATGTACAACAATATTTAGTTCAATAACCCATAATTATTTATTTTCCTTTTTTCCTAATTGTGTTTCTAAATCATCAATTCAGTCATTAATCATGTTTTGAACAGTATTATAATTGCCATTTTCAAGATGTTCACGTATTGTATATAAAATATTTAAATCTACTGATTGACTATCCCAGCGTTGTGTTACTTCTTTTACATCAACAGTTATTTTTTTCATTATTTACTTTCCTTATTTTCCTTATTTTTTGTTAAATTATTAACTATTTTTTTTAAACATTTCATACATCAATTTTTAGTTAATCAAATTCTTTTATTACAATATTTACATTTATTCATTTTTACTCTTTTCATTTTTTAAATCATTTAACATTAATTGAACAAAATGCACGATTTTTAGGAATATTTAAAGTATTAAAGATTTGACCACTTACTATAATTTCATCATTTTTGTTTAATAAAATACATCGTTTATAAAATTTTGGGTTATTAAAAATTAAAGTAACATAGTTTAAACCATTCCATTGCCCACGAACACTATAATATAATTGTTTATTACCTTTTTCATGATATTTTGCTTCAATAGTGTTACTAAGTTTTACTGTTAATTTAACATAATTTGCTTTATCTTTCATTTTTAAAATTCCTTAAATAATATTGAATATGCTTATATGCGTCTTCTTCATGTTTTGTTAATTTTATATTTCCTTTATAATTTTCTATTTTGTTTTTGTTTTTTGGTTCATTTTCATGATAATCTCAGT
Source organism: Spiroplasma endosymbiont of Harpalus anxius (assembly GCA_964273555.1). Classification (GTDB taxonomy): domain Bacteria; phylum Bacillota_I; class Bacilli_A; order Mycoplasmatales; family VBWQ01; genus Spiroplasma_E. The sequence continues at coordinate 1,189,947 of OZ187007.1, read as the reverse complement.
TCATAACATCTTGTACTAAAACCATTAAAGCACCAATAATTTTAGGAGTTGCTAATGGATTAGTTAATAATTGTTTTGAACTTAAAAAGAAATTTTCTACAATAACTAATACTTTATTATTATCAAACTGTTTTTTAATTTTTAAAAAGCATTCTTTAAATAAATTTTTACTTTCTAGAACAGTTTTACTTTTAAATGTTTCATTAAAAATAAGATTATTAGTTTCATTTGAATATATAATAATTCCACTTGTACCAATACCAGCAGGATCAATGCCAATAATTAAGTCATATTTCATTTCCATATATGTTAATTTTTAATTCCATGATATTTAATTGATTTTCTATTAATAATTTTTTTAAATTTATAAATTATCTTTTTTTGATTATGATATGATTTTTTACAGATTTTTCTAATATAACAATAATAACAATGATAAGATTTAATATTATCCATTATCAAATTTTCCTTTTTCAATTATTTTTGCTGTTTGTTTAAGATATTTAGGTAATTTATCATAGCAACTATCACATATTAGATAAGGTATAGACCAATTGTTATATTTAATAGTTTTAGTAGATTTATTAATACAATCTGTTCAAACTTTATTAATACAAACTTTTAATTCGCATTTTTGATTTTTATTAATTTTCATATTTTAATTCCTTTATTTTTTTAAATAAAATTTCATTACAACATTTAAAACAATATTTTATTTTTACATTGTTATAAAAATAAGAAGTAGTATTATGTGGATTATGAGTTTTACAAAAATCACAATAATTAATCATTATTAATTTTTTGGGAGCATGGCGAAGATGTCTATTAATATATAATTACCCCTTTTCACTTAAACTCTCATTTCTAATTTATATAAAAAATTATTAACAAAGACGAGAATAAAAATCTTGTCTTTTTTTGTAATTGTAAAATTTTAAAATTTTTAATAATCCTCTTTAACGCTATTATCAACACGTGTTAGGGAACTAAAACAGTGAACTACAACACAGTTGTTAAAAATAGTAGCTAGAACATGTGGACTTGCATGGATAAATAATAAGTGGAGTGATACCTAATAAAATATACTAACCATTAAATAATGGTAATTCTTGGGGTGGGAGCGAATTGGAAACTAGTATATATAGACCTACTAGGGAACCTACTATATTAATTCTATTTTTTATTTAACCAACCTTGCCACTACCCAGTCAGCAAGTGTTGGTTTTATTTTTTATTTTTTTTGAAAAATTTTTTTGGGCGAGAAAATAAATTTAAAACTTGTAAAAAAAATTGAGCGGTGCCGGTTCAATTAAAATATTAATTTATTTAACATAAATTAAATAAATATTGAATCGAATGCCTCAATGTTTTTTAAAATTTTATAATTTATTTCGAGCCCATTTTTCTAAGAAAAATATAACTAATAGTATTAATAATAAAAAAAACAAAAATATATATCCTTTATGCTAAAAGCAACAGGATATATTGATAAAAAAAAGGAAGTATTAATGAGTATTGGAACAATCATATTATTAATAATAATAGGAATTTTTGCATGAATAATATTAACAACTATGGGGTTATATATGTGTAATGATAATAATGCAATTGGAATTGTATTTTTATTTATTACTTTAAATCTTATAGGTTTATTATTAGGAATTGCAATAATTTATAATAAAAAACAAATTAAGGATAATAATGAAGATTAATAAAAATCAAAAATGTAAATTAAAAGTTTGTATTAATAAAGTTTGAAAAGATTGTATTAATAAATCTACTAAAACTATTAAATATAAAAATTGGTCTATACCTTATCTAATATGTAATAGTTGCTATGATAAATTACCTAAATACCTTAAACAAACAGCAAAAATAATAAAGAATTAATTAGTACTATGAAATATGACTTAATTATTGGTATTGACCCCGCTGGGATTGGTAATAATGGAATTATTATATATTCAAATGAAACTAATAATATTATTTTTAATGAAACATTTAAAACTAAAACTGTTTTAGAAAGTAAAAATCTATTTAAAGAATGCTTTTTAAAAATTAAAAAACAATTTATTAATAAAAAAATATTAGTTATTGTAGAAAATTTCTTTTTAAGTTCAAAACAATTATTAACTAATCCATTAGCAACTCCTAAAATTATTGGTGCATTAATGGTTTTAGTACAAGATGTTATGAAATGAGATTATCTAGAAAACCATCCAAAAAATAAAAACAAAATAGAAAATTATAAAGGAAATATAAAATTAACAAAACATGAAGAAGATGCATATAAGCATATTCAATATTATTTAAGGAATTTTAAAAATGAAAGATAAAGCAAATTATGTTAAATTAACAGTAAAACTTAGTAACACTATTGAAGCAAAATATCATGAAAAAGGTAATAAACAATTATATTATAGTGTTCGTGGACAATGGAATGGTTTAAACTATGTTACTTTAATTTTTAATAACCCAAAATTTTATAAACGATGTATTTTATTAAACAAAAACGATGAAATTATAGTAAGTGGTCAAATCTTTAATACTTTAAATATTCCTAAAAATCGTGCATTTTGTTCAATTAATGTTAAATGATTTAAAAAATGAAAAGAGTAAAAATGAATAAATGTAAATATTGTAATAAAAGAATTTGATTAACTAAAAATTGATGTATGAAATGTTTAAAAAAAATAGTTAATAATTTAACAAAAAATAAGGAAAATAAGGAATGTAAATAATGAAAAAAATAACTGTTGATGTAAAAGAAGTAACACAACGCTGGGATAGTCAATCATTAGATTTAAAGATTTTATATGCAATACGTGATCATCTTAAAAATGGATATTATAATTCTGCTCAAAGCATGATTGATGATTGAATCGATGATTTAGAAATACAATTAGGAGAAAAAGAATTTTGATAATGATTAAGGAAAATAAATAATTATGGGATATTGAACAAAATATTGTTGTACCTATTGTGGAAAATAATGATAGGTGATGAAGAAAATATTAAACATACTAAAACTCATAAAAAGGAAAATAAATAATGATGTGTAATGGTTGTCGTTATCAATATCGGCCAGTTAAAACATATATTTATAGATGTAAAATTTGTAATAAATATTATTGTGATAGACCAATTCCTAATTGTTGAGAATATCATAAACGAGAATGTAAAAATATAGTTAAAGGAGAATAAATAATGAACTATTGTGATTGAACAGAACGAGTTAACGCAAATGGTAGTGTAACTTGAAAATGTAGTAATAAAACAGAAGAGAAACAAGATGAATATGGAAGAGCATATTGTACTGAACATAGAATTAAAGTTGATCAAATTAATAAATCAAGGCATAAAGATTGTATTAATAAAGAAAAATTAATTAAATATTTTAATAAATTACCAAAGAATCAAAAATTAACAACAGAAACTTTATATGTTTTTGATACTATATTTGAAAAAATAGAAAACGGAGAATTTCATTAATGATTATATTACCTACTTTATTTGGTGATAAAGATGAAATTGAAATATTATCACCATCACCACAAGCACTTCGTACTCATAATGATATTAGAACAATTATCTTAATGAAATATCCTAATGTTAAATCACAACATATAATTATTTCTGACCCCGAAGATAATGTTGCATTAATAGTTGGTGATAATGATGTTTATCAAGGTTGAGTAAAAGTTTGAATTAAAAAAATAGAAAATTAAGGAAAGTAAAATAAATTATGCCAAATATAGAAAATACACAATCAAATTATACTTTATTAAAATTAATAAGAATTGGAATAAGTCCTATTGCAGCAATGATAGGTACAAGTGCTTATTATGGTCAATTAATAGGTAATCCAATATTAGGTTCAATTAATAGTTTATTATTTGGTAAAAAATTAGGTTTAGATATATGAAACTTAAATCAAAGACCAAGTAATAAAACAAAAGTAATTAATAGTAGTAAAAAAATATTATTAGGATTAGGAACAATTGGTTTAGCAAATTATAGTAAATGAACAGAAAATAATATTAATCCAATAGAACCAACGACAACAATAATTCCTACTACTACAAGTACAACTACAACAACTACAGAAACGCCCCCATGACCATTATTAAGTATAAATAATAATCCTAATAATTTAATGGATTGAGATACTTATATTTCATTAAATGCTTATGGTATTTCAAATCTTATTAGTGGTTTAACTGAATTAATACCTAATAGATTTCAAAATATAAGAAAAATAGCAAATATGGCAACTGGTGGATGTTTAATAAGTAGTGGTGTAGCAATGGAGATAAATAATGATTTTAATAATGCTTATGCTATTCCTACAATTATTGCAGGAATAAGTGAAATTATTCATAATTTATTACCTATGGAAACAGTACATAATAATACTGAAATGCAAGAAACAGTATTCACTAATGAAACTGCAAATCTTATTAATGATAATGTAAGTATTAATAGTTATGGTAGTGATATGAGTGAAGTTAATATTAATGCACAATTATCATTTGATGAAAATTATTATCACTTATAAAAAGAAAGGAAAATATAAAAATGAAAGATTTTTTAAAAGCACTTGAAACAATTGGAATTAGTACTGGTATATTACTTTGTCGAGAAATTATTGTTTTATTAAAACGATTTATTACAACTCCAAAACATGTTAGAGCAAATAATAAAATTATCAAACATCAAAAAAAATTAGCAAAACTTAATGAAAAAATTAATAAAGAAATTAAATAATGGGGTGCTGTAAATGTTAGAAAATGAAACTAATGTACAACAAACAACTCAAACTTTAACTGAAAATGATGTTTCACAAGAAATAGAAAATAAAGTTAATGAAGCAGAAAATAAGTTAAATAAATTAAATAATGAAATTAAAGAAAAAGAAATAATTAATATATTTAAAAAATATCAAGTTAAAAGTGAATTTTATGATTATTTAAAATTTAAAACAAATAATATAGAAAATTCAAAAATAGAAGATACTATTAAAAAAATTATTAAAGAACAACCATTGTTTAAAGAACCAATTAATACCGGTGGTAACCAAGAAACTATATTAACAAATCAAACACCAATTAAAATTAATCCATTATTGGATTATAAAAAGAAAAATTATTTATAGAAAAGGAAGTTTAAAATGGCAGTAAATATTCAAACAAACTTAAATAATACAGAAAAATTAGTTGAAGCACCAGAATTCATTGAATTTTTTAAACAATCAAATTCACCATGAGCAAACTTTTTTCCAATTGAAATGACTAACTCTACAAAAATTGAATTTATTATTAAATTACCAAAAGACCCAAAAGTTAAAGTTATTTCATGAGATGACAAAAGTCAAAGATATGATGTTGGGTATGCTACTACTGATAAAATTGAAAAAATAATTGAAAAATCATATCTTGCTGGTGAAACTATTGCAAATATTGACTTAAATGCTGAAAATGGTCAAAATTTATTAGACAGTATGCAATATGAAGTTGCTAATGATTTAACAGATAAATTAGCAAATGATGATACTAACATAATTTCTCAATTTGCTACAAAAGTAACAATAACTGATCCAACACCAATTGGATATTTAAAAGCAATGTTATCGGCATGAAATACTTTATTTCAATTACGAAATAGTACAAATTGTAAATTTTTTATTACTAATAATCTTTATGATAGTTTAGTTTATTTAGCAGATAATAAAGGAATAATTACTGATAATGAATTAGCACAACAATTACGTTTAAATGGAAATGACTTATATGTAAAAGGTGTATTATGTCAAATTGTATTAGATGATTATATGACATTTACAAATGATAAAAATGAAGATGAAATAATGAATTTTATTTTAGCAACGCCAAAAGCAATGAAAAGATATATGTTACAAAATACAGTTATTTATTTACAACAAGTTGCAGATGGTAAAGTTGGTAGAACTTATTTAGTTGGTGGTGAAGTATTTGGGCAATCAATTCCTTATATGTCAAAAAAAGAAACAACATCACGTTGAATGTTATGTGGAGTAATTAAAAGTGAAGTAAAAAATGATTTAAAATCTAAAATTACAACGTTAACAATAAATAATCCTACTGCAAAAACAAATAAAACTAATAAAGAATTAGACACAAATATTTTATATGCAAAAGAAATTAATAGTTTAAATCCAAGTTTGGAAAATCCAACTATTAAATATTTTAGTGATGAGCAAGGTAAAAACATTATTAGTAATAATAAACAAAAAACTGGTGATTTATATATAGTGATTAGAGCAAATGTAAATGATCCAAATTATAAAGGTTCAACAAGTCCAATTAAAATAACGCTTCAATAATTAAGGAAATTTAATCATGGCAATTGGTACAACTAGTACAGCAATACTTTTCAATATCAATAAACCAAAACATACTAGAATCAGTAAGCAACAAGAAAATAAAAGTTTTTGATGAGAAATTTTAGAAATGATTGGTGTCCAAGTAATAGCAGTAGCACTTGCTCCTTTTACTGGCGGTTTAAGTGAAAGCATAGCACTTGGATTAGGGGCAAGTGATTTTATTGCTAGTATTAGTGCTGTTGGTGTCGAGTTTTTAACTGATTTTACTATTAATCAAGTTTATGATTATTTAAAAGGAAATGTAACACCATTAAATACTTTTTTTAATGTATTACCAGCATTTGCTGGACTTAATAAAATAAGTCGTGGTTATCGGACAACTAAATTTATTAAACTAGCACAAAAAACTAAAACATTAGAACAAATAGGTGTTAAAGAAGCAAAAAACTTACAAGAAATTATTAGTCAAGTAAGTGGCAAAGAAATTTTAACAGATAAAATTATTGGTAATAAACGTTATTTATTTAATTATAGTTTTGCTCCTAATCGTGAAACCATAATCCAAAATTTAGGTTATGTTGCTGAAAGAGAATTTAAAAATAATTTTAAAAAATTAGAAGCACAAGAGTTAAAAGATTATTTATTATTACAAAATACATTAATAAAATTAAGTCCGCAATTAACGCCAAAATTTAAAATCAAAGATATTGAAAAAGCAAATAACTTTTTAAAAAAATATAATACTGAATTAAAAGCAGTATTAAAAATGAACCAACATGATTGATTAAATTTAGTTCATACCATCCATGCAGAGAATAGATATGGTAAATCTTTAATTTTGGATTTACAAAAAATTCGTGCTAATGCTATTAAATTTAATTTTAAAAATAGTGCAATTCATAAAATTGTTTTAAAAGCAAATCAAACTTTTAAATATTTTGATATTAGATTTTATTTAAAAAAAGGTTTAAATAAATTTTGAAAAGATACTCCATATTTTGAAAAATTACGAGAAAGTATCTATAAACTACAAGAAAAATTTGAAAATTTAGAAAAAAAGGTAATGGAAAAAATTAATAAATTAAAAGAAAAAGCAACAGTTTTATTTACTAGTGCAGAGAAAAAAGCAATTAAACATGCACAATTAATTCCATTAAATTCACCTGTATTTATCGGTTGCAAAATTCAACCTTTATCATTAAGTAAATGTGCAATTACTATTTATCATCGTAATCCTAAGTATAAACCAATTACAGTTATTGATAGTATTCTTAAAGCAGAAACTTTTGTTACGCAAATATATCCATTCCATTGATATCGCTGATATAGTGGTTGATACATTGGTTATGGAGTTAGTCGTAATAAATGATTAAAAGCAATTGCATTTGCTCCACCAGTTGTTCAACAAGTAATTAGAGATAGTTTTAAAGTATATAGAGAAATTTTTAGGACAATAAGAACCTATCATAAAGTAGTGAATGTTATTAATAATCCTATTGAAAATATTAATAAATCATTTAAAAATGTTGGTTTAAAATTTTCAGTTAATACTTTATTTGGTACAGGATTATTACATCATTTAGAAAAATTTGCATATAGTCAAGTTGTAGAAAAAGGTAAGAAAAAATTACAAAAAGAAATTATCCATATATCACATAGAAAAACTAAAACAAAAACTAAGCATTATAAAAAAGCATTTTTTAAGGAATGATAAATTATGATTAATAAACTTTGAACTGATGTTAGTCTAGAAAATTATAATAACTGATATCCATTAACTGGAAAAATTATCGAAACTCCACAACAATATATAAATACATGACCTAATATTAATGATTGATTTACAACTTTTGCTATTCGCGCTCAAAATGATATTAATGCTTATCTTGATTTTATTTTATCTAAATTTCCTTTTGATAGTTTTAAAGATGAATTAATTAAAGAAACATTAAGAGATATGGTGTATGTTTGTGTTGAACATTGAGTATTTAATCGTACACCAATTGAGTTTAATGTTGATGCTACTATTCAATTCAATAATGGTACCTCATTTAGTGCAAATAGTATTCCTAGTATTAATGTTTGAGACTTAGCACCTAGTAGAATGAAAATATGAGCAAGATTAACTGAATTAAAACAAGTATTTTTAAATTATAGTGAAGATGAATTAGATGTTGACAAAATTGACTTAAAAGCATTTTATACAAAAAATCAAGTTGATGAATTAATTAAAGAACAAAAAGAATTTACATTATCAAAACAAATGAAATTATATGATGATTTAGTTGATGATAATGAAAATGAGATATATAGGGGTCCTGTTAGTAAGTTTGTTAATAAAGGTTATGTCGCAACTGAATATGATCCAAAAACTGAAACAATGATTTTAGATTGACCTGATGAAATTGGGACATTACCACCCGAAGCTTTACAAAATAATCCCCAAATTGGTGATTTTACCCATGCTGCAACTGCTGACTTTTCTGCTAAACAACAAAAACGAATTACTACCAATGAAAATGAAATTACAAAATTAAATAGTGAATTAATTAAAACAAATGAAAATATTGATGATATTAAAAATAATTGATTTAATATTGCAACTAGTCCTTTATGAAAGAAAATGTCTTCTTTTATTCCTAGTAATGAATTTGGAAAAATATATTTAGCAATATGAGGTTATAGTTATCAATCCACTACTAATCCTACTGATAATTATATATATAGTAATAAAAAAACTATATTTAATTTAGGTGGTGAAATTAATAAAACAATACAAACAAGTATTAAATTAGATGAATTAATTGTAAATGATAATGTTAAAATTCAATTATTATTCACTAAGGAATGAAATGATATTACTGTAACTTCTAATGATATTAATTATCAACCTATTTCTGTTACATTATATCAATATATTGGAAAAGGCACACCAACTGAATTTATAGCAGAAGATAGTACTGAGCATGATTATTATACAAAACAAGAAACTAATGACTTATTAGATAAAAAACAAAATATAAATGATAATAATTTACAAACAACTGTTAAACAAATTGTTCCAGCAATTAATGAAAATAAAACTAATATAGATAAGAAGCAAGATAAATTAAAATATGTAAGAGAAAATCAATGGGGTGCTTTTGAATATATTGATTTTGGAACTATACCTTTTACTGGTGATAAAGATATACCCCCTGTTAAATATGTTCATAAATTTATTGATGAAAAAATAAGTAAAAAACAAGATAAATTAATTGCTGGTGAAAATATTCATATTAGTGATACTAATGTTATTAGTGCTACTGGTGGAAATGAACCACCTAATTTAGATAATTATTATACAAAACCAGAAGTTGATGAAAAACTTAAAAATAAAGTTGATAGTAGTCAATTTAAGTTTGCTTTTATGGCAAATGCTCTTGGTACAGATAATCCTGATTTATTAACTACTGATAAAACTATTGTTGGTGGTATGAATGAATTATTAGATAAAAAACAAGATAAAGAAAATTGAACTATAATAGGAAAAAGTATAAGTAATAGAGAATATGGTGATTTTCAACTTGGTTTTTATAAATTATATAGAACATATATAACATGAGAAAAACCACCATTTAATCAAGTTAATACAAAAATTAAAGTAGAATTTAAAACTGGTGGGTTTCTTGGTGGATATAATGATACTTTTTTTCTTACAATAGGAAAAATTGATAATGAAGAAGTAACTTTAAGTTTAAAAGTTATTAATCATAATTATTCTTTAATTATGACTGGTGGTAATCAAAAATATGGAAATATATTTTCATTAGAAGAATTACAAAATACTGTTAAAGTAAATATAATTAAACCTTTCAAAATTAATTCAAAAAGTTTAAAAACTAATGAAATAGATGAAAATAATTGAGATATTGAATTAAAAGAAAATCCACCAACTCCTTGTCCATGTCCAAAATGAAAAGATGTAGCAATATCATTAGGTACAACTATTTCTTATAAATTAAAACCAAATACTTATTATAAAATATTTTATGACCTTAATAATGTAAGTAATAGTAATATGGGTAAATACCCAATGCAAACAATAGAAATATTTTGACAAGAAACTTCATTATCATATTGAGTATGTTTTCTTCCAAGTTTACGAAGAACTTCATCTATTAATATTGCAAATAATAATTTTATAAAATTAATAACAGATCAGGGTTATTTATGAAAATTACAAGAATTACAGGAATAAGATTATGTTTTTTAAAATTATAAAAATTATTTTAGGTTTAATAGGAGTTATATTATCAACAGCAGCAGCAGTTTAATTATATTTATTATTATAAAAATAATATTAAAAATTAATCAAATATTTTAGAAAGGAAAATACTTATGCAACCTTTTTGAAAAAGAAAAGATAAAACAAATATTAGTGATAATCAAAGTGAAAAATTAAAATTTTTAACTAATAAAAATAAAAGTACTCATGCTTCAATTTTAAATTATTTTGGTTTTAATGATTTTAACCATGAAACTTATTTTACTGATTTTGTAGCAGAAAATAATGCTAATTTATATAATGCTCCACTAGATATTAATAATGAAACTATTAAACAATATTTAATTCAACAAGAATTTTATCGTAAAAATTGAAATTCTATTTTTAAATTAAGTAAATTAGGAATTAGTGGTTATTTAATTTATATTGCTAATGATAATTTATATTTTCAAATAGTAGATATCCAACAAAGAGTTTATGATATTACTGGTAAATTAATTGAATGTACTATTTTTTATGATAATTATGAACAAAATGCACAAACAGTAAGATTATTTGAAGTTTATACATTAAATAATAAACAAGTAACAATTAATCGTGCAATTTATAGTATTAATGATACTAAAAAACAAACTAAATTAGATTTTAAATCATACATTAATAATCCTAATTTATCACAAGAACAAACATTAAACATTAATTATATACCAATAGCAATTATGAGAAATAAAGCCAATGAGTTAGCAGATTGTGATAAAGTAATGGATAAAATTAAAGCACTAGATGTTATTTATGAACAAATTGTTTTAGATAGCATTTTAAACTCACCGAAGTTTATTTTTGACCAAACTTATGGTAATGTTCAATCTTCAATGGAAGAAGCAGTAAGAATATTAGTTACTAAAAACTATATTTGAAAAACTACTGGTGATAATAATGAAAAAAATGAAAATATTAATATGACAAGTAGTAATTTTAAAGGTAAAAACTTAACTGATATATACGATTGAAATGTTAATGAAATATTTAAACGTTGTGGTATACACATACCAAGTCAAAAGAAATCAGCACAACAATCAGTTCCCGAAAGTACAGCTGTAAATATTTCAACTATTAATTATATTGAACAAAAATTATGACAATTTAATATTGATATTCTTAAATTTATTAAAATATTAGTAAGTGTCGATAAAGATTTATTAACTAGTAAAACATTTAATATTAATGATGAACAAGAAATTAATAATTTAACAGTTAAATTAAAATTATTTAATCCCGAAAATAACCAATTAATAGGAGAGAACAATGGACAACCAAGACAACAAACCACAAACCAAGTTTCCACAGAAACAAAAGCAAACTAAACTTAATCAAGCAGAAATAGAAAATGATTATTTAATAGATAATATCCCTTATGACTTTACTAATATGATGCGTGCTACTAGTGATCCAGATATTAATAGAGCATATGATGAATTTAAAAAAAGAACAATTTATATTTATGAAATTGCACGTTTATTTAAAAATAATGAAAATAATAGTTTAAGATTTTCAGCAAATACTATTAAAATTGGATTTATTGATATTGATAAAGTATTAAAAACAATTGCTGCTGAAACATCAGACTTTACTATGCAATTAAATCAAAGAGCAAGTACAAATATTAATGATAATACAATTGAATATAGTATGACTGATATTAAAAATTTAATTTTTCAAGAAATAGAATTATTAAACCAATTTAAGTTATATGCTGTATCGATTAATGAACCATTAACTGATAATAATATTGATAATTTATATATTATTAATAATTATTCACAACCTTATCAAAATCCAAAAACAAGAAGTACTAAAAGTATAACTATTATTAAAATTAAAGATTTTAAAACAAGAGATGGTTATCCAATCATTATTAAATTACAAAAACCGTTAGATAAAGATACCAAAGTAACTGGTTTAAAAATTAAAGCCCCTAGAAGCATGATTTTTGGCAATATAAAGGTACTTGGTGAAGTTGATAATATGGAAGTATACCCAAAGTTATTTGTTAAAGATAAGATAGCATTTCCACTATTATCAATGCCTATTGAAACTCAACCAAAAGTTAGAATATTAGAGCAATGATTTAGTGAACAAATATTACCTTGAAATCTTGCAAAACAATTTATTGGACAAGAAAAATCAGTTTTAGATTTAATTGCTATTGGTGGTGGTAAAGAAACAAGAAAAGAAATTTTTAATAATGCAAGAGTAACTAATGCTTGATTAGGTTATTCAGATGATTCATCAGATCCCCTTCCTTGGCCATTAAAAGGAGAAAAACAATTAATTGATAAAGAAATATGGAAACTTCATAGTGGAGTATCTATTTTTTACCCAAACGTTGCAACAAATGATAAATTCAAAGATGTTGAATTAGAAATTAAAGATGCACCAACAGTTGATAGTTTACAAAAAGTATTATTAGATATGCTAACTTATACTTATACTTATAATAGAAACTTTGATGGAGCTTCATTAGGAAGTGTCGCAAAGGATATGAATGATTTAGATAAAATGCGAGCAAAATTTGAAGGACAAAAACCAGAAGATGTTATAACTAATTTATTTAAACAATGAAAATTAGATTACCCAAATTATGTGATTTTACCACAAATTCAAATATTTAAACAAATAATTATTATGTTATCTAGTAATATTTATTCAACAATGTCAATTAATAAGGGTTTAAATGATGACTATAAATTATTATTACCTTATTATTTTGAACTAAAATCAAATCCTATACATTCTACATCTGATAAAGTTTGAGAATTTAAAGATGCAAAAGTAGTGTTAAAATCTGTGTATTTTGATTTTACAGATGCTAATAACATTAAACTGAAAAATAATGATATTAGTCAAAATGAATTATTTAAATTAGATGACAATCAATTTAATTGATTATCTATTACAAATGAATTAGAAAGTAATAATATTCCGTCATTAATTCCAGCAGATTGAACATTAGGAAATGGTGAATATGGGAAATACTTTACAAAAACAATTATTGATAAAACTAAAATTGCTAATGTTTTAAATTTATATGGTTCAAATAAGTCTCAATTATTTTCCAAATTAGAATTTTATAAAGAAATTTCACAAATTGATAATAATAGCGAATTTGAGTTACAAATAGAAAACCCGATCAATAACTTAAATCGGGTAGAAATTAGTGGGATATTCGGTGCTGGAAATTATGAATTAATTTTAATTACTAATAAACAAGAGATAAACTTAAAAAACGTTAATTTATTTGATAAATATAATGAAAATATCTCTTATATTAATATTGAAATTTAATCATTAAAATATCCATCCGGATAAATACCATCTCATTTTATATCTTCATCATGATGTTTAATTTTAGCAAAATATAAATTTATTTTACTTGGACTACTTCATTTATTTCATCAAATAGTTGTTGTTCCATATACTACTTCTCCATTTGGTTCTAAATAATATTTAACATTAGTACCTATATTATGGGTAAGCACCCCCCCCATGATTAATCCTATTGTTCCAGTTGTTGCACCAGTTAGTGCTAATGCTAATGTTATTTTACTTAAATTTGTTTTTATTCATGTTTTCATGTTTAATTACTCCTTTTTCCTTAATTTTACTTTTAAAGTATACTTATTTTTTATTATTTTTACAATATGCCTTTTAAACGCAAAATAACGCCTAAATTAAAGGCGTTTATTTTGTGATACCTATACTATTAATTATATGTTACTTGTTTATTATATCGCAAATGTGAAGATACTTTTTTTCACAGTAGCATTATTTTTACCACGAATTACATTTTTATATGGATATAGTGCATAAAACAGAGCATCATAAGGATCTTGGTACATATTTTTATCTGGAATGTTAGTTTTGGTTTGATCATAACGTAATTCTTCAAGACATTGCGTAGTTTTTGGTAAATCATCTTTATTAGCATAAAAGTTTCCATAACTCATAATATTTCTCATTCAAACTACTCTATTAGTTAATCCTGCTTCTTGATTTAGATTTGAAGCATGTTTAATCGCACTTTGGGTAATAAGAATAATATTATGTTCATCAATTAATTTTTGATTTAATCAATCAATGGCAGTTCTTGCTTTATCATCATAAAAATAAATTGCTTGTTCAAAATTTTCAAAATTATCCATTAATCCTAAAATTTCATTTACATAAGCATTAATTTTTTCATTTTCATTAATAAAGTCATTTGGTGTAACTACTAATTCACAAATAATATAAGCATCATAATAACCAGTATTATTATATTCTTTAAAACCAACTACCATAAATACAGTATGGTCTTTATGACCAGTTGCTCAATCAATACCAACACTATAAAAATCAAATTTATACATATCTTTTTCTTGATTATAAAATTGTTTTAAATCATATTTTTGTCAATATTTTAATGTTTTTTGAAATGGAAAAATTGTTGCATCACTATCTAAGAATTCAAAACCATAAAAAACAGTATTAAATTCATCGGGATTACTTTTTTTCATTTCTATTAATGTTCTTTTTTGAATTTCTGGCAATTTATTTCAAAATGGTTGAATAATAAATCTTACAATAAATAAACCTAAACCACTAAACATTTCTTTATTTTCATAATAAACTTTACCAACTTTTTTAAGATTACCCATTATTTTATCATTTAATGGTAAAAATGGTGTACAGTACTTTAAATAAAATGGATGATATTTATCGTAAGGATTACATGTAAAAGTAATAAAAAAACTTTTATAAAAATAGCGAGTAATTGATTTTCCAAAAGTAGAACTATATATATTTTTATCAATAAATGTTCAATTTCATTCTTTAATTGGTTCATTTGACACTTTAATACGATTACTTCTAAACATAGAATTTTGTAATCGCTCATATCTATATGTTAATTGTTTTTCTGTTAATGTTTCTTTTTCTTCTGCCATAATTATTTCATCTGTTCGTGAACCTAAAAAACTTGATCCACCTGCTTCTTTTCCAAAAATTTTATTACCATTTGCATAACCAATAAAGTCAATTTGTTGATTATTAGGAAAGATAATACACCCACCGTCCTTAGTAATTTTTCATTTAATACCATGGGGATTATTAGGTAATAAATTAATATCATATTTATCTAATAATACTTGGCAAACATTCATTAATGCACCAATAGTAGTTTCGCTATGGGTATTTTCATATCGTCTTACTTCTTGGACACTACTATCACTAAAATTACAGCATATAAATAAATCAAATGCTAAACAATTTCAAGTTTTTCTTGTTCCCCGTGCTGTTGGTATAAAACGATAAAAACAATTAGTAGTAAAATATTCTGCTCATTCATCACCAGCAAAATTTTTAAAAATATCTCAACTAAAACCATAATTATTATCACTAAAATTAAGGTCATATTTTTTATTTAATTGTAAGTAACTACTAATGAATGGCATATTTTCTCCTTAGTTAACATATATAAGTTAAAATTTATTATTATTAACACCCAAAATTAGAAAGGAAATAAAAAATGTTAATTTCACAAAAACATTTTAATTGAGAACAACACTATTTTAATCAAGATGAATTAAATTTAAAACAAACAAAAGAATTATTTGCAAAAATAGATGAGAAATTATGAAATGAATGTGATAAGTCTATATATAAATCATATAAATTTAGAAAGCGAAAATTAAAATCAAAAAAAGGTTTATTAATTTATAAAAGACGCATCTGTGTATATTATAATGAAAAAACACAAAAAAATGAATATGTTTCATTATTAGATGTATATCTTGGTGTTAAAAAGTATAGCAAACTTGCACCAGATGTTATTAAACAAATCTTAAAATATTTTACTGACGGAAAAAGATATCGTGATGTTTGTGATACTTTTATTAATAATTTAATAAGTAGTAGTACTGTTTATAGAACATATAAAAAATTTCAATTACCAAAAATTAATATTCCTAAAATAAAGTTAAAACCAAATCAAGTTTTATATGTAAATATTGATGATGGTCATAGAAAGTTTAAGTTTAATGATAAACATAGTAATAAAAATTGTAAGAAATGTTCTATGAGATTACTAGTAATGTGTACTGGTAAAAAGAAAAATGGAAAATTAATTAATAAAAGAGCTGCATGTAAAATAAGAGTATCAAAAACAGAAATTGGTGCAGAAAAAACTGCTAAATTAATTGAAAAATATGGTAATTTATATTTTGAAAATTTTGACCAAGCAAATTTAATAGTTTGTGGAGATAGTGCAAAATGGATTAGAAAAACTGCTAAAATTTTAAATGCTAAATTTATTTTAGATAAATTTCATGCTTTTCATGTTTTATTTCTTGGAATTATGGCAGGAAGAAGAAAAAATAAAATTGCTAAACTACATTATGAATATGCACAAAATTTATTTTCAAAAGGTCAATATTATGAATTAATTGATTTTTTAAATTCATTAATATTAAAATATCCAAAATTAAAAGTTGGTTATTTTATTAATGCAAAAGATGGCATATTAAATCAAGCATTAGTTGAAAATATTGGTTGTTTTACTGAAACTAATATTAAACAAATTTTAAAATATATGATTGGAAGTAGAACTTATAATATTGATATGTATACAAAAATGGTTGACTTTAAATGCTATCAAATAAATACAGCAGTACAATTACTATAAATTAAAATTTAATTTTATAAAAAAAACTAAAAATAAAATAAAACTTATTAAAGTAAACTATAATAAGTATTTTTGATATGAATTGATTTTTAAAATTGAGTATTATTGTTGACTTATGCTTTACAAATGTTAAGATAAATATACAATTGCATATTGAGTCTAAATTATTCTCGTCTACCTTTATAATTTAAAGACAATTAATGAATATTATAGACAACATCGGTATGCTCCCAATTTGGGAGCATGGCGAAGATGTCTATTAATATATAATTACCCCTTTTCACTTAAACTCTCATTTCTAATTTATATAAAAAATTATTAACAAAGACGAGAATAAAAATCTTGTCTTTTTTTGTAATTGTAAAATTTTAAAATTTTTAATAATCCTCTTTAACGCTATTATCAACACGTGTTAGGGAACTAAAACAGTGAACTACAACACAGTTGTTAAAAATAGTAGCTAGAACATGTGGACTTGCATGGATAAATAATAAGTGGAGTGATACCTAATAAAATATACTAACCATTAAATAATGGTAATTCTTGGGGTGGGAGCGAATTGGAAACTAGTATATATAGACCTACTAGGGAACCTACTATATTAATTCTATTTTTTATTTAACCAACCTTGCCACTACCCAGTCAGCAAGTGTTGGTTTTATTTTTTATTTTTTTTGAAAAATTTTTTTGGGCGAGAAAATAAATTTAAAACTTGTAAAAAAAATTGAGCGGTGCCGGTTCAATTAAAATATTAATTTATTTAACATAAATTAAATAAATATTGAATCGAATGCCTCAATGTTTTTTAAAATTTTATAATTTATTTCGAGCCCATTTTTCTAAGAAAAATATAACTAATAGTATTAATAATAAAAAAAACAAAAATATATATCCTTTATGCTAAAAGCAACAGGATATATTGATAAAAAAAAGGAAGTATTAATGAGTATTGGAACAATCATATTATTAATAATAATAGGAATTTTTGCATGAATAATATTAACAACTATGGGGTTATATATGTGTAATGATAATAATGCAATTGGAATTGTATTTTTATTTATTACTTTAAATCTTATAGGTTTATTATTAGGAATTGCAATAATTTATAATAAAAAACAAATTAAGGATAATAATGAAGATTAATAAAAATCAAAAATGTAAATTAAAAGTTTGTATTAATAAAGTTTGAAAAGATTGTATTAATAAATCTACTAAAACTATTAAATATAAAAATTGGTCTATACCTTATCTAATATGTAATAGTTGCTATGATAAATTACCTAAATACCTTAAACAAACAGCAAAAATAATAAAGAATTAATTAGTACTATGAAATATGACTTAATTATTGGTATTGACCCCGCTGGGATTGGTAATAATGGAATTATTATATATTCAAATGAAACTAATAATATTATTTTTAATGAAACATTTAAAACTAAAACTGTTTTAGAAAGTAAAAATCTATTTAAAGAATGCTTTTTAAAAATTAAAAAACAATTTATTAATAAAAAAATATTAGTTATTGTAGAAAATTTCTTTTTAAGTTCAAAACAATTATTAACTAATCCATTAGCAACTCCTAAAATTATTGGTGCATTAATGGTTTTAGTACAAGATGTTATGAAATGAGATTATCTAGAAAACCATCCAAAAAATAAAAACAAAATAGAAAATTATAAAGGAAATATAAAATTAACAAAACATGAAGAAGATGCATATAAGCATATTCAATATTATTTAAGGAATTTTAAAAATGAAAGATAAAGCAAATTATGTTAAATTAACAGTAAAACTTAGTAACACTATTGAAGCAAAATATCATGAAAAAGGTAATAAACAATTATATTATAGTGTTCGTGGACAATGGAATGGTTTAAACTATGTTACTTTAATTTTTAATAACCCAAAATTTTATAAACGATGTATTTTATTAAACAAAAACGATGAAATTATAGTAAGTGGTCAAATCTTTAATACTTTAAATATTCCTAAAAATCGTGCATTTTGTTCAATTAATGTTAAATGATTTAAAAAATGAAAAGAGTAAAAATGAATAAATGTAAATATTGTAATAAAAGAATTTGATTAACTAAAAATTGATGTATGAAATGTTTAAAAAAAATAGTTAATAATTTAACAAAAAATAAGGAAAATAAGGAATGTAAATAATGAAAAAAATAACTGTTGATGTAAAAGAAGTAACACAACGCTGGGATAGTCAATCATTAGATTTAAAGATTTTATATGCAATACGTGATCATCTTAAAAATGGATATTATAATTCTGCTCAAAGCATGATTGATGATTGAATCGATGATTTAGAAATACAATTAGGAGAAAAAGAATTTTGATAATGATTAAGGAAAATAAATAATTATGGGATATTGAACAAAATATTGTTGTACCTATTGTGGAAAATAATGATAGGTGATGAAGAAAATATTAAACATACTAAAACTCATAAAAAGGAAAATAAATAATGATGTGTAATGGTTGTCGTTATCAATATCGGCCAGTTAAAACATATATTTATAGATGTAAAATTTGTAATAAATATTATTGTGATAGACCAATTCCTAATTGTTGAGAATATCATAAACGAGAATGTAAAAATATAGTTAAAGGAGAATAAATAATGAACTATTGTGATTGAACAGAACGAGTTAACGCAAATGGTAGTGTAACTTGAAAATGTAGTAATAAAACAGAAGAGAAACAAGATGAATATGGAAGAGCATATTGTACTGAACATAGAATTAAAGTTGATCAAATTAATAAATCAAGGCATAAAGATTGTATTAATAAAGAAAAATTAATTAAATATTTTAATAAATTACCAAAGAATCAAAAATTAACAACAGAAACTTTATATGTTTTTGATACTATATTTGAAAAAATAGAAAACGGAGAATTTCATTAATGATTATATTACCTACTTTATTTGGTGATAAAGATGAAATTGAAATATTATCACCATCACCACAAGCACTTCGTACTCATAATGATATTAGAACAATTATCTTAATGAAATATCCTAATGTTAAATCACAACATATAATTATTTCTGACCCCGAAGATAATGTTGCATTAATAGTTGGTGATAATGATGTTTATCAAGGTTGAGTAAAAGTTTGAATTAAAAAAATAGAAAATTAAGGAAAGTAAAATAAATTATGCCAAATATAGAAAATACACAATCAAATTATACTTTATTAAAATTAATAAGAATTGGAATAAGTCCTATTGCAGCAATGATAGGTACAAGTGCTTATTATGGTCAATTAATAGGTAATCCAATATTAGGTTCAATTAATAGTTTATTATTTGGTAAAAAATTAGGTTTAGATATATGAAACTTAAATCAAAGACCAAGTAATAAAACAAAAGTAATTAATAGTAGTAAAAAAATATTATTAGGATTAGGAACAATTGGTTTAGCAAATTATAGTAAATGAACAGAAAATAATATTAATCCAATAGAACCAACGACAACAATAATTCCTACTACTACAAGTACAACTACAACAACTACAGAAACGCCCCCATGACCATTATTAAGTATAAATAATAATCCTAATAATTTAATGGATTGAGATACTTATATTTCATTAAATGCTTATGGTATTTCAAATCTTATTAGTGGTTTAACTGAATTAATACCTAATAGATTTCAAAATATAAGAAAAATAGCAAATATGGCAACTGGTGGATGTTTAATAAGTAGTGGTGTAGCAATGGAGATAAATAATGATTTTAATAATGCTTATGCTATTCCTACAATTATTGCAGGAATAAGTGAAATTATTCATAATTTATTACCTATGGAAACAGTACATAATAATACTGAAATGCAAGAAACAGTATTCACTAATGAAACTGCAAATCTTATTAATGATAATGTAAGTATTAATAGTTATGGTAGTGATATGAGTGAAGTTAATATTAATGCACAATTATCATTTGATGAAAATTATTATCACTTATAAAAAGAAAGGAAAATATAAAAATGAAAGATTTTTTAAAAGCACTTGAAACAATTGGAATTAGTACTGGTATATTACTTTGTCGAGAAATTATTGTTTTATTAAAACGATTTATTACAACTCCAAAACATGTTAGAGCAAATAATAAAATTATCAAACATCAAAAAAAATTAGCAAAACTTAATGAAAAAATTAATAAAGAAATTAAATAATGGGGTGCTGTAAATGTTAGAAAATGAAACTAATGTACAACAAACAACTCAAACTTTAACTGAAAATGATGTTTCACAAGAAATAGAAAATAAAGTTAATGAAGCAGAAAATAAGTTAAATAAATTAAATAATGAAATTAAAGAAAAAGAAATAATTAATATATTTAAAAAATATCAAGTTAAAAGTGAATTTTATGATTATTTAAAATTTAAAACAAATAATATAGAAAATTCAAAAATAGAAGATACTATTAAAAAAATTATTAAAGAACAACCATTGTTTAAAGAACCAATTAATACCGGTGGTAACCAAGAAACTATATTAACAAATCAAACACCAATTAAAATTAATCCATTATTGGATTATAAAAAGAAAAATTATTTATAGAAAAGGAAGTTTAAAATGGCAGTAAATATTCAAACAAACTTAAATAATACAGAAAAATTAGTTGAAGCACCAGAATTCATTGAATTTTTTAAACAATCAAATTCACCATGAGCAAACTTTTTTCCAATTGAAATGACTAACTCTACAAAAATTGAATTTATTATTAAATTACCAAAAGACCCAAAAGTTAAAGTTATTTCATGAGATGACAAAAGTCAAAGATATGATGTTGGGTATGCTACTACTGATAAAATTGAAAAAATAATTGAAAAATCATATCTTGCTGGTGAAACTATTGCAAATATTGACTTAAATGCTGAAAATGGTCAAAATTTATTAGACAGTATGCAATATGAAGTTGCTAATGATTTAACAGATAAATTAGCAAATGATGATACTAACATAATTTCTCAATTTGCTACAAAAGTAACAATAACTGATCCAACACCAATTGGATATTTAAAAGCAATGTTATCGGCATGAAATACTTTATTTCAATTACGAAATAGTACAAATTGTAAATTTTTTATTACTAATAATCTTTATGATAGTTTAGTTTATTTAGCAGATAATAAAGGAATAATTACTGATAATGAATTAGCACAACAATTACGTTTAAATGGAAATGACTTATATGTAAAAGGTGTATTATGTCAAATTGTATTAGATGATTATATGACATTTACAAATGATAAAAATGAAGATGAAATAATGAATTTTATTTTAGCAACGCCAAAAGCAATGAAAAGATATATGTTACAAAATACAGTTATTTATTTACAACAAGTTGCAGATGGTAAAGTTGGTAGAACTTATTTAGTTGGTGGTGAAGTATTTGGGCAATCAATTCCTTATATGTCAAAAAAAGAAACAACATCACGTTGAATGTTATGTGGAGTAATTAAAAGTGAAGTAAAAAATGATTTAAAATCTAAAATTACAACGTTAACAATAAATAATCCTACTGCAAAAACAAATAAAACTAATAAAGAATTAGACACAAATATTTTATATGCAAAAGAAATTAATAGTTTAAATCCAAGTTTGGAAAATCCAACTATTAAATATTTTAGTGATGAGCAAGGTAAAAACATTATTAGTAATAATAAACAAAAAACTGGTGATTTATATATAGTGATTAGAGCAAATGTAAATGATCCAAATTATAAAGGTTCAACAAGTCCAATTAAAATAACGCTTCAATAATTAAGGAAATTTAATCATGGCAATTGGTACAACTAGTACAGCAATACTTTTCAATATCAATAAACCAAAACATACTAGAATCAGTAAGCAACAAGAAAATAAAAGTTTTTGATGAGAAATTTTAGAAATGATTGGTGTCCAAGTAATAGCAGTAGCACTTGCTCCTTTTACTGGCGGTTTAAGTGAAAGCATAGCACTTGGATTAGGGGCAAGTGATTTTATTGCTAGTATTAGTGCTGTTGGTGTCGAGTTTTTAACTGATTTTACTATTAATCAAGTTTATGATTATTTAAAAGGAAATGTAACACCATTAAATACTTTTTTTAATGTATTACCAGCATTTGCTGGACTTAATAAAATAAGTCGTGGTTATCGGACAACTAAATTTATTAAACTAGCACAAAAAACTAAAACATTAGAACAAATAGGTGTTAAAGAAGCAAAAAACTTACAAGAAATTATTAGTCAAGTAAGTGGCAAAGAAATTTTAACAGATAAAATTATTGGTAATAAACGTTATTTATTTAATTATAGTTTTGCTCCTAATCGTGAAACCATAATCCAAAATTTAGGTTATGTTGCTGAAAGAGAATTTAAAAATAATTTTAAAAAATTAGAAGCACAAGAGTTAAAAGATTATTTATTATTACAAAATACATTAATAAAATTAAGTCCGCAATTAACGCCAAAATTTAAAATCAAAGATATTGAAAAAGCAAATAACTTTTTAAAAAAATATAATACTGAATTAAAAGCAGTATTAAAAATGAACCAACATGATTGATTAAATTTAGTTCATACCATCCATGCAGAGAATAGATATGGTAAATCTTTAATTTTGGATTTACAAAAAATTCGTGCTAATGCTATTAAATTTAATTTTAAAAATAGTGCAATTCATAAAATTGTTTTAAAAGCAAATCAAACTTTTAAATATTTTGATATTAGATTTTATTTAAAAAAAGGTTTAAATAAATTTTGAAAAGATACTCCATATTTTGAAAAATTACGAGAAAGTATCTATAAACTACAAGAAAAATTTGAAAATTTAGAAAAAAAGGTAATGGAAAAAATTAATAAATTAAAAGAAAAAGCAACAGTTTTATTTACTAGTGCAGAGAAAAAAGCAATTAAACATGCACAATTAATTCCATTAAATTCACCTGTATTTATCGGTTGCAAAATTCAACCTTTATCATTAAGTAAATGTGCAATTACTATTTATCATCGTAATCCTAAGTATAAACCAATTACAGTTATTGATAGTATTCTTAAAGCAGAAACTTTTGTTACGCAAATATATCCATTCCATTGATATCGCTGATATAGTGGTTGATACATTGGTTATGGAGTTAGTCGTAATAAATGATTAAAAGCAATTGCATTTGCTCCACCAGTTGTTCAACAAGTAATTAGAGATAGTTTTAAAGTATATAGAGAAATTTTTAGGACAATAAGAACCTATCATAAAGTAGTGAATGTTATTAATAATCCTATTGAAAATATTAATAAATCATTTAAAAATGTTGGTTTAAAATTTTCAGTTAATACTTTATTTGGTACAGGATTATTACATCATTTAGAAAAATTTGCATATAGTCAAGTTGTAGAAAAAGGTAAGAAAAAATTACAAAAAGAAATTATCCATATATCACATAGAAAAACTAAAACAAAAACTAAGCATTATAAAAAAGCATTTTTTAAGGAATGATAAATTATGATTAATAAACTTTGAACTGATGTTAGTCTAGAAAATTATAATAACTGATATCCATTAACTGGAAAAATTATCGAAACTCCACAACAATATATAAATACATGACCTAATATTAATGATTGATTTACAACTTTTGCTATTCGCGCTCAAAATGATATTAATGCTTATCTTGATTTTATTTTATCTAAATTTCCTTTTGATAGTTTTAAAGATGAATTAATTAAAGAAACATTAAGAGATATGGTGTATGTTTGTGTTGAACATTGAGTATTTAATCGTACACCAATTGAGTTTAATGTTGATGCTACTATTCAATTCAATAATGGTACCTCATTTAGTGCAAATAGTATTCCTAGTATTAATGTTTGAGACTTAGCACCTAGTAGAATGAAAATATGAGCAAGATTAACTGAATTAAAACAAGTATTTTTAAATTATAGTGAAGATGAATTAGATGTTGACAAAATTGACTTAAAAGCATTTTATACAAAAAATCAAGTTGATGAATTAATTAAAGAACAAAAAGAATTTACATTATCAAAACAAATGAAATTATATGATGATTTAGTTGATGATAATGAAAATGAGATATATAGGGGTCCTGTTAGTAAGTTTGTTAATAAAGGTTATGTCGCAACTGAATATGATCCAAAAACTGAAACAATGATTTTAGATTGACCTGATGAAATTGGGACATTACCACCCGAAGCTTTACAAAATAATCCCCAAATTGGTGATTTTACCCATGCTGCAACTGCTGACTTTTCTGCTAAACAACAAAAACGAATTACTACCAATGAAAATGAAATTACAAAATTAAATAGTGAATTAATTAAAACAAATGAAAATATTGATGATATTAAAAATAATTGATTTAATATTGCAACTAGTCCTTTATGAAAGAAAATGTCTTCTTTTATTCCTAGTAATGAATTTGGAAAAATATATTTAGCAATATGAGGTTATAGTTATCAATCCACTACTAATCCTACTGATAATTATATATATAGTAATAAAAAAACTATATTTAATTTAGGTGGTGAAATTAATAAAACAATACAAACAAGTATTAAATTAGATGAATTAATTGTAAATGATAATGTTAAAATTCAATTATTATTCACTAAGGAATGAAATGATATTACTGTAACTTCTAATGATATTAATTATCAACCTATTTCTGTTACATTATATCAATATATTGGAAAAGGCACACCAACTGAATTTATAGCAGAAGATAGTACTGAGCATGATTATTATACAAAACAAGAAACTAATGACTTATTAGATAAAAAACAAAATATAAATGATAATAATTTACAAACAACTGTTAAACAAATTGTTCCAGCAATTAATGAAAATAAAACTAATATAGATAAGAAGCAAGATAAATTAAAATATGTAAGAGAAAATCAATGGGGTGCTTTTGAATATATTGATTTTGGAACTATACCTTTTACTGGTGATAAAGATATACCCCCTGTTAAATATGTTCATAAATTTATTGATGAAAAAATAAGTAAAAAACAAGATAAATTAATTGCTGGTGAAAATATTCATATTAGTGATACTAATGTTATTAGTGCTACTGGTGGAAATGAACCACCTAATTTAGATAATTATTATACAAAACCAGAAGTTGATGAAAAACTTAAAAATAAAGTTGATAGTAGTCAATTTAAGTTTGCTTTTATGGCAAATGCTCTTGGTACAGATAATCCTGATTTATTAACTACTGATAAAACTATTGTTGGTGGTATGAATGAATTATTAGATAAAAAACAAGATAAAGAAAATTGAACTATAATAGGAAAAAGTATAAGTAATAGAGAATATGGTGATTTTCAACTTGGTTTTTATAAATTATATAGAACATATATAACATGAGAAAAACCACCATTTAATCAAGTTAATACAAAAATTAAAGTAGAATTTAAAACTGGTGGGTTTCTTGGTGGATATAATGATACTTTTTTTCTTACAATAGGAAAAATTGATAATGAAGAAGTAACTTTAAGTTTAAAAGTTATTAATCATAATTATTCTTTAATTATGACTGGTGGTAATCAAAAATATGGAAATATATTTTCATTAGAAGAATTACAAAATACTGTTAAAGTAAATATAATTAAACCTTTCAAAATTAATTCAAAAAGTTTAAAAACTAATGAAATAGATGAAAATAATTGAGATATTGAATTAAAAGAAAATCCACCAACTCCTTGTCCATGTCCAAAATGAAAAGATGTAGCAATATCATTAGGTACAACTATTTCTTATAAATTAAAACCAAATACTTATTATAAAATATTTTATGACCTTAATAATGTAAGTAATAGTAATATGGGTAAATACCCAATGCAAACAATAGAAATATTTTGACAAGAAACTTCATTATCATATTGAGTATGTTTTCTTCCAAGTTTACGAAGAACTTCATCTATTAATATTGCAAATAATAATTTTATAAAATTAATAACAGATCAGGGTTATTTATGAAAATTACAAGAATTACAGGAATAAGATTATGTTTTTTAAAATTATAAAAATTATTTTAGGTTTAATAGGAGTTATATTATCAACAGCAGCAGCAGTTTAATTATATTTATTATTATAAAAATAATATTAAAAATTAATCAAATATTTTAGAAAGGAAAATACTTATGCAACCTTTTTGAAAAAGAAAAGATAAAACAAATATTAGTGATAATCAAAGTGAAAAATTAAAATTTTTAACTAATAAAAATAAAAGTACTCATGCTTCAATTTTAAATTATTTTGGTTTTAATGATTTTAACCATGAAACTTATTTTACTGATTTTGTAGCAGAAAATAATGCTAATTTATATAATGCTCCACTAGATATTAATAATGAAACTATTAAACAATATTTAATTCAACAAGAATTTTATCGTAAAAATTGAAATTCTATTTTTAAATTAAGTAAATTAGGAATTAGTGGTTATTTAATTTATATTGCTAATGATAATTTATATTTTCAAATAGTAGATATCCAACAAAGAGTTTATGATATTACTGGTAAATTAATTGAATGTACTATTTTTTATGATAATTATGAACAAAATGCACAAACAGTAAGATTATTTGAAGTTTATACATTAAATAATAAACAAGTAACAATTAATCGTGCAATTTATAGTATTAATGATACTAAAAAACAAACTAAATTAGATTTTAAATCATACATTAATAATCCTAATTTATCACAAGAACAAACATTAAACATTAATTATATACCAATAGCAATTATGAGAAATAAAGCCAATGAGTTAGCAGATTGTGATAAAGTAATGGATAAAATTAAAGCACTAGATGTTATTTATGAACAAATTGTTTTAGATAGCATTTTAAACTCACCGAAGTTTATTTTTGACCAAACTTATGGTAATGTTCAATCTTCAATGGAAGAAGCAGTAAGAATATTAGTTACTAAAAACTATATTTGAAAAACTACTGGTGATAATAATGAAAAAAATGAAAATATTAATATGACAAGTAGTAATTTTAAAGGTAAAAACTTAACTGATATATACGATTGAAATGTTAATGAAATATTTAAACGTTGTGGTATACACATACCAAGTCAAAAGAAATCAGCACAACAATCAGTTCCCGAAAGTACAGCTGTAAATATTTCAACTATTAATTATATTGAACAAAAATTATGACAATTTAATATTGATATTCTTAAATTTATTAAAATATTAGTAAGTGTCGATAAAGATTTATTAACTAGTAAAACATTTAATATTAATGATGAACAAGAAATTAATAATTTAACAGTTAAATTAAAATTATTTAATCCCGAAAATAACCAATTAATAGGAGAGAACAATGGACAACCAAGACAACAAACCACAAACCAAGTTTCCACAGAAACAAAAGCAAACTAAACTTAATCAAGCAGAAATAGAAAATGATTATTTAATAGATAATATCCCTTATGACTTTACTAATATGATGCGTGCTACTAGTGATCCAGATATTAATAGAGCATATGATGAATTTAAAAAAAGAACAATTTATATTTATGAAATTGCACGTTTATTTAAAAATAATGAAAATAATAGTTTAAGATTTTCAGCAAATACTATTAAAATTGGATTTATTGATATTGATAAAGTATTAAAAACAATTGCTGCTGAAACATCAGACTTTACTATGCAATTAAATCAAAGAGCAAGTACAAATATTAATGATAATACAATTGAATATAGTATGACTGATATTAAAAATTTAATTTTTCAAGAAATAGAATTATTAAACCAATTTAAGTTATATGCTGTATCGATTAATGAACCATTAACTGATAATAATATTGATAATTTATATATTATTAATAATTATTCACAACCTTATCAAAATCCAAAAACAAGAAGTACTAAAAGTATAACTATTATTAAAATTAAAGATTTTAAAACAAGAGATGGTTATCCAATCATTATTAAATTACAAAAACCGTTAGATAAAGATACCAAAGTAACTGGTTTAAAAATTAAAGCCCCTAGAAGCATGATTTTTGGCAATATAAAGGTACTTGGTGAAGTTGATAATATGGAAGTATACCCAAAGTTATTTGTTAAAGATAAGATAGCATTTCCACTATTATCAATGCCTATTGAAACTCAACCAAAAGTTAGAATATTAGAGCAATGATTTAGTGAACAAATATTACCTTGAAATCTTGCAAAACAATTTATTGGACAAGAAAAATCAGTTTTAGATTTAATTGCTATTGGTGGTGGTAAAGAAACAAGAAAAGAAATTTTTAATAATGCAAGAGTAACTAATGCTTGATTAGGTTATTCAGATGATTCATCAGATCCCCTTCCTTGGCCATTAAAAGGAGAAAAACAATTAATTGATAAAGAAATATGGAAACTTCATAGTGGAGTATCTATTTTTTACCCAAACGTTGCAACAAATGATAAATTCAAAGATGTTGAATTAGAAATTAAAGATGCACCAACAGTTGATAGTTTACAAAAAGTATTATTAGATATGCTAACTTATACTTATACTTATAATAGAAACTTTGATGGAGCTTCATTAGGAAGTGTCGCAAAGGATATGAATGATTTAGATAAAATGCGAGCAAAATTTGAAGGACAAAAACCAGAAGATGTTATAACTAATTTATTTAAACAATGAAAATTAGATTACCCAAATTATGTGATTTTACCACAAATTCAAATATTTAAACAAATAATTATTATGTTATCTAGTAATATTTATTCAACAATGTCAATTAATAAGGGTTTAAATGATGACTATAAATTATTATTACCTTATTATTTTGAACTAAAATCAAATCCTATACATTCTACATCTGATAAAGTTTGAGAATTTAAAGATGCAAAAGTAGTGTTAAAATCTGTGTATTTTGATTTTACAGATGCTAATAACATTAAACTGAAAAATAATGATATTAGTCAAAATGAATTATTTAAATTAGATGACAATCAATTTAATTGATTATCTATTACAAATGAATTAGAAAGTAATAATATTCCGTCATTAATTCCAGCAGATTGAACATTAGGAAATGGTGAATATGGGAAATACTTTACAAAAACAATTATTGATAAAACTAAAATTGCTAATGTTTTAAATTTATATGGTTCAAATAAGTCTCAATTATTTTCCAAATTAGAATTTTATAAAGAAATTTCACAAATTGATAATAATAGCGAATTTGAGTTACAAATAGAAAACCCGATCAATAACTTAAATCGGGTAGAAATTAGTGGGATATTCGGTGCTGGAAATTATGAATTAATTTTAATTACTAATAAACAAGAGATAAACTTAAAAAACGTTAATTTATTTGATAAATATAATGAAAATATCTCTTATATTAATATTGAAATTTAATCATTAAAATATCCATCCGGATAAATACCATCTCATTTTATATCTTCATCATGATGTTTAATTTTAGCAAAATATAAATTTATTTTACTTGGACTACTTCATTTATTTCATCAAATAGTTGTTGTTCCATATACTACTTCTCCATTTGGTTCTAAATAATATTTAACATTAGTACCTATATTATGGGTAAGCACCCCCCCCATGATTAATCCTATTGTTCCAGTTGTTGCACCAGTTAGTGCTAATGCTAATGTTATTTTACTTAAATTTGTTTTTATTCATGTTTTCATGTTTAATTACTCCTTTTTCCTTAATTTTACTTTTAAAGTATACTTATTTTTTATTATTTTTACAATATGCCTTTTAAACGCAAAATAACGCCTAAATTAAAGGCGTTTATTTTGTGATACCTATACTATTAATTATATGTTACTTGTTTATTATATCGCAAATGTGAAGATACTTTTTTTCACAGTAGCATTATTTTTACCACGAATTACATTTTTATATGGATATAGTGCATAAAACAGAGCATCATAAGGATCTTGGTACATATTTTTATCTGGAATGTTAGTTTTGGTTTGATCATAACGTAATTCTTCAAGACATTGCGTAGTTTTTGGTAAATCATCTTTATTAGCATAAAAGTTTCCATAACTCATAATATTTCTCATTCAAACTACTCTATTAGTTAATCCTGCTTCTTGATTTAGATTTGAAGCATGTTTAATCGCACTTTGGGTAATAAGAATAATATTATGTTCATCAATTAATTTTTGATTTAATCAATCAATGGCAGTTCTTGCTTTATCATCATAAAAATAAATTGCTTGTTCAAAATTTTCAAAATTATCCATTAATCCTAAAATTTCATTTACATAAGCATTAATTTTTTCATTTTCATTAATAAAGTCATTTGGTGTAACTACTAATTCACAAATAATATAAGCATCATAATAACCAGTATTATTATATTCTTTAAAACCAACTACCATAAATACAGTATGGTCTTTATGACCAGTTGCTCAATCAATACCAACACTATAAAAATCAAATTTATACATATCTTTTTCTTGATTATAAAATTGTTTTAAATCATATTTTTGTCAATATTTTAATGTTTTTTGAAATGGAAAAATTGTTGCATCACTATCTAAGAATTCAAAACCATAAAAAACAGTATTAAATTCATCGGGATTACTTTTTTTCATTTCTATTAATGTTCTTTTTTGAATTTCTGGCAATTTATTTCAAAATGGTTGAATAATAAATCTTACAATAAATAAACCTAAACCACTAAACATTTCTTTATTTTCATAATAAACTTTACCAACTTTTTTAAGATTACCCATTATTTTATCATTTAATGGTAAAAATGGTGTACAGTACTTTAAATAAAATGGATGATATTTATCGTAAGGATTACATGTAAAAGTAATAAAAAAACTTTTATAAAAATAGCGAGTAATTGATTTTCCAAAAGTAGAACTATATATATTTTTATCAATAAATGTTCAATTTCATTCTTTAATTGGTTCATTTGACACTTTAATACGATTACTTCTAAACATAGAATTTTGTAATCGCTCATATCTATATGTTAATTGTTTTTCTGTTAATGTTTCTTTTTCTTCTGCCATAATTATTTCATCTGTTCGTGAACCTAAAAAACTTGATCCACCTGCTTCTTTTCCAAAAATTTTATTACCATTTGCATAACCAATAAAGTCAATTTGTTGATTATTAGGAAAGATAATACACCCACCGTCCTTAGTAATTTTTCATTTAATACCATGGGGA
Source organism: Spiroplasma endosymbiont of Harpalus anxius (assembly GCA_964273555.1). GTDB lineage: Bacteria > Bacillota_I > Bacilli_A > Mycoplasmatales > VBWQ01 > Spiroplasma_E. The sequence goes on along the minus strand of OZ187007.1, from coordinate 1,157,391 downwards.
TTATTAGGTAATAAATTAATATCATATTTATCTAATAATACTTGGCAAACATTCATTAATGCACCAATAGTAGTTTCGCTATGGGTATTTTCATATCGTCTTACTTCTTGGACACTACTATCACTAAAATTACAGCATATAAATAAATCAAATGCTAAACAATTTCAAGTTTTTCTTGTTCCCCGTGCTGTTGGTATAAAACGATAAAAACAATTAGTAGTAAAATATTCTGCTCATTCATCACCAGCAAAATTTTTAAAAATATCTCAACTAAAACCATAATTATTATCACTAAAATTAAGGTCATATTTTTTATTTAATTGTAAGTAACTACTAATGAATGGCATATTTTCTCCTTAGTTAACATATATAAGTTAAAATTTATTATTATTAACACCCAAAATTAGAAAGGAAATAAAAAATGTTAATTTCACAAAAACATTTTAATTGAGAACAACACTATTTTAATCAAGATGAATTAAATTTAAAACAAACAAAAGAATTATTTGCAAAAATAGATGAGAAATTATGAAATGAATGTGATAAGTCTATATATAAATCATATAAATTTAGAAAGCGAAAATTAAAATCAAAAAAAGGTTTATTAATTTATAAAAGACGCATCTGTGTATATTATAATGAAAAAACACAAAAAAATGAATATGTTTCATTATTAGATGTATATCTTGGTGTTAAAAAGTATAGCAAACTTGCACCAGATGTTATTAAACAAATCTTAAAATATTTTACTGACGGAAAAAGATATCGTGATGTTTGTGATACTTTTATTAATAATTTAATAAGTAGTAGTACTGTTTATAGAACATATAAAAAATTTCAATTACCAAAAATTAATATTCCTAAAATAAAGTTAAAACCAAATCAAGTTTTATATGTAAATATTGATGATGGTCATAGAAAGTTTAAGTTTAATGATAAACATAGTAATAAAAATTGTAAGAAATGTTCTATGAGATTACTAGTAATGTGTACTGGTAAAAAGAAAAATGGAAAATTAATTAATAAAAGAGCTGCATGTAAAATAAGAGTATCAAAAACAGAAATTGGTGCAGAAAAAACTGCTAAATTAATTGAAAAATATGGTAATTTATATTTTGAAAATTTTGACCAAGCAAATTTAATAGTTTGTGGAGATAGTGCAAAATGGATTAGAAAAACTGCTAAAATTTTAAATGCTAAATTTATTTTAGATAAATTTCATGCTTTTCATGTTTTATTTCTTGGAATTATGGCAGGAAGAAGAAAAAATAAAATTGCTAAACTACATTATGAATATGCACAAAATTTATTTTCAAAAGGTCAATATTATGAATTAATTGATTTTTTAAATTCATTAATATTAAAATATCCAAAATTAAAAGTTGGTTATTTTATTAATGCAAAAGATGGCATATTAAATCAAGCATTAGTTGAAAATATTGGTTGTTTTACTGAAACTAATATTAAACAAATTTTAAAATATATGATTGGAAGTAGAACTTATAATATTGATATGTATACAAAAATGGTTGACTTTAAATGCTATCAAATAAATACAGCAGTACAATTACTATAAATTAAAATTTAATTTTATAAAAAAAACTAAAAATAAAATAAAACTTATTAAAGTAAACTATAATAAGTATTTTTGATATGAATTGATTTTTAAAATTGAGTATTATTGTTGACTTATGCTTTACAAATGTTAAGATAAATATACAATTGCATATTGAGTCTAAATTATTCTCGTCTACCTTTATAATTTAAAGACAATTAATGAATATTATAGACAACATCGGTATGCTCCCAATTTTTTTTATAATTTCTATACTTTGAGTATAAAATTCATTGTTAATTTCTGTACCTAATCATTTTCTTTGTAATTCTTCACATGCAATAGCAGTTGTCCCACTACCCATAAATGGGTCTAAAATAATACTATTTTCATTACTAAATTTAGTAATTAATATTCTAATCATTTCTAATGGTTTTACTGTTGGATGAAATCTTAAATTTTTTGGTTTATAAGTAGAACCTATTCAAAAACTTGATTGCATTTTTGAATAATTAGGTATTCTTATTTTTGAATTAGAATTACAATAATATATTATTATTGCTTCTTCTCTATCTTCTTTCATAAACACTCTTGTGGGCATAGGTGTTGTTTTAATTCAAGTAAATACTCTAAATTTAAAATATTTATTATTATTAATTCATTCTAAATATGTATATAATTGATTTCTATTATAGAAAATAATAAAAAATTTATTTTTTGAAATTCTTTTAAATTCATTAAGATAAGTAATAATATCATAAGAATTTAAAAGATTATTATTTATTAATTCTTTTGATAATTTATTTTTTGCTTTACTAAATTTATCTTTTGAATTATTTCTAATTTTCATATTATTATATAAATATGGAGGATCAGTAATGATTAAGTCAATACTATTATGTGGTAATGTTTTAATGAATTTTAATGCATCCATATTATATAAAGTTCCTAAATTTGTTTTAAAAGATTTATTAATTTGCATAATAATCCTTTCTATATATCTATTGCTTTTTGCATAAAGGATATATATTTTATTTTTAGATTATTGATACTATTAGTTTTTTTTCTAGTAAAAGTGGGCTTCGAAAAATTTTAAAATTTTAAAAAACATTGAGGCATTCGATTCAATATTTATTTAATTTATGTTAAATAAATTAATATTTTAATTGAACCGGCACCGCTCAATTTTTTTTACAAGTTTTAAATTTATTTTCTCGCCCAAAAAAATTTTTCAAAAAAAATAAAAAATAAAACCAACACTTGCTCACTGGGTAGTGACAAGATTGGTTAAATAAAGAATTAATAGAATTAATATAGTAGGTTCCCTAGTAGGTCTATATATACTAGTTACCAATTCGCTCCCACCCCAAGAATTACCATTTAATGGTTAGTATATTTTATTAGGTATCACTCCACTTTTTATTTATCCATGCAAGTCCACATGTTTTAGCTACTATTTTTAACAACTGTGTTGTAGTTCACTTTTTTAATTCCCTAACACGTGTTGATAATAGTGTTAAAGATGGTTATTAATTATTAACTTTCTCCTACTTGGTCACGGCGTGTAGTAGATATTTAAAGGGTGTTAATAATAAAAATTTTAAAATTTTACAATTACAAAAAAAAGACAAGATTTTTATTCTCGTCTTTGTTAATAATTTTTATATAAATTAGAATATGAGAGTTTAAGTGAAAAGGGGTAATTATATATTAATAGACATCTTCGCCATGCTCCCAAATATTAGAACTAGTTTTTAGAACAGATAATTTATATCTTCAAGGATTTATAATTAATGAAGGTACTTCTACAGGAGAAATTAATAATTATTATCATTTTGATTTTAGTTTAGTACGAAGACAATATATTCCTCGACCTCCACGTGTTCCTAATTTAGAGTTAATTCCAGAAATTAGATCTTTTACTTTAACTGGAATTGGACCAGATTATAGAGATCTTTTACCTTCAGAAACTAATAATATTAATTGAGAAACTATTTATAATTCTTTTTTAAGATTAACTAATGACATAAATATTGATTCAGAAAGACCTTTAGGAAATTTAGCTAGATCTTTAGGACAAGTTATTTTTGCAACTGCAGAATCATTAAGATTTAGAAATATTTATAATATCATTAGTAATGATATTATAAATAATAACCGTAATGTTAGTTTAAGATTTAGAGATAATGAAATTTATAATATTTTAGTAAGCTGAAGCTCAGAAAGTAGAAGTTATAATAATTTACTTTTTGGGTCAGATGGACAATATCACGGTTTTGAATATTGATATGGTATTGATTTTATTATCAATAGTTATATTGGTAATTCTACATATAGTTTTATTAACAATCTTGTTCCAATAGATGCTATTACAGAATATTTATCAAGCGCTAATGTAAGAATTTTATTAAGTTCCATCTTACGATTAACATTTAATAGAATAACCTCAAATTGTAATAAACCAAGAAGAGAATTAAATAATAATTATTGATATGAAGAGTTTTGTGATTTAAAACCACAAATTAACAATATTCAAGATGAAATTACAGCAGTAAAATTTTTAGATAAGAATTTAAATAATAATTTAAAAAAAGAAGATATTTTTCTTGGTACAACTGAAAGACTTTATTTAATTCATGAAAATGCGATAGTTTTAAAAGTAAATAACATTGATGATGAAATAACAAGTATAAAAGAATTTGGTATTGAAAATTTTTATATTACAACAAAAAATAATCAACAAATTTATTTTTTAAATACAAAATTTGTAAATGATGGTAAATTATATGGAAAAAGACTATTAAATGCTGAAAGTTCTAATATAGAAAAAGAATTAAAATTATATTATAATGATGATAAATCAGCAAAAGAATATTCTAAAGAATGAGGTAAAAATGTTTATCATAATAAATTAATTAAGGACTTCAATTTAGGAAAGATAAACCTATTGATAATTATAAAAAAATACAATTTTTAGGAGAAGAAAAAGATTTTATAGCTACAAGAATTAGTTGAGGAAATACAGCTTATGAACCTGATCATTATCTTAATTTTTTTAATGGTAGATTTTTAAATAAAGATATTATAAGTAATGAACATATTAAAAAAGCTGAAGAGCAGTGAAATGATATTGCTCCTTATTTTAAAATAACACTACAACCTTACGCTACTAAAAGATGAGTTCTAGGTTGAGTTGATATATGTCAAAGTGTTGGTTTAACTTGATATTGAGAAAAAAATAATTATCATCTTCAAGTACTTAATTCTTGTTATGGTCACACAAGTGGCAGTGTAGGTGGTAGTTGTTTTTTAGGACTTGGTAATGGAATTAGATTATATAATGATGAACTAAAAGAAAATAATCATGTACCAAATGAATTAAAATCAGCGAAATTTGATAATTCAACATACTATATCTCCTAGTTTTGATATTAGTATAATAAATTCTATGAATTATCAAAATCAATTTTTAATAAATTTTTCTAATACAAACATACTAACAATTTAAAATTTAATAAAAAAATATTTTAAAGTACTCATTTAAAAGTGCTTTTTAAGTTGTATAAACTATGCATAATTTTTATGTTTCTTTAAAATTTTATATGGTTAAAAAAGTATTTATAAAATAAAAAAGCCTATATAAACTTTTTTTAATTTAATTTGAGGCTTTTCAGTACTGTCTTTATTTTACAAAGTTACTAATTCAGATTAATTCTACTAATATACCATACCCCCTTTACACAAAATCTAGAAAGAAGATAAATAGGGTACCAATAATAACAGGATTACTAATAGCAATAATATTAATCCTAAAAGAAAATGAAAATAATATAAATTAATTCCAAATCACAAGATATCCTCCTTTTTGTTTAGGATTATGAATATCAATAAATTGATGACTCTTAATCTAACAGTAACTGCTAATGCATTATCAATTATAATTTGATATATTACTGCTCGTTGCTTTACTGATAATTGCTTTGAATCTTTTATTAACGGATGAGTAAAATTTGGTTTAAGAATAACAGCAGCAATAACAATTGGTTCAGCAATTGACCACACGCTCTACTTCATCAAAACCAGCAATCAAGATTGATGGTGAATAGTTATCAACTTCATATCGTAACCTAGTTTTCATTAATTAAAACCTTAGGTGGTATTTCAAATGAAATTAAACCTAACTTTCCAACTTGTAAATCATTAATAAATAAATTCATAGCACGATGAGTATTATCTTCATCATTTACTAATTTCAAATGATACTTTTGTGCTAATTGTTTAAAATAAAAAAATAACGTTTCATTAGTAATATTATTAACATCAAAATTAACATTATAATATTTAACTAGTCTTTCATAATAATTTTCAAGCAAAAAAGTTAAAGCAAAATTAGCCATTTCTTCTAAAAATAAATGTTTTACCGGAATCGCCTTAATTAATGCTAAAATCATTACAACTTTTTGATCATTCATTTTTGGTGGCAAAATACCAGGACTATCTAATAAATCAATTGTCGAATTTAATTTAACCCATTGTTGACCTCTAGTAACGCCAGGTGTATTAGCAGTTTGTGTTACTTTTCGTTGTAACAAATTATTAATAAATGTTGATTTTCCAGTATTTGGTAAGCCCATAATTAATACTTTAATTTTTGGATTAATAATGCCTTTAACTAATTGTTTTTCAATTTGTGGTTGCATTAAACTAGTAATTAAATTCAACAATTGTGGTTTAATTTTTGTTGTTAATGACTTTGCTAATAAAACAGCAAAACCTTGTTTTTCAAAAAAAGTAACTCATTGTTTAGTAACATTAGCATCAGCCAAATCAACCTTATTAAGTACAATAATTCTTACTTTTGTTTCTAATAAGCGATCTAAAAGAGTACTTTTTGTTGCTAATGGAGCTCGGGTATCCAAAATTTCAACAGCAACATCAATGATAGGTAATTTTGTTTCAATTGCTTTAATCGCTTTCATCATATGACCAGGGAATCAATGAATTTGATTGTGACTACTTTCATTAGACATTTTTTACTCCTTTAATACACATTTTCTTATACTATTATCATTTTAGAAAACCACCATCAATATTAATAATGGTGGTTTAATTATTATTTAACAGCTTTTACTGTTTTAATTTCTTTAATTCTAGCAGCTTTACCACTTAATTTACGTAAGTAAAAAATACGTGCTCTTCTTACTTTACCTTTACGAATAACATTAATTTTATCAATTAATGGTGAGTGTAAAGCAAAAGTTTTTTCAACACCTTTACCACCAACAGTTTTACGAACAATAACATTTTCGGTAATTCCTGAACCTTTACGCGCAATAACTACTCCTTCAAACATTTGAATACGTTCTTTTTTATCTTCTTTGATTTTTGAAAATACTTGAATTGTATCTGCGGCTTTAAAATTAGGAAGATCATGATTTAATTGATTTTCACTAACTAATTGCATAATTACATTTTGCATGTTTTATTTTTCCTTTCGTTTAGATTTTTTAAGTGAAACTTTATATTCTTCAATAATTATTTTATCTTTTGTTGATAATTGATATTTTTTAAATAAATCGATTCTTTTTTTATAAGTGTTAATTAATGCTTGTTGATGACGATATTGTGCTATCTTCTCATGATGACCACCAATAAGTACTGCTGGAACTTTCATACCTAGTACTTCTTCTGGTCTTGTATATGTTGGATAATCCAATAATGAATTGTTAAATGAATCATTAAGGTGTGATTGATGTTGAATAACATTAGGGATCAATCTAATAATACAATCAATAATAACCATTGCTGGTAATTCACCACCAGTTAATACATAATCACCAATTGAAAGTTCTTTATCAATATAAGGCATAACACGTTCATCTATACCCTCATAATGACCACAAACTAAAATGTAATTAATATCTTGACTATATTGATAAGCTAATTGCTGATTTCATTGTTGACCTTGTGGACTAAGTAAAATTGTTTTAGCATTAGGATGTTTAAGTTTGACATTATTAATAGCATTAATTACCGGTAATGCTTGTAATACCATACCATTACCACCACCATAAGGAGCATCATCAACTTGTTGTTGTTTATTATCAGCAAAATTTCTAATATTAACAATATCAATACTAATTTGTTTTTTACTAATTGCTCTTTTAATGATTGATGTTTGCATAAAGTCATTAAAAGCATTGGGAAATAAAGTTATAATTGTGAATTGATTTTTAATCATTATTAATTAATCCTTCAATAATATTAAAATAAACTTTTTTTTCTTCTTTATTAATTTTACTAATAAATACTTCATTATTAGGAATGAAAAAGATTTTGTTATTAACCATTTTTATTTCTCATAAACCTTGATGATTATTATCAAAGAAAGCAATAACTTCTCCTAAAAACATATCATTACTAGCATCAAATGCCTGATAATGGAGAATATCTTGATAAAATCAAGGTAAGCTGGCATTAATTATTTTTTCACTATTAATAACTAAGCGTTTATTTTTCATATTTTGTACTAACTCAATAGTATCATAATTTTCAAAAGTTAATAATAGAAATTGTTTATGATTTCTTACTCTAGTAATACTTAAAGGTGTCAACTGCTTATTTTTTTCTAAATAAACTGTTGTTTTCACTGCTCATAAAATTTTTTTGCCATAATAATTACATAAAACTTTAACTTCACCACGTAGACCATGTGTGTTAACAATAGTACCTAACTCTAAATATTTCATCTTTAAACTCATTATTTACTAATTTAATAGTATAATTTTCTAACTATTAAGCAACAGATACTTCTTCTTTTTTTAAAGAAATATCATTAACTATTTTATCTTTTACAGTAACTTTTTTAGTTATTTTTTTAGGATTACTATTTTTTCTACTTTGCTTCAAATTATGAAACTTAGTCATAATCCCTGCTCTTGACAATAGACTACGAACAGTTTCTGTTGGTTGGGCCCCATTTGATAAAAATTTTAATGCTTTTACTTCATCAATAGTTACTTGTTTCTCTTTGTTTGTTGGATTATAAGTACCTAATTTATCAATATATTTACCATTAAGTTTTGTTCTTACATCAATGGCAACAATTCTGTAACTAGGTTGCACTGATTTGCTCTTTCCTGTTGGTATTAAGCGTAATTTAACCATAAATTACCTCCTTCTATTAATTTGTGGCAAATAAACCTTTTTAATAATATCCTATTCAAATAATGATGTCAAGTAAAAATACTTAACAGATAAAAATTTTTAATATTGTAAAAAATTAAATAGTTACCAATTTTGATAACTATGATAATTATTTATATTTTTAATGAATCTGATTTTTAATATTAATTGCTGGTTGAAAATTTGAATAATCATAATTATTACTAAATGGATTTAACTCTTCTGGATAAGATCATTCTTCACTATCACTATTTGATTTTGAGTCAAAACCACTGTCTTGTGAACAAAATGAATTTCTAGGTTTATTAAAAAGGACAAACATTTCTTCAACAAATGCTTCTTTAGCATTTTCACATTCAATTTTATCCTCAATACTTTTTACAGATACTAAACCATTAACTTCTTCTTTTAATAGATCAAAATCTGCAATAACATTACTTATTTTTAGTAAATCTTTCTCAAATTGAAAATCAATGTTTTCTTTTGCTGCCTTATATTTTTGTTTTTCTGCATTTAGTGCTTTTATTTTACTATCATTATCAAGTTTATTATGTTCTAATCTTTGTTGTTGAATTATTATTTTTTTATTTCAATCGAAAAAATTTAAACTAATAATTTTAAGAAAAGTATTTTTTCATTTACTAATTTTTTTAATTTCTAATTTTTTAATATTTTCACTATAGTTACTATTAATTCTTAAACTATTGTTAATATCTTGAGCATTTTTTTCTAAAAGTTTTTCAATTTTTTCTTTTTTATCAACATATTTTTTTTGATAACTTTCTTTTGCTTTTTTTATTTCATTAGTGAAATAAAAAAGACATTCTTCATATTTTTGTTTTTCTTCTTTAGTGATTTCTATTTTAAAAGATTTATTATTCATTTTTTGAATTAATTCAATATAAATTTTTATATTTTCTTGCTTTTCAAAAAAATAATATTCTTCAAGTAAATCGATACCTTTAAAATCATCTTTTGGACTTATTTTTTCAATAAATTTATTTATATTAATTAAACTAACGTTCATCTTATTCACCTCTTGATTTTTGTGTTAAAGCCCATTTATTTTAATTTTTAAAAGAAATGGGCTTTAATGCTAATCTTGAATTTATAATTAATTATTAACATACTTTTTATTATTTTGCAAATTATTATTAACACCAAAAAATAATAATTTTAAGTAATAATTATCTTTAAAAATTATTTTTTTATTACCATTAATAATAATTTCCAAAATTAAAAACTTTCAAATATTATATGTTAGAATAAGTATACAAGATTCACAATATCACATCTTGTCCTATAAGTATTTAACTAAGTTTTAATTATAAAATTAATATTTAAATAATGAGAAAATATAAACGTTTATAAAAAAACTTGCATAATAAAATTATACTTATTTAAAAATTATTAGAGTCCTTATTAAAGAATTTGAGATAAAATATGAACATTAGTTCAATTTTAAAGCATATGTTGATGTTATAAAAACATAATAATAGTAACTACTTTAAAATCATTAAATAATTTTAAAAATTTAAAATTAATAATCACTGTTTTTTAGTTCTTTTTAAAAAATATTAAAATTAGTAATTTCTATTAAAATTAAAAAAAGTCATTTATAATAATAAAAGATGAAAAGAGATAGCCAACTTTTGAAATATTTTCTAATTAAGTTATCAAACTATAATTAAAAGAAAGTTAGGTGCCAAATAATGTTAATTAATAAAACAGTTAATCAGCATATCATTAAAATTAGTAGTTTTTTATTCAAGTTCTATATTAATAAAAACTTAACTGTTAAACAAAAAGAAAAATACAGGATTACTTAATCTCTTAAAATCAATAGATAATTTGAAAAGTATTAATTTAAAATTTAAAGTTAATAATCACTCTTTTTTTTGACTTGTTTTAAAAAATATTAAAATTGGTAATTTCTATTAAAATTAAAAAAAGTCATTTATAATAAAAGAATATTAAAAAAGATAGTTAACTTTAAAAACGCTTTTTAATTAAGTTATTAAAACTACAAAAAAAGAAAGTTAGGTGCCAAATAATGTTAATTAATAAAACAACTGATGAATGTATCATCGAAACTGGAGGTGCTTTATTCCAATGTTTCGTTGATACAAATTTAACTGTTGATCAAAAAAAAATGTGTATAAATTGAATTATTTCATTTTTAAATTATCAAGATGCTGTTATCCTTTGTGATGAGCAAAAAATTAATAGTTTACAAAAAGAACTTGTAGAAACTTTCACAACAGATTATTATAAAAATGCCTTAAAAGAGTTTAATAATGCAAATCTTATTTATAAAAAAACTACACTTACTAACTTTAGAAATATGTGTTTGAAAAACACTTCACAAGATATTATTAATAATATTACTCAATTTCACGAATCATTTAATAAAACAATAAATCAGCATAAAAAAGCAATGTCTTTTTGAAATTTAAATAAAATATCTGAAAATCTTTTCTTATTATTTTTTGTAATTCATTATCATCTTGGATATCAATTTAAACAAGAATTAATGCCAATCATTAAAAGTTTTACTAATCTAGTTAAATTTCCAATTTATATTGAACAAAATGATAGTCATGTTAAAATGCCATTAATGCAAAAAATCTTACAAGATAATGAACAATTATTTGAAGATCTTGAATTAATTCAATTAAGAAATTTCATTCATAGTTTAGATGACATATTTGCTAATGGTGTTAATATTAGTAGTTCAATTGATAAATTAATTTTAACTAGACCACATCGAATAAAACATTCAATGAACATGTTATTAAAAAAACATGGTATTAAATTACAAGAAATACTTTGAAAAAACAATCAAGAAAGTAATCCTACTATTGGTAATATGATTATGCATTTATTTGCTTATGAAACATATTATGTTCAAAGAAATCACAACTATGAAACTTATGAACAATTAGTATTAAATAATGTTTTAATTGATCCTCTTTTTCAAAAAATATTTGCTGAATATAAAACAAATAATGAAATTAATAAAGTTATTTCATAAAAAAAGCATTATTTTATATAATTAACTTTAAAATAAAATTATTAAAAATATTGATTAATTTAAAATATTAAAATTATATAAAATGCTACTAAAATTTTAGTAGCATTTTATATATTAATTAAACTATTTTTTATTAGATTGATATCATTCTAGTTCTAAATCTTGTGCAACATCCATGACTACTTCTGACATTGTTGGATGTGGATGACAAGAAGAAGCTAATTCAACAATAGTACCTTCTGTTTGCATAATATTAACAATTTCAGCAATTATATCAGTAGCTGTTGAACATAAAATATGAGCACCTAAAATTTCTCCATAATTTTTATCAATAATGATCTTAACAAAGCCATCAGTTTCACCATCAGCTAATGCTTTACCATTAATACTAAATGGTATTTTCTTAACTAAATATTTCTTATTTAAAGACTTACATTCCGTTTCAGTTAATCCAACACTTGCCACTTCTGGAAATGAATAAATACAATTAGGCATTTTATTGTAATCAACTTCTTGTTCTGTTAATGGCAGATCGTAACCATCATTTCTGCCTTCTTTAACTAAAATATTATTAAGAGCTACTAATCCTTGTGTTGATGCAACGTGAGCAAGCATTCTTTGACCATTAGCATCTCCAATTACATATATATTAGCAATAACGTTATTATTAGCATCCAAAGCTTCTAATTTATTATTTACAGCAAATGCTTGATTAGGTTTAATTTGAATTCCTAAATTAGTAAAACCTGCAGTAACTGGGGTACGGCCAGTACTTAATAAAAAATAATCACTAGTTACTGTTAATGGTTTTTTATGTTCTTTATCAGTTGCAGCATAATATGTTAACGTCTTAGCCTTTAACTCATTAACACTATGACCAGTAATAATCTTAACACCATTTTTTTCAAGAATTTTAGTTAAAGTGATACTAATATCTTCATCTAGTAATGATAAAATACGATCTGCATATTCAATAACAGTGACTTTGGTACCAAGAGTACTAAATAAAGCAGCAAATTCAACACCAATAACTCCACCACCAATAATAGTTAGTGTTTTTGGTACTTCTGTTAAAGCAAGAATTTCAGTTGAAGTTAATAATGACTGATTCATTTTTAAGTCTTTTTCACTTAAACCTTGCGGACCATCAGGATTATCAAACATTTTTACTTTTGAACCAGTAGCGATTATCATATATTTAGTAGTATATTTTTTTTCTTTACCATCTTTATCTTTCACTAAAATTGTATTTTTATCAATTGCATTACCAATCCCTAATAATTGTTCAACTTTATTAGATTTCATTAAAAAGGCAACACCACCAGTTAAAGTTTTAACAACACCAGCTTTACGGTCTTGCATCACTTTTCAATTAATTTCAATATTTTTTTTATCTTTAATAGTAATACCATATTTATCACTATCTTTATCAATATAATGATAAACTTTAGCACCTTTTAGTAACGTTTTAGTAGGAATACATCCGACATTTAAACATACTCCTCCTCAGTTACCTTTTTCAACAATTGCTGTTTTTAAACCCATCTTTGCTGCTCTTGCTGCTGTTACATAACCACCAGGACCAGCACCAATAATTATTAAATCAAAATCATAGTTAGACATATTTTATATTTTCTCCTTAAGCTAAAATTAATGTTGGATTCTCTAATAACTCTTTAAGTCGAGATAAGAAATAGCCAGCAGGGGCCCCGTCAATAACACGATGATCAATTGAAAGTGATAATGGAAAGAATTTATGTTCAACAATTTTACCATCAACAATAACTAATTTTTTTTGCATCATTCCTAATCCTAAAATTGCTACTTCTGGATAATTAATAACTGGTGTTCCCATTTCAATTCCTGCTGAACCAAAATTAGTAATAGTAAATGATCCACCTTGCATTTCTTCACCCTTTAATAAACCTTTACGAGCTTTATCACCTAATGAATTAACTTGTCTTGCTATTTCAAATAATGAAAGTTGATCAGCATTTTTAATTACAGGAACTACTAAACCTTTTTCAGTATCAGCTGCCATACCAATGTTATAATATTTTTTAATAAGAATTTCATTATTAGCAATATTTAAAGTTGAATTAAGTAATTTAAAGCGTTCTTCTTTTAGTGCTTTGGCAACAGCTTTAACAAAGAATGGCATAAATGTTAATTTAGCACTACCATCGGGATCTTGTGCTGCTGGTTCTTTTAAAATGGTACGTAATTGTACTAAGTTTTCAGCATCAACATTAATCATTAAACTAACGTGTGGTGCTGTATAAACTGATAATGACATTTGATTAGCAACAGCTTTACGGATACCTGATAATGGTACGTGTTCAACATTACCAAAACTTTCAATTTTAGTAACATTAATATCTGGTGAACTAATAGTTGCAGCAGCAACTGTAGTTGTTGAATTAATCGGAGTTGTTGCAATATCAGAACTAGTTATCGGTTGATTATAAGCTAATAAATCGGATTTTAAGATTTTACCCTCTCTACCACTGCCTTTAATTTGTTTTATATCAATACCTAAACTACGAGCCATTGCGCGTGCTACTGGTGTTGATAATACTTTACCTGTTTGTTGAACAGGTTGTTCAATTTTTTTTGATGATGCAACTGGTGGTTCAGGTTTTATTACCGAACTTGATGAAGATGATGAACTTTTAGTATCACTAATTTTCCCCCCCAGTTCAATAATAACAGCACCTGATTTAATAGTATCTCCTATTTTAACAAGAACATTAGAAACTATACCATCTGCTTCCGCTACAATACTACCAGAAGCCTTATCTGCTTCAGCATCAATAATATTATCACCTTTTTTAACATTTTGACCTTTTTCAACATTAACTTTAGTTACAGTAACTTCATCATAACCATCCATATCTTTAAACTTTAATTCCATATTTTCACTTTCCTTCCTTTAATAAACAACTAAAATTGATAATTCATCATTGCTTTAACTTTTGCCATAATTTTATCTGGACTAATTATAAATCATTTTTCACCTTTAGATAATGGGACAGTAATATCATATCCTGTTAGTCTTGTTGGAGGACATTCTAAATATTCAAAACACTTTTCATAAATAACAGTAATAATTTCTGAAGCAACTGAAAACGAACGAACAGCTTCTGATACAACTAATAGTTTTCCTGTTTTTTTAACAGAATTAACAACCGTTTCTTCATCTCATGGTTGTAATGTTTGTAAATCAATTAATTCGATTTTAAGATTTTCTTTTTCTGCTAAAATCTTAATAGCAACTTCACAATCATAAACTTTTGAACCATAAGTAACGATTGTTAAATCAGGTTCTTCTTCAGCACTATATTCTGTAAGAACTTTAGCTTTACCAAGGACAGCAACTTCATAAGCATCACTAACTTCTTCTCTAACATCATATCTATAATTATTACTAGTATAACTATTAAAATAAGTTCCTAAACACTCTAAAACAATAACAGGATCTGGACTTTCAATTGCTGCTAATAATAATTTTTTAGTATCATTAGGTTTTGAAGTCATTACTACTTTTAAACCTGGAATATGACAAAATAATGCTTCAATTGCTTCTGAGTGATGCTCTAAAGCACCATTATTACCATTATTTCAATCATATGAAGGCATACGAACAACCATTGGACAAGTGAATCGACCACGAGAACGATTTCTCATTCGTGCAGCATGACATAGTAACTGTTGAAAAGCAGGAAAAGCAAATCCTGAAAATTGCATTTCAATAACAGGTTTTAAACCATTGATGGCCATACCAACAGCGCTACCAGCAATAACTGCTTCAGCAATTGGTGCATCAAAACAACGATTAATACCAAACTTTGCTTGTAAACCCTTAGTTGCACGAAAGACACCACCAACATTACCAGCATCTTCACCATAAACAACAACATTAGGATTTTTTTTCATTGCTAATTCTAAAGCTAAGGTAATAGCTTGTACATTATTTCTTTTCATAATTATTTTTTCTCTCCTTCATTGAAGAAAACTTTAACTTCTGCTTTTTGCTCAATTAATTGTGGCGTTAATTTTTCATATGTATAATCAAATATTTCATCAATCGAAACATTTTGATTTTTTAATGCTCAAGCAATGGCATCATTAACCTGTTTTGTAATTTGTTTTTCTAATTCTGCTTGTTTTTTATCATCTCAAAGTTTAATTGATTTTAAATATTCTCTCATGCGATCAATTGGATCTTTTTTTAATCATTCTTGTTCAATTTTAAAATCTTCCACAGAAAAATAATCTTTTTTAATATCAAAAGCAGAGTGTGCATTTTGACGATAAGTAACAGCTTCAATTAATGAAGGACCATTACCTTTTTTTGCTCTTGCAATAGCTTCTTGCGTTGCATGATAAACAGCAAAAAAATCATTACCATCAACACGAATATTAGGTATCCCATAAGCACTTCCTTTTTGTGAAAAAGTTGGGCTCATTGTTGCTTTAGCAGTCGGGGTATCTAATGATCACTGATTATTTTCAATAAAAAAAACAATTGCTAATTTATGAATAGCAGCAAAGTTAAGCGCTTCAGCAAATTCACCCTCAGAAGTACCACCATCACCAATAGTAGTAATAACAATTCCTTTATCTTTTTTATATTTCTCAGCAAAAGCAATCCCTACTGCATGTGAATATTGAGTAGCAATTGGAATATTAACTGGTAAAATATTAACACCTTTTGGCATTTGACTCCCCATTTCATTTCCTAATCAATATTGAATTACTTTTTCAACTGGATAACCAGCTGTAATTCAGGCTGCATTATTACGATAAGCAGGCACTAATCAATCAATACCTGGACGTAAACAACTAGCATAAGCTACTTCAACACCCTCTTGACCTCGTGAAGATAAAAAGTTAATAACTTTCCCTATTACTTTTGGGATACCATTTACTAATTTTATTTGTCCCTTTTCATCTTTTTCATAATTTAATTCCATCTGCATTTGTTCTTGTATTCGAGAAAAACACATGTTTTCATATGCTTTTAATAAAATCTTACTATCAAATTTTTTCAAATAATCAACAAATTCAGGATTAATTATTCCCTTTTCATTTAAGATCTGAAAAATTTCTTTTTGGGGAATATCAAATTTCTCAATTCACATTTATACTTTCCTCCTAGATATTTTTAGATAATTGCAGTTATATCTTTAATTATACTAATTTTTAAAATAATGAATGAACATACCATTTCATTATACTACTAATAATGATTGGTGCAAGATAATTTATACCAAAGAGCGCATTAACTTAATCCATAGTTTTAAAAACAAGAACGATATAACTAAAATCGTTCTTTTTTTGTTAATAAAAGAAAGGTAGGTAATTAAAAATGGAAATACAAAAAGAATGTAATCATTATTCTTGTGATTTATATTGTTTAGAAAATTCTTGACCACAAAATATTTTTAAAAAAAATAATAGCAAAAATTTAATAATTAAAACTTAATAAACTGTCAGAAGAAAAATAAAACACTGTTGGCTTTAGGCCTATTCTTCTATCAGGATAAAAGGCTTCTAATGTTAAGCAAATTAGAAAGTAACAGTATATCGCTTAATGTAATTGTTGTTAATAATTGAATAGCCATATTAGGCTCAGTAAATAACCCTATTAACATGTTGATTGTTACATTTATTATTAATTAAGAAAAGGGGGTTATATATATATATACATAATCTACTAATTTTATCATAACATATTTTTTAAAAAATGAAAGGAAGAATAAAAATGATATTTACTAAAATAAATAATGTTTATTGACATTGTGATAATTGTAATAAAAAAGCAGAACCAAATCATTATTATTTATACAAATTCATTTGTGATGAATGTTTAAGAAAGGAAAATAAATAAAATGAATCAATTAATTAATATTGAAAATTATAATATTAACGAATATAAAACAGAAATTGAATCTTTTTATAAAAATATAAAACAATTATTAGCAGAATTAATTAATCTTAATGATACTATTCCTTATTTAGAAAGTTTTATTAAAGAAAGAAATAAAGATATTAATAATGAAATAGATTTAAAAAATAATAAATATATTTTAGATACAATTAATACTAATTTTAAAAATTTAGAAAATTATAATGTAATTATTAAAAAACAATTAAATAATTGAAAATCAATATTTGCTGGACAAAATGGTTTAGATACACTTATTAAAAATAAAAAAGAAGAATTATTATTACCAGTAAAACAAAAACAAATTGAGTATGATACTCAAATTAAAGAAAATAGTACTTTAAAAGAACAATCACAAACTAAAACTACATTAGGTCTTAGAAAATATACTACATATAAAATATTAAGTATTGATGCAGATATATTAGATAAAGAATATTGAATAATTAATGAATCAGCAATTTTAACTGCATTAAAAAGTGGTATTGAAGTTAAAGGTGTAACTTTTGAAGTAATAATGGAGTATAAATAATGAAAGAAAAAAGATATAGAACTCCTAAAGATAAAAATAAAGTTAAAAATTATAAATGTTTTATTTATTTAACTGAAAATGAATTTAATAAAGTAAAAGAATTTTGTCAAAATAATAATATAAGTATTTCTGCTTTATTTAGAAAAAGTATACAAAATGTCATTAATATTTAATAAAAAAACACATCAGTATTTTATTAAAAATAAAGAGTTATTTTCAGTTTCTAAAATACTTGATAATTATCTTGGATCTAATTATGACAAAATTCCTAAAGAAATTTTAGAACCAGCAATTATTAAAGGTAATATTGTACATAAAGTAGCAGAATTATATTTTAAAAATATTAATAATGATAATATCGTAAAAAAAATAAAAGATAAATTAATACAAAATAAATTTAATGAAAATATATTAAGTTATTGTTTTACATTATTAAATTATTTAGAAAAACAATTTAATAAAGAATTAGAAATTATTAGTGAACAAATGTTTAATGCAGATATAGTGGCTGGAACACCTGATTTAATTTTTAAAAATAAATTAGATTTATATACTATTATTGATTTTAAAACTTATAAAGTTATGAGTAAAGAATTACATTGTAAAGCAGAATTACAATTAACAGCATATTATTGATTATTAAAAAATAATGGTTTTAATTTATCAAATATTCAATTTATTTGTTGAATAAAAGAAAAATCAATTGAATTAATAAAAGTAGAAATAACAAAAGAAAAATTACATGAGTGAGAAATGGCTCTTGCTTTATGAAAGGAAAATTGACATGAATCAATTAGTTATTAAAAATATTCAAAATGGAAATGTAGAAAAATATATTAAAAATAAAGGTATTACTAATAATAATGAAATACAAAAATTTAAATCAAATGTTTTAGCAATTGCTAATCAATATGGATTAGAAAAAGCAAATACAGAAACAATAGTTTCAGCATGTTATCAAGCAGTACTATTTAATTTACCATTAGAAAAGAATTTTGGTTATTGTTGAGTTGTGCCTTATAAAGGACAAGCACAGTTTCAAATGGGATATAAAGGTTATATTCAATTAGCACAAAGAAGTCAACAATATAAAAAAATTAATGTTATTGATGTTAGACAAAATGAAATTAAAAAAATAAATTATTTAAAAGATGAAATAAAATTTAAATTTATATCAAATCCATTAGAAAGATTAAATGCAAAAATAGTAGGTTATTGTGCTTATTTTAAATTAAAAAATGGTTTTGAAAAAACTTTATATTGAACTAATGAACAAATAGAAGAACATTTTTTAAAATATAGTGAAACTTATAAAAAAAAATAAAAAATTTATTGTCAGTGATTTTGAGAGTATGGCTAAAAAAACTGTATTAACTCAATTATTAAAAAAATGAGGTATTATGTCAGTTGATATGCAAAATGCTTATGAATCAGATCAAGCAGTAATTATTGATGATAAAAAAATATATATTGATAATCCAAATAATGATAATAATTTTATAAAAAATGATGAGTTTGTCCCAGAAAATGATACATTTATCCCAGAAATTAAAATACCACCTATTAATAAAAAATCAACAGTAAAATTAAAAAATGAAACAATTAAAGATAATGTTGAATCATTATTAGGTATTGGTAATACACAATATACAGTACCAATAGAAAAACAATATACAGTTTCTAATAATAATTTTAATTTTGAAGAACAACAAGATATTATTGATAATTTAGATTTAGATTAAAATATAAGGAAAAAATAATATGTTATGGTGAGAAAAATTAATAATAGTATTACCAATATTATTAGTAAGTATTATGATTTTAATATTTGTAATTTATTTATTAATTGAATTAAAAAAAGATAAAAAAAGATTAAAAGTAATAAATGAATTAATTAAAGAATTAGAAAAAAATAATAATAAGGAGAATAAATAATAAAAATGGGAATGTATAGTTGTAGTTATCTAGGGCATCCACCTCTTATTTTCTTTATTAATTTTTTCATTAAGTTTTGCTAATTTTTTTTGATGTTTGATAATTTTATTATTTGCTCTAACATGCTTTGGAGTTGTAATAAATCGTTTTAATAAAACAATAATTTCTCGACAAAGTAATGTTCCTACACTTGTTCCAATAATAATTAATTCATGGATAAATTCTTTCATTTCCATATTTTCCTTTCTTTTTATAAGTGATAATAATTTTCAGCAAATGATAATTGTGCATTAATATTAACTTCACTCATATCACTACCATAACTATTAATACTTACATTATCATTAATAAGATTTGCAGTTTCATTAGTGAATACTGTTTCTTGCATTTCAGTATTATTATGTACTGTTTCCATAGGTAATAAATTATGAATAATTTCACTTATTCCTGCAATAATTGTAGGAATAGCATAAGCATTATTAAAATCATTATTTATCCCCATTGCTACACCACTACTTATTAAACATCCACCAGTTGCCATATTTGCTATTTTTCTTATATTTTGAAATCTATTAGGTATTAATTCAGTTAAACCACTAATAAGATTTGAAACACCATAAGCATTTAATGAAATATAAGTATCTCAATCTATTAAATTATTAGGATTATTATTTATACTTAATAATGGTCATGGTGGTATTTCAGTAGTAGTTGTACTTGTAGTAGTAGTTATAGGCATAGGTGTTGTAGTTGGTTCAATAGGTTCAATTATTTCATTTATAAATTTACTATAATTTGCTAAACCAATTGTTCCTAATCCTAATAATATTTTTTTACTACTATTAATTACTTTTGTTTTGTTACTTGGTCTTTGATTTAAGTTTCATATATCTAAACCTAATTTTTTACCAAATAATAAACTATTAATTGAACCTAATATTGGATTACCTATCATTGCACAAATAGGACTAATTCCAGTTCTTATTAATTTAGTTAAAGTATAATTTGATTGTGTATTTTCTATATTTGGCATAATTTACTTCCTTTAATTTTCTATTTTTTTAATTCAAACTTTTACTCAACCTTGATAAACATCATATCACCAACTATTAATGCAACATTATCTTCGGGGTCAGAAATAATTATATGTTGTGATTTAACATTAGGATATTTCATTAAGATAATTGCTCTAATATCATTATGAGTACGAAGTGCTTGTGGTGATGGTGATAATATTTCAATTTCATCTTTATCACCAAATAAAGTAGGTAATATAATCATTAATGAAATTCTCCGTTTTCTATTTTTTCAAATATAGTATCGAAAACATATAAAGTTTCTGTTGTTAATTTTTGATTCTTTGGTAATTTATTAAAATATTTAATTAATTTTTCTTTATTAATACAATCTTTATGCCTTGATTTATTAATTTGATCAACTTTAATTCTATGTTCAGTACAATATGCTCTTCCATATTCATCTTGTTTCTCTTCTGTTTTATTACTACATTTTCAAGTTACACTACCATTTGCGTTAACTCGTTCTGTTCAATCACAATAGTTCATTATTTATTCTCCTTTTAAATCAGCAATAAATATATTTGCTTCTCAACATTCTTCTTTTACATTATCTTTTAATACTTGTTTACAAAATATATTTCATCCATTACCTATATATTCACCAATAACTCCATGACCTTTTATTTTTGGTTCTAATTTTTTAGCTAACTTAATTGCTTCTTTTTCTGTCATTATTTATTTTCCTTGTTATGAGTTTTAGTATGCTCGATGTTTTCTTCATCACCTATCATTATTTTTCCACAATAGGTACAACAATATTTTGTTCAATATCCCATAATTATTTATTTTCCTTTTTTCCTAATTCTGTCTCTAAATCATCAATTCAGTCATTAATCATGTTTTGAACAGTATTATAATTACCATTTTCAAGATGTTCATGTATTGTATATAAAATCTTTAAATCTAATGATTGACTATCCCAGCGTTGTGTTACTTCTTTTACATCAACAGTTATTTTTTTCATTATTTACATTCCTTATTTTCCTTATTTTTTGTTAAATTATTAACTATTTTTTTTAAACATTTGATACATCAATTTTTAGTTAATCAAATTCTTTTATTACAATATTTACATTTATTCATTTTTACTCTTTTCATTTTTTAAATCATTTAACATTAATTGAACAAAATGCACGATTTTTAGGAATATTTAAAGTATTAAAGATTTGACCACTTACTATAATTTCATCATTTTTGTTTAATAAAATACATCGTTTATAAAATTTTGGGTTATTAAAAATTAAAGTAACATAGTTTAAACCATTCCATTGTCCACGAACACTATAATATAATTGTTTATTACCTTTTTCATGATATTTTGCTTCAATAGTGTTACTAAGTTTTACTGTTAATTTAACATAATTTGCTTTATCTTTCATTTTTAAAATTCCTTAAATAATATTGAATGTGCTTATATGCATCTGCTTCATGTTTTGTTAATTTTATATTTCTTTTATAATTTTCTATTTTGTTTTTGTTTTTTGGTTCATTTTCATGATAATCTCAGTTCATAACATCTTGTACTAAAACCATTAAAGCACCAATAATTTTAGGAGTTGCTAATGGATTAGTTAATAATTGTTTTGAACTTAAAAAGAAATTTTCGACAATAACTAATACTTTTTTATTAATAAATTGTTTTTTAATTTTTAAAAAGCATTCTTTAAATAAATTTTTACTTTCTAGAACAGTTTTACTTTTAAATGTTTCATTAAAAATAATATTATTAGTTTCGTTTGAATATATAATAATTCCATTACTACCAATACCAGCAGGATCAATGCCAATAATTAAGTCATATTGCATTATTAATAATCACTACATCAATCACAAACATATCCATATGGTTTTGTATAATCCAAATGTTCTTCAATATCATAATCATCTTCAAATTTTCTAATATGATGTTGTGCTGCTTCTAATTCTGTTTTAAAGTGATAAAGCATAGTAATTTTTTCTGCTTTATATAATTCGCCACATTCGACACATCTTTTTCTTTTCTTTTTAGTTTTATTCATAATCAAAATATCCTTTTTCAATTATTTTTGCTGTTTGTTTAAGATATTTAGGTAATTTATCATAGCAACTATTACATATTAGATAAGGTATAGACCAATGTTTATATTTAATAGTTTTAGTTGAAATATTAATACAATCTTTTCAAATTTTATTAATACAAACTTTTAATTCACATTTTTGATTTTCTTTTATATTCATAATTTTATTTATTTCTTTAATGTTTATTTACAGCAATTAATAAAATTATTAATCCAATTAAAGTTGAAATTGAATAAATAATTATTTTTATTTTTAATCATTTTTTTTGATGTTCTTTTGCTATTTTTATTTTTTGTTCAGTTTGTAATTCTTTATTGTCTTTTTCTTTCATTTTTGCTTTCTTTCTAATATATTCTGTTGCTTTTAGCATAAAGAATATATATTTTTATTTTTAGATTATTAATACTATTAGTTATATTTTTCTAAGAAAAATGGGCTCGAAATAAATTGTAAAATTTTAAAAAACATTGAGGCATTCGATTCAATGTTTATTTAATTTGTGTTAAACGAATTAATATTTTAATTGAACCGGCACCGCTCAATTTTTTTTACAAGTTTTAAATTTATTTTCTCGCCCAAAAAAATTTTTCAAAAAAAATAAAAAATAAAACCAACACTCGCTTACTGGGGAGTGGCGAGGTTGGTTAAATAAAGAATTAGTAGAATTAATATAGTAGGTTCCCTAGTAGGTCTATATATACTAGTTACCAATTCGCTCCCACCCCAAGAATTACCATTTAATGGTTAGTATATTTTATTAGGTATCACTCCACTTATTATTTATCCATGCAAGTCCACATGTTTTAGCTACTATTTTTAACAACTGTGTTGTAGTTCACTGTTTTAGTTCCCTAACACGTGTTGATAATAGTGTTAAGGACGGTTATTAATTATTAACTTTCTCCTACTTGGTCACGGCGTGTAGTAGATATTTAAAGGGTGTTAATAATAAAAATTTTAAAATTTTACAATTACAAAAAAAGACAAGATTTTTATTCTCGTCTTTGTTAATAATTTTTTATATAAATTAGAATATGAGAGTTTAAGTGAAAAGGGGTAATTATATATTAATAGACATCTTCGCCATGTTCCCAAAATAAGTAATAAAGGAAAAGGAGAAAAATAAAATGACAAAAAATGAATTTAATGAAAAATATAGAAAATATGATATCAAAATTGATAGAGATTTTGATTTAGATATTGAATATTGTTTTAAATTTTCTGATATTGATATATTAGAAAATGCAGTTAATGATTATAAAAAATTAATAAATGAAATGCCACAATTAGTTAAAGATTGATTATTGGGATAAGATTAGGAGAATGTTAAATGTTAGAAAATGAAACTAATGGACAACAAACAACGCCAACTGTAACTGAAAATGATGTTTCACAAGCAATAGAAACTAAAGTTAATGAAGCAGAAAATAAATTAAATAAACTTAATCAAGAAATAAAAGAAAAAGAAATAATTAATATATTTAAAAAATATCAAGTTAAAAGTGAATTTTATGATTATTTAAAATTTAAAACAAATAAGATAGAAAATTCAAAAATCGAAGATACTATTAAAAAAATTATTAAAGAACAACCATTGTTTAAAGAACCAATTAATACCGGTGGTAACCAAGAAACTATATTAACAAATCAAACATCAATAAAAATTAATCCATTATTGGATTATAAAAAGAAAAATAAATTATAAGTAAAGGAAATTATACAAAATGCCAATTAATATTCAAACAAACTTAAATAATACCGAAAAATTAGTTGAAGCACCAGAATTCATTGAATTTTTTAAACAATCAAATAGTCCATGAGCAAACTTTTTTCCCATTGCCATGACTAATTCTACAAAAATTGAATTTATTATTAAATTACCAAAAGACCCAAAAGTTAAAGTTATTCCATGAGATGACAAAAGTAAAAGATATGATGTTGGGTATGCTACTACTGATAAAATTGAAAAAATAATTGAAAAATCATATCTTGCTGGTGAAACTATTGCCAATATTGACTTAAATGCTGAAAATGGTCAAAATTTATTAGACAGTATGCAATATGAAGTTGCTAATGATTTAACAGATAAATTAGCAAATGATGATACTAATATAATCTCGCAATTTGCTACAAAAGTAACAATAACTGACCCAACACCAGTAGGATATTTAAAAGCAATGTTATCAGCATGAAATACTTTATTTCAATTACGAAATAGTGCAAATTGTAATTTTTTTATTACTAATAATCTTTATGATAGTTTAGTTTATTTAGCAGATAATAAAGGAATAATTACTGATAATGAATTAGCACAACAATTACGTTTAAATGGAAATGATTTATATGTCAAAGGTGTATTATGTCAAATAGTATTAGATGATTATATGACATTTACCAATGATAAAAATGAAGATGAAATAATGAATTTTATTTTAGCAACGCCAAAAGCAATGAAAAGATATATGTTACAAAATACAGTTATTTATTTACAACAAGTGGCAGATGGTAAAGTTGGTAGAACTTATTTAGTTGGTGGTGAAGTATTTGGGCAATCAATTCCTTATATGTCAAAAAAAGAAACAACATCACGTTGAATGTTATGTGGAGTAATTAAAAGTGAAGTAAAAAATGATTTAAAATCTAAAATTACAACGTTAACAATAAATAATGCTACTGCGAAAACAAATAAAACTAATAAAGAATTAGACGCAAATATTTTATATGCAAAAGAAATTAATAGTTTAAATCCAAGTTTGGAAAATCCAACTATTAAATATTTTAGTGATGAGCAAGTTAAAAACATTATTAGTAATAATAAACAAAAAACTGGTGATTTATATGTAGTGATTAGAGCAAATGTAAATGATCCAAATTATAAAGGTGCAACAAGTCCAATTAAAATAACGCTTCAATAATTAAGGAAATTTAATCATGGCAATTGGTACAACTAGTACAGCAATACTTTTCAATATCAATAAACCAAAACATACTAGAATTAGTAAACAACAAGAAAATAAAAGTTTTTGATGAGAAATTTTAGAAATGATTGGTGTCCAAGTAATAGCAGTAGCACTTGCTCCTTTTACTGGTGGTTTAAGTGAAAGCATAGCACTTGGATTAGGGGCAAGTGATTTTATTGCTAGTATTAGTGCTGTTGGTGTCGAGTTTTTAACTGATTTTACTATTAATCAAGTTTATGATTATTTAAAAGGAAATGTAACACCATTAAATACTTTTTTTAATGTATTACCAGCATTTGCTGGACTTAATAAAATAAGTCGTGGTTATCGGACAACTAAATTTATTAAACTAGCACAAAAAACTAAAACATTAGAACAAATTGGTGTTAAAGAAGCAAAAAACTTACAAGAAATAATTAGTCAAGTCAGTGGCAAAGAAATTTTAACAGATAAAATTATTGGTAATAAACGTTATTTATTTAATTATAGTTTTGCTCCTAATCGTGAAACAATAATCCAAAATTTAGGTTATGTTGCAAAAAGAGAATTTAAAAATAATTTTAAAAAATTAGAAGCACAAGAGTTAAAAGATTATTTATTATTACAAAATACATTAATAAAATTAAGTCCACAATTAACTCCAAAGTTTAAGATTAAAGATATTGAAAAAGCAAATAACTTTTTAAAAAAATATAATACTGAGTTAAAAGCAGTATTAACAATGAACCAACATGATTGATTAAATTTAGTTCATACCATCCATGCAGAAAATAGATATGGTAAATCTTTAATTTTAGATTTACAAAAAATTCGTGCCAATGCTATTAAGTTTAATTTTAAAAATAGTGCAATTCATAAAATTGTTTTAAAAGCAAATCAAACTTTTAAATATTTTGATATTAGATTTTATTTAAAAAAAGGTTTAAATAAATTTTGAAAAGATACTCCATATTTTGAAAAATTACGAGAAAGTATCTATAAATTACAAGAAAAATTTGAAAATTTAGAAAAAAAGGTAATGGAAAAAATTAATAAATTAAAAGAAAAAGCAACAGCTTTATTTACTAGTGCAGAGAAAAAAGCAATTAAACATGCACAATTAATTCCATTAAATTCACCTGTATTTATTGGTTGCAAAATTCAACCTTTATCATTAAGTAAATGTGCAATTACTATTTATCATCGTAATCCTAGGTATAAACCAATTACAGTTATTGATAGTATTCTTAAAGCAGAAACTTTTGTTACGCAAATACATCCATTCCATTGATATCGCTGATATAGTGGTTGATACATTGGTTATGGAGTTAGTCGTAATAAATGATTAAAAGCAATTGCATTTGCTCCACCAGTTGTTCAACAAGTAATTAGAGATAGTTTTAAAGTATATCGAGAAATTTTTAGGACAATAAGAACCTATCATAAAGTAGTGAATGTTATTAATAATCCTATTGAAAATATTAATAAATCATTTAAAAATGTTGGTTTAAAATTTTCAGTTAATACATTATTTGGTACTGGACTATTACATCATTTAGAAAAATTTGCATATAGTCAAGTTGTAGTAAAAGGTAAGAAAAAATTACAAAAAGAAATTATCCATATAGCACATAGAAAAACTAAAACAAAAACTAAGCATTATCAAAAAGCATTTTTTAAGGAATGATAAATTATGATTAATAAACTTTGAACTGATGTCAGTCTAGAAAATTATAATAACTGATATCCATTAACTGGAAAAATTATCGAAACTCCACAGCAATATATCAATACATGACCTAATGTTAATGATTGATTTACAACTTTTGCGATTCGTGCTCAAAATGATATTAATGCTTATCTTGATTTTATTTTATCTAAATTTCCTTTTGATAGTTTTAAAGATGAATTAATTAAAGAAACATTAAGAGATATGGTGTATGTTTGTGTTGAACATTGAGTATTTAATCGTACACCAATTGAGTTTAATGTTGATGCTACTATTCAATTCAATAATGGTACCTCATTTAGTGCAAATAGCATTCCTAGTATTAATGTTTGAGATTTAGCACCAAGTAGAATGAAAATATGAGCAAGATTAACTGAATTAAAACAAGTATTTTAAATTATAGTGAAGATGAATTAGATGTTGACAAAATTGACTTAAAAGCATTTTATACAAAAAATCAAGTTGATGAATTAATTAAAGAACAAAAAGCATTTACATTATCAAAACAAATGAAATTATATGATGATTTAATTGATGATAATGTAGATGAGATATATAGGGGTCCTGTTAGTAAGTTTGTTAATAAAGGTTATGTCGCAACTGAATATGATAAAGAAACTGAAACAATGATTTTAGATTGACCTGATGAAATTGGAACATTACCACCAGAAGCATTACAAAATAATCCCCAAATTGGTGATTTTACTCATGCTGCAACTGCTGACTTTTCTGCTAAACAACAAAAACGAATTACTAGTAATGAAAATGAAATTATAAAATTAAATAGTGAATTAATTAAAACTAATGAAAATATTAATGATATTAAAAATAATTGATTTAATATTGCAACTAGTCCTTTATGAAAAAAAATTAATAATGAAGAAATTATAGTAAATCAATGATATATCATTGATTGAATATATACATTTATGGATAGTAATCAAATTTTCACTAGTGTTAATAAATTAACAAAAACTAATGTAAGGGTTAGTGGTTCTACCAAACAAAATCATATAGTAATTGAAAATATTGATGTTGATATTGATGAAGTAATATTATGATTTGATTTTAATTTAAAGAAATTTACTGTTGAGAGTATGACAAAAAACTATGAACCAATAATTTATAATATATATCAATATCAAGGAACTGGCACACCAACTGAATTTATAGCAGAAGATAGTACTGAACATGATTATTATACAAAACAAGAAACTAATGAATTATTAGATAAAAAACAAAATATAGATGATAATAATTTACAAACAACTGTTAAACAAATTGTTCCAACAATTAATGAAAATAAAAGTAATATTGATAAAAAACAAGATAAATTAAAAAATAGTGATGATGTTAATATAAATAAAAATAATACAATTTCTATTTTCTCTGGTAATAATACACAAATTTCAAATAATGTTGCATATAATAATCAATATCAAAAATTAAATACTAATAATAAAACTATTGTTGGTGCTATTAATGAAAACAAAACTAATATAGATAAAAAACAAGATAAATTAGAAAATTCATCAGATACTATTCTTAGTGATAATAGAATATTAGTTTTAGATAATGTGGGTAATTCTGTTCCAAAAAAAATTATTTCAACAAATAAATACCCTGAATTAATTACTACTGATAAAACAATTGTTGGTGCTATTAATGAATTAAAAGATAATGAAGATAAAAAACAAGATAAAGAGAATTGAACTATAATAGGAAAAAGTATAAGTAATAGAGAATATGGTAATTTTCAACTTGATTTTTATAAATTGTATAGAACATATATAACATGAGAAAAACCACCATTTAATCAAGTTAATACAAAAATTAAAGTAGAATTTAAAACTGGTGGGTTTCTTGGTGGATATAATGATACTTTTTTTCTTACAATAGGAAAAATTGATAATGAAGAAGTAACTTTAAGTTTAAAAGTTATTAATCATAATTATTCTTTAATTATGACTGGTGGTAATCAAAAATATGGAAATATATTTTCATTAGAAGAATTACAGAATACTGTTAAAGTTAATATAATTAAACCTTTCAAAATTAATTCAAAAAGTTTAAAAACTAATGAAATCGAAGAAAATAATTGAGATATTGAATTAAAAGAAAATCCAACAACTCATTGTCAATGTCCAAAATGAAAAGATGTAGCAATATCATTAGGTACAACTATTTCTTATAAATTAAAACCAAATACTTATTATAAAATATTTTATGACCTTAATAATGTAAGTAATAGTAATATGGGTAAATACCCAATGCAAACAATAGAAATATTTTGACAAGAAACTTCATTATCATATTGAGTATGTTTTCTTCCAAGTTTACGAAGAACTTCATCTATTAATATTGCAAATAATAATTTTATAAAATTAATAACAGATCAGGGTTATTTATGAAAATTACAAGAATTACAGGAATAAGATTATGTTTTTTAAAATTATAAAAATTATTTTAGGTTTAATAGGAGTTATATTATCAACAGCAGCAGCAGGTTTAATTATATTTATTATTATAAAAATAATATTAAAAATTAATCAAATATTTTAGAAAGGAAAATACTTATGCAACCTTTTTGAAAAAGAAAAGATAAAACAAATATTAGTGATAATCAAAGTGAAAAATTAAAATTTTTAACTAATAAAAATAAAAGTACTCATGCTTCAATTTTAAATTATTTTGGTTTTAATGATTTTAACCATGAAACTTATTTTACTGATTTTGTAGCAGAAAATAATGCTAATTTATATAATGCTCCACTAGATATTAATAATGAAACTATTAAACAATATTTAATTCAACAAGAATTTTATCGTAAAAATTGAAATTCTATTTTTAAATTAAGTAAATTAGGAATTAGTGGTTATTTAATTTATATTGCTAATGATAATTTATATTTTCAAGTAGTAGATATCCAACAAAGAGTTTATGATATTACTGGTAAATTAATTGAATGTACTATTTTTTATGATAATTATCAACAAAATACACAAACAGTAAGATTATTTGAAGTTTATACATTAAATAATAAACAAGTAACAATTAATCGTGCAATTTACAGTATTAGTGATAATAAAAAACAATTTCCATTAGATTTTAAAACATATATTAATAATCCTAATTTATCACAAGAACAAACATTAAATATTAACTATATACCAATAGCAATTATGCGAAATAAAGCAAATGAGTTAGCAGATTGTGATAAAGTAATGGATAAAATTAAAGCACTAGATGTTATTTATGAACAAATTGTTTTAGATAGCATTTTAAACTCACCTAAATTTATTTTTGACCAAACTTATGGTAATGTTCAATCTTCAATGGAAGAAGCAGTAAGAATATTAGTTACTAAAAACTATATTTGAAAAACGACTGGTGATAATAATGAAAAAAATGAAAATATTAATATGACAAGTAGTAATTTTAAAGGTAAAAACTTAACTGATATCTATGATTGAAATGTTAATGAAATATTTAAACGTTGTGGTATTCATATTCCAAGTCAAAAAAAATCAGCACAACAATCAGTTCCCGAAAGTACAGCTGTAAATATTTCAACCATTAATTATATTGAACAAAAATTATGACAATTTAATATTGATATTCTTAAATTTATTCAATTATTAGTAAGTGTCGATAAAGATTTATTAATTAGTAAAACATTTAATATTAATTATGAACAAGAAATTAATAATTTAACAGTTAAATTAAAATTATTTAATCCCGAAAATAACCAATTAATAGGAGAAAACAATGGACAACCAAGACAACAAACCACAAACGAAGTTTCCACAGAAACAAAAGCAAACTAAACTTAATCAAGCAGATGTAGAAAATGATTATTTAATAGATAATATCCCTTATGATTTTACTAATATGATGCGTGCAACTAGTGATCCTGATATTAATAGAGCTTATGATGAATTTAAAAAAAGAACAATTTATATTTATGAAATTGCACGTTTATTTAAAAATAATGAAAATAATAGTTTAAGATTTTCAGCAAATACTATTAAAATTGGTTTTATTGATATTGAAAAAGTATTAAAAACTACTGCTGTTGAAACATCTGACTTTACTATGCAATTAAATCAAAGAGCAAGTACTAATATTAATGATAATACAATTGAATATAGTATGACTGATATTAAAAACTTAATTTTTCAAGAAATAGAATTATTAAATCAATTTAAATTATATGCAGTATCGATTAATGAACCATTAACTGAAAATAATATTGATAATTTATATATTATTAATAATTATTCTCAACCTTATCAAAATCCAAAAACTAGAAGTACTAAAAGTATTACTATTATTAAAATTAAAGATTTTAAAACAAGAAATGGTTATCCAATCATTATTAAATTACAAAAACTGTTAGATAAAGATACCAAAGTAACTGGTTTAAAAATTAAAGCCCCTAGAAGCATGATTTTTGGCAATATAAAGGTACTTGGTGAAGTTGATAATATGGAAAAGTATACCCAAAGTTATTTGTTAAAGATAAGATAGCATTTCCCCTATTATCAATGCCTATTGAAACTCAACCAAAAGTTAGAATATTAGAACAATGATTTAGTGAACAGATATTACCGTGAAATTTAGCAAAACAATTTATAGGACAAGAAAAATCAGTTTTAGATTTAATTGCTATTGGTGGAGGAACTGAAACAAGAAAAGAAATTTTTAATAATGCAAGAGTAACAAGTACTAATATTGGTAAATATGACGGTGGAGACCCAATACCAAGTAATTTACCTGATTTTTTAATGAAAGAAAATAAACATTATTTATTATATAGTAGTCATAACCCTAATCCACCTTATCCAAGTAGAAATATTGTAATTTCATTATCTAAAAATTTTAAAGATGTTGAAATAGAAATTAATGATAAACCCCCAATTGATAGTTTACAAAAAGTATTATTAGATATGTTAACTTATACATATAGTTATAATAGGAATTTTGATGGTACACAGTATACTAATGGTAATCCTGCCAATAAAATAGCAGAATTAAGACAAAAATTTGAAGGACAAAAACCAGAAGATGTAATTACTAATTTATTTAAACAATGAAAATTAGATTATCCAAATTATATAAATTTACCGCAAATACAAATATTTAAACAAATAGTTATTATGTTATCAAATAATATTTATTCAAATATGTCAATTAATAAAGGTTTAAATGATGATAACAAGATTTTATTACCTTATTACTTTGAATTAAAATCAAATCCTATTCATACTGGTACTGGTGAAATTTGAAATTTTAAAGATGCAAAAGTTTTATTAAAATCTGCATATTTTGATTTTACAGATATTAATAATGTTAAATTAAAAAATAATGATATTAGTCAAAACGAATTGTTTAAACTTGATGATAACCAATTTAACTGATTATCTATTACAAATGAATTAGAAACTAATAATATACCTTCATTAATTCCTGCTGATTGAACATTAGGTAATGGTGAATATGGAAAATACTTTACAAGAGCAATTATTAAAAATACTAAGATTGAAAGCGCATTAAACTTATATGGTTCAAATAAATCTCAATTATTTTCTAAATTAGAATTTTATAAAGAAATTTCACAAATTGATAATAATAGCGAATTTGAGTTACAAATCGAAAACCCGATTAATAACTTAAATCGGGTTGAAATTAGTGGTATATTTGGTGCTGGTAATTATGATTTAATTTTAGTAACGGATAAACAAGAAATAAATTTAAAAAATATTAATTTATTTGATAAATATAACGAAAATATTACCTATATTAACTTAGAAATTTAATTATTAAAGTAATTTGGTGTATAAGTACCATCCCATTTTATGTCTTCTTTATTAGTAGGTTTTCAAGCAAAATACAAGTATGTTTTATCAGGACTTATTGCTTTATTTCATCATATAATACTACTTCCATGTATTGCTTGTCCATCTGGTGTTAAATAATAATCTAACTTTTTATTTTCATGGGTAAGTACTCCCCCCCATGATTAATCCAATTGTTCCAGTTGTAGCACCAGTTAGTGCTAATGCTAATGTTATTTTACTTAAATTTGTTTTTATTCATGTTTTCATATTGAATTACTCCTTAATTCTAATTTACTGAAAGTTCTATACTATTTATTTCATCATCATTTTGTATTTTTTTAAAATCTTCTAACCATTCAGGTGCCAACTTATATTCAAGTTCATCTGCATGTTCTTTGCATAAAAAAACATCATTTACTTTTTTTTCATTAACTCTTAGTTGAACAATATTATCTGATATATTATTGCATCCTTTTCTTTGACAAATTACAATTTCTTCATAAAAATTATCATTCATTATTTTGAGTGGTTTTTGTTTATTGTTTTTTACTTTTTTTCGAATTTTACTTCTTTTTTTACTCATAAACTCTCCTTGTTTCCTTAATTTTACTTTTAAATTGTACTATTTTTTATTATTTTTACAATATGCCTTTTAAACGCAAAATAACGCCTAAATACAAGGCGTTTATTTTGTGATACCTATACTATTAATTATATGTTACTTGTTTATTATATCGCAAATGTGAAGATACTTTTTTTCACAGTAGCATTATTTTAATCATAATTACGTTCTTATGTGGATTATTGTGAATAAAATAAATTATTAATGTTATTTACCATATTTTAACACTTTAAATTTATGTAAATTAAAATTAATAATTAGTGCAGAAACAGATTAGGAGAGTTAAATATGAGTTTTAATTATAAATGAAATTTTAGAGAACAATATGCTAAAATTGATAAATTAGTTTTAGAACATTTAAAAAATAAATGAGAAAAACGAGATTGAATAATAAAAAATACAAGAGATAAAAAGAAATATAAAATTGTTGATTATCAATATCGAACAAGAAAAACTATATATGGATTAGTAACTTATAAAAGAAGAATATATAAATATTTTGATGAAAAATTACAAAAATGAATTCGTGTTTGTTTAGTTGATGAATGACTAGAATTACCTAAATATAAAAGAATTGGCAAAGATATTGAACAAACTATTATTGAATATTTTGCTGATGGAAAAAGATATCGTGATATTTGAGATGTTATAAAAAAAGCAAATATTAGTCTTAGTACTATCCATAGAGTTTTTAATAATTTAGAAGTAATTGAAACAATTCCAGTAAAAGTAAAGTTAGAAAAAAATCAACCTATTTTTATAGCAATTGATGATGGTCATAGAAAATTTTGAAATTTTAAACGTAAAGGTATAAAGCACTCTATGCGATTAATAACTACATATACAGATAATATTAATCATAAACTGCAAAATAAAAGAGTAAAAGCAATTATTAGACCAACAAAGACAGCAATTGGAGTTAAAAAGACTGCTGAATTTATTAAAGAACATTGTCAAAAATTTTATGAAAATGTTGAACAAGCAAAAATAATTATTTGTGGAGATAGTGCTGGGTGAATTAAAGATGTAGCAGATTATCTTGGTGCTGAGTTTGTTTTAGATAAATTTCATTTAATTAGAACATTATATCTTTTGGCATAATGGCGGGAAATAAAGGAAAATATTGAAGTGAATATAATAATTGTAAAAATTTAATAAAAAATGGTCAATATGATGAGTTAATTGACTATTTATATAATCAATTAGATAATCATAAAAAATTAAAAAAACAATATTTTAAAAATAATAAAAAAGGTATTGTTAATCAAGGTGCTTCTTGAAATATTGGTTGTTTTACTGAAACTAATATTTGACATGTTTTAAAAGAAATGATTGCTAATAGAACATATAGTATTTTTATTTATATAAAAATGGTTATATTTAAGTGTAATAAAATAAATTTAGAAACATAATTTAATGAATGTAATAATTATTGATTATTTCACAATTTTGAATAGCATCTCAAAAGTTATTATTTTTTATTTTTATTTTTAAACCAATAATTAAAAATATTAATGACAAAATTATAGATAAAAATATTGGAACTAAAATTGCTCAAAAAATAACTCCAATTTTGAATTGTAATAAAGAATAATGATAATAATTATGAATAATATAATAATTTCCAAAATTTTTAAGAGAAATATTATCATTAGTTAATATATAATACCAACTATATTTACTTCATAATTTAAAACCATTATATATAAATATTAAAGGTTTTGTATCTTTATTTGAAGAATAATTTTTAGTAAATACTACTTCTTTTCCATTAAATAAATTAATCAATAATAATCCTATAATCATAAGTAAAATAGTCAAAATAAATAGTAATGCAGTTATTAACTGTAATTTTTTAATTTTCATCTTTAAAATCTCCTTAAATTTATTTGTTAATTTTAGCACTTAGTAAAAGTTATTATAAGTATCTTAGTTGTAATACTTTTAAAATAGTAGTAAGATAGACTTACAATTACATAAAAATCCTAATTATTTCTTGTCTAACATTATAATAAGACTATATATGAAGTAATCTATTTCGGATTTTTGACAATCTCCCAAATATATTTCATCCATTACCTATATATTCACCAATAACTCCATGACCTTTTATTTTTGGTTCTAATTTTTTAGCTAACTTAATTGCTTCTTTTTCTGTCATTATTTATTTTCCTTGTTATGAGTTTTAGTATGCTCGATGTTTTCTTCATCACCTATCATTATTTTTCCACAATAGGTACAACAATATTTTGTTCAATATCCCATAATTATTTATTTTCCTTTTTTCCTAATTCTGTCTCTAAATCATCAATTCAGTCATTAATCATGTTTTGAACAGTATTATAATTACCATTTTCAAGATGTTCACGTATTGTATATAAAATATTTAAATCTACTGATTGACTATCCCAGCGTTGTGTTACTTCTTTTACATCAACAGTTATTTTTTTCATTATTTACATTCCTTATTTTCCTTATTTTTTGTTAAATTATTAACTATTTTTTTTAAACATTTGATACATCAATTTTTAGTTAATCAAATTCTTTTATTACAATATTTACATTTATTCATTTTTACTCTTTTCATTTTTTAAATCATTTAACATTAATTGAACAAAATGCACGATTTTTAGGAATATTTAAAGTATTAAAGATTTGACCACTTACTATAATTTCATCATTTTTGTTTAATAAAATACATCGTTTATAAAATTTTGGGTTATTAAAAATTAAAGTAACATAGTTTAAACCATTCCATTGTCCACGAACACTATAATATAATTGTTTATTACCTTTTTCATGATATTTTGCTTCAATAGTGTTACTAAGTTTTACTGTTAATTTAACATAATTTGCTTTATCTTTCATTTTTAAAATTCCTTAAATAATATTGAATATGCTTATATGCATCTACTTCATGTTTTGTTAATTTTATATTTCCTTTATAATTTTCTATTTTGTTTTTGTTTTTTGGTTGATTTTCATGATAATCTCAGTTCATAACATCTTGTACTAAAACCATTAAAGCACCAATAATTTTAGGAGTTGCTAATGGATTAGTTAATAATTGTTTTGAACTTAAAAAGAAATTTTCGACAATAACTAATACTTTATTATTATCAAACTGTTTTTTAATTTTTAAAAAGCATTCTTTAAATAAATTTTTACTTTCTAGAACAGTTTTACTTTTAAATGTTTCATTAAAAATAATATTATTAGTTTCATTTGAATATATAATAATTCCATTACTACCAATACCAGCAGGATCAATGCCAATAATTAAGTCATATTGCATTATTAATAATCACTACATCAATCACAAACATATCCATATGGTTTTCTATAATCCAAATGTTCTTCAATATCATAATCATCTTCAAATTTTCTAATATGATGTTGTGCTGCTTCTAATTCTGTTTTAAAGTGATAAAGCATAGTAATTTTTTCTGCTTTATATAATTCGCCACATTCGACACATCTTTTTCTTTTCTTTTTAGTTTTATTCATAATCAAAATATCCTTTTTCAATTATTTTTGCTGTTTGTTTAAGATATTTAGGTAATTTATCATAGCAACTATTGCATATTAGATAAGGTATAGACCAATTTTTATATTTAATAGTTTTAGTTGAGATATTAATACAATCTTTTCAAACTTTATTAATACAAACTTTTAATTCACATTTTTGATTTTTATTAATCTTCATTATTAATTATCCTTAATTTGTTTTTTAATTACTTGTTCTTTTTTGAATATATAATAATTTCATTACTACTTATTCCTGCTGGGTCAATACCAATAATTAAGTCGTATTGTATTATCTTTTATATCCCCTACTTAACCTAATATTTAAAATACAGTCATAACAAATTGCTTTACTATTTTTATCTCTTAAAAAATGTTTTCTTGTTTTTATATCATTAGTATTAAAGAATAAATAATTTAATTTATGTTGTTTACATGTTCAACAAAAATACTTTTTCATTGTGAGTTGAAATATGCTTATAAGAAGTAATTATATAATTAATTGGTAAATCATTATGATTATATGGATTATTTATTCTAAAATTTTTTTTATTTTCTTCTCATGTAATATTATATTTAAAACAAGGATTTGTAATATTAGTTTTGTTATCAGTTATTTCACTAATAAATCAACTATTGTATTGTTCATAAAATGTTAATGGTTCTAGTTTAATATTATTAAGGTAATATTCTTTTGGAGCAATTGGTTTATTAACAATTATTTTTTGTTCAGAAATATATGGTTCTAATAATTTTATTAATTCATTACCATTTAATTCTTTTTTAATATTTTCAAAATTAAAAACTCAATATGTGTAATTATTATCAACAGTAAAAGAATTATTTTTAACCATTCAGTTTGGAATAGATAATTTATATTCACCATAATCAATCATAATAGAATTTTGTTTTTTAATTATTTGTTCTTTTTTGAATTCTATTTGCATAATAATCCTTTTCTATATATGTCCTGTTGCTTCCTAGCATAAAGGACATATATTTTTGTTTTTTTATTTATTAATACTATTAGTTATATTTTTCTAAGAAAAATGGGCTCGAAATAAATTGTAAAATTTTAAAAAACATTGAGGCATTCGATTCAATATTTATTTAATTTATGTTAAATAAATTAATATTTTAATTGAACCGGCACCGCTCAATTTTTTTTACAAGTTTTAAATTTATTTTCTCGCCCAAAAAAATTTTCAAAAAAAATAAAAAATAAAACCAACACTCGCTCACTGGGGAGTGGCGAGGTTGGTTAAATAAAGAATTAATAGAATTAATATAGTAGGTTCCCTAGTAGGTCTATATATACTAATTACTAATTCGCTCCCACCCCAAGAATTACCATTATTTAATGGTTAGTATATTTTATTAGGTATCACTCCACTTATTATTTATCCATGCAAGTCCACATGTTCTAGCTACTATTTTTAACAACTGTGTTGTAGTTCACTGTTTTAGTTCCCTAACACGTGTTGATAATAGCGTTAAAGAGGATTATTAAAAATTTTAAAATTTTACAATTACAAAAAAAAGACAAGATTTTTATTCTCGTCTTTGTTAATAATTTTTATATAAATTAGAAATGAGAGTTTAAGTGAAAAGGGGTAATTATATATTAATAGACATCTTCGCCATGCTCCCAAAATTTATTTGAAAATTCTGAAAAAAATGATAATCTTGAAAGTGAAAAAGATATTAAAAAGAAATCACCAGTTAAAAATATGAAAAAACTAGTTGTCTAGTTTGGAAAGGAAAAAATATGGATGACAAAGACAAACAAGATCTTGAAAAAATATTAAGTAGGTCTCGTCAAATGCAAGCTGCAGAAATTAAGTGAAGAAAAAAGCGACAAGAATTAGAAAAACAAGAATGTCAAGAAAAAAGTAAAAAAGAAAAAGAAGCATTGACAAAAAGTAGCACAAATAAGACTTCATTAAAAGGTAATTTACTTTAAAAATAAATAGTTAAGTTTTTTCAATAACTACTATTATTAAAATTAAAATGTAATTTTTAAAATAAAGTTAGCTAATATTTACCATTAAATATTAGCTAATTATTTTTTATTTTAAAGTTTTAATAAATTGTAAAACCTCATCATAGTTTGGTTCGGCTGTTATTTCTTTAACAACTTGGATATATATAACTTTATTATTTTTATCAGCAATGATAACAGCCCGTGCTAATAATTGGATTTCATCAATTAATAAATTAGTAGTATTACTAAAATTATTTTCATTGTTACGATAATCACTTCAAATATAAAAATTACTATTATTTTTTAATTTTTCACAAAAGCGACTTTGAGCAAATGGTAAGTCTTTAGAGATAGTAATAATAACTAAATCTTTTAATTTAGTTGCTGCTTTATTAAAATGAACGGTTTGTAAAGCACAAGTTTTAGTATCAATGCTAGGTACACTAGAAATAATTTTAAACTTATTAGTAAATTGTTCTAAATTATTAATATTCATTGCTTTGTCAACTGCAGAAAATGATAGACTATCACCAACTTTGATTATTTCATTTTTAATATGAAGAGGTTGCCCTTTAATTGTTAATTGTAACATAATATTTTTTTCTCCCTTTTTTACAAATGTATTTATAATATTATTATAACTAAATTTATTGAAGATAATCCATTAAGGAGTAAT
Organism: Spiroplasma endosymbiont of Harpalus anxius; assembly: GCA_964273555.1. Taxonomy (GTDB): domain Bacteria; phylum Bacillota_I; class Bacilli_A; order Mycoplasmatales; family VBWQ01; genus Spiroplasma_E. The sequence goes on along the minus strand of OZ187007.1, from coordinate 1,116,748 downwards.
ATAGTGTTAAAATTTTGAAATAAAATTAAACTTGCTAATCAAGAATTTAAAACCGTTTTTAAAGCAGTAGGAAAAAATCATATTTATAAAAATAAAAGAACAATTATTAAAAGCATTTCCTTATGTTTTATTCCCTTTTTATATGCTTTTATTGCATTATGAGCTTTTTTTAATCCATTAGGAAATATTAATCATTTACCAATTGCTTTAGTCAATAACGATAGTTCAGCAGTGGGAACTAATCGTATTATTAATCGTCATAATTTAAATTTAGATAATGAAAAACCTAATCGCAGTGGTGCTTATGAATTTAAAATTAATGATTTACAAATTAATAATGAACAAAAAACATTCACTGTTTATTATTATGATGATTGAAAAACTTATTATCAACATCAAAATGATAAAACTTTTTTAACTGAAATTATAATTGATAGTAATTTTACTAAGGATTTTAAACATTTTTTTAGTGAAGCCTTAAAAATAGTTATTGAAAATATTAAAACTCCTGAAAAGATTTGAAATCTTATTAATCAAATTACTGTTCATCCACAAATTAGTTTACAAGCATCATATAAAGTTAGTCCAATTTTGGGTGAGATTAATGATTTTGCTTTAAATGCATTAAAGGATAGTATTTTAAGTAAATTTTTACCGGTTGTTATTAGTGATCAAGTATTTGACTATTGAGCAAAAGATGCTGTTAGTGCCGGTAATCCTCATGGTTATCAACGATTACAACCAATGTTAAAAGAAATTTATGGTATGCTTTCAATTGTTGTTCCTGGTTTAGGTCCTCATGCTGAACAGTTTAATATTAATATTAATAGTGTAACTAATAATGATGATATTAGTCATGTTAAAAGTTTAGAACATGATTATTGAATGAAACACACTTTATTAGCTCCCCTTAATTTTATTACTTTTAATATTAATATTGAAGGGCAAGATAAATCTCCTTATGGTTTTGGTTTAGGTCCATATTTTATGTGCATTGGGATGTGAATAGGCACTTTATTATTAACTTTTACTTTTATTAGAAATAAAGATATTGCAAAGACTAAATTTTGAACAAATTATTTGGCTAAATCAGTGTGAATGATAATTTTTGGTTTAATTCAATCAACAATTTTAGTAACATCACTATTATTATTATTTAATAATAGTGATTTATGACATCGTTTTTGACAAATGTTTTTATATATGTGATTAGTAGCTATTGTTTTTGATTTAATTATCCAATCATTAGCTCACATGTTTCGTAATTATGATTTAGGTAGATTTTTAATTATTATTTTGTTAATTCTACAACTTTCTTCATCAAGTGGTACTTTTCCTGTTGAATTAGAACCTAAATTTTTTCAAGTAATGTATAATTTTTTACCATTTAGTTATGCCATAAAAGGGTTAAGAGAAATTCTTATTAATCCTAATCCAATTACTATTTTATGAAGTGTTGGTTGTTTGCTAATATTTATTATTATTTTAGTACCATTATCATTATTAATTAATTGATGATATGATCGCAAAGATGAAAAAAATAAAATTGGTAATAAAAAAATTGAATTAGTAGTTAATCGTTCTTTATCACTGAAAAATGAAACTACCAATGGCAAAAAATAAGGTCAATAATTTTCCTAACACATACTTTATTGATAATTTGATAAAATAAATTTAGAAAATATTAGAGAGAGTTAGGAGTAAGGTATGAAAAAAATTATGTTAAATCCAAATATTTGTATTGATGAGATTGAAGTTACCATTAAAAAACAAGGATGAGAAATTATTGAAAAAAAATATGATTTCTATCAATCATATGTTAGTACTTTTGATGGTTTAAATTATGAAGCAAAAGTTGATTTATATATTGCTTTTAGAACTGCAGGTAATTTTATTCATAAAATATATTGTTATTTTTTAGAATTTGATACTGATAATATTTTTAAAATATCAGAAATTAAGTCACCAGAACATCCAAAAGGGCAAATGACAACGCGAATTGCTGATTTTAAATATTATAAAACGACAGGTAATTTAGGTTTTAGTCCTTATAAAAGTCCAGTTTCTGGTCAACTATATAATTTGAGTCATAATTATCATAGTTTTTTTAATTCATTACTTGCAACAGAAGCAAGCAATGAATTAAACTATGTTTGTATTTTATTGAAATATGATAATCATGCTCAAAGTAAAAAACGACTTCGCTATTTTGTTAATTCATATAAAAAATTTATTAAATCATTTATTTTTAAATTTGAAAAATTTGAAATTAGCAAAACACGTGCTTTATTAAAAGCAGAAATGTTAAAAAAACAAAAAAAGAAAGTTACTAAAAAAGTAACTACACCAAAATTAAAAAAAACAGTAGCTAAATCATTAGCAAACGATAGTTCTCTTACAGAAATAATACAAAAAGTTGATAAAAAAAATCTTAAAGTTAAACAAGAAAAAACAAAAATAATTATAAAAAAAGATATGACAAAAACAAGACCTCTTAAAGCAAAAGCAAAGTTAAATGTTACAGAATCAGATAATGCAAAAACTGTTATTAGCGAAGGTAATGTCAAGACTATTTTTGATCATAAAAATATGACTATTAAAATTATTAAAAAACCAATAACTGTTGAAAAATCTACTGTAAAACTTAAGACTAAAGATAGTAAACAAAAGAAATAAAAAAATGTTAATAAACCTGCATTTAAAATTATTAGAGAAGTGTTATAATTATTAATAAAAGGAAGGATATATTATTATGCTACTAAGTTTTGTTTTATATACAACTTCATTTGAATCTAAATACTTAGATTTTTTTTTAAAAAAGATTTTTGTAAATAAAAAATCTAATTTTGAAGTTATTGTTGTTGATGATGGCATTAATAATGAAAACTTAGAAATATTGAGTAAGTATTTTAAATTATATCCACAAAATTTAAAAATTATTACTAACTATCAAGTAACAGGTATTGCTATTAGTCGTAATCTTGGCCTTAAATATACTTCTGGAACACATGTTGTCATTGTCAATCCGACTGAAATCCCTACTCCAGATTTTGTTGAAAAAATTACTAAAATTTTGAATAATAATAAAGAGTTAGATTGCATTGAATATTGTGTTCATTATGAATTTGATAAAAATAATGTTTTTCAATCAGCAATTAGAACTGAAGCAAATAAATTATATAATTTAAATACAACATCAGGAAAAGTGGTATTTGCTTTAACAACACCAGTTTTAACGACAAAAATAATGAAAGTTAGTATTATTAATGAATATAATTTACACTTCCGTAAAGAAATCCAGTTTGATAGTTTATTTTTATATTCATTTTTGGCACATTGTAAAACTTATTATGCCATTAATGAAACATTAATAACATCTAAAAATAATACATTAGAAAATGATAATATTTTTGAATTAATGCATCAATGGATCCATATTTTGAACTATTATAATAATTATAAAATTAGAAAAGTTTTATATGAAGAATTGGAATATGCTTTTGTTAGATATTATTTATATACACTTTTAAGGTTTATTAGTATTTCTAAAAAACCAGTGTTAATTGAAAAAACATATAATCGTGTTAAAGAAATTATTGAATTTAAATTTAAAAATTTTAAAAGAAATTCTTATTTTAATACTATCAATCCAAATGATAAATTTACTACTTATGCACTTGACTTAAGTGCTTATTTTAAAAAGTATTTTAAAGATAATAACATTAAAGATGATTCAAAATATTGAGAGTAAAAAATGAATATTAAAGAACCAGATACAACTGAAACATATATGTTAACTAAAACATGAAAACGTATTATCGCACGTATTTTTGATGTAATTTTTGTGAGTTTAATTCCACTAATATTAGAATTAGTATTATATTATTTAGATAATAAAAATGATCAAGAGTGGTGAAAGATAGTATTTGTTTTTGTTATGAACTTACTTATTACTATTATATATTTTGTGATTGTACCATGAAAATGTAAAGGTCAAACCTTGGGAAAACTAATTTTCCAAATTAAGTTAGTAAATGAAAATAATAAAGATTTAACTTTAAAACAACTTTTTTATCGTGAGTTGTTTTTAGTGTTTATTCCACTATTATTAATTACATCAATAATTCTTTTTATGAAATTGACTTTTAATGAAAATATTGTTAATATTAATACTAATAGTACTTTAAATTCTTGATTAAATATTCTTGTTCGTTCTGTTGTTAGTTTTGATTTTGCTTGGTATTGTGGGATTATGATTGTGATTAAAATTGATAAATATCACCAACTATTTTTTGATCGTTATTATCAAACTTTTGTTATTAACAAAAAACCACTTGTAAAACATAATAAGAAAAAAATAGCAATTAATATTAATGAACCACATATTCATTTGGTATATTCACAACCAGGAAATATTAGTGATAGCGAATTAGAAAACATAGATAGTCTTTAATAGTATGAAATGTTACTAAATTAAGGATAGATAGTATGGACAAAACAAAACTTTTAGCAAATCTAAATGATCAACAACTACCAGCAATTATTAATGTTGATGGTCCGTGTCGTATTGTTGCGGGAGCTGGAGTTGGAAAAACACGAGTTATAACATATAAGATTGCTTACTTAATTAATGTTATTAAAATTGCTAGTGAAAAAATATTAGCATTAACTTTTACTAATAAAGCAGCATGTGAAATGAAAGAACGAGTAATACAACTTTTAGATGATAGTAATATTAATGTTACTATTGTTACCTACCACGGACTATGTGCCAAAATCTTAAGAAGAGATATTCATCATTTAAAAATTAATAATAATTTTAATATTATTGATCAAGAAGACCAACGAAAAATATTAAAAGATATTTTTCAAAAAGAATTTTCACACAAAGCAGAACCACAAGAATTAAAAATACTAAGTGCTAATATTGCTAATTGAAAAAATCAACATCTTTCACAAGAACAACTACTGGCTGATTATCAAAATCAAGACCAATGAATTTTACGTGTTAAAGTTTTTGAATTATATAAACAATATCAACTTCTTAATTCATGTTTGGATTTTGATGATTTATTATTATTAGTTGAACGCTTATTTAAAGAATTTCCCCATGTTTTAGCAAAATGAGAAAAGCAATTTGCTTTCATTTTGGTTGATGAATTTCAAGATACTAATGATATTCAATATAATATTTTATTATCACTTGCTAAAAATCATAAAAATATCACTGTGGTTGGTGATCCTGATCAAACTATTTATAGTTGAAGAGGAGCAAATATTAATTTAATTTTGAACTTTACTAAACAATTTCCTAATACACAGACTTTTATTTTAAATCAAAATTATCGTTCAACAACTAAAATTTTAAATACAGCTAATAGTCTAATTAAACACAACGGACAACGAATTGAAAAAGAACTATTTACTAAAAATGATCTTGGTAATGATGTTGTTGTCTATCATGCTAATAGTAGCGATCAAGAAGCACACTGAGTTGCAATAACTGTTAAAAAAATTCATTTAAAATATCATTTAGATTTGAATAAGATTGCTATTCTCTACCGTAATAATTACTTATCAAAAGATTTAGAACAAGCCTTAATTAATAGTAATATCAATTATAAAATTTTTGGTGGTTATAAATTTTTTGAACGTAAAGAAATTAAAGATATTTTGGCGTATTTAAAAATTATTGCTTGAAATGATAATATCTCAATGATTAGAATTTTAAATGCAACACCTAAAATTGGACCAAAAGCGATTGATCATTTATTATCACTTGCTAGGGAACATGCATTAACTTTAAATGAATATTTATTTAAATTTCAGTATGGATTACCTAAAAATTATCGCCAACATTTACAACCATTAATTAATTTAATTAATGAAATGCAAACTACTATTGAAGAAGTTACTTCTCTACATCATATGGTGGAAAGTTTATTGCAGAAAACTAATTATTTAAAAAAATTAGAAGATAATATTGAAGATGAAAGAATCAAAAATATTAAACAATTATTAGCACAAGTCCTTGAATATGATAGTAATAATAATGATGAGCATGGTGAAAAATTACAAGGTCAACAATTGGTAACATCATTTTTACAAGAAGTAAGTTTATATACTGATTTAGATGAGAATACTAGTAATAAAGCTGTTAATTTAATGACAATTCATAGCGCTAAAGGTTTAGAATTTGATGTTGTTTTTATTGTTGGTATTAATGAAGGTATTTTACCAGGACTAGGTAAATTTGGTAGCGAAAGTTTAGAAAAAATTGAAGAAGAACGACGCCTTTTTTATGTTTCAATTACCAGAGCAAAAAAATGATTATTTTTATCTAGTGCTGGTGGTTATTCATATGTATTAAATTGTGATAAACAACCATCGCGTTTTTTAAAAGATCTAGATCTGCAATATTTAAAAATCATTAATAATGAACATCAAGAAATGACAGCCATTTATCAAAATCGTAATCATGCTAAATTTAATTATTATAAAAATGATAACAAGGATAAAGTAGTAGTAACTAACAATTGAAATATTGGTGATATAATTGTTCATGAAATCTTTGGTAAAGGCGTTATTACTAAATTAATTGGTGATAAAATTCAAGTTGCTTTTCATAAAAATCATGGTGGTATTAGAATTATTAGTTCTAATCATAGTGGTATTAAAAAATTTGTATAATCTTTATTTATAATTTAATATTGAAATCTCTTATTTGTAAGAAAGTTAAAAATAGCGTTTTAAAAGCAAATAAATAACTTACTGTCATAAAATATGTAAAATTATTGATAAACAGATAAAAAGTGGTTTTTATATAAAAAGATTATTAAATATTTTTAGTGCTATTACTGTAACATCAATTACCAGTACTAATATCATTGCTAATGATAATGATCGTGAAGAAATAACTAATCAGATTTCCAATCAAGAAATTGTTGATAATATTATCACAGTAACAAATTATGAAATTACTCAACAAATAAAAAATGATAGTTATCAAGAATTAAATCAAAAATTATATCTAATTTTTTAAAAATAAAAATAAAAGAAACAAAAATTAAAAATGAATTAACGATGATAAATTAATAATTTTAAAAATTACCAAGCAAGATAATCAAATATTACAAGCTAGTGATTTTACTAATGAAAATAGGGAGCATGGCGAAGATGTCTATTAATACATAATTACCCCTTTTCACTTAAACTCTCATTTCTAATTTATATAAAAATTATTAACAAAGACGAGAATAAAAATCTTGTCTTTTTTTGTAATTGTAAAATTTTAAAATTTTTATTGTTAACAACCTTTAAATATCTACTACACGCCGTGACCAAGTAGGAGAAAGTTAATAATTAATAACCATCTTTAACGCTATTATCAACACGTGTTAGGGAACTAAAACAGTGAACTACAACACAGTTGTTAAAAATAGTAGCTAGAACATGTGGACTTGCATGGATAAATAATAAGTGGAGTGATACCTAATAAAATATACTAACCATTAAATAATGGTAATTCTTGGGGTGGGAGCGAATTGGTAACTAGTATATATAGACCTACTAGGGAACCTACTATATTAATTCTATTAATTCTTTATTTAACCAATCTTGTCACTACCCAGTGAGCAAGTGTTGGTTTTATTTTTTATTTTTTTTGAAAAATTTTTCGAAGCCCACTTTTACTAGAAAAAAACAACTAATAGTATCAATAATCTAAAAATAAAATATATATCCTTTATGCAAAAAGCAATAGATATATAGAAAGGATTATTATGCAAATTAATAAATCTTTTAAAACAAATTTAGGAACTTTATATAATATGGATGCATTAAAATTCATTAAAACATTACCACATAATAGTATTGACTTAATCATTACTGATCCTCCATATTTATATAATAATATGAAAATTAGAAATAATTCAAAAGATAAATTTAGTAAAGCAAAAAATAAATTATCAAAAGAATTAATAAATAATAATCTTTTAAATTCTTATGATATTATTACTTATCTTAATGAATTTAAAAGAATTTCAAAAAATAAATTTTTTATTATTTTCTATAATAGAAATCAATTATATACATATTTAGAATGAATTAATAATAATAAATATTTTAAATTTAGAGTATTTACTTGAATTAAAACAACACCAATGCCCACAAGAGTGTTTATGAAAGAAGATAGAGAAGAAGCAATAATAATATATTATTGTAATTCTAATTCAAAAATAAAAATACCTAATTATTCAAAAATGCAATCAAGTTTTTGAATAGGTTCTACTTATAAACCAAAAAATTTAAGATTTCATCCAACAGTAAAACCATTAGAAATGATTAGAATATTAATTACTAAATTTAGTAATGAAAATAGTATTATTTTAGACCCATTTATGGGTAGTGGGACAACTGCTATTGCATGTGAAGAATTACAAAGAAAATGATTAGGTACAGAAATTAACAATGAATTTTATACTCAAAGTATAGAAATTATAAAAAAAATTAATAATGATTAATTATTGCGATTTTTGTAAAACTTATAATCCACATAATACTACTTCTTATTTTTATAACAATGTAAAAATAAAATATTGTTTTAAATGTTGTAATGAAATTTTATTTAAAAAATTAAAGGAATTAAAATATGAAGATTAATAAAAATCAAAAATGTGAATTAAAAATTTGTATTAATAAAGTTTGAGATAACTGTATTAATAAATCAACTAAAACTATTAAATATAAACATTGGTCTATACCTTATCTAATATGTAATAGTTGCTATGATAAATTACCTATATACCTTAAACAAACAGCAAAAATAATTGAAAAAGGAAAATTTGATAATGGATAATATTAAATCTTATCATTGTTATTATTGTTATATTAGAAAAATTTGCAAAAAATCATATCATAATCAAAAAAAGATAATTTATAAATTTAAAAAAATTATTAATAGAAAATCAATTAAATATCATGGAATTAAAAATTAACATAATGAAAATGAAATATGAAGTAATTATTGGAATTGATCCAGCAGGTATTGGTACAAGTGGAATTGTTATATATTCAAATGAAACTAATAATATTATTTTTAATGAAACATTTAAAAGTAAAACTGTTTTAGAAAGTAAAAATTTATTTAAAGAATGCTTTTTAAAAATTAAAAAACAATTTATTAATAAAAAAATATTAGTTATTGTAGAAAATTTCTTTTTAAGTTCAAAACAATTATTAACTAATCCATTAGCAACTCCTAAAATTATTGGTGCTTTAATGGTTTTAGTACAAGATGTTATGAACTGAGATTATCATGAAAATGAACCAAAAAATAAAAACAAAATAGAAAATTATAAAGGAAATATAAAATTAACAAAACATGAAGAAGATGCATATAAGCATATTCAATATTATTTAAGGAATTTTAAAAATGAAAGATAAAGCAAATTATGTTAAATTAACAGTAAAACTTAGTAACACTATTGAAGCAAAATATCATGAAAAAGGTAATAAACAATTATATTATAGTGTTCGTGGACAATGGAATGGTTTAAACTATGTTACTTTAATTTTTAATAACCCAAAATTTTATAAACGATGTATTTTATTAAACAAAAATGATGAAATTATAGTAAGTGGTCAAATCTTTAATACTTTAAATATTCCTAAAAATCGTGCATTTTGTTCAATTAATGTTAAATGATTTAAAAAATGAAAAGAGTAAAAATGAATAAATGTAAATATTGTAATAAAAGAATTTGATTAACTAAAAATTGATGTATTAAATGTTTAAAAAAAATAGTTAATAATTTAACAAAAAATAAGGAAAATAAGGAGAGTAAATAATGAAAAAAATAACTGTTGATGTAAAAGAAGTAACACAACGCTGAGATAGTCAATCAGTAGATTTAAATATTTTATATACAATACGTGAACATCTTGAAAATGGTAATTATAATACTGTTCAAAACATGATTAATGACTGAATTGATGATTTAGAGACAGAATTAGGAAAAAAGGAAAATAAATAATTATGGGATATTGAACAAAATATTGTTGTACCTATTGTGGAAAAATAATGATAGGTGATGAAGAAAATATTAAACATACTAAAACTCATAAAAAGGAGAATAAATAATGAACTTGAATTAGTTTGAATATATCTTATTAATAAAATCGAAAGTGGAGATTTTGACTATGACTAAAAAATATATCAACAAAGATAAAATACTTGAATGATTAAATAGTAAACAAATTGATTTTAAATCTTGTGAAGGTGTAGGGTTTGTACTTGAATGTGAATGAGCACAATTAATTAAATTTATAAAAGATGGAGAATTTGACTAATGATTATATTACCTACTTTATTTGGTGATAAAGATGAAATTGAAATATTATCACCATCACCACAAGCACTTCGTACTCATAATGATATTAGAGCAATTATATTAATGAAATATCCTAATGTTAAATCACAACATATAATTATTTCTGACCCCGAAGATAATGTTGCATTAATAGTTGGTGATAATGATGTTTATCAAGGTTGAGTAAAAGTTTGAATTAAAAAAATAGAAAATTAAAGGAAGTAAATTATGCCAAATATAGAAAATACACAATCAAATTATACTTTAACTAAATTAATAAGAACTGGAATTAGTCCTATTTCAGCAATGATAGGTACAAGTGCTTATTATGGGCAATTAATAGGAAATCCAGTGTTAGGTAGTATTAATTCATTATTATTTGGTAAAAAATTAGGTTTAGATATATGAAACTTAAATCAAAGACCAAGTAATAAAATAAAAGTAATTAATAGTAGTAAAAAAATATTATTAGGATTAGGAACAATTGGTTTAGCAAATTATAGTAAATTTATAAATGAAATAATTGAACCTATTGAAACAACTACAACACCTATGCCTATAACTACTACAAGTACAACTACTACTGAAATACCACCATGACCATTATTAAGCATAAATAATAATCCTAATAATTTAATGGATTGAGATACTTTTATTAGTTTAAATGCTTATGGTGTTTCAAATCTTATTAGTGGTTTAACTGAATTAATATCTAATAGATTTGAAACTATTAGAAAAATAGCAAATATGGCAACTGGTGGTTGCTTGATTAGTAGTGGTGTTGCTATGGGTATTAATAATGATTTTAATAATGCTTATGCAGTACCTACTATTATTGCAGGAATAAGTGAAATTATTCATAATTTATTACCTATGGAAACAGTACATAATAATACTGAAATGCAAGAAACAGTATTCACTAATGAAACTGCAAATCTTATTAATGATAATGTAAGTATTAATAGTTATGGTAGTGATATGAGTGAAGTTAATATTAATGCACAATTATCATTTGATGAAAATTATTATCACTTATAAAAAGAAAGGAAAATATAAAAATGAAAGATTTTTTAAAAGCACTTGAAACAATTGGAATTAGTACTGGTATATTACTTTGTCGAGAAATTATTGTTTTATTAAAACGATTTATTACAACTCCAAAACATGTTAGAGCAAATAATAAAATTATCAAACATCAAAAAAAATTAGCAAAACTTAATGAAAAAATTAATAAAGAAATTAAATAATGGGGTGCTGTAAATGTTAGAAAATGAAACTAATGTACAACAAACAACGCAAACTTTAACTGAAAATGATGTTTCACAAGAAATAGAAAATAAAGTTAATGAAGCAGAAAATAAATTAAATAAACTTAATCAAGAAATAAAAGAAAAAGAAATAATTAATATATTTAAAAAATATCAAGTTAAAAGTGAATTTTATGATTATTTAAAATTTAAAACAAATAATATAGAAAATTCAAAAATAGAAGATACTATTAAAAAAATTATTAAAGAACAACCATTGTTTAAAGAACCAATTAATACAGGTGGTAAACAAGAAACTATATTAACAAATCAAATACCAATTAAAATTAATCCATTATTGGATTATAAAAAGAAAAATTATTTATAGAAAAGGAAGTTTAAAATGGCAGTAAATATTCAAACAAACTTAAATAATACAGAAAAATTAGTTGAAGCACCAGAATTCATTGAATTTTTTAAACAATCAAATTCACCATGAGCAAACTTTTTTCCAATTGAAATGACTAACTCTACAAAAATTGAATTTATTATTAAATTACCAAAAGACCCAAAAGTTAAAGTTATTTCATGAGATGACAAAAGTCAAAGATATGATGTTGGGTATGCTACTACTGATAAAATTGAAAAAATAATTGAAAAATCATATCTTGCTGGTGAAACTATTGCAAATATTGACTTAAATGCTGAAAATGGTCAAAATTTATTAGACAGTATGCAATATGAAGTTGCTAATGATTTAACAGATAAATTAGCAAATGATGATACTAACATAATTTCTCAATTTGCTACAAAAGTAACAATAACTGATCCAACACCAATTGGATATTTAAAAGCGATGTTATCGGCATGAAATACTTTATTTCAATTACGAAATAGTACAAATTGTAAATTTTTTATTACTAATAATCTTTATGATAGTTTAGTTTATTTAGCAGATAATAAAGGAATAATTACTGATAATGAATTAGCACAACAATTACGTTTAAATGGAAATGACTTATATGTAAAAGGTGTATTATGTCAAATTGTATTAGATGATTATATGACATTTACAAATGATAAAAATGAAGATGAAATAATGAATTTTATTTTAGCAACTCCAAAAGCAATGAAAAGATATATGTTACAAAATACAGTTATTTATTTACAACAAGTGGCAGATGGTAAAGTTGGTAGAACTTATTTAGTTGGTGGTGAAGTATTTGGGCAATCAATTCCTTATATGTCAAAAAAAGAAACAACATCACGTTGAATGTTATGTGGAGTAATTAAAAGTGAAGTAAAAAATGATTTAAAATCTAAAATTACAACGTTAACAATAAATAATGCTGCAAAAACAAATAAAACTAATAAAGAATTAGATGCAAATATTTTATATGCAAAAGAAATTAATAGTTTAAATCCAAGTTTGGAAAATCCAACTATTAAATATTTTAGTGATGAGCAAGGTAAAAACATTATTAGTAATAATAAACAAAAAACTGGTGATTTATATATAGTGATTAGAGCAAATGTAAATGATCCAAATTATAAAGGTGCAACAAGTCCAATTAAAATAACGCTTCAATAATTAAGGAAATTTAATCATGGCAATTGGTACAACTAGTACAGCAATACTTTTCAATATCAATAAACCAAAACATACTAGAATCAGTAAGCAACAAGAAAATAAAAGTTTTTGATGAGAAATTTTAGAAATGATTGGTGTCCAAGTAATAGCAGTAGCACTTGCTCCTTTTACTGGCGGTTTAAGTGAAAGCATAGCACTTGGATTAGGGGCAAGTGATTTTATTGGTAGTAGTATTGCTGTTGGTGTCGAGTTTTTAACTGATTTTACTATTAATCAAGTTTATGATTATTTAAAAGGAAATGTAACACCATTAAATACTTTTTTTAATATATTACCAGCATTTGCCGGACTTAATAAAATTAGTCGTGGTTATCGTACAACTAAATTTATTAAATTAGCACAAAAAACTAAAACATTAGAACAAATTGGTGTTAAAGAAGCAAAAAATTTACAAGAAATAATTAGTCAAGTAAGTGGCAAAGAAATTTTAACAGATAAAATTATTGGTAATAAACGTTATTTATTTAATTATAGTTTTGCTCCTAATCGTGAAACAATAATCCAAAATTTAGGTTATGTTGCTGAAAGAGAATTTAAAAATAATTTTAAAAAATTAGAAGCACAAGAGTTAAAAGATTATTTATTATTACAAAATACATTAATAAAATTAAGTCCGCAATTAACGCCAAAATTTAAAATCAAAGATATTGAAAAAGCAAATAACTTTTTAAAAAAATATAATACTGAATTAAAAGCAGTATTAACAATGAACCAATATGATTGATTAAATTTAGTTCATACAATTCATGCAGAAAATAGATATGGTAAATCTTTAATTTTGGATTTACAAAAAATTCGTGCCAATGCTATTAAATTTAATTTTAAAAATAGTTCAATTCATAAAATTGTTTTAAAAGCAAATCAAACTTTTAAATATTTTGATATTAGATTTTATTTAAAAAAAGGTTTAAATAAATTTTGAAAAGATACTCCATATTTTGAAAAATTACGAGAAAGTATCTATAAACTACAAGAAAAATTTGAAAATTTAGAAAAAAAGGTAATGGAAAAAATTAATAAATTAAAAGAAAAAGCAACAGCTTTATTTACTAGTGCAGAGAAAAAAGCAATTAAACATGCACAATTAATTCCATTAAATTCACCTGTATTTATTGGTTGCAAAATTCAACCTTTATCATTAAGTAAATGTGCAATTACTATTTATCATCGTAATCCTAGGTATAAACCAATTACAGTTATTGATAGTATTCTTAAAGCAGAAACTTTTGTTACGCAAATACATCCATTCCATTGATATCGCTGATATAGTGGTTGATACATTGGTATGGAGTTAGTCGTAATAAATGATAAAAGCAATTGCATTTGCTCCACCAGTTGTTCAACAAGTAATTAGAGATAGTTTTAAAGTATATCGAGAAATTTTTAGGATAATAAGAACCTATCATAAAGTAGTGAATGTTATTAATAATCCTATTGAAAATATTAATAAATCATTTAAAAATGTTGGTTTAAAATTTTCAGTTAATACTTTATTTGGTACAGGATTATTACATCATTTAGAAAAATTTGCATATAGTCAAGTTGTAGAAAAAGGTAAGAAAAAATTACAAAAAGAAATTATCCATATATCACATAGAAAAACTAAAACAAAAACTAAGCATTATAAAAAAGCATTTTTTAAGGAATGATAAATTATGATTAATAAACTTTGAACTGATGTCAGTCTAGAAAATTATAATAACTGATATCCATTAACTGGAAAAATTATCGAAACTCCACAACAATATATAAATACATGACCTAATATTAATGATTGATTTACAACTTTTGCTATTAGAGCTCAAAATGATATTAATGCTTATCTTGATTTTATTTTATCTAAATTTCCTTTTGATAGTTTTAAAGATGAATTAATTAAAGAAACATTAAGAGATATGGTGTATGTTTGTGTTGAACATTGAGTATTTAATCGTACACCAATTGAGTTTAATGTTGATGCTACTATTCAATTCAATAATGGTACATCATTTAGTGCAAATAGTATTCCTAGTATTAATGTTTGAGACTTAGCACCTAGTAGAATGAAAATATGAGCAAGATTAACTGAATTAAAACAAGTATTTTTAAATTATAGTGAAGATGAATTAGATGTTGACAAAATTGACTTAAAAGCATTTTATACAAAAAATCAAGTTGATGAATTAATTAAAGAACAAAAAGCATTTACATTATTAAAACAAATGAAATTATATGATGATTTAGTTGATGATAATGAAAATGAGATATATAGGGGTCCTGTTAGTAAGTTTGTTAATAAAGGTTATGTCACAACTGAATATGATCCAAAAACTGAAACAATGATTTTAGATTGACCTGATGAAATTGGGACATTACCACCCGAAGCTTTACAAAATAATCCCCAAATTGGTGATTTTACCCATGCTGCAACTGCTGACTTTTCTGCTAAACAACAAAAACGAATTACTACCAATGAAAATGAAATTACAAAATTAAATAGTGAATTAATTAAAACAAATGAAAATATTGATGATATTAAAAATAATTGATTTAATATTGCAACTAGTCCTTTATGAAAGAAAATGTCTTCTTTTATTCCTAGTAATGAATTTGGTAAAACATATTTAGCAATATGAGGTTATATTTACCAACCACCTAGTACTCCTACTGATAATTATATATATAGTGATAAAAAAACTATATTTAATTTAAGTGGTGATATTAATAGAACAACACAAACCAGTATTAAGTTAGATGAGTTAATTATAAAAGATAATGTTAAAGTACAATTATTATTCACTAAGGAATGAAATGATATTACTTTGGTTTCTAATGATATTAATTACCAAGCAGGTTCTGTTACATTATATCAATATATTGGAAAAGGCACACCAACTGAATTTATAGCAGAAGATAGTACTGAGCATGATTATTATACAAAACAAGAAACTAATGACTTATTAGATAAAAAACAAAATATAAATGATAATAATTTACAAACAACTGTTAAACAAATTGTTCCAGCAATTAATGAAAATAAAACTAATATAGATAAGAAGCAAGATAAATTAAAATATGTAAGAGAAAATCAATGGGGTGCTTTTGAATATATTGATTTTGGAACTATACCTTTTACTGGTGATAAAGATATACCCCCTGTTAAATATGTTCATAAATTTATTGATGAAAAAATAAGTAAAAAACAAGATAAATTAATTGCTGGTGAAAATATTCATATTAGTGATACTAATGTTATTAGTGCTACTGGTGGAAATGAACCACCTAATTTAGATAATTATTATACAAAACCAGAAGTTGATGAAAAACTTAAAAATAAAGTTGATAGTAGTCAATTTAAGTTTGCTTTTATGGCAAATGCTTTAGGTACAGATAATCCTGATTTATTAACTATTGATAAAACTATTGTTGGTGGTATGAATGAATTATTAGATAAAAAACAAGATAAAGAAAATTGAACTATAATTGGAAAAAGTATAAGTAATAGAGAATATGGTGATTTTCAACTTGGTTTTTATAAATTATATAGAACATATATAACATGAGAAAAACCACCATTTAATCAAGTTACTACAAAAATTAAAGTAGAATTTAAAACTGGTGGGTTTCTTGGTGGATATAATGATACTTTTTTTCTTACAATAGGAAAAATTGAAAATGAAGAAGTAACTTTAAGTTTAAAAGTTATTAATCATAATTTTTCTTTAATTATGACTGGTGGTAATCAAAAATATGGAAATATATTTTCATTAGAAGAATTACAAAATACTGTTAAAGTTAATATAATTAAACCTTTCAAAATTAATTCAAAAAGTTTAAAAACTAATGAAATCGAAGAAAATAATTGAGATATTGAATTAAAAGAAAATCCAACAACTCATTGTCCATGTCCAAAATGAAAAGATGTAGCAATATCATTAGGTACAACTATTTCTTATAAATTAAAACCAAATACTTATTATAAAATATTTTATGACCTTAATAATGTAAGTAATAGTAATATGGGTAAATACCCAATGCAAACAATAGAAATATTTTGACAAGAAACTTCATTATCATATTGAGTATGTTTTCTTCCAAGTTTACGAAGAACTTCATCTATTAATATTGCAAATAATAATTTTATAAAATTAATAACAGATCAGGGTTATTTATGAAAATTACAAGAATTACAGGAATAAGATTATGTTTTTTAAAATTATAAAAATTATTTTAGGTTTAATAGGAGTTATATTATCAGCAGCAGCAGGTTTAATTATATTTATTATTATAAAAATAATATTAAAAATTAATCAAATATTTTAGAAAGGAAAATACTTATGCAACCTTTTTGAAAAAGAAAAGATAAAACAAATATTAGTGATAATCAAAGTGAAAAATTAAAATTTTTAACTAATAAAAATAAAAGTACTCATGCTTCAATTTTAAATTATTTTGGTTTTAATGATTTTAACCATGAAACTTATTTTACTGATTTTGTAGCAGAAAATAATGCTAATTTATATAATGCTCCACTAGATATTAATAATGAAACTATTAAACAATATTTAATTCAACAAGAATTTTATCGTAAAAATTGAAATTCTATTTTTAAATTAAGTAAATTAGGAATTAGTGGTTATTTAATTTATATTGCTAATGATAATTTATATTTTCAAGTAGTAGATATCCAACAAAGAGTTTATGATATTACTGGTAAATTAATTGAATGTACTATTTTTTATGATAATTATGAACAAAATGCACAAACTGTAAGATTATTTGAAGTTTATACATTAAACAATGAACAAGTAACAATTAAGCGTGCAATTTATAGTATTAGTGATAATAAAAAACAATTTCCCTTAGATTTCAGAACATATAGTAATAACCCTAATTTATCACAAGAACAAACCTTAAATATTAACTATATACCAATAGCAATTATGCGAAATAAAGCAAATGAGTTAGCAGATTGTGATAAAGTAATGGATAAAATTAAAGCACTAGATGTTATTTATGAACAAATTGTTTTAGATTGTATTTTAAACTCACCTAAGTTTATTTTTGACCAAACTTATGGTAATGTTCAATCTTCAATGGAAGAAGCAGTAAGAATATTAGTTACTAAAAACTATATTTGAAAAACTACTGGTGATAATAATGAAAAAAATGAAAATATCAATATGACAAGTAGTAATTTTAAAGGTAAGAATTTAACTGATATATACGATTGAAATGTTAATGAAATATTTAAACGTTGTGGTATTCATATACCAAGTCAAAAGAAATCAGCACAACAATCAGTTCCCGAAAGTACAGCAGTAAATATTTCAACCATTAATTATATTGAACAAAAATTATGACAATTTAATATTGATATTCTTAAATTTATTCAATTATTAGTAAGTGTCGATAAAGATTTATTAACTAGTAAAACATTTAATATTAATGATGAACAAGAAATTAATAATTTAACAGTTAAATTAAAATTATTTAATCCCGAAAATAACCAATTAATAGGAGAGAACAATGGACAACCAAGACAACAAACCACAAACCAAGTTTCCACAGAAACAAAAGCAAACTAAACTTAATCAAGCAGAAATAGAAAATGATTATTTAATAGATAATATCCCTTATGACTTTACTAATATGATGCGTGCTACTAGTGACCC
This sequence comes from Spiroplasma endosymbiont of Harpalus anxius, assembly GCA_964273555.1. Taxonomy (GTDB): domain Bacteria; phylum Bacillota_I; class Bacilli_A; order Mycoplasmatales; family VBWQ01; genus Spiroplasma_E. Next base: position 1,097,826 of record OZ187007.1, on the reverse strand, counting down.
CGATATTAATAGAGCATATGATGAATTTAAAAAAAGAACAATTTATATTTATGAAATTGAACGTTTATTTAAAAATAATGAAAATAATAGTTTAAGATTTTCAGCAAATACTATTAAAATTGGTTTTATTGATATTGATAAAGTATTAAAAACTATTGCTGCTGAAACATCAGACTTTACTATGCAATTAAATCAAAGAGCAAGTACAAATATTAATGATAATACAATTGAATATAGTATGACTGATATTAAAAATTTAATTTTTCAAGAAATAGAATTATTAAATCAATTTAAGTTATATGCGGTATCGATTAATGAACCGTTAACTGAAAATAATATTGATAATTTATATATTATTAATAATTATTCACAACCTTATCAAAATCCAAAAACAAGAAGTACTAAAAGTATAACTATTATTAAAATTAAAGATTTTAAAACAAGAGATGGTTATCCAATCATTATTAAATTACAAAAGCCATTAGATAAAGATACTAAAGTTATTGGTTTAAAAATTAAAGCCCCTAGAAGCATGATTTTTGGCAATATAAAGGTACTTGGTGAAGTTGACAATATGGAAGTATACCCAAAGTTATTTGTCAAAGATAAGATAGCATTTCCACTATTATCAATGCCTATTGAAACTCAACCAAAAGTTAGAATTCTACAACAATGATTTAGTGAACAAATATTACCTTGAAATCTTGCAAAACAATTTATAGGACAAGAAAAATCAGTTTTAGATTTAATTACTATTGGTGGTGGTAAAGAAACAAGAAAAGAAATTATTAATAATGCAAGAGTAACTCATGCTTGATTGGGTTATGAAATGGGTACTATTTGAGATGGTAAATGACCATTAAAGAAAGAAAAGGAATTAAAAGATAAAGAAGTTTGAAATTTCCCGGGTGAAAGTCAATTTTATCAATATGTTGCAACTAATAATAAATTCAATGATATTGAAATTGAAATAAAAGATGCACCAACAGTTGATAGTTTACAACAACTATTATTAAATATGCTAAGTTATACATATAATTACAATAGAAATTTTGAAGGTGCTACATATAATGATAAAAATGGAAAACCATTAAATGATATAGCAATTTTACGTGCAAAATTTGAAGGTCAAAAACCTGATGAAGTAATTACTAATTTGTTTAAACAATGAGAATTAGATTATCCAAATTACATTAATTTAGAGCAAGTAAAAATATTTAAACAAATATTTATAATGTTATCAAAATATATTTATTCATCATTATCAATAAACAAAGGTTTAAATGATGATAATAAAATATTATTTCCTTACTATTTTGAATTAAAATCAAGTCCAATACATCCAACCAAAGATGAAATTTGACAGTATAAGGATGTAAAAGTAATATTAAAATCTGCATATTTTGATTTTACAAATGTTAATAACATTAAATTAAAAAATAATGATATTAGTCAAAATGAATTATTTAAACTAGATGATAACCAATTTAATTGATTATCAATTACCAATGAGTTAGAAACTAATAATATACCTTCATTACTTCCTGCTGATTGAACATTAGCAAATGGAGAATATGGGAAGTATTTTACAAAAGTAATTATTGATAAAAATAAAATTGAAAAAATTTTTAATTTATATGGTTCAAATAAATCACAATTATTTTCTAAATTAGAATTTTATAAAGAAATATCACAAATTGATAATAATAGTGAATTTGAGTTACAAATTGAAAATCCGATTAATAACTTAAATCGGATTGAAATTAGTGGGATATTTGGTGCTGGAAATTATGATTTAACTTTATTAACTGATAAACAAGAAATAAATTTAACTAATATTAATTTATTTGATAAATATAATGAAAATATTTCTTATATAAATTTAGAAGTTTAATTATCAAAATATCCATCAGGATAAATTCCATCTCATTTTATGTCATCACTATTTTTTTCTGGTTTAATAGAAAAATATAACTCTATTTTGTGTTTATCATTATTTGTATATTTATGAGACCATATAGTTGTCCCATCCCCCCAGTAGACTGTATAGTCATGTCCTAAAAATATTGATAACCATTAGTTTGATTATGTGCTAGTGAACCAATTATTAAACCAGTTACTCCACTTACTGCACCAGTTAGTGCTAATGCTAATGTTATTTTACTTAAATTTGTTTTTATTCATGTTTTCATATTGAATTACTCCTTTTTTTCTTAATTTTACTTTTAAATTGTACTTATTTTTATTATTTTTACAATATGCCTTTTAAACGCAAAATAACACCTAAATTAAAGGCGTTTATTTTGCGAGAACTATAATTAATTATATGTCACTTATTTATTATATGGCAAATGTGAAGATACTTTTTTTCACAGTAGCATTATTTTTACCACGAATTACATTTTTATATGGATATAGTGCATAAAACAGAGCATCATAAGGATCTTGGTACATATTTTTATCTGGAATATTAGTTTTGGTTTGGTCATATCTTAACTCTTCTAAACATTGCGTAGTTTTTGGCAAATCACCTTTATTAGCATAAAAATTTCCATAACTCATAATATTACGCATTCAAACTACTCTATTAGTTAATCCTGCTTCTTGATTTAGATTTGAAGCATGTTTAATCGCACTTTGAGTGATAAGAATAATATTATGTTCATCGATTAATTTTTGATTTAATCAATCAATGGCAGTTCTTGCTTTATCATCATAAAAATAAATTGCTTGTTCAAAATTTTCAAAATTATCTATTAATCCTAAAATTTCATTGACATAAGCATTAATTTTTTCATTTTCATTAATAAAATCATTTGGTGTAACTACTAATTCACAAATAATATAAGCATCATAATATCCAGTATTATTATATTCTTTAAAACCAACTACCATAAATACAGTATGGTCTTTATGTCCAGTTGCTCAATCAACACCAACACTATAAAAATCAAATTTATACATATCTTTTTCTTGATTATAAAATTGTTTTAAATCATATTTTTGTCAATATTTTAATGTTTTTTGAAATGGAAAAATTGTAGCATCACTATCTAAGAATTCAAAACCATAAAAAACAGTATTAAATTCATCGGGATTACTTTTTTTCATTTCTATTAATGTTCTTTTTTGAATTTCTGGTAATTTATTTCAAAATGGTTGAATTGTAAATCTTAAAATAAATAAACCTAAACCACTAAACATTTCTTTATTTTCATAATAAACTTTACCAACTTTTTTAAGATTATCCATTATTTTATCATTTAAAGGTAAAAATGGTGTACAGTACTTTAAATAAAATGGATGATATTTATCGTAAGGATTACATGTAAAAGTAATAAAAAAACTTTTATAAAAATAGCGAGTAATTGATTTTCAAAAAGTAGAACTATATATATTTTTATCAATAAATGTTCAATTTCATTCTTTAATTGGTTCATTTGACACTTTAATACGATTACTTCTAAACATAGAATTTTGTAATCGTTCATAGCGATATGTTAATTGCTTTTCTGTTAATGTTTCTTTTTCTTCTGCCATAATTATTTCATCTGTTCGTGAACCTAAAAAACTTGATCCACCTGCTTCTTTTCCAAAAATCTTATTTCCATTGGCATAACCAATAAAGTCAATTTGTTGATTATTAGGAAAGATAATACACCCACCGTCCTTAGTAATTTTTCATTTAATACCATGGGGATTATTAGGTAATAAATTAATATCATATTTATCTAGTAAAACTTGACAAACATTCATTAATGCACCAATAGTAGTTTCACTATGGGTATTTTCATATCGTCTTACTTCTTGGACACTACTATCACTAAAATTACAGCATATAAATAAATCAAATGCTAAACAATTTCAAGTTTTTCTTGTTCCCCGTGCTGTTGGTATAAAACGATAAAAACAATTAGTAGTAAAATATTCTGCTCATTCATCACCAGCAAAATTTTTAAAAATATCTCAACTAAAACCATAATTATTATCACTAAAATTAAGGTCGTATTTTTTATTTAGTTGTGCATAACTACTAATGAATGGCATATTTTCTCCTTGGTTGACATATATAAGTTAAAATTTAATTATTATTAACACCCAAAATTAGAAAGGAAATAAAAAATGTTAATTTCACAAAAACATTTTAATTGAGAACAACACTATTTTAATCAAGATGAATTAAATTTAAAACAAACAGAAGAATTATTTGCAAAAATAGATGAGCAATTATGAAATGAATGTGATAAGTCTATATATAAATCATATAAATTTAGAAAGCGAAAATTAAAAGGAAAAAAGGGTTTATTAACTTATAAAAGACGCATCTGTGTATATTATAATGAAAAAACACAAAAAAATGAATATGTTTCATTATTAGATGTATATCTTGGTGTTAAAAAGTATAGCAAACTTGCACCAGATGTTATTAAACAAATTTTAAAATATTTTACTGATGGAAAAAGATATCGTGATGTTTGTGATACTTTTATTAATGATTTAATAAGTATTAGTACTGTTTGTAGAACATATAAAAAATTTGAATTATCAAAAACTAATATTCTTAAAATAAAGTTAAAACCAAATCAAGTTTTATATGTAAATATTGATGATGGTCATAGAAAGTTTAAGTTTAATGATAATCATAGTAATAAAAATTGTAAAAAATGTTTTATGAGATTATTAGTATTTTGTACTGGTAAAAAGAAAAATGGAAAATTAATTAATAAAAGAGTTGCATGTAAAATAAGAGTATCAAAAACAGAAATTGGTGCAGAAAAAACTGCTAAATTAATTGAAAAATATGGTAATTTATATTTTGAAAACTTTGACCAAGCAAATTTAATAGTTTGTGGAGATAGTGCAAAATGGATTAGAAAAACTGCTAAAATTTTAAATGCTAAATTTATTTTAGATAAATTTCATGCTTTTCATGTTTTATTTCTTGGAATTATGGCAGGAAGAAGAAAAAATAAAATTGCTAAACTACATTATGAATATGCACAAAATTTATTTTCAAAAGGTCAATATTATGAATTAATTGATTTTTTAAATTCATTAATATTAAAATATCCAAAATTAAAAGTTGGTTATTTTATTAATGCAAAAGATGGCATATTAAATCAAGCATTAGTTGAAAATATTGGTTGTTTTACTGAAACTAATATTAAACAAATTTTAAAATATATGATTGGAAGTAGAACTTATAATATTGATATGTATACAAAAATGGTTGACTTTAAATGCTATCAAATAAATACAGCAGTACAATTACTATAAATTAAAATTTAATTTTATAAAAAACTAAAAATAAAATAAAACTTATTAAAGTAAACTATAATAAGTATTTTTGATATGAATTGATTTTTAAAATTGAGTATTATTGTTGACTTATGCTTTGTAAATGTTAAGATTAACATACAATTGCATAACTTAGTCTAAATTATTCTCGTCTACCTTTATAATTTAAAGACAATTAATGAATATTATAGACAACATCGTTATGCTCCCAAAAAATAATACCTGATGCAAAAAATTAAATTTAATTATGGTGATATTGAAAATCAAACAGTAAATTTAAAAATAAATATTCAAAATTTTAAAGATATTAATAGCGAAGTAACTACTGCTTTATCTTTATATAAAAATGGTAAATCTAATATTAAACAAGCAATATATTGAAACAATGAATGATAGTAATGATTATCAATGAAATATTGGACTACAATCTGCAACATCAAAAAAGGGAAAAGATTTTAATATCATTAATGTTGCCACTAGTTTGCTAACTGCTGAAAATAAAGCAAAAAATGATAATATTAAGAACTTTTTAATTAATGATTTAAATTTGACAGTAAATGAAGATGGAACTTTTAATAGCAATCAATTAGCAAATTATGCAATTGAAATGACCACCAGAAAGTTATAAACATAGCACACAGTTCAATTAAAATATCATCAGATGGAGAAGAAGGTTGATCAGTATTAGCAGATGATGTAAGTGCTAATATTAATATTATTGATAAATATAATAATGAAAACATTGTTATGGCAACATTTAAGGTAGGATTGCAAGAAAGCCATTTGTTAATTTTTGACGAAGACCAAAAAAATATTAATATTGATATAAACAATGAATTTATATATGATAAATTATTATATGTAGCAGGTACACCAACACCATTATTTATTAGGACATTAAAGATGAAAGATACAAGTATTAATAAAAATATTAATCAATTACTTAAATTAGTTTATTCAAATTTAACCATATAATAGTAAAAAGTAATATTTGATTATCATTAATTAGCTAAATATTAATAACTACTAAATAGCAAATATATTAGTATTTGCTATTTTTTATTATTTTATAAATATTAAGCAATTTTTTAAACTTGCAAACAAGTTTAATTAGTAACAATAATTATTTTATTGTTATTATTACTATGCTGTTGGTGAGATTAAAACATACATTATTGATTTAACATATCTAACTTACTTTAATTAATAAAGCAATGACTTTTTGTTTTATTGAACCTATTATCATAAGATAAAATTGCAAAATTTAAACTATAATTATATAACTAAATGAAATATAAACACTTCCTTGGTATTTTATTCTACCAGTCAAGTGTGCTTGATACTCAGTAATTTCACTAATTTTAATATCTTGATAAGTAAAATTACAATTATTTAATTTATTTATTTCTTCAAGTAAAAAATCAGCATCATTATTATCAATGTCACCTAAATATGTTTTTTTAATATATTGTTTAATATCTCTTGGTACTGGTGGTACTAATGATTGATTTGGACTAGTATAAGGATTTTGTACTAAATCATCTCATTTTCCACTAAAGGCTTTAACAAAATCATATTCATTTAAATAAGCAAGACCATGACAAAATAAGGTTTTATCTTTAGAACCATAAATATCAAGTGGTGCATCATCATTAAATGATCATATTCTGATGACTCCTAAATTTTTTTCATTAGCTCAATTATATGTTTGTTTTGCGTCTTCCAATGTAAAGATAAATGCTTGCTGATCATTAATACCAATCATTGGTGTACATCCTAATTTAGAATATAAATCATCATCATTAACATTTTGATGATAACTATTAACAATTGCTGTTTTTAATTGGTTTTTAGTATTATCAACAGCTTCTTGTAATAAATCAAAATTACTTTTATTAGGGTCATAGTAATATTCACCATAATCCATTGTCATTATATTAATAATTGGTAAAGTATTTAAATCAAGATTGGCATTACTTCAAATTTCAATTATACTATTAAGAACATCCAATCCTTCTTTAGTTAATCCTGTCGGTAACACTGGTAAAGTAAAACTCGATTCAAAAATACTTAATTCATTATCTGCTTTTTTCATAGCAGTTAAAGTTCTAATTAAAAATTGAATATCTGCTAAGTCAGTAACTAAACTTTGCCCTTCAAGATCAAAATCTAAATATTTTGGATAATCATTTTTGCTTCCTTGTGCTAAATCAGTAATATGTTTAGCATAATCAAGAAAAGTAGTTTTTAACATTTCACTAGCTTTTGTTTCAACATTATTAGTAATTTGTAAAGCTACACTTCATGGATTAGTGCTTTTTGAAGCAGCAGCGCCCCCAAAGGCAATAACCATTTCTTTAAGTTTTTGAGTTTTAACTAAAGGTTTATAAACATTTTGTGCTAATAAATTATCAGTTCATTCAATATTTTGTGCTGGAATAGCAGCCATTGTTAAAAATAACTTGTCTTTAACATCTGTAGCTTGTTGAATAAAAGCTAAAGTAACACTATTAAAATCAGATATAAATTTTTGAATATCGGAAATATTGTTATTAGATGTTAAACCACCATCTAAGTAAGGTTGAAATTTAGTTATTTTATTAGCAGTAACTTTTTTAGTAATTGTTTCTGTTCTGATAGGATTAGCTTCGCTTCATCGATCATAGTATGATTTATTTGGTTTTTCCATAATTATTTCTCCGTTCATTAAAATATAAGATTTATTAAAATATTATTTTTTCTAAAATTATTGTAAAATAAAAAAATTGTTTATTGATAACAATTTTGAAGTGCTATTAGAAAAAAAATAAATCTTATTTTAATTTTATAACTGAAAATATTAATATGTAATAAATAATTTTTTATTTTGATAAATATAATAATATTATGTAAATATTTACATAATATATATATCTAAAAAATAATTATTTTCAGTTATAATGTTAAGAATAACTTATTTTTTGAAAGGGATTGCTAATTGCATGTTTAATTTAAAAAAAGTAAAATTTTGAAAAAAAACAACATCACAAGCAAATAATGAAAAAATTACACTTAATGAATTAATATGAATTGGTTTTAATTATACTTGTGGTATTGCATTCCCAATGGCATTAATTGGTATTTATTACTGAAATAATGGTGGTATTGGTTTACATATGTTATGAGTTATTTTATTATGTGCATTAATTGCTGCTGGTACTGCGCTTGCTTTTACTAAATGTAGTCGGGTTTATCATGATATTAATGGTGGTGCTTATGTTTATGTACGTGGTGTTTTTGGTCGATTTTGAGGCTGACTAATTGGTTTTATTCAATATATTACTTTACCTTCAACAATTATTGTGACAATTATTTCGATGTTTCGCGTTAATTTAGATCAATTATCGATTTTTAATTGAGCTCCCGAACGATGATCAAGTTTGATTATCGATAGTATTGGTATTTTTATTTATGGAGTTGTTGCAAGTTTTATGTATTTTGGGATGAAAGGCTTTCGTTGATTTGTTAATATTTCTGGTATTATTAAATGAGGTTCTGCTTTATTTTTAATTGTTTGTGCTATTATTTTAGTAATAACTAATAAAGGGTTAGCATTTTCACAAGCTGCAGAAGGAACGAAGAATATTAATTTAACGTTACCAAAAATTAATAATGCATTTAGTGGTTTTTTTTATTTTTTTATTGGTTTTGAAACATTTATTGTTGTTGGAAAAAATGTTAAAAATCCAACTCGAAACTTTGGTAAAGGTATTTTAATTGTTTTGTTATTATCAACTATTTTTTATCTAGTAGTATCAGTATTGGTATTTGGCGCAATTACGCTTGATGGTACCAATGGCAATAATGGTTGATCTAATGCTACTAATGAATATAATCCAAATAATGTTATTTCTGGAATGGCTGGTATTACTGGTATGATTGTTTTAGTTATTTCTACATTATCATTAAAATTAAATGGTGCCATGCAAAATTCTTTATATTCAGGTGGTATGATTCAACCATTAGCTAAAGAAGGATATATTACTGAAAAATTAGCTAAGTTAAATCAAGAAAATATTGCGATGCGTGCTAGTACCACTAATTTAATTATTACTATTATTGCTTGTGTTATTATGTTAATAATTCCTGATTTAATTGGTGCACCTTTTGATTTTAATACTGTCCTTGGATTTTCTACTAATATTACAATTTGTGTTTATATTTTTGTGTTAGCTGCTACTTGTGTTATGGGTTATCACCAACAAATTAAACTTAAAATTTGAGAGTGACTGGTTTTTATTATTTGTGCTTTATTTTTACTTAGTCAGTTTGTTGTTTTTAACTATGGTATGATTAATGACATGATTAATAAAAAAGGCGAAACATTAATAGCTGTTATTATTGAATTTTTAATGTTTTGAATGTTTATTGTAATTGCTATTATTTGATATTTTATTTATTATCAACCAAAATTAAAAATGCGTTTAGCAACAAATTTAATTTATCAAAAGCAATTGGATCAAGAATTTGTACCAATGACTGAATGAAGCAGAAGCAATAAAATATTTACTTAATGAACCAGAAGCTGAATTAGAACGCATTAAAATTCATGAAACTGAAGCAAAATCAGTGACAACTTAATTTAAGAATAAATTTTATATTTATCAATATAAATTATTTTATTTTTCATTAAAAATGATTTAATTATTAGTAATCTTTGGAGGAAAAAATATGATAAAAACACAAGTATTGATTTTAGATTTTGGCAGTCAATATACGCAATTATTAGCAAGAAGAGTAAGAGAGGCAAATGTTTATACTGAAGTTTTATCATTTGATGTTAGCTGTGATAAAATAAAAAAATATCCTAATTTAAAAGCAATTATTTTATCTGGTGGACCAGCAAGTGTTTATTTAAAAAATGCTTATCAAATTGATGAAGCAATTTTAGATTTACCAGTTGCCATTTTAGGTGTTTGTTATGGTATGCAATTATTAACAAATCATTTTCAAGGAAAGGTGGAATTGGCAAATAAACAAGAATTTGGTAAATCAACTTTATATATTGATCAACCAGATAATAAATTATTTACCAATATTGTTAATAAATCTGAAGTATGAATGAGTCATGCTGATCATGTTACTAAAATCCCAAAAAATTTTATCAAAATAGCTCACTCTGATAATGCAATTGCGGCATTTGCTCACTTGACTAAACCAATTTATGGTATTCAATTTCATGCTGAAGTTACCCATTCAGCATACGGTAAACAAATGATAGCAAACTTTTTATTTGTAATAGCAAATTGTACAAAAGATTGAAGTTTAGATGATTTTATTACTAATCAAATTGTGGCAATTAAAAATGAAGTACAAAATAAACAAGTTATTTTAGGGTTAAGTGGTGGTGTTGATTCATCAGTTGCAGCTGCTATTATTGCAAAAGCAATTGGCAAACAATTAACTTGCATTTTTGTTGATACTGGGTTATTACGAAAAAATGAGGCAATTGATGTTATGAAAACTTATCAAGAAAATTTTACCCTTAATCTTGTGATGATTGATGCTAGTAAACAATTTTTTACTGCACTAAAAGGGGTTAAAAATCCTGAAGAAAAAAGAAAAATTATTGGCAAACAATTTATTGATGTTTTTACTACAGCAGCAAAAAAAATTAAGACAGCTAAGTTTTTAGCCCAAGGAACAATTTATCCAGATATTATTGAGTCATCAAGTAAAGATGCAACTTCAAAAACAATTAAAACTCATCATAATGTTGGTGGTTTACCTGATGATTTACAATTTAAATTATTAGAACCATTGAAAACATTATTTAAAGATGAAGTACGAGCAATTGGTTTACAACTTGGTTTACCTGCAACATTAATTAATCGTCATCCTTTTCCTGGACCTGGCTTGGGTGTTAGAGTTATTGAAGAAGTAACTAAAGAAAAATGTTTGATTTTACAAGAAGTTGATGATATCTTTATTAGTAAATTAAAAGTAAATAATTTATATCATAAAGTATCACAAGCATTTGCTACCTTATTGCCAGTGAAAACCGTTGGTGTCATGGGTGATAATCGTACTTATGATTATGTTGTTAGTTTAAGAAGTGTTAATACCATTGATTTTATGACAGCGACAAGTTCACATTTACCATGAGAATTTTTAGATGAAGTTGCTAATGAAATTATTAATAAAGTAAGTGGTGTTAATCGTGTCGTTTATGATATCACTTCAAAACCACCAGGTACTATAGAATGGGAGTAAAAAATATGAATAATGATTTAAATAAAAAAATAATATGTGAAGCAATTACTTTTGATGATGTATTACTAGTTCCAGCGTTTTCAGAAGTTTTACCAAAAGACGTTTTATTAAAAACTAAATTGACAAATAACATTGAATTAAATATTCCAATTTTATCGGCAGCAATGGATACTGTTACTGAATCAGAATTAGCAATTGCTATGGCAAGGGTTGGTGGCATTGGTATCATTCATAAAAATCTAGCAATTACTGAACAAGCATTAGAAGTACAAAAAGTTAAAAGAAATGAATCAGGTTTTATTAATGATCCAATTACTGTTCATGGTAAAACATTACTTAGTGAAGCAAAACAAATTATGAGTACTTATCGAATTTCGGGATTACCTGTCGTTAATAAAGAAAATCAATTAATTGGTATTGTTACTAATCGTGATTTGAAATATCTTGATAATGATAATTTATTAGTTGAAAATGTGATGACTACTAAAAATTTAATTGTTGGTAATAAAAAAACAACATTGGAGCAAGCAAAACAAATTATGTTAAAAAATAAAATTGAAAAATTACCAATTGTTGAGTCAAATAATAAGTTAATTGGTTTAATTACAACAAAAGATATTGATAAAGCAATTGATTATCCCAATGCATGTAAAGATGAGCAAGGGCGATTAATGGTGGGAGCAGCAGTTGGTATTGGTGAAGATACTTTAGCCAGAGTTGAGGCATTAGTTAATGCTAAAATTGATATTTTAGTTGTTGATTCAGCACACGGTCATAGTTTAGAAATTTTAAATACAGTTAAAAAAATTCGTAAAACTTATCCTAAGTTAGATATTATTGCTGGTAATATTTGCACGGCATCAGGTGCACAAGCGCTTTATGAAGCAGGAGCAAATTGTATTAAAGTTGGAGTTGGTCCTGGCAGTATTTGTACAACTAGAATAATTGCTGGGGTGGGAGTACCACAAATCACTGCCATTAATGATGTATACAATTGAGCAAAAAATAAGAATGTTACTATCATTGCCGATGGTGGTATTAAATATTCTGGTGATATTGTTAAAGCAATTGCTGCTGGTGCTAATTGTGTCATGTTGGGTAGTATTTTAGCAGGAACCGAAGAATCCCCTGGTGAAGAAATTATTGTTAATGGTAAAAAATATAAAAATTACGTTGGTATGGGTTCACTAGCAGCAATGAGACGTGGTAGTGGTGATCGTTATTTTCAGAAGGGAAATAAAAAATTAGTGCCTGAAGGAATTGAGGCACGTGTTCCTTTTAAAGGGAAAGTACAAGATGTTATTTTTCAATTAGTTGGTGGTATTAGAAGTGGTATGGGTTATGTTGGTGCCAAAAATATTAAAGCTTTAATTGCCGATACCAAGTTTGTCAAAATTTCAAATGCCAGTTTAAAAGAATCTCATCCTCATGATGTTGAATTAACAAAAGAAGCACCAAATTATAATAAATAGTTAGCACATTTAATATTAAAGATTAAAAAAGTAGGTTTTATTAAACTTACTTTTTACTATTAATAATTAATTTTTTTATTAATAACAATATCATCATTTTCGTTTGCATTATGATGTTTAATAGTAATTTCGTTATTAACTTTATTTATTAAAATTTCAGAATAACCACCATAAAGGGCACTACCACCTAAAACATCATAAATTGTTTTTTTACTAACATGAACAGCAATTATGTTTTCATTATATGTTGTTGGTTGAAAATGAAGATGTCCTGTTAGCAGCAAAATAACATTATATTTTGTTAAAATTGTATTTTCAAACTCAGTTCTTTGTTGTTGATTTCACCAATCACCAGTTGAAAAGTCATCATATCCATAATGAAAAGTCAAAACAATTGGCATGTTAGAATTAATAGCAACATTTTTTTCTAAGTCAGTTCTTAATTAAGTTAATGCTGGTCCTGGATCACTGTTGCCATTATTTCAATCTGCAGTATTTTTATTAATTGGTGCTAAACTACATTGCACAAAATGAATTCCTGATCAATTTCAAGAATAGACGGGAACTTTTCTTTTTGCAGCATAATAAAGTAAAGATGTTGCTGCCATTGCACATGATGCTTAACAATATTTTGATTAAGTCATGTTTGATTAATTTTTTGGCTAGTATCAGCATCATGATTACCAAAACCTGCCAATAAATGATTAGCAATTGGCGCTGTCATTGTTGTATAAGAAAGGATATTACCTGTATATCTAATATAGCCTGTTAGATCACCTGAAATCACAAAACCACAATTATTATTTGTTGCTAATTGCTTAGAGCAATAGCAGTAATCGTTTTATCACTAGAAGATTCAGGATAGCCAGCATGAATATCTGCTGTTGCTAGAAAATTAATTTCATTATTATTTTTTATTGTGCTCATTAAATTTGAATTAATATCGTTAGCAATTGCTAAATTATCACTAGTTAATTAAAAAAGTACTACTTATAGTAAGTAATGATAATATTTTGTTCATAGTATTTAGTTTCCTTTCATTAGTTTATTGTATTGCCTGTTGTACTACTAATAATGGAGTTTGTTCATTTTTTGTTTCTTCATTACTAATTTGGTTGCTACTTTCTCAGCATATTTTTAAACAATCAACAGTTTTTATACTAGTAGCAGCTAAGATCCCCAATGTTGTGCCACCAATTGCTGATCATATTAAAACTCCTTTGATGGTAGCAGTATATCGATTAAAGTCATTATTGATATAATTATCAATAAAATCATAATCAATAATACCTGATCATTCGCTAATCATCGTTGGTATTGAATATCATCCCGCCATTGTTTCGAAAACTATGCCACTAATTGTTGGAGATAATACAATTTTAGTTCGTGTTTTTATTTTTTCTTTCCTTTTAAAAATATCAAAACTTATTTACTTTAAAATAAAATAAATAAGTTAAAAACTGCTATTAAGTTTTAATATGATACTATCATATTTGTTACTAGAAATAATTTATTTTATATATTTGTTAGTTAATTTTTATAACTTAAAATACTCAGTTTGTATTTAACTTAAATTTTAATCATTTTTCATAATGGACTTATATAATATATTTTTTTTATTTTTCCATTAAAATTAACTAACAAATATGTTTTTGTTTTTTCTATTATTATTCCTATACCAAAAATAGCATGTTTAATTGAATTATTTACGTTAATATTTTCATGTCATTGTTCATTATTATATAACTTTTCTGTTAAGATCGGAATTTCAATTCTTTCATAATTTGAAACATTTAATTCTTTTAGAAATATTGATTCACAAAAAATATCATCAATCAAATAACTAAAACCTTTACTAAAACTTATATATAAATAATCTTTAGCACGTGTCATAGCAACAAATAATAATCTTCGTTCTTCCTCTAAAGAATCAATTTGATGTTTTTTACTATTGGAAGGCAATATTCCATTAGCAATACCAATTATAAAAACTACTTTTGCTTCTAAACCTTTAGCTCTATGGATTGTTGAAACAATTAATGATTCTTCTTTCTTTTTCTTTTCAACGTAATTGTTTTTTTCTTGAAAAAGACTTAAGTCTAATAAAAATTCATAAATTAATTCTGTTCCTTGATATTCACTATGTATAGTTTCAAACTGCAATAGCATATCACAAAAAGCTTGAATATTTTCTATTCTTTGAGTTTCGAATGCTTCAGTATAATCTTTAAAAATATTAAATTCTATTAAAATTTCATTTAAAAATTCAACTGCATTTTTAAAATTATCAATATTTTTAATTGCATTTTTAATAATTTTCATATAATTTTTAAATTCTTTTGGAATTTTTTTAATTAAATTAGATAAATCTTTTCTTAATGCAGATTCTAAAAGTGAACAATTATATTTTTTTTGCAATTTCTTCTAGTTTATTTATTGTTCCTTGTCCGATTCCAGGTAAAGATAAAATAAAATTAGAAAAACTAAAATTATCTTGTGATACTAGAATTCTTAAAAGATTGATAACTCTTTTTATTTCTTTTCTTTCAAAAAATTTAATACTACCATAAATAATATATGGAATGTTTTCCTTAATTAATTGTTTTTCAAGATTAGCACTAAAAGAGTTATTACGATATAAAATCATTGCTTCATTGAAACTTTTAATTTCATTGTTTTCTTTTAATTTTTGTATGACTTTAATTACGTTATTTATTTCATCATTATTTGAATCAATTTCATAAATAATGGGTAATTTTTTATTAAGTTTTGTAGATTCTAAATCTTTTTTGTATCTTTTTTTATTATTACTAATAAGATCATTTGATAAATTCAAAATTTCTGGCGTTGAACGATAATTTTTAGTTAATATTATCGTTTTGACATTAGGAAAATTTTTATCAAAATTTAAAATATATTCATTGTTAGACCCTCTTCAAGAAAAAATATTTTGATCGGGATCACCGACTACTACTATTTTTGAATTATTGTGTATTAGTTTTTTTAAAATATTATATTGAATTAAATCTGTATCTTGAAATTCATCAACAAAGATATAATCAAATTGGTTTTGTCATTTCTGTTTAATATTATCAGTTAATAATAAATTATAAGCGTATATTAAAATATCATCATAATCAATTTGATTATTTTCTAATAAACTATCCTGATAATATTGAAAAACTGATTTTTTTATTTCAAAATTACCATCAAATAGTTCATCTTGAATTTCATTAATATAATTTTTATAATCTATGACAGTATAATTATTAACTTTTCACATTGAAGTTAAACGAGAAATATTTTTAATTAAACTAGATTTATATTGAATATTATTTTTTTTAAAGTATTGCTTAATTATATTTTTTTTATCAGTTTCATCAATGACTGTAAATCTTTTATTAAAATTAATCACTTTATCAATATCGTTTCTTAATATTTTTAAACAAAAAGCATGAAATGTTAAAATAAAAGATTTTTGTTTACTTATTGAAATTTCTTTACTAATTCTTTCATACATTTCATTAGTAGCTTTATTTGTAAATGTAATTGCTAATAATCTTTCTGGAACATAAGATAATTCTTTACATAAATAAATGAATTTTTGAGTAATAACTCTGGTTTTACCTGTTCCTGCTCCTGCAATAATTCTTAAATTATACTTATTTTCTAAAATAACTTGTAATTGTTCTTTGTTCAATAACATTTCAAAACACCTATTAGTTAAAAATTATTATGGTAATTATTAACATTATTATATCAATAATTACCATAATAATTAATTTTTTTTCCATTATAAAATTATATAGTTATTAAAACGTTGATAATAAGTTTAATTTTGTTAATAATTGGAGCATAATTAATAGTTTTTTAAATGTATTTTAACTTTTCTAAATCATTGATGTTTAATTTTAATTTTGATATAAATAATTTGTATTTAAAATAATACAAATTATTTATTGAAAATAGAAGAATATTATTCTTAAATATTTGGTAGTTTTAAGAACTTTATTCACTAAAATAAAGTTCTTTTGATTTTAGTATACAATTAAATTATAAGTTTGAAGAAAGGTTGGTTGATGATGCAATTTTTTACAAAAAAGCATGCAGAACAAAAAACAACAACCATGTTTAAACAATATTCGCAGTTGTCAAAAGAGGAAATTATTCAGCAGTTAGATAGTAGTATTTATGGATTACAAAAAGATGAAATAGAAGACAGACTTAAGAAATATGGGAAAAATATTTTTGCACATAAACGATTTGTCTGGTACAAAAAATTAATGCAAAATATTTTTAATCCTTTTATTATTATCTTAATGATAATCGTTATCTATAATTTTATTAGTTATAGTATTATTGATATTGGTAGTGATAAAAATGTTGATTTATATAGTGCTATTATCGTTTTAGTAATGATAATCTTGAGTGTTTTTATATCTTTCTTCCAAGATTATCGTTCCTATAAATCTTCAGAAAAATTACGACAGTTAATTGAAACAACAGCCAGTGTTTTTCGTTTTACTAATAAAAACCAAAAAATTGATTTTAGTGCTTTAAATAGTGTTGCCAATTTTACCAAAGAAGTTTTAATTGAAAATTTAGTACCTGGTGATATTATTTTTTTGTCTTCTGGTGATATGATTCCTGCTGATGTTCGGATTTTAATTTCAACCGACTTATTTATTAATCAATCAGCACTAACTGGTGAAACATTTCCCGTTGAAAAACATGCTATTAATAGCAAAGATGATAGTAAAAAAAGTAGCATTCTAGAATTAGAAAACATATGTTTTATGGGTACAAGTATTGTTTCAGGTGGGGCAATTGCAATTGTTATTGCTTCAGGTGTTAATACTTATTTTGGTTCAATTGCTAGTGCTGTTACTAGTAAGCGTCCCGTTACTAGTTTTAGTAAAGGTATTAAAAAAGTTTCTTACATTCTTATTGGTTTTATGTGTGTCATGGTACCATTAATTTTTATTGTTAATGTCATTACTAAAAATAATATTTTAACAGCATTAATATTTTCAATTTCGGTTGCTGTTGGTATTACTCCTGAAATGTTACCAATGATTGTTAGTGCCAATCTTGCCAAAGGTGCCATTAGATTATCACGTAAAAAGGTAATTGTTAAAAATCTAACGAGTATTCAAAGTTTTGGGGCAATGAATATTTTGTGTACTGATAAAACTGGCACTTTAACTGAAGATAGAATTGAATTAGTTAAACATTTAGATCCAGAAGGTATTGAATCAAGCAAAGTTTTAGAAATGGCATATCTAAATAGTTCAATGCAAACGGGTTTAAAAAATAATATTGATAAAACAATTGTTCAACATATTAAAGCACATCATAATAAAATAGTTGACATTTCTTATCGTAAAATTGATGAAATTCCTTTTGACTTTATTAGAAGAAGAATGTCAATCGTAGTTGGCAAAGATAAAATTAATAATACTTTAATTTGCAAAGGGGCAGTAGAAGAAATATTAAAAATTTGTACTAAAGTTGATATTGGCAATAAAGTAATTAATTTAACTGATAAAATTAAAGATAATGTTTTAAAACTAAGTACTGAACTAAACAATGATGGTTTGCGAGTAATTGCCATTGGTTATCAAAAGTTTAACAGTGATAAAACAGTTTTTAAAATTGAAGATGAATCTAATTTAATTTTATTAGGATATATTGGTTTCTTAGATGTGCCGAAACCTAGTGCCATTAAAGCAATAACAACTCTTAAGCAACATGGTGTTGCTGTTAAAATTTTAACTGGTGATAATGAAATTGTGACTAAAGCAATTTGTAAAAAAGTAGGATTAGATCCAGGAACACCATTATTAGGTACTGATATTGAAGATATGGATGATCAATATTTGCAGACATTAGTTGATAAAACAACAATTTTTGCAAAAATGGATCCTTTACAAAAATCACGAATTATTGATATTTTAAAACTAAATGGTCATACTGTTGGCTTTTTAGGAGATGGTATTAATGATGCTGTTGCCTTACATCATGCTGATGTTGGAATATCAGTCAATAGTGCTACTGATATTGCTAAAGAAGCATCTGATATTATTTTATTAGAAAAAGATTTAGATGTTTTAGAACAAGGGGTAATTAGTGGTAGAAATACTTTTGGTAATATTTTAAAATACATCAAAATTACTATTTCTTCTAACTTTGGTAATTCGTTAAGTATTTTAATTGCCTCAATTTGATTACCATTTTTACCAATGATGGCAATTCAAATTTTATTACAAAATTTATTATATGATATTTCACAATTAGCAATTCCATGAGATAGAGTTGATGAAAATTTTATTAAAAAACCACAAAAATGAAATGCAAAAAGTATTTTACCTTTTGCTTTCTGAAATGGACCATTAAGTTCTGTCTTTGATATAACTACCTTTTTATTTTTAGGATATGGTTTACATATTTTTGCTAATTATGCTAATGGTAATGATATTGCCTATCAAGAATCATTATTCCACACTGGTTGATTTATTTTGGGAGTTACCTCACAAACATTAATTGTGCAATTATTACGAACTGCAAAGCTACCTTTTATTCAAAGTATGCCATCACCACAACTGTTTTTAACAACAATTATTATTACTATTATTGGTATTAGTATACCATATACCCAACTAGGACATACTATTGGTTTCACACCAATTCCCTTGATTTTTTATGCTTATTTAGCAGTTGTTGTTGTTGTTTACTTTATTGCTAGTCAATTATTAAAAATGTTATATATTAAGGTTAATAAACGATGATTATAAATTAAAATTTACTTTTTAAAAAAACTTTATTGAATTTTTCTGTAAACTATGATAGAAAATATTTCTAAAACTAAAAAAGTTTTTTATTGCTGTTACTTTGTTTAAAAGTAACAGGAATTTTATATTATGGATAGGAAAAAAGAAAAGTATGACAACCTTAAATCATCTTATTGAACAATGGCAAAATGGAATAATTAGTTTTTCTGTTATTGAAAGTATGATTAATAATCAAAGCATTAGTGATGAAGCAATTGATAATTTAGATAGTAATAATAGAAATGCACTTCATAATAGTTTTTTATTATTTTTAGACTCAGAAATAGCAAATGAAGATGAATATAAATATAATCCTCATGACGAAGTCTGAGATACTTCAATTCAATTAATAAATTTTACAACCAATAAAATAAAACTTATTAATTGATTAATAAACTATAAAAAAAAATGATAAAAAGTTTTTAAATCAACAAGATATTGCTGGAAATTCACCTTTACATTTAGCAGTTTTCAAACAATGTATTGTAGATTGAAGATTTACTGGACAATTTAAGAAGATAGCAAAACAATTAATTAATAATGCACACGTTAATCCTAATTTAGTAAATTTAGCAAATGAAACTCCATTTTGGACATTATTAACACAAGAAATTAATAAAGCTGATTCATATCCAACAGCTAATGAAATTCGTGAATTAGTTGCTGATTTTGAAAAAAATATTAATTTTAATATTAATCATATTAATAATAATAAGCAAAATCTTTTACATATTATTGCTAAATCTGGTAGCAAAACTGATTTTAGAATTAATTTTGCTATCAATAAAAAATCTAATTTTTATCAAATAGATAGTAATGGCCATACCCTTATGAAATAGCAATCTTAAATAACAACTTTGAGATGTTAGCAATAATAGAAAATAATAAAAATTTTGACATTAATACCACTATTGATGAGTTTAATAACACAATATTACATCGAGCAATTAGTAGTAATAATAAAAAAATTATCAGGACACTATTATTAAGACATGAAAATGATGATTTAAATATTAATTTTGATATTAAAAATAAAAATAATGAAAAACCATTTAAATTTGAAGAAATGATAATTAATTGATTTAAAAATTTACTAACAAAGCAAAATGAAACTGAAATGATGATTATTGATTTTTTAAAAAAAATGAATGCGATTATAATAGTTGTATAACTAGTGAACAATTAACTTGATGAACGTTAGCTATTAGATATAATTTAAAAGCAGTTACTAATTATTTGGTTAATAATGTATTAACTGATGCTAATAAATTAGATAACAATCCATTTAAAAATAAAAATTATCTTTTTGATGATGAAGTAAAAAAAGAAATAGATGATATGTTAGATGATTTATCATATGTTGATCCAGAAATTATAGTAACTATTAAACGACTTCCTGACTTTCCTAATTTTAATGAGTTACAAAAAAGTTTTAGAACAACGAGTAAATGCCAGCAATAATTTTAAACAATATCAAACTGATCAAAATTTATCTGATGATGAAAAAGCAGTCTTTCAAGTATACTTAGATGCGATCCTAGATGATAATGAAGAAAACTGATCAGTAGCAAAGACAAGTAAATTTAATCAAATAAAAACCTGATTAGCAACAATAGAAAGTGAAGCAAGTACAAGTTATTGTTTGGTAAATAATAAACAAACAAAACGGAAATTAGAAGATGAAGAAAATAATGAAAATAAAAAAAGCAGAAAGTTATTATCATCTTCGTTTTGATGAAGGGAGCATGGCGAAGATGTCTATTAATATATAATTACTCCTTTTCACTTAAACTCTCAATTTCTAATTTATATAAAAATTATTAACAAAGACGAGAATAAAAATCTTGTCTTTTTTTTTGTAATTGTAAAATTTTAAAATTTTTATTATTAACACCCTTTAAATATCTACTACACGCCGTGACCAAGTAGGAGAAAGTTAATAATTAATAACCGTCCTTAACACTATTATCAACACGTGTTAGGGAATTAAAAAAGTGAACTACAACACAGTTGTTAAAAATAGTAGCTAAAACATGTGGACTTGCATGGATAAATAATAAGTGGAGTGATACCTAATAAAATATACTAACCATTAAATGGTAATTCTTGGGGTGGGAGCGAATTGGTAACTAGTATATATAGACCTACTAGGGAACCTACTATATTAATTCTATTAATTTTTTATTTAACCAATCTTGTCACTACCCAGTGAGCAAGTGTTGGTTTTATTTTTTATTTTTTTTGAAAAATTTATTTCGAGCCCATTTTTCTTAGAAAAATATAACTAATAGTATTAATAATCTAAAAATAAAAATATATATTCTTTATGCTAAAAGCAACAGAATATATTGATAAAAAAAGAAAGGAAGTATTAATGAGTATTGGAACAATCATATTATTAATAATAATAGGAATTTTTGCATGAATAATATTAACAACTATGGGGTTATATATGTGTAATGATAATAATGCAATTGGAATTGTATTTTTATTTATTACTTTAAATCTTATAGGTTTATTATTAGGAATTGCAATAATTTATAATAAAAAACAAATTAAGGATAATAATGAAGATTAATAAAAATCAAAAATGTGAATTAAAAGTTTGTATTAATAAAGTTTGAAAAGATTGTATTAATATCTCAACTAAAACTATTAAATATAAAAATTGGTCTATACCTTATCTAATATGTGATAGTTGCTATGATAAATTACCTAAATATCTTAAACAAACAGCAAAAATAATTGAAAAAGGAAAATTTGATAATGGATAATATTAAATCTTATCATTGTTATTATTGTTATATTAGAAAAATCTGTAAAAAATCATATCATAATCAAAAAAAGATAATTTATAAATTTAAAAAAATTATTAATAGAAAATCAATTAAATATCATGGAATTAAAAATTAACATATATGGAAATGAAATATGACTTAATTATTGGAATTGATCCAGCAGGTATTGGTACAAGTGGAATTATTATATATTCAAATGAAACTAATAATATTATTTTTAATAAAACATTTAAAACTAAAACTGTTCTAGAAAGTAAAAATTTATTTAAAGAATGCTTTTTAACAATTAAACAACAGTTTGATAATAGAAAAATATTAGTTATTGTAGAAAATTTCTTTTTAAGTTCAAAACAATTATTAACTAATCCATTAGCAACTCCAAAAATTATTGGTGCATTAATGGTTTTAGTACAAGATGTTATGAACTGAGATTATCATGAAAATGAACCAAAAAATAAAAACAAAATAGAAAATTATAAAGGAAATATAAAATTAACAAAACATGAAGAAGATGCATATAAGCATATTCAATATTATTTAAGGAATTTTAAAAATGAAAGATAAAGCAAATTATGTTAAATTAACAGTAAAACTTAGTAACACTATTGAAGCAAAATATCATGAAAAAGGTAATAAACAATTATATTATAGTGTTCGTGGACAATGGAATGGTTTAAACTATGTTACTTTAATTTTTAATAACCCAAAATTTTATAAACGATGTATTTTATTAAACAAAAACGATGAAATTATAGTAAGCGGTCAAATCTTTAATACTTTAAATATTCCTAAAAATCGTGCATTTTGTTCAATTAATGTTAAATGATTTAAAAAATGAAAAGAGTAAAAATGAATAAATGTAAATATTGTAATAAAAGAATTTGATTAACTAAAAATTGATGTATGAAATGTTTAAAAAAAATAGTTAATAATTTAACAAAAAATAAGGAGAATAAATAATGATTATATTGCCTACTTTATTTGGTGATAAAGATGAAATTGAAATATTATCACCTTCACCACAAGCACTTCGTACTCATAATGATATTAGAGCAATTATATTAATGAAATATCCTAATGTTAAGTCACAACATATAATTATTTCTGACCCCGAAGATAATGTTGCATTAATAGTTGGTGATAATGATGTTTATCAAGGTTGAGTAAAAGTTTGAATTAAAAAAATAGAAAATTAAAGGAAGTAAATTATGCCAAATATAGAAAATACACAATCAAATTATACTTTAACTAAATTAATAAGAACTGGAATTAGTCCTATTTCAGCAATGATAGGTACAAGTGCTTATTATGGGCAATTAATAGGTAATCCAATATTAGGTTCAATTAATAGTTTATTATTTGGTAAAAAATTAGGTTTAGATATATGAAACTTAAATCAAATGCCAAATACTAAAACAAAAGTAATTAATAGTAGTAAAAAAATATTATTAGGATTAGGAACAATTGGTTTAGCAAATTATAGTAAATTTATAAATGAAATAATTGAACCTATTGAACCAACTACAACACCTATGCCTATAACTACTACAAGTACAACTACAACAACTACAGAAACGCCCCCATGACCATTATTAAGTATAAATAATAATCCTAATAATTTAATGGATTGAGATACTTATATTTCATTAAATGCTTATGGTGTTTCAAATCTTATTGCAGGATTAACTGAATTAATACCTAATAGATTTGAAACTATTAGAAAAATAGCAAATATGGCAACTGGTGGTTGTTTAATATCAAGTGGTGTTGCTATGGGTATTAATAATGATTTTAATAATGCTTATGCAGTACCTACTATTATTGCAGGAATAAGTGAAATTATTCATAATTTATTACCTATGGAAACAGTACATAATAATACTGAAATGCAAGAAACAGTATTCAATAATGAAATTGCAAATATTATTAATGATAATGTAAGTATTAATAGTTATGGTAGTGATATGAGTGAAGTTAATATTAATGCACAATTATCATTTGATGAAAATTATTATCACTTATAAAAAGAAAGGAAAATATAAAAATGAAAGATTTTTTAAAAGCACTTGAAACAATTGGAATTAGTACTGGTATATTACTTTGTCGAGAAATTATTGTTTTATTAAAACGATTTATTACAACTCCAAAACATGTTAGAACAAATAATAAAATTATAAAACATCAAAAAAAATTAGCAAAACTTAATGAAAAAATTAATAAAGAAATTAAATAATGGGGTGCTGTAAATGTTAGAAAATGAAACTAATGTACAACAAACAACTCAAACTTTAACTGAAAATGATGTTTCACAAGAAATAGAAAATAAAGTTAATGAAGTAGAAAATAAGTTAAATAAATTAAATAATGAAATTAAAGAAAAAGAAATAATTAATATATTTAAAAAATATCAAGTTAAAAGTGAATTTTATGATTATTTAAAATTTAAAACAAATAATATAGAAAATTCAAAAATAGAAGATACTATTAAAAAAATTATTAAAGAACAACCATTGTTTAAAGAACAACCATTGTTTAAAGAACCAATTAATACAGGTGGTAACCAAGAAACTATATTAACAAATCAAATACCAATTAAAATTAATCCATTATTGGATTATAAAAAGAAAAATTATTTATAGAAAAGGAAGTTTAAAATGGCAGTAAATATTCAAACAAACTTAAATAATACAGAAAAATTAGTTGAAGCACCAGAATTCATTGAATTTTTTAAACAATCAAATTCACCATGAGCAAACTTTTTTCCAATTGAAATGACTAACTCTACAAAAATTGAATTTATTATTAAATTACCAAAAGACCCAAAAGTTAAAGTTATTTCATGAGATGACAAAAGTCAAAGATATGATGTTGGGTATGCTACTACTGATAAAATTGAAAAAATAATTGAAAAATCATATCTTGCTGGTGAAACTATTGCAAATATTGACTTAAATGCTGAAAATGGTCAAAATTTATTAGACAGTATGCAATATGAAGTTGCTAATGATTTAACAGATAAATTAGCAAATGATGATACTAACATAATTTCTCAATTTGCTACAAAAGTAACAATAACTGATCCAACACCAATTGGATATTTAAAAGCAATGTTATCGGCATGAAATACTTTATTTCAATTACGAAATAGTACAAATTGTAAATTTTTTATTACTAATAATCTTTATGATAGTTTAGTTTATTTAGCAGATAATAAAGGAATAATTACTTTAAATGGAAATGATTTATATGTAAAAGGTGTATTATGTCAAATTGTATTAGATGATTATATGACATTTACCAATGATAAAAATGAAGATGAAATAATGAATTTTATTTTAGCAACTCCAAAAGCAATGAAAAGATATATGTTACAAAATACAGTTATTTATTTACAACAAGTTGCAGATGGTAAAGTTGGTAGAACTTATTTAGTTGGTGGTGAAGTATTTGGGCAATCAATTCCTTATATGTCAAAAAAAGAAACAACATCACGTTGAATGTTATGTGGAGTAATTAAAAGTGAAGTAAAAAATGATTTAAAATCTAAAATTACAACTTTAACAATAAATAATCCTACTGCAAAAACAAATAAAAATAATAAAGAATTAGACACAAATATTTTATATGCAAAAGAAATTAATAGTTTAAATCCAAGTTTGGAAAATCCAACTATTAAATATTTTAGTGATGAGCAAGGTAAAAACATTATTAGTAATAATAAACAAAAAACTGGTGATTTATATGTAGTGATTAGAGCAAATGTAAATGATCCAAATTATAAAGGTTCAACAAGTCCAATTAAAATAACTCTTCAATAATTAAGGAAATTTAATCATGCCAATTGGTACAACTAGTACAGCAATACTTTTAAATATCAATAAACCAAAACATACTAGAATCAGTAAACAACAAGAAAATAAAAGTTTTTGATGAGAAATTTTAGAAATGATTGGTGTCCAAGTAATAGCAGTAGCACTTGCTCCTTTTACTGGGGGTTTAAGTGAAAGCATAGCACTTGGATTAGGGGCAAGTGATTTTATTGGTAGTAGTATTGCTGTTGGTGTCGAGTTTTTAACTGATTTTACTATTAATCAAGTTTATGATTATTTAAAAGGAAATGTAACACCATTAAATACTTTTTTTAATATATTACCAGCATTTGCTGGACTTAATAAAATAAGTCGTGGTTATCGTACAACTAAATTTATTAAACTAGCACAAAAAACTAAAACATTAGAACAAATTGGTGTTAAAGAAGCAAAAAACTTACAAGAAATAATTAGTCAAGTAAGTGGCAAAGAAATTTAACAGATAAAATTATTGGTAATAAACGTTATTTATTTAATTATAGTTTTGCTCCTAATCGTGAAACAATAATCCAAAATTTAGGTTATGTTGCTGAAAGAGAATTTAAAAATAATTTTAAAAAATTAGAAGCACAAGAGTTAAAAGATTATTTATTATTACAAAATACATTAATAAAATTAAGTCCGCAATTAACGCCAAAATTTAAAATCAAAGATATTGAAAAAGCAAATAACTTTTTAAAAAAATATAATACTGAATTAAAAGCAGTATTAAAAATGAACCAACATGATTGATTAAATTTAGTTCATACCATCCATGCAGAGAATAGATATGGTAAATCTTTAATTTTAGATTTACAAAAAATTCGTGCCAATGCTATTAAATTTAATTTTAAAAATAGTGCAATTCATAAAATTGTTTTAAAAGCAAATCAAACTTTTAAATATTTTGATATTAGATTTTATTTAAAAAAAGGTTTAAATAAATTTTGAAAAGATACTCCATATTTTGAAAAATTACGAGAAAGTATCTATAAACTACAAGAAAAATTTGAAAATTTAGAAAAAAAGGTAATGGAAAAAATTAATAAATTAAAAGAAAAAGCAACAGATTTATTTACTAGTGCAGAAAAAAAGCAATTAAACATGCACAATTAATTCCATTAAATTCACCTGTATTTATCGGTTGCAAAATTCAACCTTTATCATTAAGTAAATGTGCAATTACTATTTATCATCATAATCCTAAGTATAAACCAATTACAGTTATTGATAGTATTCTTAAAGCAGAAACTTTTGTTACGCAAATACATTCATTCCATTGATATCGCTGATATAGTGGTTGATACATTGGTTATGGAGTTAGTCGTAATAAATGATTAAAAGCAATTGCATTTGCTCCCCCAGTTGTTCAACAAGTAATTAGAGATAGTTTTAAAGTATATCGAGAAATTTTTAGGACAATAAGAACCTATCATAAAGTAGTGAATGTTATTAATAATCCTATTGAAAATATTAATAAATCATTTAAAAATGTTGGTTTAAAATTTTCAGTTAATACATTATTTGGTACTGGACTATTACATCATTTAGAAAAATTTGTATATAGTCAAGTTGTAGCAAAAGGTAAGAAAAAATTACAAAAAGAAATTATCCATATAGCACATAGAAAAACTAAAACAAAAACTAAGCATTATAAAAAAGCATTTTTTAAGGAATGATAAATTATGATTAATAAACTTTGAACTGATGTCAGTCTTGAAAATTATAATAACTGATATCCATTAACTGGAAAAATTATCGAAACTCCACAACAATATTTAAATACATGACCAAATGTTAATGATTGATTTACAACTTTTGCTATTAGAGCTCAAAATGATATTAATGCTTATCTTGATTTTATTTTATCTAAATTTCCTTTTGACAGTTTTAAAGATGAATTAATTAAAGAAACATTAAGAGATATGGTTTATGTTATGGTAGAACATTGAGTATTTAATCGTACACCAATTGAGTTTAATGTTGATGCTACTATTCAATTCAATAATGGTACCTCATTTAGTGCAAATAGTATTCCTAGTATTAATGTTTGAGACTTAGCACCTAGTAGAATGAAAATATGAGCAAGATTAACTGAATTAAAACAAGTATTTTTAAATTATAGTGAAGATGAATTAGATGTTGACAAAATTGACTTAAAAGCATTTTATACAAAAAATCAAATTGATGAATTAATTAAAGAACAAAAGGAATTTACATTATTAAAACAAATGAAATTATATGATGATTTAGTTGATGATAATGAAAATGAAATATATAGGGGTCCTGTTAGTAAGTTTATTAATAAAGGTTATGTCGCAACTGAATATGATAAAGAAATTGAAACAATGATTTTAGATTGACCTGATGAAATTGGGACATTACCACCCGAAGCTTTACAAAATAATCCCCAAATTGGTGATTTTACCCATGCTGCAACTGCTGACTTTTCTGCTAAACAACAAAAACGAATTACTAGCAATGAAAATGAAATTACAAAATTAAATAGTAAATTAATTAAAACAAATGAAAATATTGATGATATTAAAAATAATTGATTTAATATTGCAACTAGTCCTTTATGAAAGAAAATTGATAATGAAAATTTATATGCAAACAAATGATATATTATTGATTGAGCATATTCATATATTAATAATACTAGTGGTTATATTAGTAATAAAAAATTGACAAAAACTAATGTAGGAGTTGGTGGCAACACAGGACAAAATCATATAGTAATTGAAAATATTGATGTTGATATTGATAAAGTAATATTATGATTTGATTTTAATTTAAAGAAATTTACTGCTACTAGTAGTACAAAAAAGTATGAACCAATAATTTATAATATATATCAATATCAAGGAACTGGCACACCAACTGAATTTATAGCAGAACCTAATAAAGATAATGATTATTATACAAAACAAGAAACTAATGAATTATTAGATAAAAAACAAAATATAAATGACAATAATTTACAAACAGTTGCTAAACAAATTGTTCCAGCAATTAATGAAAATAAAACTAATATAGATAAGAAGCAAGATAAATTAAAATATGTAAGAGAAAATCAATGGGGTGCTTTTGAATATATTGATTTTGGAACTATACCTTTTACTGGTGATAAAGACATACCCCCTGTTAAATATGTTCATAAATTTATTGATGAAAAAATAAGTAAAAAACAAGATAAATTAATTGCTGGTGCAAATATTCATATTAGTGATACTAATGTTATTAGTGCTACTGTTGGAAATGAACCACCTAATTTAGATAATTATTATACAAAACCAGAAGTTGATGAAAAACTTAAAAATAAAGTTGATAGTAGTCAATTTAAGTTTGCTTTTATGGCAAATGCTCTTGGTACAGATAATCCTGATTTATTAACTACTGATAAAACTATTGTTGGTGGTATGAATGAATTATTAGATAAAAAACAAGATAAAGAAAATTGAACTATAATAGGAAAAAGTATAAGTAATAGAGAATATGGTGATTTTCAACTTGGTTTTTATAAATTATATAGAACATATATAACATGAGAAAAACCACCATTTAATCAAGTTACTACAAAAATTAAAGTAGAATTTAAAACTGGTGGGTTTCTTGGTGGATATAATGATACTTTTTTTTTTACAATAGGAAAAATTGAAAATGAAGAAGTAACTTTAAGTTTAAAAGTTATTAATCATAATTTTTCTTTAATTATGACTGGTGGTAATCAAAAATATGAAAATATATTTTCATTAGAAGAATTACAAAATACTGTTAAAGTAAATATAATTAAACCTTTCAAAATTAATTCAAAAAGTTTAAAAACTAATGAAATAGATGAAAATAATTGAGATATTGAATTAAAAGAAAATCCACCAACTCCTTGTCCATGTCCAAAATGAAAAGATGTAGCAATATCATTAGGTACAACTATTTCTTATAAATTAAAACCAAATACTTATTATAAAATATTTTATGACCTTAATAATGTAAGTAATAGTAATATGGGTAAATACCCAATGCAAACAATAGAAATATTTTGACAAGAAACTTCATTATCATATTGAGTATGTTTTCTTCCAAGTTTACGAAGAACTTCATCTATTAATATTGCAAATAATAATTTTATAAAATTAATAACAGATCAAGGTTATTTATGAAAATTACAAGAATTACAAGGATAAAATTATGTTTTTTAAAATTATAAAAATTATTTTAGGTTTAATTGGAGTTATATTATCATCAGCAACAGCATGTTTAATTATATTTATTATTGTAAAAATTATATTAAAAATTAATCAAATATTTTAAAAAAAGGTGGTGAATATTATGCTAAGTTTATTTAAAAGAAAAGATAAAACAAATATTAGTGAAAATCAAAGTGAAAAATTAAAATTTTTAACTAATAAAAATAAAAGTACACATGCTTCGATTTTAAATTATTTTGGTTTTAATGATTTTAATCATGAAACTTATTTTACTGATTTTGTAGCAGAAAATAATGCTAATTTATATAATGCTCCACTAGAAATAAATAATGAAACTATTAAATATTATTTAATTCAACAAGAATTTTATCGTAAAAATTGAAATTCTATTTTTAAATTGAGTAAATTAGGAATTAGTGGTTATTTGATTTATATTGCTAATGATAATTTATATTTTCAAATAGTAGATATCCAACAAAGAGTTTATGATATTACCGGTAAATTAATTGAATGTACTATTTTTTATGATAATTATGAACAAAATTCACAAACTGTAAGATTATTTGAAGTTTATACATTAAACAATGAACAAGTAACAATTAAGCGTGCAATTTACAGTATTAGTGATAATAAAAAACAATTTCCATTAGATTTTAAAACATATATTAATAATCCTAATTTAGCAAAAGAACAAACCTTAAATATTAACTATATACCAATAGCAATTATGCGAAATAAAGCAAATGAGTTAGCAGATTATGATAAAGTAATGGATAAAATTAAAGCATTAGATGTTATTTATGAACAAATTGTTTTAGATTGTATTTTAAACTCACCAAAGTTTATTTTTGACCAAACTTATGGTAATGTTCAATCTTCAATGGAAGAAGCAGTAAGAATATTAGTTACTAAAAATTATATTTGAAAAACTACTGGTGATAATAATGAAAAAAATGAAAATATCAATATGACAAGCAGTAATTTTAAAGGTAAGAATTTAACTGATATTTATGATTGAAATGTTAATGAAATATTTAAACGTTGTGGTATACATATACCAAGTCAAAAGAAATCAGCACAACAATCAGTTCCCGAAAGTACAGCAGTTAATATTTCAACTATTAATTATATTGAACAAAAATTATGACAATTTAATATTGATATTCTTAAATTTATTAAAATATTAGTAAGTGTCGATAAAGATTTATTAACTAGTAAAACATTTAATATTAATGATGAACAAGAAATTAATAATTTAACTGTTAAATTAAAATTATTTAACCCCGAAAATAACCAATTAATAGGAGAAAACAATGGAAAACAACAACAAACCACAAACGAAGTTTCCACAGAAACAAAAGCAAACTAAACTTAATCAAGCAGAAATAGAAAATGATTATTTAATAGATAATATTCCTTATGACTTTACTAATATGATGCGTGCAACTAGTGATCCTGATATTAATAGAGCTTATGATGAATTTAAAAAAAAGAACAATTTATATTTATGAAATTGAGCGTTTATTTAAAAATAATGAAAATAATAATTTAAGATTTTCAGCAAATACTATTAAAATTGGTTTTATTGATATTGAAAAAGTATTAAAAACTACTGCTGTTGAAACATCAGACTTTACTATGCAGTTAAATCAACGAGCAAGTACTAATATTAATGATAATACAATTGAATATAGTATGACTGATATTAAAAATTTAATTTTTCAAGAAATAGAATTATTAAATCAATTTAAGTTATATGCTGTATCGATTAATGAACCGTTAACTGATACTTATATTGATAATTTATATATTATTAATAATTATTCACAACCTTATCAAAATCCAAAAACAAGAAGTACTAAGAGCATTACTATTATTAAAATTAAAGACTTTAAAACAAGAGATGGTTATCCAATCATTATTAAATTACAAAAACCATTAGCTAGTGATACCAAAGTTACGGGTTTAAAAATTAAAGCACCTAGAAGCATGATTTTTGGCAATATAAAGGTGCTTGGTGAAGTTGACAATATGGAAATACCCAAAGTTATTTGTTAAAGATAAGATAGCATTTCCGCTATTATCAATGCCTATTGAAACTCAACCAAAAGTTAGAATTTTGCAACAATGATTTGGTGAACAAATATTACCATGAAATTTAGCAAAACAATTTATAGGACAAGAAAAATCAGTTTTAGATTTAATTGCTATTGGTGGTGGTAAAAAAACAAGAAAAGAAATTATTAATAATGCAAGAGTAACTCATGCTTGATTGGGTTATGAAATGGGTACTGTTTGAGATGGTAAATGACCATTAAAGAAAGAAAAGGAATTAAAAGATAAAGAAGTTTGAAATTTCTCGGGTGAAAGTCAATTTTATCAATATGTTGCAACAAATGATAAATTCAATGATATTGAAATTGAAATAAATGATGCACCAACTATTGATAGTTTACAACAAGTATTATTAGATATGTTAACTTATACATATACTTATAATAGAAACTTTGATGGTGCAACATTAAATCCAAATCAATTAAATGATTTAGATAGAATGCGTGGAAAGTTTGAAGGTCAAAAACCAAATGATGTTATCACTAATTTGTTTAAACAATGAGAATTAGATTATCCAAATTATATAAATTTATCGCAAGTTAAAATACTTAAACAAGTAATTATAATGTTATCAAAAAATATTTATTCAACAATGTCAATTAATAATGGTTTAAATGATGATTACAAGTTATTATTACCATATTATTTTGAGTTAAAATCAAATCCTATACATTCCACACCAGATAAAGTTTGAGAATTTAAAGATGCAAAAGTAATGTTAAAATCTGAGTATTTTGACTTTACAGATATTAATAACGTTAAATTAAAAAATAATGATATTAGCCAAAATGAATTATTCAAATTAGATGATAACCAATTTAACTGATTATCTATAACTAATGAATTAGAAAGTAATAATATACCTTCATTAATTCCTGCTGATTGAACACTAGGAAATGGTGAATATGGTAAATACTTTTCAAGAGTGATTATTGATAAAAGTAAAATTGAAAGTGCTTTAAATTTATATGGTTCAAATAAATCACAATTATTTTCAAAATTAGAATTTTATGAAAAAATATTACAAATTGATAATGATAATAAATTTGAACTATAAATTAAAAATGCGATTAATAACTTAAATCGGATTGAAATTAGTGGCATATTTGGTGCTGGAAATTATGATTTAATTTTAATAACTAATAAACAAGAAATAAATTTACAAAATATTAATTTATTTGATAAATATAACGAAAATATTTCTTATATCAATTTAGAAATTTAATCTTTAAAATATCCATCAGGATAAGTACCATTTCATTTAAAATCACTACTTCCATTATCAGGTTTATTAGCAAAATATAAATATATATCATAACTATTTTTATGTTCTCAAATTGTAGTATCTCCAAAGACTACTTCATGTTTTGGTTTTAAATAATAATTAATTTTTTTACTTTCGTGGGTAAGCATCCCCCCATGATTAATCCAATTATTGATAAAAATAATGCTAAAATTGATGTTATTTTATAAAAATTTGTTTTTATTCATGTTTTCATGTTTAATTACTCCTTTTTCCTTAATTTTACTTCTAAATTGTACTTAATTTATATTATTTTTACAATATGCCTTTTAAACACAAAATAACGCCTAAATTAAAGGCGTTTATTTTGTGAGACCTATACTATTAATTATATTTCACTTGTTTGTTATATAGCAAATGAAAAGATACTTTTTTTCACAGTAGCATTATTTTTACCACGAATTACATTTTTATATGGATATAGTGCATAAAACAGAGCATCATAAGGATCTTGGTACATATTTTATCTGGAATGTTAGTTTTTGTTTGGTCATATCTTAACTCTTCTAAACATTGTGTAGTTTTTGGTAAATCATCTTTGTTTGCATAAAAATTTCCATAACTCATAATATTTCTCATTCAAACTACTCTATTAGTTAATTCTGCTTCTTGGTTTAGATTTGAAGCATGTTTAATAGCAGTTTGTGTTATTAAAATAGTATTATGTTCATCAATTATTTTTTGATTTAATCAATCAATTGCTGTTCTTGCTTTATCATCATAAAAATAAATAGTTTGTTCAAAATTATCAAAATTATCCATTAATCCTAAAATTTCATTGACATAAGCATTAATTTTTTCATTTTCATTAATAAAATCATTTGGAGTAACTACTAATTCACAAATAATATAAGCATCATAATATCCAGTATTATTATATTCTTTAAAACCAACTACCATAAATACAGTATGGTCTTTATGTCCAGTTGCTCAATCAACACCAACACTATAAAAATCAAATTTATACATATCTTTTTCTTGATTATAAAATAATTTTAAATTATATTTTTGTCAATATTTTAATGTTTTTTGAAATGGAAAAATTGTTGCATCACTATCTAAGAATTCAAAACCATAAAAAACAGTATTAAATTCATCGGGATTACTTTTTTTCATTTCTATTAATGTTCTTTTTTGAATTTCTGGTAATTTATTTCAAAATGGTTGAATAGTAATCTTAAAATAAATAAACCTAAACCACTAAACATTTCTTTATTTTCATAATAAACTTTACCAACTTTTTTAAGATTATCCATTATTTTATCATTTAAAGGTAAAAATGGTGTACAGTACTTTAAATAAAATGGATGATATTTATCGTAAGGATTACATGTAAAAGTAATAAAAAAACTTTTATAAAAATAGCGAGTAATTGATTTTCCAAAAGTAGAACTATATATATTTTTATCAATAAATGTTCAACTTCATTCTTTAATTGGTTCTTTTGATACTTTAATACGATTACTTCTAAACATAGAATTTTGGGACGAATTTCAAATACGGATATAATTTAATTTTCTTTAAATAAAAGATAAAATAAATTATTAATTGTTGCTTTAATTATAGCATAATTATTATTACTAGTAAAGATTTTTATTTATTTATTTTTATTATTTTAAACTAAAAATTCCTAACTATTTAGGTTTAGATTTATTAAATTTTATTAATTTAAACAAATACTTTTAATTTATTTATTCTTGCTTGTTTTAATTTTAATAAATTAAAAAATACTTCTTTTGTATAAATTTTAGCATTATTATTAGATATAGATTTTATTAAATGATATACATCACTTTCAGCACTACAACCTATATTTCAACTAGCAGATTGATTAATAATACCTTGTTTATTATTTTTAAAATATTCATATATTTTTTCATCAGTATTATTTTCTTTTAAATAATCTAATAATTTATAATAATTACCATTTAAAAATAATTCATAATAAGCATAATTTAATTTTTTATTATTTTCTTTTGTTCTTTGACCTACAATAAATACTTGTTTTAATTTTTGTAATGGATGTCATTTATCTACAGCATAATCTATTTTTAAATAATTAGCAGTAGATTTAATATAATTAGCACCATCTCCACTTAATTTTAAATTTTTATTAGAATAATCAATAAAAATATTATCTAATGTAGTTATTATTGCTTTACCAAATTCTTTTTTAGTAATTCTTTGACCTTTTTTAGTTGATATAACAAAAATATATTTATTTTCTAAAACATGTCTATTATTAGTAGATTTATTCAAATCAAATCCTAAACTAATACTTACTGTTCTATGTCTATATTTTCATTTTTTCTTACTATCAATTAAATTATTATATGATTCATCTGTTTGTATATAAATATATTCGTATGGTAATATTTTTCTTTTTTCTTGTGGTAATTCTTGTACAAATATAGTAGTTTTTTTTAATCTTCTACAAATAGTTGATAAAGATATATCAATTTTTAAATTATGTTTAATTATAGGATATGTAATATTATTTAAATTTGCATTTAGTATTATTAATTTATTAACTGAATTTGCATAATTTTTATATTTATCAATATCTATATATGTTCTTGTTGGAGTTATATTTTCATTTGTTAATTTATTTTTATATGTTCTTAATTGTAAATAAGAAATACCAAATTCATTTTTTATTAAATGTTTTCTACGTTTTATTACTTTATATTTATTTTTATCATATTTATTTTTAAATCAATAATCATCATATTTTAATATTTTATTTTGATAATCTAATAACATTTGTTTATCATAATTAATTTTATGTTGATTATAATCAAATTTTTCATGAAGTAAAATCATGATATTATTATTCCTTTCTTTTAACTAAAAATGATTATATATAGATACATTAGTAAATGTTATAATATACTTAACAATAATAATTTTAAAAGGTGATAATATGCCAAAACAAAGAAAAGAATTAGGAAATTATGATGTTACAATTAGTAATTATTTAAGAACTAAAAATAAAACATTAACACCACAAGGATTAAATAATGCACTTGGTATAGATAGAAAATTTGTTTATGATTGCCGACGTAGAAGTAGTCCATGACAACGTAATTTTTTAAAAAGTTATGATAAAGCACGTAGTATTATTTCAACTCATATGTTAGAAAAAGCATTAGTTAAACCAGAGTTAATTTATACACATTGATTAAAATCTCATCCTAATGAATTTGATATTAATGAAGAAGATAATACTACACAAAGTAATATAATTATTAATATTTGTGAACCAAGAAAAATAGAAAATAATGATTAAAAATCTATATTTAATATAGATTTTTTCTTTATTTTAAAGGGAAAAAATGATATAATTATAATAAGCGATTATGTTATTTTTAACATAAGTTACAAGGGATTATCAAAAAAGCGATTATTAAACAAGGGAGTATTTTTATGTCTAATTTTGAAGTTAAAGAAAAAAAAGAAACTTATACTTTTGAAGAATTACAAGAAACTTTAAAACAACAAAGAAATGTTGTATATGCACAAGCAAAAGATGAATTTCTTAAAAAAGAATTAGAACCTAAATTAAATGAATATCAAACTAAATTAAAAGAATATGAAATAAAAGTAAATGAATATCAAGAAAAAGAATTATTTACTAATTTTAATGATAAACAAGTAAAACTTGCTAAATTATTAATGAATAATGAATATAAAGATTTTGATAAACATTCTGCTTTAAATAAAATAAAAGAAGATTATGCAGAATTATTTAATAATAATGAAATTAAAAAAGAAATAAAACAAGAAGAAATTAAAATATTTAATCCAAAAATTATTTCTGATTTAGACCAAATAGCAGATATTAATAAAATTAATCAACTTAAAGAAAAAGCTAAAACTATTGGTATTACTGACCAAAGAGAATTAGCTACTTTAATTAGTGCTGCACGTGGTGATAAATAATATAAATTAAATAATTAAATATTTTCTGCTTAATTTTTATTAAGGAGAGAAAATAATGGCTTTACCAGATTTACCAAAAGCTTTAGTTACTGGTGGTAATAGTTTAACAGAAAAAGCAATTTTAAGTGTAATGGAAGCACAAATACGAGGTGTATTAACTAATGAAATGACATCAGTATATTTAAGAACAACTGTTACACCAAATCAAATTAGTAATTTAACTGGTGTAGGAATGGCTATTTATCGTGCTGTTGCGCGATTAATATGAGGTTCTACATGAGATGATACTACTGGAACTAAAAAACAAGTAGGAACAGTAAAAACAACAAGTGTTATTTTAGACCAAATATTAGTTATTGATTGAAAAATAACTGAATTTGATATTGAAAGATTTTTAAGTTCAACACCAGATGTTGCAGCATCTATGGTTAGTGGATGAGTTTCAAGTATGACAGATAACTTATTTTATAATTTAGAATTAAGTTTTTTACAAGGTATTAAAGATTATTGTATTGCTAAATCATTAGTATTACCTATTAATTTATTAAATTTAACACCAGAAACTGCAAAAGAAGCATTTTATAAAATTGGTTATAAAAATAATAAACAATTAATTAAAAAAATTACAGATATTATGGTTGGTGGTAATAAATCAGATATTACTGGTGTATTTGGAATTGACGGAACATTACAAATGACAAAAGCATTTGCATTATTAAATTATTCACAAATTGCTGCTGATACTGTAACAACTGGAAAATTATATAAAACATCTGTAATGGGTGTAGAAATATATGAAAGTTTCTTTTTAGAACAAGATTTTATTCATAGTACAGATACACAAAAATCTTTAACTGCTATGCATTTAGAAAAAGATTATATTTTAAATAATATGTTAGGTGCAATGATTAATAGATATATGTGAGGTATGCCTATTTCATTTGAAAAAATTAGACAAATTTTAGACCCAAATACTGGTAATATGAAATGATTAGGAAAATGTTTATATTCAGTACCTACTGCTATTAGACCAGATTTAATGTATATTATTATGGCAAAAATGCCTACACTTGATGAAATTAATACTGCAAAAAATAAAGAATGAAGTAAAGTAGAAAATAAATTAACTGCGACTTTTAAAAAAACTGATTATGATGATTTTATTTTAGATTTAGAAAATATAATTTATTATAAAGATTTAGGAAAAATTACTATGACTGGTGCAATTCCTACTAATGATGAATTAGAAACTGCAATAGCAAATGTTGGTAATCTTGGTTATGAAAAAGGTAAAGCAACATTTAGTAATATTACATCAACAAGTGCTACTATGACTGGTAATAATACTGACTATATTGGTATTGTTAAATTAGAATTTTCTAAAAAATAATTATGGAATATATTTATAAATATTTTAATGAAAAAGCACATATTACTATTTATTCACCTAAACCACAAGATTTAATTAGTAGTAATGATTTAAGAGCAATTTTATTAGATGAATATCCTAAATTAAGAAATGATTATTTTATAGTAAGTGATGTACATGATAATTTTGCTATATGTGTAGGAGATAATATTAATTGTCAAGGAACAGTTAGAATTCAAATTAAAAAAACTAATCAATTATTAAAAGGAGCAAATGAAAATGCCAAATGTTGACAATACACAATCGAATAATTATACATTAATAAAATTAATAAGAATTGGAATAAGTCCTATTTCAGCAATGATAGGTACATCAGCATATTATGGTCAAGTAATTAATAATCCAATATTAGGTTCAATTAATAGTTTATTATTTGGTAAAAAATTAGGTTTAGATATATGAAACTTAAATCAAATGCCAAATACTAAAACAAAAATAATTAATAGTAGTAAAAAAATATTATTAGGATTAGGAACAATTGGTTTAGCAAATTATAGTAAATTTGTAAATACTATTATTATGCCTATAAAACCTACTACAACACCATTTCCTATTACTAGTACTACACCTATATATACAACAACATCTACTAGTACAACCACAGTAGATCCTTTTCCACCAGATTTATTATTGACTGTAAATAATAATCCTAATAATTTAATGGATTGAGATACTTATATTTCATTAAATGCTTATGGTGTTTCAAATCTTATTAGTGGTTTAACTGAATTAATACCTAATAGATTTGAAACTATTAGAAAAATAGCAAATATGGCAACTGGTGGATGTTTAATAAGTAGTGGTGTAGCAATGGGGATAAATAATGATTTTAATAATGCTTATGCTATTCCTACAATTATTGCAGGAATAAGTGAAATTATTCATAATTTATTACCTATGGAAACAGTACATAATAATACTGAAATGCAAGAAACAGTATTTACTAATGAAACTGCAAATCTTATTAATGATAATGTAAGTATTAATAGTTATGGTAGTGATATGAGTGAAGTTAATATTAATGCACAATTATCATTTGATGAAAATTATTATCATTTATAAGAATTAAATTATGTTACCTTTAATTATTAGAATTATCTATTCTGCATTAGAAACTAATGATATTAGAACTGCAATTATTAGTTTATTAAAGTTATATAGTAAAAATCAAAGTTTAAAATCAGTTTTAGATAGTGAAAATGTTAGTGAAGAAGAACTTGGACAACCATATTCAACCTTTAATCCAAATATTATTAAAAAACTTTTATCAATTTTAAAACCTAGTGAATTAACAGAATTAAAAACTCAATTAGATAAAATAAGAAACTTACCACAAACTTTTAAAAATGCTATTAAACCTAATGAAATAAGCACTATTAATGGTTATGTTAATAAAGTTAAAAAAATAAGTAATTTATTTAAAGATAGTAATAATAAAGAAATACAATCTAATGAAGAAGATAAAAAAAATATTAATGATAAAGATGATAAAGGTTGAGTAATATTATCAAGTTCATGATTTAAAAAAGGTTTATTTTATAAATCTAATCAATCATTAAAAGTAGGAATATTACAAGGTTTATTTCAAAGTGATACAAGTAAAAATAAACGTTGATATGGTCCTTACACTTATCCAAATGTACCAGAAGAAACTTGAAATTTAATGAAAGTACAAAAAGGTAAAAATGGTAATGGTGCTGGAACAATATTTTGAAGATATTTTTTAAGAAGTTTTTTACCAAGTCAAATTCGTAAATATGTAAAGAAACAACTTAAAGAACAGAAAGGTATTACTAAAGGTAAACAACGTTATAACATTATTAAATCAACTAATATTAATGTTTTAAAAACAACTGCATTTATTAATAGATTAGAACGTGGATTTTTTAAACTTAAAGAATTTAAAACTTTACCAAAAACTGAATTAGGTAGTAGAGCATGAAGAGTAGAAAGAAAAGAATATTTAACTTTTCATAAAAATAATAATTTAAATAAAAATATTGGTATTTCAATTTATAAAAATAAAAATACTTATAAAAAATATAGTATTAATAGTAAAAGAAAGTAGGTGATAATTATTATTGAATTAGATAAACCAATTAAACCAATTGGTATATGAAATACTATTAATCCA
Source organism: Spiroplasma endosymbiont of Harpalus anxius (assembly GCA_964273555.1). GTDB lineage: Bacteria > Bacillota_I > Bacilli_A > Mycoplasmatales > VBWQ01 > Spiroplasma_E. Next base: position 1,056,194 of record OZ187007.1, on the reverse strand, counting down.
ATCTCAAAAGATAATAAAGAATATAAAAGATTAAATAAAATTTGATTTAATAAAAATAGTACTCATATAGATAAAATAAAAATATTAATATCTAATATTTTAAAAATAACTAGTCATATTATAGGTATGTTAATAACATTATTTTTTACAATAACACCTTGATTAATACCTAATATACCAATAGCAATGGGAATAGGTAATTATACTAATCAATATAATTTTACTTGACCAGACCATTTAATATTAACTTTATTTCCTATGTTTGGTCATATTGGATTAAATATTATTACTAAATTAGGTAATTATGGAAAATTAATTAAATATGCATTAATAACTATACCAATTATTATTACAAGTCCTTATTTAATATATCAATATAAAAATATTAAAAAACATAAAAAAGAATGTAATTTATGTAAACAACATTCAAATAAAATACAATTGGAGGAATAAATTATGAATTTATCAACAACAGTAATCTCAGCAGTATTAAGTGGAGCAGTTGCTAGTGGTGTAATTGTTACTATTGTTTTATTATTTTTATCAAAAATTATTAAAAAATCAAAACAATCAAATTTAGCAAAAGAATTAAAACGTAATAAAGAATTAGAATTTATTACAGCAAATATTAAACAATTAAATTCTCATTTGCAATTAGAAAGTACTCAAACAGCAAAATTATTAGATTCATTTAATATTGATAAAGAACAAGTAGATAATTTTGTTTTATTAGAAAAATCTAAAAAGAAAGAATTAACTGAAAAAGATAAGAAAAAAGCAACTAAATTTAAAATTTAAAGGGTTTAAATACCCTTTATTTTACATTAAGGAGTAAATTATTATGGCTATTAAAGACCCATTAATGTTTATAACAATAGAAGAATTTAAAAATTGAAAAGGTTTTAATAATCAATTATTTGATGAAATTACAACACCAGATAGTGAAATTAGATATGCAATTGAAATTGCAAGTAATAATATTGATTTTTTAAGTGGTTTTATTATTTCAAAAAAATGACCAGAAATAAATCCAACAAAATTTACTGATAATATTCAAACTGCAACTACTCATTATGTTAATTTTTTATTAAGTAAAGGTGTTGAATATGCACGTGGTCAAGCAAGTATAGGACAAGGTGGTATAGTTTATTCACAAAATAATCCAGAAGACCCTTATTTTATACCAACACAAGTATTTAATTATTTAAGAGATATAAATAAATATCCAAATATGCAAGGATTTCCTTTAAATTCATCAAAAAAAGAAAGTTTTTTTGATAAATTTTTAAGTAATCGTGGTGAAATTAATAAATTAATAGAATATTTAAAAATTATAAATCTTACAAGTAGTGATAATAGAGTAAAAATTAATATTTATCAACTTGAAAATTTAGATAGTCCAATAGTAGATATTGATACTCGTGGTATTAATACAACTACTACAGTACCAGATTTTAAAAGTCCAAAAGAAACTATTGATATTATTTATGATAAAGAAAATCATATAGTTAATGTTGATATTAGTAATAAAATTGAAGACAGGATATTTACTCAAAAATTTTATAAAGATGTTAGTGAGCATATAGGAGATATTTTAAATCCAAATACAGCATATAAACATGTTGATTATAAATATGATTTACAATTTGATAAATATACTCCTAATACTTTATTACCTAAAAAATATGCTGATGATAAATTACAAGATAAATTAAAATATGTAAGAGAAAATCAATGGGGTGCTTTTGAATATATTGATTTTGGAACTATACCTTTTACTGGTGATAAAGATATACCCCCTGTTAAATATGTTCATAAATTTATTGATGAAAAAACAAGTAAAAAACAAGATAAATTAATTGCTGGTGCAAATATTCATATTAGTGATACTAATGTTATTAGTGCTACTGGTGGAAATGAACCACCTAATTTAGATAATTATTATACAAAACCAGAAGTTGATGAAAAACTTAAAAATAAAGTTGATAGTAGTCAATTTAAGTTTGCTTTTATGGCAAATGCTCTTGGTACAGATAATCCTGATTTATTAACTACTGATAAAACTATTGTTGGTGGTATGAATGAATTATTAGATAAAAAACAAGATAAAGAAAATTGAACTATAATAGGAAAAAGTATAAGTAATAGAGAATATGGTGATTTTCAACTTGGTTTTTATAAATTATATAGAACATATATAACATGAGAAAAACCACCATTTAATCAAGTTACTACAAAAATTAAAGTAGAATTTAAAACTGGTGGGTTTCTTGGTGGATATAATGATATTTTTTTTCTTACAATAGGAAAAATTGAAAATGAAGAAGTAACTTTAAGTTTAAAAGTTATTAATCATAATTTTTCTTTAATTATGACTGGTGGAAATGCAAAATATGGAAATATATTTTCATTAGAAGAATTACAAAATACTGTTAAAGTTAATATAATTAAACCTTTCAAAATTAATTCAAAAAGTTTAAAAACTAATGAAATTGAAGAAAATAATTGAGATATTGAATTAAAAGAAAATCCAACAACTCATTGTCCATGTCCAAAATGAAAAGATGTAGCAGTTTCAAATGATAGAATTAATATACAATATAAATTAAAATCAAATACATTTTATAGAATATTTTATGATTGAGAAGCACCACATAATATTAATATGATTGGTAAATATCCAACTTTAATAAAAGAGTTTTTTTGAACAAATAGTGTTGTAGATAATTGAGAAATATATGTTGCACAAAATTTAGCACGTAATACATCAATAATGGTAATACAAAATACTGTTACTAATAAAATAACATTAAGATATGCAAGTGATTATTATGGTAATTTATGAAAATTACAAGAATTACAGGAATAAAATTATGAATAAAGAATTTACTTATTTACATGAAATTAGTTATTGATTATTAAATAAAAGTGATTTTACTCATAGTGAATATAATTTAAGTGGAAGTAGATATTCTAGTAAAACATATAGTATTGCAGAAGAATTAGCAATATTAATTGCAATATCAATTAAAATTAATAAATTAATTGCTATATATTGTTTTAGAAAATTAAATAAAGATATTAATGATTTAGTTAAAGAAGTATATAATGCTTTAATAACAATTGGTTTTAATGATTATAAAAATTTTACTTTAAAATATCCAAATAAACAAGCAGATTTTAGATTTAAAGGGACAAAGTCATTTATTAGAGTGATGGGGGTTTATAGTAATAGTAATGATAGAATACCACTTAAAGGTCTTTCTAGAAGTGAAATAAAAGGATTTGATTTAGCAATAGAATGATGTGAAGAAGCTAATGAATTTAGTCAACAAGAATTTCAAGCAATAACATTTGCATTAGGTAATGCTAAAAAAAGAATTAAAATAAAAAGTTGTAATCCAGATAATATTTATCAATATTTTATTGAATATATGAATAAAATTGTTCCTTTTAATTTAGAAATTATGAAATCTAAAAATGAACAAATTAAATCAGTATTTGATAATAATATATTTAAATTATTTCATTATAGTAATTGAAAAGTAAATGCTCATAATCTTACATTAGATATGATTAATGATTTAGAAGAATTAAAAGTATTAGATCCAATAAAAGCACAATCTTGATATTATGGTGTACCTAGTATATTAACTGGTGCTATTTTTGCAAGATATTTAGATAAAGTTAATACTAAATTAGATTTTCAAGTTTCAAAAATAACTGGTGGTTTAGATATTGGTATGGCTACAAGTATAACTGGTCATCCAACTGCTGCTTCATTATGATTTATTGGTGAAAATGATAAATGTAGAAGAGCGCATAAAGAAAGTGAATTTTATCATAGTAATAGTACAATGCAATTTAAAAATACTTATGAATTAGCAAATAGTATTATTGATTATTATTTACATGAAGCACAAAAATATCATGTTATGTTTTATGGTTTTACTTGTTATGTTGATTATGGTAATGGTGGACAAGCATTTATTGATGTTTTAAATGTAGAAAAAAATAAAAAAAATATGAAATGATTAAATTTTGAACCAGTAGATAAATCAATAATGTTTTTAAAAGATAGAATTGATTTTACTACTACTGGATTAATAAAACAATTTCTTAGCTTTAATTGAGAACGTTGTCCTAATACTAAAAGACAATATAATTTAATTCAATGATTATCTAAAACTAAAATAGATAATGCAAATAATGAACCAAAAATGTTAGATTTACATGATGATACTTGAGATAGTGATTGTTATGCATTAATGAATGATATGAAATGATTAATTGAAAAAATAAATAATGAATTATTAATTAATAAAAATAAATTTAATTTTCTTAATAAGGAGTGATAAAAATGATAAATAATAATCCATATCAATATTTAGATACTTTTGATAAAGTAGATTGATTTTTAGATATACCAATGATTATTGCTCAAAAATCAACTAAATTATGATTAGGTAAAGGTTTATTATTTCAAAGTAAAGATAAAGATTTATTAGATTTTTTAAATAAATTAAAAGATAAAGATAAATGATTTGAAAAATTATATAAATTTGGTTTACAAGAAAGTTTATTAGGAAAATCATTTTTAATGTGAATGTTAACTAAAAATAATGAATTAACATTACTTGTACCAACACCAAGTTTTATGGATAGAGTTGCTAAATTTAATGAACAAGAACAATCAGCAGAATTATTTTTTCAACAAGAACAAAGTGATAGTGCTAAATTAACATGAGTTACTATGCAAAATGGAAAAGTAAAAGTTGAAGTATTTAGTGGTTCAAAAGAAATTATTTTAGGTTCTACCAGAACAAAATTAAAACCAAATATTGAACCAGTTGAAGAATATGAATTAAAAAATCCATTTGATTATTTACCAATTGTAGAAATAACTAATTTACCTTATTTAAATTTATATGGTAATTCAACACAATTAAATACATATCCAGATTGTCAAAATGTTTATAAATTAATTCATGATGTTAATAAAGCATTTACACAAAAACAAAAAGAAAGAGTATTAAATAGAACTAGAGCATTAGGTAAATTAAAACCAGAACAAATATTAGCAATTAAAAATGGTGAAATGGATATTAGTGAATTAGCTGATGATTTTCTTATTGATGTTGGTGTAGAAATATATAATAAAAATGGTAATTCAAGTATAGTTATTATTCAAGGTGACCCAAAATTTGATAGTTATTGATTAGATATTAATAATACTGCTAAATTAATATTTAATGGTGCTGGTTATGATTATGATGAACATGGTAGTGATGTTTATACTAATAAAACACAAAGTATGTTTAATAATAAATATGATATGGAAACAACAGAAACAAAAATTGCACATTATACTCCTTATATTTATAGAATGCTTGATATTTTAGTTACTTATTCTAAAAAGGAAAATGGTAAAAATTATTGAAATGGTATTGGTGAAAGACCTTATAGTTTTAAATTTATTCCAATTGCTATGACTGATCAAATAGTACAAGACCAAATTATTAATTCAAGATTAAATAATGGAACAATGTCACAAGAAGAAGCAATTGGTGAATATGATAATATTGACCCTTTAATGGCTGAAAATAAATTAGAAAATATTATTAATGAAACTAAAAAAATAAATAATAAATTAGGAGAAAATAAAAATGATAATGAGCAACGCAATAAAAATTCAATTAATGAAACAAGCACATTTGCACTTAAAACAAACTCAACAATTAATAAAGAGATGTAGTTATTGAAAAATATTTCCATTTATTATAAATAATGGTGCAATACCTTTAACTGAAACTGGATATAAACCTATTAATAGTAAAATAAGTGATTTTGGTCAATATGAATTAATACTTACTGGTAATACTCCTGTTGTATGTATTTGAAAAAATAGTACTAAAATATATCAAAAAAATAAAGGTATAACAGATGCAAATACTCATAAAGTAAAAGGACAAGAAGAATTTTATACAAAACAATATAAAATTGGTGATTATTGAAATGCTTATTTAATTGATGATACAAGTGGTGTTGATTTTAGTAATTTACCAAATAATCAAATATTTAAAACAGTACAAACTAAAAGACAATATACATTAGTTATGTTTGAAGAACATATTACAATTGATGATTATTTACAATTTTTTTGTGTATTTAATGATGAAAATGAAAATATAGGTGGTAATTCTGGAAAAAATCAAGATAGACAATTATTATATATTTCAAATGTAACAAATTATTATAGTCCTTATAATGGTGCATTTAGTATGCAAGTATTAACATTTAGTAGTTTAAATGATAGAGTAGTTGCAAGTGGTCAAAATACACTTGATTTTGTACAATATGCTTCTCCTGGTAGTGGTTATGCTTTCCCTACTATTCAACAAGGAAAAGTAACATTAAATCGTACTTTAATGCGTGATATAGGAGTAAGATATAGTCATAGACAAAGTTATGGATTAGAATTATTAACAAGTTGTTATTATTATGGTAGACCAATAATACAAGGACAAGAACCAATTCAACAAAATAATGAAGAAATATTTGAACAAAAAGTATTTGCTTCAAGAAGATTATTTATTGCTGGAAATAATGATCATTCTACAACTGATATTAAAAATAATGGTGGTTTATTTGCTGGAATAAATGATAAAATAACAACAAGTAGTCATCCAGAAACTACATTTTATAATATAATGGATGCAAAACCTACTGGATTTACTAATTTTAAAAATTTTACAGAATGATTAAAAACTTCATTAAATTTTCAAGATAATTTATTTGTAACAAAAGATTTTAAAGGTATGCTTTCTTTTGATAAAGATAAAGCAACTAAAAGTAATGGTAATGCTATTGGAGAAGCAAAATTCTTTTGAGATAGTGAATGAAATATAAATAATTTAACTGGTAATTATAATGTTGATATGTCAAGTAATTTTAAATATAAAGACCCAGATACTCATTTAATTATAGGAAGTCCAACTGTTGATTATTCAAAAATAAGTCAAAAATATATGTCAGCAATATTAAATTTTAATAGTGTAGTATTTAGTAGTTTAATACAAATGCCTTATGATAGTAATCAATGATTACCATTTGCTTTAAGTGATATTCCTTTAATTGGTAAATTATTAAATGCTTTAACATTAGGTATATGAAGTAGTTGAGTTATTACTCAAAATGTTCAACAATATAAAAAAATGTTATATTTTAATGGTTTTATGAGTGCTTTTTTTACAAGTAATTTAGAAAGTATTATTGGTAATGGTGGATTAATTCCTTTAAATGCTTTTACAAATGATAATGATTTTACTATTGGTAAATTATTAGGTGCTAATGTTTCAACAACTGCTATGACAATGAAATTAAGTGATAGAGTATCAGTATATCCATGAGACCCTACTACTGGTAAAAAATTAGAAACAAAAGAACAAATTAGTACTGTTGATTTATCACAAAAGAAAAATAATAAAGTATATATTTTAGCAGAAGATACAGAGTTTTTAGATATTGCTTCACCTTTAACTAATGAAGATATTGAATGTCAATGAAATCCTACAAGTAATGGAATTATTGATGGTAGTAATTATGCTTATATTATTGATACAATTGTAACTCAATCATTACATCAAGGTGAAGAAAGACATACATTTTATAGTGATAATCCTTTTACTTATCAAGGTGATTATAATGAAATATCAGTTGCTCAATTTCGTTATAATAATATGGGATTATTTACTAGTAACATGTTTAACTGATTAACTTTGTATAAATTAAATCATGATGAATATGAAGAAAGTGAAGAAACTACTTTTAGTTATCCAGCAAAAATATTACCACCAAGTCCACAAAATATAGCAAAAACTATTATAATAATACCAGAAAATCCAACTTATAGTACTGATTTATCATTAGAAAAAGTATTTGATGTAGATAGTAATTATGTAATGACTTATAATCCAGTAAGATGAATTAATAATATCTCAACTAAAATTAAATCATTAGAAGTTAATTTAGATATTAAATCAAAATTAGATCCAACATTATTAATTAATAGTTTTGAAGATTTAAAAAGATTTTATAAAAGTATTGATGTTTATGTTTATTGAAATTATAAAACAAGTAAACATACAAATACTACTTCTACTTATCCAGATTTTTATACATCTCAAATATTTTCTGAAAAAGAATATAGTAGAATGTTTAGTTATAATTTGAATGAATTAAATTATTATAATGATAATAAACAATTAGTAATTAATGATAGTAATGAGTTAATACATAGATATAATTTTGATTTAGGATATACTTATTATGGTATTGCAACATTAGGGGTTCATCTAAATAATAAAAATAATTTATATAAATTAAATGAAAGAGTAGTTACTGTTTCAGCAAGTGAAAATAGAGGTACTTTATACACAAAAGAATATGATAGTGAAATTTTACTAGGATTTCAAAACTTAGATAATAGTAGATTAAATTTTAATTTACAATTATTTCCACTTTATATTTATTCAATGGCCAATAGAAGTAGTAAAGCACAAAATATAACAACAGACTTATTTTATGCTGAAAATGTTGATAGTTATTCAATATCTATTACTAAAATAGTTGTAAATGCACGATAATTATTATATTATTTCTTTATAAAATTATTAATTAAGGAGAAAAACATGCCAACATGAGCAATTTGATTAACAATATTAGGTTCAATATTATTTTTAGGATTTATTGCTTTATTTACACTTATAGGAATAGGAATGTTAACTTGTGTAAGAGAGGATAGGAGTGCATGAGGAATATTAGTTTTATTTTTAACACTTAATATTATAGGATTAATAATTGGAATTATAATAATGCAAAAAAAATATAATGAATTATTAAAAGAATTAGGAATTACAAGAAATAATAAAATATTGTGAGATTATGAACAAAGAAAAAAAGTAAAAAATGCATTAAAAGTAGAAGAAAAAAATAAAGTTACTTAGGTAACTTTTTTATAACAAAAAATCACTATTACTAGTGACCGAAAAATAATTAGTTTATAAACAACTACTTTCTATTATGTTCTAATCTTTTCATATATGCAATGTCAATATTATGCATAATAATGACAAAACTCTCATAAAGTAGTAAAAATAGTTTAAATTGCATACTCATCTAAACATATTAATAATATCATATTATCTATATTAAATATAGATAATTTAGTTATTATTTGTATGATTTTTATTATGTTTATCTGTTATTTCATTTAAAGTTTTACTTAAATTTATATAATTATTAATAATTCTATTTAAAACTTCTTGTTCAGTTTTATTTAATTTATGACTTATTTCATTAGTAAATTCTTTAATTTGTTGTTCAATTTCTTTATTCATTATTTACTCCTAATGTTTTTTATTATATTTATTTACAACAGTAGTACTTATATCTTTTATAAATTTATTATTTAAATTATTATTATAATAAGTTTTAATTTCTTTTAATTTATTATTAAATTGTTTTTTATGTATTTGACAAAAATTTAATATTTCTTTTAATTCAAATTCTTCTTTATTATCAATAATTATTTTATTTACTTCAATAATAATTTTAATTTTACAATTTTTTGCCATACATTTAATTTTTACAAACTTATTCATTATTCACTTCCTTATTCTTCTAAACAATTTCTTCCAGTAAAAACAAAAATTATTATTCATATTATTGCTATTATTATTCATAAAGGTAATAATATTAATCTCATAGTAAATTGTAATAAATCTTCCATTATTTATTTTCCTTTATTAGTTTTAATCAAAATATAGGTAAAATATCATTTAATATCATTACTATAAAATTTAATATAAATGCTATTAAATCAATAATATTTAATCCATATAAAATAGGTAAAGAAATTGTAAAAGAATAAATCAATATCATTCAAATTATTATAAAAATTTTCATTATTTATTTTCCTTATTTAAATAATATCAACCAATTAATAAACTATCTGCTTCATCATGATTTGATATTTTTATATTTCAATTATTTTGTTTACATAAATTTTGTGCAATTTCTAATGATAATTCTTTAGTTCATTTTACATCCCAACAATCTATAGGATAATATACAGGATAATTATTTACGTAATAACTTTTTCATTTAGTAGGACTAATTAACATCTCTTTTGCTAATAATTTATTAAATGTTCCTGCAATAAAACCTCTTAAATGTTCTTGTGTTTCATAACCAATACCATTTTTTACATGAAAAGTACCACGTTCTATAATTAAATCTAAAAAATCCATTCAATTAACTGCTTTACAATCTAAATAATTTCAAATAATATTTTTAATTTCATCAACATAATTATTTAAAAACTTTAAATTAAAGTAATCTTCAAAATTATAACTTTTTATTCATATTGGTTTTCATCTAAAATGAGTTGGATAAGATTTAATATCGTTTTGATATCATTGTTTTTCTCATAAAGTAAATCCAGTATTTTTTATACTTGGATCTATTGAAAGTAAATAATTAGTCATTATTTATTCTCCTTATTTTTAATTAAATTATTAACTATTTTTTTAAAACATTTCATACATCAATTTTTAGTTAATCAAATTCTTTTATTACAATATTTACATTTATTCATAATTTTTATATTCATTTTTATTATTATTTTTTAAATTTTTAAATCTTTCTCTAATTTCTTTTAATTTATCAAATAAAGTTTTTAAATAATTTTCACCCATTAATATTAAAAAATCTTTATTATTATTTGGATTTAATCTTTCCATATCTTCTCTTATATATTCATCAAATAAAACTGTATTTGTAATCATATATTTATCAAAATAATCTAATTGTTTTTCACTTGGTTCTCATTTTTCATTTTGTATTTTTACATTATTATTTTGATATTTATTATTATTTTGTATTAAATTAATATCATCATTATCTGGATCAAGTTCATCTTCACTTAATAATAATAAATTCATTAAAAAATATCTATAAGCATAAGTTTCTGCACTACCTTTTGCTTTTGCTATATCTGTATTTTTAGCACATGCTAATATATCAAAATATTTATTTTCTTTATCATTATCTAAATCTATAATTGTATATCTTTTAAAATAAGATATTTCTACTTCATTTTTATCTAAATAATTTATTTTTTTATCTGTTGTTAATATATCTTCATGTATAATAACAATATTAAATTCTTTACATAATAATTTAAATTTATTAAAAATATCACTTAATAATCAATATTTATAATTACCAAATTTATTAAAACCATTTTTAGGTATACTACTAATTTCTAATTGTAATTTAAGTATTTTTTTATATAAATTCATTATTTATCACTCTTTCTATTTATTGCATTTTTAATTAAATTTCTTACAAAATTAGTAATTGACATATTATTATTTTCTAAACAAAGTTTTTTTAATTCATAATGTTCTTCTTTAGTTAATCTAACAAAAATTTGTTTATTAATTAATTCTTCTATTTTTTTCTTATGTGCTGACATTATTTATTCACTACTTTCTTTTTTAAAAGCATTTTTAATACTTTCACCATATATACCATTTTCAATATCTTTAAAAAATATTTCTAAATCATTTGCTCATTTTGGCATATTTTGTTTTATCATTAGTCTATAAACTCTCCATCTTCTATTTCTTTTTTTAATCATTTAATATTAATTACTTCATATCCATTTTTTTCACTTTCTTTTAAAAATTCAATAAATTTTTCTCTTGAAATAAAATTATAATCATCCATATTATTTACACTCCTTTAAAATTTTCTAATTCTAATAAATTAATATAATAGTTATATAATCTATCATAATTATCACTTGTTAAATACATATCATTTTCAATCATGTCATCAATACATTTATTACAATAATAATTATTATCAATTTCACTAATTCATATATATTTTTCATTATGTATATTACATTTCATTATTTTTACCTATTAATTTATAAAAACATTTATTACATAATCTATTACCAATTGAAGATTTTTTATAACATATATCACAAGAACCAAGTTTTTTATAATCTATTTTATATTTTGTTTTATATTTATATTGATTATATTTTGGTAAATATTTATCTAAATAATTACTCATTTTAGTTTTTCCTTTTATTAATATTTAGAAGCAATAATTATTAATGTTAAAATCATAATAATTATTGTAATTGTTAAAAATATAATTCTACTTTTTCATTCTTTTTTATCTAATTCTTTTTTTGCTTTTATTAATTCAATTTCTTCTTTTAATAATTCAGTTTGTAATTCTTTATTATCTTTTTGTATTTCTAAATTTTCTTTTTCTTCCATTTATTTAATTCCTTTCTTTACTAATTATTATTTTTAATTTGTTTTTTATTATAAATAATTGAAATTCCTAATAATAAACCTATAAGATTTAAAGTAATAAATAAAAATACTATTCCAAGTGCATTATTATCATTACACATATATAAACCCATAATTGTTAATATTATTCATACAAAAATACCTATTATTATTAATAATATGATTGTTCCAATACTCATTAATACTTCCTTTCTAATACTTTAAATAAAATATTTTATTATTATGAGTTGATATATCTTTTATTGGTGTAACAATATAATTTATTGCTAAATCATTATCGTTATATGGATTATTTATTTTAAAACTTTTTCTATCTTTTTCTCATGTAATGTTATATTTAAAACATTCTTCATTTTTATTATTTTTAAAAATATAATAACCATTATATTCTTCATAAAATTCAAGTTCAGTTAATTTTTGAATACTTTTATTATTTATAATTTCTTTTTCTTTTATTTTTTCAATTTGAATATAAGGTTTTAATAATTCTTTTAATTCTTTACCATTTAATTCTTTTTTAATATTTTCTTTAAAAATTCAATAAATTCTATTATCTTCAATATTAAAATTATTATTTTTAATAAAACATTTAGATATAGATAATTTATATTCACCAAATTCTATTATTATTGCACCATTATTAGTTTCTTTTATAATTTGATTTTCATTAAATTCTATTTTCATTTTAAATCCTTTTTCTTTTTTTATCAGCACCGCTACTTTTAGTAAGCGGTTGCTGTTTTTTTTATTTTCTTTTTTTTTAAAAAAAACTTATAAATAGGCTCTTGTTCACTGAGAGTGACAAGGCCTAAAAAAAATAAAAAATAATATAATAATTAATTTATTTATGTTAATATATAATTGATAAGGTATGTATATAATATATAACCCCCTTTATATGTAATTATTTAAAAATAGAAATAAAACGGGGTTTATGATTATTGCATAATCTATACAGTTCCTTTACTAACTCAATATAGAGCATTCAATTAACAAGTAATTACATACAATAACAATTCTATTAATATTCTTAAATAACTCTTTTATACTCATGTAAAAGTATTTACCTTTCGTACTCATAATTTGACTTCTACGAGAGTGTATTGAGTTTTTTTTTATTTAACAATTAAAAAATGAGAGTTTTATCTCTCATTTAAGTTTTTATTAAATCGTATCCAAGTTTGCAATACGTCCGAATTTTGTAAGCGTTCATAGCGATATGTTAATTGCTTTTCTGTTAATGTTTCTTTTTCTTCGGCCATAATTATTTCATCTGTTCGTGAACCTAAAAAACTTGATCCACCTGCTTCTTTTCCAAAAATTTTATTACCATTTGCATAACCAATAAAGTCAATTTGTTGATTATTAGGAAAGATAATACACCCACCATCCTTAGTAATTTTTCATTTAATACCATGGGGATTATTAGGTAATAAATTAATATCATATTTATCTAATAATACTTGGCAAACATTCATTAATGCACCAATAGTAGTTTCGCTATGGGTATTTTCATATCGTCTTACTTCTTGGACACTACTATCACTAAAATTACAGCATATAAATAAATCAAATGCTAAACAATTTCAAGTTTTTCTTGTTCCCCGTGCTGTTGGTATAAAACGATAAAAACAATTAGTAGTAAAATATTCTGCTCATTCATCACCAGCAAAATTTTTAAAAATATCTCAACTAAAACCATAATTATTATCACTAAAATTAAGGTCATATTTTTTATTTAGTTGTGCATAACTACTAATGAATGGCATATTTTCTCCTTGGTTGACATATATAAGTTAAAATTAATTATTAATAAATTTAGAAAGGAAACAAAGAATGTTATTATTTCAAAATCATTTTAATTGAGAACAACATTATTTTAATCAAGATGAATTAAATTTAAAACAAACACAAGAATTATTTAAACAAATAGATGATAAATTATGAAATGAATGTGATAAATCTATATATAAACCATATAGATTTAGAAAAAGAAAATTAAAAACAAAAAAAGGTTTACTAACTTATAAACGACGTATTTGTATATATTATAACCAAGAAACACAAAAAATTGAATTTATTTCATTACTAGATGTATATCTTGGTGTTAAAAAGTATAGCAAACTTGCACCAGATGTTATTAAACAAATTTTAAAATATTTTACTGACGGAAAAAGATATCGTGATATTTGTGATACTTTTATTAATGATTTAATAAGTATTAGTACTGTTTGTAGAACATATAAAAAATTTGAATTATCAAAAATTAATATTCCTAAAATAAAATTAGAAACAAATCAAGTTTTATATATAAATATTGATGATGGACATAGAAAATTTAAGTTTAATGATAAACATAGTAATAAAAATTGTAAGAAATGTTCTATGAGATTACTAGTAATGTGTACTGGTAAAAAGAAAAATGGAAAATTAATTAATAAAAGAGCTGCATGTAAAATAAGAGTATCAAAAACGGAAATTGGTGCAGAAAAAACTGCTAAATTAATTGAAAAATATGGTAATTTATATTTTGAAAATTTTGACCAAGCAAATTTAATAATTTGTGGAGATAGTGCAAAATGAATTAGAAAAACTGCTGAAATTTTAAATGCTAAATTTATTTTAGATAAATTCCATGCTTTTCATGTTTTATTTCTTGGAATTATGGCAGGAAGAAGAAAAAATAAAATTGCACAATTACATTATGAATATGCACAAAATTTATTTTCAAAAGGTCAATATTATGAATTAATTAATTTTTTAAATTCATTAACATTAAAATATCAAAAATTAAAAGTTGGTTATTTTATTAATGCAAAAAATGGAATATTAAATCAATCATTAGTTGAAAATATTGGTTGTTTTACTGAAACTAATATTAAACAAATTTTAAAATATATGATTGGAAGTAGAACTTATAATATTGATATGTATGTAAAAATGGTTGACTTTAAATGCTATCAAATAAATACAGCAGTACAATTACTATAAATTAAAATTTAATTTTATAAAAAAACTAAAAATAAAATAAAACTTATTAAAGTAAACTATAATAAGTATTTTTGATATGAATTGATTTTTAAAATTGAGTATTATTGTTGACTTATGCTTTGTAAATGTTAAGATTAATATACAATTGCATATTGAAGTCTAAATTATTCTCGTCTACCTTTATAATTTAAAGACAATTAATGAATATTATAGACAACATCGTTATGCTCCCTAATATAATTCATGTTTTATAACCACTAGGATAGGGGGGCACGGGGTCAAGAGTTGAGGTTGAGGAAACTCTAGGATTATTAATTAGTTGTAATGTTGTTTCATTAATACATTTTAGTGACTTGTCTTGAGCAAAAATAGTAATATTTAAATTAACTCTAGTTTTACTTGTTAAAAATTATTTTAAGATTGCATTATCTAAAGGTTTGACTCCATAATCAGTTTCATAACTTAAACTAATCTTATATAAAAATCAAAGGTTTGAGTAATATCTTTTAAAATTCATGCTTTTAATTGCTCAATAGTAAAATCACTAAAATTAAATTATTGAATTGCAAACTTACGCTACTTAAATCAACAACAGTCTTAAGAACATAATGAACGAACTGCGAAACCAGTTATTTGATCAAGAATATTTTTAATAGGAAATATAACTCGTTTTTGATAAACATCAACAAATTGATTATTAAAATTTTTTCTAATGACACCTGATTGCAACAATTAATTAACCCTTCATTGTTAAAAAGTTTAGCAATTCATTACTAGTACCAGCATAGCCTAAGTGAAATTAATAAATTTCATTTTGCAAAATGTTTCATTGTTGTAAATACTCTTGATCAATTTTATTATTTAAAACAGCAAGTTGATAGTGATAAAAAGCAACTATTTTTTGATTATTTGCAAATAATTGATGCTGTAATTGTTGATTAATGCTTGGTTTAATAGTCTTTAATGGTTTTAAAACTTTAAAATTATATTTTTTGAATAAAATACTTTTTGCTTTTTCAACATCAATATTTTCAATTTTACT
The DNA here is from genome assembly GCA_964273555.1 of Spiroplasma endosymbiont of Harpalus anxius. GTDB lineage: Bacteria > Bacillota_I > Bacilli_A > Mycoplasmatales > VBWQ01 > Spiroplasma_E. The sequence continues at coordinate 1,039,760 of OZ187007.1, read as the reverse complement.
AATAAACTTAATGGCATTGCCACCAACAGCACAAGCAAAGCATTTAAAAATTTCTTTTTGAAGAATAACATTTAATGAAGGCTTAGTATCATTGTGAAAAGGGCAAGTACCTAAATAAACTTGGCCACGTCTTTTTTTAAAAATATAATCATTGATGATAATTTCAATCATTTTTTCTGCTTTCTAAACTAAAAATAATTAGTTTATTTGATATAATTTTTATAGATAAAGCGAGGTATATATCCATGAAACAAAGAACAAAAATTGGTAAGATTAAAGCTTTTAAAGCTAAAAATGAAAAAGTTGAGAATGATATTAACGATTTGATTAATACTTTAAAAAATCTTTATAAAGAAATTGACATTAAACTTAATATTGATTATTGCCCTATTCAAAATATTAAAAATATAAATGTTAACCCAGAATATTATGCTGATTTAATTTTTAGTTTACCTGAATGTTTTTTTATTATTAAATTTATTAATCGCAGTTTTCCAATTGATATTAACAATAAAAATTGAAAAGAAATAGTTACTAACAAAGAAATTAATCAAAAAACTTCGGGTATTGAAAATTGATTTGAAATTACTAATGATTTAAAATTCAAACTATTAAAAACTGAATTTAAGAATAAAGATATTATTGGATTTAATTGTGTTATTTTTAATAAACAACCATTGGGGAAAAATACTAATAAATATAGTTATTTAGGGACTTTAGATCATTTTAAATATCAATGACTTGTAAAAATAATTAATAGTATTCATTTAAAAATTAAGGAATAACTTTATATAATTTAAAATTAATCTTTTTAAATTTAAACGCCATTAGTGGTTTTTATTGAGAAAAATATTCTTTTTCATATCTTTATTAGCTACTAACTTATTAATATCTTCAAAATATATTAAGGTATATATTTTCAATGATGCTTAATTACATCTTAAAATAAAGCACTGATATTTTGTGATTTGGAGTTAATTTATATTTTTTTCATTATTTGAATCTCCTTTTTTTAATATATCTTTTATTTTTTAGGATTACTAATAGTAAATAGTAGTAATCTATTATTATTGGTAGTGCTATAAAAACTGTTAATGGTATTATTGGTGCCATATTTATTTTTAAAATAATTTATTTTATGAAAATAAGAACAATCAAGTAATACCATTTATCACAAAATAATAAATAGTTTATTAATTATTTTTTAAGTATTATTTATAATAATTTATACTTAATAATTGAAAGTAGTTTATAATATCTATTAAATTAAGTATCACAATTCACCGTAAGATGATTTAATTAAGTATTAAGTATCACAATTCACCGTAAGATGATTTAATTAAGTATTAAGTATCACAATTCACCGTAAGATGATTTATTAATTATTTTGTTTTTTGTGTTATTATTATTTTGTTAGTAAAAATGTATATAAAATTATAATTAATTCCTAGGAGTTTTATATATGCAAGAAAATTTTTATATTAAAAAAATATATTATGGTGCTTATGTTAAAAATATAATTTTGCCTATGAGTGCTATATTAAATAATAAGCGTAATGAAGTTGGCATTAAGAATTAGGTATTAATGATAAAAAGTTACGTAATAGTACTATTCGTACTAAAACAAAATTAATACATAAAGCGTATCATAATTTTTATAATTCAAAGATTTTAAGTTTTGTTACTTTAACTTATGCTGATAATATGCAAGATATTAATAAAGCAAAACATGATATTGCCATATTCTTTAAACGTTTAAAACGTTGATGAAATGACTCTAAGCGTGCAAAATATTTGGGTGAATTAAAATATCTTTATGTTTATGAATATCAAAAACGCGGAGCAGTACATTTTCATATACTTTTTAATAGAAAGATATATAAAAGTATGTTGTCACAATGATGATTATTTGGTATTAATGATGTAAGAGTTGTTCAAAAAGGTACTAATGAAAATATAGTTAAGTATTTAAGTAAGTATGTGGTAAAAGTTCAAAGTGATATAAAATCTCAAAATCAATATGATTTAGGTGTTCGTGCTTATGCTTTTTCTCGTAATTGTTTTAATCCAAAAGTGATTAGAGCTCAAAAAATAATGTTATATCAACGTTTAGTTGATGCTTCTGTTAATGCTTTACATACGCAATTTTTTAAAAAGAAAATTGATAATTTGGGTCGTACTATGCTTTTTGGTGGTAGTTTTGATACTACTATTAAAAATGATAGTTTTGTTGATTATAATGATTATGTTTCAATTGATAGTATTAGGTTTAGAAATGCAATTAAACAATTTGAACCATGGACATTTAAAAAAGAAAAAATGTTAAATTTTTTAGATAAAGTTTTTGGTAATAAAGTTGAAAAAATGTTTGTTGAAAATAAAAAAAGAGTTTTACATTAAGGAGTTAATATTATTTTTTTAGTAGCATCTTGCATATTTTTAATAAAAACACTTGTATATATATATATATATATATATAATGGTTAATAGCAAAAATGTAAGGTTTTACCTAGGAATTTAACTTTATGTTTTTGCTTTTTTTGTTGTTTTTTTATTTTTTATGCTATATTATAATTAATAATGTTAATTACCCACATTATTAATCTGGTTATTAATATAACCTAATTCCTAGGAGGTTAATAAGATGTATTTTTTATGCCAATTAACAAAAATTAGAAGCAATGAAGTAATTAAAGATGAAAAAAGTGGTAAATCCAAAAATTATGATGTACTTACTTTTTCGCCGTTTTATCTTTCTGATGAAGGTATTGAAATATCAACTGGTGAAAAATCTAAGGATAAATGAGTTTTACATGATAGTGAATTACATGTTAAACTTTCTAAAATGAATTTAACTCTTGGTTCTTTTTATGATGTTGAAATAACATGAGAAGCAAAAATTATTGACATACATAATTTAAAAACTAAATAGTTATTTATTATAGGGTAATTGTTAAATAATTATTTAAAGGATTTAAGTTATGTCAAAAATTAATAATTGTGCTTGTCAACAATATTTTCATTTAGCAATGTATATATGTAAACTTTGTCAGCAAGTTATTTGTCCTAAGAAAGTTTTACAAAATTTATATACTAAAAATTATTATTGTCCAAATTGTATATTAAATATTGCTTTGGTTAAACAAAAAGGACAATTACAACAAAAAGAAAATTAAAAATTAAATAAGGGGCATATATATACTTTTTAGTGTATTTTTGCCCCTTACTCTAATTAGTATAAATATGCTCCTTATTATTAATATAAAGTAAGGAGTTTTATTTATGCCTAATGATTTAGAACAAACTAATAATTATACTTTAACAAAAATATTAAGAACTGGGTTAAGTCCATTAAGTGCTATGGTAGGAGTTAGTGCTTATTATGGTCAATATTTAAAAAACCCAATTTTAGGAAGTATTAATTCTTTATTATTTAGTAAAAAAGTTAGCAATTGATATATGGAATATTAATCAAAGACCAACTACTAAAAATAAAGTTATTAATAGTTATAAAAAGATATTTTTAGGTTTAGGAACAATTGGTTTAATAAATTATGCTAAGTTTGTTCAGTATGTAGATAAGTCTGTGTCTTTATTAAGAGATGAACCTTGTTTTTGACCACCATGTCCTACTGAATCACCAAGACCAACATATCCACCATTTACAACTGTTAAACCAATAGTTGATGTGCCTTTTATAGATTGAGATACTTATATATCTTTAAATAGTTTTGGTGTAGCGAATGTTATTAGTGGTTTAACTGAGTTAATCCCTAATAAATTTGAAGTAATAAGAAAGATATGTAATATGGCAACTGGTGGATGTTTAATAAGTAGTGGTGTTGCTATGGGGATAAATAATGATTTTAATAATTATTTTGCTATTCCTACGATAATTGCCGGTGCAAGTGAGATTATAAATACTTTATTATTGCCATTGGGAAACACGCATAATAATACAGAGTTACAAGAAGTATTTACGGATGAAAGAGCAAGATTAATTAATGCTAGTGTTAGTGATTATCAAAGTACAGATAATAGTATGGTTGATGTTGATTTAAACGATAGTATGTCGGAGATTAATTTAGATAGAGCAAGTTTAAACTGGGATTATTCTTATGCTTATACATTAGGTGGTGTTTAAATTGGAAAAGAATAAATGAAAAAATATGCCAAGACAAAAGTTACATCAGAAAAAAGCAAAGAGAAATTTTGAACAAAGATTAAGTGAAAATATGAGTTTTGATAGTTTTTTAGGAGGTAAAAAATAATGGAAAATCAAAAAGTTATAAAACATGAAAAATTTCCTAAATTTGATTGAGTTAATATTATTTTTACTAGTTTTGGTTTAATTTTTATTGTTGGTGGCATTCAACGAATTATTGATAATGGTATGAATTTTAATCATTGATTTTGGTTTATTTTTGGTGTTATTTCTTTTTTTATGGGTATTTTATTTTCAATTTTAGATTTGATTAAATCAATTAAAAATAAGAAAAAGAATATTGAGAAAGGTTGTGTTAAATAATGGATATGAAAGAAATTATAAAGTATGCGTTATATATTGGTGGTTTTTGTTTAATTCTTTGGTTTTGTAGAAATTGAATACGTGAGGGTATACAGAAATTTAGACATAAAAAACATGTAAAGGAGAATGATATTGAACCCGATTGTGTATTTTGTCGTAAAGATAATGAAAAGAAAAAACGTAAATTAGAAATGGAAAAACAACAAAGAGAATTAGAGAAAGGGGGTGATTAATATGCCCGCTGGACTATCAGCATTATTAAATATGATTGGTGGTGTTGGACAACAATTATTAAGTGTTTTTACTTATATTTTTGGTTGAGTATTTACTACTGGCGATGGTGGAACACTTACAAATTGACCAGTGTTAATTTCAATTGTATTTATGGTTCTTGTATTTATTAAGCAGTTTGTTGGTCATATTATCCATCGAACTCATTAGTAATTAGAAAGGAGTAAGCAAATGGTAAAGTTATTTTTTAGTTTGGTTTTTGTTTTGCCTTTATTGGGTAGACTGTTACCGGTTGTTAATACTTTGGTACAAACTATTTATATGCAGTATTTAAGTTCTTTTGTTGGGTTACATACTGTGACACTTTTTATTAAGTCGTTCTTTTATGATAGTTTATACACTTTACCTTTGCCTATTCTTGCTTTAATAAATGTTAGTTTTGTATTTTATTTAATTTTAGGATTATTTAGATTTACAAGACATTAGGATGTGAAATTATGTTTATACCTTTTATTACAACTGTTATGCAATTATTTGCTTCAATTTTTATGAAGTTTTTTAGTTTTCCACTTGGTGACTTAGGTTTTAATTTAGGTACATTAATGATATTTTTGATTTTGCTTAGATTTGCATTTAGGGTTATTTTACCCGAATTAATGTTACCAACATTAGCATTAGGAGAGAATGTTAGAACAATTGGTCGTAATTCTGTTAAATTTTATAAAGGTTCAGCATTAGTTGGTAAAAAACTTGCTGAAAGAAAACGATTAGATAATGTTGCTAAGGGTATTGAAAATAATCAAGGTAAGTTTGTAGGTAATTAATGATGTCTAATTTTATTCTTAGTATATTGCATTTTATTTTTATATTTTCTAATAAAGATATTCAAATATTTTTAAATCAAACAACTGATGTTACTAATGAAGTATATATTTTGTTTAATTTGACTTTTTGGTTAGTATTAGGTGTATTTTTTAATTTTATTTATCGTGGTATTAAATTTGTTTTTAGGTCTTTATTTGGGTAGGTGTTAGTTATGAGTGTTTTAGAAATTTACAATAAAATACATCAGTGTATTATTGATTATTGAACTATGTTTATAGGTAGTCCAGTTGACCAATTTACTACTATTTTATGAAATTTAGTAGTATATGGAGGAACACAGTTTTTTATTGGATTTATTATATTTTATGGTTTATGATGAATTTTAAAGTGTTTATTTGGTAAATAGTTATGTGATTTAAGTTTGCTAAATTATTTTTTATTGTAAATACTTCTGTTCAAGCACCTACTAGTTTAATTGTTTCAAATGACCCTAATATTGTTAAGTATGATATTACAACAGATATGGTTAAGTATGTTAAATATCATGATTTTACTGATTGGTCTTCTGTACCTTGAAATGCTGCTTATTTTGATGTTGACCAACCTGATTTAAAGATTGTTGAAGGTCGTGTTATTGCAGGTTTTAAAAATTGATTAGAAATATATGCACAAAGCGATGTTTCGGGTGTTCCTGCTACTGTTATTAATGCTGGTACTGGTGTTTATGATTTTACTGAAACTGATTTAAGTATTCTTTCTCGTATTTTATTTAATCATAATTATGTTCCTGATGGTAAGTTGAATCAATTTTTGTTGAAAAATGTTTATGGTACTGGTGTATCTGATTTAAAATTTCAGTTAACTTTTGAGATTTCTAAACCGTTGAGTTTTTATATTCAAGGTTTTATGTTTTATTTTAGTTGGTTTGGTTTTGATACTTTTACTGGTCTTTTTAAATGAAGTTTTTTGGATTATGATGGTGATACTAAGTATATTTTTTCTGGTAAAATAAATAATACAACTTTTTCTCGGGATTTATATAATTTTATATCTATGCCAGTGCGTGTTCCTAATTTAAAACAATTGACTATTTTTTTTGATATTTCTGGTGATGTTTCTGGTCTTAATCATTTTGTTAATTTGGGTCAAATGAATATTTTCTCTGCCCAAGATATTAATCCAGTACCACCAATTAGTCCTTTTAACCCAGAGTATGAACGCGTTAGTTGATATGATGTTTTTGGACAATTACGTAATGCTTTTAGATGATTATTGTATGGAGTAGTTGGTAAAGTTTTACCAGTTGAACCATTAAGACAGTTTCTTTTTACAACAGATAGTTTATTGCGACATATTTTTTCAGATACTATTAGTACTGCTTTAAATTTTGATATTGTTAGTGGTATAGAAAAAATTATACCTTTATGATTATTTGTTAGAGCAATTAGTTTAATTATTGGTTAGGAGTTACAATAATGCCTTGATATGGTTATGTGTTATTAGTTATAGGTTTGATTATGATTATTTATCCAATTTGTATAACTGTTCGTAATGTTAAAATTTTAAAGCGTGTAGGTAGTTATATTATTGCAACCCCACCACGTACTGGTAAATCTGCTCTTGCTTGTTGTTTAGCACAAACTCATAAGAAACGAGTAGTTAGTCCTTTTCCTATTAAATTAAAAAATGGTTATTCTTATTTGGTTAATTATAATGATGTTTTTACTTTTAATCAGTTAGCAAGTGATTATGCTTTTGAGGAACAAGATTTAATAATTTTAGATGAATTAGCATTAAAGATAAATTCTAATGATTTAGGAGTACAGTTTAAGAATCAACAAGAAAGTTTAGGACAATTTTGTAAGTTAATAGGTCATATGTTTAATGGTACGATGTATTTGATTGAACAACACCCTAATAGAATACCAGTACAAGCAAGAGAAAAAGTGGAATATATTGTTCAAGTTAAAAGAATGCATGTTTTATTATTTTTTGTTGTATTTAATATTAATTTATATACTAATGTTGATGATTATAATAAAGTTGTTTTTAGTCGTAGAAAAACTAAGAAAATGATTAAAAGAGGTATTATGCCACCTAGTTATAGTGGTGAAGCAATGACTATGACTTTATTTTTTCCTAGACATTGGTTAAAAAGGTATAATTCACGTGCTTTGCATTATGTGCATGAACTTAAAAGTGAATTGTCACCTAAAAAATACCTTAAAGCAGCAAATAGTATTGATATGACTTATAGTGATATTAAATCTGCTGGTTTGGATAAATTGGATAATATTTTAAAGAAAAAAGTTAGACATAAAGATAAAGATGAAAAATAGTTATAGTCGCAGTGAACCTACTGCGACTATAATTTGGGTGAGCCACGTAGTGGCGAGGGCTGAAAGCCCTATATACTTGTTAATTAAAGATTGAAAGATTGGGGATATTAAAATTATGAAAAAATTACTAAGTATTTTTACAATGACAGTTTTAACTCTAACAGCAAGTACTAATATTATTGCATGTAATAATAGTAATGTTCCGATACCAACAATAAATACTGTTAAATTTAAATTAATGGATGGGATAAAAGAAGCAACTACCTTAGCAATAGATAGTAAAGATAATCTTTATACTAGTGATAAAAATGGTAATATTTATAAATGTTTAGCAGGAAAAAATGAATTTGAGAAGTTTGCAACAATAAAAAATATTGAAATTAATGGATATAGTAAAACTTATATTAGGATTGACAATGACGATAATATTTTCTTTATCAAAGATAAAGAAATTTATAAATGTTTAGCAGGAGAAAATACTTTTAGTGAAGTAACAAATATTCAAAGATCAATTTCATCAATAATTATTGATAAAAATAATAATATTTTTCTTTTAAGTACAATTATTCAACAAGATAGTGAAATTTATAAATGTTTAGCAGGAAAAAATACTTTTAATAAAATTGATAACATTAATGATGTTTATGCGGGTGGTAAATTGGTATTAGATAGTAATAATAATATTTATATGGGAATAACGAAAATAAATGGTAAAGGGAATATTTATAAATGTTTAGCAGGAGAAAATACTTTCAATAAAATTTCAGAAATAGAAGAATATTTTGTTGATTTTACTTTGGATAAGAATAATAATATTTATGCCATTGATAATGCAAAAAGTGTTTATCAAATGTTGGCAAATGATAAAGATATTCATATGATTAATAATCAATTGTCCATGAGTAATAATACAATAATCACAGATCAAAAAAATAAAGTTTATATTTCTAATTTCAATTGTGGAGTTTACGAAAGTGATTAATTATTTTAATTAAGTACTATAATTTACTCCTAAGATAATTAATTATTTTTTCTGTTATAATATAAAATTAATAAGGGGGTATTAAGATGAGAAAAATACTAAGTTTATTAGGAGCAATGTTTTTATCTACAATATTAAGTACTAGTGTTATTGCATGTGGTTATACAAATCCAAAACCATCACTGAGTCCTATTGTAAAAATAGATTTAAAAACTAAAATTACAGTTTTAAGGATTAATTCTATTATTAAAATTAATACAAGTCAAATAAATCAAATGTTAGATTCTAAAATTATGGATGCAGAACAAATAAGTAATTTAATTCCACATTTACAAAATCCAATTATCAAATATTTTAGTGATGCACAAGGTACAACTAATGTAAGTGATCAAAAACAAAAAGCAGGTGACTTGTATGTAGTTATTACTGCTGATATTAGTGATGCTAATTATCAAGGTTCAACAAATCCTTTAAAAATTTCATTATAATATAATGTTTGTTTATTAATAAAATATATAAGATTAAAATAATCTTCCGGAGTTTTATATATGCAAGAGAGTTTTTATATTAAAAAAGTATATTAAGGTAATATTAAATATAATTTTTTAGGTCGTGTTGATAATTCTGTTTATAAGAAAAATTTATATAATTTTGTTACTATGCCGGTTCGTGTTCCTAATTTAAAACATTTAACAGTAAATTTTCGTGTTTATGGTGACCCTATTGTAAATAAGCCTTTTGTTAATTTGGTCAAACCAATATTTTTTCTGCCCAAGATATTAATCTAGTACCACCAATTAGTCCTTTTAACCCAGAGTATGAGCGAGTTAGTTGATATGATGTTTTTGGACAATTACGTAATGTTTTTAGGTTACTATTGTATGGAGTTATTGGTAAAGTTTTACCAGTAGAACCATTAAGACAGTTTCTTTTTACAACAGATAGTTTATTACAACATATTTTTTCAGATATGATTAGTACTACTTTAAATTTTGATATTGTTAGTGGTATAGAAAATATTATACTTTTGTGATTATTTGTTAGAGTAATTAGTTTAATTATCGGTTAGGAGTTTGTTATGCCTTGATATGATTATGTATTATTAATTTTAGGTTTGATTATGATTATTTATCCAATTTGTATAACTATTCGTAATGTTAAAATTTTAAAACGAGTTGGTAGTTATATTATTGCACCACCACGTACTGGTAAATCTGCTCTTGCTTGTTGTTTAGCACAAACTCATAAAAAACGAGTAGTTAGTCCTTTTCCTATTAAATTAAAAAATGGTTATTCTTATTTGGTTAATTATAATGATGTTTTTACTTTTAATCACTTGCTAACTGATTATGCTTTTGAGGAACAAGATTTAATAATTTTAGATGAATTAACATTAAAGATAAATTCTAATGATTTAGGAGTACAATTTAAAAATCAACAAGAAAGTTTAGGACAATTTTGTAAGTTAATAGGTCATAGTTATTAGATTTTTTTATGTATGTCCAACAAATTTGTGCTTCATCATTAGTTTGTAAAACTTGAATCAATGTTTTAACTCAATGTAGTAATCACTATTAGAGACTTCAATATAACTTTTTGTAAATTATTAAAGCAAACCAAAAATAACTAATTTTGTGTCTCGCACTAACTGCTTTATATAATATTCACTTCAATAAAATTTAAAAATCATTCACTTTTTTTGTGTGATTCAAAAAGGTTATGAAATTAAATTCAAACAAAAACAGCAATTAAAATTAAGATTGTTGTAAAAAAAGTCCATCAATAATTAATAATGATTGTATAATTTTAGTTTTTAAAACTGCTTTAATAAAATTAGACTTAACTTGATTATTAATTTCGCTCCTTGAATTAGCACTCTTCCTTGTTGCAATTTTTAGTTTTATTATTACTTAAATCATATTTTCTTTTCTGTAAGAACATAGATAGTAAATTAATAAATGATAAAATTGCTCTAATGACACATAATGGTATTAGTGCATGCAAGTACATTATTTGCCTCCTTTTTTAATAATAAGCTGCTATTATCCTAACCTTAAGCAAATAAAAATTCACTTATTGAAAGTGAATTTAAAGCTAGTTTAAGTTCGTTATATATATTTTTAGATATCTACCAAATATTTCTATGTATCAAATATGTTACATACCATTATTAATGGTGTTACTTAACAAGTATTAGTTAATAAAATGTAATAATATTGTTACATTATTAGCAGAAAAAAGTGATATTAGTTTTTAATCTGGCAGTCAATAGTTTTTATTTTGAAAAGGAATTAATTCATTATCATTGCATGCAATTACTAGTTGCTATTATTTTTCTTGATAATTTTAGTTTAAATAATTACTTTACTTTATTAATTATTAGTTATCTTTTTACTAATAGCATATGATGTTACTATTATTATTTTTCTACATTTCAGTATTGTTAAATGTTATTATATTTATATATTTAAAAATGATAATAGGTGATATAAATGAAATTAAAAATTAAAAACATTGGTCCTTTTAGTAAAACTACTTTAAACATTGGTGATATTACCATTATTGCTGGTGTTAATGATACAGGTAAAAGTTATTTGAGCAGATTAGTTTTTGCCATGGTAAAAATTGCAACTAGTGATATTGAATCAGAAATAATTAAAAATTTTTTTAATTTTGCTGAAAATATTTTTACACAAATTGAAAGTACTGGCAGTAATTTTCTTGAAACAAATTTCAATAGTAATGAAAAAGAAAGTACTTTATTTAAAGAAATTAAAACTATTTATCATGAACTTAATTTTAATAATAAAATGTTTATTGAAAGATGAATAACAAATTTTAATGATAAAAGTGAAAAATTTAATAGTTTTTGAATTAAATTATTAACAGATTATTATCAATTATTAAAAAAAAATGATGATTTAATTTCTAAAATATTACAACGAATTGAATTAGACACTAATAAAGACAGTTACAAAATTAAAATTACCAAATATACAATTAACATTATTAATAATGATGTTTTACAAACTTTACAATTATTTAATAATAAAGATACTGATATAATTTCATATTTAATGGCTAATATTCTTAGTGAAAATTTTCATGGTGAAAATTTAAAAAATAAAAAATATAATGATAAAGATAGTTATTTAAAACTTAGTTTAGACAATGAAAAAACCTTAACGCTTAATATTAATAAAAATAATAAGTTTTCTTTAGAACATGAGTTTAACTATTTGGAAAATATTATTGAAAATCCGATAGTTGATGCTACTTATATTAGTGATACTGATCAAATTTTAAACTTAATGATTGAAGAAAGTCTTAGCAAAAAGCAATCAGCATATATGTTAGAAAGTGAAAAACTAAAATTATCATTAAATAATATTTTTAAATTTAAAAAGTGTCATTATTTAGATGATTTTAAAAATAAAATTAATTTTGAAAAAAATATTGCGCAATATAGTAATTTGAAGTCAGTACTAATTAAAGAAAAAATTAATAAAGAGTTTGTTAACTATTTTGGTAATGACAATAAGATTAACTTTGAAAATGGTAGTTTAACTAAAAATGGAATTACTATTAAGCTTGCTAACTCATCACGTGGTTTAAAAATTATTGAATCATTTAAAGAAATGATAAAAAATAATTGTTTTAAAGAAGGTACTTTAGTAATTATTGATGAACCTGAAGCTTATATTCATCCAGAGTGACAATATTTATTTACCAAATTATTATTAAAAATTGCTGATATTATTAATTTTAAACTGATCATTTCAACACATAGTCCTTATATTCTTGAAACAATAACTTCCTTAGCAAGTCGTGATTTTAAAAATTTAAATTTTAAGTACAATTTTATTAATAAAGATAAAAATTTTAATTCTTGTATAATTGAAAATAATAGTTTAGATCACATTAATGAAGCTTTAAGTTATCCATATAGGGAGTTGGATGAGTATGAATTTAAATGAGACATTAAAAAATAATTTAATATTTATTTATAAGAAAAATAAAAAAACATTTCGTTTATTATCTTATAGTACTGCTTCTAAATCTTATTCTTCTGATTCAGAAGAATATGCAATTGATGGTGATAATCTTAAACTTTTATGTTGTAGTCATTCACGTGGTATTAAATCAATAGATGCTATTAGTTATAATAAACGAAATGAATTTTTATTTATTGAATTTAAAATTCAAAAACATTTTCATGAAGATATTATTAATGATTTATCAAAGAAGTTTACTGATACTTTTACTTGTTTTCAACATAATATTGATACACAACATGAAATCACTTTTGATAAAATTAAATGTTTTTTTGTATTTAATATTAGAAGAGAAACTGATCGTAATATTAGAAATATTAAAAGAATTAAGAAAAAATTAAATCATAAAATTGATGCATTAAACAAAGAACACCGTATTTCTTTAAATTTTAAAATTATTTATTCTTCAACTTTTGATCATAGTATTGATTATTTTAAAATGGATGATTATTTTAATGAAGTTAAGTAAAAATTATATTTTACTTTTATTTTGACATAAAAAATACACCTCTATTTTAAAGTAAGATTTTTAATATTACAATTAGCAGATGGTGCATTTACTTTTTATTTTAAATTATGATTTTGTTTATAATTTACATAACTTTTTTGCTAAGTGGTAATGATACCGATTGTCATTTTTTTGATTTACTATTGCTTTTAACTTATCAAAATTAATAATTTCAATATCATTATTTATTTTTTGTTTTTTGCAAATTTTATATATTTTGTTTATTCTTTTATTATTTAATATTACTTTTCTGGCTTTATAAATTTTAAATGGATTATTGAACCAATTACTCTAGCAACTGCATAAGATAGAATTTAATAAAAATTTTAATTCCTAAAAAAACAAATAAGGTAAAAACTAAAGTAGTGTTCAAACCATTATCAGTAAGCCCTACTCCAAATCCAATACCAAGAGTTGCTAATAATGGAGTAGTTTATTAGCAAATTTTTTAGTTTGTCTAGTTACACTTTTTGCATTATTTTATAGTTTGTTGTGCTTTGCTATTAATATTTTTTCAACGTTTAAATTGTTTAATTTCATTTTCTGCTAGTTCTTTTCATTTTTTAACTTTCCTTTTTTAAAATTTTAATTTAATAAAAATCCTAATATAGATAATTTCTATACTAGGAATGAACTTTTATTAAACTAATAATTTAATTATTAGTAATGTGTTTTTGTTTCTTATTTTGTTAGTAAATATATACTTTGATAGCCTAGTTTGTTTACTTTTCTTGTAATAAGAGATTATAATATTTTTTTAGTTATTTTTGCTAATATTTTATTTATTTATTTTTGAAGACTATTTAACTGTATCATCATTAATAGTAATATTATTTCTTGCGCAGTAGTTGCAAGTTGTAAATTTCTGATTGTATTTCAGAAATTATTAAAGTAATATTAACGTTTGCTAATTGTCCATCTACTGCTTTTCAGTTAACACTATTATTACTACTACATAATATTAAAATTACAGGTTTTAATTACTTTAATTATATCATATATAATTAGTTTCCACCTTCAAAACCTGTTGATGATTTTTGCTGTTTTTTTGAGTTTTAACATTCAAGCAAAAATAATATGTAAATCTTTTAATAAAAATATTAGTTATTTTCAACTTTACCTTCCTTTCTAATAATTATTTTATCTCCTTTTTTTAAAAAAACTAGAAATTTTTTACATAATTAAAATATATTTTTAAATAAAACATACTAATAAAGACAATTATTAATTTTTAAATATTATTTTTTTACTAAAAATGAATATTAACAACTTATTTTATAAAATCATGTAGAATAAGTTTAGAAAAAGTTTAAGGATTTAAAGAAAGGGAAAATAAGAGACATGTTTAAGACAAAAAAAGAAAATTTAAACCAGAAAAATAACAAACTTAAATCAATTACTGATTACCAATGATTAGCATTGGATATTGGAACTGAAAATTTTAAAGCAAGACATATTAATATTGGACTTCGCTATGATGCTCCAACATATTTAGCTGAAGACTATGAAAAAAATATTATTCTTTATGGTGAAGATGCTAAAGCATTAATTGATAAAACAAATGAAAATATTATCATTAAGCGTCCTGTCCGTGATGGTAATATTGCTGATCCAGATGCTTTGCAACGTATTCTTACTAAAGTTTTTCAAGATTTTCGACTTGAGATTAAAAAAAATGAAAAAGATGAAAAAAATCGTAACTTAGTTGTTTTAATGGCAACACCAAGTGAAATTAATTCAGTGCAAAAAGAAGCTTTAGAAAATATTGTTCATCGTTTGGGAGCACTTCGTGGTTTTGTGCAAGAAGAAGTTAAAATGGCAGCATTTGGTTCAGGGCAAGATATTTTTGGAACTGCTATTATGTGTGTTGATATTGGTGGCGGCAGCACTGATATTGCTATTATTAGTAACGATTCAATTTTATATTCATATACAACATATTGTGCTGGGGATTATTTAACACAAAAAATTCAAGAATATATGGTTAAAAAACATGCTTTAAAACTTGGCACAAAAGAAGCTGAAGATGTCATTAAAAATATTGGTTCACTTATGAAATATCAAGATGAAAAACCGTACACTGTTTCAGGTTTTTCATTACCTCGATTAGACTCACAACCAGGAGAAACAATGTCAATTTCTAAAACGATTGAAATTACACCTGCAGAAATTCGTGAAAATGTGATGACTGTTGAATTTAGAGAACATATCATTACTGCAATTCGGAACGTATTAAGGATTGTTGGTGACAAAGCTCCTGGTAGTATTAGTGATCTAAAGAAAAAAGGTAAAGGTATCACAATTTGTGGTGGTGGCGCTTATATTAAAAGAGTAGATAAATTTATTCAAGAAGAGTTAGCCAAAGAATATTTCATTGATGTTAAATCTGATAAATCAGGTACAAAGCCAATGCGTCAAAGATATGAAGGAGATCTTTTTGAAGTGCGTGTCGCACAAAATCCTTTAGATAATGTTATTGATGGTTGTGTAAAATATCGTGATACAGTTTATAAACAACTATTAGAAGAACAAAATCCTAATCGCCAAATTCTAACCAAAGAAGAAGATTTAGGATAAAATATCAAATATTAATAAATCCCTTATTATAAATAAGGGATTTATTAATTTAATTAAATTTTTTTGCTGCTATTTTAATATATTGATCAAATTTATCCATTGTTTTTTCTGGACCCAATGCTGGTAAACCGCCACCTTTTGCTAGTACTTTTGTTCCAATAACTAAATTAGCATCATTTTCATGAAGTTCTTGTACTTTAGTACCACAAATAAGAATTGGTTCGGTTACTTTAGCACCAACAAATTCTCATGTTCCTTTTAAATATGTTGCATGATTACCTCATAAATATCATCCATATGGTGCTCCTTGTGTTGCTAAAATTTGTATTTTTAAATGTGGTAATAATCCTCTTGCTTCTCCAAGTTTGGTGTATTTATAATCAAAAGTTTTACCAACAACTAAGATATGATCTAAATAATTTTTTGTCATGCTCGTAACATTAAAATTAGTCATTGGTGTTGTAAAGATAACTTTATTAACACTTTTTAATTGATTAATATAGTAATCAGAATCTTTTTCATTAAAATATGAAGAAAAATTTTTTTGTGTAATAGTAATACTTGCCATTGCAATTTGATTTAAGTCTAATTCAATAATTGTATCTTCTGGATAAAACTCACGATAATATTTAACAAAACGTGAAACTAAACTTTCAGAATATGATAATTCTTTTTTTATCATTGAAGAACGAATTACTAATACTTTATTTGCCATTATTGTTACCTCCAAAATAAATTTGTAATTTGATTTTATCAGTTTTTAATTATTATTTTTTAAATAATAAAAAATATTTTATTTTGTATTGACTAATAATGTTATATTTTAAATAAAAATTGCAAAACATAATATAATAATTTTGAACATTAAAAATGTTTGAAAAAATTATTAAAATTTAAATAATAAATAAATTTATTAGTATTTTGATATTAGATCATGAAAAATAGCAAGAAGAGGTAAAAAGATGAATGAAAGAGAAAAAAAATTACAGCAGTTAATGGATAAAAATTTAAAAATTAGTACATTATTTGCTTATAACTTTAAAACAAATGAAATAGTTAAAGCAATTAACAATATGAAAACTAACTTACCAAAACAGCAATGATATTTTTTACAATTTCAAGATTATAAAAAACAAAGAAAAATAAATAGTAAAAAAAATTACATAAGTATAGAAAAAATGGTTACTAAATCTTTATTAGAAATAAAAAGACTTAATTTTATTATTAATCAAAATAAAATAGCAATCGAAAAATTATCTGCAAAACTCAATAAAATAGATTTATTTATTAAAAAACAACAATTAATAAATGCAGCATTAAATAACCAACAAGCAAAACAAGAAGAGCCATTAGATTTATCATTATCAAACCACAAGCAACTCTTACTATTAGAAATCAAAAATAATATGCAACAAAGTAGTGATATTACAAGTTATCAGCAAGATCTTAATAATATGATCGAAAAGCAGTTACAAGAGATTTTTTTTCTTTCAAAAAAAATATTCAATCAAAATAGTAATAGTTATGGAAGTAACTTTAATGATAGCGAAAGACATTTAGTAAGTGAACAATTATCAGGAAATGATTATCTAAATGCTACTAATGAAGAAACTTATTCAGATACAATTTCTAATAGACAAAGGCAAGTAACAATATAAAATTTAGTCAATTTTAATTATCTATTAACTCTGTATTATTTAAATTGTTGGTGTTACTACTATATTACTTATTAACATAAAAATATTTAAAATTTTTAGATCTTTTCTTAATTGCAAAAGAGTTTTTACTTTACATTACTTAAAATAAATATCATATATAATAAAGAAAATTAAAATAATTAAAAAATTAATTTAATTATTTTACTAAATTTTAAAATATTGCGTATAATTTATATAATGTCAAAATTTAAGAATATAATGGAGAATGAATAATGTCTAAACAAGAAAAAGTTTCTGCTAAACAAAAAATTATTAATATTGCAGTAATTGCCCATGTTGATGTTGGTAAATCAACATTAGTTGATGCTTTATTAAAACAATCAAATATTTTTCATCAAAATCAAGTTATTGTTGATCAAATCATGGATAGTAACGAACAAGAGCGACAACGGGGAATTACTATTTACTCTAAAAACTGTTCAATTATGCATAGTGATACTAAAATTAATATTATTGATACTCCTGGTCATGCTGATTTTTCATCTGAAGTTGAAAGAATTATGAAAACAGTAGATTGTGTTATTTTATTAGTTGATAGTGTTGAAGGACCAATGCCACAAACACGATTTGTACTGCAAAAAGCATTAGAACACAACTTAAATCCAATTTTAATGATTAATAAAATTGATAAAAAAGATCAAAGAATTGAAGAAGTAAAAGATGAAGTATTAGAACTATTCATGGAATTGAATGCTAATGATGAACAATTAGATTTTCCAACACTTTATGGTATTACTAAACAAGGTATTGCGCAATATGAATTGGATCAAGCAAGTAACAATTTAGAACCATTATTTCAAACAATTATTAAGCACGCTAAAATTTCTAAATTAGTAAATTTTAATAAACCATTGCAAATGCAAATTAGTTCATTAGATTATGATAGTTTCATTGGTAGAATTGGCATTGGTCGATTATTTCAAGGTACTATTACTGAAGGCCAAGAAGTAATTATTGTTGATGATTATGATTTAAAAAGAAAAGCAAAAATTAAATACTTGTTTGTTTATCAAGGATTAAAACGAGTAGCTGTTAAAACTGCTATTGCTGGTGATATTGTTTGTGTCGCAGGGATTGAAAATATCACAATTGGTAATACTATTTGTGATAAAGATAATGTTATCCCAATGGAACCAATTACTATCCAAGCACCAACCATGTCAATGAACTTTCTTGTTAACAACTCACCATTTTGTGGAACGGAAGGAAAACTAGTTACTAGTAATAAAATTAAAGAACGACTAACAAGAGAATTAGAAACTAATGTTGGTTTAAAAATTGAACAATTATCTGGTAGTAATGCTGATGGTTTTAAAGTTTTTGGTCGTGGTGAATTACATTTATCTGTCTTAATTGAAAATATGCGTCGTGAAGGCTTTGAATTAGGTATTTCTAAGCCAGAAGTAGTATTTAAAAAAGATGAAAAAGGTCATACTACTGAACCAGTAGAAGAAATTATTTTAAATCACCCTCCTGAATATAGTAGTACTGTTATTAATAATTTAAATTTAAGAAAAGGTATTATGACAAATATGGATTCTGACAATGTTCGTGATAAAATTGTTTTTCATATTCCAACTCGTGGTTTAATTGGATTTGGACGGCAATACATTAATATTACTCGTGGAACAGGTGTTATGGTTCGTAGTTTCCTAACATATGAAGCATTAAAAGGTGAAATTGGTAATAATCGAAATGGTGTCCTAGTAAGTATGATTACGGGAACAACATTACCTTATGCTTTAAATTCTTTAGAAGAACGTGGTACTTTGTTTGTTAAACCACAAACCAAAGTATATGAAGGAATGATTATTGGTCTAAGTAATCGTGATAAAGATTTAGACGTTAATCCTTGTAAATCTAAACAATTAACAAATACTAGAAGTTCAGGTAATGATGAAGCAGTTAGATTGACACCACCAGTTATTTTTAGTTTAGAAGAATCTTTAGAATTTATTGCCAATGATGAATTAGTGGAAGTAACACCACAAAATATTCGAATGCGTAAAAAATTCTTAACTGAAAATGAACGCAAACAAAATAGAAATCGTAAGTAATACTTACGATTTCTATTTAATATTAAGATTATTAAAGTACTTTTTTAAAGTTTATTAAATAAAATCTAAAATAATTATATTAATAACGAGGATGTTATTAAATAAATTAGTCATTTTTGACTAGATTAAAAGAATGGAGAAAAAATAGCATTACCTATATTTTTGAAACAATTAGAAAAAAATTAAAAGAAAATTCATGTTATTTGAATTGGTAAATTACTTGTGGGAGAGTTTGAAAATTTAAAAATCTGAATATACATAAATCAAAAATATGAAATTAATATATGGATAGATTCAGAGCATATTTTAGTTCCTTTACTTAAAAAAATATAGAAAAAAATACAACAAGATTTAAATAAAAATTTTGATTTAGATATTTCTTTAACTATTCTAAAAGAATTAACTACTTATGTTAATAAATTCGAATGAAAATATTTTGTTAAAAAATCATTGAATGATGTATTTTATTTGAACTCTGAAATTTTTTAGTTTGCTTTTGTTATAATGAGGGTGAAGAACAAAAAAGACTATTATTCTTTGCTAATTCTTTTTTAATTAGCAAAAGAAATTCATTAATATTATGAGAAATTAAATGTAATGTTCAAAAAATCTTTCTGATAATTATGAATGTTTTTCCTTAATAAAATAAACTATCTGTTTCATCATGATTTGAAATTGTTATATTTCAACCTTGTTCATCAATTAATTCTTTACATAATAATTCACTATTACTTTTTAATTATTTATTTTGATAAGTTATATTACTACCATTAAATATTATCATTCTTTCATATTCTTTTTTATATCAATTTTGTCATTCTTTAGGATTAATTAACATATCTTTAGTCAATAATTTATTAAATGTTCCTACAATAAAACTTCTTAAATGTTCTTGTGTTTCATAACCAATACCATTTTTAGAATGAAAAGTACCACATTCAATAATTAAATCAAAACCATTTCATATATTATTACTAGTTATTATTAGGAACTAAATAATTATTAGTTTGACATCTAATATCGTCAATTATGTATTTAAAAAATCCTTCATAATTATTTTTTTAAAACTATAACTTATTTATTCATATTGGTTTTCATTTGAATATATATTCAATTTCATTATAATTATTTGAGTTTGAAATTAATTGATTTTTAAATAAAAGAAAGTCATTATGATATGAAATATTTTTTTATAATTTTTATAAAAACCAAATATTGTGACATCAATTCTTTTTTTATTATTTTGATGTCATTCAAAACCCACTATATATTGATTATTACTTTTTGCTTTTTGTAAAATATTTATAAAATATGCATTATTATTTCAACTTTTTTTAGAAAATAATAAAAATTATGTTCATATTTTTTATTATTTTCTAAAAAAGTCGTAATATAAAAATAAGATTTTAAATTTTTAAAAAATAAAAAAAAGGAGAACAAATATTATGAAAAAAATTATTACAACCAGTTTTGTATTAACAACACTGTTAGGTACAACACCACAAATTAGTACGTTAAGGGTAAGACATACTAAAATTAATAATAAAAACAATTTACAAAAATGAACACCAACACCAGAAGATTTTGAATATATTGAAAAATATTTTAAAACCAAAACTGTACAAGAAATACAAGAATTAAAACAAAACTTACTAAGTGCTATTGGATTAAAAAATGATGTAGTAACTTTTGATAAAACAAAATTAAATAAAAAAATATGAGATTTAAAAATTTATCAAATTATTACTAGTGATCAATATTTACAAGTATTAAATTGATATTATAAAAACAAAATTATAATTTTTGATGAACAAGGTAAAGCACATTTTAACTCCTTTTTATCAAAAAAAGTTAATGAAAGTAGTTGATGAATTGAATCATATGCATATTGATTTGGATATTGAAGATTACATTTAAGTTCTAGTGCTATTGAAGCCTTTATTGATCATAGTGCAGAAGCAACTGAGATTGCTGAACAATTAGCAGCAGTACCATTTATTAATGTCGGAGCAGTAGCTATTGCTGCAATATTAACTGCAAATGCTGCAGTGCTAAAATCTTATGATCATGGTCGTGGTGCATGAATGGGTTGATATATTTTAATTCCATGTATGGGTTTTGGAAGTAATTAGAGGCGATTTAATGTTTAAAAATATATGAAAAAATTTTAAAAATGATTCATATTGGAAAAATATAATGAAAATATGTGTTATTTATTCTGTTGCTGGTTTTTTTGGATTTTGAATCTATTTTATTTTAATGTTAACAAGTTGAATAAACCATTGACATAATGATAAAAATATTTATTGAATGCTATTTTTTATAATAGAATCATCTTTTATTTCATATAATTTGAGTATTTTTGTAGTTAATAGTGATGAAATTCAACAACAAAAATATCGATTTTTATGATTATTTCTATTTCTTTTTGCATTAAATCCTTTGGGAATTATTAGTATTTTATTACTAATGAAAAAACAGAAAAACAAAAATGATGTTATAGAAATCAAAGAAACATCACAAATGATTAAATTTGAAAAATCGTTATTATTATGATTAACATATAGTTCTATTGCATCATTATTTTTTTTAATTCCGATTCCAATTGCAATAATAAATTTAATTAATATTAAAAAAAAATGAAACAAAGAATTAATTGAAACAAAAGAATTAAAAAAAATTATTTTTTTTAGTAGTGATATAATTTTAATGCTTGCAAGCAAATTTGCTTTTTAAAAAACAATATAAAAACACTCAATTTTGAACTTATCAAGTAAAGTAGACAATTAAAAAGAGGCTTTATTAAAAGGAATGATTTAGTCGATATTCAACTGGCCTCATTCCTTTTAATTTTATTTGTGGTCTAAAACGATTATAAAATTCTATTTACTTAGGTAAATGTTCTTTAATTCATTCAGTTGTTCTATTTTTTCTTGGAATTAAATATAAAATTCAGTTTTCATAATAGCAAATCATGATTCAGTAGCACCATTATCTGGAGAATTACCCTTCGAGACATTGAAATTTTAATTCCTAATCTCTCACATAATAATTTATAGAATTGATTTGTGTAATGAAATCCTTGATCTGAATGTAAAATTCATGTTTTTGGTTTCCCAGCATTTTTTGAATAATATTCTTAAAGACAAAATCTAAACTTAAATTAGCACTAATTTTATAATTTAAAATTTCATTATTGTGAAAATCTTTAACAATTGACAAATAATATGTTCTATTATTTGTGGTTAAATAAGTTATATCAGTACCTAATTTTTGCTTTAGTTTATTTGTTTGAAAATCACGATTTAAAAGATTTTCATATCTTAATTCTCCAGAATTTAATTTATATTTATGATTTTTCTTTTTTATTTTTGCTTTTAACTTTAAAAGTCGCATATATCGATATACAATATGCGATTTCAATTTAATTTTATAAATTTTATGAATTCACAAAGTAATCATTTGATAACGATAAATTTCTTTAAATTTATAAAATATATTGTTAATTATTCTAACTAAAAAATTATTTCATTTATTAAATTTATTTTGACTATTTTTTAGTCATTTATAATATCCTGACTTTGAAACTTTTAGTAGATAACATAAGTGGCTAATCTGATATTTTTTCTTCAATCGCAAAATCGTAAAGTATTTCTTCTTTGTCGATTTTGCTAAATACTTTTTTATATCATTAATTACCACAATATATTCAATTAATTCTTGTTTAGTCATTTCATGAAAATTTAATGTTTTTGGTCTGCCTTTTCTTTTAATTGCTTTTGATTGGATTCCATTTCCAGGATTAAGTCCTTCTTCTCCTAAAGTTTTATATTGTTTTAATCATCTATTTAATGTAGCTCTTTCAAGTTTAAAATATTTTCTTGTTGAACTTCATGAATTTTGATAATAAAAATTAATCACTTCTAACTTTTCTTCTTTTGTATAATGTTTAGCCATAAAAAATGAACACCTCTAAATAAATTATTGCACAAGTATTTTTTTTCTTGTCTACTTTATTGTAGATATTCACATTTGAGTGTTTTTATTTATAAAATGAAAAAATATCTTTGTTTGACATTAGTGATTATTTATTTCATAAAAAGAATTTTATTAATAGTGCATATCCAATAAAAAACAGTTAACCTAAATTAATTGTTAAAACTTATATTATATTTTTATCTTTTTAGTGGTTAATGTGATAACCTTTTGCAAAGGTTTTCTTTGTTTTTGAGAGTGCTTCAAGCGTGGACTTTTTTTCTTTTTCAAAAGAAAGAAAAAGTTATTTTTCTACCAAAACCTATAAAGTATCATTACTTTACCACAGATTACTAGAAACCCTCTATTTTAAGGTTAACATTATAATGTTTGTATCTCCTTTATAGTTGGGATCATTATCACTTGCACTAATAATTATGTAGATATTACCTGGTTTTTGAGAATCATCCATATCTAATATATTCATAGCTCCTGCATCTTTATAAAACCAATATTAACATCATACAATTGTGGAAATAAATTTTTAATTTCAGGTGCATTACGTATTATTGGAATTAATTTTCAATATTGTTCATATAAATCAGCTGTAACATCAATTGTTAAAGTAGTAATTTTAGTTTTTAAATCAGTTTTATTTACAATCAAATTTACTTTAACATTTTTATTCCCTGTAAATAGGAAACTAACTTTTTTTGCTTTAACAGTAATTTCTAGGTTAGAATTAGCAACAATATCATTTTTATCTAAAATAATAGTGCTATCTTTTTTAAATAAATCAATGTCATCTTTTTTCAAGTTATTAAATTCGCTTTGCATTCTAAATGAAATAACTAATTTATCAAAAAAAAGAATTGATATCATTAATTTCAATATTATCAATAGTTCTTATATTATCTGATAATATATTTAAGTCAGTTTTAATATTAATTTTAATATCTTCTCAATTTATTATTTGGTTAAAATATAAATTATCAGTTTTAATATTAATCTTAATGATGATGTTACCATTATTATATTTCTCTAAATTGGTGTTGCTTCAAATTTGTTGATAATCTCAATCACTATCACTAATTCATGCTGATCATAATAAAGTTTGATCACTTTTTAGTTCTTCATTACTGATATAACCTTTATTAGATAAGGTAACGATACCACTTCTAATTGCATCTAATACTTGTAAGCCATTCATTTTATTGGTAATTGTTAAATTTTTAGTCAATTCATTCAATTTAAAATTAATTTTATTTGTTGTTGAACATGAATAATTGACACTAATAGTTCCAATATAACTTTTATTATCACCAGTTACATTGCAATTTTCATTAGTAATATTGGTAATTGCAATGGCATTTATGTCCAAATTGGGATTTTGTTTTTTTAAAACAAATTTAATTTTTTGTGGAGTAGGAATTGTTAATATTCCAATATTAATATTACCCAATAATTTGTTTTTAATAACATTATTTATTTTTTGTATAGTATCAATTTTATTTTCGCAAGCAATAACACTTGTACTTGCTGTTCCAATTAAACCTATAGCGCTGATAATTTTTATTAAATTTTTCATATTTTTACCCCTTAAATTTTTTATTATAATTTTACAATATTTCT
The DNA here is from genome assembly GCA_964273555.1 of Spiroplasma endosymbiont of Harpalus anxius. Lineage (GTDB taxonomy): Bacteria > Bacillota_I > Bacilli_A > Mycoplasmatales > VBWQ01 > Spiroplasma_E. Next base: position 1,014,333 of record OZ187007.1, on the reverse strand, counting down.
GCAATAAATTTTTCATATGCTTGTTTTTTGACATCAATAATATTTATTATCGCAAATCCTATCTAAATCATTTTCAGTTTTAATAAAAAAATCACTATTCTTAATAATATTATTAGATAAGTTTTTATCTAAAATTTCAACTTTCAATCAACTAAAAATGTTTTTTCTAATTCTTTTTAATTGTTTTTTACTTTTATAATTTTGAAAGTTTGGTCATTAGCAATAATTGCATAAATATTGTTATTATCATCTATTATTAAACTATAAATTTCACCAATAATATTAAAAATATTTATTTTATTTTCATTAAAAACTTTATAGTATAATTTACCTTTTCAAGTTATTATATAAACGTTGTTATCTTTATCAATGATTAAATCTTGAATTTTATCGTTAATTTCAATTATTTTAATAAATTTTCTTTTCTTAAATGAATATTGATAAACATTACCATTTAAAAAACTAGCATAAATATTGCCATCTTTATCAATATTTAAATTTCTAATTTCATTGTTAATCATATTTTGAATTTCATAAAAATTTATTCCATCAATACTTTTAAAAATTTTACTATTTCTAGTTTCATTATGATAAGCAATACCTGCATAAACATTATTATTACTATCAACTGTTAAACTATAAATTTCACCAGAAGATGGCATTATTAATTTAAAGTTTTTTTGGTTGTATTGTTTTTTATAAATAGAACCATTATCATCACCTGCATAAACATTGCCATCTTTATCAGTTGCTAAACTTAAAACGATTCTATTTATTTCAGATATTTTAGTAAAACTATTTTCATAAACTTGATATAAAAAACCATAACCCGTTCCTGTGCCTGTTGTACCTGCGTATATTATTCCATTTTTGTCAACTATTAAACTTAAAATTTCACCATTTAATTTTGCAATCAGTTGTTCTTTTTTAGAATTATTATTGATTTGATAAATTCTACCATAACCATCACCAGTTCATGTAGTATATAATATTTCACCTTTATAATTTTTATACAAATTTATATTTGAAATATTTTCTTTAATTTGTTTAATTTCAATAACATTGTTTTCATTAAAATTATTTTTTTGCGTAGATGTAGAAAATGTTTTTTCATTTATATAAGAGTTAACACCAGTTATGCTAACTGTTCCAATTAAACTTGTGATTCCAAATATAGTAATTAATTTTTTCATAATACTGATTTTTCTCCTTAAATTTAAATATTTTTGATTCTTTATTTTTTTGTTATTAACACTTTTTGATATTCTTCATTAATATATTTTCTAACAAAACTAGATATTTTAGTAGCTGTCATTTGTGTTATAAATTTTATTTTTAATATATCATTTTCATATAAAGTTATATTAACATTTTTTAAACTTTTTTTGAATGATTCTCTATTTATCAATATCGTTTTTTTTTTTTTTTTTTTGAAAATGTTAGAAAAAAAAGATAAGTATTTTTAAATAATTAAAGATATTTTTTAAATATATTTATTATATTTATATAATTTCCTTCCTTTATTAATTGTTCATATGCTTGTTTTTGGCATCAATAATGCTTATTATCGCAAATCCTAGCTAAGTCATTTTCAGTTTTAATAAAAACATCACTATTCTTAATAATATTATTAGATAAAAATTTATTTAAAGTTTCAACTTTCAATCAATTAAAAATAAAACTGGTGGTTCTAGTGGTGGTACTTCTTCTATTTTTTTGTCGATGTAGTTGATTTAAAGTATTTTTTAAATCAACTAAACCTTTAAAACCCCCTGCACCACTATTTATTGGAATAATAACTAAATCAGACAAAATTAAAAAATTTAAAGCTAATTCTTGGATTAATGGTGGATAATCAATTAATACATAATTATATGCTTCTAAAACATCTTTATTTATACTATAAATTGCATCACTAATTAAATATCTATCTTTATTTTCAAATAACATATTAATTAACGTGCTACTTTTATTTAAGTATTCACCCCCAATTATAATATCAAGATTATTGAATTTACTTTTTTGAATAACCTTAGTAATTGAAACCAAAGAAATGACAGTTATTAATTTAACAATTGTTTTTTGGTCTACTTTTTTACTTACAAATTGTGTTGACAGTGTCACTTGTGGAACTAAATCAATAACTAAAACTTTTTTATTGTCTTTAGTTAGTTTATAAGCAATGTTTTTACAAAGAGTGGTTTTTCCAACACCAACTTTTTAACTGCCAATGAAATCATTTTGATAATGATTAGTTGTCAACTTTACCATATCTAACTTTTAATATTTCATTCATTAATGTTGTATATTTTCATTTTTTTTAGTTTCTTGTTTAAATTTTTCAACTAATTCTTGATGGCAAGTCATAGGTGGCAAAACTTGTGTACAATCTCTTTTTTAAATTCTTTATATATAATTACTTTGCAGGTTGTGAGAATACGAAACTTGAACCTGCCAGCAATAGAGTATTACCAGTACTGCTATTGCATTTTATTTTTAAGTTTTCACCTTGATTATAACATCAAATTATTATAACTATGATTTAAATAATTTAATAATCAAAAATTGAATTTTTAATAATTTTATTAATTATTCTATTGCTAAGATTTTTTGTTATTTCATTTTTATTTTTGTTGTAAATTGTTAAAAAAATTTCACATGTTTTTCCAATGCTTGATTTTTTAAATTAAGAGAATAATATATAAGAGATATTTTACACAAAAATATCAGAAGCATAAAATTTTACTAATAATATTCAAGTCAAAACAATTTATATAATTAATTATATTTGTATCACAAATTATATAAATACATAAATAAATATTATATATTTACTTCATTAATTAATTCATATATATTCATTATATTTCATTTATGGTATGGAGAGCACTAAACCCCAAGTATGGGTTTATTATTGAATAACCGATTATTATAATATTTTATGTTAAACTTTAATTATTATAAAATAGGAGGTTATTTGTGAGTACTAAAAGAAAAAATCAGTATGATAACTTGAGACTGTATATTATGTAAATAAATTTGCAAGAATGACTAGTAAATTCACACTTAAAGAAGAAAAAGTTTTACATTTGATTTTTAGTCAAATTAAAACTTATGAAAAAATGAAACAATATTTAAATAAATTAATTTTTTTTAATAAATTAAAATTAGAAAGTAAAGATCAATAGCCACGATATCGTAAACTAAGGGGTTTATGATTTAATAAACAAAACATTTGTACAATCTAAAACTAAAGATGGCAAAGAATTAATTGGAGTAGTCATAAGTGCATCATATTAAAAACCAAAAGCACTTTATTTTGAAGTTGAATTAAGTTGAAGGATTATGCCTTTTATTGAACAATTAGTTCGCGATTACACAAAAATTAATTTGGATAGTGTTTTAAAATTAAAAGATTCTTTAACATTAGATAAATGATTATGTAGTTCAACTGATGAAAATAAAAAAAACAAATCAAAGATATATCACAACCAAAGAATTAAAAAAATTACTAGGTTTATTAATTGATACTTATGTTCAAAACGATAAGTTTAATCATACTGATTTTAAAAGATACACAATTAAAAGAACTATTCAAGAAATCAATGAAAAGACAAAGATTATTGTTAGTTATAAAAAGAATAAAATAGGTAATAAAATTGAAAATTATGAATTTAATTGAAATCAAAAAAAACAAAACAAATGGTGAAAGCAAACAAATCATACAAAAGAAAAAGCTAATAAATATCAATCTTTAAACGATAAATAAACACAAATACTTCTAGATAATATATATGAATAAATAGGGTAATTAAAATCAAAACATCGCTAAAAACAGCAAATATGAGCGATTTAAAAACATATAAACAAAAGGAGTGATTAGTTAATGATAAAAGAAAACTTCTATGTTGATGGTTCTGCATTTATTAACAAAAATAATAAGTCTAAATTTGTTTTTAAAATATTGAAGAATGTTGCGTTAACTGTTGTTATTATACTTTTTATATCTGGAAGTATTTGAGATAAACAAATAGCAAAAGCTATTGGTGATTTAAATGATAATGGAGTTATAAGTTGATTAAGTTTATTTTGAGATAAACTAGCTTATACCATGACAGTTCCCTTTATGTTTGCAGGAAGTGGAATTTTATTAGAAAGTCTAAATATAAAATATAAATCAAAATTTAAATTTTTAGAAATTATAATAGTTTTAGTTTATGTTTTATTTATAATTTTATTTACATTAATTATTAGTAAAATGATTTATTATCAAGCAACATTTGAAGCTTTTGGTGGTAGAGGAAGAAATTATTGATTTGGACTTGAGGGTACAAACACAATTGCAGTAATGACTATTCAACTTAGTATTGAAGTTATACTAATGTGTGTTATTGCTTGATACTTAAGAACTAAATTTTCAAAAAGAGATGATTTATTAACTCATAATTATTGAATTGATGCGTTAAAAATATTTGTAGTGTTTGCTTTTTTTGGAGTCACTTTTGATCCAATTTTGAAAACTTTTTTTGGTAGACCATATTGAGTTCATGTTGATTATCAATATGTGATTGATAACTTGCCTAACAATTGAATAAATAAACCGACTAACATAGTTAATGCAGAATATTTAGACTGATGACAAATTCAAGGATTTAAATCTGAATACTGAGATTTCTTATTAGGTAAAAAAGGAGAGGGAACTCATTACTGAAGTGATAAAGCATTCCCATCTGGTCATATGAATTCAGCATCAATGCCTGTTTATGGATTTTTACTATATTTTATGAATGAAAAACGTAAACAAAAAATTATTTGATGAAAATGGTTAGTATTTGGATTTTTTATAGCAAATGTTGTAATGATGGCATTCATGCAAATTCTTTCAAGAACACATTATTTAACAGATTTAATGTTTAGTTTAATAATTTTATTGTTTTTCTTTAAAGGTGTAACTTATGTGGTTGATCATATAATTTACAAAATTTTATCATTTATTTGAAATAAACAAAATAAAAAATATTATATGTTTGAATTAAATAATAGTAAAAAAAGAACTTTATTTATTGATATTGATGGAACTTTATGAATTGTAGCTAAAGTTAGAACTTCCAAAATTAATCATTCAAAAAAATATAAGTATTGGCATAGAGATAATACCATTTATAGAAAATTGAATGTACACTAAGGAGTTTTAAATGACTGAAAAAAGATAATAAAAATAGCAAAAGTAAACTGCTACAATTGTAAACCAAAGCAAACAGTACACGATTTATTTTAAATAAATGAAAACAATTTTAATTTTTCAAGTATTAATAAAATTTTATTTTTACCACTTGCAGAAATAAAAACATATATTTTTTTATTACTCCTTTCACATTTATATAATTGGTGACACAAATTATATTTTGTAAATTGAAAAAATAAAAAAGAACCACACTGAGCATCTATAATAAAGTTGCCACAAAAATAAACCTGTGTTTAAAATTTATTAAAGGTGCTCTTTTTATGGCTAAACAATGAAGTAAAACTGAAAAAATAAAAATTATTGAATTTAATGAAAATCATTCAACTCTTAAAACTTGTCAGAAATTTAATATAAATCTTTCAACTTTAAAAAGATGAAAACGTGAAATAAGGAAATTAGAAAAAGAGTCACTTGAGTGAGGAAATGGTTCTAATTCTAAAAATTATCAAAAAAAGCGTTTTAAAAAATCTAAAAATGAAATTATTAATTATAAAAACATGTCAAGGAATGAATTAATTGAAAGAGTTAAATTTGGTGATGCTCTAAAAAAGTACTCGATAAAATCAATAAAAGATAAATTTCTTATTATTGATTCATTAAAAGCGAATTTTACAATCCGTTTTTTATGTGAAGTAATGAATGTTAGTCGGTATGGTTATTATAAATGAAAAAATAATGGTAGCAAAATTTATAATAAATGAAATGATGATTTAACTAGTAAAATTAATAACATTTATTATGGATTTAATAAAGTTTACGGCTATAATATGATTTCATTACTATTATGAAAAATTCATAAGATTAATATTGAAGCACATGTCGTTTATAGATATATGAAAAACATGAAAATTAAAGCAGTTAGAAAGAAAAGAAGTTTTAAATACAAAATAGAAATAGGAGAATTTGAATATAAAAATTTACTTAATCGCAATTTTTATGCAAATACCTATAATAAAATATGAGTTACAGATATAACCTATATTTTGACGAATAATAAAACTCATTATTTATCTATTATCAGGGATTTATATAATGGAGAAATTATTGATTATCAATTAAGTTCCACTCTTTCTTATGAATTTGTTTATGAAAATATAATGTCTGCTTGATATAAAGCTAATAAACGAAGAGAATTGATTTTACATTCTGCTCATGGAGGACATTACACTAATTTGCAATATCAATATTTATGCAAACAATTAGCAATAACTATTTCAATGTCTAGAAAAGGTAACTCCGTTGATAATGGTGCTTGCGAAACGTGATTTAGCTCTTTTAAACAAGAATCAATATATTGTTACCTAGAAAATTGTTAAACAAAGAAAATATTTATAAAATAATTGATGATTATATTGAATTTTATAATTTTGTAAGACCTATGAAAAAATTAAAAAAAATGAGTCCAGTCGAATATCGACTGGACTCATTATTAGGCTCATTTAATTGTCAACTTTTCTTGACAAGATCACACAGGTTCTTTTACATAAAACGTAACTTTAATCGTAAAAAAATATATCTAAATATATAATTACTTTGTAGGTTGTGAGAATACAAACTTGAATCTGCCAGCAATAGAGTATTTCCAGTACTGTTATTGCATTTTATTTTTAAGTTTTCAACTTGATTATAACATCAAATTATTAAGGAAAACGTTTAATTATGATAAAATTTTAACAATTAATAAAAAATTTTAAAAGGTGATAAATTATAATGAATGATTGTAAATAACTGTTGTTTTTCAGATATGTGAAACTTAATAAATGAACACTTATTTGTAAAACAAGATTTCAGTAATATAAGTATAAAAAAGAATTAGACACAAAACAAGGTATTAATTATATGGTCTATAATGCAATTTGTAATTATTGTAAAAAATCAATTAAAGTAAAAGAATGTTTATACGTTATTACAGATGAAAGACTAGAATATCTTAACAACAAACTAAATCAATGAAATATTAAATAAAATATTACAGTAAATTATATTTATCTAAGTCATTTTTAGTTTTAATAAATATCACTATTCTTAATAATGTTATTAGATAAAAACTTATCTAAAGTTTCATTTTTCAATCAAATTGCATCACTAATTAAATATTTATCTTTATCTCCAAATAACGTATTAATTAACGTGCTACTTTTATTTAAGTGTTCACCACCAATTTATAATATCAAGATTATTGAATTTACTTTTTTGAATAACCTTAGTAATTGTTATCAAAGAAATGATAGTTATTAATTTAACAATTGTTTTTTCTTGTTTTACCTCTTTACTTATAAATTGTGTCGATATAGTGTCGCTTGGGGATCTAAATCAATCAGTACCTCAACTTTACCATATCTAACTTCTAATATTTCATTCATTAACGTTGTATATTTTCATTTTTTTCTTTAGTTTCCAATTTAAATTTTTCAACTAATTCTTTATGACAAGTCATAGGTGGTAAAACTTGTGTGCAATCTCTTTTTTTAAATTCTTAAAACTAGTTAAACTATTGATAGTTTCCTTGAGTATCTGGTTTTTATTAGTTCAAAAACATAATTTTTTATATTTATATATTCTCACTACATCATATTTCAACTGTACTACACAACACCCCATATAAACTTTTAAATCGTTTGTCTATAAGCAAATTTGATTTCTTAAAATTGATTTCAAGATTAAGTAAAAGATTGTTACTATACAATTTCTGATTTTTATATTTTTAGTGAACTTGGTTTAATGCTACTTGTTAAAGGTTGATTTTGTAAATTTATAAAATTTTCTTCAGTAAAATAATCAAATACCTCAATACCTTCTTCAAAAGAATCACTAATTCCAGAATCTTTAGATTCTTTTCTACTAATTTTATTTTCAACTATATTTTCTTTTTCTATTTTAATTAATGTTAAAATTTTTTCTAAATCAAAACAAACATTATTTTTTAATTGTATTTTTTTATTATATTCTTCAATAAATTCTTTTTGATTCCTTAAGTTTTTAAGAATGTTTATGAAATTGTTATCAAAATTTTTACAATATTTATTTAAATCTATTTGAATATTTTCTTTTTCTTTCTCTTTTTTTTCTTTTAAATTTTGAATTTGATTTATTTTTCTTTTTATTTTCTTATTTTTATTATAAAAACCAAAAGTTATAATTTTTAAAAAAATATTCTTAAATTTACCATATTTTTTTTGTTCTAAATTTGTTATTGCTTTATTTAAATTTAATATTTCTTCATTCAAATTTGTTATTGCTTTATTTAAATTTTCTTTTTTAATTTTAATATCATCATTATAAGCACTAATAGTATCTATGATATTATTAAATTTCTCAACTTCTTGTCTTTTTCATTTTAAACTAAAATTAATACTTTTGATTGATAGATTTTTAAAATAGGTAAAGCAATCTTCTAATTCATTAAGTTGTTCATCATCAGTAAAACTAAATTTCTGCTCTTTTTTTAGTAATCATTCTTTATATATTGTTGCATATTTTTTATTTTTTTCATCCAAATTAACTAATTTGTTATTAAATCAAAATAAATCATTTGTGTTTACATCCTCATGATACAAATAAGATTTGTCATACTCATAGTGAGGCTTTTTTAAAGATGTACCAAGTAATTCTTCATCAACAAATCAATTTATATTTTCTAACTTAAAATTTTCTAATTCTTTTTTCATTTTTTCTTCCTTTCAAAATAAAAACTCATTTACTTTAAAATGAAGCAATGAGTTAAAAACTTATATTAATTTTGTACAAATTAATTATACAAAATTTTAAAATAAATAAAAAAAATTGCAAATAAAAATTTTAGTTCCTAATTCTTAATATAGAAACTTTTTATATATTTAAATCAATGACTAAAGATAATTTTATTGAATTATGTGTAACTAAGTTGTATTTTACCGATATAGTCTTTACTATCATCTTTAGCAACTAAATAAAATGTCTTCTCTTTTTCATTTAAATCAGTTATGTACATTTGATTAAAATCAAATGATAATGTTGGTAATTTATTTCATAACAAAATTTCTAAAGTTTTTTTTATTGGTTCATTTGGTAGTGCTTGAAGATTAATGTTTTGCAAAATATTAGTAATCTCAGTAATAGATATTGTTGTTAAATCCGTTTCATATTAGTAGATCATTCTTTAACAATTAATTTAGTTGGTTTTTTCTTTTTCTTCTCTTTCTCATTTTCTTCAACTTTTTCTTCTATTTTAACATTGCCGATAGTAACTCCAACACCCAAAATTGTAGAACTCATTAGACCAACAATAATCTTCTCTTTTTTTCTTATCTTATTTTTCTTTCCATCTTTAGACATAATATTAACCTCTCTTTTAATCGATTGTATTCAAAAAATAAACAAACCTAATTTGAATGAATTTAGTTATATCGAAAACTATTTTTTCATATCCTAATTTATCACCCCTAAATTTCTTAATATAATTTTATAATATTTTTACAATGTTCTTTTTTATATGCTTATTTAAAAAGATAAAAACAAATAGGATAATTTATTTTGTATTAGTAAAGTTAATTTACTTGCATTTTTAATTGCTAATCATTTATTCTCATTTATAATAATAGAGATTTCAGATTCACAATTTAGGCAATTAATAAATGTTGGAAATTGATCTAAGATGTCTGGTAATTGGATTGTTAAACTGTCATTTGACCATTGCTAATATTAATATCAAATCCAAAGTCTAATAATTTTTTCAGGATTATTATTAACCAAATTGCATATTAAATTTATTATTTCTCATTATTTATCACTTTTTCCATTTTTTTTATTTATAACTTTATTTCCTTTAGCAAGTTGACAGTATCAAAAAAATTTTTAGTTTGCAATTATCGCTTAACAAATTTAATAATTTAATTTTTAATTAAAGTAATTTTTTATTTATCTTCTTCCATTTTTACTGTCATTTCTTGATCATCGAAAACAAATTTAACTTTTTTTTCCTTAGCATTTGTTATAACTGGTTTATCATGTTTTTTTGAATCAAAGGATATTTTTTGTTTTTTTGTTAATTCTTTTTCATTTTTTAAGTAATATTTTTTAACTACATCAAAAATTTCATTATTTAAATTACCATCTTTATATCTTTTTTTAAACTTATATAAATATTTATAGCGCTTATCTAAAATTAATAATTTAATCTCATTAAAAAGAATAAAGGAATTTCTCCTTGAAAACTTATAATTATTTTTACCAATTTTTATTAAATTATCATTTATAATATTTTTTATTTTAAACTTAAATCTTCTTCTTTTATAAAAAAAAATAAATAAAATAAACAATAAAATTAAGATGATAAGTGTGATAGTTAATCCAATTATCATTCAATCTTTTAGTGAAAAATCTGATCAATTAATTAACATCATTATAATTTAACTCCATTATTATTTTTCGGTTGTTCAATAGCTTTCTTTTTCAATAATTTTGCATATAAATAACCCCTTCTAAATTTTCTTAATATAATTTTACATCATTACAAATAATCTATTCATATTTTACTTTGAATGAAATAGAAATTAGCAAACTAATTAGTTGAATAAAAATGTTAATTTAATAACTAATATTGATCACTAATTGTAAAGAAGAAACTTATGAAATTGCTTTAAAAATTTTTTATTAGCGTTTTACATATATTTACTCACAATTAAAGAAAATGATAAAGTATTTATTAACATTGATAGTATTAAATTAAATATATTAAATATTTTAAGTAAAAATAAGATATAATAAAAACACTTACTTCGGTAAGTATTAATAATGTATACACTTTCTTTCAATTAGGTTGGCACCTAATTAAAAATAGTTACCAGAAATGGTAACTATTTTTATATATTTATATTTTTGGTGAATTTACTTTATTTTCACTTGCTAAGGATTGATTTGTTAAATTACTTAAATTACTTTTTATTTTTTGTTGTTGGAAATAATGATTTTTTAAGGTTATTAAATTATTTTCTAATTTTTCAATTTTGTTATTTATTAAATTAATACTTCTATTTAATATTTTAATTTCTTCTTCTAATTTTTTAATGTTAAAATTTCTTTCTTTATTTTTGTTAAGACAGCCAAAAGTAATCACATTTATAATTACTCTTTTAAATGATAGTCAATTAAAACATTTTATTTTTTTTAATTCTATATTAATAATTTCTTTTTCTTTTATCAATTTTTCTTTATTTGTTTTCAAATTAAAAATTTGATCTCTTCTTTCTCTTTTTAAATATAAAAAATAACTAGTATTCATAATTTAAAGTTCTCCTTTTAAAATAAAAAGCCGATTTATTTAAAATAAAATAAAGGCATAAAAACTTATATTAATTTTAATATATAATATCATAAGATTTATAGTACATAAAATATAAATTATTAGCATTTTTAATAAAGTTTTATCTTATTTTTTCAAAAAACTTACCAAAAATAAGATAAAATATTAATATTAAAGAGAAAAAAGGTGAATGTATGTCATTTCAACAATTTAATTTACAACCATGACTAATTGCAAATTTAACAAAAGAAAAACTAATTAATCCAACAGCAGTACAAAATGAAATCATTCCCTTGGCATTAACTAATAAAAATTTAATTATTAAAAGCCCTACTGGTAGTGGCAAAACTCATACTTATTTAATTCCAATTTTAAATAATTGTCATGCTAATTTAAAAGTTACACAAGCAGTAATTATTACTTCTACTCGTGAACTTGCGCAGCAAACATTTAATTTCTTAAAGTCTTTAATTAACGATCAAAAGATTACGGTTGCTTGCTTAGTTGGTGGTAAAGATATTATTCGTCAAAGTAACAATTTAACTAATAATCAACCACAAATTGTTATTGGTACTCCTACTAGATTAAAACGTTTATATGAACTTAATATGTTAGCAATTACTACTACTAAAACTTTAATTATTGATGAATGTGATATGTTATTTGAAATGGGTTTTATCAATGATTTAGATTTTTTAATTACTAAAATTAATAAAAACACACAAATTATGACTTTTTCGGCAACAATACTACCTGAATTAAGTACTTGATTAAAAAAATATATTACTAATGCTACTACTATTAGTATTGATAATAACAATCAGCAAATTCAACACATTTTTATTAATCGTCATCATCAAGATATTAAACAACAATTACAATCATTACTAACGATGTTTGCTCCTTATTTATGTTTAATTTTTGTCAATAATAAAGAAGAAATAAATGAAATTGCTGATATTTTAATTGCACAAAATAAAAAAGTAGCAATTTTACATGGTGGATTACCAGCACGGGAACGAACACAAACTTTCAAGCGAATTAAAAATTTTGAATATCAATATGTTGTTTGTTCTGATATTGCTGCCCGTGGTATTGATATTGAAGGGGTATCACATGTTATTTCTTTGCAACTACCAACCAATAATTTAGAATACTATTTTCATCGAGCAGGACGAACAGGAAGAAATAATTATTCGGGCATTTCTTATGTATTTTATGATAAAAGTGATAACGCTGCTCTCTATAAATTAAAAAAAATAAATATTCCAATAGAATACTATAAAATTAAAGATCATAAATTAATACCAGAAATTACTAGTGCCAACATTAATTATCAGCAACGTAAAATAGCAATTAATAAAGATAAACAGTATATCATTAATCGTTTTAAAAAAAATAAAAAGGTAACTCCTGGTTATAAGAAAAAATTTCAACAACAATTAATAACAATCAAAAAAGAAACAAGAAGACAACACATTAAGGCATCAATTAAAAAAATTAAGAAAGCACAAGCAATTACTAGAAGAAAAAAATTATTTGAAGAAAACCAATAATGAAAGAGGAACAAATATGAAAAATAACAAATTAATTATTGGATCACATGTTTCAATGAAAGCACCCAAGTATTTATTGGGTACCCTTGAAGAGGCTTTAAGTTATAATGCTAATGCTTTTATGTTTTATACAGGTGCTCCCCAAAATACAATTCGTAAACCAACTAAAGATTTATTTATTAAAGATTTTACAGAACAACTAGTTGCAAAAAATATTGATATTAATAATGTTATTGTTCATGCTCCCTATATTATTAATCTAGCTAATAGTATTAATGATCGTACTTATCAATTAGCAGTAGATTTTTTACAACAAGAAATAATTCGTTGTCAAGATATTGGTATTAAAACTTTAGTTTTACATCCAGGAAGTGCTGTTGGTGCTTTGCCAGAAGTTGCTTTAGAGCAAATTGTTAAAGGATTAAATGCAGCATGTTTACCAGAACAAACAGTAAAAATTGCTCTAGAAACAATGTCAGGAAAAGGTAGTGAAGTAGGAACTAATTTTGAACAATTACAATACATTATTAATAATGTCAAAAAACCTGAATTAATTGGTGTTTGTTGAGATACTTGTCATTTATCTGATGCTGGATATGATCTACATAATAATTTAGAACAAATAATAAAACAGTTTGATCAACTGATTGGTTTACATAAACTATTAGTTATTCATATTAATGATTCTAAAAATCCAATTAATTCTCATAAAGATCGTCATGCTAATTTAGGAATGGGCTATCTTGGTTTCCAAACTTTAATTAATATTATTTATCATCCATTATTACTTAACAAAGTAAAAATTTTAGAAACACCATGAATTAATGGTCACCCACCTTATTTATATGAAATTGAAATGATAAGAACCAAAAAATTTGATCAACAAATTTTAATGTTATTAGGAAACAAAAAATAATGAAACACATTGGCATTTTTGGTGGCACTTTTGATCCATTTCATAAGCAACATTTAAATATTATTAATACTGCCTATCATAAACTAGTTCTTGATGAAGTTTGAATTTTACCAACTAAACAAAATCCATTAAAAATTAGTGTTAGTGCTAGTGATCAACAACGAGTTGACATGATTAATTTAGTTACTAAGAATTCTTCTTGAATAAAAGTAAATGATTATGAACTAACAAGTAAACAACCTAGTTATACCATTAATACTATTAATCACTTTATTAAAACTTATCCAGATCATAAATTCTTTTTCATTATTGGTGCAGATAATTTATATACGTTAAATAAATGGCAAGGCATTGAGCAATTAATTAACTTAGTAAAAATTATTGTTGTTAACCGACCTCATTATCGTAAAACAATAGCATTAATGGCAAAATATAAATGTCAAAATTTAGTAGTTCGACCAAGTAATGACATTAGTTCTGCTAAAATTAGAACTGGTGAAGTCATTACTCAACTTGACAGTAAAGTTAATGATTATATTAACAATAATTTAATCTATAGTAATGAACGGTTAAAAGCAAATTTAGATAATAATCGAACTCAACATTGTATCAATGTTGGTAAGATGGCTGCTAAATTAGCAACACATTATCACCAAGATGCTAATCAAGCACTAATTGCTGGAACTTATCATGATCTTTGTAAACAATGAAGCAAAAATAAAATGCACAACTATTTGCTAAAATATCATAAAGATATTTTACAAGAACCATTTCCTATTTGACATGGTTATGTCGCTGCATTATATTTAAAAAATCATTACCAGTATCATGATGACTTAGTTCTTAGTGCCATTGCTAAACATACTACTGGCGCTATTACGATGAAACCATTGGAATTAATAGTGTTATTAGCAGATAAAATATCAATTGAACGTAATCAATATTATGTTGAAAAAATACGAAAACTTGCCTTTCAAGATTTAACTATTGCTTTTAAATACTATCTAGAAATTTTAAAAAATCATTTACTAGCACAAAAAAAACCATTAACCAAGAACTTTTTAATAATATATGAAGCATGAAATAAAAAAGATTAAAAAATACTTACTTGTTATTTAAGATATAATTATTAAAGAAAAAGAAAGTACATTTGTTTAAATACTATTTATGTATTATTAACAATAATTGTAACTAAGGAGTAACAACAATGAGTTTAGTAAATAAAGAATTAGCAATTAAAAATGATAAAACAATTAAACTGCAAATAACTAATCTAAATTCAAAGCAAACTACAAAAATAAACCTTATTTTTGGTGACAGTTTTATTGAAATGAAAAAAATAAAAAATGAAGCAATTGATTTTATATTTATTGATCCACCTTATTTTTTATCAAATAATGGATATAGTGTTAACGCTGGCAAAAGAACATCTGTTAATAAAGGTGAATGAGATAGAAGTCAAGGCTTTCTTAAAAATTATAAATTTCATCAAAAATGAATTAAAGAATGTCAAAGAATATTAAAAGTAAATGGTAGCTTAATCATTAGTGGTACTTATCATTCGATTTATATTTGTGGTTTTATTTTACAAGAATTAAATTTTCATATCCTTAATGATATAACTTGATATAAACCTAATTGTACCCCTAATATTGGTTGTCGAAATTTCACTGCTAGTCATGAAACATTAATATGAGCAAAAAAAGATAGTAAAGCTAAACATATTTTTAATTATAAAGATATGAAATATTCAAAATGAGAAGCAGACAATTTTAAAAACGAAAATAAACAAATGCGTAGTGTTTGAGCAATAACTACTCCGAAACGAGAAGAAAAAATTTATGGTAAACATCCATCACAAAAACCACTAGATCTTTTAAAAAGAATTATTATTGCTTGTACTAATGAAAATGATATTGTTTTAGATCCATTTATGGGTAGTGGAACAACAGGGGTAGCGTGTAAATTGTATAATAGAAATTTTATAGGTATAGAAAATAATATTGAATATTTTAATTTAGCGAAAAAAAGATTGGATAATAATAATGGTTAAAAAAGGAATTGGTGAAGCAAATACGAAAACTGGTCTTGCTTTTGAAGGCGAAAAAGAATTATGTTCGTTTTTTAAAAAACAAGAAAATTATGAAATTAAAAATATGTTTGGAGTACATAATAAAAATAAAAATGATGCTTTTGAAGTGTTTTATAAGGGCGAACATGTCGCTAATATTTTTAAAAAACATGCAATTTATGTTTATTTAAAAAAGTATCATAATTTAGATTGAAATCTTTTTTTGTCAAAAAAATTGTTACCAGATGATAGTATTTTTGTATATAAAAATAATACTTTTTTTATTATTGAAATTAAAACACAAAATGTTGCTGGCAGTGTTGATGAAAAAGTACAAACTTGTGATTTTAAAAGAAAACAATGACAAAAACTTTTATCACCATTAAATTGCAAAATTGAATACTGATATTTATTAAGTGATTGATTTAAAAAACCACAATATAAAGATACTTTAAATTATATAATAGATAGTAATTGCCGTTATTTTTTTAATTATATTCCATTAAAAGAATTAGGTTTACCTTTATAAAAAATAACAATGAGGAGAATAAATATTATGTCTAAAAAAAATAAAACAACAATTAATGTTAGCCCGAAAAAAACAAAGAAAACATGTAAAATTAAGAAAAGCATGTCTGATTATCATGAATTAAAAATTAAAAAGAGTGGTTTTTTAAGTGCTGTTATTAAGTATTTTAAAAAATATCCACTACTTTATATCATTGCCATCCTAACAACAGTTGCTTCTTCAGTAATTTCAGTAATTATCCCAAAGATTACTAATAGTTTTTTAACTTCCTCTAATAATTTCGAATGAGATAAAATTACTCATTTAGCTTATATCTTAATTAGTTTACAAGTTGCATCAGGATTGTTTATGTACTTACGTAATTGGACAGGAGGTGTGATTGGTGTTAAAGTTGAAATTGAATATCGAAATAAAGTTTTACAACATTTATTAGCATTAGATATGTCATATTATGAAGATCAAAAAATTGGTGATACCTTAACCAAATTAATTAACGATACTAACGTTATTGGTGAAAATATGCAATCAATTCCGTTAACTATGCTTAGTTCCATTATTACTTTTTTTGGATCAATTTACGTTATTTTTTCTTTAAATTGACAACTATCATTAATTGTTTTAGGTGTTGTGTTAGCAATTTTAATCATATCAGTATTAAATGTCCAAATTATTCGTTTTTTAAACTATAAATGAAGAAAAGTTTATACTGAAGTTAATGCTGATATTACTGATCGTCTAAATACTATTACTTTAATTAAAAGCAATGCTACTGAAAATATTGAAAATAAAAGATTTGCTAACGAACACGATAAATATTATCAAGCAGCTAAAAAAACTATTATTTTTGATAGTTTTACTAGAGCATTACTAATTACCTTACTAACAGGAATTAATATTGTTGGTTTAGTTGCCGGTTTTTTGTTTGTCAGTAAATCTATTATTAGTGTTACTACGCTAATTGCTTTTTTATTAGCAGTTAATACTTTAATTTTTCCCGTTATTCAAAGTATTCAATTTCTAGGAAACTGAGCTAAAACATCAACTTCAATATTAAGAATTAATGAAATCCTTAATATTAAACCAAAAATAGTTAATAAAAAAAATGCGTTACCAGTAAAAGCAATTACTAATGATATTATTTTTAAAAATGTTAATTTCTGTTATAATGAAAAAGAAAATTGAATATTAAAAAATTTCTCTTTTACTTTTGAAAAAGGTAAAAGTTATGCCATTGTTGGGGCAACTGGTGTTGGTAAAAGTACAATTTCTAAATTATTATTACGCTATTATGATCCTGCTGGGGGCAGAATCTTAATTAATAAAAGTACTGATTTACGTGATGTTAATTTAGGACAATACTTACATCATATTGGTTATATTGAACAAGATCCGCAAATTTTATTTGGTACATTTGCTGAAAATATTAGTTATACTAAACAAGGAGCAACATTAGATGAAATTAAGATTGCTGCCACCAAAGCTAATTTACATGATTATATTGAACAATTAACTCATGGTTATAATACGATTTTAGGCGAACGTGGGATTAACTTATCTGGTGGTCAAAAACAACGAGTTGCTATTGCTCGTATCTTTTTAAAAAATCCAGAACTATTAATTTTAGACGAAGCTACTAGTGCTTTAGATAATATTGTCAAAAAAGAAATTCAAGCACAATTTAATAAATTAATGATTGGTCGAACTACTATTATTATCGCCCATCGTTTATCAACAATTAAAACCGTTGATAAGATTTTAGTTTTAGAAAAAGAAAAAGGCTTAGTGCAAATTGGTACTTTTGATGAATTAAAAGTAAAAGAAGGTCACTTTAAACATTTATATGAAGCTGGGATTATGGGCTAGAAGTATAAATTTTTATTAAATTACTATTTTAAAATGAATTGAGGATACAAAAATGACACCAGAAGCATTAAAAAATTTAGAAAATACACTTTGAAAATCAGCAGATAAATTAAGAGGTTCAATTGATGCTTCTAACTATAAAGATGTTGTTTTAGGATTAATTTTTTTAAAATATATTTCTGATAAATTTGAAATTCAATATCAAAAATTAAGGAAAAAATATCCTCATTTCTTAAATGATTTAGATTTTTTTCACGATTATTGTTCGCAAGATAATGTCTTTTGAGTTCCAGAAAAAGCAAGATGAGAATTTATTGCAAAACAAGCACATAACCCTGAAATAAAAACAATTCTTGATAAAGCATTTTCTTTAATTGAAAAAGAAAATGAAGAATTAAAAGGAATTTTACCAAAAACTTATACTAAAACTGATATTGATTATCAAAAGTTATCAGGATTAATTGATCTATTTACAAACCAATTTCCAACAAAAGTGACAAGTGATTTACTAGGTTTAGTTTATGAGTATTTTTTAGGAGAATTTGCAAGAAATTCAGGTAAAAAGGGGAGCGAATTTTATACTCCTACTTCAATTGTAAAGTTATTAGTAAGTTTAATTGAACCTTATAGTGGGCAAGTTTATGATCCAGCTTGTGGTTCTGGTGGAATGTTTGTCCAAGCAGAAAAATTCATTACTAGTCATGGTGGAAATCAAAAAGAAATCTCAATTTATGGCCAAGAACTAAATGCAACAACATGACGTCTTGCAAAAATGAATTTAGCAATTAGATGAATATCAGCAAACTTAGGAGCAACATATGCTGATACTTTTCTTAATGATCAACATAAAGATCAAGATTCAAATATTGATTTTATTCTAGCTAATCCTCCTTTCAATATATCTGATTATGGAATTGAATCACTACTAGAAGATTATCGTTGAAAAGGATATACAATTCCTCCTAAGGGTAATGCTAATTATAATTTTACATATGATTTCTAAATTAAATCAAAGAGGAGTAGCAGCTATTATACTTGCAAATGTTTCATTATCAACTACTGCTAAAAGTGAATTTCAAATTAGAAAGCAAATGTTACAAAATAACTTAGTTGAATGTATTATTTCTTTACCTGAGAAATTATTTTATACAACAGGAATTCCAGTTTCAATTTGAATTATTCATCGTAATAAGAAAACAAAAAATGATTGATCGTAAATTAAGAGTTTTAAATTCAAAACATATTACTGAAATTACTAGTATTTATCATAACTGAAAAAAAGAACAAAATTATAATGATAACTTAGGAACTAATAAAAGATATGTCTGTAAATACAGGTGATATTGATAGTAAGTTATCAAGTGAAACAATATATAAAATTATTAGAGAAGATTTTTAAAAAAATACAGATGTTACTATAGTTATTTTAGGACAACATACAAAATGTAGAAAACATGTTGATAGAGAAATTGGATCATCATTAAGAACATACGGTATGATAATACTAAAAATGGTTTAATAATTTTGTTAACAGATGATTTTATACAAAAAAATAGGAAAAATTATTATTTTAATAATTATGGTAATTTAATAACACAACAAAATTCTGGACAAAAAATATATGATAATGTTAAAAATGGTTATGCTGTTATTGATAGTTTTAATAATGTAATTGTAAGTATTTCAAAATTAAAAGAATTAGTTGAAAAAGCATCTTTTAATGCAAGAAAAATGAATCCTGATGTTAGTGCGCCTTTTAGAATTAATAATACTGAAGATTGTTCAAAAAGTTATTGATAAAACAAAAATATTTTTTAATATTTTTGTTTTAGATTAGTTATTTACAAATAAAATAAAATGTGATGTTTTACGAACACTCTGCCCCCGCGAGTTCATAAAACTTTTTTTGTTTTTTTGCCTATTGTATCATTAATTTTTTTCTACGTTAAAATACTTTCTCCTGTGCGAAAGTATAATTAAAATAGAAGCATCAAAGGTAAATTTTGATCTTAATGTTAAAAGAAAATTTGAAAAAATTAGATTTCTTTTAGATGAACATATTGAAACAACTATTTTTTTAATTTACAAACCATAATGCATAAAGAAATTATTAATTTTTTAGATTGCAAATCTGAAAAATTAAAGTATAATTTACATATTAAAAATTTAAAAAAAGAAATTCATAATGATTTTATTTTTAATAAAATTAATATCATAATTGATGATATTAATTTATATCGTAATAGTTTAATTAAAATAACTTCTGGAGGTTCTAAAGTTAGTCAAGATAATAAAAATAAATGAAATATAATGAATAATAATGAAAAAGAAATTATTGAATTAGATTTTTATTTCAAATTAATATTTCTAGCTAACGTTTTTAAATCTTTAAAAAATAAAAATTGTTTTTTATTAAATAATTAAATAAGGAGAAAATTATTATGAAAAAACAAAGAAAGATATTATCAGCCGTTATGATTTTAGGATTTACTACAGTAACAGCAGTTAATCTTGTTGCATGTAGTGATTATCAAGATGTTAAATTTAATTATGAAAATATAATATCAACTAAAAATCTACAAACGAAAACACAAGATAATAATGGAAATTTATATTATGCAACTTTTGATAATAGTAGTGATATTGGTATACCTGGAGAAAAAATTTGAAAATATAATATAAATACAAAAATGAACGAAATTTATTGAGAAAATAAAAATTTTAAAGTTGGTTCTTTTAATATGGCAGTTGACAGTAAAGGAAATATTTATTTAGGTTCAGCGGGTGGTGTACAAATTCTTTTTGATAAAAATAAATTTAAAACTATGCCCTTAGTTTCTAATATGACAACTAATATTACTTATTTTAAAAATAATTTATATATAACAACTTTTGATGGATTTTATAAATATAATATTGATACTAAAAATACTGAAAAGATAGATTTGCCAAACAATTCAATAGTTAAAAATATATTTATTGATAAAAATGAAAATATTTATCTTGGAGTTTATAATTCTATAAATTATGGTGCATTAATTATAAAAAAAGATGAGTTAGTAGCTAAACCAATAAGTGGAGATGACTTTTTTAATGCTAATGGTGTAGATTTAATTGCAGAAATAGATAATAAAATATATTTTTATAGTTTGAATCGACAAAGTAAAAAGGCTAAATTATATTATAGTGATTTATCTAATATTAAATTAGAATATTTGTTAGATTTGCCAGTTAATGTTGAAAAAATATTTAATGTAAATAATAAAATTAGTTTGATAATACCAGAAAATAAAAATTGCACAATTCAAGTTTTAAATATAACTAACAACATTAGTTTAGAAAAAAAATTTGAAATAAAAAATAATTTTTATAATCAAATAATCCAAAATTTTAAAATTTTATATCTTTCTAATGAAACTAAAATTGATTGTTTAAGTTGATAAAACTTAAAAAAATAATATAATAAAATCAAAAATTAAAAATAAAAAAATGCAATAGGTATTTAGTAAATACCCTATTGCTAATAGGTTATGCATGTAGACATGAACCTACACTTATTATATATTTGTTCATAATTTTTTGTAAACGACATTCTAGATGTAACTTAAATGTCGTTTTTCTTTTTTAAAGTTTATAAAAATAATTTAGTTCGCTTTTGTTATAACGATTTTTAAAAAATAGCTAAATTTTACATAATAATAGATATTTTTTATTTTTATTTTTGTCAATAATATATTTAAGAATATAATTAATTATTCTATTATAAACTCCTTATATAATTAATTTAAGAGTTAAATATATTTATCATTATAACAAAAATCTACATTTTTGTAAATTTAGTAGATAAAAGAAAATTCAAATGATTTTATTAACAAAATGACATACTCTTTCTTAAAAAAAATAAAAATATAATTATTAAATTTGAAATAACTAAAAAACCATTAAATGATTTGAAAAAACTTTATGGTTTAAAACAATATTTAAAATAAAAAGTAATGAAAATTTAGAACAGTAACAAAAAAACATATCAAAAGAAATTCCAAATTATTAATATAGAGTAATAAAGATAATGTTATTAAATTTAAATAGTTAAATTCTGAAAATATAATTGAAATAATTGAAACACAAGAAATTGAACTTGAAACAGAGTAATTTTTTATTATCAATCTTTATCATATGTATAATTTACCTAATTATTTCAATTTTAATTATAATTAATACAATATATAAGTGTTTATTACAAGGGAGGGAATAAACTTGAAAATAATTATTCGTTTTTTAACAATGATTAGCTTATTAAACTCTATAACATTAACATTATCTGCATGTGAACGTGATAATCACCTTGCTTCTGCGAAAAAGATAAGTGCTGCTATTAATGATAATATTTATCATTTGACTATTAATGTTGGTATTACTAAGGAATATTTAATCCAACAAATTACTAATGATTTTATTAAGCAATCTTTATCTAAATCATTAAAAAATAAATTTAATAGCAAGTTTTTTGAAATCATTGATATTTTTGATAATGCTACAAACATACCAGTTGCAAATCCAGATTTATCAATTTCAAAAAAAACTATTAATGCTACGCTTCACTTTTCTTATTATAAAGTATATGATCAAACAACTCATCTAATTATTACTATTGAAGGCACTCTTAAAGTTATTGATATCTCTACTATTAGTGATATTACTATTAATATGCCTTTTAAATTTAAAGTAATAAGAAAAAATGAAGTTACTAAGCAAATAATTGAAGAAAATATTTTTCCTGTTTTAAGTCAAAAATTTATAACAGCTGTTAATGAACAAAATCATATTTTTATTGAAGAAAATAAAGATTTTAAGTTAGATAGTGATGCTTTAGTAATAGATGATTACACTAATATGAAAATTAAAAATATAATGTTTAGTATTAAAACTATAGACACTAGTCAAAAGTTAAAAGAAAGCATTGCACTTCCGATTTTAGTTGAACCCTTTGTTGAAAAAATAGATTTAAATCAATATGATGATATTTTACAAAATGTTGAAGTGGAATTAAATAATGAAAGTTATTATGATGTAAAAACAAGAATTAGTCCATCTATTACGCAAACTATTAATAAATTAGATAACACTGCTCTTGAAAATAAAGACTATCAAATTCAATTTAAAAATCAAAAGCAAAAAAATATTAATTTTAAAGATATTGTTAGAAAACAGGAATTAATATATGTTGTGATTAAGGCAATTAAGGGGGAAAATAAACCATTTATTAATGAAAAAGATATTAAACTAGAAATTGATGATAAATGATTATAACAGTAAATTATTAACTAAAAGTTATTATCAATTTAAAATGATAGTTTAATAAGATTATTGTATAATTATTATTAATAATTTATAATTACAATATAATTTTATATTTATTAAGTATCGTTTTTCTTTTATTATTTGTTTTTATAATTTTTTATGTTAAGATTTGTTTATTATTAAAATGTATAAAATTGGTTTTTTAAAACCTAGAACGCGGAAGTTTTATATATGGATATTCAACAAGATTTTTATGTTAAAAAAATTTTTTATGCTTGTTATGTTAAAAATGTTGTTTTACCTATTTCTTTTTTAAGTAATGTTGGAAATAAAAAAGGTAAATGTTATGTTGGAAATAAACAAAAATTGAGAAATAATACTTCTCGTACTAAAACTAATTTAATTCAAAAAGCATTACATAATTTTTATAATAGTAAAATGTTAAGTTTTGTTACTTTGACTTATAAAAATAATATGCAAGATATTAAAAAAGCAAAAAAAGATATTGGTTTATTTTTTATTAAATTAAAAAAGTGATGAAATGACCCTAAACGTTTTCAAAATTTAGGAGAATTAAAGTATTTTTATGTTTATGAATATCAATCTCGTGGTGCTATTCATTTTCATGTAATTTTTAATAGAAAAATATATAAAAGTATGTTAGCAGAATGATGAAATCATGGTTTTAATGATTTAAAAGTAGTTAAAAAAGGTACGAATGAATTTGTTATTAAATATTTAGGAAAATATGTTACAAAAGCCATGGATGATGTTAAATCTATAAATCAGACAGATGTAGGTGTAAAGGCTTATGCTTTTAGTCGTAATTGTAAAAATCCTCTTGTAGTTCGTGGTATTAAAAAATTGACAATTGGAGATATAATTAAAGCAAGTTTTAATGCAACAAATGTATTTTATTTTAAAACTCAAAGAGATACTAACGGTGATACTGTGATGATTGGTGCTATTATTGAAAGTACTGTTGTAAATGATTATTTTAAAGAATATGAAGATTACGAAAAATATGTATATTTAAGTGCTTTATCGTATAAACATTATTTATGGACTAGTGAAATTGGTTATTTAAATCATAGAGATAGAGATGTTTTGACTTGGGTTTATAAAATTTTTGGTAGTAAAGTTGAAGAAATAAATTTTAAGAAAAAAGTTTTACATTAGTTTAATTTTTAGTATTTTTTTTATTTTTTTAAATTATAATAAAATATAAAAGGAGAAAAAAATGGATACTAAAACAATAATTGAAATTTGTACTAGTATTATTAGTGTTATGTCTGTTATTATAACTTTAGGAATTACTATATATTTTCAATTTGAGAATAAAAAAAAGAACAATTAGAACAGAATTATATAAAGAATTAGAAAAGCTTTGAAATAAATATCAATTTTTTTCTTATAAAGAGAAAAATTTATTTAGAGATGATAAAAATGAAATAATAGGTAGTGGCCAACTTTCAGAAAAAGAAATGTCAAAACAATTTATAACACATTTTAATTCGTATTTGTGAGAAGTAAATATTTTATTATCTATTTTTAATTTTGAAAATAAATATGAATGTTCTCTATGTAGAAGTATTATTGATACAAAAAAATGAGATGAATTTACTAATTCATTATATAATAGAAAAAAAATAATTTATTGAAGTGTAATTTTTAAATTCTTTTTAGTGACTGAAAAAAACAAATTAAAAATTATGATTGTTATTTGTCCGAATTGTTTAAAAAATGATTTAAAATAATAAATTTAAAAATTTTAAGTTTTATCATAAAAAATTAAATTATTAAAGAATATACTTGTATATATATATGTATATATATATAATGGTTAATGAACATTAGTGATTATTCGCGTTCTTACTAATGTTCATTTTTTATTTTTTGTTGAAATTTTATATTTTTATGATATATTATTAGTAAGTATAGGTTTACCCTACTATGCTTGACTTATTAAATTAAATTTTAATGAACGCGAAAGGTTAAGTTTTTTTATGTTTAAAGTTCAATTAGTTAATATTGAAAAAGGGCGTATTATACCCGATAAAAATAATAAAGGTCAAACATTAAAGTTTGATGTTTTGAAGTTTGTAGAAATTAATAAGCAACCAGGTTGAGCAACTGGTCAAACACGTGATAAATGATATAATCCAGAATTTGCTAGTGATTTTAATAATTGTTTATCTGCTGTTGATTTAAAAGTTGGTAATTTTTATTCACTTGAACTTGATTTAAGCGGTAATATTAAAAAACTTTCTAATTGAAAATAGTTATTTATAAAAGGGTAATTTTAAGCAATTATTTTATGTTAGGAGTTAATTTTAAATTATGGTTAAAAATGATAATTGTTCATGTGAGCAAACATTTCATTTAGCGATTTATATGTGTAAACTTTGTGACCAAGTTATTTGTCCTAAAAGAGTTTTACAAAACTTATATACTAGAAAATATTATTGTCCAAATTGTATATTAGATATTGCTTTAAATAAATCAATGAGACAGCAACAAAGTAAGTTAAATTATGAGACATAAATGTAACGATTGGACTTATGAAAGAGTATATGGTTGTGAAATGTGTTATAGAGTTGCTAATGAAATGGAACGAATAAGAAAAGAGAATAAAAGAAATAAGTAAAAATTAAATAAGGGGCTTATATATGGATTATATATTTTTCATTAAGCCCCAATGGATTAGATTATAATTCATAAATAAGCTCCTTATTAGTATATAAAGTAAGGAGTTTTATTTATGAAAAAAGAAGACAGTTTAAATATGACTATGTGTTAATTGATAAAGCATTTAGAGATGTTGGGGAAGATAAGTATTTGCAAGAGATTTTAAAAAGATTAAGTGAAAAATAAAGGAGATAGTAAATATGCCTAATGAGTTAGAGCAAACTAGTAATTATACTTTGACTAAAATATTAAGAACTGGATTAAGTCCATTAAGTGCTATGGTAGGAGTTAGTGCTTATTATGGTCAATATTTAAAAGACCCAATTTTGGGAAGTATTAATTCATTGTTATTTAGTAAAAAGTTAGGAATTGATATATGGAATATTAATCAAAGACTTACTACTAGAAATAAAGTTATTAATAGTTATAAAAAGATATTTTTAGGTTTAGGTACAATTGGTTTAATTAACTATGCTAAGTTTATTCAGTATGTAGATAAGTCTGTGTCTTTATTAAAAGATGAACCTTGTTTTTGACCACCATGTCCAACTGAACCACCTAAACCAACCTATCCACCATTTACAACTGTTAAACCAATAATTGATGTACCTTTTGTAGATTGAGATACTTATATATCTTTAAATAGTTTTGGTATAGCGAATGTTATTAGTGGTTTAACTGAGTTAATACCTAATAGATTTGAAACTATTAGAAAAATAGCAAATATGGGTACTGGTGGTTGTTTAATTTCAACTGGTGTAGCAATGGGTATCAATAATAATTTTAATAATTATTTTGCTATTCCTACAATTATTGCTGGTGCAAGTGAGATTATTAATACTTTATTATTGCCATTGGGAAATACACATAATAATACAGAATTACAAGAAGTATTTACGGATGAAAGAGCAAGATTAATTAATGCTAGTGTTAGTGATTATCAAAGTACAGATAACAATATGGTTGATGTCGTTGATTTAAACGATGATGATATGTTGGAGATTAATTTAGATAGAGCAAGTTTAAACTGGGATTATTCTTATGCTTGTACATTAGGTGGTATTTAAAATGAAAAAAGATAAATGAAAAAATATGTCAAAAGAAAAGTTACATAAGAAAAAAGCGAAGAGAAATTTTGAACAAAGATTAAGTGAAAATATGAGTTTTGATAATTTTTTAGGAGGAAAAAAATAATGGAAAATCAAAAAGTTATAAAACATGAAAAATTTCCTAAATTTGATTGAGTTAATATTATTTTTACTAGTTTTGGTTTAATTTTTATTGTTGGTGGCATTCAACGAATTATTGATAATGGTATGAATTTTAATCATTGATTTTGGTTTATTTTTGGTGTTATTTCTTTTTTTATGGGTATTTTATTTTCAATTTTAGATTTGATTGAATCAATTAAAAATAAGAAAAAGAATATTGAGAAAGGTTATGTTAAATAATGGATATGAAAGAAATTATAAAGTATGCGTTATATATTGGTGGTTTTTGTTTAATTCTTTGGTTTTGTAGAAATTGAATACGTGAGGGTATACAGAAATTTAGACATAAAAAACATGTAAAGGAGAATGATATTGAACCCGATTGTGTATTTTGTCGTAAAGATAATGAAAAGAAAAAACGTAAATTAGAAATGGAAAAACAACAAAGAGAATTAGAGAAAGGGGGTGATTAATATGCCCGCTGGACTATCAGCATTATTAAATATGATTGGTGGTGTTGGACAACAATTATTAAGTGCTTTTACTTATATTTTTGGTTGAGTATTTACTACTGGCGATGGTGGAACACTTACAAATTGACCAGTGTTAATTTCAATTGTATTTATGGTTCTTGTATTTATTAAGCAGTTTGTTGGTCATATTATCCATGGAACTCATTAGTAATTAGAAAGGAGTAAGCAAATGGTAAAGTTATTTTTTAGTTTGGTTTTTGTTTTGCCTTTATTGGGTAGACTGTTACCGGTTGTTAATACTTTGGTACAAACTATTTATATGCAGTATTTAAGTTCTTTTGTTGGGTTACATACTGTGACACTTTTTATTAAGTCGTTCTTTTATGATAGTTTATACACTTTACCTTTGCCTATTCTTGCTTTAATAAATGTTAGTTTTGTATTTTATTTAATTTTAGGGTTACTTAGATTTACAAGACATTAGGATGTGAAATTATGTTTATACCTTTTATTACAACTGTTATGCAATTATTTGCTTCAATTTTTATGAAGTTTTTTAGTTTTCCACTTGGTGACTTAGGTTTTAATTTAGGTACATTAATGATATTTTTGATTTTGCTTAGATTTGCATTTAGGGTTATTTTACCCGAATTAATGTTACCAACATTAGCATTAGGAGAGAATGTTAGAACAATTGGTCGTAATTCTGTTAAATTTTATAAAGGTTCAGCATTAGATGGTAAAAAACTTGCTGAAAGAAAACGATTAGATAATGTTGCTAAGGGTATTGAAAATAATCAAGGTAAGTTTGTAGGTAATTAATGATGTCTAATTTTATTCTTAGTATATTGCATTTTATTTTTATATTTTCTAATAAAGATATTCAAATATTTTTAAATCAAACAACTGATGTTACTAATGAAGTATATATTTTGTTTAATTTGACTTTTTGGTTAGTATTAGGTGTATTTTTTAATTTTATTTATCGTGGTATTAAATTTGTTTTTAGGTCTTTATTTGGGTAGGTGTTAGTTATGAGTGTTTTAGAAATTTACAATAAAATACATCAGTGTATTATTGATTATTGAACTATGTTTATAGGTAATCCAGTTGATGATTTTACTACTATTTTATGAAATTTAGTAGTTTATGGAACACAGTTTTTTATTGGATTTGTTTTATTTTATGGTTCATGGTGAATTTTAAAATGTTTATTTGGTAAATAATTATGTGATTTAAGTTTGCTAAATTGTTTTTTTATTGTAAATACTTCTGTTCAAGCACCCACTAGTTTAATTGTTTCAAATGACCCTAATGTTGTTAATTATGATATTACAAAAGAAATGGTTAAACATGTTAAATATCATAGTTTTGATGATTGAGCAACTATTCCATGAAATTCTGCTTATTTTGATGTTGACCAACCAGATTTAAAATTAGTTTCTGGCAATTTTGTTGGTAATGGTGAAGGAAATTATTCATGTGATTATTATAGTAGTACAGCGGGTGTTCAATCACAAAATATAAATATGGGTACTGGTGTTTATGAATTTAATAGAAGTCAATTAGATGATATTTCACGGATTATGTTTAATCATAACTATGTTGCTAATGGTTCTAGTAATGATATGCAATTTTTTAATACTGGTAATAAACTTATTAATTTTCAAACACAGTTAAATTTTGAAATTGATAAACCTTTAAGTTTTTATATTCAAGGTTTTGTGTTTTATTTTCAATATCAAAATTTTCAAACTTTTACCGCCAATTTTACTTTTAGTTTTTTAGATTATGTTGGAAATACAAAATATGTTTTTAAAGGTAAAATTGATAATGATATTTATAATAAAGATTTATATAATTTTGTTACTATGCCTATTCGTGTTCCTAATTTGAGACATTTAACAGTATTTTTTGATGTTTATGGTCAATCCATAAGACAAGGTTATTCACCAGAGTTGCGTTTTGGACAAATTAATATTTTTTCAAGTGAAAATATAACACCAGTACCACCAAATAGTCCTTTTAACCCTGAGTATGAACGAGTGAGTTGATATGATGTTTTTGGTCATTTGCGTAATGCTTTTAGGTGAGTACTTTATGGAGTTGTTGGTAAAGTTTTACCAGTAGAACCATTAAGAGAGTTTTTTACTAAACTTGATGGATTATTGAGACGTATTTTTGATGATACTATTAGTTCTGTTTTAAATGTTGATTTTACTAGTGGTTTAGAACAAGTATTAACTTTATGAGTATTTTTAAAAGCAATTGGATTTTTAGTTGGTTAGGAGTTGAAATAATGCCTTGATATGGTTACTTACTTTTAGGAATTTTATTATTAATAATACTTTATCCATTTTTAATAACTAGAAAAAATATAAAGATATTGCAACGTGTAGATAGTTATATTATTTCAGCACCACCACGTACTGGTAAATCTGCTCTTGCTTGTTGTTTAGCACAAAAACATAAGGGTAGGGTAGTTAGTCCTATTCCTATTAAAGTCCGTAATGAATATAGTTATCGTTGTTTTTATGATGATGTTTTTAAATTTAATCAATTAAATAGTAATTATGCTTTTAAAGAAAATGATATGCTTGTTTTTGATGAATTAGGTTTAAAGATTAATAGTAATGATTTGTCACTAGAATTTAAAGAAACACAAGAAAGTTTAGGTATGTTTTGTAAGTTAATCGGTCATAATTTTAATGGAATTATGTATATGATTGAACAACACCCCGATAGAATACCAAAACAAGCCCGTGAAAAAGTAGAGTATATTGTGCAAGTTAAGAGAATGCGTATTTTATTATTTTTAGTTAAGTTTAAACTTAATATTTATACTAATGTTGATGATTATAATAAAGTTGTCTTATCTAAAAGACAAACGAAGAGAATAATTAAACGTGGTGGATTACCACCGAGTTATAGTGGTGAAGCTATGACTTTTAGTTTATGATTTCCTAGGTCTTATTTACAAAGATATAATAGTCGTGCATTAAATTATATTCATTCGTTAAAGAGTGAATTAAGTAGTATTAAAGCCTATGAACAGTCACAAGGTTTGGAGTTTACTGTTGATGATATTAGAGCAGTTGGTTTAGATAAATTAGATAATATTTTACAAGATAGTAAAAAAGATGTTGTTAAGGTTCGTGGTAAACGTAGTTATGATAAGAATAAAAAGTTTGTTAAGAAGTAAAACGTATATGTATTACCGGAACCAACCAAGAACCTTTGGTTTGGTTGGTTAGGGCGTTTACGCCCTTTGTCTCACTTTTTTAAAGTGAGTGGGGTGTGGGTGCGTAGCACCCAAGGGGCAACGCCCCTATATACTTGAATATAAAAAATCGATACTGTAAAAAGAGTATCGATTTTTTAAATATTTTCTATAATTTTATATAATTTTTGCAAAAAATATGATAGCAAAAAACACTAAATTAAAGTTAATTTTAATTTATTATTTAGAAATGAAATTTAAATTTACAAAAAATAATTTATTTAAAATAAAAATTAAAGAGGTAACGTAAATAAAAATGAAAAATATAAAATTTTATAGTTTTATTTTTGGTGAAGATGGACATTTAGATAAAAAAATAAGTAGTTCTTCAACAAAACAATTAATATTAATGTATTTTAAAGATATCAAAAAAATTAATAAAAAAGAAATTGAACCACAATTAGAACAAACAGTTCTTAATCGATTAAATAGCCGAATTACAGAACTTGTAGGCACCGATTATCATCTTAAAGCAGAAGATGTTATTATTAATAATAATATTCCAGAAGTTTCTGATTGTTCTACTACTAATATTGAAATTATAGTTACAGTGTCTTTAACTGAAAAGTTGATGAATGAGACAAGATTAAATCGAAAAACTCCATGAATTTGAAATTATCTCCTTATTGCTAAAGAAAGTAATAAGGAAATAACAGTAATTCCATTTACAAATATTACTAAGGGAACAAAGTTGGAAGTTGCAAATATAATATTTACAAAAATAAAACCAATCGTTAGAAACGATATTGATAAAGAATTAAGAAAACATATTGAAGAAGAACATTTAATTTTGACAATAGTTGGTGAAGAACTAAGAGATTATAGTCAAGAACAAATTGTTACTACGGTTATTAAAGTTTCATCAGTTAAACATAGTGAGTTAAGTAACGAAGTTTACACTTATGATTTAATTATTAAAGGGCAACCACATGATATTAGTTTTAATAATGAGATTAAAACAATAGTTGAAAGTAAAACATATAATATTGATTTTAAAAATATTACTAAGGGAACAAAATTAGAAGTTGAACAACATTTAGCAAAAGTATTTATTGAAAGTGTTAATAAAGTTTTTGCTTTTATATTAACAGATGATGAATTTATTATTACTAGTGATGCTAGTAATAGTAATGATTATAGTATTGTGCAAAAAGTTAATTTTACTATTACTACTAAAAGTACCAAAGTGACTAATAATCTGCAATTACAAGTAACTATCCTTGGTCTTGCTCATGATATTAATATTGATAATATTCAAACATTATTAAAAGAACAAATTATTGATTTTAAAAATATTACTAAGGGAACAAAATTAGAAGTTGAACAACATTTAGCAAAAGTATTTCAAGCAATCATTAAAGATATTTTAGATGTTGAAATTACAACTAAAGATTTTACACTTACTATTGATATTAGTGATGAAATTGATTTTACTAAAAAACAAAAAATTAAAACTTTTATTACTGGTACGGGGATAAAAATTAAAGGACATATCGTAACTCCAATTATTGGTATTGGTTTACCACACAATATTAATAATATTGAATTAATTCAAAAGTTACAAGATAAAAATAATCAACTTCACCACAAAATTAAATTTAATAATATTACTAAAGGTACCAAAACTGAAGTTGTTGATAGTTTAATTGTTTATTTTGAAAGTATTATTAAAGAAGAATTAAAATTTGAAATTAGGCAAATTAATGATGAAAATTACACTATTAAGACTTCTGCTGTTCAAACAACTGATTACAGTCAGTTACAACAAATTATTTTAGAAATTACCACTGTTAATAGTTCTAAAATTTCTGGTAATACCACCCTATATATTAACGTTATTGGTATGCCTCATGATGTTAATATTGATAGTATTAAAACATTATTAAAAGAACAAAATATTAGCTTTAAAAATATTACTAAGGGAACAAAATTAGAAGTTGAACAACATTTAACAAAAGTATTTATTGAAAGTGTTAATAAAGTTTTTGCTTTTATATTAACAAATGATGAATTTATTATTACTAGCATCACTAGTAATAGTAATGATTATAGTATTGTGCAAAAAGTTAATTTTACTATTACTACTAAAAGTACCAAAGTGACTAATGATCTTCAAGTAACAACAACTATTTTTGGTAATGCTCATAGTATTAAGGATCTTGCTGATATTTTAATATCAATTACCAAACAAGTAGTACCTTTTCAACAAATTACTCATGGTAATAAAATCGAAATAGAGAATCATTTAATACCTATCATTGAGAAATTGATAACTGCACATTTTGGTTTTATTGTTCTTACCAATCAAGATTTTACAGTGACAATTGACTGTCTTGAAAGTAATGATTATAGCATTATCCAAAATATGGATTTAACAATTAATGGTATTAGTAGCAAAATTTGTGATGAACTTATGATGTCAATAACAATTGCAGGACAACCTCATAACATTAATCAAATAAAAGATAAGTTAATATTGACTAATCCTCGTACTTTAGTAAGTAAAAAAGTTTATTATAAATGAGAATTAAAGCGATTAATTCTACCAGAAGTTAATACTAATTTTCAACAAATTATTAGCAAAGTTTTTAATTGCCCCATTAAAGCATATCAAGATTATAGTTTAGAAATTAATAGTATGCCAAGCAAAAACTATGATGATAATCCCAAAAAAGTACAAGTAATTATTAATGGTTTTGGTAATAAAATTACTAGTAATTTTACTATTGATGTTTTTCTAATTAGAAAGCAACTTATTAATATTGAATTATTATCTCCAATTTTTACTGAAAATAATTTAAATATTAATGTTACAAGAGAAAATACTGAATTAGAAATTAGAGATAAAATATTAATAACTACAATTCAAAACCTTATTAAAATAATAAAAGAAGAACATAATATTGATGTTGCATATGGGACAGATTTTTTAATTAATTTGATGATTCCTACCATTCAAAATTGTTATAAACATAATAAAATAATAACAAAAACTATTATTAAGATTACTGGAAAAGGAAATAAAATTTATGGTCAATTAAAATATGAACAAGTAATAACTTATGATTTATGTTTAACTAATTTTACTTTATCCTTACCACCAATTAATATTACTTTACCAAAAAAAATTAATAATCAATTTGTTTTTATTATTACTAAAAATGAATTAGAAAATATCATTAATCCAGTATAGTACAAGCAAAAGTAGAAACAGAAATTTATAAAATATTAAGAATAAAACCAATCATTAATTATGACTACTTTCTTGAAAATGATATTGAATTTTCACATCAATATTTTACAATTAATAATTTTATTTTTAAAATTAAAATTAAGGGTTGCAAACAAATATTTCAACAAAGGGTAATAGTAAAAATTGAACCAGAAAATTTAAACGAATTAATATTATCACCAATTACACACCAATTATTATATTTAAATAATTATTTAAACACTCCTAAATCCGAAATTGAACAATATCTTTTCTCTATTGTTAAAAGTGAATTTTTTAAAGCAATTCAAAACAAGTATAATAATTGTGTAATAACAGCAAATAGCATTTATTCATATGAAAATAAATATTATGAATTGAAAAGTAATATTAATGAAATTGATAACTATCAACAACCAAAAAATATTATCGTTACTATTGAAACATTACGACAAGATATGCTAATCGGAAAAATAGAAGTCCCCATTGTTGTGCAAGGAATAACAAAATCATTAACTAATAGTGAATATTTATTTTATATTGAAGATAGAATATTAACAGGTGATAAAAATCAAATTATAACAATAATTAGTAATCAATTTAAAAAATGAATGCAACAACAATATAATATATCATTAGTTGCTGAAGATTTTATCATAATAACTAATGATCTATCATTTCCCAAAAATGGAAAACCAAAAATGATAACTATTACTATTCAAGCTAATGACAAAATACAAACTAAAATTAGTGGTCAATTTACTACTACTTTTGAAGTTTTAGCAACATTTTATGATATTAGTAACTTACAATTAAATATTAATAACGAAGTAACTTTTCAATATCAACAAATTACTAAATTACAATTATCGCAAATTTTATTACCTATTATTCAAAATAAAATTATTAGTTTCATAAAAAATGAAACAACAATAGAAATTGAACAATATAAAGATTTTTGATTTGATATTAATATTCCTGAAATAGATGATTATCAAGTTGAAAAAATAATTAAAGTTGTCATTAATACTACAAATAATAAAATTACTGGTAGTTTAGTATTAAATTTAAGTATTAAAAAAGATAACACAACATCAATATTATTAATTGCTAATCAATAATTAAAGTTTTTTATGACATCAAAGATAAAATTATTATTATTGATGATATTATAAAACCTGAATCAAATAATTATCATTATTTTACGTGAAATTTATTACATAATAATTTTTATTTAAAGAAATTACTTTAATTAATGAAATAATTAAAGTAATTTGATTTTGATTATTTTACAAGGTATTGTAATAATGTTTTAAATAATTAAAAGATAGTTATTAATCTAATGTGATATTATACGAACATGCTACTCCTGCAAGTTCGTATAACTTTTTTTATTTTCACCCACTGTATTGTTAAGTTTTTTTTGCGTTAAAAAACTTTCTACAATTTTATTAGAAAAAACAGAAAATCATACTTATTACCGTGTTTATCAAGAACTTATCGAAAGAAGTGTATTATAAATAACAACTAAAACAATATCTAATTTATTCTCAAACTTTATGGGTACTGAAACTAATGCTGAAATTATTAAAAATAGTATTAGTAGTAGTAAAAAAATAATATCAAAAAATAACTTTAATCAAAATTTAGCAAATTCAAAAAAAATATTTGATGAAATTTCAACTAGTTATAAACCTATAAACAATAAATTAGAAACTTTAGTTACTAAGTTACTAAAAAAATAATTAATAAAAATCATATATGACAATATATTTAAAAAAATCAATTCAAGTTAAAATTGATGAAATGGCTAAAAAGTTAGGTGTTTCAAATGGTTCAATAATAGAATTATTAATTAATGAATTTGAACAAAAATAAATTAAAATATACAATACACAATATATTTTATAAATGAAGGAAAAAATTTATTAAGGTGTAACATTTTCAGCAATAGTTTTTTTAGTTTTGTTATGATATAATTACTAGTATAAAAGCTGGTGGTTTTATGCAAAAAGTTAATGGAAATATTAGTAAAAGAGATTTTTTTAATAAATCAGATGTTCTTACTGATAATTATTGAAAATTATTAGTTGAAATAGGTTGTAAAAAAAGTATGATGAAAGATGAAAAAGAAATTTTTTATAATAAATATAAGCAAGAGTTTTTAATAGAAAACCCAGAATTTGATTTTCCTTGTGTACATTGTAAAAAACTTGTTGTTGGATCTAGAAGTTAATATTATAGTTGTTATGATTTGCTTTTGGTAAAGTTAAATATGTTAATATGATTAATGATTATGATGAAATGGGTGAATTTTCTTTTTGATTAAAATATTTTTTGTTAGTACTTGTTTTTTGTTTTGTATTATGAAATTATTTTAATTCAAAAATAAAATTCCAATTTTAAAAAAAAGAAAATTCAGTTGGTAAATCTAAAAGTACTTTATTTAATTCTAATTTATCAAAAAATGATATATAAAAAAATTTATAAAATATAGAAAGGAATTATAATTATGGAAAGAATATTAAAAATATTATCATTTAATTTTTTGATTTTAATACCATCATTATTTTTTATTATTTATAAATATAAACCACCTTATATATTTGCTTCATGTAAAATTATAATTTATTTTATGAGATTTATTTCATAATAATATAAGATAAATAGTTAGGTGTGTTAAAAATGAAAAATGTACTTAATTTTAATAAAGAACATTTTAAAACGTTCATATTTGCTGATTACAGCGTTTTAATACTTGTTAATACCACAAACTATTAACTAAACTAGTTTAGTTATATAATTGCACAAAAAAACGTTTTGGGTTATGAAAAACCAAAGGAAATAAAATGATGCAATTGAAAAAATTTGAGAATTTAATATTAAATTCTGTAAAACAATTGATAAATAAAATTATTTTAAAAAACTTAAAACCTAAAATTTATGACAAAGCAAGAATTAGTGATTATTTAGAAGATCAATTTATTAAAATTTCTAATAATCATAAAAATATTAAAAAATGTAAGAGGTGCAGAAAAAAGTAATACTAAATCGAGTTATGATATTATATTTTCTTTTATAATAGATGAAATTAATGATATCGTGTGTCTATATAATTATGGTTCTAAAAATTGTAACCTATCCAAAAAATAATATTCAAACTTTTAATATTTCATTGTAGAAATTATTTAAAAGTACTATAATATAAATAACGATATTACATTATCGTTATAATTTTAATGATGATATATTTTTTATATCTTTATTAAAATTATAAATTGCTTTTAAAGGTAGATAAAAAGATATGAAAAAAACATTAAATATTTTAACAGCAGGTATTTTTGCTTTAGCAACGGGTACCACTATTTTAACTAGTGTAAATCACATTAATATTACAAAAAATCACGATTTACAAAAAGAAAATGCTAGTAATGAAACAGCATTATTTAATAATAATTATGGCTATTTAAATAATAATGATTGAATTACCAATCAATCAACAATAGACCATAAATATTATAGTTATGATACTTCAGCATTAAAAAATTATAGTTTTCCCAATGCGCGAAATACATTTTTAGTTGATACCACAGGTAACTTAATAACCAATCCTGATGTTACTATTCCTAAAAATGAAGAAAGCAATATTGCAAATACCAAACAAGAAATGATTAACTATCGAAAAGTAACAGCAATGAAAACTGATCCTAATCATTCTGATGCTTATAATTTTAGTAATTATCAACAAAATTATTTTGTTGGTGACAATAATTGAACTTATTTACAACTTGGGGGCCTTGAACAAACAATTGATATTTCTAATATTCCAAGTGCTACCAAGATTGAAAATAATAGCCATCTTAACGAAAATTTGGGATTATATTACATTGCCGATGCTGCTATTAATAACAAAATTTCATTAACTATTGCCTATAATATTGGTCAAGAATTTATTAATAGAAGTAGTTTAAAAGAACAAATTGATAATTCATTAACTAAAACTATTATTAACTTGATTGTTGGTAATAACAATATCTGTAAATTTATTAGTAGTTCACCACTTTTACAAAATATAAAAGATTATTCACTAAATTTTATTTTTGATAATGACAATAATTTAATAGCAATTTATTATCAAAAATGGAATGTCCAAGATATTATCCAAAATATTAATTATAAGTATCAGCAAGATTTTAACAATATTAAAAACCATGATTGATCAGCAAATGATAAAAAAAATATTTTAAATTGAACTAGATATGCAAAAACTTGAGAACAATTTGTGCAACTTTATCCTCAATTTAATTTTATTAACTCAAAACTAGCAATTAATAATATGGGAACAAATAAAGAAAATACTAATTTCACTGGTGATACTAATAATATAACTACTACTAATAATATTAAATATGAATTACAAAATATTTATAGTACTATAGTGTTTAATGAATATATTATCCAAACGTCAGTAATTGATCTTTATGTATTACACGATGATAACAATATTTATATACAATGGAATGCTCTTGTTACTTCATCGCCAAACTTAATTATTGGTTGCAATTTAGCAATTGATTTAGATAATATTAATTTTCATTTTAACAAATAATTAAATTTAATATAAAAATAATGCCTTAATTAAGGCATTATTTTTTAAGCAAATTGTGGTCTATTAACACTTTGTTGCTTTGATTGTGAACCATTATTATCTTCTGATAATTTGTTAGCATTTTCAATTAAATACTTTGCTTTAGCTTCTGAAAATTCAACTTTTATTTCTTCAAACCTTTTTAAAAATTTTAACTTAATGAAAAAACCCATAATAGTAAAATTACTATAATAGGCATAGATATTTATTAAATTAAAAGTATTATTATACTAGCAAAAAGAAATTATTCTATCCACAATTAGTTATATTTTTCAATTTTCTAATATTTTTGATGTAAATAAATAATGTTATATATGTTCTTTTTCAATTCAAGTTAGCACATCTTGTAAAATAATATTAATATTTGGCTCATTTAAAATAGCATGATTACCTTTTTCATAAAAATTATAAGTTATCCCTGGTCTTCACATCTTATTATTTTTTTCAATTTTAGCAAAATCAGCAAATATATCTTTACCAGATTGAATAATTAATACTGGACATTTAGCATGATTAATATTTTTTGGTACTTGTTTACTTAATTTTTGTGCTTGCAAAGTAAACAATAATGTAACTTTCATATTCGTTTTTGCTCTAATTGTAGTTTTTTTAATATAATTAGAATTAGTAGAAATTGTTTTGTAATCAAAAGTAATCGGTAATGGATAATGTTTATAAAATAAAAATCCTCAAATTGTTTGAAAAACTAATGATGGTTTCATTTTGAATATTTTTTTCTTTGTTACAAAATTAGTTAAAATTGCACCATCAATCATTTTTGATAATTTTTTAATTGCTAACGCCACCAGTGCTGAACCTAATGATTCACCAATTAATAAGATTTTTTTATTAGGATAACGTTCATTCAACACGATGATAATATCTTTTATATCATTAATAGTGGTTCCTAAAGTATGATATTTTCATTTTTCATTTTCTCCCCAACCACGTTGATCAAAACTTAAAAATGAAATACCATGCTTAGTAAAAAAATTAGCAGCTAGTTTAAAATCTGTTAAAGAAGCACCCATATCATGAACACCAATAATAATATATTTACTACTGTCAATAAACTTAAATTCAGTATGTAAAAAATAGTTATCTCTAGTAATTATTCCTTCATTACTTCATTGTGGAAAATGACGATTAAGTTCTCAGCGATAATCAATATGGAAAATTTGATAAATTCTATATAAAATATAAACTATTATTAACACAACCAAAACTATAATAAGTATTACTCATCAATAATGTTGCCAAAAATTATCCATAATAAATGATACCCTCCATATATATTTATTAATATTTTATCAAATTAATTTTGTTTTAATAAAATATTTACTTCTTCGTAATTTCAGCAATTAATTGACCTACCGTTACTTGTTCATTATCTTTAACTAATCGTTTTACTTGATAACCTTCCATAGTCTCATTAGTAAAAACAATCGGTGTTGTTGGTGATTTTTTACCTTTTTCTTTAATTTCTTGTAAATTAGCAATAACCATGACATCTGATTTTTTTATTGGATTACCTTGTTTAACTTTAATATCAAAACCCTTACCAGCTAATTCAACAGTATCAATACCAATATGAACTAAACATTCAACACCTGTATTTTTATCTTTAATACCATAAGCATGACCAGTATTAAATACTGTCGCTAGTGTTCCTGTAAATGGTGATACAAATTCAACGCCATCTTTGCCTTTAAATTCAGGAATAATGGCAAAACCAGTTCCCAACATTTCTTGCGCAAATACTGGATCTTCAACTTTACTAAGTGAAATAACTTTACCAGCAACCGGGGCATAAACTAATAAAGGCAAGTTTTTATTTTTTTTAAAAAACAACATATGTAGATTCTCCTCAAAATTATGTAAGTTAGATGTTTATAATTTTAACATTAAAAAATTTAAGTTTGACAATAAATAATATTTATTTTTGTTTCAACATTTTTTCTACTAATAATTTAACTTCTTCATTAGTTTCACACTGTAATGCTTGTGTTGCTAATACCTCCATTTCATTTTTATTTAAAGTACTAATAATTTTTCTTGTTTCTAGAATACTAGATGCTGACATTGAAAATTCATCTAATCCTAGACCAACTAGTAATGGTACTGCAATTTTATCACCTGCCATTTCACCACACATCGCAACCGGACGATGATACTTATGGCCACCATCAATTGTCATTTTAATTAAACGCAAAATTGCAGGATGATATGGTTGATATAAATAAGATACTTTTTCTGACATACGATCAACTGCTAAACTATATTGAATTAAATCATTAGTGCCAATTGAAAAAAAGTCAGCATATTTAGCAAAAGTTTCAGCATTAACTGCTGTTGCTGGAATTTCAATCATCATTCCAACTT
This sequence comes from Spiroplasma endosymbiont of Harpalus anxius, assembly GCA_964273555.1. Taxonomy (GTDB): domain Bacteria; phylum Bacillota_I; class Bacilli_A; order Mycoplasmatales; family VBWQ01; genus Spiroplasma_E. The sequence continues at coordinate 972,679 of OZ187007.1, read as the reverse complement.
GAATATCATCGCTAATTTTTACTTTTTCTTTAATTAATTCTTTTTTACATATTTCATATATTGCTTTAGCTGCTTTAAATTCTTCAACAGTAGCAATCATTGGAAACATAATAGCTAATTTTCCAAAAACTGAAGCACGAAGTAAAGCACGTAACTGTGTCTTAAAAATATCTTTGCGATCTAAACATAAACGAATAGCACGATAACCAAGAAAAGGATTCATTTCCTTTGGCAAATCTAAGTATGATAATTCTTTGTCACCACCAATATCTAACGTTCTAATAACAACTTTATCTTTAGTAGCAGATAATACTTTTTTATATTCTTCAAATTGAATATCTTCACTTGGTAAATCATTACTTTCCATATAAAGAAACTCGCTTCTAAATAGTCCTACTCCTTGTGCATCATATTCAATTGCTTTAATCATATCTTTTGGTGAACCAATATTTGCTTCTAATTTTACTTCATGATTATCAATAGTTTTAGTTAGTTTTCCTTTAAACACTAACAATGATTTTTGTTCTGCAACTCATGCTTTTTGCTTAGCAATTCACTTATTTTTTTCATTACTATTTAAATCAATTTCAATTTCACCAGTATTACCATCCAAGACGCAAAATTGATTATTTTTTACTTTGCTAGTAACATTTTTTAAACCAAGAACTGCAGGAATACCAAGACTACGAGCCATAATTGCAGCATGTGAAGTACGTCCACCAACATCACATAAAAATCCTTTAATAAATTTGGGATTTAACTGGCTTGTTTCGGAAGGTGTTAAATCGTGACTAACAATAATTGTTGATTCTTTAATTGCAGTTAAATCAATAGTTTTAATATTTAAAAGTTTACGCAAAATTCGATCACGAACATCAATAACATCAGCAGCACGTTCACGAAAATACTTATCATCCATTGCTTGTAAGGCAGATATTGATTTATTGGCAACATTTTCTAAAGCATTGGCAGCATTACATTTTTCCTCTTTAATTAATTTTTCAGTATCTTCAATTAATACTGGATCAGTAGTTATTAAAAGATGAGCATCAAAAACAGCAGCTTTTTCTGGACCTAAAGTTTTTGCTGTATTTTTAATTAATTGTTTGATTTCATCACCTGCAATATCTAAGGCAGCAGATAATTTTTTAAGTTCTGCTGCTATCTCTTTTTCATTAATTTTTTTAGTATTCGTTTTAATAATCTCATGTTTTAAGATTAATGCTTTGGCTAGCGCAATACCATTACTAGCACCAATACCTTTCATTTTTAGCATTATATACACTTCACTCCTTATTAAGATATCTTTATTAATAGTCTACTAAATTATAATAAAAAAATTAAATATTATATAAAATATTTTTTTATAATTTATTTTTTTAATAATATTTTTGATTAACTAACATAATTAATCACGATATTTAATATATTTTTTCTTTATTTTTTAAAATATTGGGAGCATAACGATGTTGTCTATAATATTCATTAATTGTCTTAAAATTATAAAGGTAGACGAGAATAATTTAGACTAAGTTATGCAATTGTATGTTAATCTTAACATTTACAAAGCATAAGTCAACAATAATACTCAATTTTAAAAATCAATTCATATCAAAAATACTTATTATAGTTTACTTTAATAAGTTTTATTTTATTGTTAGTTTTTTTATAAAATTAAATTTTTAATTTATACTGCTGTATTTATTTGATAGCATTTAAAATCAACCATTTTTATATACATATCAATATTATACGTTCTACCACCAATCATATATTTTAAGATTTGTTTAATATTAGTTTCAGTAAAACAACCAATATTTTCAACTAATGCTTGATTTAATATGCCATCTTTTGCATTAATAAAATAACCAACTTTTAATTTTGGATATTTTAATATTAATGAATTTAAAAAATCAATTAATTCATAATATTGACCTTTTGAAAATAAATTTTGTGCATATTCATAATGTAGTTTAGCAATTTTATTTTTTCTTCTTCCTGCCATAATTCCAAGAAATAAAACATGAAAAGCATGGAATTTATCTAAAATAAATTTAGCATTTAAAATTTTAGCAGTTTTTCTAATCCATTTTGCACTATCTCCACAAATTATTAAATTTGCTTGGTCAAAATTTTGAAAATATAAATTACCATATTTTTCAATTAATTTAGCAGTTTTTTCTGCACCAATTTCTGTTTTTGATACTCTTATTTTACATGCAGCTCTTTTATTAATTAATTTTCCATTTTTCTTTTTACCAGTACACATTACTAGTAATCTCATAGAACATTTCTTACAATTTTTATTACTATGTTTATCATTAAACTTAAACTTTCTATGACCATCATCAATATTTACATATAAAACTTGATTTGGTTTTAACTTTATTTTAGGAATATTAATTTTTGGTAATTGAAATTTTTTATATGTTCTATAAACAGTACTACTACTTATTAAATTATTAATAAAAGTATCACAAACATCACGATATCTTTTTCCGTCAGTAAAATATTTTAAGATTTGTTTAATAACATCTGGTGCAGGACGTATTGCAAATGTGTATAGATTTAATAAGAACTTAAATGAGAGATAAAATTCTCATTTTTTAATTGTTAAATAAAAAACTTAATAAACTGTCATAGAAGTCAAATTGTGAGTACTTTATGTAAATACTTCTATATCAGTATAAAAGAGTAATTTATTAATTTTTATTGAATTGTTATTGTATGAAATTGAGTTTAATTGAATGCTACATGTTAGTTAGTAAGAATACGTATAGAAATGCAATAACCATAAACCCTGTTCTTTAATAATTTTTAAATTATTACACATAAAGGGGGTTATATATTAATACATACCTTATCAATTATATATTAACATAAATAAATTAATTATTAAATATAAATTTTTATTTACGTATATGTGCTTCACTCATACAGAGTGAAAGCACAATATATTACGTATACGTATTAATAAAAATATATAAGCCTTTTATCACTGTAGGTGATAAGGCTTATACGTAATAAAAAATACGTAATAGAAAGGAATATTATATGCCAAATATTAGTTTAGATTTAAAAACAAAAATACAAGAAACAAATAATGGTGGAATATTATTAGAAATTGGTGAATATGAAACATGATTTCCTAAACAATATATTAGTATTGATGAAAAAAATAAAAAAATAGCATTAAAAATATTTGAAAATTTTAATTATAAATTAGGTAAAAAATCAATTACAAAAGATATTGAAAGTATTAAAGGTAGTGATATTTTAAAATATATAAAAAATATTCCAGATATTACTATAAATCAAAATAAAGATGAATTAATATCTTGTGAATTTTATGAACAATATAATGGTTATTATATTTTTACAAATGATAAAAATCAAGAATGTTTTAAATATAACATTACATGAGAAGAAAATAGAAAAAGTTTTAAAATAAATAATCCATATAAATATAATGATTTAGCAATAAATTATATTGTTACACCAATAAAAGATATATCAACTCATAATAATAAAATATTTTATTTAAAGTATTAGAAAGGAATTAAATAAATGGAAGAAAAAGAAAATATAGAAATTAAAGAAGATAATAAAGAATTACAAAGTGAATTATTAAAAGAAGAAATTGAATTAATAAAAGCAAAAAAAGAATTAGATAAAAAAGAATGAAAAAGTAGAATTATATTTTTAGTAATTGGAATAATTATTATGATTTTAACATTAATAATTATTGCTTCTAAATATTAATGAAAGGAATTGATTAAAAATGATATTTACTAAAATAAATAATGTTTATTGACATTGTGATAATTGTAATAAAAAAACAAAACCAAATCATTATTATTTATACAAATTCATTTGTGATGAATGTTTAAGAAAGGAAAATAAATATAAAATGAGTAATTATTTAGATAAATATTTACCAAAATATAATCAATATAAATATAAAATAAAATATAAAATAGATTATAAAAAATTTGGTTCTTGTGATATATGTCATAAAAAATCTTCAATTGGTAATAGATTATGTAATAAATGTTTTTATAAATTAATAGGTAAAAATAATGAAATGTAATATACATAATGAAAAATATATATGAATTAGTGAAATTGATAATAATTATTATTGTAATAAATGTATTGATGACATGATTGAAAATGATATGTATTTAACAAGTGATAATTATGATAGATTATATAACTATTATATTAATTTATTAGAATTAGAAAATTTTAAAGGAGTGTAAATAATATGGATGATTATAATTTTATTTCAAGAGAAAAATTTATTGAATTTTTAAAAGAAAGTGAAAAAAATGGATATGAAGTAATTAATATTAAATGATTAAAAAAAGAAATAGAAGATGGAGAGTTTATAGACTAATGATAAAACAAAATATGCCAAAATGAGCAAATGATTTAGAAATATTTTTTAAAGATATTGAAAATGGTATATATGGTGAAAGTATTAAAAATGCTTTTAAAAAAGAAAGTAGTGAATAAATAATGTCAGCACATAAGAAAAAATTAGAAGAATTAATTAATAAACAAATTTTTGTTAGATTAACTAAAGAAGAACATTATGAATTAAAAAAACTTTGCTTAGAAAATAATAATATGTCAATTACTAATTTTGTAAGAAATTTAATTAAAAATGCAATAAATAGAAAGAGTGATAAATAATGAATTTATTTAAAAAAATACTTAAATTACAATTAGAAATTGGTAAAACACCTAAAAATGGTTTTAATAAATTTGGTAATTATAAATATTGATTATTAAGTGATATTTTTAATAAATTTAATTATTATGTAAAGAATTAAACATTGTTATTATACATGAAGATATATTAACAACAGATAGAAAAATAAATTATTTAGATAAAAATGAAGTAGAAATATCTTATTTTAAAAGATATACAATTATAGATTTAGATAATGATAAAGAAAGTAAATATTTTGATATATTAGCATGTGCTAAAAATACAGATATAGCAAAAGCAAAAGGTAGTGCAGAAACTTATACTTATAGATATTTTTTAATGAATTTATTATTATTAAGTGAAGATGAATTAGATCCAGATAATGATGATATTAATTTAATACAAAATAATAATAAATATCAAAATAATAATGTAAAAATACAAAATGAAAAATGAGAACCAAGTGAAAAACAATTAGATTATTTTGATAAATATATGATTACAAATACAGTTTTATTTGATGAATATATAAGAGAAGATATGGAAAGATTAAATCCAAATAATAATAAAGATTTTTTAATATTAATGGGTGAAAATTATTTAAAAATTTTATTTGATAAGTTAAAAGAAATTAGAGAAAGATTTAAAAATTTAAAAAATAATAATAAAAATGAATATAAAAATTATGAATAAATGTAAATATTGTAATAAAAGAATTTGATTAACTAAAAATTGATGTATGAAATGTTTTAAAAAAATAGTTAATAATTTAATTAAAAATAAGGAGAATAAATAATGACTAATTACTTACTTTCAATTGATCCAAGTATGAAAAATACTGGATTTACATTATGAGAAAGAAAAAATTGTAAATTTAAAGAAGTAAGATTACCACATAATACTTGTGAACCTAATATAGAAGATTATTGTATATGAAAACCAATATGAATAGGAAGTTTTAGTTTTAACAATAAAAAATTAGACTTTATTGATTTTCAAGGCGAAATATTTTTTCAGAGAAAAAGAGATAATGATATAGATTTAATTATAGAACGTGGTACTTTTCATGTAAAAATGGTATTGGTTATGAAACACAAGAACATCTTAGGGGTTTTATTGCAGGAACATTTAATAAATTATTAACAAAAGAGATGTTAATTAGTCCAAGTGAATGAAAAAAATGACATTTAAGAGAATGAAGTGTAGCAAATTTTAAAAAAATTAATAAATGAGATAAATACTTATCATTAGAATTAGCAAATGAATTAATTGAACAATATGATTGAAATATAAAAGTTAATAATCATGATGAAGCAGATAGTTTATTAATTGGTTGATATTATTTAAATAAGGAAAATAAATAATGAATAAAGAAAAAATAAAAACATTACATTATACACAATCATTATGTAATAATTGAGATTGATTTACTACTTGTGAAAAATGTAATATTTCTATATCTTTACAATGTTTATGTTCTATACATTTAAAATGTAATATGTGTGATGAAATTTGTTCAAAAGATTTTAAATGAAATAAGGAGAAAAAATAATGTTAGAATTAATATTTTTAATAGAAGATTATAAAGACTGTAATTTTTATAATAATTATTTAATTTACAAAATAATGAATTTTATTATAAGAAAGGAGAATAATTAATGCAAAAACAAAAACAAGAAAAAGTATTATTGAAATGTATTGTTAAAGAATGTAATAATAAAGTATTAATAACTTTAAAAACATTAGATATAGAAAATAGTGTAGAACAATTTTTTAATATGTGTTTTTTTCATAAAAAACAATTTAAAAATAAAGTAAAAGAAATAAAAGAATATTATAAAAATAAGGAATAAATAATTAATAAAAAAAATGTTAATATATGAAAGGTGGTGAAAATATGATAAAAGATAAATATCAAGAAGAAGTTGATAAAAATTATGAATGATTTCAAAAAAATAAAGAAAAATTAATAAAAGAAAATCCAGATAAAATTGGTCATTATATTTTATTAAAAAATCAAAATTTAATTAATTTTTATGAAAAATATAAAGAAGCAAGTATTGAAGCGCATAAAAAATTTAAAGATGAACCTTTTTCTATTCAAAAACTACTAAAAAAAGATAATATTAATAATTTAGAATTAGTGGGGTTAAAATGGGAAGAATAGTAAAACAATTTAAAAATAATAGAGCCATTATAGATGTTGTAGTAGGATTACCAAATAATAATAACGGAATTATTGATATTGATAGAAATAAACCGATGAAAGATTGTAAAGCTTTAATAGATACTGGTTCTACTATATCTTTTATTTCAATGAAATTAGTAAAAGAATTAAATTTAGTTCCTAAAGGAAAAATTGGATTTAATAATGTATTTGATAAACCCAAAGAAATAAATTTATATGAAATATTTTTAGGAATAAAAATGGATGAAAAAATAAGACTTGATTTTGAAGGAAAGTTTGATGTTGTAAATAATGCTTTTCTTATACCTATAAGAGCTGGTAGTATGGATAGTAAAGCATTTGAAAATGAAGAATATGAAGTATTATTAGGAGTACCAGAAATAGCTGAAGGTCATTTAACTATAAGTGGAAATGCATTTATCTTCTCAATATAAAAAAGTTACCAATTAAGGTAACTTTTTAATTAGGTGCCAACCTAATAATAAAGAGTAAATAATAAAACATCTGTAACTTACCTAAGTAAGTTCATTACATTATACATTAATATTTAAGATTGTGGGAGAATGTTATCTTATTTAGATTTTACCATAAAAATCAATAAGATAATAAAAATTAACATATGGAGCATATTTTCTAACAGTAATATTACCATTAGAAATGATAGTATTATTTAATTTATCTTTAATATCTTTTTCAGTATTATTCATATTTAATCCATATACATTTAAAAATTTACTAAACATTGTTCCACCAATTTCAATTTTTATATATCCTTCCTTATTATAAAAATCACTAAGATAATCAGAATTATCTATTACATCATTTTTATAAAGTTTTAAATCCATTACTGGAATTGACATATTAATGATAGTAACATTAAATTTATTAATTTTATCAAATTTTGCTGTAAAAGTTTGTGGGAGACCTTGTTCAATGCCACAAGCAGTAGTGACTGTTACTGGTAATGTTGCTAATTTAATAGTACTTAATAATTTTAAAATAAATTTCATATGAAAATACCCCTTTTTATTATAATTAATATAATATAATCTATCTAAACTATGTAATTTTATTATAACAAAAAACTAATTTCTATCTTACATTTAACACAATTTTATTAATTATTAAAGAATTGGCATTTCCATTTTTTATATTTCCTATTCTGTTATCAATTTCATTTGGTGTACAATCTAATTCAAAATAAGAAGTTGCAATACCAATATTTCAAATTAAACTATTTGATGAATTATCAAAATTTATTCCACATAAAGGAATATAATCTAAAACATCATTATAATTTGTTCCTTTACCATTAAACTGTATTTCAAATTTTGCTTTTTGAAATACATAAGTTCATTGTGCTACTGAATAAGCATAGGCAATATAACCCCTACCACGTGGACTTCCGGTACCATTATGAATAAATTCATGTTTTATTATTCTTGAAAAATTATTATTAAATATTAAATCATTTAATAATATTGTTTTAATAGTTGTTACATTATTTGGATTTTGAAATGAAGCATTATAGTGAAAACCTTGTATAGGAAAATTAGTAGTTAAATCAGAATTTATGTAATATTCAATAGTTATTGATTTATAATATCTTTTTAAATCATTAAAAGTATTAATTAATAATGTAGGGTCTAATAATGATTTTAAATCAATAGAATAAACTTTTAAATCATTTTCATTTATACCACCAATTTCAGTACTACCATATCAATTAGAATAATTATCTGTAATTTCAGAACTAATTAAATTTACATTTTGATTAATATATTTTGCAGATACTTCTTTTGAACTTAAAATTGTTATATTTTTTGCTATATTTTGTGGACTTGGTGGTAATATACTTGCTGGATAACTAAATGTAGTTTCTTCACTTTCTTCATATTCATCATGATTTAATTTATACAAAGTTGTTCAATTAAAAGCATTACCAGTTAAATAACCCATATTATTATAACGAAATTGAGCAATTGATATTTCATTATAATCACCTTGATAAGTAAAAGGATTATCACTATAAAATGTATGTCTTTCTTCACCTTGATGTAATGATTGAGTTACAATTGTATCAATAATATAAGCATAATTTGAACCATCAATAACTCCATTACTTGTTGGATTTCATTGTGTTTCTTTATCTTCATTAGTTAATGGTGAAGCAATATCTAAAAACTCTGTATCTTCTGCTAAAATATATACTTTATTATTTTTCTTTTGTGATAAATCAACAGTACTAATTTGTTCTTTAACTTCTAACTTTTTACCAGTAGTAGGGTCTCATGGATAAACACTAATTCTATCACTTAATTTCATTGTCATAGCAGTTGTACTAACATGTGAACCTAACATTTTACCTAATGCAAATTCACTTGAATTACTAAATACATTTAAAGGTATAAATCAATTATTATCATTATTACCAATAATTGAACTTAAATTACTTGCAAAAAATGCACTCATAAAACCATTAAAAAATGGCATATTTTTATATTGCTGAGAATTTTGAGTAATAATAAATCCTACTGGTATACCTAATGTTAAAGCATTTAATAATTTACCTATTAATGGAATTGAACTTAATGCAAATGGTAATCATTGTACACTATCATAAGGCATTTGAATTAAACTACTAAATACTACACTATTAAAATTTAATATTGCTGACATATATTTTTGACTTATTTTTTTATAATCAACAGTTGGTGAACCAATAACTAATCCAGTATCTGCATCTTTATATTTAAAATTACTTGACATATCAACATTATATTCACCTTGTAAATTACTTATATTTCATTCACTATCTCAAAAAAACTTTGCTTTACCAATAGCATCACCATTACTATTTATTGCTAATTGTTTATTACAAGTAAGTAATCCTTGAAAATCTTTTTGTGATAATATATCAAATTGTCTTGCTTCTAAAAATTTTTGTCATGTATCATAATGAGTAAATCCAGTAGGTTTTGCGTCCATTATATTATAAAATGTAGTTTCTGGATGACTACTTGTTGTTACTTTATCATTTATTCCAGCAAGTAAACCACCATTATTTTTAATATCAGTTGTAGAATGATCATTATTTCCAGCAATAAATAATCTTCTTGAAGCAAATACTTTTTGTTCAAATATTTCTTCATTATTTTGTTGAATTGGTTCTTGTCCTTGTATTATTGGTCTACCATAATAATAACAACTTGTTAATAATTCTAATCCATAACTTTGTCTATGACTATATCTTACTCCTATATCACGCATTAAAGTACGATTTAAAGTAACTATACCATTTTGAATAGTAGAAAAAGCATAACCACTACCAGGAGAAGCATATTGTACAAAATCAAGTGTATTTTGACCACTTGCAACTACTCTATCATTTAAACTACTAAATGTTAATACTTGCATACTAAATGCACCATTATAAGGACTATAATAATTTGTTACATTTGAAATATATAATAATTGTCTATCTTGATTTTTTCCAGAATTACCACCTATATTTTCATTTTCATCATTAAATACACAAAAAAATTGTAAATAATCATCAATTGTAATATGTTCTTCAAACATAACTAATGTATATTGTCTTTTAGTTTGTACAGTTTTAAATATTTGATTATTTGGTAAATTACTAAAATCAACACCACTTGTATCATCAATTAAATAAGCATTTCAATAATCACCAATTTTATATTGTTTTGTATAAAATTCTTCTTGTCCTTTTACTTTATGAGTATTTGGGTCTATTATACCTTTATTTTTTTGATATATTTTAGTACTATTTTTTCAAATACATACAACTGGAGTATTACCAGTAAGTATTAATTCATATTGACCAAAATCACTTATTTTACTATTAATAGGTTTATATCCAGTTTCAGTTAATGGTATTGCTCCATTATTTATAATAAATGGAAATATTTTTCAATAACTACATCTTTTAATTAGTAATTGTTGTCTTTTTAATTGTAGATGTTGATGTTTCATTAGTTGAATTTGTTGATGTATCATTTTCATTTACTCCTAAATCTTTATTTAATTTTTGATTTTCTGTAATAATATTTTCTAATTTATTTTCTGCCATAAGTTGGTCAATATTATCATATTCACCAATTGCTTCAGTTATTGTCATTGTGCCATTATTTAATCTTGAATTAATAATTTGGTCTTGTACTATTTGATCAGTCATAGCAATTGGTATAAATTTAAAACTATAAGGTCTTTCACCAATTCCATTTCATTTATTTTCACTAATAATTAATAAATCAAAAATACGATAAAAATAAGCACTATAAAATGCTATTTTTATTTCTGTTGTTTCCATATCAAATTTATTATTAAACATACTTTGTGTTTTATTAGTATAAACATCATTACCATGTTCATCATAATCATAACCAGCACCATTAAATATTGCTTTAGCAGTACCATTATAATCTAATCAATATTCATTAAATTTTGGGTCACCTTGAATAATTTGCATACCACCATTACCATTTTTATCATAACCAGCACTACCAACATTAACAAATATATCTTTTTTAGGATTTTCAGCAATATTACCATTTTCTTGCATTTCTTTAACTGTTTCATTATCTAATGCAGCAAATAAAGTAGTAACATTTAATTCACGTTCTAATCTTTTTTGTCTAATTACACGATTTAAATCTCAAATTAAATCTCATACTGGTGTACAATCTGGATATGCATTTAAAGTTGTAGCATTACCATATAAATTAATAATTGGTAAATTAGTAATTTCAAAAATAGGTATATAATTAAATGGATTTTTAATTTCATAAATTTTTACTGGAGTTATATTTGGTTTTAATTTTGTTTTGGTAGAACCTAAAATAATATCTTTATTATTATCTTTATATGTTTCATATTTAACTTTTCCATTTTGTATTGTTACTCATGTTAAAGTTGCACTATCTGCTTGTTCATTAATAAAATAAAATTCTGCTGATTGTTCTTGTTCATTAAATTTAGCAACTCTACCACAAAAACTATTTGGTAATATTTTAATTGATTTACTATTATCTTCATTAACTATAATCATTATAAATACTTTACCCATTAAACTATTTTGTAAACCAAATTTATAAAATTTTTCTAATCATTTATCTTTTAAATTCATTTCATTAAGATAATCTAATATTTCTTTTTTACTTGAATTAAATAAAAAACCTTTACCTAATCATAATTTAGTTGATTTTTGAGCAATAATCATAGGTATATCAATATATCAATTACTTTTATCACAACTTAAATATTCCATTGTATTTATCATAATTTATCACCATTAAATTTATTTTTATTAATTAATAATTTATTATTAATCCCATTAATTAATCATTTCATTTCATGCATTAAAGCATACATATCACTATCTCAAGTATCATCATGTAAATCTAACATTTTAGGTTCATTATTATTAGTATCTAATTTCTTTTTATCTAATCATTGCATTAAACTATATTGTCTTTTAGTCTCTATACATTTTTCTCAATTAAAACTAATAATATTTTTAAGCATACAAATTGTTGTAAAATCAATTCTATCATTTAAATATAAAGTTGATTTATCTATTGGTATAAATTTTAATCATGTTATATTACGTTTTTTAACTCAACTTTTTAAAACATCAATAAATACTAATCCACCATTACCATAATCAACATAACAAATAAAACCAAATACCATTGCTATATAACGTTTACTTTCATTTAAATAGTAATTAATAATATCATTTGCTAAAGTATCAGTATCTTTATATTGCATAGTAGCATTACTATGATAAAATTCACTTTCTTTATGTGCTCTTCTTCCATTTTTATTTTCACCAATAAATCATAATGAAGCAGCAGTTGGATGACCAGTTATACTTGTAGCCATACCAATATCTAAACCACCAGTTATTTTTGAAACTTGAAAATCTAATTTAGTATTAACTTTATCTAAATATCTTGCAAAGATAGCACCAGTTAATACACTAGGTACACCATCATATCAAGATTGTGCTTTTATTGGATCTAATACTTTTAATTCTTCTAAATCATTAATCATATCTAATGTAAGATTATGAGCATTTACTTTTCAATTACTATAATGAAATAATTTAAATATATTATTATCAAATACTGATTTAATTTGTTCATTTTTAGATTTCATAATTTCTAAATTAAAAGGAACAATTTTATTCATATATTCAATAAAATATTGATAAATATTATCTGGATTACAACTTTTTATTTTAATTCTTTTTTTAGCATTACCTAATGCAAATGTTATTGCTTGAAATTCTTGTTGTGTAAATTCATTAGCTTCTTCACATCATTCTATTGCTAAATCAAATCCTTTTATTTCACTTCTAGAAAGACCTTTAAGTGGTATTCTATCATTACTATTACTATAAACCCCCATCACTCTAATAAATGACTTTGTCCCTTTAAATCTAAAATCTGCTTGTTTATTTGGATATTTTAAAGTAAAATCTTTATAATCATTAAAACCAATTATTATTAAAGCATTATATATTTCTTTAACTAAATCATTAATATCTTTATTTAATTTTCTAAAACAATATATAGCAATTGATTTATTAACTTTAATTGATATTGCAATTAATATTGCTAATTCTTCTGCTACACTATATGTTTTACTAGAATATCTTGATCCACTTAAATTATATTCACTATGAGTAAAATCACTTTTATTTAATAATCAATAACTAATTTCATGTAAATAAGTAAATTCTTTATTCATAATCTTACTCTTGTAATTCTTCTAATTTTAAAAGTTGACCATATTTTCCAACGTTACTAATAATATAAATTGTATTATTTTGTAATTGTAAAGAAACCATTGTTTTATGGTTAACATTATCTCAATCCAAAGACTGAACATCTGTATTTAATTCACCATATAAAAATTCTTTACAAATAAAACTAACTTTTTTTATGCTTATTTGATTTTCAAAATTATAATAAATTTTATATTTAGTATATGGTTTAAAAGCATATTGAATATTATTTATATTTATTTTTGTTCCAACTTCTTTTCATTTTAAACTATTTGGTTGCTTTTCTAATATTTCATTAATAGCATATAATAATTTTTTATTTTGAGTTTTTAATAATTTATATTCATTATTTTCTAATAAATCTTTACAAAGTAACGAATTTTCTTCATCATGTAATGTTATTTCATTTGTTTCAGTATTATATTTAAAATATTCATTTGCAAATTTTTTATCTTTTATTTTTTCTTTTAATTCATTAATAGCACCAACAATAGTTTTATTAGTAGTTTCTAAATTAGGATTTTCAGTACCAAGAGCATTTAATGTAAAAGCATATGGAAATTGATCTTTATCAATTTTATTTTCTAGATTATTATCAACATATCTTTTATTTGAACCATCATCTTCTTTAGTAGGATCACCAACTCTTGTTAATTTATAACCTTGTAAATTAATATCTTTGGCTAATTTTAAATTAACATCTATACTTGTATCATTTCATAAACTATCACCACTACCACCAGAAGCATTAATTTTGATATCTTTACCACTTCCAGTAATAGTAATATTATCTCCAGCATTATTAGATGTTAATTGTGATTGTTTACTTTCAATTAATTTACCTACTATATCACTAATACTAATTACTTTTTCTTTTTGACCTTGTTTACCATCTACTAATTGCATACTATCATTACTAAAATATTGGATAAATAATTCTTCAGTAGTTAAATTATCAATACTTTTAATATTATTAGTATCAATATTAATAACTGGTCTTAACATATTTTGTGGATGAGTAATAGTAATTTTAGTTCTATTATCTAATGATTTTATATTAGGATAAGGAATATAATCATTTAACGGACTATCTTCACCACAATTTGAAATAAATTTATTAAATCATTTATTTTTTTGTGGTTCTATACCATTTAAATTAAAACCTTTAATATTTGGATATTCTTTAATTTTTCTTAAACAATTAAATATTTCTGGTGGTATAAAATATGGATCATCTGGATTAGTTTCACTATAAGTCATTCCACCTTGACTAATTGAAGATTGACCACGAATATAATTACTATCTTTTGTTAATAAAAATCTAACATAATATGCAGTTGCAGTTTGAATATTATTAGTAAATTCTGTTGGATTTATTTCTGGTCATTTTTTTAAAATAGAAAAACCACTTAAATAATCAATATTACTACTTGCTACTGATATTGCAAATCAAATTTCATTATCTGGTGTTGTTATTTCATCAAATTCTAATTTATTAAAACCTTTTCAATTTTTAAATTCTTCTATTGTTATAAACATTAATGGGTCTTTAATAGCCATAATAATTTACTCCTTAATGTAAAATAAAGGGTATTTAAACCCTTTAAATTTTAAATTTAGTTGCTTTTTTCTTATCTTTTTCAGTTAATTCTTTCTTTTTAGATTTTTCTAATAAAACAAAATTATCTACTTGTTCTTTATCAATATTAAATGAATCTAATAATTTTGCTGTTTGAGTACTTTCTAATTGTAAATGAGAATTTAATTGTTTAATATTAGCAGTAATAAATTCTAATTCTTTATTACGTTTTAATTCTTTTGCTAATTCACTTTGTTTTGATTTTTTAATAATTTTTGATAAATATAATAAAACAATAGTAATAATTACACCACTAGCAACTGCTCCACTTAATACTGCTGAAATTAATGTAACTGATAAATTCATTTTTATTCCTCCAATTGTATTTTATTTGAATGTTGTTTACATAAATTACATTCTTTTTTATGCTTTTTAATTTGTTTATATTGATATATTAAATAAGGACTTGTAATAATAATTGGTATAGTTATTAATGCATATTTAATTAATTTTCCATAATTACCTAATTTAGTAATAATATTTAATCCAATATGACCAAACATAGGAAATAAAGTTAATATTAAATGGTCTGGTCAAGTAAAATTATATTGATTAGTATAATTACCTATTCCCATTGCTATTGGTATATTAGGTATTAATCAAGGTGTTATTGTAAAAAATAATGTTATTAACATACCTATAATATGACTAGTTATTTTTAAAATATTAGATATTAATATTTTTATTTTATCTATATGAGTACTATTTTTATTAAATCAAATTTTATTTAATCTTTTATATTCTTTATTATCTTTTGAGATTGGATTAATAGTATTTCATATACCAATTGGTTTAATTGGTTTATCTAATTCAATAATAATTATCACCTACTTTCTTTTACTATTAATACTATATTTTTTATAAGTATTTTTATTTTTATAAATTGAAATACCAATATTTTTATTTAAATTATTATTTTTATGAAAAGTTAAATATTCTTTTCTTTCTACTCTTCATGCTTTACTACCTAATTCAGTTTTTGGTAAAGTTTTAAATTCTTTAAGTTTAAAAAATCCACGTTCTAATCTATTAATAAATGCAGTTGTTTTTAAAACATTAATATTAGTTGATTTAATAATGTTATAACGTTGTTTACCTTTAGTAATACCTTTCTGTTCTTTAAGTTGTTTCTTTACATATTTACGAATTTGACTTGGTAAAAAACTTCTTAAAAAATATCTTCAAAATATTGTTCCAGCACCATTACCATTTTTACCTTTTTGTACTTTCATTAAATTTCAAGTTTCTTCTGGTACATTTGGATAAGTGTAAGGACCATATCAACGTTTTACGGACGAATTTCAAATACGGATATAATTTAATTTTCTTTAAATAAAAGATAAAATAAATTATTAATTGTTGCTTTAATTATAGCATAATTATTATTACTAGTAAAGATTTTTATTTATTTATTTTTATTATTTTAAACTAAAAATTCCTAACTATTTAGGTTTAGATTTATTAAATTTTATTAATTTAAACAAATACTTTTAATTTATTTATTCTTGCTTGTTTTAATTTTAATAAATTAAAAAATACTTCTTTTGTATAAATTTTAGCATTATTATTAGATATAGATTTTATTAAATGATATACATCACTTTCAGCACTACAACCTATATTTCAAGTAGCAGATTGATTAATAATACCTTGTTTATTATTTTTAAAATATTCATATATTTTTTTATCAGTATTATTTTCTTTTAAATAATCTAATAATTTATAATAACAACCATTTAAAAATAATTCATAATAAGCATAATTTAATTTTTTATTATTTTCTTTTGTTCTTTGACCTACAATAAATACTTGTTTTAATTTTTGTAATGGATGTCATTTATCTACAGCATAATCTATTTTTAAATAATTAGCAGTAGATTTAATATAATTAGCACCATCTCCACTTAATTTTAAATTTTTATTAGAATAATCAATAAAAATATTATCTAATGTAGTTATTATTGCTTTTGCAAATTCTTTTTTAGTAATTCTTTGACCTTTTTTAGTTGATATAACAAAAATATATTTATTTTCTAAAACATGTCTATTATCAGTAGATTTATTTAAATCAAAACCAGTACTTACACTTACTGTTCTATGTCTATATTTTCATTTTTTCTTACTATCAATTAAATTATTATATGATTCATCTGTTTGTATATAAATATATTCGTATGGTAATATTTTTCTTTTTTCTTGTGGTAATTCTTGTACAAATATAGTAGTTTTTTTTAATCTTCTACAAATAGTTGATAAAGATATATCAATTTTTAAATTATGTTTAATTATAGGATATGTAATATTATTTAAATTTGCATTTAGTATTATTAATTTATTAACAGAATTTGTATAATTTTTATATTTATCAATATCTATATATGTTCTTGTTGGAGTTATAATTTCATTTGTTAATTTATTTTTATATGTTCTTAATGATAAATAAGAAATACCAAATTCATTTTTTATTAAATGTTTTCTACGTTTTATTACTTTATATTTATTTTTATCATATTTATTTTTAAATCAATAATCATCATATTTTAATATTTTATTTTGATAATCTAATAACATTTGTTTATCATAATTAATTTTATGTTGATTATAATCAAATTTTTCATGAAATAAAATCATAATTAATTCCTTTCATAATATTAATCTAAAATGATTATATATAACAATCATACTAAATGTTATAATATACTTAATGATAATAATGATTTTAAAAGGTGATAATATGCCAAAACAAAGAAAAGAATTAGGAAATTATGATGTTACAATTAGTAATTATTTAAGAACTAAAAATAAAACATTAACACCACAAGGATTAAATAATGCACTTGGTATAGATAGAAAATTTGTTTATGATTGCCGACGTAGAAGTAGTCCATGACAACGTAATTTTTTAAAAAGTTATGATAAAGCACGTAGTATTATTTCAACTCATATGTTAGAAAAAGCATTAGTTAAACCAGAGTTAATTTATACACATTGATTAAAATCTCATCCTAATGAATTTGATATTAATGAAGAAGATAATACTACACAAAGTAATATAATTATTAATATTTGTGAACCAAGAAAAATAGAAAATAATGATTAAAAATCTATATTAAATATAGATTTTTTCTTTATTTTAAAGGGAAAAAATGATATAATTTATATAAGGAAGCAGTAGCCATTCTGTGAGTTTAGGAGTTAAATATGGAAAATTTTAACTGAGATAAAAATAAAAATTATACTAATGAAGAATTAGAAAATTTATTAGAACAACACCGAAATTTTGTTTATAAAAATACTAAAACTGAATTGGAACCTAAATTAAATGAATATCAAACTAAATTAAAAGAATATGAAATAAAAGTAAATGAATATCAAGAAAAAGAATTATTTACTAATTTTAATGATAAACAAGTAAAACTTGCTAAATTATTAATGAATAATGAATATAAAGATTTTGATAAACATTCTGCTTTAAATAAAATAAAAGAAGATTATGCAGAATTATTTAATAATAATGAAATTAAAAAAGAAATAAAACAAGAAGAAATTAAAATATTTAATCCAAAAATTATTTCTGATTTAGACCAAATAGCAGATATTAATAAAATTAATCAACTTAAAGAAAAAGCTAAAACTATTGGTATTACTGACCAAAGAGAATTAGCTACTTTAATTAGTGCTGCACGTGGTGATAAATAATATAAATTAAATAATTAAATATTTTCTGCTTAATTTTTATTAAGGAGAGAAAATAATGGCTTTACCAGATTTACCAAAAGCTTTAGTTACTGGTGGTAATAGTTCAACAGAAAAAGCAATTTTAAGTGTAATGGAAGCACAAATACGAGGTGTATTAACTAATGAAATGACATCAGTATATTTAAGAACAACTGTTACACCAAATCAAATTAGTAATTTAACTGGTGTAGGAATGGCTATTTATCGTGCTGTTGCACGATTAATATGAGGTTCTACATGAGATGATACTACTGGAACTAAAAAACAAGTAGGAACAGTAAAAACAACAAGTGTTATTTTAGACCAAATATTAGTTATTGATTGAAAAATAACTGAATTTGATATTGAAAGATTTTTAAGTTCAACACCAGATGTTGCAGCATCTATGGTTAGTGGATGAGTTTCAAGTATGACAGATAACTTATTTTATAATTTAGAATTAAGTTTTTTACAAGGTATTAAAGATTATTGTATTGCTAAATCATTAGTATTACCTATTGATTTATTAAATTTAACACCAGAAACTGCAAAAGAAGCATTTTATAAAATTGGTTATAAAAATAATAAACAATTAATTAAAAAAATTACAGATATTATGGTTGGTGGTAATAAATCAGATATTACTGGTGTATTTGGAATTGATGGAACATTACAAATGACAAAAGCATTTGCATTATTAAATTATTCACAAATTGCTGCTGATACTGTAACAACTGGAAAATTATATAAAACATCTGTAATGGGTGTAGAAATATATGAAAGTTTCTTTTTAGAACAAGATTTTATTCATAGTACAGATACACAAAAATCTTTAACTGCTATGCATTTAGAAAAAGATTATATTTTAAATGATATGTTAGGTGCAATGATTAATAGATATATGTGAGGTATGCCTATTTCATTTGAAAAAATTAGACAAATTTTAGACCCAAATACTGGAAATATGAAATGATTAGGAAAATGTTTATATTCAGTACCTACTGCTATTAGACCAGATTTAATGTATATTATTATGGCTAAAATGCCTACACTTAATGAAATTAATACTGCAAAAAATAAAGAATGAAGTAAAGTAAATAATAAATTAACTGCAACTTTTAAAAAAACTGATTATGATGATTTTATTTTAGATTTAGAAAATATAATTTATTATAAAGATTTAGGAAAAATTACTATGACTGGTGCAATTCCTACTAATGATGAATTAGAAACTGCAATAGCAAATGTTGGTAATCTTGGTTATGAAAAAGGTAAAGCAACATTTAGTAATATTACATCAACAAGTGCTACTATGACTGGTAATAATACTGACTATATTGGTATTGTTAAATTAGAATTTTCTAAAAAATAATTATGGAATATATTTATAAATATTTTAATGAAAAAGCACATATTACTATTTATTCACCTAAACCACAAGATTTAATTAGTAGTAATGATTTAAGAGCAATTTTATTAGATGAATATCCTAAATTAAGAAATGATTATTTTATAGTAAGTGATGTACATGATAATTTTGCTATATGTGTAGGAGATAATATTAATTGTCAAGGAACAGTTAGAATTCAAATTAAAAAAACTAATCAATTATTAAAAGGAGCAAATGAAAATGCCAAATGTTGACAATACACAATCGAATAATTATACATTAATAAAATTAATAAGAATTGGAATAAGTCCTATTGCAGCAATGATAGGTACATCAGCATATTATGGTCAAGTAATTAATAATCCAATATTAGGTTCAATTAATAGTTTATTATTTGGTAAAAAATTAGGTTTAGATATATGAAACTTAAATCAAAGACCAAGTAATAAAATAAAAGTAATTAATAGTAGTAAAAAAATATTATTAGGATTAGGAACAATTGGTTTAGCAAATTATACTAAGTTTTTAAATACTATTATTACCCCAATAGAACCTACTACAACAATTAATCCAATAACAAGTACTATTAGTACTACAACATCTACTAGTACAACCACAGTAGATCCTTTTCCACCAGATTTATTATTGACTGTAAATAATAATCCTAATAATTTAATGGATTGAGATACTTATATTTCATTAAATGCTTATGGTGTTTCAAATCTTATTAGTGGTTTAACTGAATTAATACCTAATAAATTTGAAACTATTCGTAAAATAGCGAATATGGCAACTGGTGGATGTTTAATATCAAGTGGTGTTGCTATGGGTATTAATAATGATTTTAATAATGCTTATGCAGTACCTACTATTATTGCAGGAATAAGTGAAATTATTCATAATTTATTACCTATGGAAACAGTACATAATAATACTGAAATGCAAGAAACAGTATTTACTAATGAAACTGCAAATCTTATTAATGATAATGTAAGTATTAATAGTTATGGTAGTGATATGAGTGAAGTTAATATTAATGCACAATTATCATTTGATGAAAATTATTATCATTTATAAGAATTAAATTATGTTACCTTTAATTATTAGAATTATCTATTCTGCATTAGAAACTAATGATATTAGAACTGCAATTATTAGTTTATTAAAGTTATATAGTAAAAATCAAAGTTTAAAATCAGTTTTAGATAGTGAAAATGTTAGTGAAGAAGAACTTGGACAACCATATTCAACCTTTAATCCAAATATTATTAAAAAACTTTTATCAATTTTAAAACCTAGTGAATTAACAGAATTAAAAACTCAATTAGATAAAATAAGAAACTTACCACAAACTTTTAAAAATGCTATTAAACCTAATGAAATAAGCACTATTAATGGTTATGTTAATAAAGTTAAAAAAATAAGTAATTTATTTAAAGATAGTAATAATAAAGAAATACAATCTAATGAAGAAGATAAAAAAAATATTAATGATAAAGATGATAAAGGTTGAGTAATATTATCAAGTTCATGATTTAAAAAAGGTTTATTTTATAAATCTAATCAATCATTAAAATTAGGAATATTACAAGGTTTATTTCAAAGTGATACAAGTAAAAATAAACGTTGATATGGTCCTTACACTTATCCAAATGTACCAGAAGAAACTTGAAATTTAATGAAAGTACAAAAAGGTAAAAATGGTAATGGTGCTGGAACAATATTTTGAAGATATTTTTTAAGAAGTTTTTTACCAAGTCAAATTCGTAAATATGTAAAGAAACAACTTAAAGAACAGAAAGGTATTATTAAAGGTAAACAACGTTATAACATTATTAAATCAACTAATATTAATGTTTTAAAAACAACTGCATTTATTAATAGATTAGAACGTGGATTTTTTAAACTTAAAGAATTTAAAACTTTACCAAAAACTGAATTAGGTAGTAGAGCATGAAGAGTAGAAAGAAAAGAATATTTAACTTTTCATAAAAATAATAATTTAAATAAAAATATTGGTATTTCAATTTATAAAAATAAAAATACTTATAAAAAATATAGTATTAATAGTAAAAGAAAGTAGGTGATAATTATTATTGAATTAGATAAACCAATTAAACCAATTGGTATATGAAATACTATTAATCCAATCTCAAAAGATAATAAAGAATATAAAAGATTAAATAAAATTTGATTTAATAAAAATAGTACTCATATAGATAAAATAAAAATATTAATATCTAATATTTTAAAAATAACTAGTCATATTATAGGTATGTTAATAACATTATTTTTTACAATAACACCTTGATTAATACCTAATATACCAATAGCAATGGGAATAGGTAATTATACTAATCAATATAATTTTACTTGACCAGACCATTTAATATTAACTTTATTTCCTATGTTTGGTCATATTGGATTAAATATTATTACTAAATTAGGTAATTATGGAAAATTAATTAAATATATATTAATAACTATACCAATTATTATTACAAGTCCTTATTTAATATATCAATATAAAAATATTAAAAAGCATAAAAAAGAATGTAATTTATGTAAACAACATTCAAATAAAATACAATTGGAGGAATAAATTATGAATTTATCAACAACAGTAATCTCAGCAGTATTAAGTGGAGCAGTTGCTAGTGGTGTAATTGTTACTATTGTTTTATTATTTTTATCAAAAATTATTAAAAAATCAAAACAATCAAATTTAGCAAAAGAATTAAAACGTAATAAAGAATTAGAATTTATTACTGCTAATATTAAACAATTAAATTCTCATTTACAATTAGAAAGTACTCAAACAGCAAAATTATTAGATTCATTTAATATTGATAAAGAACAAGTAGATAATTTTGTTTTATTAGAAAAATCTAAAAAGAAAGAATTAACTGAAAAAGATAAGAAAAAAGCAACTAAATTTAAAATTTAAAGGGTTTAAATACCCTTTATTTTACATTAAGGAGTAAATTATTATGGCTATTAAAGACCCATTAATGTTTATAACAATAGAAGAATTTAAAAATTGAAAAGGTTTTAATAATCAATTATTTGATGAAATTACAACACCAGATAGTGAAATTAGATATGCAATTGAAATTGCAAGTAATAATATTGATTTTTTAAGTGGTTTTATTATTTCAAAAAAATGACCAGAAATAAATCCAACAAAATTTACTGATAATATTCAAACTGCAACTACTCATTATGTTAATTTTTTATTAAGTAAAGGTGTTGAATATGCACGTGGTCAAGCAAGTATAGGACAAGGTGGTATAGTTTATTCACAAAATAATCCAGAAGACCCTTATTTTATACCAACACAAGTATTTAATTATTTAAGAGATATAAATAAATATCCAAATATGCAAGGATTTCCTTTAAATTTACCTAATAAAGAAAGTTTTTTTTCTAAATTTTTAAGTAATCGTGGTGAAATTAATAGATTAATTGAATATTTAAAAATTATTAATCTTAAAAGTAGTGATAATAGAGTAAAAATTAATATTTATCAACATGAAAATTTAGATAGTCCAGTAGTTGATATTGATACTCGTGGTATTAATACAACTACTACAGTACCAGATTTAAAAGTCCAAAAGAAACTATTGATATTACTTATGATAAAGAAAATCATGTAGTTAATAGTGATATTAGTAATAAAATAGAAAAAGAAATTAATAAAATAGCATTAAAGCAAGATAAATTAAAATATGTAAGAGAAAATCAATGGGGTGCTTTTGAATATATTGATTTTGGAACTATACCTTTTACTGGTGATAAAGATATACCCCTGTTAAATATGTTCATAAATTTATTGATGAAAAAATAAGTAAAAAACAAGATAAATTAATTGCTGGTGAAAATATTCATATTAGTGATACTAATGTTATTAGTGCTACTGGTGGAAATGAACCACCTAATTTAGATAATTATTATACAAAACAAGAAACTAATGAATTATTAGATAAAAAACAAGATAAATTAAAAAATAGTGATGATGTTAATATAAATAAAAATAATACAATTTCTATTTTCTCTGGTAATAATACACAAATTTCAAATAATGTTGCATATAATAATCAATATCAAAAATTAAATACTACTAATAAAACTATTGTTGGTGGTATGAATGAATTATTAGATAAAAAACAAGATAAAGAAAATTGAACTATAATAGGAAAAAGTATAAGTAATAGAGAATATGGTAATTTTCAACTTGGTTTTTATAAATTATATAGAACATATATAACATGAGAAAAACCACCATTTAATCAAGTTACTACAAAAATTAAAGTAGAATTTAAAACTGGTGGGTTTCTTGGTGGATATAATGATACTTTTTTTCTTACAATAGGAAAAATTGAAAATGAAGAAAGAAGTAACTTTAAGTTTAAAAGTTATTAATCATAATTATTTTTTAATTATGACTGGTGGAAATGCAAAATATGGAAATATATTTTCATTAGAAGAATTACAAAATACTGTTAAAGTTAATATAATTAAACCTTTCAAAATTAATTCAAAAAGTTTAAAAACTAATGAAATCGAAGAAAATAATTGAGATATTGAATTAAAAGAAAATCCAACAACTCATTGTCCATGTCCAAAATGAAAAGATGTAGCAGTTTCAAATGATAGAATTAATATACAATATAAATTAAAATCAAATACATTTTATAGAATATTTTATGATTGAGAAGCATCACATAGTATTAATATGATTGGTAAATATCCAACTTTAATAAAAGAGTTTTTTTGAACAAATAGTGTAGATAATTGAGAAATATATGTTGCACAAAATTTAGCACGTAATACATCAATAATGGTAATACAAAATACGGGAGCATGGCGAAGATGTCTATTAATACATAATTACCCCTTTTCACTTAAACTCTCATTTCTAATTTATATAAAAATTATTAACAAAGACGAGAATAAAAATCTTGTCTTTTTTTTGTAATTGTAAAATTTTAAAATTTTTAATAATCCTCTTTAACGCTATTATCAACAAGTGTTAGGGAACTAAAACAGTGAACTACAACACAGTTGTTAAAAATAGTAGCTAGAACATGTGGACTTGCATGGATAAATAATAAGTGGAGTGATACCTAATAAAATATACTAACCATTAAATAATGGTAATTCTTGGGGTGGGAGCGAATTGGAAACTAGTATATATAGACCTACTAGGGAACCTACTATATTAATTCTATTTTTTATTTAACCAACCTTGCCACTACCCAGTGAGCAAGTGTTGGTTTTATTTTTTATTTTTTTTTGAAAAATTTTTTTGGGCGAGAAAATAAATTTAAAACTTGTAAAAAAAATTGAGCGGTGCCGGTTCAATTAAAATATTAATTTATTTAACATAAATTAAATAAATATTGAATCGAATGCCTCAATGTTTTTTAAAATTTTATAATTTATTTCGAGCCCATTTTTCTTAGAAAAATATAACTAATAGTATTAATAATAAAAAAAACAAAAATATATATCCTTTATGCTAAAAGCAACAGGATATATTGATAAAAAAAAGGAAGTATTAATGAGTATTGGAACAATCATATTATTAATAATAATAGGAATTTTTGCATGAATAATATTAACAACTATGGGGTTATATATGTGTAATGATAATAATGCAATTGGAATTGTATTTTTATTTATTACTTTAAATCTTATAGGTTTATTATTAGGAATTGCAATAATTTATAATAAAAAACAAATTAAGGATAATAATGAAGATTAATAAAAATCAAAAATGTAAATTAAAAGTTTGTATTAATAAAGTTTGAAAAGATTGTATTAATAAATCTACTAAAACTATTAAATATAAAAATTGGTCTATACCTTATCTAATATGTAATAGTTGCTATGATAAATTACCTAAATACCTTAAACAAACAGCAAAAATAATAAAGAATTAATTAGTACTATGAAATATGACTTAATTATTGGTATTGACCCCGCTGGGATTGGTAATAATGGAATTATTATATATTCAAATGAAACTAATAATATTATTTTTAATGAAACATTTAAAACTAAAACTGTTTTAGAAAGTAAAAATCTATTTAAAGAATGCTTTTTAAAAATTAAAAAACAATTTATTAATAAAAAAATATTAGTTATTGTAGAAAATTTCTTTTTAAGTTCAAAACAATTATTAACTAATCCATTAGCAACTCCTAAAATTATTGGTGCATTAATGGTTTTAGTACAAGATGTTATGAAATGAGATTATCTAGAAAACCATCCAAAAAATAAAAACAAAATAGAAAATTATAAAGGAAATATAAAATTAACAAAACATGAAGAAGATGCATATAAGCATATTCAATATTATTTAAGGAATTTTAAAAATGAAAGATAAAGCAAATTATGTTAAATTAACAGTAAAACTTAGTAACACTATTGAAGCAAAATATCATGAAAAAGGTAATAAACAATTATATTATAGTGTTCGTGGACAATGGAATGGTTTAAACTATGTTACTTTAATTTTTAATAACCCAAAATTTTATAAACGATGTATTTTATTAAACAAAAACGATGAAATTATAGTAAGTGGTCAAATCTTTAATACTTTAAATATTCCTAAAAATCGTGCATTTTGTTCAATTAATGTTAAATGATTTAAAAAATGAAAAGAGTAAAAATGAATAAATGTAAATATTGTAATAAAAGAATTTGATTAACTAAAAATTGATGTATGAAATGTTTAAAAAAAATAGTTAATAATTTAACAAAAAATAAGGAAAATAAGGAATATAAATAATGAAAACATGAATAGTGACATTATCAGATTATAATGATGAAATAAATATTATTCTATGAAGAAATATAAGGACTCTTAATGAATGAATACCAACTATAATTAAGTTATATAATCAAGAACATGAATTAATAATAAATAATTTAGTTAGTGATAGATTTTTAAATATAACACAGTTAATATGGGATAAGCAGTTTTATACACACAGTGATCATAATCTTATTTATAGTTTAAAAAATACATTTACAAGTAATGTAAAAGAGTTTAAACCATACATAAAAAATATTTTAGTTGATAGAAAAAAATGACAAGATTGATACTATGAAGATTATTGAAATACAGATTTAACAGATAAATTAGCAGATGATTTAGTTTTTAAAGAAGATTGAAATCTTTCTAATTTAACATTTGGTAATAAAGAAACTTTATTAATGGGTTGATATTATATTTTTAATAATTTAACTAAAAATAAGGAGAATAAATAATGATTATATTACCTACTTTATTTGGTGATAAAGATGAAATTGAAATATTATCACCTTCACCACAAGCACTTCGTACTCATAATGATATTAGAGCAATTATATTAATGAAATATCCTAATGTTAAGTCACAACATATAATTATTTCTGACCCCGAAGATAATGTTGCATTAATAGTTGGTGATAATGATGTTTATCAAGGTTGAGTAAAAGTTTGAATTAAAAAAATAGAAAATTTAGAAAGAGTAGATGAAAATGCCAAATGATTTAATTGTACAATCAAATAATTATACTTTATTAAAATTAATAAGAATTGGAATTAGTCCTATTTGTGCAATGATAGGTACAAGTGCTTATTATGGTCAAGTAATTAGTAATCCCATATTAGGTTCAATTAATAGTTTATTATTTGGTAAAAAATTAGGTTTAGATATATGAAACTTAAATCAAATGCCAAATACTAAAACAAAAGTAATTAATAGTAGTAAAAAAATATTATTAGGATTAGGAACAATTGGTTTAGCAAATTATAGTAAATGAACAGAAAATAATATTAATCCAATAGAACCCACTACAACACCTATGCCTATAACTACTACTACAAGTACAACTACTACTGAAATACCACCATGACCATTATTAAGCATAAATAATAATCCTAATAATTTAATGGATTGAGATACTTTTATTAGTTTAAATGCTTATGGTGTTTCAAATCTTATTAGTGGTTTAACTGAATTAATACCTAATAGATTTGAAACTATTAGAAAAATAGCAAATATGGCAACTGGTGGTTGCTTGATTAGTAGTGGTGTTGCTATGGGTATTAATAATGATTTTAATAATGCTTATGCAGTACCTACTATTATTGCAGGAATAAGTGAAATTATTCATAATTTATTACCTATGGAAACAGTACATAATAATACTGAAATGCAAGAAACAGTATTCACTAATGAAACTGCAAATCTTATTAATGATAATGTAAGTATTAATAGTTATGGTAGTGATATGAGTGAAGTTAATATTAATGCACAATTATCATTTGATGAAAATTATTATCACTTATAAAAAGAAAGGAAAATATAAAAATGAAAGATTTTTTAAAAGCACTTGAAACAATTGGAATTAGTACTGGTATATTACTTTGTCGAGAAATTATTGTTTTATTAAAACGATTTATTACAACTCCAAAACATGTTAGAGCAAATAATAAAATTATCAAACATCAAAAAAAATTAGCAAAACTTAATGAAAAAATTAATAAAGAAATTAAATAATGAGGTGCTGTAAATGTTAGAAAATGAAACTAATGTACAACAAACAACGCAAACTTTAACTGAAAATGATGTTTCACAAGAAATAGAAAATAAAGTTAATAAAGCAGAAAATAAATTAAATAAACTTAAACAAGAAATAAAAGAAAAAGAAATAATTAATATATTTAAAAAATATCAAGTTAAAAGTGAATTTTATGATTATTTAAAATTTAAAACAAATAATATAGAAAATTCAAAAATAGAAGATACTATTAAAAAAATTATTAAAGAACAACCATTGTTTAAAGAACCAATTAATACAGGTGGTAAACAAGAAACTATATTAACAAATCAAATACCAATTAAAATTAATCCATTATTGGATTATAAAAAGAAAAATTATTTATAGAAAAGGAAGTTTAAAATGGCAGTAAATATTCAAACAAACTTAAATAATACAGAAAAATTAGTTGAAGCACCAGAATTCATTGAATTTTTTAAACAATCAAATTCACCATGAGCAAACTTTTTTCCAATTGAAATGACTAACTCTACAAAAATTGAATTTATTATTAAATTACCAAAAGACCCAAAAGTTAAAGTTATTTCATGAGATGACAAAAGTCAAAGATATGATGTTGGGTATGCTACTACTGATAAAATTGAAAAAATAATTGAAAAATCATATCTTGCTGGTGAAACTATTGCAAATATTGACTTAAATGCTGAAAATGGTCAAAATTTATTAGACAGTATGCAATATGAAGTTGCTAATGATTTAACAGATAAATTAGCAAATGATGATACTAACATAATTTCTCAATTTGCTACAAAAGTAACAATAACTGATCCAACACCAATTGGATATTTAAAAGCAATGTTATCGGCATGAAATACTTTATTTCAATTACGAAATAGTACAAATTGTAAATTTTTTATTACTAATAATCTTTATGATAGTTTAGTTTATTTAGCAGATAATAAAGGAATAATTACTGATAATGAATTAGCACAACAATTACGTTTAAATGGAAATGACTTATATGTAAAAGGTGTATTATGTCAAATTGTATTAGATGATTATATGACATTTACAAATGATAAAAATGAAGATGAAATAATGAATTTTATTTTAGCAACGCCAAAAGCAATGAAAAGATATATGTTACAAAATACAGTTATTTATTTACAACAAGTGGCAGATGGTAAAGTTGGTAGAACTTATTTAGTTGGTGGTGAAGTATTTGGGCAATCAATTCCTTATATGTCAAAAAAAGAAACAACATCACGTTGAATGTTATGTGGAGTAATTAAAAGTGAAGTAAAAAATGATTTAAAATCTAAAATTACAACGTTAACAATAAATAATGCTGCAAAAACAAATAAAACTAATAAAGAATTAGATGCAAATATTTTATATGCAAAAGAAATTAATAGTTTAAATCCAAGTTTGGAAAATCCAACTATTAAATATTTTAGTGATGAGCAAGGTAAAAACATTATTAGTAATAATAAACAAAAAACTGGTGATTTATATATAGTGATTAGAGCAAATGTAAATGATCCAAATTATAAAGGTTCAACAAGTCCAATTAAAATAACGCTTCAATAATTAAGGAAATTTAATCATGGCAATTGGTACAACTAGTACAGCAATACTTTTCAATATCAATAAACCAAAACATACTAGAATCAGTAAGCAACAAGAAAATAAAAGTTTTTGATGAGAAATTTTAGAAATGATTGGTGTCCAAGTAATAGCAGTAGCACTTGCTCCTTTTACTGGCGGTTTAAGTGAAAGCATAGCACTTGGATTAGGGGCAAGTGATTTAATTGCTAGTATTAGTGCTGTTGGTGTCGAGTTTTTAACTGATTTTACTATTAATCAAGTTTATGATTATTTAAAAGGAAATGTAACACCATTAAATACTTTTTTTAATGTATTACCAGCATTTGCTGGACTTAATAAAATAAGTCGTGGTTATCGGACAACTAAATTTATTAAATTAGCACAAAAAACTAAAACATTAGAACAAATTGGTGTTAAAGAAGCAAAAAATTTACAAGAAATAATTAGTCAAGTAAGTGGCAAAGAAATTTTAACAGATAAAATTATTGGTAATAAACGTTATTTATTTAATTATAGTTTTGCTCCTAATCGTGAAACAATAATCCAAAATTTAGGTTATGTTGCTGAAAGAGAATTTAAAAATAATTTTAAAAAATTAGAAGCACAAGAGTTAAAAGATTATTTATTATTACAAAATACATTAATAAAATTAAGTCCACAATTAACTCCAAAGTTTAAGATTAAAGATATTGAAAAAGCAAATAACTTTTTAAAAAAATATAATACTGAGTTAAAAGCAGTATTAACAATGAACCAACATGATTGATTAAATTTAGTTCATACCATCCATGCAGAAAATAGATATGGTAAATCTTTAATTTTAGATTTACAAAAAATTCGTGCCAATGCTATTAAGTTTAATTTTAAAAATAGTGCAATTCATAAAATTGTTTTAAAAGCAAATCAAACTTTTAAATATTTTGATATTAGATTTTATTTAAAAAAAGGTTTAAATAAATTTTGAAAAGATACTCCATATTTTGAAAAATTACGAGAAAGTATTTATAAATTACAAGAAAAATTTGAAAATTTAGAAAAAAAGGTAATGGAAAAAATTAATAAATTAAAAGAAAAAGCAACAGATTTATTTACTAATGCAGAGAAAAAAGCAATTAAACATGCACAATTAATTCCATTAAATTCACCTGTATTTATCGGTTGCAAAATTCAACCTTTATCATTAAGTAAATGTGCAATTACTATTTATCATCGTAATCCTAGGTATAAACCAATTACAGTTATTGATAGTATTCTTAAAGCAGAAACTTTTGTTACGCAAATACATCCATTCCATTGATATCGCTGATATAGTGGTTGATACATTGGTTATGGAGTTAGTCGTAATAAATGATTAAAAGCAATTGCATTTGCTCCACCAGTTGTTCAACAAATAATTAGAGATAGTTTTAAAGTTTATAGAGAAATTTTTAGGACAATAAGAACCTATCATAAAGTAGTGAATGTTATTAATAATCCTATTGAAAATATTAATAAATCATTTAAAAATGTTGGTTTAAAATTTTCAGTTAATACTTTATTTGGTACAGGATTATTACATCATTTAGAAAAATTTGCATATAGTCAAGTTATAGAAAAAGGTAAGAAAAAATTACAAAAAGAAATTATCCATATATCACATAGAAAAACTAAAACAAAAACTAAGCATTATAAAAAAGCATTTTTTAAGGAATGATAAATTATGATTAATAAACTTTGAACTGATGTTAGTCTAGAAAATTATAATAACTGATATCCATTAACTGGAAAAATTATCGAAACTCCACAACAATATATAAATACATGACCTAATATTAATGATTGATTTACAACTTTTGCTATTCGCGCTCAAAATGATATTAATGCTTATCTTGATTTTATTTTATCTAAATTTCCTTTTGATAGTTTTAAAGATGAATTAATTAAAGAAACATTAAGAGATATGGTGTATGTTTGTGTTGAACATTGAGTATTTAATCGTACACCAATTGAGTTTAATGTTGATGCTACTATTCAATTCAATAATGGTACCTCATTTAGTGCAAATAGTATTCCTAGTATTAATGTTTGAGACTTAGCACCTAGTAGAATGAAAATATGAGCAAGATTAACTGAATTAAAACAAGTATTTTTAAATTATAGTGAAGATGAATTAGATGTTGACAAAATTGACTTAAAAGCATTTTATACAAAAAATCAAGTTGATGAATTAATTAAAGAACAAAAAGAATTTACATTATCAAAACAAATGAAATTATATGATGATTTAGTTGATGATAATGAAAATGAGATATATAGGGGTCCTGTTAGTAAGTTTGTTAATAAAGGTTATGTCGCAACTGAATATGATCCAAAAACTGAAACAATGATTTTAGATTGACCTGATGAAATTGGGACATTACCACCCGAAGCTTTACAAAATAATCCCCAAATTGGTGATTTTACCCATGCTGCAACTGCTGACTTTTCTGCTAAACAACAAAAACGAATTACTACCAATGAAAATGAAATTACAAAATTAAATAGTGAATTAATTAAAACAAATGAAAATATTGATGATATTAAAAATAATTGATTTAATATTGCAACTAGTCCTTTATGAAAGAAAATGTCTTCTTTTATTCCTAGTAATGAATTTGGAAAAATATATTTAGCAATATGAGGTTATAGTTATCAATCCACTACTAATCCTACTGATAATTATATATATAGTAATAAAAAAACTATATTTAATTTAGGTGGTGAAATTAATAAAACAATACAAACAAGTATTAAATTAGATGAATTAATTGTAAATGATAATGTTAAAATTCAATTATTATTCACTAAGGAATGAAATGATATTACTGTAACTTCTAATGATATTAATTATCAACCTATTTCTGTTACATTATATCAATATATTGGAAAAGGCACACCAACTGAATTTATAGCAGAAGATAGTACTGAGCATGATTATTATACAAAACAAGAAACTAATGACTTATTAGATAAAAAACAAAATATAAATGATAATAATTTACAAACAACTGTTAAACAAATTGTTCCAGCAATTAATGAAAATAAAACTAATATAGATAAGAAGCAAGATAAATTAAAATATGTAAGAGAAAATCAATGGGGTGCTTTTGAATATATTGATTTTGGAACTATACCTTTTACTGGTGATAAAGATATACCCCCTGTTAAATATGTTCATAAATTTATTGATGAAAAAATAAGTAAAAAACAAGATAAATTAATTGCTGGTGAAAATATTCATATTAGTGATACTAATGTTATTAGTGCTACTGGTGGAAATGAACCACCTAATTTAGATAATTATTATACAAAACCAGAAGTTGATGAAAAACTTAAAAATAAAGTTGATAGTAGTCAATTTAAGTTTGCTTTTATGGCAAATGCTCTTGGTACAGATAATCCTGATTTATTAACTACTGATAAAACTATTGTTGGTGGTATGAATGAATTATTAGATAAAAAACAAGATAAAGAAAATTGAACTATAATAGGAAAAAGTATAAGTAATAGAGAATATGGTGATTTTCAACTTGGTTTTTATAAATTATATAGAACATATATAACATGAGAAAAACCACCATTTAATCAAGTTAATACAAAAATTAAAGTAGAATTTAAAACTGGTGGGTTTCTTGGTGGATATAATGATACTTTTTTTCTTACAATAGGAAAAATTGATAATGAAGAAGTAACTTTAAGTTTAAAAGTTATTAATCATAATTATTCTTTAATTATGACTGGTGGTAATCAAAAATATGGAAATATATTTTCATTAGAAGAATTACAAAATACTGTTAAAGTAAATATAATTAAACCTTTCAAAATTAATTCAAAAAGTTTAAAAACTAATGAAATAGATGAAAATAATTGAGATATTGAATTAAAAGAAAATCCACCAACTCCTTGTCCATGTCCAAAATGAAAAGATGTAGCAATATCATTAGGTACAACTATTTCTTATAAATTAAAACCAAATACTTATTATAAAATATTTTATGACCTTAATAATGTAAGTAATAGTAATATGGGTAAATACCCAATGCAAACAATAGAAATATTTTGACAAGAAACTTCATTATCATATTGAGTATGTTTTCTTCCAAGTTTACGAAGAACTTCATCTATTAATATTGCAAATAATAATTTTATAAAATTAATAACAGATCAGGGTTATTTATGAAAATTACAAGAATTACAGGAATAAGATTATGTTTTTTAAAATTATAAAAATTATTTTAGGTTTAATAGGAGTTATATTATCAACAGCAGCAGCAGGTTTAATTATATTTATTATTATAAAAATAATATTAAAAATTAATCAAATATTTTAGAAAGGAAAATACTTATGCAACCTTTTTGAAAAAGAAAAGATAAAACAAATATTAGTGATAATCAAAGTGAAAAATTAAAATTTTTAACTAATAAAAATAAAAGTACTCATGCTTCAATTTTAAATTATTTTGGTTTTAATGATTTTAACCATGAAACTTATTTTACTGATTTTGTAGCAGAAAATAATGCTAATTTATATAATGCTCCACTAGATATTAATAATGAAACTATTAAACAATATTTAATTCAACAAGAATTTTATCGTAAAAATTGAAATTCTATTTTTAAATTAAGTAAATTAGGAATTAGTGGTTATTTAATTTATATTGCTAATGATAATTTATATTTTCAAATAGTAGATATCCAACAAAGAGTTTATGATATTACTGGTAAATTAATTGAATGTACTATTTTTTATGATAATTATGAACAAAATGCACAAACAGTAAGATTATTTGAAGTTTATACATTAAATAATAAACAAGTAACAATTAATCGTGCAATTTATAGTATTAATGATACTAAAAAACAAACTAAATTAGATTTTAAATCATACATTAATAATCCTAATTTATCACAAGAACAAACATTAAACATTAATTATATACCAATAGCAATTATGAGAAATAAAGCAAATGAGTTAGCAGATTGTGATAAAGTAATGGATAAAATTAAAGCACTAGATGTTATTTATGAACAAATTGTTTTAGATAGCATTTTAAACTCACCGAAGTTTATTTTTGACCAAACTTATGGTAATGTTCAATCTTCAATGGAAGAAGCAGTAAGAATATTAGTTACTAAAAATTATATTTGAAAAACGACTGGTGATAATAATGAAAAAAATGAAAATATTAATATGACAAGTAGTAATTTTAAAGGTAAAAACTTAACTGATATCTATGATTGAAATGTTAATGAAATATTTAAACGTTGTGGTATTCATATTCCAAGTCAAAAAAAATCAGCACAACAATCAGTACCCGAAAGTACAGCTGTAAATATTTCAACCATTAATTATATTGAACAAAAATTATGACAATTTAATATTGATATTCTTAAATTTATTCAATTATTAGTAAGTGTCGATAAAGATTTATTAACTAGTAAAACATTTAATATTAATGATAAACAAGAAATTAATAATTTAACTGTTAAATTAAAATTATTTAATCCCGAAAATAACCAATTAATAGGAGAAAACAATGGACAACCAAGACAACAAACCACAAACCAAGTTTCCACAGAAACAAAAGCAAACTAAACTTAATCAAGCAGAAATAGAAAATGATTATTTAATAGATAATATCCCTTATGACTTTACTAATATGATGAGAGCTACTAGTGACCCCGATATTAATAGAGCATATGATGAATTTAAAAAAAGAACAATTTATATTTATGAAATTGAACGTTTATTTAAAAATAATGAAAATAATAGTTTAAGATTTTCAGCAAATACTATTAAAATTGGATTTATTGATATTGAAAAAGTATTAAAAACTATTGCAGCTGAAACATCAGACTTTACTATGCAATTAAATCAAAGAGCTAGCACAAATATTAATGATAATACAATTGAATATAGTATGACTGATATTAAAAACTTAATTTTTCAAGAAATAGAATTGTTAAATCAATTTAAGTTATATGCGGTATCGATTAATGAACCATTAACCGAAAATAATATTGATAATTTATATATTATTAATAATTATTCTCAACCTTATCAAAATCCAAAAACTAGAAGTACTAAAAGTATTACTATTATTAAAATTAAAGATTTTAAAACAAGAGATGGTTATCCAATCATTATTAAATTACAAAAACCATTAGACAAAGATACCAAAGTAATTGGTTTAAAAATTAAAGCCCCTAGAAGCATGATTTTCGGCAATATAAAGGTACTTGGTGAAGTTGACAATATGGAAGTATACCCTAAATTATTTGTCAAAGATAAGATAGCATTTCCGCTATTATCAATGCCTATTGAAACTCAACCAAAGGTTAGAATATTAGAACAATGATTTAGTGAACAAATATTACCATGAAATTTAGCAAAACAATTTATTGGACAAGAAAAATCAGTTTTAGATTTAATTAAAATTGGTAGTGGTTCTGTAACAAGAAGAGAAGTTATTAATAATGCAAGAATAACTCATGCTTGATTAGGATATGAAACGGGTACTGTTTGAGATGGTAAATGACCATTAAAGAAAGAAAAGGAATTAAAAGATAAAGAAGTTTGAAATTTCCCGGGTGAAAGTCAATTTTATCAATATGTTGCAACTAATAATAAATTCAATGATATTGAAATTGAAATAAAAGATGCACCAACAGTTGATAGTTTACAACAACTTTTATTAGATATGCTAAGTTATACATATAATTACAATAGAAATTTTAATGGTGCAGAATATGATGACAAAGGTAAACCAAAAAATAAAATGGCAGAATTACGTGATACATTTTCTGGACAAAAACCGGATGAAATAATTACTAACTTATTTAAACAATGAGAGTTTGAATATCCAAATTATATAAACTTATTGCAAATTAAAATATTTAAACAAGTATTTATTATGTTATCAAAATATATTTATTCATCATTATCAATAAATAAAGGTTTAAATGATGATAATAAAATATTATTACCTTATTATTTTGAACTAAAATCAAGTCCCATAAAACCAAGTGATAAAGAAATTTGAAAATTCAAAGATATAAAAGTTATATTAAAATCTGAATATTTTGATTTTATTGATATAAATAACATTAAATTAAAAAATAATGATATTAGTCAAAATGAACTATTTAAATTAGATGATAATCAATTTAATTGATTATCTATAACTAATGAATTAGAAAGTAATAACATACCTTCATTAATTCCTGCTGATTGAACATTAGCAAATGGTGAATATGGAAAATACTTTACAAGAATAATTATTGAAAAATCTAAAATTAAAAATGCTTTAAATTTATATGGTTCAAATAAATCTCAACTATTTTCAAAATTAGAATTTTATAAAGAAATATCACAAATTGATAATAATAGTGAATTTGAGTTACAAATTGAAAACCCGATTAATAACTTAAATCGGGTAGAAATTAGTGGAATATTTGGTGCTGGTAATTATGATTTAATTTTAATAACTGATAAACAAGATATACATTTAAAAAATATTAATTTATTTGATAAATATAATGAAAATATTTCCTATATAAATATAGAAATTTAATTATCAAAATATCCATTAGGATATATACCATTTCATTTAATATCATTATCAAAAATTGGTTTAATACTAAAATATAAATCTATTTTAGTTTCATCATATAGATTTTTTGTTTCTCATATTGTTGTTCCAGTCCCCCCCCAGTAAACTGTATAGTCATGTCCTAAATATGACTGATAACCATTAGTTTTGTGATAAGATGTTGCGCCTAATATTAAACCAGTAGTTCCAAGAATAAATGATATCATTAAAAATGATATTGTAATTTTTGAAGTTTTTTTAAATCATGTTTTTAAATTAATAATTATTTTTGGGTCTTTTTCTTCATTCATATTAAATTATTCCTTTCTTTAATGTTTTGAAGCAATAATTACTGTTATTAAAATCATAAAAATTATTCCAATTGTAAAAAATATAATTTTACTTGCCCATGCTTTTCTATAAAATTCATTTTGTTCTTTTAATAATTTAATTTGTTCTTTTATTAATTCATTTTGTAATTCTTTATTTTCTTTTTCTTCAATTTCTATTTTTTTCTTTTCTTTTTCTTCATTCATGTAATTACTCCTTTTTCCTTAATTTTACTTTTAAATTGTACTATTTTTTATTATTTTTACAATATGCCTTTTAAACGCAAAATAACGCCTAAATGCAAGGCGTTTATTTTGTGAGACCTATACTATTAATTGTATGTCACTTGTTTATTATATGGCAAATGTGAAGATGCTTTTTTTCACAGTAGCATTATTTTTACCACGAATTACATTTTTATATGGATATAGTGCATAAAACAGAGCATCATAAGGATCTTGGTACATATTTTTATCTGGAATGTTAGTTTTGGTTTGATCATAACGTAATTCTTCTAAACATTGTGTAGTTTTTGGTAAATCATTTTTATTAGCATAAAAGTTTCCATAACTCATAATATTACGCATTCAAACTACTCTATTAGTTAATCCTGCTTCTTGATTAAGATTAGAAGCATGTTTAATCGCACTTTGTGTTATTAAAATAGTATTATGTTCATCAATTAATTTTTGATTTAATCAATCAATGGCAGTTCTTGCTTTATCATCATAAAAATAAATTGCTTGTTCAAAATTTTCAAAATTATCCATTAATCCTAAAATTTCATTGACATAAGCATTAATCTTTTCATTTTCATTAATGAAATCATTTGGTGTAACTACTAATTCACAAATAATATAAGCATCATAATAACCAGTATTATTATATTCTTTAAAACCAACTACCATAAATACAGTATGGTCTTTATGTCCAGTTGCTCAATCAACACCAACTGAATAAAAATCAAATTTATACATGGTTTTATCTTGATTATAAAATTGTTTTAAATTATATTTTTGTCAATATTTTAATGTTTTTTGAAATGGAAAAATTGTTGCATCACTATCTAAGAATTCAAAACCATAAAAAACAGTATTAAATTCATCGGGATTACTTTTTTTCATTTCTATTAATGTTCTTTTTTGAATTTCTGGCAATTTATTTCAAAATGGTTGAATAGTAAATCTTAAAATAAATAAACCTAAACCACTAAACATTTCTTTATTTTCATAATAAACTTTACCAACTTTTTTAAGATTACCCATTATTTTATCATTTAATGGTAAAAATGGCGTGCAATACTTTAAATAAAATGGGTGGTATTTATCGTATGGGTTACAAGTAAAAGTAATAAAAAAACTTTTATAAAAATAGCGAGTAATTGATTTTCCAAAAGTAGAACTATATATATTTTTATCAATAAATGTTCAACTTCATTCTTTAATTGGTTCATTTGATACTTTAATACGATTACTTCTAAACATAGAATTTTGTAATCGTTCATACCGATATGTTAATTGTTTTTCTGTTAATGTTTCTTTTTCTTCTGCCATAATTATTTCATCTGTTCGTGAACCTAAAAAACTTGATCCACCTGCTTCTTTTCCAAAAATTTTATTACCATTTGCATAACCAATAAAGTCAATTTGTTGATTATTAGGAAAGATAATACACCCACCATCCTTAGTAATTTTTCATTTAATACCATGGGGATTATTAGGTAATAAATTAATATCATATTTATCTAGTAAAACTTGGCAAACATTCATTAAAGCACCAATAGTTGTTTCACTATGGGTATTTTCATATCGTCTTACTTCTTGAACACTACTATCACTAAAATTACAACATATAAATAAATCAAATGCTAAACAATTTCAAGTTTTTCTTGTTCCCCGTGCTGTTGGTATAAAACGATAAAAACAATTAGTAGTAAAATATTCTGCTCATTCATCACCAGCAAAATTTTTAAAAATATCTCAACTAAAACCATAAT
Source organism: Spiroplasma endosymbiont of Harpalus anxius (assembly GCA_964273555.1). Taxonomy (GTDB): domain Bacteria; phylum Bacillota_I; class Bacilli_A; order Mycoplasmatales; family VBWQ01; genus Spiroplasma_E. The sequence goes on along the minus strand of OZ187007.1, from coordinate 932,111 downwards.
TATTATCACTAAAATTAAGGTCATATTTTTTATTTAATTGTAAGTAACTACTAATGAATGGCATATTTTCTCCTTAGTTAACATATATAAGTTAAAATTTATTATTATTAACACCCAAAATTAGAAAGGAAATAAAAAATGTTAATTTCACAAAAACATTTTAATTGAGAACAACACTATTTTAATCAAGATGAATTAAATTTAAAACAAACAAAAGAATTATTTGCAAAAATAGATGAGCAATTATGAAATGAATGTGATAAGTCTATATATAAATCATATAAATTTAGAAAGCGAAAATTAAAATCAAAAAAAGGTTTATTAATTTATAAAAGACGCATCTGTGTATATTATAATGAAAAAACACAAAAAAATGAATATGTTTCATTATTAGATGTATATCTTGGTGTTAAAAAGTATAGCAAACTTGCACCAGATGTTATTAAACAAATCTTAAAATATTTTACTGACGGAAAAAGATATCGTGATGTTTGTGATACTTTTATTAATAATTTAATAAGTAAGTAGTACTGTTTATAGAACATATAAAAAATTTCAATTACCAAAAATTAATATTCCTAAAATAAAGTTAAAACCAAATCAAGTTTTATATGTAAATATTGATGATGGACATAGAAAATTTAAGTTTAATGATAAACATAGTAATAAAAATTGTAAGAAATGTTCTATGAGATTACTAGTAATGTGTACTGGTAAAAAGAAAAATGGAAAATTAATTAATAAAAGAGCTGCATGTAAAATAAGAGTATCAAAAACGGAAATTGGTGCAGAAAAAACTGCTAAATTAATTGAAAAATATGGTAATTTATATTTTGAAAATTTTGACCAAGCAAATTTAATAATTTGTGGAGATAGTGCAAAATGAATTAGAAAAACTGCTGAAATTTTAAATGCTAAATTTATTTTAGATAAATTCCATGCTTTTCATGTTTTATTTCTTGGAATTATGGCAGGAAGAAGAAAAAATAAAATTGCACAATTACATTATGAATATGCACAAAATTTATTTTCAAAAGGTCAATATTATGAATTAATTAATTTTTTAAATTCATTAACATTAAAATATCAAAAATTAAAAGTTGGTTATTTTATTAATGCAAAAAATGGAATATTAAATCAATCATTAGTTGAAAATATTGGTTGTTTTACTGAAACTAATATTAAACAAATTTTAAAATATATGATTGGAAGTAGAACTTATAATATTGATATGTATACAAAAATGGTTGACTTTAAATGCTATCAAATAAATACAGCAGTACAATTACTATAAATTAAAATTTAATTTTATAAAAAAAAACTAAAAATAAAATAAAACTTATTAAAGTAAACTATAATAAGTATTTTTGATATGAATTGATTTTTAAAATTGAGTATTATTGTTGACTTATGTTTTACAAATGTTAAGATTAACATACAATTGCATATTGAAGTCTAAATTATTCTCGTCTACCTTTATAATTTTAAGACAATTAATGAATATTATAGACAACATCGGTATGCTCCCCAAAATACTGTTACTAATAAAATAACATTAAGATATGCAAGTGATTATTATGGTAATTTATGAAAATTACAAGAATTACAGGAATAAAATTATGAATAAAGAATTTACTTATTTACATGAAATTAGTTATTGATTATTAAATAAAAGTGATTTTACTCATAGTGAATATAATTTAAGTGGAAGTAGATATTCTAGTAAAACATATAGTATTGCAGAAGAATTAGCAATATTAATTGCAATATCAATTAAAATTAATAAATTAATTGCTATATATTGTTTTAGAAAATTAAATAAAGATATTAATGATTTAGTTAAAGAAGTATATAATGCTTTAATAACAATTGGTTTTAATGATTATAAAGATTTTACTTTAAAATATCCAAATAAACAAGCAGATTTTCGTTTTAAAGATAATAAATCATTTATTAGAGTTATGGGTGTATATAGTAATAGTAATGATAGAATACCACTTAAAGGGCTTTCTAGAAGTGAAATAAAAGGATTTGATTTAGCAATAGAATGATGTGAAGAAGCTAATGAATTTACACAACAAGAATTTCAAGCAATAACATTTGCATTAGGTAATGCTAAAAAAAGAATTAAAATAAAAAGTTGTAATCCAGATAATATTTATCAATATTTTATTGAATATATGAATAAAATTGTTCCTTTTAATTTAGAAATTATGAAATCTAAAAATGAACAAATTAAATCAGTATTTGATAATAATATATTTAAATTATTTCATTATAGTAATTGAAAAGTAAATGCTCATAATCTTACATTAGATATGATTAATGATTTAGAAGAATTAAAAGTATTAGATCCAATAAAAGCACAATCTTGATATTATGGTGTACCTAGTATATTAACTGGTGCTATTTTTGCAAGATATTTAGATAAAGTTAATACTAAATTAGATTTTCAAGTTTCAAAAATAACTGGTGGTTTAGATATTGGTATGGCTACAAGTATAACTGGTCATCCAACTGCTGCTTCATTATGATTTATTGGTGAAAATGATAAATGTAGAAGAGCGCATAAAGAAAGTGAATTTTATCATAGTAATAGTACAATGCAATTTAAAAATACTTATGAATTAGCAAATAGTATTATTGATTATTATTTACATGAAGCACAAAAATATCATGTTATGTTTTATGTTTTTACTTGTTATGTTGATTATGGTAATGGTGGACAAGCATTTATTGATGTTTTAAATGTAGAAAAAAATAAAAAAAATATGAAATGATTAAATTTTGAACCAGTAGATAAATCAATAATGTTTTTAAAAGATAGAATTGATTTTACTACTACTGGATTAATAAAACAATTTCTTAGCTTTAATTGAGAACGTTGTCCTAATACTAAAAGACAATATAATTTAATTCAATGATTATCTAAAACTAAAATAGATAATGCAAATAATGAACCAAAAATGTTAGATTTACATGATGATACTTGAGATAGTGATTGTTATGCATTAATGAATGATATGAAATGATTAATTGAAAAAATAAATAATGAATTATTAATTAATAAAAATAAATTTAATTTTCTTAATAAGGAGTGATAAAAATGATAAATAATAATCCATATCAATATTTAGATACTTTTGATAAAATAGAATGATTTTTAGATATACCTATGATTATTGCTCAAAAATCAACTAAATTATGATTAGGTAAAGGTTTATTATTTCAAAGTAAAGATAAAGATTTATTAGATTTTTTAAATAAATTAAAAGATAAAGATAAATGATTTGAAAAATTATATAAATTTGGTTTACAAGAAAGTTTATTAGGAAAATCATTTTTAATGTGAATGTTAACTAAAAATAATGAATTAATATTACTTGTACCAACACCAAGTTTTATGGATAGAGTTGCTAAATTTAATGAACAAGAACAATCAGCAGAATTATTTTTTCAACAAGAACAAAGTGATAGTGCTAAATTAACATGAGTTACTATGCAAAATGGAAAAGTAAAAGTTGAAGTATTTAGTGGTTCAAAAGAAATTATTTTAGGTTCTACCAGAACAAAATTAAAACCAAATATTGAACCAGTTGAAGAATATGAATTAAAAAATCCATTTGATTATTTACCAATTGTAGAAATAACTAATTTACCTTATTTAAATTTATATGGTAATTCAACACAATTAAATACATATCCAGATTGTCAAAATGTTTATAAATTAATTCATGATGTTAATAAAGCATTTACACAAAAACAAAAAGAAAGAGTATTAAATAGAACTAGAGCATTAGGTAAATTAAAACCAGAACAAATATTAGCAATTAAAAATGGTGAAATGGATATTAGTGAATTAGCTGATGATTTTCTTATTGATGTTGGTGTAGAAATATATAATAAAAATGGTAATTCAAGTATAGTTATTATTCAAGGTGACCCAAAATTTGATAGTTATTGATTAGATATTAATAATACTGCTAAATTAATATTTAATGGTGCTGGTTATGATTATGATGAACATGGTAGTGATGTTTATACTAATAAAACACAAAGTATGTTTAATAATAAATATGATATGGAAACAACAGAAACAAAAATTGCACATTATACTCCTTATATTTATAGAATGCTTGATATTTTAGTTACTTATTCTAAAAAAGAAAATGGTCAAAATTATTGAAATGGAAAAGGTGAAAGACCTTATAGTTTTAAATTTATTCCAATTGCTATGACTGATCAAATAGTACAAGACCAAATTATTAATTCAAGATTAAATAATGGAACAATGTCACAAGAAGAAACAATTGGTGAATATGATAATATTGACCCTTTAATGGCTGAAAATAAATTAGAAAATATTATTAATGAAACTAAAAAAATAAATAATAAAATAGGAGATAATAAAAATGATAATGAGCAACGCAATAAGAATTCAATTAATGAAACAAGCACATTTGCACTTAAAACAAACTCAACAATTAATAAAGAGATGTAGTTATTGAAAAATATTTCCATTTATTATAAATAATGGAGCAATACCATTAACTGAAACTGGATATAAACCTATTAATAGTAAAATAAGTGATTTTGGTCAATATGAATTAATACTTACTGGTAATACTCCTGTTGTATGTATTTGAAAAAATAGTACTAAAATATATCAAAAAAATAAAGGTATAACAGATGCAAATACTCATAAAGTAAAAGGACAAGAAGAATTTTATACAAAACAATATAAAATTGGTGATTATTGAAATGCTTATTTAATTGATGATACAAGTGGTGTTGATTTTAGTAATTTACCAAATAATCAAATATTTAAAACAGTACAAACTAAAAGACAATATACATTAGTTATGTTTGAAGAACATATTACAATTGATGATTATTTACAATTTTTTTGTGTATTTAATGATGAAAATGAAAATATAGGTGGTAATTCTGGAAAAAATCAAGATAGACAATTATTATATATTTCAAATGTAACAAATTATTATAGTCCTTATAATGGTGCATTTAGTATGCAAGTATTAACATTTAGTAGTTTAAATGATAGAGTAGTTGCAAGTGGTCAAAATACACTTGATTTTGTACAATATGCTTCTCCTGGTAGTGGTTATGCTTTTCCTACTATTCAACAAGGAAAAGTAACGTTAAATCGTACTTTAATGCGTGATATAGGAGTAAGATATAGTCATAGACAAAGTTATGGATTAGAATTATTAACAAGTTGTTATTATTATGGTAGACCAATAATACAAGGACAAGAACCAATTCAACAAAATAATGAAGAAATATTTGAACAAAAAGTATTTGCTTCAAGAAGATTATTTATTGCTGGTAATAATGACCATTCTACAACTGATATTAAAAATAATGGTGGTTTATTTGCCGGAATAAATGATAAAATAACAACAAGTAGTCATCCAGAAACAACATTTTATAATATAATGGATGCAAAACCTACTGGATTTACTCATTATGATACATGACAAAAATTTTTAGAAGCAAGAAGATTTGATATGTTAGCACAAAAAGATTTTCAAGGTATATTAACTTGTAATAAAGAATTAGCAATAAATAGTAATGGTACAGCAATTGGTAAAGCAAAATTCTTTTGAGATAGTGAATGAAATATAAATAATTTACAAGGTGAATATAATGTTGATATGTCAAGTAATTTTAAATATAAAGACCCAGATACTGGATTAATTATTGGTTCACCAACTGTTGATTATAAAAAAATAAGTCAAAAATATATGTCAGCAATATTAAATTTTAATAGTGTAGTATTTAGTAGTTTAATTCAAATGCCTTATGATAGTGTACAATGATTACCATTTGCATTAAGTTCAATTCCATTAGTAGGTAAATTATTAAATGCTTTAACATTAGGTATACCAGTAGGATTTATTATTACTCAAAATTCTCAACAATATAAAAATATGCCATTTTTTAATGGTTTTATGAGTGCATTTTTTGCAAGTAATTTAAGTTCAATTATTGGTAATAATGATAATAATTGATTTATACCTTTAAATGTATTTAGTAATTCAAGTGAGTTTGCATTAGATAAAATGTTAGGTTCACATGTTAGTACAACTGCTATGACTATGAAATTAAGTGATAGAATATCAGTATATCCATGAGACCCTATTACTGGTAAGAAATTAGAAGTTAAAGAACAAATTAGTACAGTTGATTTATCACAAAAGAAAAATAATAAAGTATATATTTTAGCAGAAGATACAGAGTTTTTAGATATTGCTTCACCATTTACAAATGAAGATAAAGAAACACAATGAAATCCAACAAGTAATGGAGTTATAGATGGTTCAAATTATGCTTATATTATTGATACAATTGTAACTCAATCATTACATCAAGGTGAAGAAAGACATACATTTTATAGTGATAATCCATTTACTTATCAAGGTGATTACAATGAAATATCAGTTGCTCAATTTCGTTATAATAATATGGGATTATTTACTAGTAACATGTTTAACTGATTAACTTTGTATAAATTAAATCATGATGAATATGAAGAAAGTGAAGAAACTACTTTTAGTTATCCAGCAAAAATATTACCACCAAGTCCACAAAATATAGCAAAATCAATAATTATTATTCCAAATTTAAAAATAGAAATGATAGCAAATAATTTACCATTAACAGATACAAATAATTATCCAGTAATACCAAATACTGAAAATTGAAAAAATGGTAATCCAAATAAAATGGTTAATTTTAATATTAATTTAAAAGATTATTTAGATTCAACATTATTAATTAATACTTTTAATGATTTACAAAGATTTTATAAAAGTATAACAATATATTATGATTATGATATTGAAACTAAAAAAGAAATTAATAATATTTCTATTCCTGGAATAGAAGGAAATTGATATACTGATTTTAATATAATAGAAAATTTTAATAATCCAAAAAAATATAATGGATTTCAAGAAATTTTATTAAAAGATTTATACTTAAAAAATGGTAATCCACCAGATAATGATATGATATTTTCTTACTGAAAAGAAAATGAAAATAAAAATAATCTTGTAAATCTAGAAAAACAAACGGGAATTGCTTCTGCATATGGAAGTTATGGTAGAGAATTTAGGTATGTATTAAATAAATATAAATTTTCAATAATAGATAATGGTAATGTTGATGGATGAAATCAGGATTTTGAAGATAATAGTATTATAAATTATTGTTTTTTTGATAATAATAATTTAAATTGAACATTATACTTACAAGCAACATTAAGTAAAATTGAAGATGTATGATATCACAATAATAATAATTTTGCATATGCTAGAATATATGTAAATAATATTAAAGCTAAAATTTATAAAATAGTGTTAAACGCAAGATAATAATGTTATAATGTTAATAAATAAAAATAATTAAAAGGAGTAAATTATGGATACAAATAAAAATGTTGAAATTGATGAAATAAAAAAAGAAAAATTTAGTAATAAACTTTATAATAATAAATTTTTTCTAATTTCTATTACTGTAATATCTATAGTAGTTTTAATGATAACTATTGCTCTTTTAATTGCTGCATTCACCGTATGAAAATAAAGAAATAGATAATGATAAAAAATAAAGTTACTTAGGTAACTTTTTTTATAACAAAAAGTCACTATTACTAGTGACCGAAAAATAATTAGTTTATAAACAACTACTTTCTATTATGTTCTAATCTTTTCATATATGCAATGTCAATATTATGCATAATAATGACAAAACTCTCATAAAGTAGTAAAAATAGTTTAAATTGCATACTCATCTAAACATATTAATTATATCATATTATCTATATTAAATATAGATAATTTAGTTATTATTTGTATGATTTTTATTATGTTTATCTGTTATTTCATTTAAAGTTTTACTTAAATTTATATAATTATTAATAATTCTATTTAAAACTTCTTGTTCAGTTTTATTTAATTTATGACTTATTTCATTAGTAAATTCTTTAATTTGTTCTTCAATTTTTTTATTCATTATTTACTCCTTAATGTTTTTTATTATATTTATTTACAACAGTAGTACTTATATCTTTTATAAATTTATTATTTAAATTATTATTATAATAAGTTTTAATTTCTTTTAATTTAGTATTAAATTGTTCTTTATGTATTTGACAAAAATTTAATATTTCTGTGGGTTCAAATTGTTCTTTATTATCAATAATTATTTTATTTACTTCAATAATAATTTTAACTTGACAATTTTTTGCCATACATTTAATTTTTATAAATTTAGTTTGCATTAATTATTCTCCTTATTTATAATAAAATTCATTATTTTATAAATTAAATAATCATGATAAAAATTACAGTCTTTATAATCTTCTATTAAAGATATTAATTCTAACATTATTTATTTTCCTTTATTAGTTTTAATCAAAATATAGGTAAAATATCATTTAATATCATTACTATAAAATTTAATATAAATGCTATTAAATCAATAATATTTAATCCATATAAAATAGGTAAAGAAATTGTAAAAGAATAAATCAATATCATTCAAATTATTATAAAAATTTTCATTATTTATTTTCCTTATTTAAATAATATCAACCAATTAATAAACTATCTGCTTCATCATGATTTGATATTTTTATATTTCAATTATTTTCAGTAATAATTATTTGTGACATTGCTAATGATGTTTCTTTTGTTCATTTTTCATTTTTAATATCTCAATATGTTCCAAGTGGTCTATTAATATATCAATTTTGTCATTCTTTAGGACTTATTAACATTTCTTTTGTTAATAATTTATTAAATGTTCCTGCAATAAATCCTCTTAAATGTTCTTGTGTTTCATAACCAATACCATTTTTTGAATGAAAAGTACCACGTTCTATAATTAAATCTAAAAAATCCATTCAATTAACTGCTTTAGAATCTAAATAATTTCAAATAATATTTTTAATTTCATCAACATAATTATTTAAAAACTTTAAATTAAAGTAATCTTCAAAATTATAACTATCTATTCATATTGGTTTTCATTTTTCTTCATAACAGCAATCATCTTTACCATAACATTTACACATTTCACTATTATGACATCTATCATCATCACAATAATTACCATTCTCTTTTTCTCATAAAGTAAATCCAGTATTTTTCATACTTGGATCAATTGAAAGTAAGTAATTAGTCATTATTTATTCTCCTTATTTTTAATTAAATTATTAACTATTTTTTTAAAACATTTCATACATCAATTTTTAGTTAATCAAATTCTTTTATTACAATATTTACATTTATTCATAATTTTTATATTCATTTTTATTATTATTTTTTAAATTTTTAAATCTTTCTCTAATTTCTTTTAATTTATCAAATAAAGTTTTTAAATAATTTTCACCCATTAATATTAAAAAATCTTTATTATTATTTGGATTTAATCTTTCCATATCTTCTCTTATATATTCATCAAATAAAACTGTATTTGTAATCATATATTTATCAAAATAATCTAATTGTTTTTCACTTGGTTCTCATTTTTCATTTTGTATTTTTACATTATTATTTTGATATTTATTATTATTTTGTATTAAATTAATATCATCATTATCTGGATCTAATTCATCTTCACTTAATAATAATAAATTCATTAAAAAATATCTATAAGCATAAGTTTCTGCACTACCTTTTGCTTTTGCTATATCTGTATTTTTAGCACATGCTAATATATCAAAATATTTATTTTCTTTATCATTATCTAAATCTATAATTGTATATCTTTTAAAATAAGATATTTCTACTTCATTTTTATCTAAATAATTTATTTTTTTATCTGTTGTTAATATATCTTCATGTATAATAACAATATTAAATTCTTTACATAATAATTTAAATTTATTAAAAATATCACTTAATAATCAATATTTATAATTACCAAATTTATTAAAACCATTTTTAGGTATACTACTAATTTCTAATTGTAATTTAAGTATTTTTTTATATAAATTCATTATTTATCACTCTTTCTATTTATTGCATTTTTAATTAAATTTCTTACAAAATTAGTAATTGACATATTATTATTTTCTAAGCAAAGTTTTTTTAATTCATAATGTTCTTCTTTAGTTAATCTAACAAAAATTTGTTTATTAATTAATTCTTCTAATTTTTTCTTATGTGCTGACATTATTTATTCACTACTTTCTTTTTTAAAAGCATTTTTAATACTTTCACCATATATACCATTTTCAATATCTTTAAAAAATATTTCTAAATCATTTGCTCATTTTGGCATATTTTGTTTTATCATTAGTCTATAAACTCTCCATCTTCTATTTCTTTTTTTAATCATTTAATATTAATTACTTCATATCCATTTTTTTCACTTTCTTTTAAAAATTCAATAAATTTTTCTCTTGAAATAAAATTATAATCATCCATATTATTTACACTCCTTTAAAATTTTCTAATTCTAATAAATTAATATAATAGTTATATAATCTATCATAATTATCACTTGTTAAATACATATCATTTTTAATCATGTCATCAATACATTTATTACAATAATAATTATTATCAATTTCACTAATTCATATATATTTTTCATTATGTATATTACATTTCATTATTTTTACCATTTTTACCTATTAATTTATAAAAACATTTATTACATAATCTATTACCAATAGAAGATTTTTTATAACATATATCACAAGAACCAAATTTTTTATAATCTATTTTATATTTTATTTTATATTTATATTGATTATATTTTGGTAAATATTTATCTAAATAGTTACTCATTTTATTTAGTTTTTCCTTTCATTAATATTTAGAAGCAATAATTATTAATGTTAAAATCATAATAATTATTGTAATTGTTAAAAATATAATTCTACTTTTTCATTCTTTTTTATCTAATTCTTTTTTTGCTTTTATTAATTCAATTTCTTCTTTTAATAATTCACTTTGTAATTCTTTATTATCTTCTTTAATTTCTATATTTTCTTTTTCTTCCATTTATTTAATTCCTTTCTAATACTTTAAATAAAATATTTTATTATTATGAGTTGATATATCTTTTATTGGTGTAACAATATAATTTATTGCTAAATCATTATATTTATATGGATTATTTATTTTAAAACTTTTTCTATCTTTTTCTCATGTAATGTTATATTTAAAACATTCTTCATTTTTATTATTTTTAAAAATATAATAACCATTATATTCTTCATAAAATTCAAGTTCTGTTAATTTTTGAATACTTTTATTATTTATTATTTCTTTTTCTTTTATTTTTTCAATTTGAATATAAGGTTTTAATAATTCTTTTAATTCTTTACCATTTAATTCTTTTTTAATATTTTCTTTAAAAATTCAATAAATTCTATTATCTTCAATATTAAAATTATTATTTTTAATAAAACATTTAGATATAGATAATTTATATTCACCAAATTCTATTATTATTGCACCATTATTAGTTTCTTTTATAATTTGATTTTCATTAAATTCTATTTTCATTTTAAATCCTTTTTCTTTTTTTATCAGCACCGCTACTTTTAGTAAGCGGTTGCTGTTTTTTTTATTTTCTTTTTTTAAAAAAAACTTATAAATAGGCTCTTGTTCACTGAGAGTGACAAGGCCTAAAAAAAAATAAAAAATAATATAATTAATTTATTTATGTTAATATATAATTGATAAGGTGTGTATATAATATATAACCCCCTTTATATGTAATTATTTAAAAATAGAAATAAAACGGGGTTTATGATTATTGCATAATCTATACAGTTCCTTTACTAACTCAATATAGAGCATTCAATTAACAAGTAATTACATACAATAACAATTCTATTAATATTCTTAAATAACTCTTTTATACTCATATAGAAGTATTTACATAAAGTACTCATAATTTGACTTCTACGAGAGTGTATTGAGTTTTTTTTATTTAACAATTAAAAAATGAGAGTTTTATCTCTCATTTAAGTTTTTATTAAATCGTATCCAAGTTTGCAATACGTCCTTTACGGACGAATTTCAAATACGGATATAATTTAATTTTCTTTAAATAAAAGATAAAATAAATTATTAATTGTTGCTTTAATTATAGCATAATTATTATTACTAGTAAAGATTTTTATTTATTTATTTTTATTATTTTAAACTAAAAATTCCTAACTATTTAGGTTTAGATTTATTAAATTTTATTAATTTAAACAAATACTTTTAATTTATTTATTCTTGCTTGTTTTAATTTTAATAAATTAAAAAATACTTCTTTTGTATAAATTTTAGCATTATTATTAGATATAGATTTTATTAAATGATATACATCACTTTCAGCACTACAACCTATATTTCAAGTAGCAGATTGATTAATAATACCTTGTTTATTATTTTTAAAATATTCATATATTTTTTTATCAGTATTATTTTCTTTTAAATAATCTAATAATTTATAATAACAACCATTTAAAAATAATTCATAATAAGCATAATTTAATTTTTTATTATTTTCTTTTGTTCTTTGACCTACAATAAATACTTGTTTTAATTTTTGTAATGGATGTCATTTATCTACAGCATAATCTATTTTTAAATAATTAGCAGTAGATTTAATATAATTAGCACCATCTCCACTTAATTTTAAATTTTTATTAGAATAATCAATAAAAATATTATCTAATGTAGTTATTATTGCTTTTGCAAATTCTTTTTTAGTAATTCTTTGACCTTTTTTAGTTGATATAACAAAAATATATTTATTTTCTAAAACATGTCTATTATCAGTAGATTTATTTAAATCAAAACCAGTACTTACACTTACTGTTCTATGTCTATATTTTCATTTTTTCTTACTATCAATTAAATTATTATATGATTCATCTGTTTGTATATAAATATATTCGTATGGTAATATTTTTCTTTTTTCTTGTGGTAATTCTTGTACAAATATAGTAGTTTTTTTTAATCTTCTACAAATAGTTGATAAAGATATATCAATTTTTAAATTATGTTTAATTATAGGATATGTAATATTATTTAAATTTGCATTTAGTATTATTAATTTATTAACAGAATTTGTATAATTTTTATATTTATCAATATCTATATATGTTCTTGTTGGAGTTATAATTTCATTTGTTAATTTATTTTTATATGTTCTTAATGATAAATAAGAAATACCAAATTCATTTTTTATTAAATGTTTTCTACGTTTTATTACTTTATATTTATTTTTATCATATTTATTTTTAAATCAATAATCATCATATTTTAATATTTTATTTTGATAATCTAATAACATTTGTTTATCATAATTAATTTTATGTTGATTATAATCAAATTTTTCATGAAATAAAATCATAATTAATTCCTTTCATAATATTAATCTAAAATGATTATATATAACAATCATACTAAATGTTATAATATACTTAATGATAATAATGATTTTAAAAGGTGATAATATGCCAAAACAAAGAAAAGAATTAGGAAATTATGATGTTACAATTAGTAATTATTTAAGAACTAAAAATAAAACATTAACACCACAAGGATTAAATAATGCACTTGGTATAGATAGAAAATTTGTTTATGATTGCCGACGTAGAAGTAGTCCATGACAACGTAATTTTTTAAAAAGTTATGATAAAGCACGTAGTATTATTTCAACTCATATGTTAGAAAAAGCATTAGTTAAACCAGAGTTAATTTATACACATTGATTAAAATCTCATCCTAATGAATTTGATATTAATGAAGAAGATAATACTACACAAAGTAATATAATTATTAATATTTGTGAACCAAGAAAAATAGAAAATAATGATTAAAAATCTATATTAAATATAGATTTTTTCTTTATTTTAAAGGGAAAAAATGATATAATTTATATAAGGAAGCAGTAGCCATTCTGTGAGTTTAGGAGTTAAATATGGAAAATTTTAACTGAGATAAAAATAAAAATTATACTAATGAAGAATTAGAAAATTTATTAGAACAACACCGAAATTTTGTTTATAAAAATACTAAAACTGAATTGGAACCTAAATTAAATGAATATCAAACTAAATTAAAAGAATATGAAATAAAAGTAAATGAATATCAAGAAAAAGAATTATTTACTAATTTTAATGATAAACAAGTAAAACTTGCTAAATTATTAATGAATAATGAATATAAAGATTTTGATAAACATTCTGCTTTAAATAAAATAAAAGAAGATTATGCAGAATTATTTAATAATAATGAAATTAAAAAAGAAATAAAACAAGAAGAAATTAAAATATTTAATCCAAAAATTATTTCTGATTTAGACCAAATAGCAGATATTAATAAAATTAATCAACTTAAAGAAAAAGCTAAAACTATTGGTATTACTGACCAAAGAGAATTAGCTACTTTAATTAGTGCTGCACGTGGTGATAAATAATATAAATTAAATAATTAAATATTTTCTGCTTAATTTTTATTAAGGAGAGAAAATAATGGCTTTACCAGATTTACCAAAAGCTTTAGTTACTGGTGGTAATAGTTCAACAGAAAAAGCAATTTTAAGTGTAATGGAAGCACAAATACGAGGTGTATTAACTAATGAAATGACATCAGTATATTTAAGAACAACTGTTACACCAAATCAAATTAGTAATTTAACTGGTGTAGGAATGGCTATTTATCGTGCTGTTGCACGATTAATATGAGGTTCTACATGAGATGATACTACTGGAACTAAAAAACAAGTAGGAACAGTAAAAACAACAAGTGTTATTTTAGACCAAATATTAGTTATTGATTGAAAAATAACTGAATTTGATATTGAAAGATTTTTAAGTTCAACACCAGATGTTGCAGCATCTATGGTTAGTGGATGAGTTTCAAGTATGACAGATAACTTATTTTATAATTTAGAATTAAGTTTTTTACAAGGTATTAAAGATTATTGTATTGCTAAATCATTAGTATTACCTATTGATTTATTAAATTTAACACCAGAAACTGCAAAAGAAGCATTTTATAAAATTGGTTATAAAAATAATAAACAATTAATTAAAAAAATTACAGATATTATGGTTGGTGGTAATAAATCAGATATTACTGGTGTATTTGGAATTGATGGAACATTACAAATGACAAAAGCATTTGCATTATTAAATTATTCACAAATTGCTGCTGATACTGTAACAACTGGAAAATTATATAAAACATCTGTAATGGGTGTAGAAATATATGAAAGTTTCTTTTTAGAACAAGATTTTATTCATAGTACAGATACACAAAAATCTTTAACTGCTATGCATTTAGAAAAAGATTATATTTTAAATGATATGTTAGGTGCAATGATTAATAGATATATGTGAGGTATGCCTATTTCATTTGAAAAAATTAGACAAATTTTAGACCCAAATACTGGAAATATGAAATGATTAGGAAAATGTTTATATTCAGTACCTACTGCTATTAGACCAGATTTAATGTATATTATTATGGCTAAAATGCCTACACTTAATGAAATTAATACTGCAAAAAATAAAGAATGAAGTAAAGTAAATAATAAATTAACTGCAACTTTTAAAAAAACTGATTATGATGATTTTATTTTAGATTTAGAAAATATAATTTATTATAAAGATTTAGGAAAAATTACTATGACTGGTGCAATTCCTACTAATGATGAATTAGAAACTGCAATAGCAAATGTTGGTAATCTTGGTTATGAAAAAGGTAAAGCAACATTTAGTAATATTACATCAACAAGTGCTACTATGACTGGTAATAATACTGACTATATTGGTATTGTTAAATTAGAATTTTCTAAAAAATAATTATGGAATATATTTATAAATATTTTAATGAAAAAGCACATATTACTATTTATTCACCTAAACCACAAGATTTAATTAGTAGTAATGATTTAAGAGCAATTTTATTAGATGAATATCCTAAATTAAGAAATGATTATTTTATAGTAAGTGATGTACATGATAATTTTGCTATATGTGTAGGAGATAATATTAATTGTCAAGGAACAGTTAGAATTCAAATTAAAAAAACTAATCAATTATTAAAAGGAGCAAATGAAAATGCCAAATGTTGACAATACACAATCGAATAATTATACATTAATAAAATTAATAAGAATTGGAATAAGTCCTATTGCAGCAATGATAGGTACATCAGCATATTATGGTCAAGTAATTAATAATCCAATATTAGGTTCAATTAATAGTTTATTATTTGGTAAAAAATTAGGTTTAGATATATGAAACTTAAATCAAAGACCAAGTAATAAAATAAAAGTAATTAATAGTAGTAAAAAAATATTATTAGGATTAGGAACAATTGGTTTAGCAAATTATACTAAGTTTTTAAATACTATTATTACCCCAATAGAACCTACTACAACAATTAATCCAATAACAAGTACTATTAGTACTACAACATCTACTAGTACAACCACAGTAGATCCTTTTCCACCAGATTTATTATTGACTGTAAATAATAATCCTAATAATTTAATGGATTGAGATACTTATATTTCATTAAATGCTTATGGTGTTTCAAATCTTATTAGTGGTTTAACTGAATTAATACCTAATAAATTTGAAACTATTCGTAAAATAGCGAATATGGCAACTGGTGGATGTTTAATATCAAGTGGTGTTGCTATGGGTATTAATAATGATTTTAATAATGCTTATGCAGTACCTACTATTATTGCAGGAATAAGTGAAATTATTCATAATTTATTACCTATGGAAACAGTACATAATAATACTGAAATGCAAGAAACAGTATTTACTAATGAAACTGCAAATCTTATTAATGATAATGTAAGTATTAATAGTTATGGTAGTGATATGAGTGAAGTTAATATTAATGCACAATTATCATTTGATGAAAATTATTATCATTTATAAGAATTAAATTATGTTACCTTTAATTATTAGAATTATCTATTCTGCATTAGAAACTAATGATATTAGAACTGCAATTATTAGTTTATTAAAGTTATATAGTAAAAATCAAAGTTTAAAATCAGTTTTAGATAGTGAAAATGTTAGTGAAGAAGAACTTGGACAACCATATTCAACCTTTAATCCAAATATTATTAAAAAACTTTTATCAATTTTAAAACCTAGTGAATTAACAGAATTAAAAACTCAATTAGATAAAATAAGAAACTTACCACAAACTTTTAAAAATGCTATTAAACCTAATGAAATAAGCACTATTAATGGTTATGTTAATAAAGTTAAAAAAATAAGTAATTTATTTAAAGATAGTAATAATAAAGAAATACAATCTAATGAAGAAGATAAAAAAAATATTAATGATAAAGATGATAAAGGTTGAGTAATATTATCAAGTTCATGATTTAAAAAAGGTTTATTTTATAAATCTAATCAATCATTAAAATTAGGAATATTACAAGGTTTATTTCAAAGTGATACAAGTAAAAATAAACGTTGATATGGTCCTTACACTTATCCAAATGTACCAGAAGAAACTTGAAATTTAATGAAAGTACAAAAAGGTAAAAATGGTAATGGTGCTGGAACAATATTTTGAAGATATTTTTTAAGAAGTTTTTTACCAAGTCAAATTCGTAAATATGTAAAGAAACAACTTAAAGAACAGAAAGGTATTATTAAAGGTAAACAACGTTATAACATTATTAAATCAACTAATATTAATGTTTTAAAAACAACTGCATTTATTAATAGATTAGAACGTGGATTTTTTAAACTTAAAGAATTTAAAACTTTACCAAAAACTGAATTAGGTAGTAGAGCATGAAGAGTAGAAAGAAAAGAATATTTAACTTTTCATAAAAATAATAATTTAAATAAAAATATTGGTATTTCAATTTATAAAAATAAAAATACTTATAAAAAATATAGTATTAATAGTAAAAGAAAGTAGGTGATAATTATTATTGAATTAGATAAACCAATTAAACCAATTGGTATATGAAATACTATTAATCCAATCTCAAAAGATAATAAAGAATATAAAAGATTAAATAAAATTTGATTTAATAAAAATAGTACTCATATAGATAAAATAAAAATATTAATATCTAATATTTTAAAAATAACTAGTCATATTATAGGTATGTTAATAACATTATTTTTTACAATAACACCTTGATTAATACCTAATATACCAATAGCAATGGGAATAGGTAATTATACTAATCAATATAATTTTACTTGACCAGACCATTTAATATTAACTTTATTTCCTATGTTTGGTCATATTGGATTAAATATTATTACTAAATTAGGTAATTATGGAAAATTAATTAAATATATATTAATAACTATACCAATTATTATTACAAGTCCTTATTTAATATATCAATATAAAAATATTAAAAAGCATAAAAAAGAATGTAATTTATGTAAACAACATTCAAATAAAATACAATTGGAGGAATAAATTATGAATTTATCAACAACAGTAATCTCAGCAGTATTAAGTGGAGCAGTTGCTAGTGGTGTAATTGTTACTATTGTTTTATTATTTTTATCAAAAATTATTAAAAAATCAAAACAATCAAATTTAGCAAAAGAATTAAAACGTAATAAAGAATTAGAATTTATTACTGCTAATATTAAACAATTAAATTCTCATTTACAATTAGAAAGTACTCAAACAGCAAAATTATTAGATTCATTTAATATTGATAAAGAACAAGTAGATAATTTTGTTTTATTAGAAAAATCTAAAAAGAAAGAATTAACTGAAAAAGATAAGAAAAAAGCAACTAAATTTAAAATTTAAAGGGTTTAAATACCCTTTATTTTACATTAAGGAGTAAATTATTATGGCTATTAAAGACCCATTAATGTTTATAACAATAGAAGAATTTAAAAATTGAAAAGGTTTTAATAATCAATTATTTGATGAAATTACAACACCAGATAGTGAAATTAGATATGCAATTGAAATTGCAAGTAATAATATTGATTTTTTAAGTGGTTTTATTATTTCAAAAAAATGACCAGAAATAAATCCAACAAAATTTACTGATAATATTCAAACTGCAACTACTCATTATGTTAATTTTTTATTAAGTAAAGGTGTTGAATATGCACGTGGTCAAGCAAGTATAGGACAAGGTGGTATAGTTTATTCACAAAATAATCCAGAAGACCCTTATTTTATACCAACACAAGTATTTAATTATTTAAGAGATATAAATAAATATCCAAATATGCAAGGATTTCCTTTAAATTTACCTAATAAAGAAAGTTTTTTTTCTAAATTTTTAAGTAATCGTGGTGAAATTAATAGATTAATTGAATATTTAAAAATTATTAATCTTAAAAGTAGTGATAATAGAGTAAAAATTAATATTTATCAACATGAAAATTTAGATAGTCCAGTAGTTGATATTGATACTCGTGGTATTAATACAACTACTACAGTACCAGATTTAAAAGTCCAAAAGAAACTATTGATATTACTTATGATAAAGAAAATCATGTAGTTAATAGTGATATTAGTAATAAAATAGAAAAAGAAATTAATAAAATAGCATTAAAGCAAGATAAATTAAAATATGTAAGAGAAAATCAATGGGGTGCTTTTGAATATATTGATTTTGGAACTATACCTTTTACTGGTGATAAAGATATACCCCTGTTAAATATGTTCATAAATTTATTGATGAAAAAATAAGTAAAAAACAAGATAAATTAATTGCTGGTGAAAATATTCATATTAGTGATACTAATGTTATTAGTGCTACTGGTGGAAATGAACCACCTAATTTAGATAATTATTATACAAAACAAGAAACTAATGAATTATTAGATAAAAAACAAGATAAATTAAAAAATAGTGATGATGTTAATATAAATAAAAATAATACAATTTCTATTTTCTCTGGTAATAATACACAAATTTCAAATAATGTTGCATATAATAATCAATATCAAAAATTAAATACTACTAATAAAACTATTGTTGGTGGTATGAATGAATTATTAGATAAAAAACAAGATAAAGAAAATTGAACTATAATAGGAAAAAGTATAAGTAATAGAGAATATGGTAATTTTCAACTTGGTTTTTATAAATTATATAGAACATATATAACATGAGAAAAACCACCATTTAATCAAGTTACTACAAAAATTAAAGTAGAATTTAAAACTGGTGGGTTTCTTGGTGGATATAATGATACTTTTTTTCTTACAATAGGAAAAATTGAAAATGAAGAAAGAAGTAACTTTAAGTTTAAAAGTTATTAATCATAATTATTTTTTAATTATGACTGGTGGAAATGCAAAATATGGAAATATATTTTCATTAGAAGAATTACAAAATACTGTTAAAGTTAATATAATTAAACCTTTCAAAATTAATTCAAAAAGTTTAAAAACTAATGAAATCGAAGAAAATAATTGAGATATTGAATTAAAAGAAAATCCAACAACTCATTGTCCATGTCCAAAATGAAAAGATGTAGCAGTTTCAAATGATAGAATTAATATACAATATAAATTAAAATCAAATACATTTTATAGAATATTTTATGATTGAGAAGCATCACATAGTATTAATATGATTGGTAAATATCCAACTTTAATAAAAGAGTTTTTTTGAACAAATAGTGTAGATAATTGAGAAATATATGTTGCACAAAATTTAGCACGTAATACATCAATAATGGTAATACAAAATACGGGAGCATGGCGAAGATGTCTATTAATACATAATTACCCCTTTTCACTTAAACTCTCATTTCTAATTTATATAAAAATTATTAACAAAGACGAGAATAAAAATCTTGTCTTTTTTTTGTAATTGTAAAATTTTAAAATTTTTAATAATCCTCTTTAACGCTATTATCAACAAGTGTTAGGGAACTAAAACAGTGAACTACAACACAGTTGTTAAAAATAGTAGCTAGAACATGTGGACTTGCATGGATAAATAATAAGTGGAGTGATACCTAATAAAATATACTAACCATTAAATAATGGTAATTCTTGGGGTGGGAGCGAATTGGAAACTAGTATATATAGACCTACTAGGGAACCTACTATATTAATTCTATTTTTTATTTAACCAACCTTGCCACTACCCAGTGAGCAAGTGTTGGTTTTATTTTTTATTTTTTTTTGAAAAATTTTTTTGGGCGAGAAAATAAATTTAAAACTTGTAAAAAAAATTGAGCGGTGCCGGTTCAATTAAAATATTAATTTATTTAACATAAATTAAATAAATATTGAATCGAATGCCTCAATGTTTTTTAAAATTTTATAATTTATTTCGAGCCCATTTTTCTTAGAAAAATATAACTAATAGTATTAATAATAAAAAAAACAAAAATATATATCCTTTATGCTAAAAGCAACAGGATATATTGATAAAAAAAAGGAAGTATTAATGAGTATTGGAACAATCATATTATTAATAATAATAGGAATTTTTGCATGAATAATATTAACAACTATGGGGTTATATATGTGTAATGATAATAATGCAATTGGAATTGTATTTTTATTTATTACTTTAAATCTTATAGGTTTATTATTAGGAATTGCAATAATTTATAATAAAAAACAAATTAAGGATAATAATGAAGATTAATAAAAATCAAAAATGTAAATTAAAAGTTTGTATTAATAAAGTTTGAAAAGATTGTATTAATAAATCTACTAAAACTATTAAATATAAAAATTGGTCTATACCTTATCTAATATGTAATAGTTGCTATGATAAATTACCTAAATACCTTAAACAAACAGCAAAAATAATAAAGAATTAATTAGTACTATGAAATATGACTTAATTATTGGTATTGACCCCGCTGGGATTGGTAATAATGGAATTATTATATATTCAAATGAAACTAATAATATTATTTTTAATGAAACATTTAAAACTAAAACTGTTTTAGAAAGTAAAAATCTATTTAAAGAATGCTTTTTAAAAATTAAAAAACAATTTATTAATAAAAAAATATTAGTTATTGTAGAAAATTTCTTTTTAAGTTCAAAACAATTATTAACTAATCCATTAGCAACTCCTAAAATTATTGGTGCATTAATGGTTTTAGTACAAGATGTTATGAAATGAGATTATCTAGAAAACCATCCAAAAAATAAAAACAAAATAGAAAATTATAAAGGAAATATAAAATTAACAAAACATGAAGAAGATGCATATAAGCATATTCAATATTATTTAAGGAATTTTAAAAATGAAAGATAAAGCAAATTATGTTAAATTAACAGTAAAACTTAGTAACACTATTGAAGCAAAATATCATGAAAAAGGTAATAAACAATTATATTATAGTGTTCGTGGACAATGGAATGGTTTAAACTATGTTACTTTAATTTTTAATAACCCAAAATTTTATAAACGATGTATTTTATTAAACAAAAACGATGAAATTATAGTAAGTGGTCAAATCTTTAATACTTTAAATATTCCTAAAAATCGTGCATTTTGTTCAATTAATGTTAAATGATTTAAAAAATGAAAAGAGTAAAAATGAATAAATGTAAATATTGTAATAAAAGAATTTGATTAACTAAAAATTGATGTATGAAATGTTTAAAAAAAATAGTTAATAATTTAACAAAAAATAAGGAAAATAAGGAATATAAATAATGAAAACATGAATAGTGACATTATCAGATTATAATGATGAAATAAATATTATTCTATGAAGAAATATAAGGACTCTTAATGAATGAATACCAACTATAATTAAGTTATATAATCAAGAACATGAATTAATAATAAATAATTTAGTTAGTGATAGATTTTTAAATATAACACAGTTAATATGGGATAAGCAGTTTTATACACACAGTGATCATAATCTTATTTATAGTTTAAAAAATACATTTACAAGTAATGTAAAAGAGTTTAAACCATACATAAAAAATATTTTAGTTGATAGAAAAAAATGACAAGATTGATACTATGAAGATTATTGAAATACAGATTTAACAGATAAATTAGCAGATGATTTAGTTTTTAAAGAAGATTGAAATCTTTCTAATTTAACATTTGGTAATAAAGAAACTTTATTAATGGGTTGATATTATATTTTTAATAATTTAACTAAAAATAAGGAGAATAAATAATGATTATATTACCTACTTTATTTGGTGATAAAGATGAAATTGAAATATTATCACCTTCACCACAAGCACTTCGTACTCATAATGATATTAGAGCAATTATATTAATGAAATATCCTAATGTTAAGTCACAACATATAATTATTTCTGACCCCGAAGATAATGTTGCATTAATAGTTGGTGATAATGATGTTTATCAAGGTTGAGTAAAAGTTTGAATTAAAAAAATAGAAAATTTAGAAAGAGTAGATGAAAATGCCAAATGATTTAATTGTACAATCAAATAATTATACTTTATTAAAATTAATAAGAATTGGAATTAGTCCT
Organism: Spiroplasma endosymbiont of Harpalus anxius; assembly: GCA_964273555.1. Taxonomy (GTDB): domain Bacteria; phylum Bacillota_I; class Bacilli_A; order Mycoplasmatales; family VBWQ01; genus Spiroplasma_E. Next base: position 908,638 of record OZ187007.1, on the reverse strand, counting down.
ATTTGTGCAATGATAGGTACAAGTGCTTATTATGGTCAAGTAATTAGTAATCCCATATTAGGTTCAATTAATAGTTTATTATTTGGTAAAAAATTAGGTTTAGATATATGAAACTTAAATCAAATGCCAAATACTAAAACAAAAGTAATTAATAGTAGTAAAAAAATATTATTAGGATTAGGAACAATTGGTTTAGCAAATTATAGTAAATGAACAGAAAATAATATTAATCCAATAGAACCCACTACAACACCTATGCCTATAACTACTACTACAAGTACAACTACTACTGAAATACCACCATGACCATTATTAAGCATAAATAATAATCCTAATAATTTAATGGATTGAGATACTTTTATTAGTTTAAATGCTTATGGTGTTTCAAATCTTATTAGTGGTTTAACTGAATTAATACCTAATAGATTTGAAACTATTAGAAAAATAGCAAATATGGCAACTGGTGGTTGCTTGATTAGTAGTGGTGTTGCTATGGGTATTAATAATGATTTTAATAATGCTTATGCAGTACCTACTATTATTGCAGGAATAAGTGAAATTATTCATAATTTATTACCTATGGAAACAGTACATAATAATACTGAAATGCAAGAAACAGTATTCACTAATGAAACTGCAAATCTTATTAATGATAATGTAAGTATTAATAGTTATGGTAGTGATATGAGTGAAGTTAATATTAATGCACAATTATCATTTGATGAAAATTATTATCACTTATAAAAAGAAAGGAAAATATAAAAATGAAAGATTTTTTAAAAGCACTTGAAACAATTGGAATTAGTACTGGTATATTACTTTGTCGAGAAATTATTGTTTTATTAAAACGATTTATTACAACTCCAAAACATGTTAGAGCAAATAATAAAATTATCAAACATCAAAAAAAATTAGCAAAACTTAATGAAAAAATTAATAAAGAAATTAAATAATGAGGTGCTGTAAATGTTAGAAAATGAAACTAATGTACAACAAACAACGCAAACTTTAACTGAAAATGATGTTTCACAAGAAATAGAAAATAAAGTTAATAAAGCAGAAAATAAATTAAATAAACTTAAACAAGAAATAAAAGAAAAAGAAATAATTAATATATTTAAAAAATATCAAGTTAAAAGTGAATTTTATGATTATTTAAAATTTAAAACAAATAATATAGAAAATTCAAAAATAGAAGATACTATTAAAAAAATTATTAAAGAACAACCATTGTTTAAAGAACCAATTAATACAGGTGGTAAACAAGAAACTATATTAACAAATCAAATACCAATTAAAATTAATCCATTATTGGATTATAAAAAGAAAAATTATTTATAGAAAAGGAAGTTTAAAATGGCAGTAAATATTCAAACAAACTTAAATAATACAGAAAAATTAGTTGAAGCACCAGAATTCATTGAATTTTTTAAACAATCAAATTCACCATGAGCAAACTTTTTTCCAATTGAAATGACTAACTCTACAAAAATTGAATTTATTATTAAATTACCAAAAGACCCAAAAGTTAAAGTTATTTCATGAGATGACAAAAGTCAAAGATATGATGTTGGGTATGCTACTACTGATAAAATTGAAAAAATAATTGAAAAATCATATCTTGCTGGTGAAACTATTGCAAATATTGACTTAAATGCTGAAAATGGTCAAAATTTATTAGACAGTATGCAATATGAAGTTGCTAATGATTTAACAGATAAATTAGCAAATGATGATACTAACATAATTTCTCAATTTGCTACAAAAGTAACAATAACTGATCCAACACCAATTGGATATTTAAAAGCAATGTTATCGGCATGAAATACTTTATTTCAATTACGAAATAGTACAAATTGTAAATTTTTTATTACTAATAATCTTTATGATAGTTTAGTTTATTTAGCAGATAATAAAGGAATAATTACTGATAATGAATTAGCACAACAATTACGTTTAAATGGAAATGACTTATATGTAAAAGGTGTATTATGTCAAATTGTATTAGATGATTATATGACATTTACAAATGATAAAAATGAAGATGAAATAATGAATTTTATTTTAGCAACGCCAAAAGCAATGAAAAGATATATGTTACAAAATACAGTTATTTATTTACAACAAGTGGCAGATGGTAAAGTTGGTAGAACTTATTTAGTTGGTGGTGAAGTATTTGGGCAATCAATTCCTTATATGTCAAAAAAAGAAACAACATCACGTTGAATGTTATGTGGAGTAATTAAAAGTGAAGTAAAAAATGATTTAAAATCTAAAATTACAACGTTAACAATAAATAATGCTGCAAAAACAAATAAAACTAATAAAGAATTAGATGCAAATATTTTATATGCAAAAGAAATTAATAGTTTAAATCCAAGTTTGGAAAATCCAACTATTAAATATTTTAGTGATGAGCAAGGTAAAAACATTATTAGTAATAATAAACAAAAAACTGGTGATTTATATATAGTGATTAGAGCAAATGTAAATGATCCAAATTATAAAGGTTCAACAAGTCCAATTAAAATAACGCTTCAATAATTAAGGAAATTTAATCATGGCAATTGGTACAACTAGTACAGCAATACTTTTCAATATCAATAAACCAAAACATACTAGAATCAGTAAGCAACAAGAAAATAAAAGTTTTTGATGAGAAATTTTAGAAATGATTGGTGTCCAAGTAATAGCAGTAGCACTTGCTCCTTTTACTGGCGGTTTAAGTGAAAGCATAGCACTTGGATTAGGGGCAAGTGATTTAATTGCTAGTATTAGTGCTGTTGGTGTCGAGTTTTTAACTGATTTTACTATTAATCAAGTTTATGATTATTTAAAAGGAAATGTAACACCATTAAATACTTTTTTTAATGTATTACCAGCATTTGCTGGACTTAATAAAATAAGTCGTGGTTATCGGACAACTAAATTTATTAAATTAGCACAAAAAACTAAAACATTAGAACAAATTGGTGTTAAAGAAGCAAAAAATTTACAAGAAATAATTAGTCAAGTAAGTGGCAAAGAAATTTTAACAGATAAAATTATTGGTAATAAACGTTATTTATTTAATTATAGTTTTGCTCCTAATCGTGAAACAATAATCCAAAATTTAGGTTATGTTGCTGAAAGAGAATTTAAAAATAATTTTAAAAAATTAGAAGCACAAGAGTTAAAAGATTATTTATTATTACAAAATACATTAATAAAATTAAGTCCACAATTAACTCCAAAGTTTAAGATTAAAGATATTGAAAAAGCAAATAACTTTTTAAAAAAATATAATACTGAGTTAAAAGCAGTATTAACAATGAACCAACATGATTGATTAAATTTAGTTCATACCATCCATGCAGAAAATAGATATGGTAAATCTTTAATTTTAGATTTACAAAAAATTCGTGCCAATGCTATTAAGTTTAATTTTAAAAATAGTGCAATTCATAAAATTGTTTTAAAAGCAAATCAAACTTTTAAATATTTTGATATTAGATTTTATTTAAAAAAAGGTTTAAATAAATTTTGAAAAGATACTCCATATTTTGAAAAATTACGAGAAAGTATTTATAAATTACAAGAAAAATTTGAAAATTTAGAAAAAAAGGTAATGGAAAAAATTAATAAATTAAAAGAAAAAGCAACAGATTTATTTACTAATGCAGAGAAAAAAGCAATTAAACATGCACAATTAATTCCATTAAATTCACCTGTATTTATCGGTTGCAAAATTCAACCTTTATCATTAAGTAAATGTGCAATTACTATTTATCATCGTAATCCTAGGTATAAACCAATTACAGTTATTGATAGTATTCTTAAAGCAGAAACTTTTGTTACGCAAATACATCCATTCCATTGATATCGCTGATATAGTGGTTGATACATTGGTTATGGAGTTAGTCGTAATAAATGATTAAAAGCAATTGCATTTGCTCCACCAGTTGTTCAACAAATAATTAGAGATAGTTTTAAAGTTTATAGAGAAATTTTTAGGACAATAAGAACCTATCATAAAGTAGTGAATGTTATTAATAATCCTATTGAAAATATTAATAAATCATTTAAAAATGTTGGTTTAAAATTTTCAGTTAATACTTTATTTGGTACAGGATTATTACATCATTTAGAAAAATTTGCATATAGTCAAGTTATAGAAAAAGGTAAGAAAAAATTACAAAAAGAAATTATCCATATATCACATAGAAAAACTAAAACAAAAACTAAGCATTATAAAAAAGCATTTTTTAAGGAATGATAAATTATGATTAATAAACTTTGAACTGATGTTAGTCTAGAAAATTATAATAACTGATATCCATTAACTGGAAAAATTATCGAAACTCCACAACAATATATAAATACATGACCTAATATTAATGATTGATTTACAACTTTTGCTATTCGCGCTCAAAATGATATTAATGCTTATCTTGATTTTATTTTATCTAAATTTCCTTTTGATAGTTTTAAAGATGAATTAATTAAAGAAACATTAAGAGATATGGTGTATGTTTGTGTTGAACATTGAGTATTTAATCGTACACCAATTGAGTTTAATGTTGATGCTACTATTCAATTCAATAATGGTACCTCATTTAGTGCAAATAGTATTCCTAGTATTAATGTTTGAGACTTAGCACCTAGTAGAATGAAAATATGAGCAAGATTAACTGAATTAAAACAAGTATTTTTAAATTATAGTGAAGATGAATTAGATGTTGACAAAATTGACTTAAAAGCATTTTATACAAAAAATCAAGTTGATGAATTAATTAAAGAACAAAAAGAATTTACATTATCAAAACAAATGAAATTATATGATGATTTAGTTGATGATAATGAAAATGAGATATATAGGGGTCCTGTTAGTAAGTTTGTTAATAAAGGTTATGTCGCAACTGAATATGATCCAAAAACTGAAACAATGATTTTAGATTGACCTGATGAAATTGGGACATTACCACCCGAAGCTTTACAAAATAATCCCCAAATTGGTGATTTTACCCATGCTGCAACTGCTGACTTTTCTGCTAAACAACAAAAACGAATTACTACCAATGAAAATGAAATTACAAAATTAAATAGTGAATTAATTAAAACAAATGAAAATATTGATGATATTAAAAATAATTGATTTAATATTGCAACTAGTCCTTTATGAAAGAAAATGTCTTCTTTTATTCCTAGTAATGAATTTGGAAAAATATATTTAGCAATATGAGGTTATAGTTATCAATCCACTACTAATCCTACTGATAATTATATATATAGTAATAAAAAAACTATATTTAATTTAGGTGGTGAAATTAATAAAACAATACAAACAAGTATTAAATTAGATGAATTAATTGTAAATGATAATGTTAAAATTCAATTATTATTCACTAAGGAATGAAATGATATTACTGTAACTTCTAATGATATTAATTATCAACCTATTTCTGTTACATTATATCAATATATTGGAAAAGGCACACCAACTGAATTTATAGCAGAAGATAGTACTGAGCATGATTATTATACAAAACAAGAAACTAATGACTTATTAGATAAAAAACAAAATATAAATGATAATAATTTACAAACAACTGTTAAACAAATTGTTCCAGCAATTAATGAAAATAAAACTAATATAGATAAGAAGCAAGATAAATTAAAATATGTAAGAGAAAATCAATGGGGTGCTTTTGAATATATTGATTTTGGAACTATACCTTTTACTGGTGATAAAGATATACCCCCTGTTAAATATGTTCATAAATTTATTGATGAAAAAATAAGTAAAAAACAAGATAAATTAATTGCTGGTGAAAATATTCATATTAGTGATACTAATGTTATTAGTGCTACTGGTGGAAATGAACCACCTAATTTAGATAATTATTATACAAAACCAGAAGTTGATGAAAAACTTAAAAATAAAGTTGATAGTAGTCAATTTAAGTTTGCTTTTATGGCAAATGCTCTTGGTACAGATAATCCTGATTTATTAACTACTGATAAAACTATTGTTGGTGGTATGAATGAATTATTAGATAAAAAACAAGATAAAGAAAATTGAACTATAATAGGAAAAAGTATAAGTAATAGAGAATATGGTGATTTTCAACTTGGTTTTTATAAATTATATAGAACATATATAACATGAGAAAAACCACCATTTAATCAAGTTAATACAAAAATTAAAGTAGAATTTAAAACTGGTGGGTTTCTTGGTGGATATAATGATACTTTTTTTCTTACAATAGGAAAAATTGATAATGAAGAAGTAACTTTAAGTTTAAAAGTTATTAATCATAATTATTCTTTAATTATGACTGGTGGTAATCAAAAATATGGAAATATATTTTCATTAGAAGAATTACAAAATACTGTTAAAGTAAATATAATTAAACCTTTCAAAATTAATTCAAAAAGTTTAAAAACTAATGAAATAGATGAAAATAATTGAGATATTGAATTAAAAGAAAATCCACCAACTCCTTGTCCATGTCCAAAATGAAAAGATGTAGCAATATCATTAGGTACAACTATTTCTTATAAATTAAAACCAAATACTTATTATAAAATATTTTATGACCTTAATAATGTAAGTAATAGTAATATGGGTAAATACCCAATGCAAACAATAGAAATATTTTGACAAGAAACTTCATTATCATATTGAGTATGTTTTCTTCCAAGTTTACGAAGAACTTCATCTATTAATATTGCAAATAATAATTTTATAAAATTAATAACAGATCAGGGTTATTTATGAAAATTACAAGAATTACAGGAATAAGATTATGTTTTTTAAAATTATAAAAATTATTTTAGGTTTAATAGGAGTTATATTATCAACAGCAGCAGCAGGTTTAATTATATTTATTATTATAAAAATAATATTAAAAATTAATCAAATATTTTAGAAAGGAAAATACTTATGCAACCTTTTTGAAAAAGAAAAGATAAAACAAATATTAGTGATAATCAAAGTGAAAAATTAAAATTTTTAACTAATAAAAATAAAAGTACTCATGCTTCAATTTTAAATTATTTTGGTTTTAATGATTTTAACCATGAAACTTATTTTACTGATTTTGTAGCAGAAAATAATGCTAATTTATATAATGCTCCACTAGATATTAATAATGAAACTATTAAACAATATTTAATTCAACAAGAATTTTATCGTAAAAATTGAAATTCTATTTTTAAATTAAGTAAATTAGGAATTAGTGGTTATTTAATTTATATTGCTAATGATAATTTATATTTTCAAATAGTAGATATCCAACAAAGAGTTTATGATATTACTGGTAAATTAATTGAATGTACTATTTTTTATGATAATTATGAACAAAATGCACAAACAGTAAGATTATTTGAAGTTTATACATTAAATAATAAACAAGTAACAATTAATCGTGCAATTTATAGTATTAATGATACTAAAAAACAAACTAAATTAGATTTTAAATCATACATTAATAATCCTAATTTATCACAAGAACAAACATTAAACATTAATTATATACCAATAGCAATTATGAGAAATAAAGCAAATGAGTTAGCAGATTGTGATAAAGTAATGGATAAAATTAAAGCACTAGATGTTATTTATGAACAAATTGTTTTAGATAGCATTTTAAACTCACCGAAGTTTATTTTTGACCAAACTTATGGTAATGTTCAATCTTCAATGGAAGAAGCAGTAAGAATATTAGTTACTAAAAATTATATTTGAAAAACGACTGGTGATAATAATGAAAAAAATGAAAATATTAATATGACAAGTAGTAATTTTAAAGGTAAAAACTTAACTGATATCTATGATTGAAATGTTAATGAAATATTTAAACGTTGTGGTATTCATATTCCAAGTCAAAAAAAATCAGCACAACAATCAGTACCCGAAAGTACAGCTGTAAATATTTCAACCATTAATTATATTGAACAAAAATTATGACAATTTAATATTGATATTCTTAAATTTATTCAATTATTAGTAAGTGTCGATAAAGATTTATTAACTAGTAAAACATTTAATATTAATGATAAACAAGAAATTAATAATTTAACTGTTAAATTAAAATTATTTAATCCCGAAAATAACCAATTAATAGGAGAAAACAATGGACAACCAAGACAACAAACCACAAACCAAGTTTCCACAGAAACAAAAGCAAACTAAACTTAATCAAGCAGAAATAGAAAATGATTATTTAATAGATAATATCCCTTATGACTTTACTAATATGATGAGAGCTACTAGTGACCCCGATATTAATAGAGCATATGATGAATTTAAAAAAAGAACAATTTATATTTATGAAATTGAACGTTTATTTAAAAATAATGAAAATAATAGTTTAAGATTTTCAGCAAATACTATTAAAATTGGATTTATTGATATTGAAAAAGTATTAAAAACTATTGCAGCTGAAACATCAGACTTTACTATGCAATTAAATCAAAGAGCTAGCACAAATATTAATGATAATACAATTGAATATAGTATGACTGATATTAAAAACTTAATTTTTCAAGAAATAGAATTGTTAAATCAATTTAAGTTATATGCGGTATCGATTAATGAACCATTAACCGAAAATAATATTGATAATTTATATATTATTAATAATTATTCTCAACCTTATCAAAATCCAAAAACTAGAAGTACTAAAAGTATTACTATTATTAAAATTAAAGATTTTAAAACAAGAGATGGTTATCCAATCATTATTAAATTACAAAAACCATTAGACAAAGATACCAAAGTAATTGGTTTAAAAATTAAAGCCCCTAGAAGCATGATTTTCGGCAATATAAAGGTACTTGGTGAAGTTGACAATATGGAAGTATACCCTAAATTATTTGTCAAAGATAAGATAGCATTTCCGCTATTATCAATGCCTATTGAAACTCAACCAAAGGTTAGAATATTAGAACAATGATTTAGTGAACAAATATTACCATGAAATTTAGCAAAACAATTTATTGGACAAGAAAAATCAGTTTTAGATTTAATTAAAATTGGTAGTGGTTCTGTAACAAGAAGAGAAGTTATTAATAATGCAAGAATAACTCATGCTTGATTAGGATATGAAACGGGTACTGTTTGAGATGGTAAATGACCATTAAAGAAAGAAAAGGAATTAAAAGATAAAGAAGTTTGAAATTTCCCGGGTGAAAGTCAATTTTATCAATATGTTGCAACTAATAATAAATTCAATGATATTGAAATTGAAATAAAAGATGCACCAACAGTTGATAGTTTACAACAACTTTTATTAGATATGCTAAGTTATACATATAATTACAATAGAAATTTTAATGGTGCAGAATATGATGACAAAGGTAAACCAAAAAATAAAATGGCAGAATTACGTGATACATTTTCTGGACAAAAACCGGATGAAATAATTACTAACTTATTTAAACAATGAGAGTTTGAATATCCAAATTATATAAACTTATTGCAAATTAAAATATTTAAACAAGTATTTATTATGTTATCAAAATATATTTATTCATCATTATCAATAAATAAAGGTTTAAATGATGATAATAAAATATTATTACCTTATTATTTTGAACTAAAATCAAGTCCCATAAAACCAAGTGATAAAGAAATTTGAAAATTCAAAGATATAAAAGTTATATTAAAATCTGAATATTTTGATTTTATTGATATAAATAACATTAAATTAAAAAATAATGATATTAGTCAAAATGAACTATTTAAATTAGATGATAATCAATTTAATTGATTATCTATAACTAATGAATTAGAAAGTAATAACATACCTTCATTAATTCCTGCTGATTGAACATTAGCAAATGGTGAATATGGAAAATACTTTACAAGAATAATTATTGAAAAATCTAAAATTAAAAATGCTTTAAATTTATATGGTTCAAATAAATCTCAACTATTTTCAAAATTAGAATTTTATAAAGAAATATCACAAATTGATAATAATAGTGAATTTGAGTTACAAATTGAAAACCCGATTAATAACTTAAATCGGGTAGAAATTAGTGGAATATTTGGTGCTGGTAATTATGATTTAATTTTAATAACTGATAAACAAGATATACATTTAAAAAATATTAATTTATTTGATAAATATAATGAAAATATTTCCTATATAAATATAGAAATTTAATTATCAAAATATCCATTAGGATATATACCATTTCATTTAATATCATTATCAAAAATTGGTTTAATACTAAAATATAAATCTATTTTAGTTTCATCATATAGATTTTTTGTTTCTCATATTGTTGTTCCAGTCCCCCCCCAGTAAACTGTATAGTCATGTCCTAAATATGACTGATAACCATTAGTTTTGTGATAAGATGTTGCGCCTAATATTAAACCAGTAGTTCCAAGAATAAATGATATCATTAAAAATGATATTGTAATTTTTGAAGTTTTTTTAAATCATGTTTTTAAATTAATAATTATTTTTGGGTCTTTTTCTTCATTCATATTAAATTATTCCTTTCTTTAATGTTTTGAAGCAATAATTACTGTTATTAAAATCATAAAAATTATTCCAATTGTAAAAAATATAATTTTACTTGCCCATGCTTTTCTATAAAATTCATTTTGTTCTTTTAATAATTTAATTTGTTCTTTTATTAATTCATTTTGTAATTCTTTATTTTCTTTTTCTTCAATTTCTATTTTTTTCTTTTCTTTTTCTTCATTCATGTAATTACTCCTTTTTCCTTAATTTTACTTTTAAATTGTACTATTTTTTATTATTTTTACAATATGCCTTTTAAACGCAAAATAACGCCTAAATGCAAGGCGTTTATTTTGTGAGACCTATACTATTAATTGTATGTCACTTGTTTATTATATGGCAAATGTGAAGATGCTTTTTTTCACAGTAGCATTATTTTTACCACGAATTACATTTTTATATGGATATAGTGCATAAAACAGAGCATCATAAGGATCTTGGTACATATTTTTATCTGGAATGTTAGTTTTGGTTTGATCATAACGTAATTCTTCTAAACATTGTGTAGTTTTTGGTAAATCATTTTTATTAGCATAAAAGTTTCCATAACTCATAATATTACGCATTCAAACTACTCTATTAGTTAATCCTGCTTCTTGATTAAGATTAGAAGCATGTTTAATCGCACTTTGTGTTATTAAAATAGTATTATGTTCATCAATTAATTTTTGATTTAATCAATCAATGGCAGTTCTTGCTTTATCATCATAAAAATAAATTGCTTGTTCAAAATTTTCAAAATTATCCATTAATCCTAAAATTTCATTGACATAAGCATTAATCTTTTCATTTTCATTAATGAAATCATTTGGTGTAACTACTAATTCACAAATAATATAAGCATCATAATAACCAGTATTATTATATTCTTTAAAACCAACTACCATAAATACAGTATGGTCTTTATGTCCAGTTGCTCAATCAACACCAACTGAATAAAAATCAAATTTATACATGGTTTTATCTTGATTATAAAATTGTTTTAAATTATATTTTTGTCAATATTTTAATGTTTTTTGAAATGGAAAAATTGTTGCATCACTATCTAAGAATTCAAAACCATAAAAAACAGTATTAAATTCATCGGGATTACTTTTTTTCATTTCTATTAATGTTCTTTTTTGAATTTCTGGCAATTTATTTCAAAATGGTTGAATAGTAAATCTTAAAATAAATAAACCTAAACCACTAAACATTTCTTTATTTTCATAATAAACTTTACCAACTTTTTTAAGATTACCCATTATTTTATCATTTAATGGTAAAAATGGCGTGCAATACTTTAAATAAAATGGGTGGTATTTATCGTATGGGTTACAAGTAAAAGTAATAAAAAAACTTTTATAAAAATAGCGAGTAATTGATTTTCCAAAAGTAGAACTATATATATTTTTATCAATAAATGTTCAACTTCATTCTTTAATTGGTTCATTTGATACTTTAATACGATTACTTCTAAACATAGAATTTTGTAATCGTTCATACCGATATGTTAATTGTTTTTCTGTTAATGTTTCTTTTTCTTCTGCCATAATTATTTCATCTGTTCGTGAACCTAAAAAACTTGATCCACCTGCTTCTTTTCCAAAAATTTTATTACCATTTGCATAACCAATAAAGTCAATTTGTTGATTATTAGGAAAGATAATACACCCACCATCCTTAGTAATTTTTCATTTAATACCATGGGGATTATTAGGTAATAAATTAATATCATATTTATCTAGTAAAACTTGGCAAACATTCATTAAAGCACCAATAGTTGTTTCACTATGGGTATTTTCATATCGTCTTACTTCTTGAACACTACTATCACTAAAATTACAACATATAAATAAATCAAATGCTAAACAATTTCAAGTTTTTCTTGTTCCCCGTGCTGTTGGTATAAAACGATAAAAACAATTAGTAGTAAAATATTCTGCTCATTCATCACCAGCAAAATTTTTAAAAATATCTCAACTAAAACCATAATTATTATCACTAAAATTAAGGTCATATTTTTTATTTAATTGTAAGTAACTACTAATGAATGGCATATTTTCTCCTTAGTTAACATATATAAGTTAAAATTTATTATTATTAACACCCAAAATTAGAAAGGAAATAAAAAATGTTAATTTCACAAAAACATTTTAATTGAGAACAACACTATTTTAATCAAGATGAATTAAATTTAAAACAAACAAAAGAATTATTTGCAAAAATAGATGAGCAATTATGAAATGAATGTGATAAGTCTATATATAAATCATATAAATTTAGAAAGCGAAAATTAAAATCAAAAAAAGGTTTATTAATTTATAAAAGACGCATCTGTGTATATTATAATGAAAAAACACAAAAAAATGAATATGTTTCATTATTAGATGTATATCTTGGTGTTAAAAAGTATAGCAAACTTGCACCAGATGTTATTAAACAAATCTTAAAATATTTTACTGACGGAAAAAGATATCGTGATGTTTGTGATACTTTTATTAATAATTTAATAAGTAAGTAGTACTGTTTATAGAACATATAAAAAATTTCAATTACCAAAAATTAATATTCCTAAAATAAAGTTAAAACCAAATCAAGTTTTATATGTAAATATTGATGATGGACATAGAAAATTTAAGTTTAATGATAAACATAGTAATAAAAATTGTAAGAAATGTTCTATGAGATTACTAGTAATGTGTACTGGTAAAAAGAAAAATGGAAAATTAATTAATAAAAGAGCTGCATGTAAAATAAGAGTATCAAAAACGGAAATTGGTGCAGAAAAAACTGCTAAATTAATTGAAAAATATGGTAATTTATATTTTGAAAATTTTGACCAAGCAAATTTAATAATTTGTGGAGATAGTGCAAAATGAATTAGAAAAACTGCTGAAATTTTAAATGCTAAATTTATTTTAGATAAATTCCATGCTTTTCATGTTTTATTTCTTGGAATTATGGCAGGAAGAAGAAAAAATAAAATTGCACAATTACATTATGAATATGCACAAAATTTATTTTCAAAAGGTCAATATTATGAATTAATTAATTTTTTAAATTCATTAACATTAAAATATCAAAAATTAAAAGTTGGTTATTTTATTAATGCAAAAAATGGAATATTAAATCAATCATTAGTTGAAAATATTGGTTGTTTTACTGAAACTAATATTAAACAAATTTTAAAATATATGATTGGAAGTAGAACTTATAATATTGATATGTATACAAAAATGGTTGACTTTAAATGCTATCAAATAAATACAGCAGTACAATTACTATAAATTAAAATTTAATTTTATAAAAAAAAACTAAAAATAAAATAAAACTTATTAAAGTAAACTATAATAAGTATTTTTGATATGAATTGATTTTTAAAATTGAGTATTATTGTTGACTTATGTTTTACAAATGTTAAGATTAACATACAATTGCATATTGAAGTCTAAATTATTCTCGTCTACCTTTATAATTTTAAGACAATTAATGAATATTATAGACAACATCGGTATGCTCCCCAAAATACTGTTACTAATAAAATAACATTAAGATATGCAAGTGATTATTATGGTAATTTATGAAAATTACAAGAATTACAGGAATAAAATTATGAATAAAGAATTTACTTATTTACATGAAATTAGTTATTGATTATTAAATAAAAGTGATTTTACTCATAGTGAATATAATTTAAGTGGAAGTAGATATTCTAGTAAAACATATAGTATTGCAGAAGAATTAGCAATATTAATTGCAATATCAATTAAAATTAATAAATTAATTGCTATATATTGTTTTAGAAAATTAAATAAAGATATTAATGATTTAGTTAAAGAAGTATATAATGCTTTAATAACAATTGGTTTTAATGATTATAAAGATTTTACTTTAAAATATCCAAATAAACAAGCAGATTTTCGTTTTAAAGATAATAAATCATTTATTAGAGTTATGGGTGTATATAGTAATAGTAATGATAGAATACCACTTAAAGGGCTTTCTAGAAGTGAAATAAAAGGATTTGATTTAGCAATAGAATGATGTGAAGAAGCTAATGAATTTACACAACAAGAATTTCAAGCAATAACATTTGCATTAGGTAATGCTAAAAAAAGAATTAAAATAAAAAGTTGTAATCCAGATAATATTTATCAATATTTTATTGAATATATGAATAAAATTGTTCCTTTTAATTTAGAAATTATGAAATCTAAAAATGAACAAATTAAATCAGTATTTGATAATAATATATTTAAATTATTTCATTATAGTAATTGAAAAGTAAATGCTCATAATCTTACATTAGATATGATTAATGATTTAGAAGAATTAAAAGTATTAGATCCAATAAAAGCACAATCTTGATATTATGGTGTACCTAGTATATTAACTGGTGCTATTTTTGCAAGATATTTAGATAAAGTTAATACTAAATTAGATTTTCAAGTTTCAAAAATAACTGGTGGTTTAGATATTGGTATGGCTACAAGTATAACTGGTCATCCAACTGCTGCTTCATTATGATTTATTGGTGAAAATGATAAATGTAGAAGAGCGCATAAAGAAAGTGAATTTTATCATAGTAATAGTACAATGCAATTTAAAAATACTTATGAATTAGCAAATAGTATTATTGATTATTATTTACATGAAGCACAAAAATATCATGTTATGTTTTATGTTTTTACTTGTTATGTTGATTATGGTAATGGTGGACAAGCATTTATTGATGTTTTAAATGTAGAAAAAAATAAAAAAAATATGAAATGATTAAATTTTGAACCAGTAGATAAATCAATAATGTTTTTAAAAGATAGAATTGATTTTACTACTACTGGATTAATAAAACAATTTCTTAGCTTTAATTGAGAACGTTGTCCTAATACTAAAAGACAATATAATTTAATTCAATGATTATCTAAAACTAAAATAGATAATGCAAATAATGAACCAAAAATGTTAGATTTACATGATGATACTTGAGATAGTGATTGTTATGCATTAATGAATGATATGAAATGATTAATTGAAAAAATAAATAATGAATTATTAATTAATAAAAATAAATTTAATTTTCTTAATAAGGAGTGATAAAAATGATAAATAATAATCCATATCAATATTTAGATACTTTTGATAAAATAGAATGATTTTTAGATATACCTATGATTATTGCTCAAAAATCAACTAAATTATGATTAGGTAAAGGTTTATTATTTCAAAGTAAAGATAAAGATTTATTAGATTTTTTAAATAAATTAAAAGATAAAGATAAATGATTTGAAAAATTATATAAATTTGGTTTACAAGAAAGTTTATTAGGAAAATCATTTTTAATGTGAATGTTAACTAAAAATAATGAATTAATATTACTTGTACCAACACCAAGTTTTATGGATAGAGTTGCTAAATTTAATGAACAAGAACAATCAGCAGAATTATTTTTTCAACAAGAACAAAGTGATAGTGCTAAATTAACATGAGTTACTATGCAAAATGGAAAAGTAAAAGTTGAAGTATTTAGTGGTTCAAAAGAAATTATTTTAGGTTCTACCAGAACAAAATTAAAACCAAATATTGAACCAGTTGAAGAATATGAATTAAAAAATCCATTTGATTATTTACCAATTGTAGAAATAACTAATTTACCTTATTTAAATTTATATGGTAATTCAACACAATTAAATACATATCCAGATTGTCAAAATGTTTATAAATTAATTCATGATGTTAATAAAGCATTTACACAAAAACAAAAAGAAAGAGTATTAAATAGAACTAGAGCATTAGGTAAATTAAAACCAGAACAAATATTAGCAATTAAAAATGGTGAAATGGATATTAGTGAATTAGCTGATGATTTTCTTATTGATGTTGGTGTAGAAATATATAATAAAAATGGTAATTCAAGTATAGTTATTATTCAAGGTGACCCAAAATTTGATAGTTATTGATTAGATATTAATAATACTGCTAAATTAATATTTAATGGTGCTGGTTATGATTATGATGAACATGGTAGTGATGTTTATACTAATAAAACACAAAGTATGTTTAATAATAAATATGATATGGAAACAACAGAAACAAAAATTGCACATTATACTCCTTATATTTATAGAATGCTTGATATTTTAGTTACTTATTCTAAAAAAGAAAATGGTCAAAATTATTGAAATGGAAAAGGTGAAAGACCTTATAGTTTTAAATTTATTCCAATTGCTATGACTGATCAAATAGTACAAGACCAAATTATTAATTCAAGATTAAATAATGGAACAATGTCACAAGAAGAAACAATTGGTGAATATGATAATATTGACCCTTTAATGGCTGAAAATAAATTAGAAAATATTATTAATGAAACTAAAAAAATAAATAATAAAATAGGAGATAATAAAAATGATAATGAGCAACGCAATAAGAATTCAATTAATGAAACAAGCACATTTGCACTTAAAACAAACTCAACAATTAATAAAGAGATGTAGTTATTGAAAAATATTTCCATTTATTATAAATAATGGAGCAATACCATTAACTGAAACTGGATATAAACCTATTAATAGTAAAATAAGTGATTTTGGTCAATATGAATTAATACTTACTGGTAATACTCCTGTTGTATGTATTTGAAAAAATAGTACTAAAATATATCAAAAAAATAAAGGTATAACAGATGCAAATACTCATAAAGTAAAAGGACAAGAAGAATTTTATACAAAACAATATAAAATTGGTGATTATTGAAATGCTTATTTAATTGATGATACAAGTGGTGTTGATTTTAGTAATTTACCAAATAATCAAATATTTAAAACAGTACAAACTAAAAGACAATATACATTAGTTATGTTTGAAGAACATATTACAATTGATGATTATTTACAATTTTTTTGTGTATTTAATGATGAAAATGAAAATATAGGTGGTAATTCTGGAAAAAATCAAGATAGACAATTATTATATATTTCAAATGTAACAAATTATTATAGTCCTTATAATGGTGCATTTAGTATGCAAGTATTAACATTTAGTAGTTTAAATGATAGAGTAGTTGCAAGTGGTCAAAATACACTTGATTTTGTACAATATGCTTCTCCTGGTAGTGGTTATGCTTTTCCTACTATTCAACAAGGAAAAGTAACGTTAAATCGTACTTTAATGCGTGATATAGGAGTAAGATATAGTCATAGACAAAGTTATGGATTAGAATTATTAACAAGTTGTTATTATTATGGTAGACCAATAATACAAGGACAAGAACCAATTCAACAAAATAATGAAGAAATATTTGAACAAAAAGTATTTGCTTCAAGAAGATTATTTATTGCTGGTAATAATGACCATTCTACAACTGATATTAAAAATAATGGTGGTTTATTTGCCGGAATAAATGATAAAATAACAACAAGTAGTCATCCAGAAACAACATTTTATAATATAATGGATGCAAAACCTACTGGATTTACTCATTATGATACATGACAAAAATTTTTAGAAGCAAGAAGATTTGATATGTTAGCACAAAAAGATTTTCAAGGTATATTAACTTGTAATAAAGAATTAGCAATAAATAGTAATGGTACAGCAATTGGTAAAGCAAAATTCTTTTGAGATAGTGAATGAAATATAAATAATTTACAAGGTGAATATAATGTTGATATGTCAAGTAATTTTAAATATAAAGACCCAGATACTGGATTAATTATTGGTTCACCAACTGTTGATTATAAAAAAATAAGTCAAAAATATATGTCAGCAATATTAAATTTTAATAGTGTAGTATTTAGTAGTTTAATTCAAATGCCTTATGATAGTGTACAATGATTACCATTTGCATTAAGTTCAATTCCATTAGTAGGTAAATTATTAAATGCTTTAACATTAGGTATACCAGTAGGATTTATTATTACTCAAAATTCTCAACAATATAAAAATATGCCATTTTTTAATGGTTTTATGAGTGCATTTTTTGCAAGTAATTTAAGTTCAATTATTGGTAATAATGATAATAATTGATTTATACCTTTAAATGTATTTAGTAATTCAAGTGAGTTTGCATTAGATAAAATGTTAGGTTCACATGTTAGTACAACTGCTATGACTATGAAATTAAGTGATAGAATATCAGTATATCCATGAGACCCTATTACTGGTAAGAAATTAGAAGTTAAAGAACAAATTAGTACAGTTGATTTATCACAAAAGAAAAATAATAAAGTATATATTTTAGCAGAAGATACAGAGTTTTTAGATATTGCTTCACCATTTACAAATGAAGATAAAGAAACACAATGAAATCCAACAAGTAATGGAGTTATAGATGGTTCAAATTATGCTTATATTATTGATACAATTGTAACTCAATCATTACATCAAGGTGAAGAAAGACATACATTTTATAGTGATAATCCATTTACTTATCAAGGTGATTACAATGAAATATCAGTTGCTCAATTTCGTTATAATAATATGGGATTATTTACTAGTAACATGTTTAACTGATTAACTTTGTATAAATTAAATCATGATGAATATGAAGAAAGTGAAGAAACTACTTTTAGTTATCCAGCAAAAATATTACCACCAAGTCCACAAAATATAGCAAAATCAATAATTATTATTCCAAATTTAAAAATAGAAATGATAGCAAATAATTTACCATTAACAGATACAAATAATTATCCAGTAATACCAAATACTGAAAATTGAAAAAATGGTAATCCAAATAAAATGGTTAATTTTAATATTAATTTAAAAGATTATTTAGATTCAACATTATTAATTAATACTTTTAATGATTTACAAAGATTTTATAAAAGTATAACAATATATTATGATTATGATATTGAAACTAAAAAAGAAATTAATAATATTTCTATTCCTGGAATAGAAGGAAATTGATATACTGATTTTAATATAATAGAAAATTTTAATAATCCAAAAAAATATAATGGATTTCAAGAAATTTTATTAAAAGATTTATACTTAAAAAATGGTAATCCACCAGATAATGATATGATATTTTCTTACTGAAAAGAAAATGAAAATAAAAATAATCTTGTAAATCTAGAAAAACAAACGGGAATTGCTTCTGCATATGGAAGTTATGGTAGAGAATTTAGGTATGTATTAAATAAATATAAATTTTCAATAATAGATAATGGTAATGTTGATGGATGAAATCAGGATTTTGAAGATAATAGTATTATAAATTATTGTTTTTTTGATAATAATAATTTAAATTGAACATTATACTTACAAGCAACATTAAGTAAAATTGAAGATGTATGATATCACAATAATAATAATTTTGCATATGCTAGAATATATGTAAATAATATTAAAGCTAAAATTTATAAAATAGTGTTAAACGCAAGATAATAATGTTATAATGTTAATAAATAAAAATAATTAAAAGGAGTAAATTATGGATACAAATAAAAATGTTGAAATTGATGAAATAAAAAAAGAAAAATTTAGTAATAAACTTTATAATAATAAATTTTTTCTAATTTCTATTACTGTAATATCTATAGTAGTTTTAATGATAACTATTGCTCTTTTAATTGCTGCATTCACCGTATGAAAATAAAGAAATAGATAATGATAAAAAATAAAGTTACTTAGGTAACTTTTTTTATAACAAAAAGTCACTATTACTAGTGACCGAAAAATAATTAGTTTATAAACAACTACTTTCTATTATGTTCTAATCTTTTCATATATGCAATGTCAATATTATGCATAATAATGACAAAACTCTCATAAAGTAGTAAAAATAGTTTAAATTGCATACTCATCTAAACATATTAATTATATCATATTATCTATATTAAATATAGATAATTTAGTTATTATTTGTATGATTTTTATTATGTTTATCTGTTATTTCATTTAAAGTTTTACTTAAATTTATATAATTATTAATAATTCTATTTAAAACTTCTTGTTCAGTTTTATTTAATTTATGACTTATTTCATTAGTAAATTCTTTAATTTGTTCTTCAATTTTTTTATTCATTATTTACTCCTTAATGTTTTTTATTATATTTATTTACAACAGTAGTACTTATATCTTTTATAAATTTATTATTTAAATTATTATTATAATAAGTTTTAATTTCTTTTAATTTAGTATTAAATTGTTCTTTATGTATTTGACAAAAATTTAATATTTCTGTGGGTTCAAATTGTTCTTTATTATCAATAATTATTTTATTTACTTCAATAATAATTTTAACTTGACAATTTTTTGCCATACATTTAATTTTTATAAATTTAGTTTGCATTAATTATTCTCCTTATTTATAATAAAATTCATTATTTTATAAATTAAATAATCATGATAAAAATTACAGTCTTTATAATCTTCTATTAAAGATATTAATTCTAACATTATTTATTTTCCTTTATTAGTTTTAATCAAAATATAGGTAAAATATCATTTAATATCATTACTATAAAATTTAATATAAATGCTATTAAATCAATAATATTTAATCCATATAAAATAGGTAAAGAAATTGTAAAAGAATAAATCAATATCATTCAAATTATTATAAAAATTTTCATTATTTATTTTCCTTATTTAAATAATATCAACCAATTAATAAACTATCTGCTTCATCATGATTTGATATTTTTATATTTCAATTATTTTCAGTAATAATTATTTGTGACATTGCTAATGATGTTTCTTTTGTTCATTTTTCATTTTTAATATCTCAATATGTTCCAAGTGGTCTATTAATATATCAATTTTGTCATTCTTTAGGACTTATTAACATTTCTTTTGTTAATAATTTATTAAATGTTCCTGCAATAAATCCTCTTAAATGTTCTTGTGTTTCATAACCAATACCATTTTTTGAATGAAAAGTACCACGTTCTATAATTAAATCTAAAAAATCCATTCAATTAACTGCTTTAGAATCTAAATAATTTCAAATAATATTTTTAATTTCATCAACATAATTATTTAAAAACTTTAAATTAAAGTAATCTTCAAAATTATAACTATCTATTCATATTGGTTTTCATTTTTCTTCATAACAGCAATCATCTTTACCATAACATTTACACATTTCACTATTATGACATCTATCATCATCACAATAATTACCATTCTCTTTTTCTCATAAAGTAAATCCAGTATTTTTCATACTTGGATCAATTGAAAGTAAGTAATTAGTCATTATTTATTCTCCTTATTTTTAATTAAATTATTAACTATTTTTTTAAAACATTTCATACATCAATTTTTAGTTAATCAAATTCTTTTATTACAATATTTACATTTATTCATAATTTTTATATTCATTTTTATTATTATTTTTTAAATTTTTAAATCTTTCTCTAATTTCTTTTAATTTATCAAATAAAGTTTTTAAATAATTTTCACCCATTAATATTAAAAAATCTTTATTATTATTTGGATTTAATCTTTCCATATCTTCTCTTATATATTCATCAAATAAAACTGTATTTGTAATCATATATTTATCAAAATAATCTAATTGTTTTTCACTTGGTTCTCATTTTTCATTTTGTATTTTTACATTATTATTTTGATATTTATTATTATTTTGTATTAAATTAATATCATCATTATCTGGATCTAATTCATCTTCACTTAATAATAATAAATTCATTAAAAAATATCTATAAGCATAAGTTTCTGCACTACCTTTTGCTTTTGCTATATCTGTATTTTTAGCACATGCTAATATATCAAAATATTTATTTTCTTTATCATTATCTAAATCTATAATTGTATATCTTTTAAAATAAGATATTTCTACTTCATTTTTATCTAAATAATTTATTTTTTTATCTGTTGTTAATATATCTTCATGTATAATAACAATATTAAATTCTTTACATAATAATTTAAATTTATTAAAAATATCACTTAATAATCAATATTTATAATTACCAAATTTATTAAAACCATTTTTAGGTATACTACTAATTTCTAATTGTAATTTAAGTATTTTTTTATATAAATTCATTATTTATCACTCTTTCTATTTATTGCATTTTTAATTAAATTTCTTACAAAATTAGTAATTGACATATTATTATTTTCTAAGCAAAGTTTTTTTAATTCATAATGTTCTTCTTTAGTTAATCTAACAAAAATTTGTTTATTAATTAATTCTTCTAATTTTTTCTTATGTGCTGACATTATTTATTCACTACTTTCTTTTTTAAAAGCATTTTTAATACTTTCACCATATATACCATTTTCAATATCTTTAAAAAATATTTCTAAATCATTTGCTCATTTTGGCATATTTTGTTTTATCATTAGTCTATAAACTCTCCATCTTCTATTTCTTTTTTTAATCATTTAATATTAATTACTTCATATCCATTTTTTTCACTTTCTTTTAAAAATTCAATAAATTTTTCTCTTGAAATAAAATTATAATCATCCATATTATTTACACTCCTTTAAAATTTTCTAATTCTAATAAATTAATATAATAGTTATATAATCTATCATAATTATCACTTGTTAAATACATATCATTTTTAATCATGTCATCAATACATTTATTACAATAATAATTATTATCAATTTCACTAATTCATATATATTTTTCATTATGTATATTACATTTCATTATTTTTACCATTTTTACCTATTAATTTATAAAAACATTTATTACATAATCTATTACCAATAGAAGATTTTTTATAACATATATCACAAGAACCAAATTTTTTATAATCTATTTTATATTTTATTTTATATTTATATTGATTATATTTTGGTAAATATTTATCTAAATAGTTACTCATTTTATTTAGTTTTTCCTTTCATTAATATTTAGAAGCAATAATTATTAATGTTAAAATCATAATAATTATTGTAATTGTTAAAAATATAATTCTACTTTTTCATTCTTTTTTATCTAATTCTTTTTTTGCTTTTATTAATTCAATTTCTTCTTTTAATAATTCACTTTGTAATTCTTTATTATCTTCTTTAATTTCTATATTTTCTTTTTCTTCCATTTATTTAATTCCTTTCTAATACTTTAAATAAAATATTTTATTATTATGAGTTGATATATCTTTTATTGGTGTAACAATATAATTTATTGCTAAATCATTATATTTATATGGATTATTTATTTTAAAACTTTTTCTATCTTTTTCTCATGTAATGTTATATTTAAAACATTCTTCATTTTTATTATTTTTAAAAATATAATAACCATTATATTCTTCATAAAATTCAAGTTCTGTTAATTTTTGAATACTTTTATTATTTATTATTTCTTTTTCTTTTATTTTTTCAATTTGAATATAAGGTTTTAATAATTCTTTTAATTCTTTACCATTTAATTCTTTTTTAATATTTTCTTTAAAAATTCAATAAATTCTATTATCTTCAATATTAAAATTATTATTTTTAATAAAACATTTAGATATAGATAATTTATATTCACCAAATTCTATTATTATTGCACCATTATTAGTTTCTTTTATAATTTGATTTTCATTAAATTCTATTTTCATTTTAAATCCTTTTTCTTTTTTTATCAGCACCGCTACTTTTAGTAAGCGGTTGCTGTTTTTTTTATTTTCTTTTTTTAAAAAAAACTTATAAATAGGCTCTTGTTCACTGAGAGTGACAAGGCCTAAAAAAAAATAAAAAATAATATAATTAATTTATTTATGTTAATATATAATTGATAAGGTGTGTATATAATATATAACCCCCTTTATATGTAATTATTTAAAAATAGAAATAAAACGGGGTTTATGATTATTGCATAATCTATACAGTTCCTTTACTAACTCAATATAGAGCATTCAATTAACAAGTAATTACATACAATAACAATTCTATTAATATTCTTAAATAACTCTTTTATACTCATATAGAAGTATTTACATAAAGTACTCATAATTTGACTTCTACGAGAGTGTATTGAGTTTTTTTTATTTAACAATTAAAAAATGAGAGTTTTATCTCTCATTTAAGTTTTTATTAAATCGTATCCAAGTTTGCAATACGTCCTATTTGGTTACTTGTATCACTTTGAAATAAACCTTGTAATATTCCTACTTTTAATGATTGATTAGATTTATAAAATAAACCTTTTTTAAATCATGAACTTGATAATATTACTCAACCTTTATCATCTTTATCATTAATATTTTTTTTATCTTCTTCATTAGATTGTATTTCTTTATTATTACTATCTTTAAATAAATTACTTATTTTTTTAACTTTATTAACATAACCATTAATAGTGCTTATTTCATTAGGTTTAATAGCATTTTTAAAAGTTTGTGGTAAGTTTCTTATTTTATCTAATTGAGTTTTTAATTCTGTTAATTCACTAGGTTTTAAAATTGATAAAAGTTTTTTAATAATATTTGGATTAAAGGTTGAATATGGTTGTCCAAGTTCTTCTTCACTAACATTTTCACTATCTAAAACTGATTTTAAACTTTGATTTTTACTATATAACTTTAATAAACTAATAATTGCAGTTCTAATATCATTAGTTTCTAATGCAGAATAGATAATTCTAATAATTAAAGGTAACATAATTTAATTCTTATAAATGATAATAATTTTCATCAAATGATAATTGTGCATTAATATTAACTTCGCTCATATCACTACCATAACTATTAATACTTACATTATCATTAATAAGATTTGCAGTTTCATTAGTAAATACTGTTTCTTGCATTTCAGTATTATTATGTACTGTTTCCATAGGTAATAAATTATGAATAATTTCACTTATTCCTGCAATAATAGTAGGTACTGCATAAGCATTATTAAAATCATTATTAATACCCATAGCAACACCACTTGATATTAAACATCCACCAGTTGCCATATTCGCTATTTTACGAATAGTTTCAAATTTATTAGGTATTAATTCAGTTAAACCACTAATAAGATTTGAAACACCATAAGCATTTAATGAAATATAAGTATCTCAATCCATTAAATTATTAGGATTATTATTTACAGTCAATAATAAATCTGGTGGAAAAGGATCTACTGTGGTTGTACTAGTAGATGTTGTAGTACTAATAGTACTTGTTATTGGATTAATTGTTGTAGTAGGTTCTATTGGGGTAATAATAGTATTTAAAAACTTAGTATAATTTGCTAAACCAATTGTTCCTAATCCTAATAATATTTTTTTACTACTATTAATTACTTTTATTTTATTACTTGGTCTTTGATTTAAGTTTCATATATCTAAACCTAATTTTTTACCAAATAATAAACTATTAATTGAACCTAATATTGGATTTCCTATTAATTGACCATAATAAGCACTTGTACCTATCATTGCTGAAATAGGACTTATTCCAATTCTTATTAATTTAGTTAAAGTATAATTATTCAATTGTATAGTCTCAGCATGTGGCATTTTTAACATCCTTTAAATTAGTTTGTTTTTCTATTTGAATTATTATTTTACCTTTTAAATTAATATTATCTCCAACACAAATAGCAAAATTATCATGAACATTACTTACTCTTATATAATTAGGATTTAATGTTGGAAATTCATAAAGTAATATTGCTAATATATCTTGTGAACTATTTAAATCTTCTGGTTTTGCTGAATTTATAATAATTTTATTTTTATAATTAAAATATTCATATATATTAGTCATAATTTAATTTTTCTTTTTTACTTTTGAAAATGTTATTTTTACTATTCCATAATATTCTTTATTATCACCAGTCATAGTTGCACTTGTTGTTGTAATATTAGTATATATTGCTTTTTTAGGATTAAATCCAACATTACCAGCATTTATTATTGCTGTATCTAATTCATCACTAGTAGGAATATCTCCAACAATAGTAATTTTTCCTAAATCTTTATAATAAATTATATCTTGTAAATCTAAAATATTTATATTATCATAATCAGTACTTTGATAAGTAGCATTAATATTATTTGCATCAACTTTATAATTTTTTGCTCTTGCTGCTTTAATTTCATCTACTGTTGGCATTTTTTCTTGAATTATATACATTAAATTAGGTCTTATTGCTGCTGGTAATGAATATAATGCTTTACCAATAATACGAATATTATCTGTAGCATTATCTAATTTATTTCTTACTTTTGTAAATGAAATAGGCATACCTCACATATATCTGTTATAAACTACTCCAAATAAATCTAATAATTTATAATCTTTTTCTAAATGCATCCCAGAAACAGTATCATGAATAAAATCTTGTTCTAAATAAAAACTTTCATAAATTCCATACCCATAATTTGATTTGTATATCTTTTACCAGTTGCTAAAGTATTTGCAGCAATTTGTCCATAATTTAATGATGTAAATGCTTTTCCTAAATTAAAACTACTATCAATACCACAAGCACCAGTTAAATCTGCTTTATTAATACCAACTGTAATATCATCTACTTTTTTAATTAATTTATTATTTCTTTCTCCAATTATATAATAAGCATTTAATGCTTGTTCTTTAGTCATATTATTTAAATTTAAAGGTAATACTAATGATTTAGCAATTGCATAATCTTTTGTACCTTGTAAAAATATTAATTCAAAATTTTCTCT
Source organism: Spiroplasma endosymbiont of Harpalus anxius (assembly GCA_964273555.1). Classification (GTDB taxonomy): domain Bacteria; phylum Bacillota_I; class Bacilli_A; order Mycoplasmatales; family VBWQ01; genus Spiroplasma_E. The sequence goes on along the minus strand of OZ187007.1, from coordinate 881,529 downwards.
TAAATTTCTCATAAATGAACTTGTTCAATTTGAAACAATTTGTGTTGCTACATTTGCTGGTGAAGTCATAAATCTTTCAATATCAAATTCTGGGATATTAAAATCAATTGTTAATTCTTTATCAATAATTAATGTTGTTGTTTTAACTGTTCCTTTTTGTATTTTAGTACCAGTAAATTCATCTCATGTTGAACCTCATAATACACGAACAGTTGCTCTATATATTGCCATTGCTACACCACTAATATTTGCTATTTGGTCAGCAGTAATAATATTTCTCATAAATAAAGTACTTAATTCAGCAGTTAATTCACCACGAACTTGTGCTTCAAGTACACTTAAAACAGCATTTTCAGTAGGTGAATTACCACTAATAAAAATGCTTCTGGAATTTTTGGAATTGCCATATTATCCTCTTTCTATTTAATAAATTGAAGTGCAGTTCCTCTTGCTAAATTTACAAGTTTTTCTAATTCTTTAATATCAGTAATACCAGTAGTTTTAGCTTTTTCATTTAATTTTTTTTCTAATTCTTCTGGATTAATACTATTTGTATGTAAATCTAAAAGAGTTTTAGGATTAAAATTATTTGAATTTAATTTATTTTCTTGTTTAATAGGTTCTATTTCTTTATCTTGTAAAAATTCTTTATAATCTTCATTTATTTTATTAAATGCTTCTTGTTTAGATAAAGATTTATAATTATCATTACTCATTAAATTTTTAATTAAATTTACTTTTTTAGTATCTTTAATATTAGAAAATAATTGTTGCTCTTCAAAACTATTAATTTTATTTTCATATTCTTTTAATTTTGTTTCATATTCACTTAATTTAGGTTCAATATCTTTTTTACTTTCAGCATATACTACATTTCTATGTTGTTTTAGTAAATTTTTAACATCATCTAAACTATAATTCTCTTTTTCATCAAAAGTAAAATTACTCATACTTTTAATCTCCCTTTATTAAATTTTATTATATTAATATGTCACTTTTATATATGTTAAATTAACATATTCACTTTACTAAATTATATCATTTTTTCCCTTTAAAATAAAGAAAAAATCTATATTAAATATAGATTTTTAATCATTATTTTCTATTTTTCTTGGTTCACAAATATTAATAATTATATTACTATTATTTGTTTCTACATTTTGATTATCTATTAAATCATCAAACATATCTCTATGATTTGTTCTTAAATATAATCATTCATATTGTGCAACTTTAGTTACATTTTTTAATCTTGCTATTCCTATTTTAAGACATGCTTTATCATATTCTTTAATAAAATCTTTTTGTCATTTTGTCGCTCTTCTTCGGCAATCAAATATATATTTATTATCTACATTTAAAATATAATTTAATTCTTGTTTAGTACATTTTTTAAAATTATCTTTATTTTCTCTCAAATATTCTTGTATTTTTTCTTTATAATTTCCTAATTCTTTTCTTTGTTTTGGCATATTATCACCTTTTAAAATTATTATTATTGTTAAGTATATTATAACATTTACTAATGTATCTATATATAATCATTTTTAGTTAAAAGAAAGGAATAATAATATCATGATTTTACTTCATGAAAAATTTGATAATACTCAACATAAAATTAATTATGATAAACAAATGTTATTAGATTATCAAAATAAAATATTAAAATATGATTATTATTGATTTAAAAATGAATATGATAAAAATAAATATAAATTATTAAATCGTAGAAAACATTTAATAAAAAATGAATTTGGTATTTCTTATTTACCATTAAGAACATATAAAAATAAATTAACAAATGAAAATATAACTCCAACAAGAACATATATAGATATTGATAAATATAAAAATTATACAAATTCTGTTAATAAATTAATAATAATGAATGCAGATTTAAATAATATTACTTATCCTATAATTAAACATAATTTAAAAATTGATATATCTTTATCAACTATTTGTAGAAGATTAAAAAAAACTACTATATTTGTACAAGAATTACCACAAGAAAAAAGAAAAATATTATCACATGAATATATTTATATACAAACAGATGAAGCATATAATAATTTAATTGATAATAAGAAAAAATGAAAATATAGACATAGAACAGTAAGTATTAGTTTAGGATTTGATTTAAATAAATCTACTAATAATAGACATGTTTTAGAAAATAAATATATTTTTGTTATATCAACTAAAAAAGGTCAAAGAATTACTAAAAAAGAATTTGGTAAAGCAATAATAACTACATTAGATAATATTTTTATTGATTATTCTAATAAAAATTTAAAATTAAGTGGAGATGGTGCTAATTATATTAAATCTACTGCTAATTATTTAAAAATAGATTATGCTGTAGATAAATGACATCCATTACAAAAATTAAAACAAGTATTTATTGTAGGTCAAAGAACAAAAGAAAATAATAAAAAATTAAATTATGCTTATTATGAATTATTTTTAAATGGTTGTTATTATAAATTATTAGATTATTTTAAAAAAAATAATGCTGATGAAAAAATATATGAATATTTTAAAAATAATAAACAGGGTATTATTAATCAATCTGCTAGTTGAAATATAGGTTGTAGTGCTGAAAGTGATGTATATCATTTAATAAAATCTATATCTAATAATAATGCTAAAATTTATACAAAAGAAGTATTTTTTAATTTATTAAAATTAAAACAAGCAAGAATAAATAAATTAAAAGTATTTGTTTAAATTAATAAAATTTAATAAATCTAAACCTAAATAATTAGGAATTTTTAGTTTAAAATAATAAAAATAAATAAATAAAAATCTTTACTAGTAATAATAATTATGCTATAATTAAAGCAACAATTAATAATTTATTTTATCTTTTATTTAAAGAAAATTAAATTATATACGTATTTGCAATTCATCCTCTGGTGCAAGTTTGCTATACTTTTTAACACCAAGATATACATCTAATAATGAAACATATTCATTTTTTTGTGTTTTTTTCATTATAATATACACAGATGCGTCTTTTATAAGTTAATAAACCTTTTTTTGATTTTAATTTTCGCCTTCTAAATTTATATGATTTATATATAGACTTATCACATTCATTTCATAATTTCTCATCTATTTTTGCAAATAATTCTTTTGTTTGTTTTAAATTTAATTCATCTTGATTAAAATAGTGTTGTTCTCAATTAAAATGTTTTTGTGAAATTAACATTTTTTATTTCCTTTCTAATTTTGGATGTTAATAATAATAAATTTTAACTTATATATGTTAACTAAGGAGAAAATATGCCATTCATTAGTAGTTACTTACAATTAAATAAAAAATATGACCTTAATTTTAGTGATAATAATTATGGTTTTAGTTGAGATATTTTTAAAAATTTTGCTGGTGATGAATGAGCAGAATATTTTACTACTAATTGTTTTTATCGTTTTATACCAACAGCACGGGGAACAAGAAAAACTTGAAATTGTTTAGCATTTGATTTATTTATATGCTGCAATTTTAGTGATAGTAGTGTCCAAGAAGTACGACGATATGAAAATACCCATAGTGAAACTACTATTGGTGCATTAATGAATGTTTGTCAAGTTTTACTAGATAAATATGATATTAATTTATTACCTAATAATCCCCATGGTATTAAATGAAAAATTACTAAGGATGGCAGGTGTATTATCTTTCCTAATAATCAACAAATTGACTTTATTGGTTATGCAAATGGTAATAAAATTTTTGGAAAAGAAGCAGGTGGGTCAAGTTTTTTAGGTTCACGAACAGATGAAATAATTATGGCAGAAGAAAAAGAAACATTAACAGAAAAGCAATTAACATATCGGTATGAACGATTACAAAATTCTATGTTTAGAAGTAATCGTATTAAAGTGTCAAATGAACCAATTAAAGAATGAAATTGAACATTTATTGATAAAAATATATATAGTTCTACTTTTGGAAAATCAATTACTCGCTATTTTTATAAAAGTTTTTTTATTACTTTTACATGTAATCCTTACGATAAATACCACCCATTTTATTTAAAGTATTGCACGCCATTTTTACCATTAAATGATAAAATAATGGGTAATCTTAAAAAAGTTGGTAAAGTTTATTATGAAAATAAAGAAATGTTTAGTGGTTTAGGTTTATTTATTTTAAGATTTACAATTCAACCATTTTGAAATAAATTACCAGAAATTCAAAAAAGAACATTAATAGAAATGAAAAAAAGTAATCCCGATGAATTTAATACTGTTTTTTATGGTTTTGAATTCTTAGATAGTGATGCTACAATTTTTCCATTTCAAAAAACATTAAAATATTGACAAAAATATGATTTAAAACAATTTTATAATCAAGATAAAACCATGTATAAATTTGATTTTTATTCAGTTGGTGTTGATTGAGCAACTGGACATAAAGACCATACTGTATTTATGGTAGTTGGTTTTAAAGAATATAATAATACTGGATATTATGATGCTTATCTTATTTGTGAATTAGTAGTTACACCAAATGATTTTATTAATGAAAATGAAAAAATTAATGCTTATGTCGATGAAATTTTAGGATTAATGGATAATTTTGAAAATTTTGAACAAGCAATTTATTTTTATGATGATAAAGCAAGAACTGCCATTGATTGATTAAATCAAAAATTAATTGATGAACATAATATTATTCTTATTACCCAAAGTGCAATTAAACATGCTTCAAATCTAAATCAAGAAGCAGGATTAACTAATAGAGTAGTTTGAATGAGAAATATTATGAGTTATGGAAACTTTTATGCTAATAAAGATGATTTACCAAAAACTACGCAATGTCTTGAAGAATTACGTTATGATCAAACCAAAACTAACATTCCAGATAAAAATATGTACCAAGATCCTTATGATGCTCTGTTTTATGCACTATATCCATATAAAAATGTAATTCGTGGTAAAAATAATGCTACTGTGAAAAAAAGTATCTTCACATTTGCGATATAATAAACAAGTAACATATAATTAATAGTATAGGTCTCATAAAATAAACGCCTTTAATTTAGGCGTTATTTTGCGTTTAAAAGGCATATTGTAAAAATAATAAAAATAAGTATACTTTAAAAGTAAAATTAAGAAATAAGGAGTAATTTACTATGAAAATATGAATAAAAACAAATTTAAGTAAAATAACATTAGCATTAGCACTAACTGGTGCTACAACTGGAACAATAGGTTTAATCATGGGGGGGTGCTTACCCATAATGTTAGTGGAGTTAAATATTATTTAACTCCACATAAAGAACCTATAATGGGTGTTCAAACTATTTGAACAACTAATCCTAACGATACCTTAAAAGAAGATTATAAATTTGAGTTATATTTTGCAGATAAACCAAAAACTAGAAAATTTGATACATCTTATCAAAATTGATACTATAGCACAGATATAGAATGAAATGGTAATTATCCAAATGGATATTTTGATAATTAAATTTCTAAATTTATATATAAGAAATATTTTCATTATATTTATCAAATAAATTAATATTTTTTAAATTAATTTCTTGTTTATCAGTAATTAATATTAAATCATAATTTCCAGAACCAAATATGCCACTAATTTCTATCCGATTTAAGTTATTAATAGGATTTTCTATTTGTAATTCAAATTCACTATTATTATCAATTTTTAAAATTTCTTTATAAAATTCCAGTTTAGAAAATAATTGAAATTTATTTGAACCATATAAATTTAAAGCATTTCCGATTTTATTTTTATCAATAACTATTCTTGTAAAATATTTACCATATTCACCATTTCCTAATGTTCAATCAGCAGCAATTAATGATGGAATATTATTACTTTCTAATTCATTGGTTATAGATAATCAGTTAAATTGATTATCATCTAATTTAAATAATTCATTTTGACTAATATCATTATTTTTTAATTTGATATTGTTTATATCTGTAAACTCAAAATATTCAGATTTTAATATAACTTTTAAATCTTTGAATTTTCAAATATCTTTATCAGTAGGTTTTATTGGGCTTGATTTTAATTCAAAATAGTAAGGTAATAAAATTTTATTATCATCATTTAAACCTTTATTAATTGATAATGATGAATAAATATATTTTGATAACATAATAAATACTTGTTTGAATATTTTAATCTGTAATAGGTTTATATAATTTGGATATTCAAATTCCCACTGTTTAAATAAATTGGTAATTATTTCATCTGGTTTTTGTCCTGAAAATATATCTCTTAATTCTGCTATTTTATTTGTTGGTTTACCTGTTTTTTCATCATATGTAGCACCTTCAAAATTTCTATTGTAATTATATGTATAATTTAACATATTTAATAATAAATGTTGTAAACTATCAATAGTTGGTGCATCATTTATTTCAATTTCAATATCATTGAATTTATTATTAGTTGCAACATATTGATAAAATTGACTTTCACCCGGGAAATTTCAAACTTCTTTATCTTTTAATTCCTTTTCTTTCTTTAGTGGTCATTTACCATCTCAAACAGTACCCATTTCATATCCTAATCAAGCATGAGTTACTCTTGCATTATTAATAATTTCTTTTCTTGTTTCTTTACCACCACCAATAGCAATTAAATCTAAAACTGATTTTTCTTGTCCAATAAATTGTTTTGCTAAATTTCAAGGTAATATTTGTTCACTAAATCATTGTTGTAATATTCTAACTTTTGGTTGAGTTTCAATAGGCATTGATAATAGCGGAAATGCTATCTTATCTTTAACAAATAATTTAGGGTATACTTCCATATTATCAACTTCACCAAGTACCTTTATATTGCCAAAAATCATGCTTCTAGGGGCTTTAATTTTTAAACCCGTAACTTTGGTATCTTTATCTAATGGTTTTTATAATTTAATAATGATTGGATAGCCATCTCTTGTTTTAAAATCTTTAATTTTAATAATAGTAATACTTTTAGTACTTCTAGTTTTTGGATTTTGATAAGGTTGAGAATAATTATTAATAATATATAAATTATCAATATTATTATCAGTTAACGGTTCATTAATCGATACCGCATATAACTTAAATTGATTTAATAATTCTATTTCTTGAAAAATTAAGTTTTTAATATCTGTCATACTATATTCAATTGTATTATCATTAATATTAGTACTTGCTCTTTGATTTAACTGCATAGTAAAGTCTGATGTTTCAACTGCAATAGTTTTTAATACTTTTTCAATATCAATAAAACCAATTTTAATAGTATTTGCTGAAAATCTTAAACTATTATTTTCATTATTTTTAAATAAACGTGCAATTTCATAAATATAAATTGTTCTTTTTTTAAAGTCATCATATGCTCTATTAATATCTGGATCACTAGTAGCACGCATCATATTAGTAAAGTCATAAGGGATATTATCTATTAAATAATCATTTTCTACATCTGCTTGATTAAGTTTAGTTTGCTTTTGTTTCTTTGGAAACTTGGTTTGTGGTTTGTTGTCTTGGTTGTCCATTGTTTTCTCCTATTAATTGGTTATTTTCGGGATTAAATAATTTTAATTTAACTGTTAAATTATTAATTTCTTGTTCATCATTAATATTAAATGTTTTACTAATTAATAAATCTTTATCGACACTTACTAATAATTGAATAAATTTAAGAATATCAATATTAAATTGTCATAATTTTTGTTCAATATAATTAATAGTTGAAATATTTACAGCTGTACTTTCGGGAACTGATTGTTGTGCTGATTTTTTTTGACTTGGAATATGAATACCACAACGTTTAAATATTTCATTAACATTTCAATCATAGATATCAGTTAAGTTTTTACCTTTAAAATTACTACTTGTCATATTAATATTTTCATTTTTTTCATTATTATCACCAGTAGTTTTTCAAATATAATTTTTAGTAACTAATATTCTTACTGCTTCTTCCATTGAAGATTGAACATTACCATAAGTTTGGTCAAAAATAAACTTCGGTGAGTTTAAAATACAATCTAAAACAATTTGTTCATAAATAACATCTAGTGCTTTAATTTTATCCATTACTTTATCACAATCTGCTAACTCATTTGCTTTATTTCTCATAATTGCTATTGGTATATAATTAATGTTTAATGTTTGTTCTTGTGATAAATTAGGATTATTAATGTATGATTTAAAATCTAATTTAGTTTGTTTTTTAGTATCATTAATACTATAAATTGCACGCTTAATTGTTACTTGTTTATTATTTAATGTATAAACTTCAAATAATTTTACTGTTTGTGCATTTTGTTCATAATTATCATAAAAAATAGTACATTCAATTAATTTACCAGTAATATCATAAACTCTTTGTTGGATATCTACTACTTGAAAATATAAATTATCATTAGCAATATAAATTAAATAACCACTAATTCCTAATTTACTTAATTTAAAAATAGAATTTCAATTTTTACGATAAAATTCTTGTTGAATTAAATATTGTTTAATAGTTTCATTATTAATATCTAGTGGAGCATTATATAAATTAGCATTATTTTCTGCTACAAAATCAGTAAAATAAGTTTCATGGTTAAAATCATTAAAACCAAAATAATTTAAAATCGAAGCATGAGTACTTTTATTTTTATTAGTTAAAAATTTTAATTTTTCACTTTGATTATCATTAATATTACTTTTATCTTTTCTTTTAAATAAACTTAACATAATATTCACCACCTTTCTTTAAAATATTTGATTATTTTTTAAAATAATTTTGACAATAATAAATATAATTAAACATGCTGTTGCTGATGATAGTATTACTCCAATTAAACCTAAAATAATTTTTATAATTTTAAAAAACATAATCTTATTCCTGTAATTCTTCTAATTTTAAAAGTTGCCCATATCGAAGTCTCCCAGAGTTACTATATAGTATAAATTGTATTATTTTGTAGTTGTAAAGAAACCATTATTCTATTATTAACATTATCTCAATCCAAAGACTGAATATCTGTATTTAATTCACCATATAAAAATTCTTTACAAATAAAACAATGTTTTTTAATGCTTGTTTGACTTTCAAAATTATAATAAATTTTATATTTATTATTTGGTTTAAAATCATATTTAATATGATTTATATTTATTTTTGTTCCAACTTCTTTTCATTTTGGACATGGACAATGAGTTGTTGGATTTTCTTTTAATTCAATATCTCAATTATTTTCTTCGATTTCATTAGTTTTTAAACTTTTTGAATTAATTTTGAAAGGTTTAATTATATTAACTTTAACAGTATTCTGTAATTCTTCTAATGAAAATATATTTCCATATTTTTGATTACCACCAGTCATAATTAAAGAATAATTATGATTAATAACTTTTAAACTTAAAGTTACTTCTTCATTATCAATTTTTCCTATTGTAAGAAAAAAAGTATCATTATATCCACCAAGAAACCCACCAGTTTTAAATTCTACTTTAATTTTTGTATTAACTTGATTAAATGGTGGTTTTTCTCATGTTATATATGTTCTATACAATTTATAAAAATCAAGTTGAAAATTACCATATTCTCTATTACTTATACTTTTTCCTATTATAGTTCAATTTTCTTTATCTTGTTTTTTATCTTCATTATCTTTTAATTCATTAATAGCACCAACAATAGTTTTATCATTAGTAATTAATTCAGGGTATTTATTTGTTGAAATAATTTTAGTTGGAACAGAATTACCCACATTATCTAAAACTAATATTCTATTATCACTAAGAATAGTATCTGATGAATTTTCTAATTTATCTTGTTTTTTTATCTAATAATTCATTCATACCACCAACAATAGTTTTATTAGTAGTTTCTAAATTAGGATTTTCAGTACCAAGAGCATTTGCCATAAAAGCAAACTTAAATTGACTACTATCAACTTTATTTTTAAGTTTTTCATCAACTTCTGGTTTTGTATAATAATTATCTAAATTAGGTGGTTCATTTCCACCAGTAGCACTAATAACATTAGTATCACTAATATGAATATTTTCACCAGCAATTAATTTATCTTGTTTTTTATCAATATTTACTTTATTTTCATTAATTGCAGGAACAATTTGTTTAACAGTTGTTTGTAAATTATTATCATCTATATTTTGTTTTTTATCTAATAATTCATTAGTTTCTTGTTTTGTATAATAATCATTATCTTTATTAGGTTCTGCTATAAATTCAGTTGGTGTGCCTTTTCCAATATATTGATATAAAGTAACAGAAGTAGATTTATAATTATCATCATTAGAGACAACAGTAATATCATTTCATTCCTTGGTAAATAATAATTGTATTTTAACATTATCATTTACAATTAATTCATCTAATTTAATACTTTTTTGTGTTGTTCTTTGAATTTCTCCACCTAAACTAAATATAGTTTTTTTATTACTATATATATAATTATCAGTTGGATTAGTAGTGGATTGGTAAATATAACCTCATATTGCTAAATATATTTTTCCAAATTCATTACTAGGAATAAAAGAAGACATTTTCTTTCATAAAGGACTAGTTGCAATATTAAATCAATTATTTTTAATATCATTAATATTTTCATTTGTTTTAGTTAATTCACTATTTAATTTCGTAATTTCATTTTCATTACTAGTAATTCGTTTTTGTTGTTTAGCAGAAAAGTCAGCAGTTGCAGCATGGGTAAAATCACCAATTTGGGGATTATTTTGTAAAGCTTCGGGTGGTAGTGTCCCAATTTCATCAGGTCAATCTAAAATCATTGTTTCAGTTTCTTTATCATATTCAGTTGCGACATAACCTTTATTAACAAACTTACTAACAGGACCCCTATATATCTCATTTTCATTATCATCAACTAAATCATCATATAATTTCATTTGTTTTGATAATGTAAATGCTTTTTGTTCTTTAATTAATTCATCAACTTGATTTTTTGTATAAAATGCTTTTAAGTCAATTTTGTCAATATCTAATTCATCTTCACTATAATTTAAAAATACTTGTTTTAATTCAGTTAATCTTGCTCATATTTTCATTCTACTTGGTGCTAAGTCTCATACATTAATACTAGGAATACTATTTGCACTAAATGAGGTACCATTATTGAATTGAATAGTAGCATCAACATTAAACTCAATTGGTGTACGATTAAATACTCAATGTTCAACACAAACATACACCATATCTCTTAATGTTTCTTTAATTAATTCATCTTTAAAACTATCAAAAGGAAATTTAGATAAAATAAAATCAAGATAAGCATTAATATCATTTTGAGCTCTAATCGCAAAAGTTGTAAATCAATCATTAACATTAGGTCATGTATTTATATATTGCTGTGGTGTTTCTACAATTTTTCCAGTTAATGGATATCAGTTATTATAATTTTCTAGACTGACATCAGTTCAAAGTTTATTAATCATAATTTATCATTCCTTAAAAAATGCTTTTTTATAATGCTTAGTTTTTGTTTTAGTTTTTCTATGTGCTATATGGATAATTTCTTTTTGTAATTTTTTCTTACCTTTTACTACAACTTGACTATATGCAAATTTTTCTAAATGATGTAATAGTCCAGTACCAAATAATGTATTAACTGAAAATTTTAAACCAACACTTTTAAATGATTTATTAATATTTTCAATAGGATTATTAATAACATTCACTACTTTATGATAGGTTCTTATTGTCCTAAAAATTTCTCTATATACTTTAAAACTATCTCTAATTACTTGTTGAACAACTGGTGGAGCAAATGCAATTGCTTTTAATCATTTATTACGACTAACTCCATAACCAATGTATCAACCACTATATCAGCGATATCAATGGAATGGATGTATTTGCATAACAAAAGTTTCTGCTTTAAGAATACTATCAATAACTGTAATTGGTTTATACTTAGGATTACGATGATAAATAGTAATTGCACATTTACTTAATGATAAAGGTTGAATTTTGCAACCGATAAATACAGCTGAATTTAATGGAATTAATTGTGCATGTTTAATTGCTTTTTTCTCTGCACTAGTAAATAAATCTGTTGCTTTTTCTTTTAACTTATTAATTTTTTCCATTACCTTTTTTTCTAAATTTTCAAATTTTTCTTGTAGTTTATAGATACTTTCTCGTAATTTTTCAAAATATGGAGTATCTTTTCAAAATTTATTTAAACCTTTTTTTAAATAAAATCTAATATCAAAATATTTAAAAGTTTGATTTGCTTTTAAAACAATTTTATGAATTGCACTATTTTTAAAATTAAACTTAATAGCATTGGCACGAATTTTTTGTAAATCTAAAATTAAAGATTTACCATATCTATTCTCTGCATGGATGGTATGAACTAAATTTAATCAATCATGTTGGTTCATTGTTAATACTGCTTTTAATTCAGTATTATATTTTTTTAAAAAGTTATTTGCTTTTTCAATATCTTTGATTTTAAATTTTGGCGTTAATTGCGGACTTAATTTTATTAATGTATTTTGTAATAATAAATAATTTTTTAACTCTTGTGCTTCTAATTTTTTAAAATTATTTTTAAATTCTCTTTCAGCAACATAACCTAAATTTTGGATTATGGTTTCACGATTAGGAGCAAAACTATAATTAAATAAATAACGTTTATTACCAATAATTTTATCTGTTAAAATTTCTTTGCCACTTACTTGACTAATTATTTCTTGTAAGTTTTTTGCTTCTTTAACACCAATTTGTTCTAATGTTTTAGTTTTTTGTGCTAGTTTAATAAATTTAGTTGTCCGATAACCACGACTTATTTTATTAAGTCCAGCAAATGCTGGTAATATATTAAAAAAAGTATTTAATGGTGTTACATTTCCTTTTAAATAATCATAAACTTGATTAATAGTAAAATCAATTAAAAACTCGACACCAACAGCACTAATACTAGCAATTAAATCACTTGCCCCTAATCCAAGTGCTATGCTTTCACTTAAACCACCAGTAAAAGGAGCAAATGCTACTGCTATTACTTGGACACCAATCATTTCTAAAAGTTTTTGATGAGAACTTTTATTTTCTTGTTGTTTACTGATTCTAGTATGTTTTGGTTTATTGATATTGAAAAGTATTGCTGTACTAGTTGTACCAATTGGCATGATTAAATTTCCTTAATTATTGAAGCGTTATTTTAATTGGACTTGTTGAACCTTTATAATTTGGATCATTTACATTTGCTCTAATCACTACATATAAATCACCAGTTTTTTGTTTATTATTACTAATAATGTTTTTACCTTGCTCATCACTAAAATATTTAATAGTTGGATTTTCCAAACTTGGATTTAAACTATTAATTTCTTTTGCATATAAAATATTTGCATCTAATTCTTTATTAGTTTTATTTGTTTTTGCAGTAGCATTATTTATTGTTAACGTTGTAATTTTAGATTTTAAATCATTTTTTACTTCACTTTTAATTAATCCACATAACATTCAACGTGATGTTGTTTCTTTTTTTGACATATAAGGAATTGATTGACCAAATACTTCACCACCAACTAAATAAGTTCTACCGACTTTACCATCTGCAACTTGTTGTAAATAAATAACTGTATTTTGTAACATATATCTTTTCATTGCTTTTGGCGTTGCTAAAATAAAATTCATTATTTCATCTTCATTTTTATCATTGGTAAATGTCATATAATCATCTAATACAATTTGACATAATACGCCTTTTACATATAAATCATTTCCATTTAAACGTAATTGTTGTGCTAATTCATTATCAGTAATTATTCCTTTATTATCTGCTAAATAAACTAAACTATCATAAAGATTATTAGTAATAAAAAATTTACAATTTGCACTATTTCGTAATTGAAATAAAGTATTTCATGCCGATAACATTGCTTTTAAATATCCTACTGGTGTTGGGTCAGTTATTGTTACTTTTGTAGCAAATTGCGAGATTATATTAGTATCATCATTTGCTAATTTATCTGTTAAATCATTAGCAACTTCATATTGCATACTGTCTAATAAATTTTGACCATTTTCAGCATTTAAGTCAATATTGGCAATAGTTTCACCAGCAAGATATGATTTTTCAATTATTTTTTCAATTTTATCAGTAGTAGCATACCCAACATCATATCTTTTACTTTTGTCATCTCATGGAATAACTTTAACTTTTGGGTCTTTTGGTAATTTAATAATAAATTCAATTTTTGTAGAATTAGTCATTGCAATTGGAAAAAAGTTTGCTCATGGACTATTTGATTATTTAAAAAATTCAATGAATTCTGGTGCTTCAACTAATTTTTCTGTATTATTTAAGTTTGTTTGAATATTTACTGCTGCCATTTTAAACTTCCTTTTCTATAAATAATTTTTCTTTTTATAATCCAATAATGGATTAATTTTTATTGATGTTTGATTTGTTAATATAGTTTCTTGTTTACCACCTGTATTAATTGGTTCTTTAAACAATGGTTGTTCTTTAATAATTTTTTTAATAGTATCTTCGATTTTTGAATTTTCTATTTTATTTGTTTTAAATTTTAAATAATCATAAAATTCACTTTTAACTTGATATTTTTTAAATATATTAATTATTTCTTTTTCTTTTATTTCTTGATTAAGTTTATTTAATTTATTTTCTGCTTCATTAACTTTATTTTCTATTTCTTGTGAAACATCATTTTCAGTTAAAGTTTGCGTTGTTTGTTGTACATTAGTTTCATTTTCTAACATTTAACATTCTCCTAATCTTATCCCAATAATCAATCTTTAACTAATTGTGGCATTTCATTTATTAATTTTTTATAATCATTAACTGCATTTTCTAATATATCAATATCAGAAAATTTAAAACAATATTCAATATCTAAGTCAAAATCTCTATCAATTTTGATATCATATTTTCTATATTTTTCATTAAATTCAATTTTTGTCATTTTATTTTTCTCCTTTATTACTTATTTTCTTTATTAATTTTTTCATTAAGTTTTGCTAATTTTTTTTGATGTTTGATAATTTTATTATTTGCTCTAACATGCTTTGGAGTTGTAATAAATCGTTTTAATAAAACAATAATTTCTCGACAAAGTAATGTTCCTACACTTGTTCCAATAATAATTAATTCATGGATAAATTCTTTCATTTCCATATTTTCCTTTCTTTTTATAAGTGATAATAATTTTCATCAAATGATAATTGTGCATTAATATTAACTTCACTCATATCACTACCATAACTATTAATACTTACATTATCATTAATAAGATTTGCAGTTTCATTAGTAAATACTGTTTCTTGCATTTCAGTATTATTATGTACTGTTTCCATAGGTAATAAATTATGAATAATTTCACTTATTCCTGCAATAATTGTAGGAATAGCATAAGCATTATTAAAATCATTATTTATCCCCATTGCTACACCACTACTTATTAAACATCCACCAGTTGCCATATTTGCTATTTTTCTTATATTTTGAAATCTATTAGGTATTAATTCAGTTAAACCACTAATAAGATTTGAAACACCATAAGCATTTAAACTAATAAAAGTATCTCAATCCATTAAATTATTAGGATTATTATTTATGCTTAATAATGGTCATGGTGGTATTTCAGTAGTAATTGTACTTGTAGTAGTTATAGGCATAGGTGTTGTAGTTGGTTCAATAGGTTCAATTATTTCATTTATAAATTTACTATAATTTGCTAAACCAATTGTTCCTAATCCTAATAATATTTTTTTACTACTATTAATTACTTTTGTTTTATTACTTGGTCTTTGATTTAAGTTTCATATATCTAAACCTAATTTTTTACCAAATAATAAACTATTAATTGAACCTAATATTGGATTTCCTATTAATTGCCCATAATAAGCACTTGTACCTATCATTGCACAAATAGGACTAATTCCAGTTCTTATTAATTTAGTTAAAGTATAATTTGATTGTGTATTTTCTATATTTGGCATAATTTATTTTACTTCCCTTAATTTTCTATTTTTTTAATTCAAACTTTTACTCAACCTTGATAAACATCATTATCACCAACTATTAATGCAACATTATCTTCGGGGTCAGAAATAATTATATGTTGTGATTTAACATTAGGATATTTCATTAATATAATTGCTCTAATATCATTATGAGTACGAAGTGCTTGTGGTGATGGTGATAATATTTCAATTTCATCTTTATCACCAAATAAAGTAGGTAATATAATCATTAATGAAATTCTCCGTTTTCTATTTTTTCAAATATAGTATCGAAAACATATAAAGTTTCTGTTGTTAATTTTTGATTCTTTGGTAATTTATTAAAATATTTAATTAATTTTTCTTTATTAATACAATCTTTATGCCTTGATTTATTAATTTGATCAACTTTAATTCTATGTTCAGTACAATATGCTCTTCCATATTCATCTTGTTTCTCTTCTGTTTTATTACTACATTTTCAAGTTACACTACCATTTGCGTTAACTCGTTCTGTTCAATCACAATAGTTCATTATTTATTCTCCTTTTTATGAGTTTTAGTATGTTTAATATTTTCTTCATCACCTATTAGTATTTTTTCACAATATGTACAACAATATTTAGTTCAATAACCCATAATTATTTATTTTCCTTTTTTCCTAATTGTGTTTCTAAATCATCAATTCAGTCATTAATCATGTTTTGAACAGTATTATAATTGCCATTTTCAAGATGTTCACGTATTGTATATAAAATATTTAAATCTACTGATTGACTATCCCAGCGTTGTGTTACTTCTTTTACATCAACAGTTATTTTTTTCATTATTTACTTTCCTTATTTTCCTTATTTTTTGTTAAATCATTAACTATTTTTTTTAAACATTTCATACATCAATTTTTAGTTAATCAAATTCTTTTATTACAATATTTACATTTATTCATTTTTACTCTTTTCATTTTTTAAATCATTTAACATTAATTGAACAAAATGCACGATTTTTAGGAATATTTAAAGTATTAAAGATTTGACCACTTACTATAATTTCATCATTTTTGTTTAATAAAATACATCGTTTATAAAATTTTGGGTTATTAAAAATTAAAGTAACATAGTTTAAACCATTCCATTGCCCACGAACACTATAATATAATTGTTTATTACCTTTTTCATGATATTTTGCTTCAATAGTGTTACTAAGTTTTACTGTTAATTTAACATAATTTGCTTTATCTTTCATTTTTAAAATTCCTTAAATAATATTGAATATGCTTATATGCGTCTTCTTCATGTTTTGTTAATTTTATATTTCCTTTATAATTTTCTATTTTGTTTTTGTTTTTTGGTTCATTTTCATGATAATCTCAGTTCATAACATCTTGTACTAAAACCATTAAAGCACCAATAATTTTAGGAGTTGCTAATGGATTAGTTAATAATTGTTTTGAACTTAAAAAGAAATTTTCTACAATAACTAATACTTTATTATTATCAAACTGTTTTTTAATTTTTAAAAAGCATTCTTTAAATAAATTTTTACTTTCTAGAACAGTTTTACTTTTAAATGTTTCATTAAAAATAAGATTATTAGTTTCATTTGAATATATAATAATTCCACTTGTACCAATACCTGCTGGATCAATTCCAATAATTAAGTCATATTTCATTTCCATTATCTTAATTTTTAATTCCATGATATTTAATTGATTTTCTATTAATAATTTTATTAAATTTATAAATTATCTTTTTTTGATTATGATATGATTTTTTACAGATTTTTCTAATATAACAATAATAACAATGATAAGATTTAATATTATCCATTATCAAATTTTCCTTTTTCAATTATTTTTGCTGTTTGTTTAAGGTATTTAGGTAATTTATCATAGCAACTATCACATATTAGATAAGGTATAGACCAATTGTTATATTTAATAGTTTTAGTAGATTTATTAATACAATCTGTTCAAACTTTATTAATACAAACTTTTAATTCGCATTTTTGATTTTTATTAATTTTCATATTTTAATTCCTTTAATTTTTTAAATAAAATTTCATTACAACATTTAAAACAATATTTTATTTTTACATTGTTATAAAAATAAGAAGTAGTATTATGTGGATTATGAGTTTTACAAAAATCGTAATAATTAATCATTATTAATTTTTTTTATAATTTCTATACTTTGAGTATAAAATTCATTGTTAATTTCTGTACCTAATCATTTTCTTTGTAATTCTTCACATGCAATAGCAGTTGTCCCACTACCCATAAATGGGTCTAAAATAATACTATTTTCATTACTAAATTTAGTAATTAATATTCTAATCATTTCTAATGGTTTTACTGTTGGATGAAATCTTAAATTTTTTGGTTTATAAGTAGAACCTATTCAAAAACTTGATTGCATTTTTGAATAATTAGGTATTCTTATTTTTGAATTAGAATTACAATAATATATTATTATTGCTTCTTCTCTATCTTCTTTCATAAACACTCTTGTGGGCATAGGTGTTGTTTTAATTCAAGTAAATACTCTAAATTTAAAATATTTATTATTATTAATTCATTCTAAATATGTATATAATTGATTTCTATTATAGAAAATAATAAAAAATTTATTTTTTGAAATTCTTTTAAATTCATTAAGATAAGTAATAATATCATAAGAATTTAAAAGATTATTATTTATTAATTCTTTTGATAATTTATTTTTTGCTTTACTAAATTTATCTTTTGAATTATTTCTAATTTTCATATTATTATATAAATATGGAGGATCAGTAATGATTAAGTCAATACTATTATGTGGTAATGTTTTAATGAATTTTAATGCATCCATATTATATAAAGTTCCTAAATTTGTTTTAAAAGATTTATTAATTTGCATAATAATCCTTTCTATATATCTATTGCTTTTTGCATAAAGGATATATATTTTATTTTTAGATTATTGATACTATTAGTTTTTTTTCTAGTAAAAGTGGGCTTCGAAAAATTTTTCAAAAAAAAATAAAAAATAAAACCAACACTCGCTCACTGGGGAGTGGCGAGGTTGGTTAAATAAAGAATTAATAGAATTAATATAGTAGGTTCCCTAGTAGGTCTATATATACTAATTACTAATTCGCTCCCACCCCAAGAATTACCATTATTTAATGGTTAGTATATTTTATTAGGTATCACTCCACTTATTATTTATCCATGCAAGTCCACATGTTCTAGCCACTATTTTTAACAACTGTGTTGTGGTTCACTGTTTTAATTCCCTAACACGTGTTGATAATAGTGTTAAAGATGGTTATTAATTATTAACTTTCTCCTACTTGGTCACGGCGTGTAGTAGATATTTAAAGGGTGTTAATAATAAAAATTTTAAAATTTTACAATTACAAAAAAAGACAAGATTTTTATTCTCGTCTTTGTTAATAATTTTTATATAAATTAGAAATGAGGGTTTAAGTGAAAAGGGGTAATTATGTATTTAGACATCTTCGCCATGTTCCCAAAATATTTAAGAAGGTACTAATTATAGGAGGTAAAAATTATTTCCTAATTTTGGATTTATATTGTTAATTTTTATAAAATATTAGATATTAATCCTAAAATATCCATTTAAATTATGATGTCCATAAACAAAGTGTTTAAAATGAAAAGTTTAATTACTGTACTAAATGTTTTAACACTTGGTACTACTTTGATTAGTTGCACAATGAAACTTTCTAAAAATGATATTGGAAATAGTGTTGTTATTACTCGTTAGCTTTCGCGCCACAATGAATTGTTCATGTTTATTCATAATAAATATAAAATTAAAATATATGTGTTAAAATCAACACATAAAAGCTTAATATAAGTTTTTAACTCATTACTTTAATTTAAAGTAAATATTTTTCTATTAAAAGGGGGGGAAACATATGGATAACTTTGTAAAAAATAAAAAAGCAAAACTAATAGTGGAGGTACTAAAACTAATAAAAGAAAAAAATGAATTATTTCAACAAATAAATAATTTAAAACTAACATTACCTACAAAAATTGAAGCAATTGAGAAAGAATTTAAAACCCAACAAGAAAATTTAACAAAAGAAATGACTAAAGAAAAAATCAGTGCAGAATTTTACCCACAAAAAATTAAACTAATTGAAAAGCAAATGAACATAAAAGAAATAAAAACAAAAAAAATTGAAGCAATTGAGAAAGAATTTAAAATTAAAATTGAAAATTTAGAAAAAAAGCAAAAAGCAAAAAGTGAACAAATTAATAAAATTAATTATCAAATAAAAATAATGGATAGAGAAATTGAACAATTTAGGAAACAAAAAGAAATTAAAAAACAAGAGGCAGAAAAAAAATAACTGAATTAAAAATCAGAGAATTAGACATTAAAAATGATAGAATTAGTAGAAAAATCATTATATTTGAAGCAGCAAAACATAATAAATATAAAAACATATGCTTTCAAATCATTAGTTTAGGTTTTTATAATAGAAAAGAAAATATAATAAACCATATTGACAAATTATATTTAGAAATAGAAAAAAATGATTTATTAAAAATTGATTTAGAATCAAAATATAAAATAATATTTGCCGCAGATACTAATGGCACTATTCATAAGCAACTATGTAGTAACAAAAAACCTAGTTTTGAAAAAACTGTAAAAATAGATATTGATAATGAAAGATTGGATTTAAAAAATCAATCATCAACAAGTCACTATCAACAAAATTGACAAAAGATTTAAATAAAATTTATTACAAGTTATTGCAAGTAAAATTTTGGTCAATTAACTACGAGTCGTTTATCACTAATGTAATCAACTTATCAAGCAACAAAACCACTATTACTTGTGATTGTTATATATATTAGATTCCTACTTTTATTAAAAATAAAAGTAGGAATTTTGATATTATGTTAAATAGTCATAGCAATATTTTGTTGCAAATTACTATTGTTCCTACTAGGAATAAGATATTCTCTATCTGAATTATTTACTATGTCTTGTATATTGTTACTTTCTCAAATTGTTTGAAAATGACCATTTGCTCTTATAATAACAGCAGAGTTTTCACCATTATGATCGTTTGTAGTTTCGTGACTAACTATATTTGATAATTTTGATAACACTTCATCAATGATTTGTTGTTGTTCTTTTTCTTTATATATTAATTTAAGAGCTGGTTTCATTTTATTTGTCAAATTATATAAATCAGAACTAGTTACACAAAGCGCTGATGCTACCATTCCTAATTTTGGAAATGTTTCTGTAAATTGAATTCAAGCTTTTTTTCAATCACCTTTATTTTGTGTGACATCTGCTGCATAAGTTTTAATAGCATTAGTTATGAAAGTAGTAAAAATAAAACTAATAATAAAAATTCCTGCTTGTTTTAGTTTCTTTTGATCTTTAACTCAATCTTTAAAGTATTTTAATAAACTATCATCATTATTATTAGGTCATAAATAATTTATTATTGGTTTAATTAGTGTACTTAATGAATTTTTAATGAAATATTCATTAACAACTTTCATTATTGTTCCACGAACAACAGTTGAAAAAATATTATTAATTGATATAACATCATCTTTATATGTTTCCCATGTTAATGTTTCAGCAGTATAAGCAGAAGAAGCAGTAATAACTAAATGATTGATGATAAGTGTTGTTAAAAAAAACTTAATATTACTTCAACTATTATTTATAATATTGTGCAAAGAACAATCTTCATTTTTTAAATCAGTTGCTGATGATTGATTTAATTCACTTAAAAGATCATTTAAACAATAGTTATTTTTTAAAAATTTAATTATTTCTTGATATTGTTCAAATAAAAATTTATCATTAAAATCAAAATGATTTAATTCATTTTTAAGATGATTAAAAGCATCATGTTTTTTTATCATTGTTTGTAATTTATTACATAAAATTTTTAACTGTAAATTATTTTTATTTAATTTTGTATATTCTTTATTCATTAATTGTTTTTGTAATTTTTTAATAATAATTTCAAGCGGTAAATATTTATTTAATGCTTCTTTATCTTCTGATTCATTTGCAGAAAATAAGTTTATAATATTTTTTAAACCAAATGGATAGTAAGATAAAACATAAGTTAAAAGTGTGTCAATGCCTGCCATCGCATAATTTTCAGGAATTTGTAATGATTCCAACATTCCTCAAACTAATATTGCTAATTGTTTAAAAAAAGTTTTACCTCTTATATCTGGATTTGATACTACCGCTATTGAAAAATATCGCTGTGCTACTCTAATTACAATCCCTATTAATAACATAAATGGAGCAATGCCATATTTAATAGTTTTGCAACAAAAATTATTCTCATTTTCTTCATTTTCATTTTTAACAAATTTTGGTAATATTTCATAAATTTCTTTTAAGTTATTTAAATATAAAAAAATTTTATTTTCATATTTTTCTTCATTACTATTTCAGTTTCGATTAATGTAATTAATATAATAATGAATTCTTAAACTAATATTTGTAAATTCTACAATAATGTTTTTAGTATTAATAATTATGCTTTCATTACTATCATCTTCAACTTCTGCTAGTATTGATGATGTTAAATTTTGATTTCTTATATTACCATTTATTGGACACATTTGTCTCTTCTTCTTTCTTTTTAAAATTATATTAATAAAACTTTTCTTTTATTACATAAGGATTAAAAAAATGTTCGGATTTTCTATATATTTTTAAAATTAATACAATACATCTTGCATTCTAATATCTAAATCTTTTAAAATCAAAAAACTATTCACATATTAAAATTAATATCCCTTTCACAGTACATTTGATAACTAACAAATTATATAAAATGTTATTATTGTAATCGTAAAGTATTAAAATAATTAGATTTTATTTTATTATCAATTTGTAATATCAGAAAAAAATCCATTAATATATTATATTTTTTTAAGGCACAACAAAAAGCATAAAAAAACTACTTAGCAAAATAAAAATGTTGCCAGTAGGCCATAACCAATAATTTTGTGTGTCTTAATTTTATTATAACATTGTAACTTTGAAAATCAATAAAATTTTTATTAATATTTAATTAAACTAGCGCAATAAATATTGCGCTAGTTTAATAATATTTTTATAATATCTTATTATCTTGATTTTTTGTTCATAGTAATGCTAATGCCACAGCAGCTGCCACAATGCAACCATAAAAGTAATAGAATACATAATCTCAGTTTTTATCACCAATACCAGCAATAACTACTTTTGAAAAAATAGCATCACCAAGAAAATAACCAGATAGTCCTGTAAATCCTGAAGCAGTAGCAGCAGCTTTTTTATTTGTTAACTCAATAGCAGTAGCACCAATCATTGCTTGTGGCATATAAATACCAAAACCAGCAGTCATTAATGCAACAATAAGTATAGCAATATTACCACGAGGAGCAAGTTGTAATAACACTAATCCACAAAGAGCAATTAATAAGCCAAATATCATTAATGGCGCTTTACGATTATTAAAAAATCACTTAGCAAAATATGCTGCAGAAATACCACCAATTAAACCAGATAATTCAAAACAAGCAGCAAATCATTTACTATCTGTTAAATCTAAGCCATGAACTTCCTTCATTAAAATTAGTGTTCAACCTGCTAATCCTTGCCGTATAACATATACTCAAATATTAGCAAATGCTAAAATTCATAAAAATTTATTTTTTAAGATATATTTTACAAAAATTTCTTTTCAATTAAGTTCTATTTTTTCTTCTTTATGTTCTGGAATTCCTTTTCATTTTTCAACAGTAGGTAATCCTTCTGCTTCAGGACGATCACGTAATCCTCATAAGCAAAACGGAATCATAACTAAAGCAAAAATACTAGGAATTCAGAAATATAAACCATATATTTCTGGAGCAATTGCAGTTACTAAAGAAATAACAATAATTGGTAATAAAGCAGCACCAATATTTTGTCCTGAATTTCAAATCCCAATACGTCCTGAACGCTCTCTATCAGTAAATCAATGAGAAAATAACCTAGCAGTAGCTGGTCAACCCATACCTTGAAAAACAGCTAACATTGCAATCATAGTTAACATCATTACAAAGGGACCAATACTAATTTTAGTACCAGCAAACATAACAATGCCACCCATAATAATATTTAAAATAGCAGAAACAAATAATCCAACAATCATAATTACTCGTCCTGAACTACGATCAGCAATATTTCCAACAATAAATTTAGCACCACCATAAACAAAGGCAAAAACTGTACCCATTAAAGCATACTGCATTTTATTCATACTACCATCAGTTACTAAAGCAGCACCAGCTACTGTATATGCTTGACGAGTAAAATAATAAAGGATATACGATAAAATACTAAAACCAAAAACTTGATTACGTAAAATAATAAATTTTTTATTAACTTGTTTTAAATCTTCACTAAAAATTTCTTTTTTTACTGGTGGTTTAAAAACAGATGAAAGTTTATTACAAACAGACATTTTTTTTACTCTCCTTCTAATTTTAAAAGGATGCATAAATTATAGTAACCCAAATAACCCTACTCTTAAACTCAATATTAAACATACTTTTTTATACATAGGTTTTTACAATTTTTATTTTTAAAAATAAATAATATCAAGATTACAGAATAACAGTCTACTAAACTATTTTTGAAACAATAAAAATAAATATTAACTCTACACTTTTTAAAATTTATTTATATTTATTTAAATAGTTTTACAAAATGTATTAATAATTTATTTATCCCTTCTCAAATTGTCTAGTCCTAACCTATCAAGTAATAGGGGCTTTGCCCCTCGTTGCTTCGCAACTCACCCCAGTGGGGTAAACCCCACGGCCAACCAACCAAGGTTCTGGTTGGCTCCGACCAATAATATAGGTTTCAATTACATTTTTGGTGAACTTGGTTTATATTCACTTGCTGAGGATTGATTATGTAAATCAATAGAATTTATGCTATCTATATTAACGATTAATTCATTTTCAGATTTTTGTTTTATATTTTGCTTTTCTAAGTTTTTAACTCTTTGTTCTAATTCTTTAATTTTTTGTTCTAATTGTTCAACTTTATCATTTTTTAAAAATAATTTATTTTTACTTACTTCTTGTTGTTTTCTTTCTCAATCTTTTTGAACTGCAATTCTAATTCGTTCTTCTCTTTCTTTTATGCTTTTTTTATATGCTTCTCTTCTTTTTTTTAAAATTTCTTCTTCTTTTTTATCTTTTAATCATTTTTGAAATTTATTTAATAAATAATTTTTATTTTTTAAATCATTAATATTTTCTAATGAAAAATTTGTTTGTTCCACTTTTTCATCAATTTTTGTAATATTTTCTAATGAAAAACTTGTTTTTTGTAATAATTTTTTCAACATGTTTTTTTCCTCGCTTTTAAAATAAAAAAACCTATTTATTATTAAAATAAAAATAATAGGTTAAAAAACTTATATTAAGTTTATGAATTAATTTTAACATCTTTTTTATTTTTCTTTGAATATTTTTTTCTATAATAACATGCACGACATACAGTATTTTCAGTTTCTTTTTTCTCATCTTGTAAGATATTATCTAATTTATCTAAACCAACTGCTCTAATATCATCAACAGTAAATTCTAAACCTTGTGACTGTTCATAATCTTTAACACTACTTAATTCACTCTTTAACGAATGAATATAATTTAAAGCACGACTATTATATCTTTGTAAATAAGATCTAGGAAATCATAAACTGAAAGTCATAGTTTCACCGCTATAACTAGGTGGTAATCCACCACGCTTAATTATTCTCTTAGTTTGTCTTTTAGACAATACAACTTTATTATAATCATCAACATTAGTATAAATATTAAGTTTAAACTTAACTAAAAATAATAAAATACGCATTCTCTTAACTTGAACAATATACTCTACTTTTTCACGTGCTTGTTTTGGTATTCTATCGGGGTGTTGTTCAATCATATACATAATTCCATTAAAATTATGACCTATTAATTTACAAAACATTCCTAAACTTTCTTGTGTTTCTTTAAATTCCGGTGATAAATCATTACTATTAATTTTCAAACCTAACTCATCTAAAACAACCATATCACACTCTTTAAAAGCATAATTACTATTTAATTGATTAAATTTAAAAACATCATCATAAGAACAACGATAACTATATTCATTACGGACTTTAATAGGAATAGGACTTACTACCCTACCCTTATGTTTTTGTGCTAAACAACAAGCAAGAGCAGATTTACCAGTACGTGGTGGTGCTGAAATAATATAACTACCTACACGTTGCAATATCTTTATTTTTTTTCTAGTTATTAAAAATGGATAAAGTATTATTAATAATAAAATTCCTAAAAGTAAGTAACCATATCAAGGCATTATTGCAACTCCTAACCAACTAAAAATCCAACTGCTTTTAAAAATACTCATAAAGTTAATACTTGTTCTAAACCACTAGTAAAATCAACATTTAAAACAGAACTAATAGTATCATCAAAAATATGTCTCAATAATCCATCAAGTTTAGTAAAAAACTCTCTTAATGGTTCTACTGGTAAAACTTTACCAACAACTCCATAAAGTACTCACCTAAAAGCATTATGCAAATGACCAAAAACATCATATCAACTCACTCGTTCATACTCAGGGTTAAAAGGACTATTTGGTGGTACTGGAACAATATCTTTGGAAGAAAAAATATTTATCTGACCAAAATTAACACTAGGTCTAACACTATGCGTATTAGTACCATGAATATCAAAAAACACAGTTAAATGTCTTAAATTAGGAACACGAACCGGCATAGTAACAAAATTATATAAATCTTTACCAAACGTAGTATTATCAATTAATCCTTTAAAAACATACTTAGTATCACCAACATAATCTAAAAAACTATATACAAAATCACCAGTAAAAGTATCAAAATTTAATCAATTAAAATAAAACATAAATCCCTGAATATAAAAACTTAAAGGTTTATCAATCTCAAAATTTAACTCAAATTGCAAACCAAAATTACCACCCCTACCATTTTTAACTTGAAATAAATTTTTTTTAGCAGCAGAAACAAAATTATGATTAAACATAATACGAGAAATTCAATCTAATTCACGTTTCTTAAAATCATAAACACCAGTACCGGGAAGAATTGCAACATGTTCTACACCAGCAACATCACTTTGCAACTCAACACTAAGTAAATTATTAAAACCACCTATAATTTCACCACTAACTAATTTTAAATCCGGTTGATCAACATCAAAATAAGCAGAATTTCATGGGATAGTCGCTCAATCATCAAAATCATTATATTTAACATATTTAACCATATTTTTAGTAATATCATAATTAACAACATTAGGGTCATTTGAAACAATCAAAGAAGTTGGCGCTTGAACAGAAGTATTTACAATAAAAAACAATTTAGCAAACTTAAATCACATAATTATTTACCAAATAAACATTTTAAAATTCACCATGAACCATAAAATAAAACAAATCCAATAAAAAACTGTGTTCCATAAACTACTAAATTTCATAAAATAGTAGTAAAATCATCAACTGGATTACCTATAAACATAGTTCAATAATCAACAATACACTGATGTATTTTATTGTAAATTTCTAAAACACTCATAACTAACACCTACCCAAATAAAGACCTAAAAACAAATTTAATACCACGATAAATAAAATTAAAAAATACACCTAATACTAACCAAAAAGTCAAATTAAACAAAATATATACTTCATTAGTAACATCAGTTGTTTGATTTAAAAATATTTGAATATCTTTATTAGAAAATATAAAAATAAAATGCAATATACTAAGAATAAAATTAGACATCATTAATTACCTACAAACTTACCTTGATTATTTTCAATACCCTTAGCAACATTATCTAATCGTTTTCTTTCAGCAAGTTTTTTACCAACTAATGCTGAACCTTTATAAAATTTAACAGAATTACGACCAATTGTTCTAACATTCTCTCCTAATGCTAATGTTGGTAACATTAATTCGGGTAAAATAACCCTAAATGCAAATCTAAGCAAAATCAAAAATATCATTAATGTACCTAAATTAAAACCTAAGTCACCAAGTGGAAAACTAAAAAACTTCATAAAAATTGAAGCAAATAATTGCATAACAGTTGTAATAAAAGGTATAAACATAATTTCACATCCTAATGTCTTGTAAATCTAAATAATCCTAAAATTAAATAAAATACAAAACTAACATTTATTAAAGCAAGAATAGGCAAAGGTAAAGTGTATAAACTATCATAAAAGAACGACTTAATAAAAAGTGTCACAGTATGTAACCCAACAAAAGAACTTAAATACTGCATATAAATAGTTTGTACCAAAGTATTAACAACCGGTAACAGTCTACCCAATAAAGGCAAAACAAAAACCAAACTAAAAAATAACTTTACCATTTGCTTACTCCTTTCTAATTACTAATGAGTTCCATGGATAATATGACCAACAAACTGCTTAATAAATACAAGAACCATAAATACAATTGAAATTAACACTGGTCAATTTGTAAGTGTTCCACCATCGCCAGTAGTAAATACTCAACCAAAAATATAAGTAAAAGCACTTAATAATTGTTGTCCAACACCACCAATCATATTTAATAATGCTGATAGTCCAGCGGGCATATTAATCACCCCCTTTCTCTAATTCTCTTTGTTGTTTTTCCATTTCTAATTTACGTTTTTTCTTTTCATTATCTTTACGACAAAATACACAATCGGGTTCAATATCATTCTCCTTTACATGTTTTTTATGTCTAAATTTCTGTATACCTTCACGTATTCAATTTCTACAAAACCAAAGTATAAGGCAAAAACCACCAATATATAACGCATACTTTATAATTTCTTTCATATCCATTATTTAACACAACCTTTCTCAATATTCTTTTTCTTATTTTTAATTGATTTAATCAAATCTAAAATTGAAAATAAAATACCCATAAAAAAAGAAATAACACCAAAAATAAACCAAAATCAATGATTAAAATTCATACCATTATCAATAATTCGTTGAATGCCACAAACAATAAAAATTAAACCAAAACTAGTAAAAATAATATTAACTCAATCAAATTTAGGAAATTTTTCATGTTTTATAACTTTTTGATTTTCCATTATTTTTTTCCTCCTAAAAAACTATCAAAACTTATATTTTCACTTAATCTTTGTTCAAAATTTCTCTTCGCTTTTTTCTTATGTAACTTTTCTTTTGACATATTCTTTCATTTATCTTTTTTCATTTTAAACACCACCTAATGTATAAGCATAAGAATAATCTCAATTTAAACTTGCTCTATCTAAATTAATCTCCGAAATACTATCGTTTAAATCAACATCAACCATATTATTATCTGTACTTTGATAATCACTAACACTAGCATTAATTAATCTTGTTCTTTCATCAGTAAAGACTTCTTGTAACTCTGTATTATTATGTGTATTTCCTAACGGCAATAATAAAGTATTAATAATCTCACTTGCACCAGCAATAATCGTAGGAATAGCAAAATAATTATTAAAATTATTATTAATACCCATAGCAACACCAGTTGAAATCAAACAACCACCAGTTGCCATATTTGCTATTTTTCTTATATTTTGAAACCTATTAGGTATTAACTCAGTTAAACCACTAATAACATTCGCTACACCAAAACTATTTAAAGATATATAAGTATCTCAATCTATAAAAGGCACATCAACTATCGGTTTAACAGTTGTAAATGGTGGATATGTTGGTCTTGGTGGTTCAGTAGGACATGGTGGTCAAAAACAAGGTTCATCTCTAAATAAAGACACAGACTTATCTACATACTGAACAAACTTAGCATAATTAATTAAACCAATTGTTCCTAAACCTAAAAATATCTTTTTATAACTATTAATAACTTTATTTTTAGTAGTTGGTCTTTGATTAATATTCCATATATCAATTCCTAACTTTTTACTAAATAACAAAGAATTAATAGAACCCAAAATTGGGTCTTTTAAATATTGACCATAATAAGCACTAACTCCTACCATAGCACTTAATGGATTTAATCCAGTTCTTAAAATTTTAGTTAAAGTATAATTATTAGTTTGTTCTAACTCATTAGGCATAAATAAAACTCCTTACTTTATATTAATAATAAGGAGCATATATATACTAATTAGAGTAAGGGGCAAAAATACACTAAAAAGTATATATATGCCCCTTATTTAATTTTTAATTTTCTTTTTGTTGTAATTGTCCTTTTTGTTTAACCAAAGCAATATTTAATATACAATTTGGACAATAATAATTTTTAGTATATAAATTTTGTAAAACTTTCTTAGGACAAATAACTTGCTGACAAAGTTTACATATATACATTGCTAAATGAAAATATTGTTGACAAGCACAATTATTAATTTTTGACATAACTTAAATCCTTTAAATAATTATTTAACAATTACCCTATAATAAATAACTATTTAGTTTTTAAATTATGTATGTCAATAATTTTTGCTTCTCATGTTATTTCAACATCATAAAAAGAACCAAGAGTTAAATTCATTTTAGAAAGTTTAACATGTAATTCACTATCATGTAAAACTCATTTATCCTTAGATTTTTCACCAGTTGATATTTCAATACCTTTATCAGAAACATAAAACGGCGAAAAAGTAAGTACATCATAATTTTTGAACTTACCACTTTTCTCATCTTTAATTACTTCATTACTTCTAATTTTTGTCAATTGACATAAAAAATACATCATAACCTCCTACACAGAGACTTAATTAAAGTCAGATTAATAATGTGGGTAATTAACATTATTAATTATAATATAACATAAAAAAAATAAAAAACAACAAAAAAACGCCATAAAGAAAAATAATGTCTGTGTAGGACACAATAAATTTCTTTATGACAATAACCATTATATATATATATATATATATATACAAGTGTTTTTATTAAAAATATTAATTAATAATCGCCACCACAAAATTTATTACAATTACTACAATTAATATATGTACAATCACATTCAAAACAACACAAAATCATAATAACTCCTTAATGTAAAACTCTTTTTTTAAAATCTATTTTTTCAACTTTATTACCAAAAACTTTATCTAAAAAATTCAACATTTTCTCTTTTTTAAATGTCCATGGTTCAAATTGCTTAACCGAATTTCTAAATCTAATACTATCAATTGAAACATATTCATCATAATCTTTAAAATTATCACCAAAAACAGTAGTATCAAAACTACCACCAAAAAGCATAGTACGACCTAAATTATCAATTTTCTTTTTAAAAAATTGTGTATGTAATGAATTAACAGAAGCATCAATTAAACGTTGATATAACATTATTTTTTGACCTTTAATCACTTTTGGATTAGAACAATTACGAGAAAAAGCATAAGCACGAATACCTAAATCATATTGATTTTGAGATTTTATATCATTTTGAACTTTTACTACATATTTACTTAAATACTTAACTATATTTTCATTAGTACCCTTTTGTACAACTCTTACATCATTAAAACCAAATGGTCATCATTGTGGTAACATACTTCTATGTATTTTTCTATTAAACAATATATGAAAATGTACTGCTCCACGTTTTTGATATTCATAAACATAAAGATATTTTAACTCACCTAAATATTTTGCACGTTTAGGGTCATTTCATCAACGCTTTAAACGTTTAAAGAATATAGCAATATCATGTTTTGCTTTTTTAATATCTTGCATGTTGTCAGCATAAGTTAAAGTAACAAAACTTAAAACTTTTGAATTATAAAAATTATGAAATGCTTTATGTATTAACTTTGTTTTAGTACGAATTGCATTATTACGTAATTTTTTATCATTAATACCTAAATTTTTAATACCAACTTCATTACGTTTATTATTTAATATAGCACTCATAGGTAAAATTATATTTTTTACATAAGCACCATAATAAACTTTTTTAATATAAAAATTTTCTTGCATATATAAAACTCCTACACAGTTATTATTAATTTTATATATTTTTACTAACAAAATAATCATAACATAAAAAAACAAAATAATTAATAAATTATCTTGCAGTGAATTGTGATACTTAATTGAATTGTGATACTTAATATATTCCAAATTATAACAGATATATTCTAAAAATAAAAAACTTTTCTTTAATTTTTTTAAAAAATCATAAATATCTTGGCACTAATAATTAATAAAATTAAAGAAAAGTTTTATCGTTTACTGTTTTAAAAATTAAAACTAATGATAAAATTAAATCATAAAAATAAATTAAAAGAAAAGGTAGTGAACATATGCATAATAGTAAAGTCCAACATATTAATTCAATAACAGAAGTTGATCAACACTTACATTCTGGAAAAATCACAATAATTGATTTTGCAGCAGATTGATGTGGTCCTTGTCAGATATTAGCTCCAAGGTTTGAAAATGTTGCTAAGGATACAAAACATAATAACATTAATTTTATTAAAGTTGATATTGATAAGGCTAAAGAATTAGCAACAAAATATGAAATTCAATCAATTCCAACATTAATTTATTTTGATAAAACAGGAAAACTATTCAAACAAACTGCTGGATTAGTTAGTGAAAAAGATATGATTAATATTATTCAACAAATAATAGAAAAAGAAAAATAAGGTGTTGATAATGGCTATTAAACTAATTGTTCTTGATCTTGATGGAACATTATTAAAGAATCGGTGAAAAATCCATCCTAAAAACTTAATCGCAATTAAAAAAGCATATGAAAAAGATGTAAAAATTATTATTGCAACAGGAAGAGCACCAAGTTCAACTATTGATATTGCTAAATCTTGTTTAATGCACGAAAAAACAGGTTATATTATTTGTTATAATGGTGGAAACATCCTTGATATTACTAATGATAATAGATTAGATATATTATATGAAAAATCATTAACAAAAGAACAAACTCAAAAAATAATTAAATTTGCTAATAACAATAATTTAGCAATCTGAGGATATAGTACTGATAATAAAACAGCATTAATTAACCACCGTTCACTAAAAGTTAAAATTATGGAAAACTTTAATAATTTACCAACTAAAAAAATTGATGAAAAAAGTAATGAAGATATGTACAAAATATTATTATTTTGTAAAAAGAAAAAACAAGTTAATTCAATTTTAGAACAATTAAATACTATTAACGGTTTAGAACTTGCTACTTCTTCACATAATGTCATTGAAATTAATCCAATTGGTGTTAATAAAGCTGCTGCTGTTCAGTTTTTATGTGAAAAATGAAATATTACTTCTGATCAAGTATTAGCTTGTGGTGATGGCATGAACGATTATAAATTAATAAAATGAGCTAAATATGGTATTGCTATGAAAAATGGTCATCGTAATTTAAAAGATATAGCATATGACATTACTAGTAAAAATACCTGTGGTGGTGTTGCTAAAGCTATTGATAAGTATCTATTTCCTAAATCAGAATTTGAATAAATAATTTAATCTTTCGATCACGATATTAATAACAAAATTAATTTAAATAATTTTTAAATTAAAATAGCAATAAATATGCTAACTAGCATATTAACACCACACTCTTTACTTTATTAAATAACTCTATTATAGAGTCAAATAAAATTCATTTATTTTTTAAAAGTTTATTATTGTTTTTTAAATAAAAAAGTAAATAAAAAGCAAATTTTAAGTGATCATTAACGATGTTTAAGTTTTCTATTATCCTCTTAAATTGAACGCTTTTAATATTAATATCTTTGTTATTTATAATATAAAAATTTTTTCTCATTTTAAAAAATTGCTTAATGCTTGCAACAAAATTAATAATAAAAATATATTATAATTAATACATACAGATAGAGTTCTGATTCTTAATATTGAGAAAGAGGCGAAAGTAATGGGATTTGATTTTGATGTTATTACCATTGGTGGTGGCATTATTGGTGCCGCTATCAGTGATGAATTAGCAAAAAGAAAACTAAAAGTAGTTATTTTAGAAAAAAATTTAAGAATTGCTCAAGAAACATCAGAAGGTAATTCTGGTGTCATTCATGGTGGATTTGATCCAACACCAGGAAAACTAAATGCTAAATTGAACTTAGAAGGTAGAAAACTCTATGAAAATGATTGATTTAAAAACTTAGACTTTCCATGAAAAAAAGTTGATTCTTTAATACTTGCTTTTGGAAAAGAAGAAGATCCAGAAATTGAAAAATTATACAAACGTGGTATTACTAATGGTCTTAATGCTAAAGAATTATCAATCTTGACAACAAAAGAAATAATGGCGTTAGAACCTAATGTTAATCCAAAAGTTACTAGTGCCCTACTTTGCACTGCTTCATATGTAGTTGATCCAGTATTATTAACACAAAGTTTAGTTAATAGAATGTTAAAAAATAATGGAAAACTAAAAGTTGATCACAAAGTAATTAACATTGAAACATTAAATTCCGGTTTTCGAATTACTTGTTTAAATAATGAAAAAAAAGTAAGTTTTACTGCCAAATATATTATTAATGCTGCTGGTCATTATGCTGATGATATCGCAAAATTAATAAATTGTAAAGATTTTACTTTAAAAACAAGAAGAGGTCAATATTGTATTCTTGAAAAAACTGAAAGCAGTATTATTAATAATCATATCTTATTCATGATCCCAACGATTCATGGTAAAGGAGTAATTGTTGCACCAATGCTTGATGGTCATATCCTTGTAGGACCTACTTCTCATGAAAATATAGCAAAAAGTGATACTAGATTAATTACCATTGAAGATATTAATCTTATTAGTAAAATTGGTTTGAAAATTATTCCAACTTTAAATATGCATAAAATTTGTAAAGTAATTAGTGGATCACGAGCAATTTGTGTTGAAAATGATGATTTTTTTATAAAATTTGCTAGTAATAATTCTAACTTTATTAATGTTGCTGGTATTAAATCACCAGGTTTAAGCGCAGCGCCAGCAATTGCTTTACTAGTTGCTAATATGATTAAAAACAATTAACTTAAAAAGGAGGAAAATATTATGGCAGAAGTCTCAAAAGTAATTATTGGTGAATTATTTGGCACATTTATCTTAATTTTACTAGGAAATTGTGTTGTTGCCAATGTTTTATTAAAAAAAACAAAGGGGGAAAACAGCGGCTGACTTGTTATTTGTACTGGTTGAGGTTTTGCTGTTGCTATTGCTGGCATGTTAAGTGGTATTTCAGGAGCACATCTAAACCCTGCTGTTACCATTGGTTTATGAATTGCTAATAAAAAAGAAGCATTTGTTGGTGGAAATTTTTTTTATATTCCGCTTTATATTTTATTTCAGTTTTTAGGAGCCATGTTGGGACAATTAATTGTTTATTTAGCATATTTTAAACAATATAATATTACTGAAGATAGTAATAAAATTTTAGCAACTTTTGCCACAGGACCAACTACACGTAGTTATATTTGAAATACTGTCACAGAAACTATTGCTACATTTATCCTAGTGATGATTGTTTGTGCAACTATTGGCATTAAAAATTTAGTTGTTAATTCACCAATCCTTAATACTGGTTCCGCTTTTATTACCGGAAACGCTACAGTCGGGATTGGTGTGATGTTGATTGGTCTTGCCATTGGTGGACCAACAGGTTTCGCCATTAATCCAGCAAGAGACTTAGGACCAAGAATTATTCATGCTATTTTGCCAATAGCAAATAAAGGAAGTTCGGACTGAAAATATGCTCCTGTTCCGGTTGTTGGACCATTTTTAGGTGCCATACTTGCTGGTGGTTTAGTGCAACTAATTCAAATACTTTAATAGTATAGAAAGGAATCATCATATGGCAGAAGAGAAAAAATATATTATGGCATTAGATGAGGGTACCTCTAGTTGTCGTACTTTAATCATTAATAAAAAAGGAAAAATTGTTGGAAGTCATCAAATTGATATTCCACAACATTACCCTCCACAATCAGGTTGAGTTGAACATGATGCACTTGGTATTTGAAATAATCAATTAACAACAATGCAACAAGCATTAAATAAAAGTCATATTAAATCTGACCAAATTGAAGCAATTGGTATTAGCAATCAACGAGAAACAACAATAGTATGAAACTGTGACACGGGCTTACCAATTTATAATGCTATTGTTTGACAAGATCGTAGAACAGCCGAATATTGCACAGAATTAATAAAAAAAGGGTGAAAAGAAAAAATTCATAAAAAAACTGGTTTACTAATTGATGCCTATTTTTCTGCTACTAAAATTAAATGAATTTTAGATAATGTCAAAAATGCCCGAGAATTAGCAAAAAATGGAAAATTAGCTTTTGGCACTATTGATAGTTGATTAATTTATAAAATGACAAATGGTATTGAAAATAATAATGGGAAAGCTAAACACGTTATTGATATTACTAACGCTTCACGAACAATGTTATTTAACATTAATACTAAGCAATGAGATGATGAATTATTACAATTATTTGATATTCCCAAAATAATGCTACCAAAAGTAGTTCCCAGCTCAGGTGAAA
This sequence comes from Spiroplasma endosymbiont of Harpalus anxius, assembly GCA_964273555.1. Taxonomy (GTDB): domain Bacteria; phylum Bacillota_I; class Bacilli_A; order Mycoplasmatales; family VBWQ01; genus Spiroplasma_E. The sequence goes on along the minus strand of OZ187007.1, from coordinate 844,935 downwards.
TTGGTACTACTTATAAAGGAATGCTATTCCAAAATGATAATCAAGAAATTCCAATTACTGCTGCGATTGGTGATCAACAAGCGACACTATTTGGCCAATTATGCTTAACAGCAGGTGAAATCAAAAATACTTATGGTACTGGTTGCTTTATTTTAATGAATATTGGTCATACTCCAATATTATCAAAACAAGGATTACTAACTACTATTGCTTATCAATTAAAAAATGAAGAACCTATTTTTGCTTTAGAAGGTTCAGTTTTTATTGCTGGAGCTGCTGTCCAATTTTTGCGTGATCAACTACGAATGTTATACCGTTCTGATGAAAGTTTATGATATTCACAAATTGTTGATCCAAAAGAAGAACAACGGATTTATGTAGTACCTGCCTTTGTTGGTTTGGGGGCTCCTTACTGAGATTCAACAGCACGTGGTGCTATCTTTGGTTTAGAACGTGGCACAAAACGTGAACATATTGTTAAAGGTACTATTGAATCATTAGCTTATCAATCACAAGATGTTATTTTAGCGATGCAAGCAGATATTAAATCAAATAAAGATTTAAAAGATGTAAAAATTAAAATTAAAGTTGATGGTGGTGCCAGTAATAATTCCTATATCATGCAATTTCAAAGTGATATTAGTCGTACTACTTTAATTAAACCTAAAAATACTGAAACTACAGCAATGGGTGCTGCTTATTTAGCAGGACTTGCAATTGGATTTTGAAATATTAATGATATTAAAAAAATTAATAAAATTGAAAAAGAATATAAACCAATGATGAAAGAAAAGAAAGCACAAACTTACTATAAAGGTTGACAAGAGGCTGTTAAAAGAACACGCGGTTGAACTACTGCCATTAAATAATAAATAAGTTAATCCTACTCAATTAATTTTTTAAAAACATAATATAAAAAAAGTATTTTATTAAAATACTTTTTTATTTATTAAATTGTAAGTTTTAGTACTAATTTTAATGATTTAGCAACTATTATTTCAGATAATGATAAATAGACATATATTAATGCAAATCATTAAATCTTAACATATCATTTTTAATGGACTAATTTTTTAAACATTAATAACAGAATTACTATCACTAGAAGAATTTTTAGATGTTTCATTTATTAATTCACTATTAAGGTTAATGTCAGTTTTTGTTTCTTGTTTTTCAAGAGCATCATAATATATTTCATCAAAAAATAATTTTGATTTTTCAAAATTACATTGTTCTTCATTAACTCATTTTTGAATTGGCGTTTGAAATTTTTCACTACTTGTTGAATAACTATCAATATTGTCATAACCTGTCTTAGTAACAATATCAATAGTTTCTGATTTTGAACAAGAAGGTGAGGTTATTACATTCAATAATGGAGGAGATGGTTGCATAATATTCTCCTGCTCACTACTATTTTCTGTTATTTGCTCTTCAGCAATATCATTTTGCTGATAACAAAATCATTTTTTAATAGTGCTCATTTTAGGAAGAAATGGTATTTCTTCTTTATTAACCATACAATTAATTAATGATGAACCTAAAGAAAGGATAATACCAGCAGTTACTTTTGGTGCATCTGTTACCATCTTATTGAAAGTAAATTCTTGATTAGATATGAATTCTTCAGTAGATCATGTAATAAACATTGATACTGGAGTAATTAAACATAATGGCAAAAAATTTTGACAAAAAAAATTACTATTTTCTTCTGTGATAACATTAATATCTTGCTCATCATTAACTGGTTCACTTTCCATATCAATATTATTATTGTGACTAAATAAATTTTTAAGTTTTCCTCAACCTAATTTTATTCCTTTTTCTAACGTCGAAATTATAGCACCATAAAAAGTACTATTTAAAATATAACTAAGAAATTCAACACCTGTTTGTTCAATTATTTCTACTGAAAATCAATTGTCTAAAAGATGATTAGAAGCTCTATCCAAAAGGACACCAGAATAACTTAATGCTAATAAAACAGTAGTAACTTTCATTAATTCTTTTTTTAAAGTAATATCATTCTCATTATTTTTTCACTTAGCAATCATTCAATTTTTAATTTTAGCCAATGCACTAAAAATATGTGGTTCACTAAGAGTATCTAAGGCAATAAGTCAACCACTAAATAGTAAACTATTAATGATATTTTCCTTACTTCATGGTGTTTTAGCAACAGTAGTACTGATTATCATTTGTGCAGTAATATTACCACTAGTAGCAATAAGATAACTAAAATTTTTACCTAATACTGCCATTAGTTTTGATGAATAAGATGTTTCGACAGTAGTAACTTCTTCAAAAATCGGGATGATACTACTAGTTGAGTTATTATTTATTAGATTAGCGGTACTACCAGCAGACATTCTACGGCGAGGAGACATTGTTAACACTTCTTTCTTATTATAATAATTTTCTTAAGTGCTACTTTTTATTTTTAAAAAGTAGCATCCAGTAATGTAACAATTACCTGAAACTACTTTTAGTTGCATATATTATTTTTTTGTACCTAAAAGGTATGAGAAAATAATAGCATGTGTTTGCTATGTTGTCTATCACTTTTTTAAAATTTTAATGATAATCTATTAAATATACTAAAAAACTAATAAAAACAGTTTTTATTATTGTTATGTAAAGAAAAATTAAAGGTAATTAACTATTAGGTAAAAATAAAAGTTAAATTATTATATTTATTTCCTAAAGCTGCAGTATCTGAATCTTTCCCCGCTAATCCAATCTTTATATAATCATAATTTTTATCACCAAATTTGTTATTACCAGTAATAGCAATAATATTATCCTCACCATTAATACTTAATAAATATGGTTTAAAATTATTAAAAGTTAAGCCAGTACGTGGGGTATTGCCAATATAATCTAATAATGGCGCTAAAACATTACCAAGTAATGGGGTGTTCACTTTTCTCGGATCTCATTCTTGAAAATTTTTTCAAAAATCATTAGCTTTTACTGAAGAATTGTTAAAATAATGTTCCTTTTTTCCTTTAAAATCAGCACCAGCAGTAACTAATTGCTGATAAAAACCACCAATATCTTTTTTACTAATTGATAAATATTGTGTGCCATTAACTAATGGTTTTAACTTTTTATCAATATAATCTTGCAATGCAGTAAAATTAACTGTAAAACTGCAAGCTTTTACTATCGACTTACCATAAACTGCTAACTCAATTTTAATAATATTGCTATCATTTACTTGATCACTACCATTAGTAACTTTATACGTAAGATTACTAAAGTCTTCTTTAGCCGTGTCAAATAAATTTCCAATATTTTCTTCAATTAATTTAACAAAATCAGAGATATGAGTTTTATTTTTATCTTTTAAGAAAATAGCAAAATTAGGATCTTCATTATTAGCAATTAAGTTAGCAGCATCTTCCAATAATTGATGATAATCAATAGGTGAATTTTGTCAAATATCACAGGCAACAACATTAATTGTAGTAATACTAGTAAGTGTAAAAACACTCATAATTTTTAATAAATTTTTCATAATAACCTCTTTTGATAATTTTTATTTTTTGATGATTATATTCATATTTATCTTTTTTGTTTTAATAATTGTCATTTTAATTTGGACAATTTCATTACGATTAGTAATCTCATAAAATAAATGATAATAAATATATTTTAATTCACTAATTTTAATATTTTGCTTTTCAAGAAATATTATAAATTGATAAATTTCATGTAAAAGTTCAAATATTTTATTTTTTTCTTCACTGGTTAACACTTTTTCTTTTAATTGGTTTCGAATAATTAATGGTGCTTCTTTAATAAATAAGAAATCATTAATTACATGATGATAATCTCAATTATAAAATATTTTAAAATCATCAACTTTAGTTTTAACATTTTTAATATTATTTAAAATAGTTTTCACATCATTCTTAACTAAACTTTGAATAAATACTGCTAATATTAATGCTAAAGAACTAGCCGGGATAAAATATTTTAAAACTTGATCAATATTAATAGCACCCTTAGTAAGGTTTAAAATTGAATTTTTTACAATTAAATATAAAACTTCAAAACCTAAAATAATAAATAATGACCGCTTTTCGCTATCTTTTCATCAAACATTATCAAGAACTTGTTTTTTTGCTATTAATAGTCGATCTAAAATTAAATAAATAATAAAGTAACAAAATCAGTAAATTAAAACAAATATTGCAGTGAAAACATTAGTAAAACAAAAAATATAAGTAATATTTCTAGCAACATTTAATACTACTAATGCTTTAAAAATAAAGAAATTATTTTCAAAATTTGAAACTACTTGATATTTATTCTCAATATATTTTTTAATTCAACATTTAATTTGAATAAATATTAAAGCATTAGTAGCAATACAACTACTAAAAATAGCAATATATAAATATGTTTTTAAAGTAATAATAGTATCATCAGTAATATTAGCATTATTAAAAAAATCAAATGTTAAAATTTTATTAAATATGTTATTTTTAACTTCTCACAATACTGCACATACTATCAAACCAATTGTAAATAAAATTCATAAAATTGTTTGTATTAAATACTTATTGTTAAATCATCTTCAACTTGATTTTAGTAATTGATAGTTATTCATAATTTATCTACCTTATTTTTAATTTTTGTAAAATAATTACATATTATTATGATAATAAATCTAAATTATTAACTCACATTTGTGCTTGTGTTAAATTGAAAATATCTTTGCTAAGCATTATTAATAATTTATTAACAAACTTTTCGAAATTAGTAGTAGTTGGTAGTACCATTATTTTACCTTTACCATCACGATAAGGATTTTTTCCTAATTCATATTTTCAACTTAATGTTAATTGTTGATTTTCAATATGAATAATTGGTAACTCTTTATTTTCTAAACTATCAGCAAATTCATTAATTAATTTCATTACTTTTGGCTCTAAAATTAATCTTAATTTAATTTGATTGTTACATTTTACATCAAATAAATCTTCAAATAAACTTGATTCTAGTTGTACTTTCTTTTTATTACGAAATTTTTTTAAAAATATATTACGTGGTGTTAGTGTCATTGTAAAGTTATTATTTTTAATAATAGTTGTATAATAAACAAAACGTGTATAATAACAAGTAGTTTTTTCTGTTTCAATACTTTGCGCAGCACTATTATACCCAGAACTTATTTCATACATAATTTTTTGATTAATAATACTTCCATAGTTAAAAGCTTGACCATTAATACTACCAATCATTACTTGTTCACAATAATTATAATAATTAGGTTCTTCAGCTAATGGTAAATTACCTTGTGGTTCAATTGTTCAATAATCACTAATAGTTGCTAAATTCATTTGTGGATTATTATCGTTAATTACTCATTGATAATAACTAATAATTGGTAATTCTGCTATTAATTTTTGATGAATTTTAGTTTTTAACACTAAACTTTGTACTAATAAAAAACAACCAATAATAAAAACAACAATACTAATAACGGTGAATGGCTTTTTAATAAATGAAGATTTGCTAATATCAATACTAACAAAAATTGCAATTGCCGCAATAATGGTAATCATCATTCATAAACTAATTCATAAGCGATTATTTATTAATTTAATTCATCAATGATTATTACTATTATTATAGTCACTATGAATATTAGTTATAATCTCATTTACAACCTTTGCTGATAAATTGTGTTTCATACTTAGTCCAATCTAATTAATTTTTAATATAATTTTATAATTAATTTTGTTTTATAAAACATAAAAAGACTAATTATAGATATAATAATCTATCAAGAAGTCTAAACTTATAATTATAAAACTAACTATATTATAACATATATATTGTTAGTTTTTTTCTAAAAAATCATTAATTTCAACAATATTAACAGGTGCATTTTGTGGTGGTTTACCGGCATTACCCCCATACATATATTTGGCAGGAACTGCCACCATAAAAACTTTAGGATCAATGCGTGCTATTTTTGTTTTGAAAAAATTATACTCTAATAATGACATTGTTGTCATCATCATTTTATATTCATTACCTGAATATAACCCTTTCACACTTCAAACATTACCACCACGTAAATAATTGTTGCGATAAATATCATTACGTATTTGTTCCAATTCATTAGAAATAATAAAGACACTCATCAACATGTATTTTGGATAAACTCTATTCATAATAAATGCAGCAACATAAATATAAACAAGTGTTGAAATAAAATAAGGTCTAACCAAAAAATTATCAACAAGACTAGTTTTTTGTAAAAAAGTTCCATCAAGAATTAAAACAATAACAACAATAATAATATTAGTATTTTTGATAATAGTAGCAATTGAGTATTTACGTTTCATAGAAATATAAGTACTAATAAAATCCATACCACCACTAGAACCACCAGTTTTAAATAAAATTCCAATTCCAGCACCATAAATTAAGCCACCTAATGCCGCAAAAATAAAAGTACGTGGTAAAACTAAATGCCAATAATTGCCATCAGTTGACAATGGACCATCACCTAAAACTTGAAAGGTACGAAGCGTATCAATTGATGTTAATAAAAAGTTAATACCATTTTGAAACAACATATAAATAATCGTATAAAGAGTAAAACGAAACCCAACTTTCAATAATCCTCAAATAATGATCGGGATATTAATAAAAACATATACTGGATAAAATCAAAATGCTTGCACTGTTTCTTGATCAATAATATTATCCTTATAAGGTAAAGCAATAAATTTCGATATTAATTGAGCAAACGCCGATAAACCATTAGTATATAAATGAGCACGATTAATAAAATAAAAAAATGAAACAGTCGTTAAAAAAGCACCAAGAAAAATTAATACTAAATTTTTAACAGTTACTTTTCAATTAAAGTTTTTTCATGAAGAGCGAATTTCTTTCTTAACAGCAATATTTTTAAAATTAAAAGCATCAATAATTAATGGTGGTTCTTTATCTTTATTTTTTGCTTCTGAATCATTACTCATATTAAACTCCTTTTAATTATTAATATTAAATTGAAGTATTGTTGGATGATATTTACTATTATCATAAGGTGAAGATAATGACATATCAATTTCTGAATCCTGAAAACTAATGATAAAGTTAACTTTAAGTTGTAATTGATTAGGACCTGAACTTGTAACTTTTTCATCATCAATACCTTTAATATTAATATTAACAGAATTAATAAAAGGATTTTGGATTGTTGCATTTATTCCTTCTTGAATTGCAGTTTTAGTTTCTTGAGAGAAATCAGTATATACTTTATCAATAGCAGGTTTACTGTTTTTATCAACAGCAATTGGTACTATTTGATTTGATAATTTAGTAAGATCATCAACAATACTATAAACTATATAATCACTTTGTGTATAAAAACACTTAACATTAAAATTTTTTTTAATATATTGTTCAACTTTAAAAGTTTTATCATTATTTACCACCCCGACTTGATAAGTAATGTCAATACTAATGCTACCAGTAACAGCATTAACTTCTCAAGTTCTGGCTCCTGTTTTTTCATCTAAACTACCATTATCAATACTAAAATAATAACATTTAGTGCCTGCTTCTAATTTATCATTAAATCAAATTGGCGCTTTAATGCTTGCTTTATCTAAAATTAATTTAGCAAGTAATTGCGACAGACTATTTTGTAATGCATCTTTACTAATAGTTTGTTTTGCTTCAGGTTTTTGATTACTAGTTGGAACACCTGTTGGTTTATTAATACCAACAGGTAATAATGTTGATTCTCAACCATTATACTTATCATTACCATTACTAATTGCTTTTAAAATAGTATCTTGTTGTTGATCTGAACAAGCTAAAACTGGTGTTACTATAATACTAGCAAAAGCAAAAGTAGTCATTAATGTTAAAATTTTTTTCATCGCTAAAATCATTCCTTAATTTACAAATTATTAATATATAAATTGTATCTTATTTTCATTATTTTGCTATACTCTATCATGAAAATCTTTATAATAATATTAGTTACCATTAAAGGATTGATAATATGTTTAAAATTTTATCACTAATAATTACTAGTTCACTAACTATCGTTTCTAGTTTAAATGAGGTTAAAATAAATAATGATCAAAACAAAATCATTGCCGAAAATACTAGTATTTTAAAAGAACAAAGTTTAACTCTAACTTTTGAATCTGGAAATTTTTATAATTGAAATGAAAATGATGAAACTAATCCAATTGCTGGTATTTTTACCAATTCACAATCACAATCTTATTTATTAAACAAAGATGGTACCTACAATAACTTAGATTTACAAATTAGTAATTTTATTAGATTCAATGATAGTTTAGGAATTGCTACATTAAATAATTTCCATAAAAGTGATGGTAGTAATCTTATTAATCATTCATTTTTAATGACTAAAAATGGTATTAATAATAATGCTAGTGCTATTGCAACTATAAATCATACTTTTGGTAATTTTGGTAAAAATATTATTAGTACTGATATTGGTGCTGATTTAATTGAACCATCTGGTAAAGTAACTACCTTAGTTCTGCCCTATCACTTTGGAACAGGAAAAACTAGTTTTACTGCTATTAATGATACTTTTGGTGTTTTTGTTGCTGGCAATCAAAATTATTATCTTTTAAAATCTGATGGTAATATCAAACAAATTATTACTAACAGTGGAAAACCATTAATCGCTCCTAATCCAATATTATTAAATGGTTTTGTTAGTAGCAATGATAATGGTGGTATTATTCGTGATAATAATGGTCAATTATTTTATTTAACAATAGATAGTAACCCTAATCCAACAATAATACCGTTATTAGCGAGTGATAAAACAACACCATTATTTAGTACTACTACTAATTTTTTTACTAAAACTAGTGATAATAAAGGAATTTTAAACATAAGTATTAAAAATGGTTCTAAATTTTTTGGCAAACCATATTATTTAGATGTTAGTGACACTAATGATATTAAATTAACTAAAATTAATGAACACTATATGAATAATTTTATTTTGTTTCATGATGGATTAGGTATTTTTATTGATGAACAAGAAATTGGATACTTTGTTGATCAACACTTTACTTTTACTAAAGTTGGCTGATGCATTAATTTCCAAAAAATAAATAACAATCTTGGTATTATTGATAACAACACAAATAAATTATTATTAAGTGACAATAAAAATGATAATTGAAGTCGAATCAATACTATTAATTTTACTAAAACTAAAAATCAACAATTAATTAACTTTATTAATTCATATATTGATAAAGATAAAACTACTGCTGTTGATCGCACTAATAACGTAATTAGTAATAATGACATAAATTTAAGTGTCACTAACAATGAACTAGCAAGTATTACTATTGATCAACAACAACCACTATTGCCAAATATCGATCACAATATTACAACAATTATTAATAATAGTTCTGAAATTAATATTAAATTTAAAAATAATGAAACATTAACTTATCATGTCTTAATATATCGGGAAAATATATTACCAACATTAGATAATAAAACTAATACTAATTTTAAATATGTTGGAATCGTAAATAATAATTTATATGACATTAATAGCACTAATACTAACGATGGTTTTACCATTAATTTTAATTATACTAATACTATCCAATTTGTAAATATTATTACTATTGACAATACTACTATGAATAAAATAAATTTATGAACATTAAAACCAAAAACTACTTTTACATTACATGATAAAAATAATGAGACATATTTACTACAAACTGTTAATTGAAATAATATTAGTAGTTGACAATATTTTACAATTTATAATAATACCTTACCAATAGTTGAATTTTGAACTACTACTTCTGGTATTAAACTATGAAATGATGCTTTAAAACTTAACTATACTGTTAAGCAATTAACAAATATGAATGCCGAACAAATTAATAATTTAAGAAATTTATCTATTAATTGAAAAATTAATGAAACTCGTGGCAATATTTTGGGTTATATTATTTATGGTTTTCTTGCTATTAGTTTTATATTAGCCATTATCGCAATTATTTATGATTGCTATTTAAAGCAACAACGCAACAAAATCCAATCTAAAAAATATTACAACTTAACTAATTAATTTTACTGCTTTTACTATTACTAATTTTTCTTCTAAGTTACAACTATTGATACTATCAACTGAACAACTTGATCTATATCCAGAATCAGTTCTATTAAACTGTTTTGTTTCTTTTTTAAGTTGTTTTATTTTAATTTCATCTCTTATTGCTTTAACTCAGGGATTAAAAGAATTAGCAAAACCTAACAAGTTACTTTCTTCTACAAAGCAATTATTTGGAACATAATATCCTTTTCTTTGTAAATGAATTAAGAAAGATTCTAAAAAATTCTTTCATAAATTACTTTCACAAACTGATGAATTATGAATTGCAAAATAAGAAATATTTTTTGTTGTTATTTTTTCAGGAAAATCAAAATCTGCTATTAATTCTGAATTAGGTAAAAAAAATGTATAAAAATTTTCATTAAAACTTTTACAATAAGGATTAACAAGTTCAAAACTATGATGAATTGGCCGTAATTCATCATTTATTCCGTTTTCATAACCCAAATTTTTATTTAATTGATCAAAAAAGTTTTTAGTTTCAAGTAATGCATTTCCTACTTCGGGATCTTGATCAAATTTCAAATCTTCGGCCACATTATGTGGTTTTTTAAAAATTTTTTTAAAATTAATTTGTTGATCAAAAAGTGTCTCCTTATGAGATTTCATTCTTGCAAATGAATTGGTAGGTATTCGTGGTTGATGATATTTTATTGAATAATCTATTGTTCAACAAATCGCAAAAAGATCATAATCAGGAATAAGAGGTCTTTTTTCTTGAGCAACTTTTTTACAAAAAATAGGAATTGGAAAATATATTAAATTATCTTTTTCAGTTGCTATTATTTCTTTTAAAGTTTTATTTTTTAAACTTTTAGCCTTATTTTCATTATTTAAAGCAAAAATATAATAAACTTTATAATAATTATCATTTTCTTTTTCTAAATATAGAATGATATCATTTTTTTTATTCTTTGGTTGCGAGCAATGAACAAAAATATTTTCTTCCAAAAAAAAATGAGATTCAATAATTCCAAACTTTATTTTATTATTATTTAGAAAATTTCAATGTTTTTTATTGATTTTTAAAACAATTTCGTCTTCTTTCATTTTTAGAGAACTTGAATTTAATTTATTATTATTTTGATTATTTTTATCTAATTTTATTGAAAATTTTTTGCAAATAAGGTTTATTTTTTCAATTTCAGTTTCATTTTCTGCTAATCCTTTTTTACTTAAAAATGTTAATTCTGCTAAGGAAATTACAAAACCAGCTTGGATACCCCAATCAGAACTTTTGTTTTTAATATTTGCAGGTTTTGTTGGAAATTTTTGTGGTAATAAAAATTTGGTAATTGGATTAACTTCCCTAATAATAATAACTACATTTGCTTGTTGTGCTGTCTTAACAAAGCCTGCAAAATGTCCTTCAAAAATTCCATTATCTTGATTATTTTCAACTTCATTATTAAAATAGATTTTCATATTTATATTATTTCCCTTTCTTCTTTATCTATTTTTTATATATTGGAACTATTCTTTTGAAAATTAATAATTGATAATGATTTAAATCTTGATTTTTTTACTTTTTTTTATTTAAAATACTTTTGTTAATTCTTATCTTTTCTACCCTTTTATTCTAAAATCTAATAATTATGGATGTAACTATTCTATCAAATTACTATAATATGTGGGATTAAAACAGTAACTTAAAAAGGAATTTTAAAAATAATTATCATATAAATAATTTATTAATACTAATTATTTCCAAAATAAAATATCCTATTTAAAATTTATTTTAAATAGGATATTACTAATTTTTTATAAAATTAAATAAACATATAAAGTACAATCGAAATAACTATTGATAGTACCGAAAAAATTAAAAAGACAATACCATAAACTAACATTTTATGCTTTTTAGTAGCAATCTTAGAATTAATTTTTATTTGTTCAGATAAATAATTTTCTTGATTTTGTAACATTTCTTCTTTAATATTTTTTACTTCCATCTTGTGTAAATCTTTATAATATAAAACAGAATTATTTGTTTTTATGTTATTAATTTTTTTTGGTTTACTTCTGGGAAAAATTGAACAAATAAAAATTAGGATTGATAAACATAAAAATAATATATACAATATTATAAAAATATATATAAAATATTTAGTAACTTTCATTGACAAATCTAAAATATCTTTAAATATTGGTACTCAGCCAAAAGACATTCCTAAAAGAACACCAGAAATAGCTGATAATATACTAGCTTTGCCATCAAGTCTCTCTATTTGTTTTTTAATATCATTTAGCACATTAACTTCTTTATCATTCATTAGTGAAAAAATCCTTTGTTTAGATATTAGATTTGACAAAAAAATAAATTAAATTTTAAGGCAAATATTTTTTCTATTTCTATATTTTTATTTAATGAAACTTTTATTTTTTTTTATTATTAAAAACGTTTTTAATAACGATTTTCATCTTTGAAATTAATATATTGTTTTTTAATTCTTTTATTTTTAAATAAAGACATAAAATAAAGCAGCAATTAATATTGTTAATATTGATAAAATTAAAAAGACAATACCATAAACTAACATTTTATGCTTTTTAGTAGCTATCATAGAATTAATTTTAATTTCTTCTGATAAACAATTTTCTTGATTTTGTAACATTTTTTCTTTAATATTATTTACTTTCATTTTTTGTAAATCTTTATAATATAAAACAGAATTATTTGTTTTTATGTTATCAATTTTCTTCGGTTTATTTCTAGGAAAAATTGAACAAATAAAAATCAGGATTGATAAACATAAAAATAATATATACAATGTTATAAAAACATATATAAAATATTTAGTAACTTTCATTGACAAATCTAAAGTATCTTTTAATATCGGCACTCAGCCAAAAGACATTCCTAAAAGAACACCAGAAATAGCTGATAGGATACTAGCTTTGCCATCAAGTCTTTCTATTTGTTTTTTAATTTCACTTAGTAAATTAAATTCATTATCATTCATTAGTTAAGATATTCCTTTGTTTATTAGATATTAAAATTGCTAAAAATTAAATTAAGTATTAAAAAAAATCTTTTTTATTTTTAATTTTATTTTTTAATGATAATTTTCAATTTTTTATCTTTAAAATTAATTTATTATTTTGTTTTTTGTTTAGTAAAGAATTTTTTCATTAGTTTTTATGCTAGCAAAAATATAATCATATTTTTTTGCAAAATTTGATGATATTAATTAGCAATTATTAATAAAAACTATCTAAAAAATAAATCTTTAAACAAACAAAAATTATATTTTTTTCAAAATTAAAATTAGTAAAAATAATTTGTGCATTTTTTAAATAATTAGTTGTGTTTTTTATTATGTTTTAAATAAATTGTTTCTTACTTTTTTACTTAGTATTATTTAAAAATATTAACAATTTTCTTAAATATTTTTCTATAAATGACTTAATATTTATAATAAATTCATCAAGTGATTTTTCTACTTCTGGAATTTTTAGTAAACTTATGGATAATTGTTCAGCATTACCTTTTAAAGGTAAACCATTTAAAAAACCTTTATTTACATTGTTTGCTGCTTTTATTTCATTCAAATTAAATATGACATTAAGTAAGTCACTATTTTTAGTTTTTTTAAACATCTGAATTAAAATACTTAGAAATACCCTCATATTTCACTTCTAAGTTTTCATCAATATATTTCATTACTTTAAAAAGATTTTTTTACTAATAATTGCTTTAGGAAATAATTCTTTTAATAAGAGTTTACGTTATTCTAATTGTCAATTATTAAATTATATTTTTTCATTGTCGCTTAAATTCATATTTTGCCTACTTTCTTAGTTTACTCAAAATTAATTTCTAAATAAAATAAACCATTATCATCTAAAAATGACAACGGTTTATTACACTATGAATTAATTTACTATTATTATAATAAAATTATTGAAAAAAATCCAATAATATTTTATTTATAAAATATACTAGGTATGAACTATACTGTTAGCCTCCTGTTTAATACAATCATGAATTTTAACATCATAACTATTAAATAATTTTTGATACTCAATATTAAATGGCGATAATAATTGATTTTTACTAGAAAAACGAGTAATTAATAAATGTAAATAATGATGATCATTATTAGCATTTAAAGTTTGTTCATAATAAACAAATCGTTCCTTATACTTAAATTGAATTGCTAATACTTTAAAATTATGTGATAAATAATTACGAACATCTTTAATATATTCTAACTGTTCTAATAAAATTTTACTATCATTAAATTCTTTTATACCAAAATAATGAGCAATTTTTGCAATACTTTTATTATTTAAAGTTTGTAATAAATTCATTGTTCATTCAAATGACATAACTTCAATTAAACTACGTATTGTTCGTGATTTTAAAACTCCACTTCGACTATATTTATTGTAACCAGCACGAATTAAGCGCAACGCTGTTTTCATTTGTGCTAAGTGTTCAGTATTAAGAAAAGTGGTATTATCCAGATTTTGAACATTATCATTAAAAAGTTGATGTAATAAAGCAGTTTTTAAAGAATTTTCAATCATTAAAATATGCTTTAAATATAACAAGCGTAAATCAATATTTAATAATAATAAATTTTTAAGTTCATGTTGTGGATAATTACGTTTTAATAATTCTAAATATTTATCTTCAACAATATGTTCTGCAAACCATTCTTCATTTAATAACATGTTGCTCACTCCTTAAACTATCCTCTAATTTTATAAATACCAACACGAATTGGATCATTTTCAGAATCTTTTCCTTCTTTTTTAATATCTGTTTCTTCTTTTTTCCTTCGTAATAACTCTTGTTCAATAAAATCATCAACATTCATATTAGTACTTTGATAAGTAGCAGTTCAATCAAATGTTTTATTAGTAAAAGTATTTTTTGTTTTATTACTATCTTTAAAAAATTCTTGAACTTCTTGACTCATAAATGCTTTTTGTTTACGCTTACGTGAAAATAAATTACTAAACACTTTTTTAAAGTTGAATATTGATCAAAACTGACGAAAATTAATAGTCATTGCTAAACCAAAAATTAATAGTGATGAATACAATAAAGAATAACCAATAACTCGTAACACAAAAGTATAGTCGGAAAAATTATATGTTGGTGGATATTGATTAAAGAAATAAAGACAACCAAATAATGTCACTGCTAAAATCGGAATAATTAACACTAAAGTATTTTGAATAATAAAGCGTAAATCACTATTATATGTTAAATGTTTTCAAACATAAACTCAAATTGAAATTAAACGATAAATTCAACCAATACAACTAGATAACAGAATCATATATAAACTTAATGATAAATATTGATAACTTTGGTATTTTCAACCTAAATTTGATAATACTCAGCCTAAAATAACACCTAAAATAACATTAATCATTGACTGGATATATGTTCCTCAAATTGTTTCTTTATGTTTGACAGTAGCATTAACAATTACTTTTCCTGGCTCAGTTGCCACTTGAATTGTATTTTTTAAAGAGAAAAGTAAAATAAATCATGGCTGCGTTAAAAATAAATTAATATAAAGATTTTTTGAAGAATCAAAACCATTAGCATTATTAATATTAGTAATACTTAAAGCAGATACTAAATACTGCGTAATAATAAATTGATTAATAAACAAAAAGCCAGCAATCATATAAGCATATAATTCAAATTTAGTATAGACAGTTCATCTAATTCGTCCACTTTTGGCAATTCAGTATCCAAAAACTTCACGGAAAGAACTAATTAAAATTAAAGCAATCGAGCGCATTGTAGTAGCAATAATAATATAAATTGTATAAATAGATGTTGTTGTCAGTGATAAAAATAAAGTAATTAAAATAATATCAATATTAGAAATAATCATATCAGGTAAACGATTTAAAACTACTCATCATGATTGTTTTAGCATTCTTTTTTGTTGTGTTCATTTTTTATGTTGCAATCATGGATATTCAATTTTAATAACAATAAAAGTAACAAATGATTTTAAAATACCACAAACAGAATAAGCAAAAAAAGGAATGTACATATCAATTGGTTTACCATCAGATTTTCTAATAACTAATAATGTCATTAATAAAATATACATAATAATTTCTGAAAAAATAAAAATTAAACGATTCAAATAACCTTTTTGATCAGCTTGAATTAAATTTTGATAAGCACCACTACAATAAAAAAAGATTAATTCACGTGATCCTAAAAAAATAATAATTAATGCTACTTGTCAAAACGGAATCTCCATATCTAAACCAATTCCTGGTAAATGTTCACTTGCTAATCCTAAAAGAAAACCAGCACTGACCAGAATAATTAAATATATTCTTCCTGAATGATGATAATTTTTTCTTGTTGTATTAATAATATCATTGACAGTTTCATAGTCATCATTTTGTAAAGGACGATATAAAGAAAAAATGGTAATTAAACCAAGTCCTCCTTCAGTCAGACTAAGATAAGTTAGAAAAGAAATAATAACACGAATTAAACCATTAATCTTTTCGCCATATGCTAAACCAGTAACATAAAGAAAAGTCAATTGTAAAATAGAGATAACAATTGTCATAATAACACCAACAATTGTATTAAAAATACCTTTTTTAGTTGTCATTACTTCACCCAATCTATATAAATAAAACTAGTTTTATTTTTTTTACTTAAACATGCCAATAACCTAAAATTAAAAGTTTATCATTTCTAATTACTATTAATATAATAAATGACAAAAGAGTTTATCACAACCCATAAATTAATATAAAATAATTTTATCATTTTTCTTTTTTAATCTGTTTAATTAAATTAGTTTTTAAATTTTTGATCATAAAATTTTGATCATTTAAATAAGTAAGTGGTTCTTGTAAATCACAAAATGCCAAATAATAAGCAAATAATAAAATTTTATTTGGAGTAATTATCATTGAACCATATTTAGTATCACCAACAATTGGTAAATTTAAAAATTGTAGGGTACTACGAATTTGATGTTTACGACCAGTAATTAATTGACATTCAACTAAAGTAAAATTTTTTGTAGAAAATATTGGTGTAAAAATAGTACTGCAACTCTTGCTTTGTTCATGAGGTTCAAGCGAAAATTTCATCTTCATTGCTGCTTCATCATGACTAATATAACCAGAAATATTTAAATTTTTAGTTAACTGTCCTGCACAAACAGCAAAATACTTCTTAATAATTTGACCTTTTTTAGCAGCATTATGAAACGCATTTTGGGTAATTTTATTTTTTGGATAAATTATTAAACCTTTAGTTAACTTATCTAAGCGATATTGATGACTAATATTAAATGTTTGTTCACGTTTCTGTTGTGGATATTTTTCTTGCAAGTAATATTTCACCATGTTATCTAAACAAGAACCATAGGGTTGATGAACAACAATATTATGATCTTTATTAACAATTAAAAAATTATCATCTTCATATAATAAATCAATTGCTGATTGTTTAGTAATTTTTTCTGGTTGATAGTTAATAACTAAATTACTTTCATAAATAATTATTAAATCATTTTCTTGCAAACGATATTTAAAATCAGTAATAGTTTTATTATTAACTCTAATTTTTTTAGTTCTAAATAAGCGATAAATTTTTGAAAGTGATAATGTTTTAAATACCTTTTTCAAATAATTAATTAAAGTTTGATCAGCATCATTAGTAGTAACAATTAACGTCGTCATTATCTCTCCTTTTAATTTTTATTAATGAAACCAGAAATAGTTGCAATTACATTTGAAAAAGCATGCAAACCAATAGTATATGTCGTATTACCACGTGTCATAACAAATAATAGCGGTAATATAATACTAAAACCTAGATAACCAATAATATTTTTTCAATCACCATTATCAATAACGTGCATTGCTGGAAAATAAATTAATGAGGCAAGATAACCCAATCAACGATAACGAACAATAGTAAAAGTACCATAACGATATGATATTTCTTCATTAATTGGGGCAATAAAAATAGTTCCCACTATTAATACAAAAATACCATAAGGACTATTCATTAGTAAATTTAAAACATCTTGATTTTTTGAAGTATTATTATCTGCTAACATATTAACTTCACTAAACTTTGGAATTAGATTAAAAGCAATATTTAAAATGCTACCAAGAACAGCAAAAATAGTAATCCAAGTTAATAAATCTAATTTTGCTTCTTTTAATGTCGTAATAATTTTTTCACGTAATGATCGACAAAATATTAATACTAAAATCGAACCTACTAGTTGAAATAATTGTTGAATTAAAAACTCAGTAGCAAGCGAAGTAACATCATTATTTTTACCACTAATAACTTTTGTTGCAACAAAAAATAAATAAACAAATACCATACTAAAAAAACCAAAAATACTATGGCTATAAGCAGCCCAACCACCTTTCTTAACCATAGTTTCATAATCAAGACCAAGTGAAACAACTAAAGCAAAAATTGGTAACAAACTAAAAATAAAAATACTAAAAAATGAACCTTCACTAGTATCTTTAATAGCATAAGTTTTTATAATACTATAAAAAATTGGAATTATAATAAAAGAAACAAGATAAATTATTGTTAAAGTTCAACTTGCTGTTTTAAAATTAAAATTATTAGTATCATCACAACTAAGAGGTTTTGAAGTAATTTTATCAATCAATAATTGTTTTTCTGGATTTTTTTCTAAATTATTACTATTAATGTTATCAGTTTGGTTTACATTAATTCTACGTATGATATCATTGTTGTGAGAAACATTAATTTGATTAGATTTTTTATTAAACATATTTAAATATTGTGGCAAGATGATCATTCCTTATTACTAAAATTTTAGTATTTATTATTAATTTCAAGTATAACATATAGTGAACTATCTTGTAATACAAAAAATTTGTAATTTTATATTATTTCAGTATAATGTAATGCAATATTTATATATGAAGAGTTTAAAACAGAAAAGGAGGATAGAAAAGAATGCCTAAATACAAGATTAATATTATCGATTTACCATATGCTTATGATGCTTTAGAACCTGAAATTTCGGCAGAAACAATAAAACATCATTATGAAGAACTGCATAACAAATATTTAAGTTCATTGAAATTAGTAATGGATAAACATCCAAAAGTTTTTTCTGAATATGATCTTGAAACTAAAGGGGAACTAAATCGTTTATTAAGCAATTATTGTAAATTAGAAGATATATGTGAGGATAAGGAAACTTGTAATGTAAAAAAATTACAAAGTAGCATTCGACAATTTGGTGGGGGAGTAATTAATCATAATCTTTTCTTTTCACTATTAGGGAAAAATAAAGGTTTTAATGATAAATCAGCTATTGGTAAAGCAATTATTAATCGTTTTGAATCTTATGAAAAATTTGAAACTGCCTTGACAAAAACTGCCATGGATATTTTTGGAAGCGGTTGAGCATGATTAGTAATTGACAATAATGGTACATTAAGACTATACAAAACATTTAATCAAGATAATCCATGGTTCTTAAACATGTATCCATTAATTGCTATTGATGTATGAGAACATGCACATTATTTGCAATATAAAAATGATCAAGTGAAATATTTACAATCATTATTAAAAGTTATCAACTGAGAACAAGTAGATAACAATTATCAAGAGTATTTATTAGAAAAAAATAAAAAATAAATAAAGAGAACTCAATTGAGTTCTCTTTATTTTTTAACATTATCAATATTAAACAAAAGTAAGTTATTTTTTGGAAGAAATAGCAGCAATTCTGGTTTTTTTAATTTCTGCTTTTTTTTCTATTTTAATTTTTTCAACATGTTTTTTAAAACCACATCGATTACAATTTAACTGAATATTTTTTGCTTCTAAAAACTCGGCAATTAAAATAACTCTACCACAACGATGACAAGCAAAAGCGTTTTCTGGCTTTTGTGCTAAACGAACAGATGCATATGTATCTTTCATAATTTACTCCTAACTGTAATATAAAATCAAAGTAAATATTGATTTTAAATAGTATACTTAAAACTTATTAGGGCTTAATATTAAAAAATGTGTCTATTCATATATAAAAAACCTTTTAAATTAAGCAAACTTAATAGGATTTTAAAAAAATAAATATTTAATTAGCCATTATTTTTTAATACTAATTGTATTATAATCTTTTTTTGAAAAAAATGTATATTATTATTTTATTTATTTTATTAAGATTTCCAAATTACGTAACTTTATTATTTTTTTTATAAAATAATATTACCATTAAGATGGTAATTCATTTATAATTAATTATATGTTATTAACAAAGCAATTAGGGGAGCAGTAATATGAGCAACAAAAATAATATTAAAACTGAAATTACGCAACTAAGAAATCAAATTAAACAATGAAATTATGAGTACCATATCTTAGATGCTCCTACTGTTAGTGATGAAATTTATGATAGTGCTTATCAACAATTAATAAAGTTAGAAACCCAATATCCGCAATTTAATAGTAATGATTCACCAACAAAAACAGTTGGTAATAAGCCAAATAATACTTTAGCAAAAATCTTTCATCAACAACCAATGTTAAGCTTAGGCAATGCCTTTAATTATCAAGACTTACTTAAATTTGATCAACAAATTAAAAAAACATTAGGTGAAAATAATATTGAATATGTTTGTGAATTAAAAATTGATGGTTTATCAATTTCTATAATTTATGAAAAAGGAAAATTAAAAACAGCCGCTACTAGAGGGGATGGCATTACTGGTGAAGATATTACCAATAATATTTTAACAATTAAAACGATACCAAAAATAATACCTTTGACATCTAACTTCGAAGTAAGAGGAGAAATATATTTAAGTAAAGATGAATTTAACCATATTAACGAAAAGCAAAAACAACAAAACTTACCACTTTTTGCTAATCCACGCAATGCTGCTGCTGGTACTATTCGCCAACTTGATATTAATATTGTCAAGTCGCGAAAACTAAATGCTTTTCTTTATTATTATATTAATGCTACTAATGATAATATCAAAACTCATGACCAAGCATTACTTACTTTACAAAAATATGGTTTCAAAATCAATGAGCAGTGACAATTGTGCAAAAATATTGAAGAAGTATGAACTTATATTGAAAAATATGAAAAATTAAGAAATAACTTACCATATGAAATTGATGGTATTGTCATTAAAATCAATGATTTAACTAGTTATGATCTGTTAGGACGAACTAACAAAGCACCAAAATGAGCAATAGCTTATAAATTCCCAGCTATTACTAGTGTTACTAAACTGTTAGACATTTTTCCAACTGTTGGTAGAACAGGAAAAATTACTTATAATGCCCGATTACAACCAGTAATAATTGCCGGTACTACCGTTACTTTTGCTACACTCCATAATGGTGATTATATTATTAATCGTGATTTACGGATTAATGATTTAGTAAGTGTTAAAAAAGCAGGTGATATTATTCCTGAAGTAATTGCACCAATTATTACTACTAGTCGCCAAACTAATAATATTGTTTTTAAAAAAGCTAGCCATTGCCCAATTTGTAAAACAAAATTAGAACAAGTGCCGCCAGAAGTTGATCAATATTGTATTAATATTGACTGTCCATCACGAATTCTTAAATCATTAATGCATTTTTGTTCACGAAATGCCATGGATATTACTGGTCTAAATGAAAAAATATTATTACGTTTTTTAGATTTAAAATGAATTAAAACTATTAGTGATATTTACAATTTAGTTAATTTACGAAAAGAAATATTATCGTTATCTGGTTTTGGTGAAAAATCTTTTACTAATCTTATTAATTCAATTATCCAATCAAAACAAAATTCCTTAGAACGACTTTTATTTGGTTTAGGGATTCGTCATGTTGGACAAAAAACAGCAATTATTCTTGCTAAAAAATATTTAACTTTAACTAATTTGATGCAAACAACATTTGATGATTTAGCTAATACTAATGAAATTGGGCCAATAATTGCCACTAGTATTATTGATTATTTTCTTAATGATACTAACCAACAATTAATTACTAATCTCCAAAATTTTAAACTTAATTTTAACTATTTGCATACAAAGCAATCACAAGCATTAAATGGTAAAACTTTTGTTTTAACAGGTACTTTAACTAAAAACCGTAATGAAATCAGTGAATTATTAAGTAACTATGGCGCAAAAATTACCAATACCATTAGTAATAAAACTAATTATTTAATCGTTGGTGAAAACCCAGGAAATAAATTATTACAAGCACGTAAACTTAATGTTAAAATTATTAATGAAGAACAATTACAAAGTTTATTGAAAGAGGTAGCAAGAAATGGATAACGTTGAAAAAAAAATGACAACAAAAATGTTACATGAATTTGCTGAAGAACTAATGTTTAATTTAAGTGAAGAACAATGTGAAAATTTATTGTTAGAATTTAAAGCGATTGCAAAACAAATGGAAATTGTAACAAATATCAATACTCATAATATTGAACCCTTAAACTACCCATTATCTATTAATAATACTTTTTTAAGAAGTGATAACATTGGTCAACCTTTAACATGTAAAAGTATTTTAAGTATTGCCCCAGAAACTGAAAATGACTATATTAGTATTAACCAGGTGATTAATTATGAAAATTAATTATTATCAACTTTCAATTCGTCAACTTAATGAATTATTAAAAACAAAGGCAATAACCCCAGATCAACTAACTAAATTGGTATATAAACGATTAGCACAATTTAAAAAATTAAATGCTATTGTTACTTCATTAGAACAATATGCCATCAAGCAAACAAAATTAATTACCGAAGAGGAAATTAATAATAATTTACTAGCTGCTATTCCATTTGTAACAAAAGACAATATTGCTACTATTAATATTTTAACAACAGGTTCATCTAAAATTCTTGCTAATTTTATTCCTAATTATGATAGCACTGTTAATAAACTATTAACAAATAAGCAGGCAATTAATATTGCTAAAACGGCACTTGATGAATTAGGAATGGGTGGTGATGGTCTACAGGCTGCTACTGGTCATGTTCTAAATCCTTGAAACTTAAAACATATTACTGGTGGTAGTTCTAGTGGTAGTGCTGCATTAGTTGCAGCCGGAATTGTACCATTTGCTTTAGGAACAGATACTGGTGATTCAATCCGCAAACCAGCAGCCTATTGTGGTATTGTTGGATTTAAACCAACATATGGTTTGATTTCACGAAATGGTGTTTTTCCCTATGCTCCTAGTTTAGACACTGTTGGTATTTTTACTAATCACGTTGAAGACATTGCTATTGTCTTAGACGCTATTGCTTTAGCTGATCAACAAGACTTTACTAGTGTTGAAAGTAAAGAAAAAGACTATACTAAAAACTTAGATGAGAATATAAAAGGTAAAAATATTGCTATTTTAAATTATAACGATTATCAATGAAACGATACCATTAAATCTAGTTTTGATGATGCAATAAAACATTTAATTGATGGTGGAGCAAAAATTTATCAAATTGATTTTGATAAACAATTATTACAATCACTATTACCAGTTTATATGATTATTTCCTTTGCTGAAGCAACTAGTTGTCATGCCAATTTAACTGGTATTAATTTCGGAATTCGTAATAATGGTAAAACCTATCAAGAAGTAATGACCAATTCACGAACAGCAGGTTTTGGTGATATGGTAAAACGTCGATATATTATTGGTGCTTATGCCTTATCTGAAAGTCATCAAGAAGAATTATTTAATAAAGCTAAAAAAGTAAGACAACTAATTGTAGAAAAATTAAATGCTATTTTTAAAAAATATGATGCTTTTATTGTGATGCCAAGCATTAATCCAGCACCAACAATTAAAGATGTACTAGAACAAAAAAAAGTTATTAAAAGTGAACATGATTATTTAGAAGACTTATTATTACTTTTTAACTTAAATGGTGGACCAAGTATTAGTATTCCACTAACTACTATTAATGGTTTACCGATTGGTTTTTCAATTAATGGTGAACCTTTTAATGACCAAGTTGTATTAAATATTGCTTGATTCTTAAGTAAAAGAATTAATTTTAATAATAAATTATTAGGTGATGAATATGAATAATAAATATGATGTGGTAATGGGTATTGAAATCCATTGTGAATTGAAAACTAAAACTAAGTGCTTTTCTAATGCTGCTAATACTTTTGGTCAAAAACCAAATAGTCAAGTTAATGCTATTGATTGTGGTTATCCAGGAACTTTACCAACTGTTAATCAAGCTGTCATTGTTATGGCAATTCAAACATGTACTGCTTTAAAAATGAATATTGATTCATTATTACGTTTTGATCGTAAAAGTTATTTTTATCCTGATTTACCTAAAGGTTATCAAATTACTCAATTTTTTTATCCAATTGGCACGAATGGTGAACTACCAATCATAGTTAATGAGCAACCATTTATTGTTAGTTTTGAGCGTTTACATATTGAAGAAGACACAGCAAAACAAATTCATAGTAATAAAAAAACTTTATTAGATTATAATCGTGCTGGAATTCCGTTATTAGAAATAGTTACTAAACCAATTTTTAGTAATAGTGAACAAGTAGTAACATATGTTAATACTTTACGACAATTATTAATTCATTTACAAGTTAGTGATGCCAAAATGAATGAAGGTTCATTACGTTGTGATATTAATATTTCACTAAAGCGACATGGTAATAATACCTTAGGTACTAAAGTTGAAATTAAAAATTTAAATTCTACCCATAATATTAGTTTAGCAATCAATGATGAAATTATTCGTCAAACTAATATTTTAAATAAAAAACAAAAAGTTAATGCTGAAACTAGAAGATTTGATGAAAAAACTAATAAAACAGTTACCATGCGTAATAAAGAAAATAAAATTGATTATAAATATTTTCCTGAACCAAACATTTTTCCCATTCAACTAGATGATAAATGAATTAAAATGATCGCTAAAAATCTTCCTGAATTACCTAAACAATTAATAGAAAGATTAGAAAAACAATATAATTTACCACAAAAAGATATTAATATATTAATTGATAAATTAGAAATGTTAACTATTTTTGAACAAACAGTTAGTATTAATCAATTACCATTACCAACTTTTAATTACTTAGTTGGACCAGTACAAGCTTATTGTAATGCTAATAATATTACTATTAACAACAGTCAACTTACTGCTAATAATTTAGCACAATTAGTTAATTTAGTTTATCAACAAAAAATTAATGACAAACAAAGTAAACAATTATTAAATGCCATTATGGTTAATAATGAAAAAAGTCCGACTGAACTTATTAAAACATTAGGTATCATATTGGTAAGTGATAGTAATGATTTAGAAAAAATTTTAATCACAATTTTAAAGGAAAATGAAAATATGATTACTGTTTATCAAAATAATCCAGAAAAAGCAATGAAATTCTTTATGGGGCAATTGATGAAAGTAACAAAAGGACAAGCAAACCCACAACTTGCTACCGAACTATTAAAAAAATTGATTGGCAATTATCGTTAATGCCAATCAATTTTTAATTAAAGTTACGTGTTGATGATATATAAGTTCTTAATGACATTGTTAAATTATTAACTAATGTTTTATTTGATAATTTTTGTTTGGATTCAACATTTATTGTTTGATTATTAATATTTTTTGATTGAAATTTAATTTATTATTTTTTTTGTTGTAATACTTGGATTTGCTGATAAATTTTAGATTGTTTAATCTCCAAATTAGTAATTTGTTTTTCAAAAGTAATTATTTTTAAGTTTGCTTTTCTTGGAATTTCTAAAAAAAATTTAAAATTAGTAAGTTTATTATTTTTATAATCAAGATTTAATTGTTGTTCTAATTTAATATTAATGTTTTTAATGCTATTTTTTAATTTTATTTTTTGTTGTTTGATTGAATTATTTTTTTATTATAACTGCTGTTGTTGATTTTGTAAAATTATCTCCCTATCAAAAATTTCTTTATTTAAAAGTTTTATTTTACTATTTATAATTAATAATTTATTTTCTATTACTAACAATTTATTATTAAAATAACTTCTAAATTTTAATACTTTTGTTAAAATTTTCTCTAAATGCTTTTTAGAAAAATTTTTTTTCTCAATTTTATTATTAATACACAATTTTAGCATTTCTATTTTTTTAGATACTTTTTCAATATTAAATAAAAAGTATCTTTTTCCATTTTTAAAGTAATAACATCTTCAAGTATTTTTGGGAAAAAAATATCTTTTAATGCAGTTAATTGAAAATGATATGAATAATTATTAATTTCATCATTTAAGTCCAAAATTAAGGTATTTGTTCAAATTTCAATTATTTTTAGCGTATCAAATTCTGTTGTTAAAGTCGGTATTTTTTTATTTAAATACTTAATTTATACTGTGTTCACTTATTACTAATAATATAAATATAGTTATTCATTGCTGTTAGCTCCTTTTATTTAAATTATTACTATTTAATTGTTACAGAATAAATATTTTGTTTAGATAATGTTTGTTAGATCTTTTGATTTTATCGATAAAATGTTGTTTTCAAAACAAAAAACGATTTACTTTAAACTAAAGTAAATCGTTACAAACTTATATTTAATTTAAAATATATATAATTTTATGATAATAATAAAATATTAATATTTTAAAAAATAAAAACTATGCTTATAAATTTAACTTTTTTCGATACTAGAACTTTTCTTATCTTTTTTAAATTCTTTTTTGCTACCTTTTTTCTTTTTTTTCTTTTTTTTCTTTTTTCTAAATAAATTTCAAAATGAACGTTTTTTCTTCACTATTTTGTTAATTGGATGTTCAATTTTTCAATTAGTATCACTAATTGAAAAATCATTATAAACAGCATTAATATTTTCATTAGCACTAATAAACAATAATTCATCATTTAACATTAATATTTCATTTCTGCTAGGAATAATAACTTTACCATGACGTTTAATAGCCACCAAGTTAATTTTATAATTACTAGGAATTTTTAAAGTCTCTAATTTTTTATTAGTAAATCTAGTATTCTTAACAATTACATTAGCAATTGAATAATCTTCAGCAACAGTAGTTAAATCAACTCCTAATTTTCAAATCGCACGATATGCAGCTTTTTTACCAGCTTCAGTTTCAGATAAAATAATATTTGTAATTCCAATTGCTTCTAAAATCAATTGGTGAGTACTATCAACAGCTTTTGCAATAAGATTAAGTGATGATAATGTATTGTGTTCACGATGAATTGCCAAAACATGAACAGCAGTAACAATTGAAGCTGCTAAATCAGAACCAATAGCAATAATAATATTTTGTACTTTATGGATTCCTGCATCATCTAATGCCTCACGATTAGTTGCATCTAAAATTAAAGTCTCAGAAGCAATCGATGAAACTAATTGACAACGTTCCTCTTTTTTATCAATAGCTAATGTAACTTTACCTAATTCTTCTAACGTTTTAACAACTGAAATTCCAAATTTACCTAAACCAATGACACAAAAATCATTTTCTGATGAAGACATCTTATCCTACTTCCTTAAATAATATTTTATTTAAATATGTATTTATTATACTAAATTATAAATTAATTCCTAAAATATTAGTATTTTAAATTTAAAACTAATATTTAATAGAAATAATCATAGTATAGTATAATAATAAAAGAAAATATTATTTTAGGAGTTTTTGATGCTATCTAAGGTTAATTATCGTAGCGTAAAAAATATTTTTAAAATTATTTTTGTTGGTAAAACTCGACCACGACAAATGTTTAATTTATATTTTTTTACTTTATTAATAGGGACAATACTGTTAATGACACCGATTGCCACAACAAAAGGACAATGAAATTTTTTACCTGCGCTTTTTACTGCTAGTAGTGCTTTTTCTGATACTGGTTTAACAGTTAAAAGCACTGCTAATGATTTCACTTTTTTTGGTCAATTTATTATTTTAATTTTAATTAAATTTGGTGGTATTGGTTTAATAACTGTTAAATTAGCAATACTATCTTTATTTGTCTTTAATCGTCATACTAGTTTAAGAGAAAGACTACTAATGCAAGGTGAACGTGGTTCTAATAAACTTGGAACGACAATTGATGTATTGAAAATCGGCATTATTGTGATGACAATTACTGAATTCTTAGGAGCAATAGTTTTATTCTTATATTTTTACTTCGTTCCCACTTCAGGAATAGAATATGGTTTACACAATACTACCAGCTATGTTAATAATTTATTATTATCATTATGAGCAGGAATTTTCCACTCAATTTCTGCTGTTAACAATGCTGGATTTGATATCGTTGGTACAGTTTCGCTAGAACCTTTTCAAAGTGATTATTTTGTACAATGAATTTTTATTATTGAGTTTGTAATTGGTGGTATTGGTTTTCCTGTTTATTATGATTTATACCATTGAATTAAAAATAAAACCCAGGGTAAAAAATTTAGATTTAGTTTGTTTAGTAAACTAACATTAATTACATATTTTTTAGTTGCCATTTTAGGTGTTGCTAGTGTCATGTTTATCGAATACTTTTCCCGTGATGTTATAACTCCATCACGACAAAAACCTATCTTTAACAATTTATCAACAGGTGATGCCATTATGGCTGTCTTTTTTAATACGATGTCAACAAGAAATGCTGGATATTATACAGTTGACTTAAATAAATTTCATCTTGCCTCGCAAATGATTCAATCACTAATGATGTGAATCGGTTCTTCACCAGCAAGTACTGCTGGTGGCATTAGAACGACAACTTTAGCAATTATTTTGTTAACAATTTTTAATATTGCTCGTGGTCGCAATCATGTTTTTGTCTTTAAACGTAAAATCCCTAATCAAACTGTCCGTATGTCATTTATTGTTGGTGCCCTTGGTTTTATCTTAGTTTTCATATCAGTAATAATTATTACTATTGAAAATATTTTTATTATTAATAATGCTGATATGACCTTTGCTCAAGTAATTTTTGATGTTGCAAGTGCTTTTGGAACAACAGGACTTTCATTATTTGACAATGCTAAATTAGGTGTTTTTAGTCAACTTAGTTTAATTTTAATTATGTTTGTGGGACAATTAGGAGTATCAACTACTGTTCTTGCTTGAAGTGATCGTAAATCAAAACCAACAATAAGTAGAGTTGAAGAAAATGTATTAATTGGATAAAGCAAAAAGCGGTGAATATATATGATAAAAATTTTAGATGGTAAAACAATTGCCCAAAACATTAAAGCAAAAATTAAAGCGCAAGTAGCAACCACTACTAATCGTAAACCAAAACTAGCAGTAATCATTGTTGGTGAAGATTTAGCATCACAAACTTATGTCCGTAATAAAATTAAAGCATGTCAAGAATGTGATATTGATGGCCAAGTATTTTCATTAGCAGCAACAATAACAGAAAAAGAAATAATTAACAAAATCAAACAATTAAATAATGATAATAGCATTGATGGTATTTTAGTACAATTACCACTGCCAAAACATCTAAATAGTCTAACTGTCATTAATAGTATTGTTATTAATAAAGACGTTGATGGATTAACAAATATTAATGCTGGACGATTATTACAAGGTGATAAGCAAGCAATGCTACCTTGTACTGTCAAAGGTATTTTAGCATTATTAAATTATTATAAAATTCCGATCGTTAGTCAAAACATTACTATCATTAATGATAGTAATATTGTTGGTAAACCTTTAGGTTTACTATTAACTAATATGGGAGCAACTGTTAGTGTTGTTCATAAACTAACTAAAAACTTAGCACTTTATACTACAGAAGCTGATATTATTTGTAGTGCTACTGGTGTTTATAATATTATTAATAATAAACAAGTTAAACCTGGTGTTATCATTATTGATATTGCCATTAATTATCAAGGTAAGGATAAAAAAGTTGTTGGTGATATTGATTTTGAAGCAATGAAAAACATAGCAGCGGCAATTACACCAGTGCCAGGTGGTGTCGGACCAATGACAATCGCCATGCTATTAGAAAATTTAATGGCTTGCTATCAATTAAATATCAAAAAAAATATTAAAAAGTAAGTGACAAAAATATGTTTCGATTTACGATATTAATGATAGTTATTAGTACTATCATTTTTGTTATCATTATTATCAGCAAAATAGTAATTATAAATTAAAAGGTAATAACTACCAAAGACAATTTCACAGCAGGGAGAAACTTACAAAATACTACTTTACAAAAAATATTTAAATAATAAATAACTTATATAATATGTAAATAATATAAAATCTGTTATAAATTAAACATAAAACTAAAGATAGTTTTAAAAAACTACCCTATTTTATAAGTATTTATAATATTTGATAGTTTTGTTTTTTTTACAAATTATAGGAAGTAGGACAAAGTATGAAATGATTTAATCCAAAATTTTTAATAAAAAAATTAATAATTATTGTACTATTTACTAATCCATACCTATCAGCTATTAATAATAAAACATTTGCTAATAATCAAAATATCAAAAAATGAAAAGATACTAATAATTTAAACTTACGCCAAGAAATTGAATCATCTACTGCTTTTTTCTTAGTTAATATCGAACATAATAGTGTTAATTTTGATCAAAAACAATCATATTCAATAAATAATAAAATTTTATCAAAAATCCAAGATTTAGAACTACAAATTAAAAAAGAAAGTAATAGTCACTTAAATTTTAAAAATAGTTTTAAACAAAGATATGTAAATGATAACTTTAAGAATAATACTTGTGCTCACGAAGCAGGACATACACTGATTATTATATTTTCAAAATTTAAAGATAACTTTATAAAAATGGAGTTTTCACTTAACAATATAAAATTTTCTGGTAAAACAGAGTATAAATTTGATTTTGATTATGCAAAACAAATCATGAATATAAGTAATAATGATCTATTTACTTTATTATGAATTGATTTAGGTGGATTTGCTGCTGAAGATATCTTTTTAAAAGCTAATTTTTTCCAATATATGATCAATGAGGTATGAATTATGAACTCAAGTGATTTGGATGATTATCATAATATTTATCAAACAGAATTTGAAGTTAGAAATTTAAAAACTAGTAATGAATCATCTTTATCTTTTATAAAAAAACAATTTAATAAAACAAAAATAATAATAAATAATAATAAATTGGAATGAAATAAAATTATAGAAACATGCTTATTAATAAACTATGTTAATAAAAACCATACTGATTACATTTTAAAACATAAAGAAGTTCCAATACCATTATTTACACTTCAGCAAATTAAAACTTTAACAATAGAACAAATTGCAACTTTAACACCAGAACAAATTAAAACTTTAACATCTGAACAAATCCAAACATTGACACCAAAACAAATCCAAGTTTTAACAGCAAAACAAATCCAAACATTATTAGAATGCCAAATTTTAAAACTAACAATTGAACAAATCCAAACACTAACAAAAAAACAAATCCAAACATTAACACCACAACAAATTTCATGATTGACAGCAGAACAAATTAAATCATTAACAACAGCACAAATCCAAACACTAACAATACAACAAATTATATGATTGATACCAGCACAAATCCAAGCTTTAACACCAGCACAAATCCAAACATTTTGATCATGACAAATTTCATGATTGACACCACCACAAATCCAAGCATTGACGGATGAACAAATTAAAAGTTTGACAGCAAAACAAATTTCAGCATTGACAAAAAAAGAACAAATTAAAAGTTTGACACCAGCACAATTATCACAATTTATGGTAGAACAAATCCCATATTTTACGAAAGAACAAATGTCATTTTTTACTGAAAAACAAATTAAAGTTTTGACACCAGCACAAATTCAAGCATTTTGACCATGACAAATTTCAGAACTAACAACACAACAAATCCAAACATTGACGGATGAACAAATTAAAAGTTTGACAGCAAAACAAATTTCAGCATTGACAAAAAAAGAAAAATTCAAGAATGAAGTTAATTTATTAGCAAGCAATTATAATAATTTAGAAAACCAAACTTTAAGATTCACTAATAAAACAAATTCACAAAAATTATAAAATTTTATCAAAACTTATTTTTGATAATGAAACTTATTTTTTAATTTCATTGGGTAATAATATTTTTTATTTTATATTTTTACTCACATTTCTAATAAAAAAATAATTATTTTATATCATTATTTGCTAATACTTTAGGTAAATCAATTCTAAAAAATTTATCTAATTTTTCTCAAGCAACATTACGTTGATCTGCTTCAGTCTCAATTCACTGATCAAAAGCTTCAGCAAATAAATCAAAATGTGATTGACGACCATAATCACTTCTAACAATACCATAAGCGAAAAGTTTTTGATAAATTGGAACATTAATGTTTGTCCCCTTCGCTAATGATGAAATCATATAATTAGTTTCATCGTTTATTTTTTCTTTTTTTTGATTAGTTTTTAATAAATAAGATGATATAAAATAATTATTTCATCATTGATTAGGATCATTATCAGCAAGTGAATTTATGTTTTTTCTTTGTGGTAAATTTAAACGAATAAAAGAACCTAATGCATGACCATATTCATGAACAATTGTTCTAATAATACTTTTTGAAGCTTTATCGCCAGCATAATACTGTCTATTTTGTGTTATTGTGCGAAGTGAATTTGGATTAATTGCCATTACTTGCACTAATGAATAATTAAATTTTGAATCATGAGCATAACCAGATCTAATAAAACCAAATAAATCTTTTTTATAAGTTTTAGCCATTTGGTATAAAAGTTTAAGTACATTTTCTTTACCATAAATTTGAACAAAGATATTATAAAAACGAACTAATTTATTTTTAATTTCATTTTTTTCATCATTAGTTATTGATAATGAATTAATTAATCCACTTCAATCAACTTTTGCATAAACTTTACCAAGATATGTTTTATTAAGCTGATTTTGTAAATCAGAAAAATTTACAAAATTATGATAATTAGTAGCTAATAAATTAAAGTCATTAATTGCTTCTTTTTTTGCTTGATATTGAATTTTTGCTTCTAGGTTAGTAACAAATTTCAATTTTTTACTAGTTTTAGTAAATCACTTTTGCGAACTTTTTACATATCAATCTTTTAAATTTGTGATATCTTCACCAAAAATATTTAAGCGATCACTTGTTATTTTATTTGTTCTTTTATTTAAATCAGGAACAATAAAATCAGCAGAAATATCTTCTTGATTCTTATCAGCTAGATCATAATTATTATTAGTACATCCCCACTTACAACCAATAACATGCATAATTGTCACACTAACTAAAACATAATTTAAAAAAATTAGAATTTTTTTCTTCATAACTCTATCCCCTAACAATTATTATTTACATAATTAAAAAATTCTTTTATTATAAATTATTTTTTAATATCTAATTTTTCACTAATTTAATTATTTATTTTATTTAAATTTAACCTTAAAATATCCGTTAATTACTAGCAAATGTTAAAAAAAATAATGTTATTAACAATAGTTTGATAATACATCTCCTCTCTTATATTACATTTAAATTTTATATGATTTTTGTAATTATATCTTTAATCTTTTATTTTCCCATTAATAATGTTTATCATCACCAAAAATGTTAAAATTATTATTATATTTATTTTAAAAAAATTAATTAATAAAAAAAATATATTAAAAAAACTATATTACTTATTGCAAATTACAGTTTTCTTGCATATAATAATTAAGGTTTGGTAAATGCCCGGTTAGCTCAGCGGCAGAGCATTCGACTGTTAATCGAAGTGTCATAGGTTCAAATCCTATACTGGGCGCCATTTTCTAAACTAAACTCTTGTTTTCTACGGCTCGTTGGTGAATTGGTAAACACATAGGATTTTCATTCCTACATTACGGGTTCGATCCCCGTACGAGTCACCATTATTAATATTTAGGCAGCAAGTATTATCATTACTTGTTTTTTATTCCCTAACTGTCTGTCTCGTTAGCTCAATTGGCAGAGCATCAGACTCTTAATCTGAGGGTTGTAGGTTCGAGGCCTATACGGGACACCAAAATAATGCGGAATTGGCGGAATTGGCGAAATTGGCAGACGCACCAGATTTAGGCTCTGGCGCCCACAAAGGCATGAGGGTTCAAGTCCCTTGTTCCGCACCATAATTTTCTTTGATTAACCTTTATCTATTCATTAAAGGTTTTTTTAATTTAATAACTTTTAAACTATAGTAATATATAGTTTTTTTTATTTTATATTTATAATATTAATAAATAGAATAAAAAAAGAAAGCAGGAAATAATTAATGGTAAAAATAATTTTTACTGATGTAGATGGAACTTTATTTGATAGTGTTAGCGCTTTAAGTGAAATTAATCTTAATGCTTGTTTAAAAGCACAGCAAAATAATATTAAAGTTGTTATTAATACCGGACGATATGGTGAAAATGCAATTCGTGTTGGCAAAATGATTAATGCTCATCACTATGATGGTTATATTATTGGTAATGATGGCGCTGAAATTTGATCATATAGTAAACAAGAATGAATTTATTTACAACAATTAACGACAACAACAACAATGAAACTTTATCATTGGCTAACAAAATATAACAAAGAAATGATTTTACATTTCAATAGCATTGATAGTTTATATGTTAACCATGCTGCTAATAGTTGAAACACATGAATTGAGAGTTTACAAATCAAAATTATTAAATTAACTAATAGTAATGATATTAAAATGCCAATCTCAAAAGTTATGGTTATCTTAGAAAAATACTGAAATGCAAATGAAATTACAAAATTTATTAATGATTTTGAAACTAATTTTCCAGAATTAACGATTGTTCAATATCATACGAATGTTTTTTCAATTGGTAATAAAAATATTAATAAAGGATCAGCATTACAATGATTATGTAACTATTTAAATATTAATACCCAAGATGCATTAACAATTGGTGATGGTTTTAATGATTTATCAATGTTTGAGGCATCTGGTCATCCAATAGTAATGGAAAACGCTAATATTGGTTTAAAACCATATGGTAAAATTATTGCACCAAATAATGATGAGCATGGTGTTGCATATATTATTAATAATTATATTTTTAAAAAAACAAAAAACTCAATATTCTAAAATATACTCTTATAGTTTATTAACACATTAATAATTAAAATATATTATAATATATAGTAGTAAAAGAAAAATGAAAGGAGAAGCGAAATATGAAAGCGAAAAAAACTACTGCTTTTAATGACTTTATGAAAGTTAATATAATAAAAATTAAAGCAGAAAATCCGTATATAAAACATACTGAAGCTTTTGGTAAAGCAGCAGCACTATGAGCTACTGCTAAAGAAAACCCAAAAAATAAATAGATTAAAGATAATTTGTGTAAAGAGTTGGAAATTAAGTCTAACTCTTTTTACTAGAAAAAAATAGCAAAATTTAAAAGGAAAAAATAATGATAAAATATCTATACAAATCATTAATGATAAAGTATAATCAAACTACTTACCTAATAGGGTTATAGAGAAAGGTAAGTTCAATTTAATAAAACAAAAAAGTTACTTTTTATTGGTAACTTTTTTGTTTTATATTTAAATTAATATTTATATTTTCTTCACTTAAAAATTAATGAATTACCAACAACGGTTATATCAGAAAGTGCCATCGCAATAGCAGCTAACGGTGGAATAATAAAGCCAGCTGCTGCTAATGGAATAATAATAATATTATAACCAAATGCTCACATAAAATTCAAGCAAATATTATTTTTAGTTTTTTTAGTTAAAACAATTGCCTTATAAACAATACTAATATCATTTTCAATAATAGTAATATCACCAATTTTTTTAGCAATATCACTACCAGATCCCATGGCAACTGCTAAATCAGATTGTTCTAATGCAATAACATCATTAATACCATCACCAACAAAGGCAACTTTTTTCCCTTTTGCTTGTAAATCAGCAACAATTTGTGACTTACCTTGTGGTGTGACATTGGCAAAATATGTTTCAATACCAACACGATTGGCAACAGCAAGCGTTTGTCGCTCATTATCACCACTAATTAAAATAACTGCAATTCCTTGTTTCTTAATCTTTTCAATCGTTGTTAATGTATTTGCTTGTAATTGATCTTCTAAAATAAAAATATTAGTAATAACTTGATTAATTGCTAATGCTAATACTTTTTGACTAGCAGTAACCGTTTCAAAATCAAATGTTTTTAAAAATGGACTAAATGGCATCTTTGCCTTTTGTAAATTTTCAAGTGAAGAAATGTGCAAGTTTTCATGTTGATATTTTCCTTTAATACCAAAACCAACTTGTTCTTTAATATCAGTAACTGGTAATGGTTTAGCAACATCATTAGTTTTAGCATATAAAGTAAATGCTAAAGCCAAAGGATGGGTTGAATATTTTTCAATAGCAACTGCTTTATTAATATGTTTATCTTGACCATAAATCTTAGTAATAACTAAATTACCTGTCGTTAACGTTCCTGTTTTATCAAAACAAATAGTATCAATTTTTGTAATTTTTTCAAAAGCACTAGCTTTATTATAAATAATTCCTATTTTTGCTGCTTTGTTAATACCAACAGCAACTGCTAATGGGGTGGCAATTCCCAAGGCACAAGGACAAGCAATTATTAACGTGGCAATGGCAATTTCTAACGACTCTTGCACATCATTACCCACTGCCAAAAAGCGAATAACAAAGACTAAAATAGCAATTAAAATAACAGTTGGGGTAAATCACCCAGAAATTTTATCAGCTAATTTTTGTAATTTTGGTTTTTGTGATTGGACATCTTCCACTGCTTTAATAATATTTGCTAATATGGTATCTTTACCAATTTTAGTTGCTTTCATGCGAAAACTGTCACCAACATTATTAGTGCCACCAATGACATTATCATTAACTTTTTTGCTAATAACTTGTGATTCACCAGTTAACATTGCTTCATTAATAAACGCTTCTTCACTAATTAATTGACCATCAGTAGGAACATTTTCACCTTTACGGACAACTAGAATGTCATTTAATTGCACATCTTCAATGTTAATAAAAGTTTCGGTATTAGTATGATAATCATATTTTAAGATTGATTTTGGTTTTAATGACATTAAACTTTCTAAACCATTAGTAGCTTTTTTTTGAGCAAGAGCACTAATAAAATCACCAAGTAACACAATCATAATAATAGCAGCACTAACTTCAAAATATAAATGTTCAGTTTTATTAATTATCATTAAGTAAATAGAAAAAATAAAAGCTGTTGTTGTTCCTAGCGCTACTAACGTATGCATACCGGGTCACTTTTGTTTAACTACTTCTCGATAAATACCGACATAAAACTTACGACCAAAATAAAATTGAATTGGAATCGCCACACCAAGTTGCCCATAAGGATTACGTAGCATATCAAAAAATGGAGTATTAGGAATCATAATTAATAATAATGGTAGTAACAATATTCAACCAATAATCAGTTCAATTAAATCACGTAATTTGATATCATGCTGATGATGATGTTGTTCAGACATATGAACTTGATGATGTTCACTATTATGATCATGACTACGATGATGGCTATGACTACGATGATCAACGATAGCATCTTTACTATTAACTTCATGATTTTTAACGCTGTCATTGCCATCATCTTGCTTTTGATCGTTAGTTTCAGTTTCAAACTGACAAATATCATATCCTAATTTATGCATTGCTTTTTTAATTTTCTTCTCATTTCAATGTTTTGGATCATAATTAAATTGTGCTTTTTTAGTAACAAAATTAATACTAACAGTAATCCCATCTTCTTTAGTAAAATGTCGTTCAATAATACTAGCACAGGAAGTACATGCCACATCAGATAGTACTGCTCTACTAATAACAAGATTATCGCTATTATTTTTATCATTCATAACTAATTTCAACTCCTTATCTTTTAATATTTTATATTTTTTCTAACTATTAACATGAAAATAAATATCTAGCAAGCAATACTCATTTTACTTAGAGAGTATAAAAAACATTAAATCCTCAAGCATGATGTTGAGGATTTATTACTTGTATTAAGTAATCTACTTATAGTTATATCATAGATTATCTTAAATTTAATTATTATCCTTAATTAAAATGTGCTTGAGATAATTAATAATCTTAACTATTGACTGCAGTTGCAAAATTAGCAATGTTATAACCTAAACGAGACATTACTTTTTTAATTTTTGTTTTATCTCACAGGTTAGCATCATAACTAAATTTTACTTTCTTAGTAACAAAATTAACGTTAACAGTAATACCAGTTTCTTTATTAAAATGTTGTTCAATAACACTAACACAAGAAACAGATGTTATATTAGATAGTACTGCTGTGCTAATAACAAAAATATTTACACTATTAGTAGCATTCATTTTTATTTCATCTCCTTAATTTTGAATATTACATATTTTTATTAATTGCTAATATAAAAATATATGCCTAACAACATATATCGATATTAAAAATATAAAAAATAAATCCCTAATCATATGATTAGGGATTTATTACTTGCATTAAGTAATATAGTTATATTATACCACAGATTATCACATATATTTAAAAATTAAATTTTTAAATATCTAAATTATTTATTTCATTTGAATTATAGCAAATAATATTTAAATTATTAGGTTTAATATTTTTCTTAAAATAATCTTTAAAATAATTAAAATTACAAGAACAAAGATTAATTATTATTCTTATTTAAAAATATAGTTAACTTTTAAATAAATATGCTATTAAAAAAGATAAGCAGATATTAAATAATGCTTAACTTTTTATAAAAATAAATACTTTAATTTTTAAGTTATTTTGTCTTTGCTATTTCATCATTAGTAATAACATCTGCTGCTAACTTACTAATGACTAAATCAATGCCTTGTTTACTAATACTAGAAAATAAAATGATTGGCGTATTAGCACTAAGCTTTAAAGTTGATAATATTAGTTTTTTATTTTTCACTAGTTGACTATTTTTAACTTTATCAATTTTCGTAGCAATTAAATGAATTTTCAAATGATAATGTTGCAAATACGCTAACATGGTAATATCATCGTTACTTGGTGGATGTCTTAAATCTAATAATAGAAAAACTGCTTTTAAATTTTTTCGTGATTGAAAGTATTCAGCCATCATCGTTGCAAAGTCAATTTTTTTTTGATTTGATACTTTGGCAAAGCCATAACCTGGAACATCAACAAAGCGACAAATGTTATTATTAATGGTAAAAAAATTTAGCATTTGGGTTTTACCAGGTACTTGTGAAACTCTAGCTAACTTACTATTATTACAAATTGTATTTAAAAATGTTGATTTACCAACATTACTACGCCCAATAAAACAAAACTCAGGAACATTATCCTGTGGTCATTGTTCAGCTTTAACGGCACTTGTTAAAAATTGTGCTTGCTTAATTCGTTCCATTTTTCACCTCTTACTACAAATATATTATATTATTGATAATTAATATGGAAAGTAGTTATTATTTGATAAAAATAATAAAACTAGCAATATCAATAATATCTAATGGTCATATTCCAAAACCAAAAAATAACATCGATAATACTATACCAACAATAATGATACAAATAGCAATTCCTTTTATAATCCTAAATAATAAAATAAAAGCAATAAAAGCAATAATTATGATAATCAGGCCAATTATTATAAATGTATTCATCTTCATCTCCCAATACTAATTATAATAGCACAAAATAAATGAAAATATCTTATTGTCATATTATTTTGCTAAAAGTTATTTAAATTAAGGACGTATTAATTTAATTCATAGAATTCAATCACATTTACAATATAACATGAAAATTCTATAATTTTGTTAATTTAATTATACCATAAAAAAATAAAATATGTAATTAATATTTAATTTAATAATATAAAAATACTAATTTATTAAAATTAGTTTTTAAAAATATTAAATTTTAAATAATTAAATTCTATTATTAAAATAATTAACTTTTGCAATTAACATATTATTTAAAGTTTTATAATTATAAGTTTTTGCACCTTTTGTTTGAGATTTAACTAAATGATAAATATCACTTTCAGCACTACAACCTATATTTCAAGTAGCAGATTGATTAATAATACCCTGTTTATTATTTTTAAAAATTTTTAATATTTCTTTATTAACTTTTGTTTTAATTAAAAATTCTATTAATTCATTATATTGTCCATTACAAAAATAATTTAAAGAAATTTTATAATTATTTATTTTTTCAATATTACTAATTATTTTTCTTCATTTAATTTCTAAATTATATGCTTTTTTTAAATATGCAATTGCATGATATTTATCAAAAACATAATAAGCACCTAAATATTTTGCTAAATTTCTAATTCAAGTTGCACCATCACCAGATACTACTAATTTAGCATTTTCAAATTCAAAATATTTTTTTAATCCATTTCAAGTAAAATCAACAGTAGGATTATCTATATAATAATCTTCTTTTGGATTAAATTTATAATTAAACATAAAATTATATTTTTTATTTAATAATTTATTACGATTTTTACCTATTTGTTTTTTACCAGTATTATATGAAATACTTCTAATTTTTTGTAATTCTCTTTTTTTATTTTTATTTCAAACTGGAACAAAACAATCATCAACATTTATATATATAAATTCATTATCTTTTATTTTATTTTTTTCTTGTGGTAATATTTCTTCAATTTTTATATTCTTATGAATTTTACTAATTGTTACTTTTGAAACATAAGTATATTTTAAAATATCTTGTATATCTTGATAATGTTTCTTTTTTCCAAGATATGATAATATTTCTTCTTTTAATCAATTAATAATTTTTGCACGTTTATTAATATTAAATTCTTCATAAATTGGATAATAATATTTTTTATTTATTTTATCTCAATAAACTCTTTGCTTAAAAGTACCAATTCCATTTGGAGTATTTACTGTTCTATTAATTTTTGAAGTTACTTTATATTGATTTTTATTTCTATTTTTAAAAAAATATTCATCATATTCATAGATTTTATTAATATATTTTGTTAAAATATTATTAATTTCATATTTTTGAAATTCTTTAAAATTAAACATTTTTAACACCTTTCTATTTTATTTTAGTTATTCCACATATTATCAAATTTATTAAATTATTGTTGAAAAATGTTTGGTTTTATAATATAATGTTATAGAACGATTATAACTTGAAAATTCTATAGCGTTTAAAAGATAACTTTTAGTAGTTATCTTTTCTTTTTTTAAAAAATAATGTACAATAAAAGAAAAATGTAAATAGAAAAGGGAAAAATAATAAATGATAGAAAGAGCATTATGAATATTATTATTAATAATAGTAGAGATGACATGAATTTTATTAATACATTATGGAATTAAATATTGTAATAATGATAAAGTTTTTGGTATTTTTTTGATAACAATTCCATTGCCTATAGTAGGTACTTTTATTGGTTGCATGATTATATATAAATCACAACATCCCGAATATAAATTTTGAAAAAGTTTAGGAAATAAAATTAAGAAAATGTTTAAATTTAAAATTAAATTTAAAAAAAGAAATAATAAAAAAATAGCAGTATAAATGCTATTTTTTGTTATAATTATATTATAAAAATTAAATAAAAGAATATATGAAGTAATTAATAAAGTTAATAAGTTAGTTTTTTCCGCTACTTAACTTAAAGATTATATTAATTATATCATAATTTTTGTGTTTTAAAGCATATGAAAGGAGATTTTT
Source organism: Spiroplasma endosymbiont of Harpalus anxius (assembly GCA_964273555.1). GTDB lineage: Bacteria > Bacillota_I > Bacilli_A > Mycoplasmatales > VBWQ01 > Spiroplasma_E. The sequence goes on along the minus strand of OZ187007.1, from coordinate 802,914 downwards.
ATGTGCAACAAAAAGAAAAAATAAGAACAATTTTTAATGATGTTAAAAAATTAAGAGACTCATTAGAAAATTATTTTATTCATTGTAATGATAATAAAGAAATTCCTACAAAATTAGGAATGTTAATTTATTTAAATATAACAGAAAGTACTATTCTAACTTGAAAACAAAAAAGAAAAAATACTTTTTTACAACAAATAAAATGAGCACATATGCAAATTGACCATTTAAATTTACAAAGATTTTTAACTTCAAGTCCTAATGCTTCAGCATGATATTTAGAAAGAGCATTTGTTAATAAATATCACTTATCTACTAAAATTGATGTAAAAAGTAATGATAAGATTGCCCCTATAACAATTAATTTAGAAAATAAAAGTAAAAATAAATGTTAAGTAATTTTGGTTATTTATTAGATATTGCTAAAAGAATGTATTTAAAACAATCTTTAAATATTACTAAAATTAAACAATTAGGTTCACGAAAATCTGGTAAAACATTTAGTGATATTGAATTTTTAGGTATTTTATTAATGTTAGATACTATTAATATTCATGCTTATTTAATTAGAAATATGTCAAAACAATTAAATGATAGTTGACAAGAATTAAAACAAATTATTAAAGCAACTTATCCAAGTATTAATTTTATTATTAGTGAAACTAAAAAAACTATTGAATTTAATGGTAGTAAAATAACTTGTAAATATTTACATTCACAAGATAATAGTAATGTTAAATTAACTGGATTAGCAAGTAATTATTTATTTGATTATGTAATTATATGAAGTGATGAAAGATATGAAATTACTGAAAATGATTATCAAGATTTAAAAGATGCAATTCGTGGAGCAAATCAATTATTAGAAATTGAAAGTTGTAATCCTTGGTCAATTCTTAATGAATTTATTAAAAAAACAATAACAGCATGTCCACAAAATGAAAAACAAATTATTAATGAATATGAACAATTTACTATTATTGATAATACTATTTATCATTATCAAAATTGAAAATTAAATACTTATTTAAAAGATAGTGATAAACAACAATTATTAGAAATAGAAAAATTAGATCCAATATCAGCAAGAGTAAGAAGTCATGGTTTAGTTGGTTATGAATCTGGGGGAATATATTCACATTTAATTCATAAGATATCACGTTTATTACAACCAAGTTATAGATTTAGTGCTGGATTAGATTATGGTTTTAAAGATGATGCTATGGCATGTATATTAATAGGTTTTGATTATAATTTTAAATTTGTTAATGTTATTGATTGTTTAAAAATTGAAAATAAATTAATTCGTTATGATAATAAACAATTAGCAAAATTAGTAGTTGAATTTTATATTAAATTAGCAAAAGAAAATAATTTGTTATATGAATATGGTTTAACTGTATATTGTGATTTTAGTAATTATACATTTATTGAAATGCTTAATGATACAGCAATTAAATATAACGTTCAAAAATGACTTTATTTTAAAGATTGTGTGAAATTAAGACTTGAGTTTAGAATAGGTAAAAATATTGCTTTAATGGCAAGTGAACGCTTAAATATTAGTATGAATGCACAAGCATTATTAGATGAATTTAGACTTGCTGTATGAGATGAAAAAAGTATTAAACAAATACCATTAGCAGGTAATGACCATTTACGAGATTCTTTTGATTATGCAATTGAACCATATATTAGAAATTTAAGTGCAAATATAAATCCTTATTTTGAAAGGAAGTAACATATGAATAATCATAATACTGAAATATTAACTCCTAATTGATGTATGATAAATCTTCAAGAAATAATAGCAAATCATGGTTCAAAATTATTATGAGGTAATGGTTATACTTTAACAAGTGAACATGAAGAATATAAAAGAGCAATTGAAAAATTAAAAGAATGAAATAATTTAGATTCATTATTTTATCAAGATTGTCATATTAAATCTGGTTATGGTTATAGTATTACTCAAATTGATAGAACTAAAACAGGTAGAATAGTACTTACTTTTGCTCAACCATATGCTCAATCTCGCGTAGCTAGAGTATTAGAAACTGAATATAGTGCTAGTACTTGGTCAAGGATACAATATGATGATCAAAGTATATTTGTTAAAACAACATATACACCAAATCAAATAATTAGATATTTTACTAGTGATACAGTTACATTAGATGGTTTACAAGAAAAAATAAGTAAAGATTTACAATTACCATTAATAGAAAATCATAATTTAGGTATTATTCCAGTTAAATTTATGCAAAATTTACCAAAGAAAAACTTTTTTGGTGGAGTAATTGGTGATTATTATCCAGATATGACACCTATTAAAGGTTTACAAAAATTATTAAATCATACATTTGAAATTATATGAAAAGAACTTGAATATAATCGTACAAGAGTTTTTGCAGATATTACTGAACAAGAAATTAATCAATCTAAAAGTGCATTTGAATTCAAAAAATTATTTGATGATTTTATATTACAAACAAATTTAAAAAGTTATGGAAATAGTAGTGGAACGCTACCAATAGCAATAATACAAGGTAATCCAGTCTTAGATAAATATGCAGATTTTATTCAATTTATTATTGATAAAGCATTTGAAGGTAGTGGATATAGTCCAGTAAATGATACTACAAGTCAAAAAACAGAAGCAGAAGTATTAATTACTAATAGTAGAGATATGGAAACTACACGTATTAAACGTACATTAAATCAAAGTGATTGAAATGAAATATTTCAAAGATGTTTTATTTTAATGGGATTAGATGGTGATAAATCTAAATGAACATTTGAAATTAAAGAAAATACTATTACAGATAGATTAAAATCACTTGAAATTGATGAAGTAGAATTAAGATTAGGAATTACTAATATTAAAAGAATTATAGTTAAAAGATATGGTGTAAGTGAAGAAGAAGCAATACAAATTATTAATGAAAATAGAAAATATCAAAAAGAAGAAATTGAATTTAATAATACTTTTTTAGGAGAAACTAAAAATGGGAATGATACCAAAACAGAATCATCAATTAATTAAAACTGTATGAAAAAGTACAGGAGAAATTGAAAAAGATTTTACACAAAATAAAGATTTACAATTTCGTGTATGTCCTTTTACTATTATTTTAGGTGCTATAAATTCAACAGAAACAGGATATAAACCACCAACTAGTATTCCTAATGATTATACTAGTTTCTCTAAAATCTTTACTGGTAGAGAAGCAATACAAGCAGTATGAGACCATTCTTTATCCTATTCAAGATAAAGATAATCCAGATTTAGCATATAAACAATTACAAATTGGTGATGTATTTTATGGAAACATATTATCAGACCAATTAGGTATTACTTATTCAGCAACTCCAGCAAATAATGCTTTTATACAAGAACAAGCAATTAAAAATGTAGTTATTAATATTCCAAATGAAAAAAAGAATTTTAATTTTATTAATAATATTGTTTCAAATTTATATAAGTTATATATGATTCCAGAAATTAATAAAGTTATAAATACTGATAAATCAATTAAAATTGATAGACAATGATATATTCTTGAAGTTGCTAGTAAAACTTATAATAATGAAAATAAAGAATTAGCATATATTCAATGTACTTTTAGTAGTTTAAATGATAAATTAGCACATAGTGGTTTAGCAATTAATCAATATGTACAATTAGGTGCACCTGCTGACCCAGTAGCATTACCAGCATTAGATGAAAATAATAATATTATATTAGATTCAAATTATTTAACTCCATTACCAGTTACTCATTGTCAAATATCTTTTTATGGTTCAGTAAAACCTATTTCAATAGCATTATGAGGTAGAGATATTGATAATAATCCTACTAATACTAAACAACATAAATATCAACAATATCCAAGTAAATTATTATTTCCCTGACAATATCAATGTTCAACTTATGACCCAGTAAGTTTTCAAGCATTACCAGAAACTAATTATGTTTTAACTGTTCAAGGACAGAGTGTTATGGATAGTTATCAAGATTGACAAAAAATAATTGCACCAAATTATGATGATGGAGCAACTAAACATTATGAAGGTCATTTAAAAACTAATGTTGAAAAAACTAAAAATACTAATAAAGTTGATGTTTCAAATAGATTAGTAAATTATTGAGATAATAATTTTTTAAATGGTGCTGAAATTGAAAATTATAATTATGCAACTGCTGGTAATCCATATTTTCAATATTATAATAAAAATAATAAAAAATTTATTGGAAATACTCATTATAATATGAATAATAATAAATTTAAGCAATTAAATACCATTAATGCTTTACATTATTTTATTTATAATCCTATTAGTGAAATACCTTTAACAATAAGAGAAACAATTAAAATTAATCTTAATACTATACCTATATTTGGTTCATTTATGAATGCTTTTGTTGGTGGTTTAGATATTGGTGCAAAGTTAAGTAGTAATTTATTAATACCACAATTTCCATATATAAATGGTTTAATATCTGCTGAATTATATAATTTTTATACAACATTATTATATAGTTCACAAACTACTAATCCAGCATTAATTCCATTAGATGTATTTAGAAATGAAACACCAGATACTATTCAATCAGTATTAGGTACAGCAAGTCATATGACATCATTTACATTTAATTTAACTGATAAGTTATCAATGGCAAGGTTTGATATTAATAGTCAAGCATTTAATGATAATACTGTACAAGAAACAGTAAATTTAGGTCAATTAGATATTAAAAATAAAAATTTAGTTAATTTATTAGCAAAAGATGACATTGATAAATCATTGTTACAAGTACCAGATTTTAATAATACTAATATTGTTAAATGAGCAATTGATATGATTGATATAAAAGTTGTAGGTAAAAGTAATTTTAAAATAACATTTTATTCAATGCCAGATAATAGAAATGGTGCTGTTAATGATAATTTTAGTATTTGAAGTGGTACTTATCAAACAGTAGGTAAAGCAAGTAATAATAGTAGATTAATTCAAAATACATTTATTTTAGCAAATAATACTTTTAAATTTGACCAACCATTTAATTATCCACAATCAATACAACCACCACCAATAATAGAAAGAGCACATCCTATATTTATTGATTTAAGTAATCAAAATAAATATGGAATTAATAATAATATTAATGCTGATGGTTTTAGTGAATCTAATCAATATAAAATGAGACCAAATTGAGAAGAAAATCAAGAAAAAAGTAAATTTTATAATTATATAGATATTAATGTTAAAGATTATGGATATGATAATATTGATAAATTTAAAGAAGATTATGAAAGTATAACATTTAACTTTACGATTAATATGAGTAATTTATTTAATAATGGTGTTTCTTCAACTACCTATACTAATTCAAAAAATTTATTTACACCTATTACTATTAAATTAAATGATATTGGTAATATTACTGATAATCAAGGTTTAAGTGCTATTTTTCAAGATAATGATAATATTTATAATAATAATTCTGGTAATCATAATGATATGAATAATAATTGGATATTTAATATTAATAATTCTGGAAATATACCAAATCAAATTGCTTCTTTAAAAAATGCTGAAAGATTAAATAATATATATGTTAATGATTTAATATGAACCAATGATACTCCAAGTAGTGGTCAAACAATAGCAAGTTCTACTTGATTTAAAATAATGGCGTTTAAGTCTACAGATGTAGGTAGTAAAGATGATGATAGAATAGAAATTCAATATCAGTTTATAACTACATTTTATATTCCTAATCCTAGATTACCAAATACTAAAGAAAATGCTAATTGAAATCTTCAAACTAAATCATTGGTAATTAATCCTAAAAGTGTAACTTAGAAAGGTGGTGGTAATTATGTTAAATGAAAATGAAATGAAAGAAGGTAATACTATGGAAGAAAAAGAAAAAAATGAACAAGAAGAAACTAAGGAAGAAGAAGTAAAATCAGAAGATAAACCCGAAGTTGAAGAAACAAAAGAATTAGAAAAAAAAGAAGTAAAAGAACCAAGTTTAGAAACTAAATATAAAGATTTAGAAGAAAAATTTAATAAATTATTTAAAGAAAAAATTGAGAAAGAAAGAGAAATAAGACATTTAGAAAGTTATAAAAAATATAATTTATCACAAGAAAATATTAATTTATTAAAAAGATATTTAGGAAAAAAAGATAATATTGATGAAGAATTATCATTATTAAATAAAGATTTTCCACATTTATTTAAAAATAATAATAAAGATACAAATATTAGTTCTTCTTTAAATATAAAAGATAAATTTAAAGAAGATAAAAAAGAAGATGAAATAGATACTAGAAAAATAGGAATGGTAGGTTAAAAATATGGCAATTATTACAACACAATCAACAACAATTAATGACCCTAGTACACCTAGTGGTAAAGCAGATTTATCTGTTAAATATATTAAAAATTTAAAAGTTTTATTATCAAAAAGAGTAGCATTAATTAATACAACAATAGAAAATAGAGAACAATTAGATGCTGGTACTGCTATTTATAATGTTACAAAACGTAATATTACACAAGATTATAAACGTGGTGCTGGTGAAAATGATGTAACAGAAATTAGAACAGAACAAATTTTATTAAATAAATCAAAAGAAATTAATTATGAAATTGAAACATTAGATTTAAAAAGATTAGGTGCTAAATATGAAGATGGGGGAATTACTATAAGTGATAGTTATGTTTCTGGTTGAATTGATGCAAAAGCAAAATCAGTAGAAATATATTTAGTTGCTAAGTTACTTCAATTAACAGTTAAAACAGCAAAAGATAATGGAATTATTAATATTGCATTACCAAGTACTCCTAAAATAGATGATTATCGTATGCTTTTATGATTAAAAATATCAAATACATTAGGAACATTAAAAGCACGTATTAATGATGAATATATTGGTACAGATGAAGAAGATTATGTATTATGAGTATCGAGTTTTTTTAAACCATTAGTATTATTATCAACAACTACATTAGGTAGTGATAGTGCTTCACAAGCATTAAAAGATGGTAAAATTGTAGAAATTGGTGGTATTAAAATTATAGAATGTCCATGATTAGGAAGAAATTATCCTGCTGGAGTTATTGATAAACAAGAATCATTTAATTTTTTAGGATGTGATGCTGTATTAGTACATAAAGAAGCATTAGCATTTCCATTTAATCGTGGTCAAGATAATACATTTATCTTACAAACAAATGCTAATATTAAGAATTTTCATAAATTTTTAGTAAGTGAAGGTAAAGCATTACGACCAGATTTAGTTAAAGGATTTACTGTAACTTCTAGTATTGATATTGCAACAGCAATTGAATTTACTAATTTAGGTGCTATTACTATGGCTGGAGCAACTCCAACAACTGATGAAGTAGAAAAAGCAATTATTATTAAAAATCCTAATTATCAAAAAGGTAATGCTAATTTTTCAGATTTAACAGCAACAAGTGCTAATGTTGAAGGTAAAACTTTATATGATGGTTCTTTACAAGTAACTTTTACAAAGAAGTAATTAAATGCCTATTATCTTACTTTTAAGAATAATATTAGAAACTGCTGTTAGTGATATACAAACTGCTGAATTAATAGAAAAATTTAAAAAAAGTAATTCATTATTTAATAGTTTTTTAAAAAATCAATTAATGTCAAAAATATTAGGACATGGTAAATCACAAAAAGAGTTATCTGAATTTCAACAAGTTTTACAAAAATTAACAAATTTACCAGTAATTCATAAAAAAATCATGACACATATTACTAATAATAATATTGCTAAATTACAACAAATTCAAAAACAATATTTAAATGGTAAATGATTAATGAATAAAGGTAAAGAAATTATTATGAATGCTTTAACAGAGCAAGATTATGAAAGTATAATTGGAGTTTATGTAAATTTATCTAGTAGTGCATTAGCAGGTGGTATATGAACTCCAGTAGTACAAGCACAATCTGGTACTTATGGTATTGCTACATTAACTTATAGAACTAATTTATCTAAAAGTTATGATTATTTTAATGTTTCAAGAGAAACTTGAATTGATATGTGTAAAGCAACAGGTGCTTATGGTCATGGTGCTAATAAAATATTTATTAATCAATATTTAGGTGGAGTAAGTAAAACAAGAAAAGAAATGAATGCTACTGTTAGAAAAAATGTTAATCAATTAAATAGAGCAGTAACTAAGCCTAATAAATCAGTTATTAGTACAGTTAATAAATCACAAGCAGTAAAAGGATATGAAAGGTATAAAGATTATGGAAAACAAAAATAATTGAAATGTAAATTTAAATTATATTACAAAAGATGATTTAAAAACTATATATGGTTTTATACCTGATGTTGATCAAACTACTATTGATAATACTAAAACTGATTTTACTATTATGGCAATTGCTATTAGTAGTGAAAGAATTAATACTATTACTGGTAATTTAATTGTACAAACTGAATTTAATAATCTTAATGAAACTCAACAAAAATTAGTTAAAAGAGCAACAGCAAGAATGACTATATATTATTTAACTGATGGAATGGCATTTATACGTTCAAGTGTATCTATTAGTGGTAATGGTTTATCAAGTAGTATTAGTCCACCAAGTGAACCAGATTATGTTTTAATGGAAGTATATAATTTATTACAACAAGCAAATTTACATACTCCAAGAAAAGCACTTAATAGTCATATTTCATGTAATAATAATGATTTTAATACACCTAGTATTTGAGATGAAGGAGATATTAAAACAGTTACTTGAAATAATGCTAATAAAACATTTTTACAAAAAATAGGAATAATTGAAGGTACTGGTATAAAAATAGATGGGAGCATAACGATGTTGTCTATAATATTCATTAATTGTCTTTAAATTATAAAGGTAGACGAGAATAATTTAGACTCAATATGCAATTGTATATTTATCTTAACATTTGTAAAGCATAAGTCAACAATAATACTCAATTTTAAAAATCAATTCATATCAAAAATACTTATTATAGTTTACTTTAATAAGTTTTATTTTATTTTTAGTTTTTTTTATAAAATTAAATTTTAATTTATAGTAATTGTACTGCTGTATTTATTTGATAGCATTTAAAGTCAACCATTTTTGTATACATATCAATATTATAAGTTCTACTTCCAATCATATATTTTAAAATTTGTTTAATATTAGTTTCAGTAAAACAACCAATATTTTCAACTAATGCTTGATTTAATATGCCATCTTTTGCATTAATAAAATAACCAACTTTTAATTTTGGATATTTTAATATTAATGAATTTAAAAAATCAATTAATTCATAATATTGACCTTTTGAAAATAAATTTTGTGCATATTCATAATGTAGTTTAGCAATTTTATTTTTTCTTCTTCCTGCCATAATTCCAAGAAATAAAACATGAAAAGCATGAAATTTATCTAAAATAAATTTAGCATTTAAAATTTTAGCAGTTTTTCTAATCCATTTTGCACTATCTCCACAAACTATTAAATTTGCTTGGTCAAAATTTTCAAAATATAAATTACCATATTTTTCAATTAATTTAGCAGTTTTTTCTGCACCAATTTCTGTTTTTGATACTCTTATTTTACATGCAGCTCTTTTATTAATTAATTTTCCATTTTTCTTTTTACCAGTACACATTACTAGTAATCTCATAGAACATTTCTTACAATTTTTATTACTATGTTTATCATTAAACTTAAACTTTCTATGACCATCATCAATATTTACATATAAAACTTGATTTGGTTTTAACTTTATTTTAGGAATATTAATTTTTGGTAATTGAAATTTTTTATATGTTCTATAAACAGTACTACTACTTATTAAATTATTAATAAAAGTATCACAAACATCACGATATCTTTTTCCGTCAGTAAAATATTTTAAGATTTGTTTAATAACATCTGGTGCAAGTTTGCTATACTTTTTAACACCAAGATATACATCTAATAATGAAACATATTCATTTTTTTGTGTTTTTTCATTATAATATACACAGATGCGTCTTTTATAAATTAATAAACCTTTTTTTGATTTTAATTTTCGCTTTCTAAATTTATATGATTTATATATAGACTTATCACATTCATTTCATAATTTCTCATCTATTTTTGCAAATAATTCTTTTGTTTGTTTTAAATTTAATTCATCTTGATTAAAATAGTGTTGTTCTCAATTAAAATGTTTTTGTGAAATTAACATTTTTTATTTCCTTTCTAATTTTGGGTGTTAATAATAATAAATTTTAACTTATATATGTTAACTAAGGAGAAAATATGCCATTCATTAGTAGTTACTTACAATTAAATAAAAAATATGACCTTAATTTTAGTGATAATAATTATGGTTTTAGTTGAGATATTTTTAAAAATTTTGCTGGTGATGAATGAGCAGAATATTTTACTACTAATTGTTTTTATCGTTTTATACCAACAGCACGGGGAACAAGAAAAACTTGAAATTGTTTAGCATTTGATTTATTTATATGCTGTAATTTTAGTGATAGTAGTGTCCAAGAAGTAAGACGATATGAAAATACCCATAGCGAAACTACTATTGGTGCATTAATGAATGTTTGCCAAGTATTATTAGATAAATATGATATTAATTTATTACCTAATAATCCCCATGGTATTAAATGAAAAATTACTAAGGACGGTGGGTGTATTATCTTTCCTAATAATCAACAAATTGACTTTATTGGTTATGCAAATGGTAATAAAATTTTTGGAAAAGAAGCAGGTGGATCAAGTTTTTTAGGTTCACGAACAGATGAAATAATTATGGCAGAAGAAAAAGAAACATTAACAGAAAAACAATTAACATATAGATATGAGCGATTACAAAATTCTATGTTTAGAAGTAATCGTATTAAAGTGTCAAATGAACCAATTAAAGAATGAAATTGAACATTTATTGATAAAAATATATATAGTTCTACTTTTGGAAAATCAATTACTCGCTATTTTTATAAAAGTTTTTTTATTACTTTTACATGTAATCCTTACGATAAATATCATCCATTTTATTTAAAGTACTGTACACCATTTTTACCATTAAATGATAAAATAATGGGTAATCTTAAAAAAGTTGGTAAAGTTTATTATGAAAATAAAGAAATGTTTAGTGGTTTAGGTTTATTTATTGTAAGATTTACTATTCAACCATTTTGAAATAAATTGCCAGAAATTCAAAAAAGAACATTAATAGAAATGAAAAAAAGTAATCCCGATGAATTTAATACTGTTTTTTATGGTTTTGAATTCTTAGATAGTGATGCAACAATTTTTCCATTTCAAAAAACATTAAAATATTGACAAAAATATGATTTAAAACAATTTTATAATCAAGAAAAAGATATGTATAAATTTGATTTTTATAGTGTTGGTATTGATTGAGCAACTGGTCATAAAGACCATACTGTATTTATGGTAGTTGGTTTTAAAGAATATAATAATACTGGTTATTATGATGCTTATATTATTTGTGAATTAGTAGTTACACCAAATGACTTTATTAATGAAAATGAAAAAATTAATGCTTATGTAAATGAAATTTTAGGATTAATGGATAATTTTGAAAATTTTGAACAAGCAATTTATTTTTATGATGATAAAGCAAGAACTGCCATTGATTGATTAAATCAAAAATTAATTGATGAACATAATATTATTCTTATTACCCAAAGTGCGATTAAACATGCTTCAAATCTAAATCAAGAAGCAGGATTAACTAATAGAGTAGTTTGAATGAGAAATATTATGAGTTATGGAAACTTTTATGCTAATAAAGATGATTTACCAAAAACTACGCAATGTCTTGAAGAATTACGTTATGATCAAACCAAAACTAACATTCCAGATAAAAATATGTACCAAGATCCTTATGATGCTCTGTTTTATGCACTATATCCATATAAAAATGTAATTCGTGGTAAAAATAATGCTACTGTGAAAAAAAGTATCTTCACATTTGCGATATAATAAACAAGTAACATATAATTAATAGTATAGGTATCACAAAATAAACGCCTTTAATTTAGGCGTTATTTTGCGTTTAAAAGGCATATTGTAAAAATAATAAAAAATAAGTATACTTTAAAAGTAAAATTAAGGAAAAAGGAGTAATTAAACATGAAAACATGAATAAAAACAAATTTAAGTAAAATAACATTAGCATTAGCACTAACTGGTGCAACAACTGGAACAATAGGATTAATCATGGGGGGGTGCTTACCCATAATCTTAGTGGTCTTAAATATTTTTTAGCATCAAATAAGGAACCTATAATGGGAGTTCAAAAAATATGAATGTCAGATATTTACAATCAAATCTCATTTGATGTACAAACTGAATTTAAAATATATTTTGCTGATACTCCTGAAAAAACAAAATTTTATAATGGTGGAGAACCTATTGAAAGAATAGATATACCATGAGATGGTAATTATCCTGATGGGTATTTTAATAATTAAATTTCTAAATTTATATATGAAATATTTTCATTATATTTATCAAATAAATTAATATTTTTTAAATTAATTTCTTGTTTATCAGTTATTAGAATTAAATCATAATTACCAGCACCAAATATGCCACTGATTTCAATCCGATTTAAGTTATTAATCGGATTTTCAATTTGTAATTTAAATTCACTATTATTATCAATTTGTGAAATTTCTTTATAAAATTCTAATTTAGAAAATAATTGTGATTTATTTGAACCATATAAATTTAAAGCATTTTCAATTTTAATATTATCAATAATTACTCTTGTAAAATATTTTCCATATTCACCATTGCCTAATGTTCAATCAGCAGGTATTAATGATGGAATATTATTACTTTCAAGTTCATTTATTATAGATAACCAGTTAAATTGATTATCATCAAGTTTAAATAATTCATTTTGACTAATATCATTATTTTTTAATTTAATATTATTGATATCTGTAAAATCAAAATATACCGATTTTAATATAACTTTTACATCTTTATATTTTCAAATTTCTTTATTATTTGGTTTTATTGGACTTGATTTTAATTCGAAATAATAAGGTAGCAAAATTTTATTATCATCATTTAAACCTTTATTTATTGATAGTGATGAATAAATATATTTTGATAACATAATAAATATTTGTTTAAAAATTTTAACTTGTTCTATATTAATATAATTTGGATAATCTAATTCTCATTGTTTAAATAGGTTAGTAATTACTTCATCAGGTTTTTGACCTTCAAATTTTACACGTAGTATTGCAATATCATTTTTTGGTTTACCTGTTTTATCATCATATTCTGCACCATCAAAATTTCTATTGTAGTTGTATGTATAACTTAACATATCTAATAATACTTTTTGTAAACTATCAATTGTTGGTTTATCATTGATTTCAACTTCAATGTCATCAAATTTATCATTTGTAGCAATACTTGTATATGTTGTACCAGTTGCATCATGAATTTTTCATACTTCTTTATCTTTAAGTTCTCTTTTTTCTTTTAATGGTCATTCTCCAAAATCATAAGAACTTAAAAAATAACCTAATCAAGCATGCGTAACTCTTGCATTTTTAATGATTTCTTTTCTTGTTTCTCTCCCACCACCAATAGCAATTAAATCTAAAACTGATTTTTCTTGTCCAATAAATTGTTTTGCTAAATTTCATGGTAATATTTGTTCACTAAATCATTGTTCTAATATTCTAACCTTTGGTTGAGTTTCAATAGGCATTGATAATAGCGGAAATGCTATCTTATCTTTGACAAATAATTTAGGGTATACTTCCATATTGTCAACTTCACCAAGTACCTTTATATTGCCGAAAATCATGCTTCTAGGGGCTTTAATTTTTAAACCAATTACTTTGGTATCTTTGTCTAATGGTTTTTGTAATTTAATAATGATTGGATAACCATCTCTTGTTTTAAAATCTTTAATTTTAATAATAGTAATACTTTTAGTACTTCTAGTTTTTGGATTTTGATAAGGTTGAGAATAATTATTAATAATATATAAATTATCAATATTATTTTCGGTTAATGGTTCATTAATCGATACTGCATATAACTTAAATTGATTTAATAATTCTATTTCTTGAAAAATTAAGTTTTTAATATCAGTCATACTATATTCAATTGTATTATCATTAATATTTGTGCTAGCTCTTTGATTTAATTGCATAGTAAAGTCTGATGTTTCAGCAGCAATAGTTTTTAATACTTTATCAATATCAATAAATCCAATTTTAATAGTATTTGCTGAAAATCTTAAACTATTATTTTCATTATTTTTAAATAAACGTGCAATTTCATAAATATAAATTGTTCTTTTTTTAAATTCATCATATGCTCTATTAATATCTGGATCACTAGTAGCACGCATCATATTAGTAAAGTCATAAGGGATATTATCTATTAAATAATCATTTTCTATTTCTGCTTGATTAAGTTTAGTTTGCTTTTGTTTCTGTGGAAACTTGGTTTGTGGTTTGTTGTCTTGGTTGTCCATTGTTCTCTCCTATTAATTGGTTATTTTCGGGATTAAATAATTTTAATTTAACTGTTAAATTATTAATTTCTTGTTCATCATTAATATTAAATGTTTTACTAGTTAATAAATCTTTATCGACACTTACTAATATTTTAATAAATTTAAGAATATCAATATTAAATTGTCATAATTTTTGTTCAATATAATTAATAGTTGAAATATTTACAGCTGTACTTTCGGGAACTGATTGTTGTGCTGATTTCTTTTGACTTGGTATGTGTATACCACAACGTTTAAATATTTCATTAACATTTCAATCGTATATATCAGTTAAGTTTTTACCTTTAAAATTACTACTTGTCATATTAATATTTTCATTTTTTTCATTATTATCACCAGTAGTTTTTCAAATATAGTTTTTAGTAACTAATATTCTTACTGCTTCTTCCATTGAAGATTGAACATTACCATAAGTTTGGTCAAAAATAAACTTCGGTGAGTTTAAAATGCTATCTAAAACAATTTGTTCATAAATAACATCTAGTGCTTTAATTTTATCCATTACTTTATCACAATCTGCTAACTCATTGGCTTTATTTCTCATAATTGCTATTGGTATATAATTAATGTTTAATGTTTGTTCTTGTGATAAATTAGGATTATTAATGTATGATTTAAAATCTAATTTAGTTTGTTTTTTAGTATCATTAATACTATAAATTGCACGATTAATTGTTACTTGTTTATTATTTAATGTATAAACTTCAAATAATCTTACTGTTTGTGCATTTTGTTCATAATTATCATAAAAAATAGTACATTCAATTAATTTACCAGTAATATCATAAACTCTTTGTTGGATATCTACTATTTGAAAATATAAATTATCATTAGCAATATAAATTAAATAACCACTAATTCCTAATTTACTTAATTTAAAAATAGAATTTCAATTTTTACGATAAAATTCTTGTTGAATTAAATATTGTTTAATAGTTTCATTATTAATATCTAGTGGAGCATTATATAAATTAGCATTATTTTCTGCTACAAAATCAGTAAAATAAGTTTCATGGTTAAAATCATTAAAACCAAAATAATTTAAAATTGAAGCATGAGTACTTTTATTTTTATTAGTTAAAAATTTTAATTTTTCACTTTGATTATCACTAATATTTGTTTTATCTTTTCTTTTTCAAAAAGGTTGCATAAGTATTTTCCTTTCTAAAATATTTGATTAATTTTTAATATTATTTTTATAATAATAAATATAATTAAACCTGCTGCTGCTGTTGATAATATAACTCCTATTAAACCTAAAATAATTTTTATAATTTTAAAAAACATAATCTTATTCCTGTAATTCTTGTAATTTTCATAAATAACCCTGATCTGTTATTAATTTTATAAAATTATTATTTGCAATATTAATAGATGAAGTTCTTCGTAAACTTGGAAGAAAACATACTCAATATGATAATGAAGTTTCTTGTCAAAATATTTCTATTGTTTGCATTGGGTATTTACCCATATTACTATTACTTACATTATTAAGGTCATAAAATATTTTATAATAAGTATTTGGTTTTAATTTATAAGAAATAGTTGTACCTAATGATATTGCTACATCTTTTCATTTTGGACATGGACAAGGAGTTGGTGGATTTTCTTTTAATTCAATATCTCAATTATTTTCATCTATTTCATTAGTTTTTAAACTTTTTGAATTAATTTTGAAAGGTTTAATTATATTTACTTTAACAGTATTTTGTAATTCTTCTAATGAAAATATATTTCCATATTTTTGATTACCACCAGTCATAATTAAAGAAAAATTATGATTAATAACTTTTAAACTTAAAGTTACTTCTTCATTATCAATTTTTCCTATTGTAAGAAAAAAAGTATCATTATATCCACCAAGAAACCCACCAGTTTTAAATTCTACTTTAATTTTTGTAGTAACTTGATTAAATGGTGGTTTTTCTCATGTTATATATGTTCTATATAATTTATAAAAACCAAGTTGAAAATCACCATATTCTCTATTACTTATACTTTTTCCTATTATAGTTCAATTTTCTTTATCTTGTTTTTTATCTAATAATTCATTCATACCACCAACAATAGTTTTATCAGTAGTTAATAAATCAGGATTATCTGTACCAAGAGCATTTGCCATAAAAGCAAACTTAAATTGACTACTATCAACTTTATTTTTAAGTTTTTCATCAACTTCTGGTTTTGTATAATAATTATCTAAATTAGGTGGTTCATTTCCACCAGTAGCACTAATAACATTAGTATCACTAATATGAATATTTTCACCAGCAATTAATTTATCTTGTTTTTTACTTATTTTTTCATCAATAAATTTATGAACATATTTAACAGGGGGTATATCTTTATCACCAGTAAAAGGTATAGTTCCAAAATCAATATATTCAAAAGCACCCCATTGATTTTCTCTTACATATTTTAATTTATCTTGCTTCTTATCTATATTAGTTTTATTTTCATTAATTGCTGGAACAATTTGTTTAACAGTTGTTTGTAAATTATTATCATTTATATTTTGTTTTTTATCTAATAAGTCATTAGTTTCTTGTTTTGTATAATAATCATGCTCAGTACTATCTTCTGCTATAAATTCAGTTGGTGTGCCTTTTCCAATATATTGATATAATGTAACAGAAATAGGTTGATAATTAATATCATTAGAAGTTACAGTAATATCATTTCATTCCTTAGTGAATAATAATTGAATTTTAACATTATCATTTACAATTAATTCATCTAATTTAATACTTGTTTGTATTGTTTTATTAATTTCACCACCTAAATTAAATATAGTTTTTTTATTACTATATATATAATTATCAGTAGATTAGTAGTGGATTGATAACTATAACCTCATATTGCTAAATATATTTTTCCAAATTCATTACTAGGAATAAAAGAAGACATTTTCTTTCATAAAGGACTAGTTGCAATATTAAATCAATTATTTTTAATATCATTAATATTTTCATTTGTTTTAGTTAATTCACTATTTAATTTTGTAATTTCATTTTCATTGCTAGTAATTCGTTTTTGTTGTTTAGCAGAAAAGTCAGCAGTTGCAGCATGGGTAAAATCACCAACTTGTGGATTATTTTGTAAAACTTCGGGTGGTAATGTCCCAATTTCATCAGGTCAATCTAAAATCATTGTTTCAGTTTCTTTATCATATTCAGTTGCGACATAACCTTTATTAACAAACTTACTAACAGGACCCCTATATATCTCATTTTCATTATCATCAACTAAATCATCATATAATTTCATTTGTTTTGATAATGTAAATTCTTTTTGTTCTTTAATTAATTCATCAACTTGATTTTTTGTATAAAATGCTTTTAAGTCAATTTTGTCAACATCTAATTCATCTTCACTATAATTTAAAAATACTTGTTTTAATTCAGTTAATCTTGCTCATATTTTCATTCTACTAGGTGCTAAGTCTCAAACATTAATACTAGGAATACTATTTGCACTAAATGAGGTACCATTATTGAATTGAATAGTAGCATCAACATTAAACTCAATTGGTGTACGATTAAATACTCAATGTTCAACACAAACATACACCATATCTCTTAATGTTTCTTTAATTAATTCATCTTTAAAACTATCAAAAGGAAATTTAGATAAAATAAAATCAAGATAAGCATTAATATCATTTTGAGCGCGAATAGCAAAAGTTGTAAATCAATCATTAATATTAGGTCATGTATTTATATATTGTTGTGGAGTTTCGATAATTTTTCCAGTTAATGGATATCAGTTATTATAATTTTCTAGACTAACATCAGTTCAAAGTTTATTAATCATAATTTATCATTCCTTAAAAAATGCTTTTTTATAATGCTTAGTTTTTGTTTTAGTTTTTCTATGTGATATATGGATAATTTCTTTTTGTAATTTTTTCTTACCTTTTTCTACAACTTGACTATATGCAAATTTTTCTAAATGATGTAATAATCCTGTACCAAATAAAGTATTAACTGAAAATTTTAAACCAACATTTTTAAATGATTTATTAATATTTTCAATAGGATTATTAATAACATTCACTACTTTATGATAGGTTCTTATTGTCCTAAAAATTTCTCTATATACTTTAAAACTATCTCTAATTACTTGTTGAACAACTGGTGGAGCAAATGCAATTGCTTTTAATCATTTATTACGACTAACTCCATAACCAATGTATCAACCACTATATCAGCGATATCAATGGAATGGATATATTTGCGTAACAAAAGTTTCTGCTTTAAGAATACTATCAATAACTGTAATTGGTTTATACTTAGGATTACGATGATAAATAGTAATTGCACATTTACTTAATGATAAAGGTTGAATTTTGCAACCGATAAATACAGGTGAATTTAATGGAATTAATTGTGCATGTTTAATTGCTTTTTTCTCTGCACTAGTAAATAAAACTGTTGCTTTTTCTTTTAATTTATTAATTTTTTCCATTACCTTTTTTTCTAAATTTTCAAATTTTTCTTGTAGTTTATAGATACTTTCTCGTAATTTTTCAAAATATGGAGTATCTTTTCAAAATTTATTTAAACCTTTTTTTAAATAAAATCTAATATCAAAATATTTAAAAGTTTGATTTGCTTTTAAAACAATTTTATGAATTGCACTATTTTTAAAATTAAATTTAATAGCATTAGCACGAATTTTTTGTAAATCCAAAATTAAAGATTTACCATATCTATTCTCTGCATGGATGGTATGAACTAAATTTAATCAATCATGTTGGTTCATTTTTAATACTGCTTTTAATTCAGTATTATATTTTTTTAAAAAGTTATTTGCTTTTTCAATATCTTTGATTTTAAATTTTGGCGTTAATTGCGGACTTAATTTTATTAATGTATTTTGTAATAATAAATAATCTTTTAACTCTTGTGCTTCTAATTTTTTAAAATTATTTTTAAATTCTCTTTCAGCAACATAACCTAAATTTTGGATTATGGTTTCACGATTAGGAGCAAAACTATAATTAAATAAATAACGTTTATTACCAATAATTTTATCTGTTAAAATTTCTTTGCCACTTACTTGACTAATAATTTCTTGTAAGTTTTTTGCTTCTTTAACACCTATTTGTTCTAATGTTTTAGTTTTTTGTGCTAGTTTAATAAATTTAGTTGTCCGATAACCACGACTTATTTTATTAAGTCCAGCAAATGCTGGTAATACATTAAAAAAAGTATTTAATGGTGTTACATTTCCTTTTAAATAATCATAAACTTGATTAATAGTAAAATCAGTTAAAAACTCGACACCAACAGCACTAATACTAGCAATAAAATCACTTGCCCCTAATCCAAGTGCTATGCTTTCACTTAAACCGCCAGTAAAAGGAGCAAGTGCTACTGCTATTACTTGGACACCAATCATTTCTAAAATTTCTCATCAAAAACTTTTATTTTCTTGTTGCTTACTGATTCTAGTATGTTTTGGTTTATTGATATTGAAAAGTATTGCTGTACTAGTTGTACCAATTGCCATGATTAAATTTCCTTAATTATTGAAGCGTTATTTTAATTGGACTTGTTGAACCTTTATAATTTGGATCATTTACATTTGCTCTAATCACTATATATAAATCACCAGTTTTTTGTTTATTATTACTAATAATGTTTTTACCTTGCTCATCACTAAAATATTTAATAGTTGGATTTTCCAAACTTGGATTTAAACTATTAATTTCTTTTGCATATAAAATATTTGTGTCTAATTCTTTATTAGTTTTATTTGTTTTTGCAGTAGGATTATTTATTGTTAACGTTGTAATTTTAGATTTTAAATCATTTTTTACTTCACTTTTAATTACTCCACATAACATTCAACGTGATGTTGTTTCTTTTTTTGACATATAAGGAATTGATTGCCCAAATACTTCACCACCAACTAAATAAGTTCTACCAACTTTACCATCTGCAACTTGTTGTAAATAAATAACTGTATTTTGTAACATATATCTTTTCATTGCTTTTGGCGTTGCTAAAATAAAATTCATTATTTCATCTTCATTTTTATCATTTGTAAATGTCATATAATCATCTAATACAATTTGACATAATACACCTTTTACATATAAGTCATTTCCATTTAAACGTAATTGTTGTGCTAATTCATTATCAGTAATTATTCCTTTATTATCTGCTAAATAAACTAAACTATCATAAAGATTATTAGTAATAAAAAATTTACAATTTGTACTATTTCGTAATTGAAATAAAGTATTTCATGCCGATAACATTGCTTTTAAATATCCAATTGGTGTTGGATCAGTTATTGTTACTTTTGTAGCAAATTGAGAAATTATGTTAGTATCATCATTTGCTAATTTATCTGTTAAATCATTAGCAACTTCATATTGCATACTGTCTAATAAATTTTGACCATTTTCAGCATTTAAGTCAATATTTGCAATAGTTTCACCAGCAAGATATGATTTTTCAATTATTTTTTCAATTTTATCAGTAGTAGCATACCCAACATCATATCTTTGACTTTTGTCATCTCATGAAATAACTTTAACTTTTGGGTCTTTTGGTAATTTAATAATAAATTCAATTTTTGTAGAGTTAGTCATTTCAATTGGAAAAAAGTTTGCTCATGGTGAATTTGATTGTTTAAAAAATTCAATGAATTCTGGTGCTTCAACTAATTTTTCTGTATTATTTAAGTTTGTTTGAATATTTACTGCCATTTTAAACTTCCTTTTCTATAAATAATTTTTCTTTTTATAATCCAATAATGGATTAATTTTAATTGGTGTTTGATTTGTTAATATAGTTTCTTGGTTACCACCGGTATTAATTGGTTCTTTAAACAATGGTTGTTCTTTAATAATTTTTTTAATAGTATCTTCTATTTTTGAATTTTCTATATTATTTGTTTTAAATTTTAAATAATCATAAAATTCACTTTTAACTTGATATTTTTTAAATATATTAATTATTTCTTTTTCTTTAATTTCATTATTTAATTTATTTAACTTATTTTCTGCTTCATTAACTTTATTTTCTATTTCTTGTGAAACATCATTTTCAGTTAAAGTTTGAGTTGTTTGTTGTACATTAGTTTCATTTTCTAACATTTACAGCACCCCATTATTTAATTTCTTTATTAATTTTTTCATTAAGTTTTGCTAATTTTTTTTGATGTTTGATAATTTTATTATTTGCTCTAACATGTTTTGGAGTTGTAATAAATCGTTTTAATAAAACAATAATTTCTCGACAAAGTAATATACCAGTACTAATTCCAATTGTTTCAAGTGCTTTTAAAAAATCTTTCATTTTTATATTTTCCTTTCTTTTTATAAGTGATAATAATTTTCATCAAATGATAATTGTGCATTAATATTAACTTCACTCATATCACTACCATAACTATTAATACTTACATTATCATTAATAAGATTTGCAGTTTCATTAGTGAATACTGTTTCTTGCATTTCAGTATTATTATGTACTGTTTCCATAGGTAATAAATTATGAATAATTTCACTTATTCCTGCAATAATTGTAGGAATAGCATAAGCATTATTAAAATCATTATTTATCTCCATTGCTACACCACTACTTATTAAACATCCACCAGTTGCCATATTTGCTATTTTTCTTATATTTTGAAATCTATTAGGTATTAATTCAGTTAAACCACTAATAAGATTTGAAATACCATAAGCATTTAATGAAATATAAGTATCTCAATCCATTAAATTATTAGGATTATTATTTATACTTAATAATGGTCATGGGGGCGTTTCTGTAGTTGTTGTAGTTGTACTTGTAGTAGTAGGAATTATTGTTGTCGTTGGTTCTATTGGATTAATATTATTTTCTGTTCATTTACTATAATTTGCTAAACCAATTGTTCCTAATCCTAATAATATTTTTTTACTACTATTAATTACTTTTGTTTTATTACTTGGTCTTTGATTTAAGTTTCATATATCTAAACCTAATTTTTTACCAAATAATAAACTATTAATTGAACCTAATATTGGATTACCTATTAATTGACCATAATAAGCACTTGTACCTATCATTGCTGCAATAGGACTTATTCCAATTCTTATTAATTTTAATAAAGTATAATTTGATTGTGTATTTTCTATATTTGGCATAATTTATTTTACTTTCCTTAATTTTCTATTTTTTTAATTCAAACTTTTACTCAACCTTGATAAACATCATTATCACCAACTATTAATGCAACATTATCTTCGGGGTCAGAAATAATTATATGTTGTGATTTAACATTAGGATATTTCATTAAGATAATTGTTCTAATATCATTATGAGTACGAAGTGCTTGTGGTGATGGTGATAATATTTCAATTTCATCTTTATCACCAAATAAAGTAGGTAATATAATCATTAATGAAATTCTCCGTTTTCTATTTTTTCAAATATAGTATCAAAAACATATAAAGTTTCTGTTGTTAATTTTTGATTCTTTGGTAATTTATTAAAATATTTAATTAATTTTTCTTTATTAATACAATCTTTATGCCTTGATTTATTAATTTGATCAACTTTAATTCTATGTTCAGTACAATATGCTCTTCCATATTCATCTTGTTTCTCTTCTGTTTTATTACTACATTTTCAAGTTACACTACCATTTGCGTTAACTCGTTCTGTTCAATCACAATAGTTCATTATTTATTCTCCTTTAACTATATTTTTACATTCTCGTTTATGATATTCTCAACAATTAGGAATTGGTCTATCACAATAATATTTATTACAAATTTTACATCTATAAATATATGTTTTAACTGGCCGATATTGATAACGACAACCATTACACATCATTATTTATTTTCCTTTTTATGAGTTTTAGTATGTTTAATATTTTCTTCATCACCTATCATTATTTTCCACAATAGGTACAACAATATTTTGTTCAATATCCCATAATTATTTATTTTCCTTAATCATTATCAAAATTCTTTTTCTCCTAATTGTATTTCTAAATCATCGATTCAATCATCAATCATGCTTTGAGCAGAATTATAATATCCATTTTTAAGATGATCACGTATTGCATATAAAATCTTTAAATCTAATGATTGACTATCCCAGCGTTGTGTTACTTCTTTTACATCAACAGTTATTTTTTTCATTATTTACATTCCTTATTTTCCTTATTTTTTGTTAAATTATTAACTATTTTTTTTAAACATTTCATACATCAATTTTTAGTTAATCAAATTCTTTTATTACAATATTTACATTTATTCATTTTTACTCTTTTCATTTTTTAAATCATTTAACATTAATTGAACAAAATGCACGATTTTTAGGAATATTTAAAGTATTAAAGATTTGACCACTTACTATAATTTCATCGTTTTTGTTTAATAAAATACATCGTTTATAAAATTTTGGGTTATTAAAAATTAAAGTAACATAGTTTAAACCATTCCATTGTCCACGAACACTATAATATAATTGTTTATTACCTTTTTCATGATATTTTGCTTCAATAGTGTTACTAAGTTTTACTGTTAATTTAACATAATTTGCTTTATCTTTCATTTTTAAAATTCCTTAAATAATATTGAATATGCTTATATGCATCTTCTTCATGTTTTGTTAATTTTATATTTCCTTTATAATTTTCTATTTTGTTTTTATTTTTTGGATGGTTTTCTAGATAATCTCATTTCATAACATCTTGTACTAAAACCATTAATGCACCAATAATTTTAGGAGTTGCTAATGGATTAGTTAATAATTGTTTTGAACTTAAAAAGAAATTTTCTACAATAACTAATATTTTTTTATTAATAAATTGTTTTTTAATTTTTAAAAAGCATTCTTTAAATAGATTTTTACTTTCTAAAACAGTTTTAGTTTTAAATGTTTCATTAAAAATAATATTATTAGTTTCATTTGAATATATAATAATTCCATTATTACCAATCCCAGCGGGGTCAATACCAATAATTAAGTCATATTTCATAGTACTAATTAATTCTTTATTATTTTTGCTGTTTGTTTAAGGTATTTAGGTAATTTATCATAGCAACTATTACATATTAGATAAGGTATAGACCAATTTTTATATTTAATAGTTTTAGTAGATTTATTAATACAATCTTTTCAAACTTTATTAATACAAACTTTTAATTTACATTTTTGATTTTTATTAATCTTCATTATTATCCTTAATTTGTTTTTTATTATAAATTATTGCAATTCCTAATAATAAACCTATAAGATTTAAAGTAATAAATAAAAATACAATTCCAATTGCATTATTATCATTACACATATATAACCCCATAGTTGTTAATATTATTCATGCAAAAATTCCTATTATTATTAATAATATGATTGTTCCAATACTCATTAATACTTCCTTTTTTTTATCAATATATCCTGTTGCTTTTAGCATAAAGGATATATATTTTTGTTTTTTTTATTATTAATACTATTAGTTATATTTTTCTTAGAAAAATGGGCTCGAAATAAATTATAAAATTTTAAAAAACATTGAGGCATTCGATTCAATATTTATTTAATTTATGTTAAATAAATTAATATTTTAATTGAACCGGCACCGCTCAATTTTTTTTACAAGTTTTAAATTTATTTTCTCGCCCAAAAAAATTTTTCAAAAAAAATAAAAAATAAAACCAACACTCGCTCACTGGGGAGTAGCGAGGTTGGTTAAATAAAGAATTAATAGAATTAATATAGTAGGTTCCCTAGTAGGTCTATATATACTAGTTTCCAATTCGCTCCCACCCCAAGAATTACCATTATTTAATGGTTAGTATATTTTATTAGGTATCACTCCACTTATTATTTATCCATGCAAGTCCACATGTTTTAGCTACTATTTTTAACAACTGTGTTGTAGTTCACTGTTTTAATTCCCTAACACGTGTTGATAATAGTGTTAAAGAATGTTATTAAAAATTTTAAAATTTTACAATTACAAAAAAAAGACAAGATTTTTATTCTCGTCTTTGTTAATAATTTTTATATAAATTAGAAATGAGAGTTTAAGTGAAAAGGGGTAATTATGTATTAATAGACATCTTCGCCATGTTCCCAAATAGATGATGTTAGTGATACTATACCTAAATTAAAAATTAATAGTACTAGTGAAGCATTATTACCAAATTATGATAGTCCAAAAGAAACTATTGATATTAATTATGATAAAGAAAAAGATATAGTTAATGTTGATATTAGTAATAAAATTGAAGACAGGATATTTACTCAAAAATTTTATAAAGATGTTAGTGAGCATATAGGAGATATTTTAAATCCAAATACAGCATATAAACATGTTGATTATAAATATGATTTACAATTTGATAAATATACTCCTAATACTTTATTACCTAAAAAATATGCTGATGATAAATTACAAGATAAATTAAAATATGTAAGAGAAAATCAATGGGGTGCATTTGAATATATTGACTTAGGTTTTATTCCTTTTACTAGTGATAAAGATATTCCACCTGTTAAATATGTTCATAAATTTATTGATGAAAAAATAAGTAAAAAACAAGATAAATTAATTGCTGGTGCAAATATTCATATTAGTGATACTAATGTTATTTTAGTGCTACTGGTGGAAATGAACCACCTAATTTAGATAATTATTATACAAAACCAGAAGTTGATGAAAAACTTAAAAATAAAGTTGATAGTAGTCAATTTAAGTTTGCTTTTATGGCAAATGCTCTTGGTACTGAAAATCCTAATTTAGAAACTACTAATAAAACTATTGTTGGTGGTATGAATGAATTATTAGATAAAAAACAAGATAAAGAAAATTGAACTATAATTGGAAAAAGTATAAGTAATAGAGAATATGGTGATTTTCAACTTGGTTTTTATAAATTATATAGAACATATATAACATGAGAAAAACCACCATTTAATCAAGTTAATACAAAAATTAAAGTAGAATTTAAAACTGGTGGGTTTCTTGGTGGATATAATGATACTTTTTTTCTTACAATAGGAAAAATTGAAAATGAAGAAGTAACTTTAAGTTTAAAAGTTATTAATCATAATTTTTCTTTAATTATGACTGGTGGAAATGCAAAATATGGAAATATATTTTCATTAGAAGAATTACAGAATACTGTTAAAGTTAATATAATTAAACCTTTCAAAATTAATTCAAAAAGTTTAAAAACTAATGAAATTGAAGAAAATAATTGAGATATTGAATTAAAAGAAAATCCAACAACTCATTGTCCATGTCCAAAATGAAAAGATGTAGCAGTTTCAAATGATAGAATTAATATACAATATAAATTAAAACCAAATACATTTTATAGAATATTTTATGATTGGGAAACACCACATAGTATTAATATGATTGGTAAATATCCAACTTTAATAAAAGAGTTTTATTGAACAAATAGTGTAGATAATTGAGAAATATATGTTGCACAAAATTTAGCACGTAATACATCAATAATGGTAATACAAAATACTGTTACTAATAAAATAACATTAAGATATGCAAGTGATTATTATGGTAATTTATGAAAATTACAAGAATTACAGGAATAAAATTATGTTTTTTAAAATTATAAAAATTATTTTAGGTTTAATTGGAGTAATATTATCATCAGCAACAGCATGTTTAATTATATTTATTATTGTCAAAATTATATTAAAAATAAACAAAATATTTTAAAGAAAGAAGGAATTATATTATGGATACAAATTTAATTATATTAATTGCTAATTGTTCAATGACTGCAGGATATGTTTTAATTAGACTTGGAAAAGCACTTATTGAATTTGGAAAAGCATTAAAAGACCCCGAAAGAAAAGCACTTAAAAAACAAAATAAAATTAATAAATTACAAACTAAACTAAATTCTATTAATAAAAAAGAAGAAGTAAAAAGTATTTATTAATATTAAAAAAATGCCTATTAAAGGCATTTTTAGTTATAATCTATAATAATTTTCATCAAATGATAATTGTGCATTAATATTAACTTCACTCATATCACTACCATAACTATTAATACTTACATTATCATTAATAAGATTTGCAGTTTCATTAGTGAATACTGTTTCTTGCATTTCAGTATTATTATGTACTGTTTCCATAGGTAATAAATTATGAATAATTTCACTTATTCCTGCAACAATAGTAGGAACTGCATAAGCATTATTAAAATCATTATTTATCCCCATTGCTACACCACTACTTATTAAACAACCACCAGTTGCCATATTTGCTATTTTTCTAATAGTTTTAAATCTATTAGGTATTAACTCAGTTAAACCACTAATAAGATTTGAAACACCATAAGCATTTAATGAAATATAAGTATCTCAATCCATTAAATTATTAGGATTATTATTTACAGTCAATAATAAATCTGGTGGAAAA
This sequence comes from Spiroplasma endosymbiont of Harpalus anxius, assembly GCA_964273555.1. Lineage (GTDB taxonomy): Bacteria > Bacillota_I > Bacilli_A > Mycoplasmatales > VBWQ01 > Spiroplasma_E. The sequence goes on along the minus strand of OZ187007.1, from coordinate 774,884 downwards.
GGATCTATTGTGGTTGTAATTATTGGATTTTCTGTTGGATTAGGATTAATATTTGTATTTACAAATTTACTATAATTTGCTAAACCAATTGTTCCTAATCCTAATAATATTTTTTTACTACTATTAATTATTTTTGTTTTATTACTTGATCTTTGATTTAAGTTTCATATATCTAAACCTAATTTTTTACCAAATAATAAACTATTAATTGAACCTAATATGGGATTACTAATTACTTGACCATAATAAGCACTTGTACCTATCATTGCACAAATAGGACTAATTCCAGTTCTTATTAATTTAGTTAAAGTATAATTTGATTGATTTTCTATATTTGGCATTTTCTAATCTCCTTTAATAAATTTAAATTGCATATTTCCAATAGTATCTCTATTATTACCACAAATAATTAAATATCCAGTTTGATTATTTTCTAAAATTCATGAATAAAAAATATCTTGTGGATATAATTTTGGATATAAATTTAATGATAATAAATAACATAAAGCATCTTCTTTATTTTTTAATAAATATACAGTTGGACATGTTATTACTTTTGGACTTTTTTCATTATAATAAAATCATTCAGTTCTAATATTTGTCATTATTTATTCTCCTTTCTTATAATAAAATTCATTATTTTGTAAATTAAATAATTATTATAAAAATTACAGTCTTTATAATCTTCTATTAAAGATATTAATTCTAACATTATTTATTTTCCTTTATTAGTTTTAATCAAAATATAGGTAAAATATCATTTAATATCATTACTATAAAATTTAATATAAATGCTATTAAATCAATAATATTTAATCCATATAAAATAGGTAAAGAAATTGTAAAAGAATAAATCAATATCATTCAAATTATTATAAAAATTTTCATTATTTATTTTCCTTATTTAAATAATATCAACCAATAAGTAAACTATCTGCTTCATCATGATTTGATATTGTTATATTTCAATTATTTTCTATTATTAATCTCAATGCAAAACTAAAAGATATTTCTTTATCATTTCACATTTTTTTATTTTCTAATTCATTAAAATATTTTTTTAAATATCAATTTTGTCATTCTTTAGGACTTATTAACATTTCTTTTGTTAATAATTTATTAAATGCTCCTGCAATAAAACCCCTAAGATGTTCTTGTGTTTCATAACCAATACCATTTTTTACATGAAAAGTACCACGTTCAATAATTAAATTTAAATTATTATTATAAAATAAACTACCAATGTCACATTTAATTAATTTTTCAATTTCTCATTTAATTAAAAAATTAAAATTATAGTTATATATTGCATCACTTTTACTAACTTCATATTTAGTACTATATTTTTTAAAACTATAACTTTTTACTAAAATTGGCTTTCATTTTTCTTCATAACAGCAATCATCTTTACCATTACATTTACACATTTCACTATTATGACATCTATCATCATCACAATAATTACCATTTTGTTTTTCTCATAATGTAAATCCTGTATTTTTTATACTTGGATTAATTGAAAGTAAGTAATTAGTCATTATTAACACTTCTTTCCATGATTATATTTAATTTTAGTTCTATTAATTCTTTTATTAAATTTTTCAATTACTCTTTTTTGATTAAGGTATGATTTTTTACAAATTTTTCTAATATAACAATAATAACAATGATAAGATTTAATATTAGTCATTATCAAATTCTCCATTATCAATATTAATCTGTAGTTCATTTAATCGTGAAATCATTTGTCCTATCCTATGATATAAAATTGTTAATTGTGATTTCTCATATCCAATCTCTTTAATCAATTTTTCTTGTTTAGTCATTATCTAGTTCCCCACTTTCGATTTTATTAATAAGATATATTCAAACTAATTCAAGTTCATTATTTATTCTCCTTTTAAATCAGCAATAAATATATTTGCTTCTCAACATTCTTCTTTTACATTATCTTTTAATACTTGTTTACAAAATATATTTCATCCATTACCTATATATTCACCAATAACTCCATGACCTTTTATTTTTGGTTCTAATTTTTTAGCTAACTTAATTGCTTCTTTTTCTGTCATTATTTATTTTCCTTGTTATGAGTTTTAGTATGCTCGATGTTTTCTTCATCACCTATCATTATTTTTCCACAATAGGTACAACAATATTTTGTTCAATATCCCATAATTATTTATTTTCCTTTTCAATTACTCAATCAAACCCTAACTTAATAAACTTATCAATTTCTTCTTTTGTTAATTTATTTTTACATATATTACAATAACCATTAATACAATTGTCAGGTGGGTGACCTAAATAATCACAACTATACATACTCATAAAAATTTATTCTTCTTAATTATTTTCAATATTAATATCATCAATTTTTATATTAATAGTTAATCCATTTAAGTTTTTTAATTCTTTTACTTTTTCAATAATTTCTAAAATATCTTGTTTAGTCATGTTTATTCTCCTTATTATCCTGTCTTTTTTCTAATTCTTTAATTAATTCATTTATTACTTTTAATCTTTTTTTATCTTTTTTTAATTCAATTAATAAATAAATTACAAATATTAAAATCATAATACTTACTAATAATATTGGTAATACTATTATTAATTTTTCTCACCATAACATATTTTATACTTCTTTTATATTTCAAAATTTTCTATTATTTTTTCTTCTTTTTCTAATTCTTTTAATTTAGATAAAGTTTCATCAATATTAGTATTATTTGGATTATCAATATATATTTTTTCTGTTTCAGTAATAATTGCTTGATCATTTTCATAAGCACTTTGCATATCAACTGACATAATTCCCCATTTTCTTAATAATTGAGTTAATACAGTTTTTTTAGCCATATCTTCAATTGTTGCTAATGTAAATTTTTTATTTCTTTTATATGTTTCAGAATATTTCATAAAATGTTCTTCTACTTGTTCATTAGTTCAATATAAAGTTTTTTCAAAACCATTTTTTAATTTAAAATAAGCACAATAACCTACTATTTTTGCATTTAATCTTTCTAATGGATTTGATATAAATTTAAATTTTATTTCATCTTTTAAATAATCTATTTTTTTAATTTCATCTTGTCTAACATCAATAACATTAATTTTTTTATATTGTTGACTTCTTTGTGCTAATTGAATATAACCTTTATATCCCATTTGAAACTATGCTTCTTTAACAGTTACTCAATCTCCTTGTTCATTTTTATATTTACGATTAAAGGGAACAACTCAACAATAACCAAAGTTTTTTTCTAATGGTAATTGTAATAATGTTGCTTGATAACATGCTTCTAAAGTTGTTATATTTGCTGGTAATCCTAATTGATTTTTAATTGCTAATACATTACTTTTAAATCTTTGTATTTCTTTATCATTAATATTATTTCCTTGATTTTTATTAGTAAATCATTTTTCAATAGTTAATTGATTTTTATTAGTTAAATTATTATTCATTATTATTTACTCCTTGTCATTCTTTATAACTAGCAATAGCCATTTGTCATTCATGTAACATTTCTATTGTTATTTCTATTTCTATTTCTTTTTGTTCTTTATTATTAATTAAATATATATATATATATATGCAATATTAGATAATTTTTGATAACCATTTTTAAGTATTAATCAATAATAAGCAGTTAATTGTAATTTAATTCTTTCTAATTTAGATTTATCTAATTGTGAATAAGTTTTATAATCTACAATAAAATATTTATCTTTTTGTTTATCAAAATAAATTAAATCTAATGTTCCAGCAATTCAATCATACCCAAATGGTTTTTCTATAATAAATTCATAATTATTTTCTTTAAATTTTTCTTGTAAAAATATTAATGATTTTTGACAATAATTATAATTAAGTTCATTTGTTAATGGTTTTAATTTTATTAATAAATTATTAATAATATTTTCTTTATTAATATTTTGTAAATATAATTCATTAATTTTATGAACTCATTTACCACGATTTGAAGCATTTTTTAATATTTCTGGTGCTATATGACTATATCCATTACCTAAATAATTATCAATAATTTTAGAAACTGATATTAATTCTTTAATATCTAAAAAATATTGATGTGTATCTTTTTTAAATATTAATTTACTCATATTTTTTTACCTATTAATTTATAAAAACATTTATTACATAATCTATTACCAATTGAAGATTTTTTATGACATATATCACAAGAACCAAATTTTTTATAATCTATTTTATATTTCATTTTATTTATTCCTTTCTTTTTGTTTTTTATTATAAATAATTGAAATTCCTAATAATAAACCTATAAGATTTAAAGTAATAAATAAAAATACTATTCCAAGTGCATTATTATCATTACACATATATAAACCCATAATTGTTAATATTATTCATACAAAAATTCCTATTATTATTAATAATATGATTATTCCAATACTCATTAATACTTCCTTTCTTTTTTTTCATATCAAATTTCTTTTAAATGTAATTCTAATTTTCAACAATAAATACAAATAACTTTATTATTTTTATCTTGTAAAAATATATTTTTAAAATAAAATAAATGTTTTAATCTAAATGTTTCACAATAACTACAAAAATATCTTTGTTCTTTAAAATTATGTTTCATATTTTCCTTTCTACGTATTTACGTATAAGCCTTATCACCTACAGTGATAAAAGGCTTATATATTTTTATTAATACGTATACGTAATATATTGTGCTTTCACTCTGTATGAGTGAAGCACATATACGTAAATAAAAATTTATATTTAATAATTAATTTATTTATGTTAATATATAATTGATAAGGCATTTATATAATATATAACCCCCTTTATATGTAATTATTTAAAAATAGAAATAAAACGGGGTTTATGGTTATTGCATAATCTATACACTTCCTTTACTAACTCAATATAGAGCATTCAATTAACAAGTAATTATACATACAATAACAATTTTATTAATATTCTTAAATAACTCTTTTATACTCATATAAATAGAAGTATTTACATAAAGTACTCATAATTTGACTTCTACGAGAGTTTTATTAAGTTTTAATTTTTAACAAAATTAGATTTCTTTTTATTAAATGTTCTCGTATCATGGTCACAGCGTGTTAATACATATTTAAAGGTTATTTAACAAAAAAAAGAACGATTTTAGTTATATCGTTCTTGTTTTTAAAACTATGGATTAAGTTAATGCGCTCTTAAAAAAAAGTTATCTTTTTTTAAAAAAAAATGTTAAAATGTCAAAGGTTAAAGGAGAGTGATATTCATGACTGATGATGGTTCCATTCATAATAATAAAAATGATACTAATATTAATATTAGTAGTTTTAAAATTATACTTTTAAATAAAAATTCAGTTAAATATTCTCCTAGTATTTTTTTCAATAAAATATTTTTTTAGTGTGTTAATAAATTTCTTAATCCTTATTTAAAAGTCTTAAAAAATAAGGAGATAAAGAAATCATGAAGTTTTTTTTAAACAAAATACATTTTAAGTTACAATTTAGTTTTAAAAAGTCATTAGTCTACACAAATGGTGATAATATTAAACAAATTGCACAACTTAACCAAAAACAATTATTAAAAAAATTAGCATTACCTAATTTTGGTCTACAAGACGATGAAATTGAAATTAGAAGAAAAAAATATGGTATTAATAGTTTAAAAAATACAAAATTTAATTGAATTTTAGAATTTTTAAAAGCATATTTTGGCCCATTTAATATCATTTTATCAATCATTACTATCTATAATTTAGTTTCTTATTTCACAACAAATGATGCTTCAGTTTATTCATTAGTTGCGGCAATTATTGTTGGCATGATGATTTTATTAAGTGGTACTTTAATTTATATCCAAGCAATCCGTGCTTTTTTCATCACTAAACATCTAACAGTCCTTGTAACAAATACCTCTACTGTCATTCGTAATATTAACGTTAATCAAATCAATAAAGAAAACGCAATTAACATCATTAAACAAGCACAAGAAATAAATGTTAATGACTTATTGCCTGGTGATTTAGTTTATTTGTCAGCTGGTGATTTAATTCCTGCTGATTTAAAAATTTTATTAAGTAACGATTTATTTATTAATCAATCATCATTAACAGGTGAATCATTACCTGCTGAAAAACATGCTATTAATGATCCTAAATGTCAAAACTTATTTGATTTACAAAATATTTGTTTTATGGGAACAAGTGTTGTTGCTGGCAGTGCCATTGCTATTGTTTTAGCAACAGCTACTAATACCTACTTTGCTACTATTGCCGAAGCAATAACTAAACAACGACCATTAAGTAGTTTTTCTAAAGGAATCAAACGTGTTACTTTAATGTTAATTTGCTTTATGTTAGTAATGGTACCAATTGTGTTGCTTATTAATGGTCTTTTAAAAAGTGATTGACCAGCAGCATTTATTTTTTCAATCTCGGTTGCTGTTGGTTTAACTCCTGAAATGTTACCAATGATTGTTACTTCTAATCTAGCACGAGGTGCTAGTAAAATGAGTAAACAAAAAGTAGTTGTTAAACAATTAGCTGCTATTCAAAATTTAGGAGCAATTGATGTTTTATGTACTGATAAGACTGGTACTTTAACTAATGATAATATTGAAGTAGTAAATTATATAACATTAGATAATAAAACAAATAATGATTTAATTAATTTTATTTATTTAAATAGTTATTTTCAAACAGGAATTAAAAATCCAATCGATAATGCTATTATCAAATTTGGTCAACAAAATCAATTAAAAAATATAAGTAATTATTATCACAAAATTGATGAAATTCCTTTTGATTTTAATCGTCGTAAGTTAACAATTGTTTTACAAGACAAATTAAATAATAAAAAATTAATTTGCAAAGGTGCTGTTGAAGAAGTTATTAAGACATGCAATCGCATTCTTTATCAAGATAAAGTAGTAGCATTAAATCCTGATTTAATAAAAATGATTACTACAAAAATAGCAAAATTAAATGAACAAGGATTACGTGTCTTAGCTGTCTCATATGAAGACACAAATCTTACTAATAAAAAATATAATGAAACAAATGAAACAAATTTAATTTTTCTTGGTTTTGTCACTTTTCTTGATACACCAAAACCGACAGCCACAAAAATGATAAAATTATTAAAAAAACAAGGTGTTGATTTAAAAATATTAACTGGCGACAACGAATTAGTAACAAGAGCAATTTGTAATCGTATTAATTTAAAAATTAATGGTTTAATTTCTGGTGAACAATTAACTGGTTTAACTGAATATGAACTAAAAAGAATTGTTGAAAATAATAATATTTTTGTTAAATTAAATCCATTACAAAAAGCAAAAATAATTCAAACACTAAAAAGTAATGATCATGTTGTTGGTTTTATCGGTGATGGTATTAATGATGCTTTAGTGTTAAGAAATGCTGATGTTGGCATTTCTGTTAATAATGCAACTGATATTGCCAAAGAAGCATCTGATATTATTTTATTAGAAAAATCATTATTAGTTTTAGAAAAAGGAATTACTGAAGGTCGTCGTATTTTTGGTAATATTTTAAAATACATTAAAATTACCATTGCTTCTAATTTTGGTAATGTCTTTAGTGTCTTAGTAGCATCAGCATGATTTGCTTTTGCACCAATGTCACCAGTCCAATTATTATTTCAAAACTTATTATATGATATTTCCCAATTTACGATTGCTTTTGATCGTGTCGATGAATCATTTTTATTAAAACCACAACGTTGAGATCCTAAAGGGATGCTACCATTTGCTTTTATTAATGGACCTGTAAGTAGCATCTTTGATATTTCTACTTTTGCTATTTTAGGATTTGGCTTTGGTATCTTTGCTAATCCAACGGTCGAAAATATTAATATGTTTAACTCAGGTTGATTCATTGAGGGTTTATTAACACAAACATTAGTAGTCCAAATGTTTAGAACTGAAAAAATTCCGTTTATTCAAAGTCGTGGGACTTGACCAGTTAATGTCATGGCAATTGCTATTTGTACTATTGGTTTAAGTTTACCCTATACATACATTGGTCATCAAATGAATATGGTTGGCCCACCATTAATTTATATTCCAATTGTCGTTGCGATAATCATGAGTTATTGTATATTAAGTCAAATCATAAAAATGGGATATATTAAAATATTTAAAAAATGATTATAAAATGATTAATTACTCATAAAATAGTCAAAATTAATAGAAAATTAACTATATTCAGTATTGAACTTATAATATATTTCTACTATACTTAATATAAGTTATGACCTATTTATTTTATAATTAAAAGAAAAGAAGATAATTTATTAAATTCCAACATAATAGTAGCACAAATTAACAATTTTTTTTGAAATGACAATGATACCAATATCCAAATATTTAGTAAAGCAATAAATCCCTATCAAAAAATAAACACATTATAAAATTTTAAGTAAAGTAAATTTAAAAAAATAGTTATGAAACAAAAAAAACAATATACTAGAGTTTACTAATGCTTCCAATTAGTTAATCCTATTATTACCAATAAATTAAACTTAGTTAGTCATATTTCTTTATTGATGTCCTATTATTTATCGTTTCCATGATTATGCTTTTAAAGCAAAAACAAATTGGTATTAGTGTCTTCTTTGTACTTGGTGTCTTTATGACATGAGGTGTTGATATTTATACATTAGCAATGACAACTACTTATTTTATTTATTAGATCTCTCAACACTGAATGTGTTCTTTTCCAATTATGATGGGAAACAGAACTGCCTTTTTAACGCCTATTGTTAATACACGTTTTATTAAAGTCTGGGGGGTGATTCAATCGGTGTCATTTGTGCTTACTTAAGTGTATTTTTTATTATTACTAAATCGGTTTGATTTAAATAAAGAACAGTTTATTAAAATTTTACTATGAATAATTATTGTTGTAATTTGATATACATTAACTTTCTTAATAATTACTGCAATAAAAAATTTACGTAACGCTCAAAAAGTCCAACAAAAATCAATTATTGATTCTTAAATATAAAATAAAAGACTGTTCACAAACAATCTTTTATTCTAATTAAATTTTTTATTATTAAAATCATCAATTCCTTTTTTAATAATATTAAATACTTGTTTTGATAAAACATCAGTTGATAACTTAATAAATTCACTTGGCTCAATTGCTTTATGAAAAATAAGGTGAATATCTTTTTTACCTTTATACTTTCGATCAAAAATTTGATAAGAATTAATAATAGTAATCGGAATAATTGGCACATACGCTTGATATGCCATTTTTAAAGCTCCTGGTTTGAATTCTTGCATTGCTTGTTGATGACTTCTTGTTCCTTCTGGGAAAATCATCATCGTACGTGGCACTCTAATTAATTCCTTTGCTTCTTGAAAAGTCAGAACTGCTGTTCGTGGATTATTACGATCAATAAATAAGACATCAATTAAAAAAATAAATCTTCGTGCTAAGTGACTTTTTTTTAATTCTGCTTTTGCAATAAAACCTAATGGTGCATATAAACTATAATCATTGACTGACAACACTAATAATGGATCAAAATTTGATTGATGATTTGCAACCATGACGCAACCTTTTCTTTTTGGTCAATTTTCAATATTATGAACAGTTAATTTAACATTATATAACCATTTAATATAACGCACACGTTTTTTTAATCATACATATCGTTTTGATTCAGAAACTAAACTTGGATCTTTTAATACCTTTCTTGTCATTGCACCTGATTTACTATATGTTTGTAATAAATAAGGTCAAGTTAACATTACTTTTCAAATATTCATTATTTTTTTTCCTTTCTTTGATACACATTGGCCACAAATTCTGCAAATTTCGTTGTTTTAATTAATCTAAAATCAGAAAAATCACTAATAGGAAACAAAAGATCACCATGATATAAATTTTTAATAACTGAAACATACAAATAATCAGCATAGTCTCATGCCTGTTTATAAATTGTAGATCCACCAATAATATAAATATCTGTTTTTTTACTACCTTGATATTGCCTTAAATATGAAATAATATCATTTGTAAAAGTAATATTATTATCATTTTGAAAATGTTGATAACGCTCTTGATGATTAGTAACAACTATATTGTAACGATTTTTTAATGGTTTGCCAATACTTTCAAATGTTTTTGAGCCCATTAAAATATTTTTATTTAAGGTAATACTTTGAAAATATTGCATTTCTGCTTTAATTTGTCAAGGTAATTTATTATTGACACCAATCACTCTTTCACTTGTCATTGCTCAAACTAAAATTACCATTACACTGCAACCTCACCTCTAATTAATGGATAAGGATCATACTGTTCTAATTTAAAATCTTCAAATTTAAAATTAAATAAATTAGTAATTTTCTTATTAATTACCAACGTTGGTAATGGCTTTGGACTTCTAGTTAATTGCTCATTAATTTGTGATAAATGATTACTATAAATATGAGCATCACCTAAAGTATGAACAAACTCTCCTAATTGATAACCACATACTTGTGCCAACATTATTGTTAATAAAGCATAAGAAGCAATATTAAAAGGGACACCTAAAAAAATATCAGCACTGCGTTGATACAATTGACAAGATAATTTTTTATCAGCAGAAACGTAAAATTGAATTAAAGTATGACAAGGTGGTAACGCCATATTTTTAATTTCAGAAGGATTTCATGCTGATAAAATGTGTCTTCGTGAAAAAGGATTATTTTTTAAATTATCTACTAATTCTTGTAATTGATCAACACCATTAAAATTACGTCATTGTTGACCATAAACAGGTCCCAAATCACCAAATTCAAGAGCAAAATGATGATCATTTTTGATCTTTTCAACAAATTGTTCTAATGTTTCTTTTTGATACTTTTCACTTGCCATAAATTTTTTATACGGTCACTCATTTCAAATTCGAACATTATTTTTAACTAAATATTCAATATTAGTATCACCAGCAATAAATCATAATAATTCATGAATAATAGAAGTAAAATGAACTTTTTTAGTTGTTAATATTGGAAAACCTTTTTGTAGATCAAAACGCATTTGATAACCAAAAGTGGAAATCGTCCCTGTCCCAGTTCGATCAGCTTTTTGATACCCTTTTTTTAAAACATATTGACATAATTCTAAATATTGTTTCATTGTCATTACCTCTTTCATAAATCAAATTAAATCAATTATATTTTAACAAAAAATATTTCTTTATCTAACTCTTATATTAAAATTATTTTTCTTCCAAAAATAAAGACAAAAATATTAACAAAGTCATAAAAGTCATAACTAATTATGAAAAATAATTGCTCAAACTTTAAAAAAGATAATATGCTAAAACATGAAAATAAATTATTATAATTAACCAATATATGTTTTTTAATTATCATAAAACAAAGAAAACGTGTTATACTGAAGTGGTATAAAATTACCAAAAATAAAATTTTTGTTTTTAGTAATTTTATAAATCAGGGTTAATAAGGTAATTTTAATTATCAATCAATATTTATAATTTTGCTATAAAGTTAAAATTTATTTTTGCATGTTTTTATACAAATAAAATTTAAGGAGAAAAGAATGAAAAAAATATTTATATCATATCATCATTTTAGAGAACAAGACACTAAAGATAACTTTTCAAAAAAAATTGAAAAATTTAATGATTTATTAAATTTAACAGATAACACTACTTTAAATATAAAAGATAAATCAATAATTACAAAAGATATTGATGATACTAATTTACCTCATAATATCATATATAAAATTATTAGAGAAAACTATTTAAAAGATACAAATATTACGATAGTTCTTTTGGGACAACATACAAAATGTAGAAAATTTATTGATAAAGAAATTCAAGCATCATTAACAAGATACGGTAGTTTAGAAAGAAGAAAAAAACCTAATGCTTTAATAATACTATTAACAAATGTTTTTATTGAAACAGCAAGTAAAAATAAAAAAAATTTAAATATTAATGACTTTCATTCTTTAATTACTCCAGAAAATGCTGGTCAAAGAATTTATGAAAATTGTATAAATAATTATGCAGTTATTGATACTGTTAAAAACATAGAATTGGATCCTACTAAATTAATAAAATTAATAGAACAAAGTTTACTAAATGCTAAAAGTAAAGAACCTAATACAAAAATACCTTTTATCGGTGATAATGCTGAAACTTGCCCTCGATCAAGTGAAAACAATAGCATAATCAGCCAAGCTAATAAAGAAATATCACACTTCCATAGTATTGGCAAACAGCCACGATTAAATTGCCAACGTAATTATTTATAAAATATTATCAAAGGATAAAAAAATGAGAAGAAAGTTCTCATTTTTATTATAATTTAGTACTCTTCATCAAGTGCAGCATTACCCATCTCTATTAACTTTTCAGTTGCCATTAAACCAGTGCCAGCTGGAATTAAGTTCCCTAAAATAACATTTTCTTTTAAACCACGTAAATTATCTTGTTTTGATTTAATAACAGCATTCGTTAATACTCTAGTTGTATCTTGGAAAGAAGCAGCTGCTAAGAATGATTCTGATTCTAATGGTGCTTTTTTAATTCCTAAAATAATGGGATGACCAAAAGCAGGTTTTTTACCAGCAATAATAATCTTAGCATTAACTTTCTTAAATTCTTTAATATCAACAATAGCACCAGGTAATAATGGTGAATCATTACCTTCAACGACAAAAATCCGATTCAACATTTGTTTTACAATAATTTCAATATACTTATCAGAAATTTCAATTCCTTGTAGACGATAAACACGTTGTACTTCTTTTAAAATATATTGTTGAACTTCAATGATTCCTGCTACTTCTAGTAATTGTGTAATATTAATTGCACCTTCAGTTAGTTTTTGACCAATTTTAACATTATCACCAATTTTAATTCTTACTTGCGCATTATATTGAGTTTTATATTCTTTATAATCAAGTTTTGATTTTACTGTAATGGTATAAATTCCTTGTTCTTCACGAATATCTGTTACTTTACCATCAAATTGACTAATAATAGCAACAGCACCTTTTGGATTAGTTATATCTAATAATTCTTTAATTCTTGGTAATCCTTGGGTAATATCACTACCACCAGCAACTCCTCCAGTATGGAATGTTCTCATTGTTAGTTGCGTTCCTGGTTCACCAATTGATTGTGCGGCAATAATGCCAACTGCTTCACCAATAGCAACAATAGTTCCTGTTGTTAAATTAATACCATAACATTTTTGACAAACACCATAACTTGCTTCACAAGTTAAAACGGAGCGAATATTTATTTTTGAAATTTTTGCTGCTAATATTTCTTCTACCAATTTTTCAGTAATTAATTCATTATTAGCAACAATTATGTTATTATTACTATCAACAACATCACCTTGGACAAAACGCCCAAACAACCGATCACGTAATGGTACAATAATATTATTACGTTTTTGATCAATAACATCACTAATCATAAAGCCATTACCAGTATTACAATCTTCTTCAGTAACAATAATATCTTGTGATACATCAACTAATCTTCTTGTTAAATAACCTGAGTCAGAAGTTTTCAATGCCATATCAGCCATTCCTTTACGGGCACCATGAGTAGAAATAAAGAATTCTGAAACATTTAATCCTTCACGGAATGAAGATTTAATTGGTAATTCAATTACCTCTCCCTTGGGATTATTCATTAATCCACGCATTCCTACTAATTGCGTAAAGTTACTAATATTTGTTCTTGCTCCTGAGTCTCACATCATAAAGATCGGATTTTCAATATCTTTTCTTAACACTGTTTCTAATTCAATTTGAATATTATTTTTAATCGCACTTCATTTATTAATAATATGATAATGACGTTCACGATTAGTTAACATTCCTTGTTTATAGAACTTATTAATTGTTTTAACATATTGATCTGCTTCTTTAAATAATTTTGTTTTACCTGAATAAGAAACAACATCACCAGCAGAAATTGTTGTTCCTGAAATTGTTGAAAATTTAAAGCCAAGATTTTTCATTTTATCTAACATTTGTGCTGTTAATTGGGTACCAAAAGTTTTAAAATACTTATGAATAATATCTGCTAAAGCTTTCTTCTTAAACGGTTCAACAAGAACTCGCTTTTTAATAAATTCACGGAAGTCAACTGCAGAAGCCACCAAATCCTCATTATGAGTCTCAGTTAAATTAATAATATTCGGACGATTAATAAATGGCATTCTTGGTGAAAATATTTGATTAAAAATAATTTTACCAATCGTAGTAATTAAAAATTTATTTTGATCAGTGACAGCAAATTTATTTTCACCTAAACTAGCAACCCGAATGCCAATAATAGCATGTAATGAAACTTGTTTTGTATCATAAGCTTTAATTGCTTCATTAACATCTTTAAAAATTGAACCTTGACCTAATTCATCTAACTTTTCAATAGTTAAATAATAGTTACCAAGCACCATATCTTGCGTTGGTGTGACAATGGGTTTACCATCTTTTGGACTTAAAATATTTTTTGAACCCAACATTAAACTTCTTGCTTCAGCTACTGCCTCTTGGGTAATTGGCACGTGAACAGCCATTTGATCACCATCAAAGTCAGCATTAAAAGCAGGAGTTACTAAAGGATGTAAACGAATAGCTTTTCCTTTAACTAAAATTGGTTCAAACGCTTGAATTCCTAAACGGTGCAAAGTTGGCGCACGGTTTAATAAAACAGGACGATCTTTGATTACTTCTTCTAAAACGTCTCAAATTCGTTCGTCTTGAATTTCAATTAGTTTCTCAGCAATTTTAATATTTAATGCTAATTCCTGATGAACTAATCTTTGTACAACAAAAGGCTTAAACAAAATAATTGCCATATCCCGGGGAATACCACATTGATACATTTTTAATTCGGGACCAACAGCAATAACACTTCGTCCTGAATAATCAACACGTTTACCTAGTAAATTTTGACGAAAACGTCCTTGCTTTCCTTTTAATGTTGAAGTTAAAGATTTTAATGGACGTTTATCTCTACCAGTTACTGGACGTGCTTTCCGTTCATTATCAAATAAAGCATCAACTGATTCTTGCAACATTCTTTTTTCATTATTAATAATTAAGATTGGTGCTCCCATTTGTTTTACTTTTTTTAAACGTTCATTACGAATAATAATTCGACGATATAAATCATTAATTTCTGATGTTGTAAAACGACCACCATCTAATTGAATAATTGGACGAATATCAGGAGGAATGACCGGAATAGCATGTAATACCATCCATTCTGGTTTATTTCCTGATTTTGCAAAAGAATCAATAACATCTAAACGACGTTCTAATTTTCTACGATCAGTTTGTGATTTCTTGTTTGACAATTGTTTTTTAATTGTCAGAAATTCTTTTTCTAAATTAATATTTTTTAATAAATACTCAATAGCAGCAGCACCAATACCAAACTTTGTTCCGGTATGCTTAGTAATAAACTGGGCACATTCATCCATTGAAAACGGACGTGAAGTATCTGATAAAGTATCAGTCAACATTTGAGCACGAGTATAAGCAAAAGAAGAAGGCTCCAATTGTTCTAAAATTTGGGCAAATACTTTACGTAAACGATTACGAGTATCAGCAGAAGATTTAGCATTACCTAGATCCATAATCATTTTTTGTTTTAAACCTTTAGCAGTTCCTGGATCTAAAACAATATAAGAAACAAAATATACCACTTCTTCTAGATCTTTAGCTTTCATATCTAGTGCTAAAGCAATGCGAGAAGGCGAAGCTTTTAACATTCAAATATGAGTAACTGGTTCTTCTAATTCAATGTGTCCTAAACGTTCACGTCGCACAATTGCTTCGGTAATTTCTACTAAACAGCGTTCACAAACTTTACCTTTATTTTTTATTTTTTTGTATTTACCACAGGTACATTCATAATTTTTAGTTGGTCCAAAAATTCGTGCATCAAATAATCCATCTTTTTCAGGTTTTAATGACTTATAATTGATTGTTTCTGGCTTGGTAATTTCCCCATGTGATCATGAACGAATTTGATCAGGTGAAGCAAGAGAAATTTTAAGAGCAGTATAATGTTTTGAATTTTTTTGCATTGGCATAAATTGGTTACTCCTTTTCTAATCCTCAAGATAACTTTCGACTTCTTCATCGTAAGTTACCACTTTTTGTTCTTGACCTTTTTCGTCAATTAACATAATATTTATTCCCAAACCTTGTAACTCTTTCGTTAACACATTAAATGATTCGGGAATACCAGGTGTTGGAATTTGTTTATTACGAAGGATTGCTTCATAAGTTTTAATTCTACCTTTAATATCATCCGATTTAATAGTTAGAATTTCTTGTAAAGTATGAGCAGCACCATAAGCTTCTAAAGCTCAAACTTCCATTTCTCCAAATCTTTGTCCACCATTTTGCGCTTTACCACCTAATGGTTGTTGTGTGATTAATGAATATGGTCCAACATTACGAGCATGTAATTTATCATCAACCATGTGCGATAGTTTTAACATATACATAACACCAACAGAAATTTTCTTGGCAAATTTCTCACCAGTTAAACCATCATATAATGATAACTTATCAAAATCATTATATTTTGCTTCTTTCATGATAGCTAATAAGTCTTCGTTTTTGGCTCCATCAAAAACAGGGGTTGCTACTTTAATGCCTAAAGTCTTAGCAGCCATCCCTAAATGTAATTCAAGAATTTGACCAATATTCATCCGTGATGGTACCCCTAATGGATTTAACATAATATCAACTGGTGTCCCATCTTCTAAAAATGGCATATCTTCAATTGGTAAAACCTTAGAAATAACACCTTTATTTCCATGTCTTCCCGCCATTTTATCTCCTTCTCGGATTTTACGTTTTTGAACAATAAATACTTTAACTACTTCTTCTACTTCGGAAGGTAAATCAAAACCATCTTCACGTTTATAGCGTTTAATACCTTGGACAATACCAGCACCACCATTAGGTACTCGTAACGAATTATCTTTAACATTACGTGATTTTTCACCAAAAATAGCTGCTAATAATTTTTCTTCTGCTGTTGACTGTGTTTGACCTTTTGGTGTAACTTTACCAACAAGAATATCGCCTTCTTTAACTTCAGTTCCAATTAAAATAATTCCTTCATCATCAAGATAACGTCTTGATTGTTCAGAAGTATTAGGGATTTCACGAGTGATTTCTTCTTTACCTTGCTTTGTTTTACGACATTCTAAATTGTACTCTTCAATATGCATTGAAGTATAAACATCATCTTTTACTAAACGTTCACTAATAATAATAGCATCTTCATAGTTATAACCGTGTCAAGTCATAAAAGCAATAATTACATTTTGTCCTAATGCCAGCTCACCATCTTTCATTGACGGTCCATCAGCTAAAATTTGATTAGTTTCAACTTTATCACCAACTTTAACTAACGGCATATGAGTTATTGCTGTTCCTTGATTACTACGTTCAAAACGACTTAATTCATAAGTTGTAATTTCATCTTGTGATTTAATAATAATTTCATTAGAATCAACATATTTTACTACTCCTGGTAAATTAGCAACAATAGCTAAGCCTGAGTCACGAGCAACTGCATATTCAACGCCAGTACCAACAATTGGTGTTTCTGGTTTTAATAAGGGAATTGCTTGGCGTTGCATATTGGCACCCATTAACGCACGGTTAGCATCATCATTTTCTAAAAATGGAATACAACTTGTAGCAATTGAAACAATTTGTTTTGGTGAAACATCAATATATTCAACTTCATTTGATCCAACAATAATATTTTGGCCATTACTACGAGCAATAACATTATTATTTTTAATAATATTATTAATATCTAATTCAATATTAGCTTGGGCAATAATATAATTTTTTTCTTCACCTGCTGTTAAATATTTAATTTCATTAGTAATTTTACCAGCAACTACTTGACGGTAAGGGGTTTCAATAAAACCATACTCATTAATACGAGCATAAGTAGCTAAATTATTAATTAAACCAATATTAGGTCCTTCCGGAGTTTCAATTGGACAAATTCTTCCATAATGAGAGTAGTGAACATCACGAACTTCTAAACTAGCACGATCACGTGATAATCCACCAGGACCTAATGCTGTTAAACGTCTTTTATTAGCTAATTCTGCTAATGGATTAGTTTGATCCATAAATTGTGATAATTGTGATAAGTTAAAAAACTCACCAATAACAGCTGTTAATGGTTTATTATTAGTAATGTTTGCTGGTTTCATTTTGTCACTATCAGTAGTTGACATTTTTTCTTTAACATTCTTTTCAATCCGTCCCATCCCAATACGGAATTGATTTTGTAATAATTCACCAATGGTACGAATACGACGATTTGCCAAGTGATCAATATCATCACCATTACCAATACCATGAACAAAGTTTAAAATATAAGATAGTGTTGCTAAAATATCGGCAATAGTAATTATTACTTCCTTACATTTAGGATTAATTCCAACAATATTAATAACTTCATTCAATCTTTCTTTATCATTATAAACTTTAATTAATTGGACATAATGTTTTGGTTGACTATCACTGATTGATGTTTTTATTGGTACTAAGCAAGCACCTGCTTCTAATACTGTTTTTAAAACTGCTAATTTTGATTTATCAATCACTGTTTTTTTTGTTAAAACAATATTGCCATCAATATCTTTAATATCTTCAGCCAAAGTATAATTTAAAACACGATCAGCAATAGCTAATTTTTGGATTAATTTATATCTTCCTGCTTTTGTTAAATCATATTTTTTTGAATCAAATAATAGTCCAGTTAAAAACTTAGCAGCACCATCAACACTGGCAGTTTCTCCTGCTTTAATTTTTTTATAAATTTCTTGAACTGCTGCTGGTCAATTTTGATGTTCATCATATTCATAAGTATTTAATAAAACATCATCTTTACCAATAATAGTAACAACATCATCTTTAGTTAATCCTAAGGCAGTAAGTAAAGTAGTTACTGCAATCTTACGTGATTTTTCAATTTTAACTTGAATAATATCTTTAATTGCATTTTTATTACGAACTAATTTATTACGTTTAGAATCCGTTTCAAGTTCTAATCAAGTTCCACGTGATGGAATTAAATCACCTAAAAATTTATATAATCCAGTTTTTGGATCAATTTCAATTTTAAAATATGCACCTGGTGAACGAACTAATTGTGAAACAACAACTTTTTCACTTCCATTAATAATAAATGTTCCTTTTTGTGTCATTAATGGAAAATCACCTAAAAATACATCTCCTTCACGAGTTAATGTATAATCAATAATTAAAACATCTTCTTCTCTACTTTTAATAGTAATTTCAATAGTTGAAAACTCACTATTAGCATGAACATTTTTTTCTTCAAAATAATAGATATTATCACTAACTTTTGGTTCACTAATGTTTTTAATGCTAAATTGTTCTTTAATTCATCGCGTTAAATAATCTAAAATATTATCTTTAGTAGCAATTGTTAAATGACGATTAGTTTCATGAATTGACAAAGATAATTTTGTATAGATTGGTGCCTCATAAGTTTTTGATTCATCTTTTGCTTCTTTTAATGTTCGTCTTGGTTTTCGAAATTCTCAATCAATTAATGATAAAATAATCCGATTATCATTATCAGTTACGGGAAATATTTCATTAAATACTTCTTGGATTCCTGTATCAAGAAATCACTTATAAGTATCACGTTGAATTGAAATCAAATCAGGAAGATCTAAATTTCCTGATACTTTAGTATAGTCACGTCTTTTAGCATAATGACCAAATTGTTTTGTAGTATATGACATTGGTTCATCTCCAATTTTTAAAATTTATTACAATCAAATAGTTTGATTTTTGGTAATTAGTATTAATCTACTAATTAATTTAATTAAAATATTAAGTTTTAAGTTGATAATTTTTATTTAAATAACAAACGAAAACCAGTATTAATTAAAACTGGTCTTCATATAAATTTTTAATGTTAAACTACTTAACTTCAACAATGGCACCTGCAGCTTTTAATTCTGCTTCACATTTAGCTGCTTTTGTGGTATCAATATTTTCTAAAATTTTTTGCGGTGATTCTGCTACTGCATCAACTATTTTTTTAGCATCTATTATTGTAACACCAACAATTAGTTTAATTGCTTTAATAACATTAAGTCTTTCTTTATCTCCTACTTTTTTTAGAATTACCGATACTGTTGATGGTTTTGCTGATTCTTCTTTAATTGCTACTGGTGCAGAAGCAACGGCGGCAGTTACTCCAAAAGTTGTTTCAATTAATTCAACTAATTCTTTTAATTGAACTGCTGTCATTGTTTTAACATGTTCAATAATTTGTTTATTTGTAATGTTTTCCATTATTTTTTTCCTCCATATATTATTTTTTTTATTTAATAAGTGTTAATTATGCGTTTTCTTTTTGTTGAACTACTGCTTTAAATGCTAAAACTAAGTTGCGAACTGGTGCTTGTAAACAAGAAGCTAACATTGAAATTAATTCTAACTTTGATGGTAAAGATGCTATTTTTTGTAACTCAGTTTGATTAATAACTTTCCCTTCAAAAATACCACCTCTTAATACTAATAATTTATTAATTTTAGCATAATTAGAAACTATTTTAGCTGTTTCTAGATCATTTTCAAATCCAAAAATAAAAGCATTTGAACCAACTAAACTATCTTCAAGTAATGAGTATTCTTTTTTTAAAGCACGAGCAACTAGATTATTTTTATAAATAGTAAATGTGGCTCCTTTAGATCTTAGTTCTTTACGTAAAGAACTAATTTCTTCAACATTCATACCTTGATATTGTACAACAATTGTTGTTTTTGCATCATCAATTTGCTTAGCAATTAAATCAATAGTTTTTTGTTTTTCAACCATTGCTGGGCGCATAAGTACACCTCCTTAATTATCTGAAATAACTAGCAATAAGTAGTAAATAAACTCGGAACAAAAACCGAGCAAATCACATGCATATATATTATGATGGAAATTACCTAGGCAACATAATTAAGACAAAAAATCCGTTGCTGTCTTTGGCTTATTCTAGCTTGTATATTATATGATAAATATATATTAAAAGCAAGGAAAATTTAGAAAAAGATTAAATAAATAATATTATTTTTCAATATCATATTTGTATCAAAAATAATTGATAAATTTAATAATAAGTTATTAATATTAAGCTAAAGTGACATCATCGCACAAAAAGTAATGACCTAATAAAATAAACTTCATTATGAAGCTTATTTACTCAATTTTAATAATTGTTTTAATTTATTAATATTGTTACTAATGAAACTTTCGCTAGTACTTGTTGAAAAAGAGTCACTATTTATTTTACTTTTATCTAATTCAAGTTGAGAAGAATTATTTTTTACTGCTGCTTCAGTTGATTTTAAACCAAGACATTCAGCAGTTTTACTTCTTCTTTCCATTTCATGTCCTTTACTTACTTTATTTCTTATTTCAGCATTTTCATTATGTCGTTTTATTACATCTGCTGTCAATTCTCAACTACTTTTTTCCATAGTATTATTAATAATTCCTTTCTTTTTTCTGAATATTTTCTCTATTTTCAAATACTCAATAAAATTATATATTTTTTATAAAAAAATATATATAAGAATACAATAAAAATAAAAAAATATTCTTAAAAAAGAGTAACTAAAATTATTTTTAATTATTTATATTGAAAAATGGCTTTTTTGTATATTCATTTGTTGTGGGCTGTCTATCAAAATCATTAACTTTATTTGCATTAAAACTTTTATCATTAACAGTAATTATATCATTTTTAACTTTTAATTTTAAGTTCTTCTTTTCAGTAGTTAATTCATTTGCTTTTATATCTTTTCTAACATTTAATAGACTTTTTAAAATAGAAAATTGTGTTGATAATCTAGTTTCTAATTTTTCACTTTTTAAATTTTCTGTTATTTTATCGATATTATTTTTTTTGATTTCAACTTCAAGCATATTAATGTTATGTCTTAATGCTTTTATACAATTTTGATTACGAATACTATATGTAAATAATTTTTTATTTTTTGCTTGATATTCTGTTAATTGTTTTTCTTTTTCTTCTATTTCAACTTCAAGTCTAGCACGTTTTCAAGTTTTACTGTTGTCTATTTTTTTATCATTAACTACTTCCTTACCGATTGCATTTAATTCAACGCCTAGGTTAAAAAGTTCTTCTTTTATGTTAGAAATAGAAACATTAGTATTTTCAATTAAAGCAGTGATTCGGTTTTTTCTTTCTTCTTCACTTTTTAATGTTTTTTTAAAATTAATTACTTTCATTTGTTGATTTTTATTTTTTACATTATTATCTAAAAAGGTAATACAAGTATATCCATATTTTTTAAAATTATTAGATTCTACTTTTTCATCAGTATCTTCATCAATTTCACTATCACTGATGAAACTTTTAACTTCATCAATAGAATTATTAAATCTATTATCATCTATACCCACATTGAAGTTATTATTAACAACTTCTTTAATTTTATTTGGAAAAAGTTTGATTCCTAAACCTTCATGCCTTTCTTTTAAAGAAAGATCATTATTATCAATAAAAATATTCTTTATAATATTTTTATTGATATCTTGAAATGCTATTAATGTTTTCTTACTAGTAGCCATTTTTATACATCCTCTTAAAAAATAAAGCCCATTTACTTACAAAAAAAGCAATGGACTAAAAACTATTTTTAATTTTACAACTATTTTTTATCAAATTTTTAAAACTTTTACAATACTTTTTATCTTTATATTGCTTAAATTTAACTATTACATCATTATTTTAGCATTTTATTAAAAAAGTTAGTAAACAAAGATAAAACTATAATTAAAAAAGTTACCATTTTTGGTAACTCCTATTCACTGTTAGGCGCCAACCCAATGAATATTTATTTACTTACCCTTAACTTAAGTAAGTACTTTTATTATACTACTAAAAAAAGAATTTTTTAGTTTTATTTGGTAAAAAAATAAAACTTTTTTTACTTTGATATTATTTTAAAAATAAATTTGCTAAAAGTTCATTTTTAAAATTAAGATACATACTTTAAAACAGATAATGTATATTTATAAATACTTTAAAAAAGCAAATATTATACCAATTTCAAATAATTACTAGTATAATGATTTAATAATATTTAATTTTATAAATTTAAAAATATAAAATAATTAGTAGCAAATAAAACTTGTTATTTAAAGGAGAATAATACATGAATAAAAACTATAAAGATACATTGTTAATGCCACAAACTAACTTTGAAATGCGTGCTAATTTGACTAGCAAAGAACCACAATTGCAAAAATATTGACAAAAACAAAAAATTTATCAGCAATTAATAACAAAAAATAAAAAATCTACTAAAACTTTTATTCTCCACGATGGCCCTCCCTATGCTAATGGTGACTTACATTTAGGACATGCGCTCAATAAAATTTTAAAAGATATTATTGTTCGTTACTATAATAGTAATAACTATTATGCACCCTATATTCCTGGTTGAGATACACATGGTTTACCAATTGAAACAGCAGTTACTAACTCCGGAATTAATCGTAAAACAGTAACAGTTTCAAATTTTAGAAAACAATGTCAAAAATATGCACAACTGCAAGTTACTAACCAAATTAATCAATTTAAAGCATTAGGATTATTAACAGATTTTGCCGATTATTATGTAACTTATGATAAAAAATACGAAGCTGAACAAATTAAGGTTTTTGCAAAAATGGTAGCAAAAAAATTAGTATATCGTAATTTATACCCTGTTTATTGATCACCATCAAGTGAAAGTGCTTTGGCAGAAGCTGAAGTTGAATATTTAACAAAGACTAGTGCTGCTATTTATGTTGCTTTTTTACTAAATGATGAAAAGAAATTGTTTAAATTACCAACTTCATTAGTAATTTGAACAACAACACCATGAACAATTCCTAGTAATCAATTATTAGCAGTAAATGAACAATTTACCTATAGTATTATTAAAACTAATGAACACCAATATATCATTGCCCAACCACTAATTGATGCTTTTACTAAAAATAATAATATTACTAATTTTACAATTATTAACACTATTTCTGGTAAAGATTTAATTGGATTAACAACATTCCATCCATTATATCAAAGAAAAGTACCAATTGTTCATGGTTCTCATATTACTATCAATGATGGAACTGGCATTGTTCATACTGCTCCTGCCTTTGGTGAAGAAGACTTTGAATTAGGATTAAAGCATAATATTAAAATCCTTTGTCCCATTGATGATCAAGGCCGATTTACAGCAGAAATTAATGATGAACAATTAGTTAATAAATTTTATGACGATACTAATAAGCTTATTGTGGAACGATTACAAGCTAATGGTACATTAATTGGTATGAAATGATTTAAACATCAATATCCTCATGATTGAAGAACTAAAAAACCAGTTATTTATCGTGCTACTTTACAATGATTTATTGCTATTGAAAAGATTAAACCATTACTTACTAAAAATATTAATGATGTTAATTTCGTTCCACACTGAGCAAAAAAAAGAATGTTATTAATGACAAATAACCGTTATGATTGATGCATTTCTCGACAACGCGCTTGAGGAATACCAATCCCAATTTTTTATAGTGAAAAAAAAGAACCAATTATTGAAATTAAACTTATTAATCATATTGCCGATTTATTTGCTGAATATGGTTCAAATATTTGATTTGAAAAAGCAGCAAAAGATTTATTACCACCTAACTATCAACATCAAGATAGCCCCAATGGTATTTTCTACAAAGAACAAGATATTATGGATGTTTGATATGATAGTGGTATTTCCCACTTAGCAGTTATTAAAAATAATAACTTACCTTGACCAGCAGATTTATATTTAGAAGGTAATGATCAATTTCGTGGTTGATTTAATTCAAGTTTAACAACAGCTACCATTACTAATAATAGTAGTCCTTATAAAAATTTAGTAGCACATGGTTTTGTTAGCGATGCTAAAGGTAATAAAATGTCAAAATCAATTGGTAATGTTATTAGTGTTAAATCAATTTGTGATACTAATGGTGCTGATATTTTGCGATTATGAGTAGTTAGTGTTGATTTTACTGATGATACCAGAATTGGTACTGAAATTTTAAAACAAGTTAGTGAAAACTATCGTAAAATTAGAAATATTCTTCGTTTTTTATTAGGTAACTGTTTTGCTTTAGACATCAAAACTATTGACAAACAATCACCAGAAGACATCATTAAAACTTTAGCAGAAGTTGATCAATATCTTTTAAATAAATTAAATACCTTAGTAATTAAAATTCATGACTATTATCAAACTTACCAATTTAATAGTATCTATCATTTAATTTTAAATTTCATTACTAATGATTTATCTGCTTTCTATTGTGATTTTACAAAAGATATTTTATATGTTAACAGTAAAAATGATATTAGAAGAAAACAAGTACAAATGACAATGTTTTTAATTGTAAAAACACTAATTGGTTTATTAGCACCGATTTTACCACATACTACTGAAGAAGCATTTCAAAGTTTAACTAAAAAAGAATTAAAAACAGCTAATGATTCAATTCATTTAAAAAACTTTCCACAACCATGAAATTTAAAAAAACAAACAAAATTAATAGCAAAGTGAGAATACTTTATTAACTTCAAAAATGAAGTTAATAAAGTTATCGAACAAGCAAAAAAAGACAAAATTATTAAAACTGCTTTAGAAACAACCGTAACTATTAATTTTAATAATAATAATAATATTCTAACGACAATTGATGAAAAAGAATTGGCACAATTATTAATTGTTAGTGAAGTTATTGTCAATCATAATACTAATATTAATAATGATTGAACTATTAATGTTAAAACCAAAGTTGGTACTAAGTGTCCCCGTTGCTGATTAATTGTTAATGAAACAAAAGAAGATGTTTGTAATCGTTGTTTTGAAGTGTTATCCTTAAATAAGGTAAAATAATTAATATTAGTTTAGAAAGAAGTAATTATGGAATTTTCTTGATTAGCAATTAAAAATCACTTAAAAACACGTGATTGAAAATGATTAACTAAAATAATTTGTTTTTGTGCCATCATTGTCCTCATTGTTACTGATCAAATGATTAAATTAGCAGTACAAAAAGAAGTAAAATTTGACCAAGAATATCCTTTTTTGCCCGGATTCATTAATTTAAAATTTATTATTAATTATGGTTCTGCCTTTAGTTTTTTCCAAAATCAACGAATATTTTTAATAATTTTTGCTTTTATATCAGTAATTGCCATTATAATATGACTACTATTTACTAATTCTATTAATAAAGCATTAGGTCTTAGTTTTGTTATCGCAGGAATACTTGGTAATTTAATTGATAGATTTTTACATGATGGTGGCGTTGTTGACTTCCTATTATGACAACTATTTCCACCATACACCATTTTTAACACTGCTGATATGTTTATTACTATTGGTATTATAACTATTATTCTACAAATAATTATTAGCGCCATTATTAATGCATATCAAGAAAAACACGGAGAACATCACCATGAAGTCAACAATGGAACATTTACAACAGTCAGCAATGACAGAAAAACAAAAGAAAATAACGATAACATATCAGGAAATAAAAGATATCCGGATCGACAAATATTTAGCAACAGTATTAACAGCGCATCATTATTCACGAAATTTTATTCAAAATTTAATCGTGAATAACCAAGTAACAGTTAATAATAAAATTATTTCATCAACTAAACTAATATTAAAAAATAATGATGAAATAATTATTACTATCAAAGCACAACCAGAACATACTTTAAAAGCAACAGCAATTGATTTTGAAATAATTTATGAAGATAATGACATTATTGTTATTAATAAACCTAATAATTTAGTTGTTCATCCAGGAACAGGTAATTGAGATAATACCTTAGTTAATGGCTTATTATTCCAAGCAAAAATTGAAAATGCTGATAAAGATAATTTACGTCCTGGTATTGTTCATCGTATTGATAAACAAACAACAGGATTATTATTGGTTGCTAAAAATAAAATTAGTCATCATCTCCTAGCAGAGCAATTAAAAAAACAGGAAATTAAACGAATTTATATTGCCTTAATTCATGGTACAATTAAAAGTAGATCAGGAACCATTAATGCACCTATTGCTAGAAGCAATAGTAATCGTCTAAAAATGATGGTCAATGAACAAAATAGTAAAGAAGCAACTACTCATTTTACAGTTCTTGAACGATTTAAAGATTATACTTTAGTTCAATGTCAACTTGAAACTGGTAGAACACATCAAATTCGCGTTCATTTTGAATGAATTGAACATCCAATTGTTAATGATCCATTATATAGCAAATTTAAATTAGAAGATGTTAATGTTGGCCAATACTTGCATGCTAAAATTATTACTTTTATTCATCCAACAACGAAAAAACATATGACTTTTGAGTGTAATTTACCTGATTTTTTTGAAAATAAATTACAATTATTACGAAAGGAAAGTGGAAAATAATGAATGATAATATTCTAGATATTTTGGGTTTACAACTAGTTGATTATTTCATTAGTCACCAAGATTACCGACCATTTAATGTTCCTAAAGATTTAAAATTACATGTTAAAGGTGAAGTTTATTTAACCAATAAAAATAGTAATACTTATCATATTATTAAAATTATTAAAGAAAATGATTTTAATCCTCATCATCTAAAAAATAAAGATGAAGTTTATGAAAAGTTGCATCAACAATTAACAGATGAAGGCGTTAAAGATATTCGTTACTTAATGGTTATTTTAAATGACGATAACCAAAATGAAAATCGAATGTCACCAGCAGTTGATATTATCATTGCCACTAGTGATAAAATTGTTCAAGAAT
This sequence comes from Spiroplasma endosymbiont of Harpalus anxius, assembly GCA_964273555.1. Lineage (GTDB taxonomy): Bacteria > Bacillota_I > Bacilli_A > Mycoplasmatales > VBWQ01 > Spiroplasma_E. The sequence continues at coordinate 746,900 of OZ187007.1, read as the reverse complement.
TAGCTAAATTTTATCCTAGTATTACTAACTTTATTAAAGTAAACTTACCACAACTTGAAAATGAAAACGAAAATAATGAAAACACTAATGAAGATAACACTAGTGGAACTTTAAGTAACAATTGAAAAAAAGTTAATTTTCAAAATCGTCGTTATTTAAGTGAAACATTAAAAAAATGTAGTAATGCTAACTTAGCAATTACTTGATTTCTTTTTATAATTCCAATTATTACCTTTGTTGTTTTTATGGCAATTGTTAATCTTAACAAAGATGATTGATTAGTACTACATTATGATCTACAACATTTACTGTTTGGTGCTAACTATCATAATTTAATATTTGGTGCTCATCAATATTGAAGATGATTAGTTTATCCATTTGTTAGCAATGATATAAATAGTTCAACTCCTATTAATTTAATATTTTCACTTTGAATGTTTTATCGTGTTGGTAGATTTGTTGAAGGATTTTATGGATGATGAAAAGCAATTTTTATTTGAATTGGAGCAATGATTTTAACAGGGATTCTACAAAGTGTTGTTGACAATATTCATATTATGTCAGGATTCTGAGTTTTTCCATTAATATCTTTAGGTGCGATGTTACCTTTTATTTGAAATTATAAACTATTTAAAACGCCAATTATGGGGCGCTTTTTGGTAACTATTCTTTTAATGTTAATTTTCTGATTTGCATTTGATTCACAAATAGTAACATTATTATACTGAATGATTGCTTTTGTTACAGGTTGATTATTTGCTTCATTAATTGGTTATCATAACCGTAAAATAACTGTATTTTATGCTTTTAGTCCGATTGCTATTGGCTCATTGGTATTATTTGCTGGTTTAGTTTGAGGTTTAAATAACTATTATCCCGTTGATGATAAAAACTTTACTTTGCAAGTATTAACCCAATATAAACAACTTGGTTTAATCAGTCAAAGTACTATTAATAGTATTATGCTCAATTATTTTCATGTGCAAATATAAAAAATAGGAATTAACTAATTCCTATTTTTTATATTTAAAATTTTATAAACTAGTTAATGAATTAATTAAATACTTTTCTGTTACTTGTGGAAGCAGATTAGTATTAACAGTTATTTCTCTACTATTAATATCAATAATTTTAAAATTTATCGCAATATACTGATAATTATTAAAATTAATACTTAATTTTTCTGATCATTCAATGATTGTAAAATTATTGATCATTATTTCATAATATTCTTCGACATTAGGTTTGATTAGACGATAAGCATCAATATGAATTAAATTTCATTTGTATTTAGTTTGATATTGATTATAAATAATAAAAGTTGGTGAATTAATAACATTTTTAACACCAAGATATCAACCAATTAATTTAGTAATGTGTGTTTTGCCACTACCAAGTGGACCATTTAATAATAAAACTAAATTTGGTTTAGTAATTTTTGAGATGATTTGTGCAAGACTATTAGTATCAGTTAAATTTTTTAATATATATTTATTTTTTTTCATAACAACCTTCTTTGCTAATTATTTTATCCTGTATAAAGTATTATACAAAAAAAATAACTTATCACAAAAAAATAAAAAAGAAATACTAACATTTAATATTTAATTTATATGATAAAGAAGAATACAATAAAAACTTATTAAATGGAAAAATATTAATTTCAAATAAAAACTTAAAAAATCAGAAAAATTTTTTGGAATTATTAAATAATGATCAATTATTTTTCATTTATAACATAATTATTGATGAAAAAACTAAAATAAATAATTATCAAAATAAACTTGAAAATAATTCTAAATTTGCAAAAAATGAATTAAATAAATTAATTAATTTAAGTAATCCTGTAAAGGAGAAAGCACGAATTTCCAGATTTAGAAATTACTTATAATAATAAAATAAAGCTTATTGAACATACTAGTTGTATCTTGTGATGAAAAAGATAGTAAAAACGATCAAAATATGCAGAATTTTTATTAAATGATAATTTTAATAAATTATCTAATGAAACACTACAAAAAGTAAGTGATACAACATATTTAAATTAATTTAATGTTCTTTATCGTATAACCCACTTATTTAAAAGATATTAATATTAATATGTATTTTTTTTAACTACTACCTTTTCTTCACTTCTAACAAAAAATCATTGATAAAACCCAAAACAAGCATTACCAAGCGCAACAAATCACATTAATAAAAGATTTACATCTAAACGATTATGAGCTACTCCTGAATACATAACAATTTGACAAATATTAACAATTATTCAAAAAAATCATTGTTCACGAAAACGTAATAACATTAAAATTTGGGCAACAATACTTAAGGCATTAGTTAATGAGTCTAAAATATGAGGTAGCAATTGTTGAAAAGTATTACCATCAAAATCATAATGACCTAAAATTACACGTGAAAACTCAGGAATTTCAAAATAAAAAAATACTGCTAAAACAATTGTAAAATAAACAACAATAACATTTGTTTTTAAATTTAAACGTTTAGAAATTATTTCTTGTTGTGAATTTAAATGAAATTTTCATAAACTATAGCCAATAAATTGGAAAGGTAAAGCGAAAAATAAATTTAATTGCATGCTACCAACATAATCCCAAACTAAAGCAATACAACCATAAATACTAACAGCAAAAAACCCTCAAAAAAAATTAGAAATTTTACCAAATGAAATCAAAATTATACAAATAACATTAGTAAAAGCAGCAATACCATTTAAAAATAATAATGCTTGTTGTCAAGGGTAATAAGCTTGATGGTTAATAATCGTTCAAATCGAAGGATATAAAGTAGGATTAACAAAATGATTCAAATCAAAAAATGTATTTCATACCATAAAAATTCCTAAACAAAAAATAGCAACTTTAGCAGTAAATGGAATCGTGTTAAAATCTTTAGGTATTAGTAATAAAAATGATTTTATATTTTTATTACTTGTTATAAATTTAAATTTTATATTTTTAAGCATTTTGTTAATCCTTTTTAGTTATTTATTAAAATTAACTATCGTATTACTTCATCGTAATTTTCCATAAATTGCTAATGCTAGTGCATCATTAACTTTATCCAATTCACTCTCATTAACAAAAGCACCACCAATTCCTTTTTCACCAATACTGCCATCACCTTTACCAAAATAAACTAGCGTTAAATCTAAATTTAAAGTTGTGACATCAACTGCATAAAAATGCCATTTTTTTATTGAAGTTTTATTAGCATAATAACTACCAAGACTATAAATATAATTGCTTTTTAAACCATTAATATTAATTCCTGTCTCTTCAAATATCTCATCTTTAACAGTTTGCAATGGTGACTTATTTAATTGACAGCCACCTGTTAAAGTACTACAGTATGATTTTTTTTTATTTTCAAATAAAGGATTATTTTCATTTATTAACAAAAACCAATATTGATTATTTTGAGATATAAAAGGTAACACGGCAACTGCTTCATTATTACATCAAGGTTCACTAACACCCGTCATAAAACCATTAGTAACTAACTTTAAAAATTTACCCATAATCCTGTTTGATACTCCTTTTGTATTTGAATAACTTATATTTATTCATTATAACATTAACTGTAAATTCAATAATAAAATTTATATTAAATCAAAAATAAAATTAATAACAAATATTAATGAAAAAATAAATAAATAAATGACTACTTAGATAATAGTTAATATATAATTTATTTATTATATATCATAAAAATAACAAGGAGGAACAATAATGATTTATACAATTAATAATTTATTTATTGATAATAATGATAAAACTAAAAAAATACCAAAACAAATAACTGTCAATGGTTGGGTTCGTTCTAATCGAAATAGTAAAAAAATTGGATTTTTAGATTTAAATGATGGTTCTTCCATTCATAATTTACAAGTAGTATATGATCCAAATTTAGCAAGTAATAATAATCTAACTACTATTACTACTGGTAGTGCTGTTACTATTACTGGTAATCTAATTTTAACACCACATGCAAAACAACCATTTGAATTAAAAGCAATTAGCACTACTATCTACAATCTATGTACTAATGACTACCCAATTCAAAAAAAAGAGCATACCAAAGAATTTCTCCGTGAAAATGCACACTTACGTGTTCGCACGAATACTTTCTTAGCACTATTTAGGATCCGTGATCAGGTATCATGATCGATTCATAAATTTTTTCATGATCAGCAATTTATTTATTTACATAGTCCTATTATTACTGCTAATGATGCTGAGGGTGCTGGTGAAAATTTCATTGTTACAACAATAACTAATGATAAATATGAAAAAGATTTTTTTAGTAAAAAGGCTTCATTAACTGTTAGTGGGCAACTAAATGCAGAAGCATATGCGCAATCTTTACAAAAAGTTTATACTTTTGGTCCAACATTTCGTGCTGAAAAATCTAATACTACTCGTCATGCTGCAGAATTTTGAATGATAGAACCAGAATTTACCTTTAGCAACTTACAAGATAATATTATGTTAGCACAAAATCTAATAAAAACTGTTATTAGCGACGTCTTAAATAATTGCAATTCTGAACTAAAATTTTTACAAGAAAAACAAGAAACTAAAAATAAAGAATCATTAATTGAAAAATTAACAAGTATTGCTGATGCAAAAACTAATTTCAAAGTTATTACTTATACAGAAGTCATTGACTTACTATTAGTTGCCCAAAAAAAAGGAAAAAAATTTGAATTTAATAATATTAAATGAGGCATTGATTTACAGTCAGAACATGAAAGATATTTATGTGAAGAAATAACTAAACAACCAACATTTGTTATTAACTATCCACAAGCAATCAAAGCGTTTTATATGAAACTAAATCCAATTGATAATAATAATCATCCAGAACAAAAGACAGTAGCGGCTATGGATTTATTAGTACCAGGAATTGGTGAATTAATTGGTGGATCTGTTCGTGAAGATAATTACCAACAATTACTAAAAAATAAAAATCAATTTAAAATTGCAGGCGATGATTTACAATGATACTTTGATTTAAGAAAATATGGTTATGCACCAAGTGCTGGCTTTGGTTTAGGATTAGAAAGATTTTTAATGTTTATTACTGGTAGTAATAATATTAGAGATGTTATTCCTTTTCCTCGTACACCAAATAATTTATCATTTTAAAAAAATATTAATAACACTCTTTGCTTTATAATTCCTAGAAATTACATTATTTTTTTAACATAATAATAATAATTTTGATAATAAAATTATCAGTTTAAAACTAAAAAGAGGAGGAAAATTATATGAATAAACCACATACAATTATCAAAACACTATTACTAACTAATATTTTTGCTATAAAAAGTAAACGTTTAAAGTTAGAAATAATAATTGATCATAGTCAAAAAGATGGAATTAATGTACAACACTCGCTTTATAATAGTTCAAAACTAACTAGTAGTTCTGAACAACTACAAGCATTTTTAAAAAATGCTTATCATAAAGCAGTTGCAACAAAAAAGTTTTATATCCCATGAGAAATAAAAGCAACACTTAATTTACCAAAATTGCAAATAGTTGAAAATAAACTATCAGATTCAACAAAAACAATTGCAGTTATTAATGATTTAAAAAATACAATTATTAAAGAAGATATCACCATTAAAAATAATGAAACAAACTTTGAAGTTAAACTTTCATTAAAAGAAATATGCGAAAATTTTTATATTGAAAATCCTACTTTAAATCAATTACTAAATGATTGTTTAAAAATAAATAATAATTTTGAAAAAGTCAAAAAAGAAAGTAATTTAGTTTCTAATAAAGAAGACAAAAATTATCACTATCATTCTTTACAATTATAAATTATAATATTTTTTATATTTTAAATAAAAAATGATCACTAATAGTGATCATTTTTTACTTCGATAATTTTTACTTTATATGTTTCTTTAATACCTTTAATATCAACAATATCACCAACTACACAATTCATAATTGATGTTGCTAATGGACATTCATTAGATATTCATCCTTCAAATGGATTAGTTTCAATACTGCCAACAATTTTAAATTTTTGCTCTGAATTAGTAATTACTTTATTATCCTTAATTTTTGCAATTGTTACTCAACTACCAACACGAACTGCTTTGATATTACTATTTTTACGTTGTTTTTGTTCTTCAAGAATAACAGCACTGGTAATAATCGTTTCAAGTTCTTGAATACGTGCTTCATTTTTAGCTTGTTCTTCACGAGCACTAGTATAGTCAGCATTCTCTGATAAATCACCATCAGCTCTCGCTGCCTTTAAACGTTCTTTTATTGCTTCACGTTCAACATTAATTCTCTTATATAATTCAGTTTTTAATTTTTCTAAACCTTGTTCAGAAATAATTATTTCTTTATTTTTGTTAATCTCACTCATTAAATTACCTCCATTTATAATATTTTTAATATTTGAACAACGTAAATAATTATATCATAAGGATAATTGTTTTAAAAAAGTATTCAAAGAATACTTTTGATTTGTTAAATTACTTTATTAACTTTTCTTCTTTTAAGACAGAACTAATTACTGACTTAACTTCATCAAGTATTTTATCTTCTTCTTTATCATCAATTTTTGTAATGAGAAAAGCAATTTTATTAAAGTTTTTTACTTGTAAACCTAGAAAACTAAGAACTGATTTTGCTTTAACTTTTTGCTCTTTACCAGTGAGTTCTATTGGCTTAGTAATATCTGCATTATCAGGTAACTTAACAACTTCCACATCAATATTTTTATACTTACTAATAGCACCTGCCACTTTAGCTACTGGTCGTGCATGTAAACCAATTTTTTTTTCATCATCAATCTGCACAGGATAAATAATACACTTCATGTTTTCCTCCAAGATTTCTCAAAAATTTCTATATTAATTATAGGTTATTTATAACACATTTTTTGTTTTTTAAAAAAAATATATATAATTATTTTTTTTATTTTATTAAAAGATAAATAAATTTAATTTTTTAAAAAAATATCAAATAAATATGATATTATTTACTAGTCAAAACATTAATAAGGAGAAATAACTATGGCAAGAAAATGTGCTTTAAGTGGCATTGGTCCACTAACTGGCAATAACCGTTCGCACGCGATGAACTCTTCTAAAAGAAAATGAAATCCAAATTTACAATCAGTAAAAATTGGTGGCAAAACTTTAATGATTAGTGCTCGTACTTTAAAAACTTTAAAGAAAAATAATGCTTTAGATAACAAAAAATAAAATTATTTTATCTTTTCAATTATAAAAGAATGTTAATAAAAGAAATATAGTCTTCTATATTTCTTTTATTTTTTTATATCATTATAGTTAAAAAATATGAAAATTATTTCAAAGTTTAATTAATTTATTTTTTTAATCATAGATGTTAATTTCTAATAAATATTTTGTTATTTAATAATAACTATTTTTTCTTAACTTAACTTTTTTTAAAATTTCTAATAATTTCACTAGAACATAATTAATTAGTTAATTTTGAAATTATTAATAATTTAATTTAATTAACTTTTTCAAATTTAATTAGATCACATCATTATATTATATTAAATTTAATCTGCAGTAAATTTATTACTTTTTATTAATAAGAATATAATAGTCATGCCTTAAATTATATTCATTGGTTAAAGAGTGAATTAAGTAATGTTAAAGAATATGAACAGTCACAAGATTTAGATTTTACTATTGATGATATGAAAGCAGTAGGATTAGATAAGTTGGATAATATATTACAAATTGAAAAAAAGAAACTGAAAATAATGTATGCCGTGCTTGTTATTATAGAAATAAATCTTTTAAGAAAAATAAAAAAGATGTTAAAATGTACTTATAAACTTATATAAGTTTTAACTTATTTGCTTTATATAAAGTAAATTAGTTTTTTTATTTTTAAAGGAGAATAATTAATTGTGAATAAATTAATTATAAATAATAATCAATTAATAAATTTTGTAAATGATGATTGACAAAAAAATATTATTGCATTAGCAACTTATAAAACTTTATTAAAGAAAAATGAAATTAAAGAAAATATTAATTACGAAAAAGAATTAATTGAAAATGTTAAATTTCTCAATATTTTAAAAGAAGATTTAAAAATACAAAGGCAGAAACCTAAAAAGTTATCATCTTTAATTTCTGTTAATCCATTAGAAAGAGATGATTGATTAAAAATCATGATTGTACCTATAGTAATTTTATTATTTCTTCCTATTTGTATTTTTCTTACTGCTCCATTTACAGCATTACTAATACCATCTTTACTAATTTTCCCTTTAATGAATCATGAAATAATTATTTTTGGTATTAAATTTTTAATAAATAAATTTATAAAATTAAAAAATAAAAAAATAAATAATGAAAATAAATTTTTAAAAAATAAAGTTTTAAAAAAACTATTAAGTAAAAACAATTTTAAATCAAAAAAATATTTTTATTTTAAAAAAAATTATTTATTAAACATTTATCAAAAAAATTTAAATAATTTTGATAATCACAAAAATAATAAAATTAATTTTGATTCTTATAGTATTAATTCGATGGATTTACAAATTTTTCAACCATTAACAAAAATAATTGTAAATCAAGCTTAGCGAAAATTTAATTAAAAATTATATTATTGGTTGCTACCAACCAGAACCTTGGTTGGTTGGTCGCGGGGTTTATCCCCGCTGGGATGAGTTACAAAACAACGAGGGCAACCCTATCACTTCACTTCTGAATCTTAAGAAAAGTTATAAGAAAAAACAAAAAAAGGAGAATTTTATAATGAAAAAATATTATTAACATTTAATGTTAATAATATTTAGCAGTTGAAATAATAACAGGAAATATAAATATAGTATCATCAATACATCTTTAGAAAATAATATTAGTACTAATTCTATTGCAACTAAAATGCAGCAAGATACTAAATATATTGATATCTATCGTAAAGAAGTAACAACTAAGAAAACAAATTTATCAAATATAATTACCAAAGAAATTACTCAAATTGAATTTTTTCAAAATGAAAAAAGAGAAAACCAAGTTGTACAAATGCCTAGAACTATTGAACGAATACCTAATCAATTACCATCAGCAATTACATCTTTAAAAACATGTTTGCTATTACAAAAATATTTATTCAAGATTTATCAAACTGAAATACATCTAATACACAATAAATATGCAAAACATGTTCTTTGATGCAGAAGCATTTAATAATAATATTTCAACTTGAAATACTTCTAATGTAACAAATATGAGTCAGATGTTTAGTGGCGCTGGATGATTTAGACAAGATATCTCAAACTGAGATACATCAAAAGTAACAGATATGAGGGGCATATTCTTTAGAGCAGGTTTTTTAATGATAAGATCTCAAAATAAAATGTAGCAATAGTAACAAGTCATCATCAATTTAATACTAATTTGGGAATGATTGATAATGCAAAATTTAAAAATTAAAAAATGATATAGAAAATACTTATTAAAATGGTACCAATAAAAATTAGTACCATTTTTTATTTACTTTTATAAATCTTTATATATAACAAATTACATTTATTAAATAAAATTTTAAAAATATATTTTTTTTCAAAATGAAATAATTTTTCATTGTTTTTATCAATTATATTGTTATAATACGTGTATGATAAAGAAAACTCTCAGTTGGGTGGATTTATATGTTAAAAAAAAGAATTTTGCCATTATTATGACTAATCACTATCATTACTATTTTTATTGTAACGTTAGTTAGCCATAAACCATATTTTATTATGGGTGGATCAACTTCAATATCACCGTTAATGCATACATTAATGAATTACTATCCTGATAATCATAAAGAAGCAGATTTCACTTACAATAGCTTAGGTTCAGATGCCGCAGTAATTCCTGTTAATAAAAATATGTTTGCCATTGGATGATTATCAAAAGAATATACTACAACTAATAATGATTTAATTTCTTTTGTTTTATCAAAAGATGGAATGATTCTTGTTTATAACCTACCACAAAATTGCTTAGGCAATGATAAACCACTAAATTTTACACAAGATAAAGTAAAACAAATGTACCTAACTACTTCACCAATTTTATGAAAAGATTTATTTCCAGAAAAATCTTCAGATCCAAATCAAGGTTGAGTCAAAGCAACTTGTAACCTTAAAGTATTACCTTATACTCGTGAAAATGGTTCAGGAACTCGTGATGTTTTCAATGAAAAAGTTTTAGGAAACTCACAAGCATACTATCCACAAGCAATAACAGTTAATTCAAGCACCCAAATGTTTAGTATGTCTGCTGGTGGTGTTGGTTATAGTTCATATTCAGATAAAAAGCAATTATTTTCTAATCCACAGTTCGCTAATATTCATATTGCTAACTGAGAAGATGTTATTCCAAGTTTAGACACAATTAAAAATAATACTTATCATTTAGCACGGCCATTTACAGGTTTAATCAATAAAAACTTTAAACAAATTAATAACTTAGTTAAATTTCTAAAATTCCTATTTGTTGATGATTATCCAGGTCATAACGAATATGTGGTTCCTGCTTTTAAAGAAGATCAATATGCACAAGCAGCTGTACCATTGAATGATGATGTAAATAAAAACTTACAAAAATGATTAAACGAATTTCCATAAAGGAGTAACAAATGAAACACAAATCTTTTAAAGACTTCTGACACAAAATAACTTTTAATCATTTTAATGAAAAACATAAAACTAAAGATGGATATATTCGTGAACAAAAAAAACATATTCATGATTTAATTGCTAAAGTTTGTGTCCTAGCAATATCTTCATTAACACTAATTATTACTGCATTACTAATTGGTTTTATTATTGGTCAAACATTTAGCAATATGAGTTTCCTGAATTGATTTAAAATGTTAGGAAATAGTAAATGATTACCTATCGCTAATAATTTTGGAATTATTGCTTTTGTTGTTGCTACTTTCTGAGTCGCATTGTTTTCAATGGTAATTGCTGTTCCTTTAAGTTTATTAACTTCATTATTTATCTGTGAATTTTTACCACCAAAATTAAAAAAAACAACACTGACTTTAGTTGAATTACTATCTGGTATTCCTTCTGTTGTCTTTGGTGCTTTTGGTCTGATGACAATTGGTCCTATTTTTGTAAAAATGGGAGCACCAACTAAAGAAAATATGATGACAGCAAGTTTTATTTTATCAATGATGGCATTACCAACTATCATTTCGTTATCTGTTAATGCTATTACTAGAGTACCAAAATCCTACCTATATGCATCATTAGCGTTAGGTATTAGTAGAACTGATACTAGTTTTAAAGTTATTTTTAAAGCAGCAAAAACGAAAATTATTGGTGCAGTAATCTTTGGTTTTGGTAGAGTTATTGGTGAAACAATGGCTGTTGTCATGATCGCTGGTAATAGTACTTTAATTCCTAACTTTGCACATGGACCACTTTCATTTTTATTTAGTTCAATTTCTACTTTAGCAGGAGTAATTGGATTAGAAATTGGAGAAGCAGTTAGTTCACAACAAATATCAGCATTATATGGAATTGGTCTATTTTTATTTATTATTGTTGCAATTATTAATGTCATTGTTTTAATTATTTATAAACGTAGTGATAAAAAAACAAAAGGTCATAAAAAAGCACGAAATTATAATTTAAAAAATTTAAAACTTTCTGATCATCAATTAATGTTAACTATCAATGAAAAGACAATTAAAAATCAAGGTTGAAAACATTTTAAAGATTATTTTCGACTATTTTTTATGGGATTAGCTTGTTTTATTACCATGGGTTTAATTGTTTGAATTATTAGTGATATTATTATTAATGGCATTTTTAATATTAGCAGTAATGCTGGTAGTGGTGTTTTCAATTTTAATTTTGTAGCTTTATTTTGAACAACTGGTGATGAAGGCTACTTATCAATTATCGCCATGACATGTTTATTAGTATTAACAACCATTACTATCGCGATGCCGTTAGGTATTATTGGTGCAATTTACCTTCATGAATATGCTAAAAATGGATGATTTGCCGCCACATTACGGTTTGTTCTAAATACGTTAGCTTCAACACCATCAATTATTTTTGGGATGTTTGGATTTACTTTTTTTATTACTTTCCTCCAAATAAGTTTTTCAGCTATTGCTGCTAGTTTAACATTGACAATTGTTGTTTTACCTCTTATTATTAGAGCAGTAGAAGATACACTAAAATCAGTTCCAATTGAATATCGTGAAGCATCACTAGCACTTGGAACTAGTAAATTTGAAACAATAAGAAAAGTAGTTATTCCTACTGCTCTTGGTGGTATTATTACCAGTATGATTTTATCAATGGGTAGAATTATCGGTGAATCAGCACCAGTTTATTTAACATTAGGAAGCACTGTTGCCTTTCCCAATAAAGGTTTCTTAAGTTCAGGACAAACATTAACAACTCATATTTTATTAATTAATAAAGAATCAAATGATGCTAATAAATTAGGAATGATGTACCAAACAGCACTAATAACAGTCATTTTAATATTTATTTTAAATTTCTTAGCAAAACATTTTGAAAAAAATTTAACAACAGGAATCGGGGTGAAAACAAAATGTTCAATTGAATTATTAAAAGAAAAGATGAAAGCAAAAAAACAGCAACGAATAGCAATCAAAAAAGGAAAACAAATCCAAGCAAAGCATACTTCTTAACAATAAAAGAAAAGTTTACTAAAAAAGAAAATAAACCTCATCAATCATGTAAAAATTCTGACCCTAAACCAAAAACTGCAAGTGAATTTAGTGAGAAAAGTAATTATGTTTTTACTATCAAAAATTTAAATTTCTTTTATAATCATGGCAAAAAACAAGCTTTATTTAATATAAACTTAGAAATTACCCGCAACCAAGTAACTGCTTTTATTGGACCAAGTGGTTGTGGTAAATCAACATTACTACGAACTTTAAATCGCATGAATGATTTAATTGATGGTGTTAAAATTAGTGGTGAAATACTATTCAATAATGAAAATATTTATGAAAATAAAAAAAATATTATTTTATTACGAACTAAAGTTGGAATGGTATTTCAAAAACCTAATCCTTTTCCAATGTCAATTTATGACAATGTTGCATATGGACCAAGAAATCAAGGCATTAAAAAGAAAAAGATTTTAAATCAAATTGTTGAAGATGCTTTAAAAAAAGCAGCATTATGAGATGAAGTTGCTCAACATCTATTTGATTCAGCATTATCATTGTCTGGTGGTCAACAACAACGGTTATGTATTGCTCGTGCTATTGCTTTGAAACCAGAAGTATTATTAATGGACGAGCCAACTTCAGCTTTAGATCCGATTGCTGCATCAAAGATTGAAGATTTAATGAACGATCTAAAAACAGACTTTACCATTATTGTTGTTACCCATTCAATGCAACAAGCAGCACGAATTTCTGATAAAACTGCTTTTTTCTTAAATGGTGAAGTTATTGAATATAATAACACCAAAAAAATATTCTCACGACCAAAGGATAAAAGAACAGAAGACTATATTACCGGCAGATTTGGTTAAAATATACATAATTAATAAAGAAAGGAGGAAAATATGAAAGTAATGAACCGTCGATTTGATTTAGATATTATTAATTTAAAACAAAATTTATTAACTTTACTAAAAGAAGTTAAAAAAGAACATAAAGACGCATTAATAGCGATGGAAACACAAGACTTTGAAACTTCAAAAAGAATTGTTGAAACTGATAAAGAAATTAGAACTGTTGCTGAAAGTTTAACTATTACTGCGATTTGAAGTATTGCTCAACAAAATCCTTTTGCTACTGATTTGCGCACTATTATTGGTTATATGAATATTATTCGTGACTTAGAACGCATTTCAAATTATGCTAAAAATTTATCTAAATTTAATGTTAAATACAGACCAGAACTTAAATTAACATCACAGTTATCCGGATTAATGAAAAAGGTTTTTAAAATGATGGATTTAATTGGTGAGTCAATAAATGAAAATGACATTAACAAAGCTTATCAAGCTGCAGCATACGATGCTGATATTGATAATCGTTTTCGTGAATCAATGAAAAATATAGTTAACATGCTAAAACAAAATAAAAATGATGATCAACTCTCTCAATATACATCAACAATGCAACAGTTGAAGTATATTGAAAGACTAGGTGATCACCTAGTTAATATTTGTGAAACAATAGTTTATATTATTAAAGGTAAATTTTATGATTTATCTTCAACAAAATTATCTGAATAATTTTTGACAAAATTATTAGTTCTTGGTAATCGTAAGGACAATGAAAATATTTCTTATATTAATTTAGCAATTTAAGTGAAATATAGTAATTTGTTATTTATTTTTTTTAACAATTAAATTATTAATAGTATTAACAATTAAAGTTAAAAATAATGTAATAATTACAAAAAATAACATACTTCCTATCCAATAACCTCAACCATAAATAAATCATGAAAGAAATCAATAAGGTGAAATAAAAACCAAATGATCATTTAGATTTATTCCTTTAATTTTATATTGATGAATTAAATAAAATGAACGAAATAGCATAAAAATTGCATACAAAAAAGGAAAAATTAATACTAATCAAAAATCTTTTTTATAATAAGTTTGATTAATTTTAAAATAATCACAATATATAATAAAATAAATTAATAATAAAATAGGAATAATTAAATGTCCTATTAAAGTACCAGAAAATGATAATGGTTCTTCTGTTCTTTTGGCAATATACTCATTTCATCCGTACATAAATATTCCACATCAAAAAATAATTGCTGCCATCAAATTATAAACCAAAGAAAAAGCCTTAAAATTATAGCTAGTAATTAACTGAATATTATTTTTTTTAATTAAAAAAAATAATATTCATGAACTTCAAATTAAAGAAATAATTGTTGCTCAAACACTAAATCATCTTAAAATATCAATAATAAAAATTCAATAACTGACGTTAAAATCACCTTGTCAAAATTTTACTGATAATACATAAAAACTTAATAATCAAATTAAAATTAATATTATTAATTTGACTATTAAGTTCTTTTTATGATAGAAAGTTTTTTTAGATTTTCATATTAAAATATTCATTATGATAAATTCCATTTCATTTTATATAACTTTTAAATGCCAGTTTAATTAAAACATATAAATATATTTTGTGAATATCATTTTTTTTCTGATCATATAGTTGTACAACCCTCCCCAGTCAACATTACCATCATAATCTAAAATATTATAGATTATTTGCTTTGTGATGTATTATTGTTTTGTTACACCAATTTGATGATAAAATTTTTTTCATAGCAAATTTCAATTGCTGCTGTTATTTTATTTAAATTTGTTTTTATTAATATTTTCATTCTAAATTATTTCTTTTTTTCCTAATTTTACTTTTGAATTATACCATTTTCCATTATTCTTATAAAAAAGATGCTATTAAACGCAAAAAAAATAAGCACTTTGTATTTAAGTGTTTATTTTTTGAGAGAGTAAAAAACATTACAAATTTCATATTTACTTGTAAAACTTAATATAAATTTTTAATCTATTATTTTATTTTTAAAAATAAAATAATAGATTTTAATATTTTTGGAAGGGAAAAGAAAAATTATGTTCTAAATAACTACCCTACAACTTTAAAATTTATATTAAAATATTTATAACTTTTTTAACTTAATTGTTACTCCATCATACCTATTTTTTTTATTATTTTCGTTTTTTCCAATTACACCCATACTATCATCTCCTTTAACACTTTTTAAATTATTAAAGATAATAATGTTATACCATATATTGATAATTGTATGTATTTTTATCATTAACCACATACTTCAACTGCGGTGTACCACATACCATATATGAATATATAGAATTAATAGAATATATAAAATTAATTAGAAACTTATATTTAATATTTTTTATGTTTTTGATTTTATTTTATTATTTCAAATATTTCGTAATTGTTTTGAACTTTTATTTAATCTTTTATTATTTTTAATATAATAATAATTAGTAGTAATTCGCCAAAAATAAAACTACTCAATTGAGTAGTTTTAAAATATTTAATATTTATATTTTTTGTGATTTACTACTAGAACTTTGACTTTTGCTTGTTAAAACTTCACTATTTATTTTTGATTTATCTTTTTCAAATCCAAGAGCAGAATCATTTTTTAAATTACGAAGTTTTTCCATTAATTTTAACATGATTGAATTAGTAGTTTTATATTCTTCTAAATATTTTTCTTTGTTATTAATCATTTTATCTAATTCAATTTTGTTTTTTTGAATACCTCTTTTTTATATAAATTTTTACTTTTACTTGAATATCAGATTTATAACTTCCTTTTATTTTTGGGAGCATAACGATGTTGTCTATAATATTCATTAATTGTCTTAAAATTATAAAGGTAGACGAGAATAATTTAGACTAAGTTATGCAATTGTATGTTAATCTTAACATTTGTAAAGCATAAGTCAACAATAATACTCAATTTTAAAAATCAATTCATATCAAAAATACTTATTATAGTTTACTTTAATAAGTTTTATTTTATTTTTAGTTTTTTTTATAAAATTAAATTTTAATTTATAGTAATTGTACTGCTGTATTTATTTGATAGCATTTAAAGTCAACCATTTTTGTATACATATCAATATTATAAGTTCTACTTCCAATCATATATTTTAAAATTTGTTTAATATTAGTTTCAGTAAAACAACCAATATTTTCAACTAATGATTGATTTAATATTCCATTTTTTGCATTAATAAAATAACCAACTTTTAATTTTTGATATTTTAATGTTAATGAATTTAAAAAATTAATTAATTCATAATATTGACCTTTTGAAAATAAATTTTGTGCATATTCATAATGTAGTTTAGCAATTTTATTTTTTCTTCTTCCTGCCATAATTCCAAGAAATAAAACATGAAAAGCATGGAATTTATCTAAAATAAATTTAGCATTTAAAATTTCAGCAGTTTTTCTAATTCATTTTGCACTATCTCCACAAATTATTAAATTTGCTTGGTCAAAATTTTCAAAATATAAATTACCATATTTTTCATTTAATTTAGCAGTTTTTTCTGCACCAATTTCCGTTTTTGATACTCTTATTTTACATGCAGCTCTTTTATTAATTAATTTTCCATTTTTCTTTTTACCAGTACACATTACTAGTAATCTCATAGAACATTTCTTACAATTTTTATTACTATGTTTATCATTAAACTTAAATTTTCTATGTCCATCATCAATATTTACATATAAAACTTGATTTGGTTTTAACTTTATTTTAGGAATATTAATTTTTGGTAATTGAAATTTTTTATATGTTCTATAAACAGTACTACTACTTATTAAATTATTAATAAAAGTATCACAAACATCACGATATCTTTTTCCGTCAGTAAAATATTTTAAGATTTGTTTAATAACATCTGGTGCAAGTTTGCTATACTTTTTAACACCAAGATATACATCTAATAATGAAACATATTCATTTTTTTGTGTTTTTTCATTATAATATACACAGATGCGTCTTTTATAAATTAATAAACCTTTTTTTGATTTTAATTTTCGCTTTCTAAATTTATATGATTTATATATAGACTTATCACATTCATTTCATAATTTCTCATCTATTTTTGCAAATAATTCTTTTGTTTGTTTTAAATTTAATTCATCTTGATTAAAATAGTGTTGTTCTCAATTAAAATGTTTTTGTGAAATTAACATTTTTTATTTCCTTTCTAATTTTGGGTGTTAATAATAATAAATTTTAACTTATATATGTTAACTAAGGAGAAAATATGCCATTCATTAGTAGTTACTTACAATTAAATAAAAAATATGACCTTAATTTTAGTGATAATAATTATGGTTTTAGTTGAGATATTTTTAAAGCATTTGTTGGTGATGAATGAGCAGAGTATTTTACTACTAATTGTTTTTATCCTTTTATACCAACAGCACGGGGAACAAAAAAAACTTGAAATTGTTTAGCATTTGATTTATTTATATGTTGTAATTTTAGTGATAGTAGTGTTCAAGAAGTAAGACGATATGAAAATACCCATAGCGAAACTACTATTGGTGCATTAATGAATGTTTGCCAAGTTTTACTAGATAAATATGATATTAATTTATTACCTAATAATCCCCATGGTATTAAATGAAAAATTACTAAGGATGGTGGATGTATTATCTTTCCTAATAATCAACAAATTGACTTTATTGGTTATGCAAATGGTAATAAAATTTTTGGAAAAGAAGCAGGTGGGTCAAGTTTTTTAGGTTCACGAACAGATGAAATAATTATGGCAGAAGAAAAAGAAACATTAACAGAAAAACAATTAACATATCGCTATGAGCGATTACAAAATTCTATGTTTAGAAGTAATCGTATTAAAGTGTCAAATGAACCAATTAAAGAATGAAATTGAACATTTATTGATAAAAATATATATAGTTCTACTTTTGGAAAATCAATTACTCGCTATTTTTATAAAAGTTTTTTTATTACTTTTACATGTAATCCTTACGATAAATATCATCCATTTTATTTAAAGTACTGTGCACCATTTTTACCCTTAAATGATAAAATAATGGATAATCTTAAAAAAGTTGGTAAAGTTTATTATGAAAATAAAGAAATGTTTAGTGGTTTAGGTTTATTTATTTTAAGATTTACAATTCAACCATTTTGAAATAAATTACCAGAAATTCAAAAAAGAACATTAATAGAAATGAAAAAAAGTAATCCCGATGAATTTAATACTGTTTTTTATGGTTTTGAATTCTTAGATAGTGATGCTACAATTTTTCCATTTCAAAAAACATTAAAATATTGACAAAAATATGATTTAAAACAATTTTATAATCAAGAAAAAGATATGTATAAATTTGATTTTTATAGTGTTGGTGTTGATTGAGCAACTGGACATAAAGACCATACTGTATTTATGGTAGTTGGTTTTAAAGAATATCATAATACTGGATATTATGATACTTATATTATTTGTGAATTAGTAATTACACCAAATGATTTTATTAATGAAAATGAAAAAATTAATGCTTATGTCAATGAAATTTTAGGATTAATAGATAATTTTGAAAATTTTGAACAAGCAATTTATTTTTATGATGATAAAGCAAGAACTGCCATTGATTGATTAAATCAAAAATTAATTGATGAACATAATACTATTCTTATTACCCAAAGTGCGATTAAACATGCTTCTAATCTTAATCAAGAAGCAGGATTAACTAATAGAGTAGTTTGAATGAGAAATATTATGAGTTATGGAAACTTTTATGCTAATAAAGATGATTTGCCAAAAACTACGCAATGTTTAGAAGAGTTACGTTATGATCAAACCAAAACTAATATTCCAGATAAAAATATGTACCAAGATCCTTATGATGCTCTGTTTTATGCACTATATCCATATAAAAATGTAATTCGTGGTAAAAATAATGCTACTGTGAAAAAAAGTATCTTCACATTTGCCATATAATAAATAAGTGACATATAATTAATAGTATAGTTCTCGCAAAATAAACGCCTTTAATTTAGGCGTTATTTTGTGTTTAAAAGGCATATTGTAAAAATAATATAAATTAAGTACAATTTAAAAGTAAAATTAAGGAAAAAGGAGTAATTTAATATGAAAATATGAATAAAAACAAATTTAAGTAAAATAACATTAGCATTAGCACTAACTGGTGCTACAACTGGAACAATTGGATTAATCATGGGGGTGCTTACCCATAATATGGAAAATTATTATTTAAAACCAAATGGTGAAAAAGTATGTGGAACAACAACGATTTGATTAAATAAGTTTACTAGTAGTGATAAGTTTATATTATATTTTGGTAATAAACCAGTACATAAAGGTGATGTTGTATGAGATGGTAAATATCCTGATTGATATTTTAATCAATAAACTAAATTTCTAAATTTATATAAGAAATATTTTCATTATATTTATCAAATAAATTAATATTAGTTAAATTTATTTCTTGCTTATTAGTTATTAAAATTAAATCATAATTGCCAGCACCAAATATGCCACTAATTTCAATCCGATTTAAATTATTAATCGGATTTTCAATTTGTAATTCAAATTCACTATTATCATCAATTTGTGAAATTTCTTTATAAAATTCTAATTTAGAAAATAATTGAGATTTATTTGAACCATATAAATTTAAAGCATTTTCAACTTTATTTTTATCAATAATTGCTCTTGTAAAATATTTTCCATATTCTCCATTTCCTAGTGTTCAATCAGCAGGAATTAATGATGGTATATTATTACTTTCTAATTCATTGGTTATAGATAATCAGTTAAATTGGTTATCATCTAATTTAAATAATTCATTTTGGCTAATATCATTATTTTTCAATTTAATATTATTGATATCTGTAAAATCAAAATATGCAGATTTTAATACTACTTTTGCATCTTTAAATTCTCAAACTTTATCTGGTGTAGAATGTATAGGATTTGATTTTAGTTCAAAATAATAAGGTAATAACAATTTATAGTCATCATTTAAACCTTTATTAATTGACATTGCAGAATAGATATTACTAGATAACATAATAACTATTGTTTTAAATATCTGTACTTGTGATAAATTTATATAATTCGGATAATCTAATTTTCATTGTTTAAATAAATTAGTAATAACATCATCTGATTTTTGACCTTCAAATTTTTGACGTAATTTGGCTATCTCATTTGATGGATTACCATTATTATATTCTGCACCATCAAAATTTCTATTATAACTGTAAGTATAAGTTAACATATCTAATAATACTTTTTGTAAACTATCAACTGTTGGTGCATCTTGGATTTCAATTTCAATATCATCAAATTTACTATTGGTTGCAACATATTGATAAAATTGACTTTCACCCGGGAAATTTCAAACTTCTTTATCTTTTAATTCCTTTTCTTTCTTTAATGGTCATTTACCATCTCAAACAGTACCCATTTCATAACCTAATCAAGCATTAGTTACTCTTGCATTGTTAATAATTTCTTTTCTTGTTTCAGTACCACCACCAATAGCAATTAAATCTAAAACTGATTTTTCTTGTCCTATAAATTGTTTTGCAAGATTTCAAGGTAAAATTTGTTCACTAAATCATTGTTCTAATATTCTAACTTTTGGTTGCGTTTCAATCGGCATTGATAATAGGGGAAATGCTATCTTATCTTTAACAAATAACTTTGGGTATACTTCCATATTGTCAACTTCACCAAGTACCTTTATATTGCCAAAAATCATGCTTCTAGGGGCTTTTATTTTTAAACCAGTTACTTTGGTATCTTTATCTAATGGTTTTTGTAATTTAATAATGATTGGATAACCATCTCTTGTTTTAAAATCTTTAATTTTAATAATAGTAATACTTTTAGTACTTCTTGTTTTTGGATTTTGATAAGGTTGTGAATAATTATTAATAATATATAAATTATCAATATAAGTATCAGTTAACGGTTCATTAATCGATACTGCATATAACTTAAATTGATTTAATAATTCTATTTCTTGAAAAATTAAGTTTTTAATATCAGTCATACTATATTCAATTGTATTATCATTAATATTTGTACTTGCTCTTTGATTTAATTGCATAGTAAAGTCTGATGTTTCAACAGCAGTAGTTTTTAATACTTTATCAATATCAATAAAACCAATTTTAATAGTATTTGCTGAAAATCTTAAACTATTATTTTCATTATTTTTAAATAAACGTGCAATTTCATAAATATAAATTGTTCTTTTTTTAAATTCATCATAAGCTCTATTAATATCAGGGTCACTAGTAGCACGCATCATATTAGTAAAGTCATAAGGGATATTATCTATTAAATAATCATTTTCTACATCTGCTTGATTAAGTTTAGTTTGCTTTTGTTTCTGTGGAAACTTGGTTTGTGGTTTGTTGTTGTTTTCCATTGTTTTCTCCTATTAATTGGTTATTTTCGGGATTAAATAATTTTAATTTAACTGTTAAATTATTAATTTCTTGTTCATCATTAATATTAAATGTTTTACTAATTAATAAATCTTTATCGACACTTACTAATAATTGAATAAATTTAAGAATATCAATATTAAATTGTCATAATTTTTGTTCAATATAATTAATGGTTGAAATATTTACAGCTGTACTTTCGGGAACTGATTGTTGTGCTGATTTTTTTTGACTTGGAATATGAATACCACAACGTTTAAATATTTCATTAACATTTCAATCATAGATATCAGTTAAGTTTTTACCTTTAAAATTACTACTTGTCATATTAATATTTTCATTTTTTTCATTATTATCACCAGTCGTTTTTCAAATATAGTTTTTAGTAACTAATATTCTTACTGCTTCTTCCATTGAAGATTGAACATTACCATAAGTTTGGTCAAAAATAAACTTCGGTGAGTTTAAAATACAATCTAAAACAATTTGTTCATAAATAACATCTAGTGCTTTAATTTTATCCATTACTTTATCACAATCTGCTAACTCATTTGCTTTATTTCTCATAATTGCTATTGGTATATAATTAATGTTTAATGTTTGTTCTTGTGATAAATTAGGATTATTAATGTATGATTTAAAATCTAATTTAGTTTGTTTTTTAGTATCATTAATACTATAAATTGCACGCTTAATTGTTACTTGTTTATTATTTAATGTATAAACTTCAAATAATTTTACTGTTTGTGCATTTTGTTGATAATTATCATAAAAAATAGTACATTCAATTAATTTACCTGTAATATCATAAACTCTTTGTTGGATATCTACTACTTGAAAATATAAATTATCATTAGCAATATAAATTAAATAACCACTAATTCCTAATTTGCTTAATTTAAAAATAGAATTTCAATTTTTACGATAAAATTCTTGTTGCATTAAATATTGTTTAATAGTTTTATTATTAATATCTAATGGAGCATTATATAAATTAGTATTATTTTCTGCTACAAAATCAGTAAAATAAGTTTCATGGTTAAAATCATTAAAACCAAAATAATTTAAAATCGAAGCATGTGTACTTTTATTTTTATTAGTTAAAAATTTTAATTTTTCACTTTGATTATCATTAATATTACTTTTATCTTTTCTTTTAAATAAACTTAGCATAATATTCACCACCTTTTTTAAAATATTTGATTAATTTTTAAAATAATTTTGACAATAATAAATATAATTAAACCTGCTGTTGCTGATGATAATATAACTCCAATTAAACCTAAAATAATTTTTATAATTTTAAAAAACATAATTTTATCCTTGTAATTCTTCTAATTTTAAAAGTTGCCCATATCGAAGTCTCCCAGAGTTACTAATAGTATAAATTGTATTATTTTGTAGTTGTAAAGAAACCATTATTCTATTATTAACATTATCTCAATACAAAGACTGAATATCTGTATTTAATTCACCATATAAAAATTCTTTACAAATAAAACAATGTTTTTTAATGCTTGTTTGACTTTCAAAATTATAATAAATTTTATATTTATTATTTGGTTTAAAATCATATTTAATATGATTTATATTTATTTTTGTTCCAACTTCTTTTCATTTTGGACATGGACAATGAGTTGTTGGATTTTCTTTTAATTCAATATCTCAATTATTTTCTTCGATTTCATTAGTTTTTAAACTTTTTGAATTAATTTTGAAAGGTTTAATTATATTAACTTTAACAGTATTCTGTAATTCTTCTAATGAAAATATATTTCCATATTTTTGATTACCACCAGTCATAATTAAAGAATAATTATGATTAATAACTTTTAAACTTAAAGTTACTTCTTCATTATCAATTTTTCCTATTGTAAGAAAAAAAGTATCATTATATCCACCAAGAAACCCACCAGTTTTAAATTCTACTTTAATTTTTGTATTAACTTGATTAAATGGTGGTTTTTCTCATGTTATATATGTTCTATACAATTTATAAAAATCAAGTTGAAAATTACCATATTCTCTATTACTTATACTTTTTCCTATTATAGTTCAATTTTCTTTTTCTTGTTTTTTATCTAATAATTCATTAATAGCACCACTAATTGTTTTATCATTAGTAATTAATTCAGGGTATTTATTTGTTGAAATAATTTTAGTTGGAACAGAATTACCCACATTATCTAAAACTAATATTCTATTATCACTAAGAATAGTATCTGATGAATTTTCTAATTTATCTTGTTTTTTATCTAATAATTCATTCATACCACCAACAATAGTTTTATTAGTAGTTTCTAAATTAGGATTTTCAGTACCTAAAGCATTTGTCATAAAAGCAAACTTAAATTGACTACTATCAACTTTATTTTTAAGTTTTTCATCAACTTCTGGTTTTGTATAATAATTATCTAAACTTATACTTTCATTAATTCATTTTTTAATAAATATAGTTGGTGGCATATCTAAATCACCAGTAAATAAACCAGTTCCTAATTCTTTATATTGTAAAACTTTATATGTTGTATCTTCTTTTATTAAAGTTAATTTATCTTGTTTTTTATCAATATTACTTTTATTTTCATTAATTGCTGGAACAATTTGTTTAGCAACTGTTTGTAAATTATTGTCATTTATATTTTGTTTTTTATTTAATAATTCATTAGTTTCTTGTTTTGTATAATAATCATGTTCAGTACTATCTTCTGCTATAAATTCAGTTGGTGTGCCAGTTCCTTGATATTGATATATATTATAAATTATTGGTTCATAGTTTTTTGTCATACTCTCAACAGTAAATTTCTTTAAATTAAAATCAAATCATAATATTACTTCATCAATATCAACATCAATATTTTCAATTACTATATGATTTTGTTTGGTAGAACCACTAACCCTTACATTAGTTTTTGTTAATTTATTAACACTAGTGAAAATTTGATTACTATCCATAAATGTATATATTCAATCAATGATATATCATTGATTTACTATAATTTCTTCATTATTAATTTTTTTTCATAAAGGACTAGTTGCAATATTAAATCAATTATTTTTAATATCATTAATATTTTCAATTAGTTTTAATTAATTCACTATTTAATTTTATAATTTCATTTTCATTACTGGTAATTCGTTTTTGTTGTTTAGCAGAAAAGTCAGCAGTTGCAGCATGAATAAAATCACCAACTTGTGGATTATTTTGTAAAGCTTCGGGTGGTAATGTCCCAATTTCATCAGGTCAATCTAAAATCATTGTTTCAGTTTCTTTATCATATTCAGTTGCGACATAACTTTTATTAACAAACTTACTAACAGGACCCCTATATATCTCATCTACATTATCATCAACTAAATCATCATATAATTTCATTTGTTTTGATAATGTAAATGCTTTTTGTTCTTTAATTAATTCATCAACTTGATTTTTTGTATAAAATGCTTTTAAGTCAATTTTGTCAACATCTAATTCATCTTCACTATAATTTAAAAATACTTGTTTTAATTCAGTTAATCTTGCTCATATTTTCATTCTACTTGGTGCTAAATCTCAAACATTAATACTAGGAATGCTATTTGCACTAAATGAGGTACCATTATTGAATTGAATAGTAGCATCAACATTAAACTCAATTGGTGTACGATTAAATACTCAATGTTCAACACAAACATACACCATATCTCTTAATGTTTCTTTAATTAATTCATCTTTAAAACTATCAAAAGGAAATTTAGATAAAATAAAATCAAGATAAGCATTAATATCATTTTGAGCACGAATCGCAAAAGTTGTAAATCAATCATTAACATTAGGTCATGTATTGATATATTGCTGTGGAGTTTCGATAATTTTTCCAGTTAATGGATATCAGTTATTATAATTTTCTAGACTGACATCAGTTCAAAGTTTATTAATCATAATTTATCATTCCTTAAAAAATGCTTTTTGATAATGCTTAGTTTTTGTTTTAGTTTTTCTATGTGCTATATGGATAATTTCTTTTTGTAATTTTTTCTTACCTTTTGCTACAACTTGACTATATGCAAATTTTTCTAAATGATGTAATAGTCCAGTACCAAATAATGTATTAACTGAAAATTTTAAACCAACATTTTTAAATGATTTATTAATATTTTCAATAGGATTATTAATAACATTCACTACTTTATGATAGGTTCTTATTGTCCTAAAAATTTCTCTATATACTTTAAAACTATCTCTAATTACTTGTTGAACAACTGGTGGAGCAAATGCAATTGCTTTTAATCATTTATTACGACTAACTCCATAACCAATGTATCAACCACTATATCAGCGATATCAATGGAATGGATGTATTTGCGTAACAAAAGTTTCTGCTTTAAGAATACTATCAATAACTGTAATTGGTTTATACCTAGGATTACGATGATAAATAGTAATTGCACATTTACTTAATGATAAAGGTTGAATTTTGCAACCAATAAATACAGGTGAATTTAATGGAATTAATTGTGCATGTTTAATTGCTTTTTTCTCTGCACTAGTAAATAAAGGTGTTGCTTTTTCTTTTAATTTATTAATTTTTTCCATTACCTTTTTTTCTAAATTTTCAAATTTTTCTTGTAATTTATAGATACTTTCTCGTAATTTTTCAAAATATGGAGTATCTTTTCAAAATTTATTTAAACCTTTTTTTAAATAAAATCTAATATCAAAATATTTAAAAGTTTGATTTGCTTTTAAAACAATTTTATGAATTGCACTATTTTTAAAATTAAACTTAATAGCATTGGCACGAATTTTTTGTAAATCTAAAATTAAAGATTTACCATATCTATTTTCTGCATGGATGGTATGAACTAAATTTAATCAATCATGTTGGTTCATTGTTAATACTGCTTTTAACTCAGTATTATATTTTTTTAAAAAGTTATTTGCTTTTTCAATATCTTTAATCTTAAACTTTGGAGTTAATTGTGGACTTAATTTTATTAATGTATTTTGTAATAATAAATAATCTTTTAACTCTTGTGCTTCTAATTTTTTAAAATTATTTTTAAATTCTCTTTCAGCAACATAACCTAAATTTTGGATTATTGTTTCACGATTAGGAGCAAAACTATAATTAAATAAATAACGTTTATTACCAATAATTTTATCTGTTAAAATTTCTTTGCCACTGACTTGACTAATTATTTCTTGTAAGTTTTTTGCTTCTTTAACACCAATTTGTTCTAATGTTTTAGTTTTTTGTGCTAGTTTAATAAATTTAGTTGTCCGATAACCACGACTTATTTTATTAAGTCCAGCAAATGCTGGTAATACATTAAAAAAAGTATTTAATGGTGTTACATTTCCTTTTAAATAATCATAAACTTGATTAATAGTAAAATCAGTTAAAAACTCGACACCAACAGCACTAATACTAGCAATAAAATCACTTGCCCCTAATCCAAGTGCTATGCTTTCACTTAAACCACCAGTAAAAGGAGCAAGTGCTACTGCTATTACTTGGACACCAATCATTTCTAAAATTTCTCATCAAAAACTTTTATTTTCTTGTTGTTTACTAATTCTAGTATGTTTTGGTTTATTGATATTGAAAAGTATTGCTGTACTAGTTGTACCAATTGCCATGATTAAATTTCCTTAATTATTGAAGCGTTATTTTAATTGGACTTGTTGCACCTTTATAATTTGGATCATTTACATTTGCTCTAATCACTACATATAAATCACCAGTTTTTTGTTTATTATTACTAATAATGTTTTTAGCTTGCTCATCACTAAAATATTTAATAGTTGGATTTTCCAAACTTGGATTTAAACTATTAATTTCTTTTGCATATAAAATATTTGCGTCTAATTCTTTATTAGTTTTATTTGTTTTCGCAGTAGCATTATTTATTGTTAACGTTGTAATTTTAGATTTTAAATCATTTTTTACTTCACTTTTAATTACTCCACATAACATTCAACGTGATGTTGTTTCTTTTTTTGACATATAAGGAATTGATTGCCCAAATACTTCACCACCAACTAAATAAGTTCTACCAACTTTACCATCTGCCACTTGTTGTAAATAAATAACTGTATTTTGTAACATATATCTTTTCATTGCTTTTGGCGTTGCTAAAATAAAATTCATTATTTCATCTTCATTTTTATCATTGGTAAATGTCATATAATCATCTAATACAATTTGACATAATACACCTTTTACATATAAATCATTTCCATTTAAACGTAATTGTTGTGCTAATTCATTATCAGTAATTATTCCTTTATTATCTGCTAAATAAACTAAACTATCATAAAGATTATTAGTAATAAAAAAATTACAATTTGCACTATTTCGTAATTGAAATAAAGTATTTCATGCCGATAACATTGCTTTTAAATATCCTACTGGTGTTGGGTCAGTTATTGTTACTTTTGTAGCAAATTGCGAGATTATATTAGTATCATCATTTGCTAATTTATCTGTTAAATCATTAGCAACTTCATATTGCATACTGTCTAATAAATTTTGACCATTTTCAGCATTTAAGTCAATATTGGCAATAGTTTCACCAGCAAGATATGATTTTTCAATTATTTTTTCAATTTTATCAGTAGTAGCATACCCAACATCATATCTTTTACTTTTGTCATCTCATGGAATAACTTTAACTTTTGGGTCTTTTGGTAATTTAATAATAAATTCAATTTTTGTAGAATTAGTCATTGCAATTGGAAAAAAGTTTGCTCATGGACTATTTGATTGTTTAAAAAATTCAATGAATTCTGGTGCTTCAACTAATTTTTCGGTATTATTTAAGTTTGTTTGAATATTTACTGCCATTTTAAACTTCCTTTTTTATAAATAATTTTTCTTTTTATAATCCAATAAGGACGTATTGCAAATGTGTATAGATTTAATAAGAACTTAAATGAGAGATAAAATTCTCATTTTTTAATTGTTAAATAAAAAACTTAATAAACTGTCATAGAAGTCAAATTGTGAGTACTTTATGTAAATACTTCTATATCAGTATAAAAGAGTAATTTATTAATTTTTATTGAATTGTTATTGTATGAAATTGAGTTTAATTGAATGCTACATGTTAGTTAGTAAGAATACGTATAGAAATGCAATAACCATAAACCCTGTTCTTTAATAATTTTTAAATTATTACACATAAAGGGGGTTATATATTAATACATACCTTATCAATTATATATTAACATAAATAAATTAATTATTAAATATAAATTTTTATTTACGTATATGTGCTTCACTCATACAGAGTGAAAGCACAATATATTACGTATACGTATTAATAAAAATATATAAGCCTTTTATCACTGTAGGTGATAAGGCTTATACGTAATAAAAAATACGTAATAGAAAGGAATATTATATGCCAAATATTAGTTTAGATTTAAAAACAAAAATACAAGAAACAAATAATGGTGGAATATTATTAGAAATTGGTGAATATGAAACATGATTTCCTAAACAATATATTAGTATTGATGAAAAAAAATAAAAAAATAGCATTAAAAATATTTGAAAATTTTAATTATAAATTAGGTAAAAAATCAATTACAAAAGATATTGAAAGTATTAAAGGTAGTGATATTTTAAAATATATAAAAAATATTCCAGATATTACTATAAATCAAAATAAAGATGAATTAATATCTTGTGAATTTTATGAACAATATAATGGTTATTATATTTTTACAAATGATAAAAATCAAGAATGTTTTAAATATAACATTACATGAGAAGAAAATAGAAAAAGTTTTAAAATAAATAATCCATATAAATATAATGATTTAGCAATAAATTATATTGTTACACCAATAAAAGATATATCAACTCATAATAATAAAATATTTTATTTAAAGTATTAGAAAGGAATTAAATAAATGGAAGAAAAAGAAAATATAGAAATTAAAGAAGATAATAAAGAATTACAAAGTGAATTATTAAAAGAAGAAATTGAATTAATAAAAGCAAAAAAAGAATTAGATAAAAAAGAATGAAAAAGTAGAATTATATTTTTAGTAATTGGAATAATTATTATGATTTTAACATTAATAATTATTGCTTCTAAATATTAATGAAAGGAATTGATTAAAAATGATATTTACTAAAATAAATAATGTTTATTGACATTGTGATAATTGTAATAAAAAAACAAAACCAAATCATTATTATTTATACAAATTCATTTGTGATGAATGTTTAAGAAAGGAAAATAAATATAAAATGAGTAATTATTTAGATAAATATTTACCAAAATATAATCAATATAAATATAAAATAAAATATAAAATAGATTATAAAAAATTTGGTTCTTGTGATATATGTCATAAAAAATCTTCAATTGGTAATAGATTATGTAATAAATGTTTTTATAAATTAATAGGTAAAAATAATGAAATGTAATATACATAATGAAAAATATATATGAATTAGTGAAATTGATAATAATTATTATTGTAATAAATGTATTGATGACATGATTGAAAATGATATGTATTTAACAAGTGATAATTATGATAGATTATATAACTATTATATTAATTTATTAGAATTAGAAAATTTTAAAGGAGTGTAAATAATATGGATGATTATAATTTTATTTCAAGAGAAAAATTTATTGAATTTTTAAAAGAAAGTGAAAAAAATGGATATGAAGTAATTAATATTAAATGATTAAAAAAAGAAATAGAAGATGGAGAGTTTATAGACTAATGATAAAACAAAATATGCCAAAATGAGCAAATGATTTAGAAATATTTTTTAAAGATATTGAAAATGGTATATATGGTGAAAGTATTAAAAATGCTTTTAAAAAAGAAAGTAGTGAATAAATAATGTCAGCACATAAGAAAAAATTAGAAGAATTAATTAATAAACAAATTTTTGTTAGATTAACTAAAGAAGAACATTATGAATTAAAAAAACTTTGCTTAGAAAATAATAATATGTCAATTACTAATTTTGTAAGAAATTTAATTAAAAATGCAATAAATAGAAAGAGTGATAAATAATGAATTTATTTAAAAAAATACTTAAATTACAATTAGAAATTGGTAAAACACCTAAAAATGGTTTTAATAAATTTGGTAATTATAAATATTGATTATTAAGTGATATTTTTAATAAATTTAAATTATTATGTAAAGAATTAAACATTGTTATTATACATGAAGATATATTAACAACAGATAGAAAAATAAATTATTTAGATAAAAATGAAGTAGAAATATCTTATTTTAAAAGATATACAATTATAGATTTAGATAATGATAAAGAAAGTAAATATTTTGATATATTAGCATGTGCTAAAAATACAGATATAGCAAAAGCAAAAGGTAGTGCAGAAACTTATACTTATAGATATTTTTTAATGAATTTATTATTATTAAGTGAAGATGAATTAGATCCAGATAATGATGATATTAATTTAATACAAAATAATAATAAATATCAAAATAATAATGTAAAAATACAAAATGAAAAATGAGAACCAAGTGAAAAACAATTAGATTATTTTGATAAATATATGATTACAAATACAGTTTTATTTGATGAATATATAAGAGAAGATATGGAAAGATTAAATCCAAATAATAATAAAGATTTTTTAATATTAATGGGTGAAAATTATTTAAAAATTTTATTTGATAAGTTAAAAGAAATTAGAGAAAGATTTAAAAATTTAAAAAATAATAATAAAAATGAATATAAAAATTATGAATAAATGTAAATATTGTAATAAAAGAATTTGATTAACTAAAAATTGATGTATGAAATGTTTTAAAAAAATAGTTAATAATTTAATTAAAAATAAGGAGAATAAATAATGACTAATTACTTACTTTCAATTGATCCAAGTATGAAAAATACTGGATTTACATTATGAGAAAGAAAAAATTGTAAATTTAAAGAAGTAAGATTACCACATAATACTTGTGAACCTAATATAGAAGATTATTGTATATGAAAACCAATATGAATAGGAAGTTTTAGTTTTAACAATAAAAAATTAGACTTTATTGATTTTCAAGGCGAAATATTTTTTCAGAGAAAAAGAGATAATGATATAGATTTAATTATAGAACGTGGTACTTTTCATGTAAAAATGGCATTGGTTATGAAACACAAGAACATCTTAGGGGTTTTATTGCAGGAACATTTAATAAATTATTAACAAAAGAGATGTTAATTAGTCCAAGTGAATGAAAAAAATGACATTTAAGAGAATGAAGTGTAGCAAATTTTAAAAAAATTAATAAATGAGATAAATACTTATCATTAGAATTAGCAAATGAATTAATTGAACAATATGATTGAAATATAAAAGTTAATAATCATGATGAAGCAGATAGTTTATTAATTGGTTGATATTATTTAAATAAGGAAAATAAATAATGAATAAAGAAAAAATAAAAACATTACATTATACACAATCATTATGTAATAATTGAGATTGATTTACTACTTGTGAAAATGTAATATTTCTATATCTTTACAATGTTTATGTTCTATACATTTAAAATGTAATATGTGTGATGAAATTTGTTCAAAAGATTTTAAATGAAATAAGGAGAAAAAATAATGTTAGAATTAATATTTTTAATAGAAGATTATAAAGACTGTAATTTTTATAATAATTATTTAATTTACAAAATAATGAATTTTATTATAAGAAAGGAGAATAATTAATGCAAAAACAAAAACAAGAAAAAGTATTATTGAAATGTATTGTTAAAGAATGTAATAATAAAGTATTAATAACTTTAAAAACATTAGATATAGAAAATAGTGTAGAACAATTTTTTAATATGTGTTTTTTTCATAAAAAACAATTTAAAAATAAAGTAAAAGAAATAAAAGAATATTATAAAAATAAGGAATAAATAATTAATAAAAAAAATGTTAATATATGAAAGGTGGTGAAAATATGATAAAAGATAAATATCAAGAAGAAGTTGATAAAAATTATGAATGATTTCAAAAAAAATAAAGAAAAATTAATAAAAGAAAATCCAGATAAAATTGGTCATTATATTTTATTAAAAAATAAAAATTTAATTAATTTTTATGAAAAATATAAAGAAGCAAGTATTGAAGCGCATAAAAAATTTAAAGATGAACCTTTTTCTATTCAAAAACTACTAAAAAAAGATAATATTAATAATTTAGAATTAGTGGGGTTAAAATGGGAAGAATAGTAAAACAATTTAAAAATAATAGAGCCATTATAGATGTTGTAGTAGGATTACCAAATAATAATAACGGAATTATTGATATTGATAGAAATAAACCGATGAAAGATTGTAAAGCTTTAATAGATACTGGTTCTACTATATCTTTTATTTCAATGAAATTAGTAAAAGAATTAAATTTAGTTCCTAAAGGAAAAATTGGATTTAATAATGTATTTGATAAACCCAAAGAAATAAATTTATATGAAATATTTTTAGGAATAAAAATGGATGAAAAAATAAGACTTGATTTTGAAGGAAAGTTTGATGTTGTAAATAATGCTTTTCTTATACCTATAAGAGCTGGTAGTATGGATAGTAAAACATTTGAAAATGAAGAATATGAAGTATTATTAGGAGTACCAGAAATAGCTGAAGGTCATTTAACTATAAGTGGAAATGCATTTATCTTCTCAATATAAAAAAGTTACCAATTAAGGTAACTTTTTAATTAGGTGCCAACCTAATAATAAAGAGTAAATAATAAAACATCTGTAACTTACCTAAGTAAGTTCATTACATTATACATTAATATTTAAGATTGTGGGAGAATGTTATCTTATTTAGATTTTACCATAAAAATCAATAAGATAATAAAAATTAACATATGGAGCATATTTTCTAACAGTAATATTACCATTAGAAATGATAGTATTATTTAATTTATCTTTAATATCTTTTTCAGTATTATTCATATTTAATCCATATACATTTAAAAATTTACTAAACATTGTTCCACCAATTTCAATTTTTATATATCCTTCCTTATTATAAAAATCACTAAGATAATCAGAATTATCTATTACATCATTTTTATAAAGTTTTAAATCCATTACTGGAATTGACATATTAATGATAGTAACATTAAATTTATTAATTTTATCAAATTTTGCTGTAAAAGTTTGTGGGAGACCTTGTTCAATGCCACAAGCAGTAGTGACTGTTACTGGTAATGTTGCTAATTTAATAGTACTTAATAATTTTAAAATAAATTTCATATGAAAATACCCCTTTTTATTATAATTAATATAATATAATCTATCTAAACTATGTAATTTTATTATAACAAAAAACTAATTTCTATCTTACATTTAACACAATTTTATTAATTATTAAAGAATTGGCATTTCCATTTTTTATATTTCCTATTCTGTTATCAATTTCATTTGGTGTACAATCTAATTCAAAATAAGAAGTTGCAATACCAATATTTCAAATTAAACTATTTGATGAATTATCAAAATTTATTCCACATAAAGGAACATAATCTAAAACATCATTATAATTTGTTCCTTTACCATTAAACTGTATTTCAAATTTTGCTTTTTGAAATACATAAGTTCATTGTGCTACTGAATAAGCATAGGCAATATAACCCCTACCACGTGGACTTCCGGTACCATTATGAATAAATTCATGTTTTATTATTCTTGAAAAATTATTATTAAATATTAAATCATTTAATAATATTGTTTTAATAGTTGTTACATTATTTGGATTTTGAAATGAAGCATTATAGTGAAAACCTTGTATAGGAAAATTAGTAGTTAAATCAGAATTTATGTAATATTCAATAGTTATTGATTTATAATATCTTTTTAAATCATTAAAAGTATTAATTAATAATGTAGGGTCTAATAATGATTTTAAATCAATAGAATAAACTTTTAAATCATTTTCATTTATACCACCAATTTCAGTACTACCATATCAATTAGAATAATTATCTGTAATTTCAGAACTAATTAAATTTACATTTTGATTAATATATTTTGCAGATACTTCTTTTGAACTTAAAATTGTTATATTTTTTGCTATATTTTGTGGACTTGGTGGTAATATACTTGCTGGATAACTAAATGTAGTTTCTTCACTTTCTTCATATTCATCATGATTTAATTTATACAAAGTTGTTCAAATAAAAGCATTACCAGTTAAATAACCCATATTATTATAACGAAATTGAGCAATTGATATTTCATTATAATCACCTTGATAAGTAAAAGGATTATCACTATAAAATGTATGTCTTTCTTCACCTTGATGTAATGATTGAGTTACAATTGTATCAATAATATAAGCATAATTTGAACCATCAATAACTCCATTACTTGTTGGATTTCATTGTGTTTCTTTATCTTCATTAGTTAATGGTGAAGCAATATCTAAAAACTCTGTATCTTCTGCTAAAATATATACTTTATTATTTTTCTTTTGTGATAAATCAACAGTACTAATTTGTT
Organism: Spiroplasma endosymbiont of Harpalus anxius; assembly: GCA_964273555.1. Classification (GTDB taxonomy): domain Bacteria; phylum Bacillota_I; class Bacilli_A; order Mycoplasmatales; family VBWQ01; genus Spiroplasma_E. The sequence goes on along the minus strand of OZ187007.1, from coordinate 711,338 downwards.
CTTTAACTTCTAACTTTTTACCAGTAGTAGGGTCTCATGGATAAACACTAATTCTATCACTTAATTTCATTGTCATAGCAGTTGTACTAACATGTGAACCTAACATTTTACCTAATGCAAATTCACTTGAATTACTAAATACATTTAAAGGTATAAATCAATTATTATCATTATTACCAATAATTGAACTTAAATTACTTGCAAAAAATGCACTCATAAAACCATTAAAAAATGGCATATTTTTATATTGCTGAGAATTTTGAGTAATAATAAATCCTACTGGTATACCTAATGTTAAAGCATTTAATAATTTACCTATTAATGGAATTGAACTTAATGCAAATGGTAATCATTGTACACTATCATAAGGCATTTGAATTAAACTACTAAATACTACACTATTAAAATTTAATATTGCTGACATATATTTTTGACTTATTTTTTTATAATCAACAGTTGGTGAACCAATAACTAATCCAGTATCTGCATCTTTATATTTAAAATTACTTGACATATCAACATTATATTCACCTTGTAAATTACTTATATTTCATTCACTATCTCAAAAAAACTTTGCTTTACCAATAGCATCACCATTACTATTTATTGCTAATTGTTTATTACAAGTAAGTAATCCTTGAAAATCTTTTTGTGATAATATATCAAATTGTCTTGCTTCTAAAAAATTTTGTCATGTATCATAATGAGTAAATCCAGTAGGTTTTGCGTCCATTATATTATAAAATGTAGTTTCTGGATGACTACTTGTTGTTACTTTATCATTTATTCCAGCAAGTAAACCACCATTATTTTTAATATCAGTTGTAGAATGATCATTATTTCCAGCAATAAATAATCTTCTTGAAGCAAATACTTTTTGTTCAAATATTTCTTCATTATTTTGTTGAATTGGTTCTTGTCCTTGTATTATTGGTCTACCATAATAATAACAACTTGTTAATAATTCTAATCCATAACTTTGTCTATGACTATATCTTACTCCTATATCACGCATTAAAGTACGATTTAAAGTAACTATACCATTTTGAATAGTAGGAAAAGCATAACCACTACCAGGAGAAGCATATTGTACAAAATCAAGTGTATTTTGACCACTTGCAACTACTCTATCATTTAAACTACTAAATGTTAATACTTGCATACTAAATGCACCATTATAAGGACTATAATAATTTGTTACATTTGAAATATATAATAATTGTCTATCTTGATTTTTTCCAGAATTACCACCTATATTTTCATTTTCATCATTAAATACACAAAAAAATTGTAAATAATCATCAATTGTAATATGTTCTTCAAACATAACTAATGTATATTGTCTTTTAGTTTGTACAGTTTTAAATATTTGATTATTTGGTAAATTACTAAAATCAACACCACTTGTATCATCAATTAAATAAGCATTTCAATAATCACCAATTTTATATTGTTTTGTATAAAATTCTTCTTGTCCTTTTACTTTATGAGTATTTGGGTCTATTATACCTTTATTTTTTTGATATATTTTAGTACTATTTTTTCAAATACATACAACTGGAGTATTACCAGTAAGTATTAATTCATATTGACCAAAATCACTTATTTTACTATTAATAGGTTTATATCCAGTTTCAGTTAATGGTATTGCTCCATTATTTATAATAAATGGAAATATTTTTCAATAACTACATCTTTTAATTAGTAATTGTTGTCTTTTTAATTGTAGATGTTGATGTTTCATTAATTGAATTTGTTGATGTATCATTTTCATTTACTCCTAAATCTTTATTTAATTTTTGATTTTCTGTAATAATATTTTCTAATTTATTTTCTGCCATAAGTTGGTCAATATTATCATATTCACCAATTGCTTCAGTTATTGTCATTGTGCCATTATTTAATCTTGAATTAATAATTTGGTCTTGTATTATTTGATCAGTCATAGCAATTGGTATAAATTTAAAACTATAAGGTCTTTCACCAATTCCATTTCATTTATTTTCACTAATAATTAATAAATCAAAAATACGATAAAAATAAGCACTATAAAATGCTATTTTTATTTCTGTTGTTTCCATATCAAATTTATTATTAAACATACTTTGTGTTTTATTAGTATAAACATCATTACCATGTTCATCATAATCATAACCAGCACCATTAAATATTGCTTTAGCAGTACCATTATAATCTAATCAATATTCATTAAATTTTGGGTCACCTTGAATAATTTGCATACCACCATTACCATTTTTATCATAACCAGCACTACCAACATTAACAAATATATCTTTTTTAGGATTTTCAGCAATATTACCATTTTCTTGCATTTCTTTAACTGTTTCATTATCTAATGCAGCAAATAAAGTAGTAACATTTAATTCACGTTCTAATCTTTTTTGTCTAATTACACGATTTAAATCTCAAATTAAATCTCATACTGGTGTACAATCTGGATATGCATTTAAAGTTGTAGCATTACCATATAAATTAATAATTGGTAAATTAGTAATTTCAAAAATAGGTATATAATTAAATGGATTTTTAATTTCATAAATTTTTACTGGAGTTATATTTGGTTTTAATTTTGTTTTGGTAGAACCTAAAATAATATCTTTATTATTATCTTTATATGTTTCATATTTAACTTTTCCATTTTGTATTGTTACTCATGTTAAAGTTGCACTATCTGCTTGTTCATTAATAAAATAAAATTCTGCTGATTGTTCTTGTTCATTAAATTTAGCAACTCTACCACAAAAACTATTTGGTAATATTTTAATTGATTTACTATTATCTTCATTAACTATAATCATTATAAATACTTTACCCATTAAACTATTTTGTAAACCAAATTTATAAAATTTTTCTAATCATTTATCTTTTAAATTCATTTCATTAAGATAATCTAATATTTCTTTTTTACTTGAATTAAATAAAAACCTTTACCTAATCATAATTTAGTTGATTTTTGAGCAAATAATCATAGGTATATCAATATATCAATTACTTTTATCACAACTTAAATATTCCATTGTATTTATCATAATTTATCACCATTAAATTTATTTTTATTAATTAATAATTTATTATTAATCCCATTAATTAATCATTTCATTTCATGCATTAAAGCATACATATCACTATCTCAAGTATCATCATGTAAATCTAACATTTTAGGTTCATTATTATTAGTATCTAATTTCTTTTTATCTAATCATTGCATTAAACTATATTGTCTTTTAGTCTCTATACATTTTTCTCAATTAAAACTAATAATATTTTTAAGCATACAAATTGTTGTAAAATCAATTCTATCATTTAAATATAAAGTTGATTTATCTACTGGTATAAATTTTAATCATGTTATATTACGTTTTTTAACTCAACTTTTTAAAACATCAATAAATACTAATCCACCATTACCATAATCAACATAACAAATAAAACCAAATACCATTGCTATATAACGTTTACTTTCATTTAAATAGTAATTAATAATATCATTTGCTAAAGTATCAGTATCTTTATATTGCATAGTAGCATTACTATGATAAAATTCACTTTCTTTATGTGCTCTTCTTCCATTTTTATTTTCACCAATAAATCATAATGAAGCAGCAGTTGGATGACCAGTTATACTTGTAGCCATACCAATATCTAAACCACCAGTTATTTTTGAAACTTGAAAATCTAATTTAGTATTAACTTTATCTAAATATCTTGCAAAGATAGCACCAGTTAATACACTAGGTACACCATCATATCAAGATTGTGCTTTTATTGGATCTAATACTTTTAATTCTTCTAAATCATTAATCATATCTAATGTAAGATTATGAGCATTTACTTTTCAATTACTATAATGAAATATTTTAAATATATTATTATCAAATACTGATTTAATTTGTTCATTTTTAGATTTCATAATTTCTAAATTAAAAGGAACAATTTTATTCATATATTCAATAAAATATTGATAAATATTATCTGGATTACAACTTTTTATTTTAATTCTTTTTTTAGCATTACCTAATGCAAATGTTATTGCTTGAAATTCTTGTTGTGTAAATTCATTAGCTTCTTCACATCATTCTATTGCTAAATCAAATCCTTTTATTTCACTTCTAGAAAGACCTTTAAGTGGTATTCTATCATTACTATTACTATAAACCCCCATCACTCTAATAAATGACTTTGTCCCTTTAAATCTAAAATCTGCTTGTTTATTTGGATATTTTAAAGTAAAATCTTTATAATCATTAAAACCAATTATTATTAAAGCATTATATATTTCTTTAACTAAATCATTAATATCTTTATTTAATTTTCTAAAACAATATATAGCAATTGATTTATTAACTTTAATTGATATTGCAATTAATATTGCTAATTTTTCTGCTACACTATATGTTTTACTAGAATATCTTGATCCACTTAAATTATATTCACTATGAGTAAAATCACTTTTATTTAATAATCAATAACTAATTTCATGTAAATAAGTAAATTCTTTATTCATAATCTTACTCTTGTAATTCTTCTAATTTTAAAAGTTGACCATATTTTCCAACGTTACTAATAATATAAATTGTATTATTTTGTAATTGTAAAGAAACCATTGTTTTATGGTTAACATTATCTCAATCCAAAGACTGAACATCTGTATTTAATTCACCATATAAAAATTCTTTACAAATAAAACTAACTTTTTTTATGCTTATTTGATTTTCAAAATTATAATAAATTTTATATTTAGTATATGGTTTAAAAGCATATTGAATATTATTTATATTTATTTTTGTTCCAACTTCTTTTCATTTTAAACTATTTGGTTGCTTTTCTAATATTTCATTAATAGCATATAATAATTTTTTATTTTGAGTTTTTAATAATTTATATTCATTATTTTCTAATAAATCTTTACAAAGTAACGAATTTTCTTCATCATGTAATGTTATTTCATTTGTTTCAGTATTATATTTAAAATATTCATTTGCAAATTTTTTATCTTTTATTTTTTCTTTTAATTCATTAATAGCACCAACAATAGTTTTATTAGTAGTTTCTAAATTAGGATTTTCAGTACCAAGAGCATTTAATGTAAAAGCATATGGAAATTGATCTTTATCAATTTTATTTTCTAGATTATTATCAACATATCTTTTATTTGAACCATCATCTTCTTTAGTAGGATCACCAACTCTTGTTAATTTATAACCTTGTAAATTAATATCTTTGACTAATTTTAAATTAACATCTATACTTGTATCATTTCATAAACTATCACCACTACCACCAGAAGCATTAATTTTGATATCTTTACCACTTCCAGTAATAGTAATATTATCTCCAGCATTATTAGATGTTAATTGTGATTGTTTACTTTCAATTAATTTATCTACTATATCACTAATACTAATTACTTTTTCTTTTTGACCTTATTTACCATCTACTAATTGCATACTATCATTACTAAAATATTGGATAAATAATTCTTCAGTAGTTAAATTATCAATACTTTTAATATTATTAGTATCAATATTAATAACTGGTCTTAACATATTTTGTGGATGAGTAATAGTAATTTTAGTTCTATTATCTAATGATTTTATATTAGGATAAGGAATATAATCATTTAACGGACTATCTTCACCACAATTTGAAATAAATTTATTAAATCATTTATTTTTTTGTGGTTCTATACCATTTAAATTAAAACCTTTAATATTTGGATATTCTTTAATTTTTCTTAAACAATTAAATATTTCTGGTGGTATAAAATATGGATCATCTGGATTAGTTTCACTATAAGTCATTCCACCTTGACTAATTGAAGATTGACCACGAATATAATTACTATCTTTTGTTAATAAAAATCTAACATAATATGCAGTTGCAGTTTGAATATTATCAGTAAATCCTGTTGGATTTATTTCTGGTCATTTTTTTAAAATAGAAAAACTACTTAAATAATCAATATTACTACTTGCTACTGATATTGCAAATCAAATTTCATTATCTGGTGTTGTTATTTCATCAAATTCTAATTTATTAAAACCTTTTCAATTTTTAAATTCTTCTATTGTTATAAACATTAATGGGTCTTTAATAGCCATAATAATTTACTCCTTAATGTAAAATAAAGGGTATTTAAACCCTTTAAATTTTAAATTTAGTTGCTTTTTTCTTATCTTTTTCAGTTAATTCTTTCTTTTTAGATTTTTCTAATAAAACAAAATTATCTACTTGTTCTTTATCAATATTAAATGAATCTAATAATTTTGCTGTTTGAGTACTTTCTAATTGCAAATGAGAATTTAATTGTTTAATATTTGCTGTAATAAATTCTAATTCTTTATTACGTTTTAATTCTTTTGCTAATTCACTTTGTTTTGATTTTTTAATAATTTTTGATAAATATAATAAAACAATAGTAATAATTACACCACTAGCAACTGCTCCACTTAATACTGCTGAAATTAATGTAACTGATAAATTCATTTTTATTCCTCCAATTGTATTTTATTTGAATGTTGTTTACATAAATTACATTCTTTTTTATGCTTTTTAATTTGTTTATATTGATATATTAAATAAGGACTTGTAATAATAATTGGTATAGTTATTAATGCATATTTAATTAATTTTCCATAATTACCTAATTTAGTAATAATATTTAATCCAATATGACCAAACATAGGAAATAAAGTTAATATTAAATGGTCTGGTCAAGTAAAATTATATTGATTAGTATAATTACCTATTCCCATTGCTATTGGTATATTAGGTATTAATCAAGGTGTTATTGTAAAAAATAATGTTATTAACATACCTATAATATGACTAGTTATTTTTAAAATATTAGATATTAATATTTTTATTTTATCTATATGAGTACTATTTTTATTAAATCAAATTTTATTTAATCTTTTATATTCTTTATTATCTTTTGAGATTGGATTAATAGTATTTCATATACCAATTGGTTTAATTGGTTTATCTAATTCAATAATAATTATCACCTACTTTCTTTTACTATTAATACTATATTTTTTATAAGTATTTTTATTTTTATAAATTGAAATACCAATATTTTTATTTAAATTATTATTTTTATGAAAAGTTAAATATTCTTTTCTTTCTACTCTTCATGCTCTACTACCTAATTCAGTTTTTGGTAAAGTTTTAAATTCTTTAAGTTTAAAAAATCCACGTTCTAATCTATTAATAAATGCAGTTGTTTTTAAAACATTAATATTAGTTGATTTAATAATGTTATAACGTTGTTTACCTTTAGTAATACCTTTCTGTTCTTTAAGTTGTTTCTTTACATATTTACGAATTTGACTTGGTAAAAAACTTCTTAAAAAATATCTTCAAAATATTGTTCCAGCACCATTACCATTTTTACCTTTTTGTACTTTCATTAAATTTCAAGTTTCTTCTGGTACATTTGGATAAGTATAAGGACCATATCAACGTTTATTTTTTGATGTATCACTTTGAAATAAACCTTGTAATATTCCTACTTTTAATGATTGATTAGATTTATAAAATAAACCTTTTTTAAATCATGAACTTGATAATATTACTCAACCTTTATTATCTTTATTATCTTTTTCTATATCTTTACCATTAATATCTTTTTTATCTTCTTTAAACAAATTATTAATTTTCTTTATAGCTTTAAATACTAATTTATCTAATTGAGTTTTTAATTCTGTTAATTCACTAGGTTTTAAAATTGATAAAAGTTTTTTAATAATATTTGGATTAAAGGTTGAATATGGTTGTCCAAGTTCTTCTTCACTAACATTTTCACTATCTAAAACTGATTTTAAACTTTGATTTTTACTATATAACTTTAATAAACTAATAATTGCAGTTCTAATATCATTAGTTTCTAATGCATAATAGATAATTCTAATAATTAAAGGTAACATAATTTAATTCTTATAAATGATAATAATTTTCATCAAATGATAATTGTGCATTAATATTAACTTCACTCATATCACTACCATAACTATTAATACTTACATTATCATTAATAAGATTTGCAGTTTCATTAGTGAATACTGTTTCTTGCATTTCAGTATTATTATGTACTGTTTCCATAGGTAATAAATTATGAATAATTTCACTTATTCCTGCAACAATAGTAGGAACTGCATAAGCATTATTAAAATCATTATTAATACCCATAGCAATACCACTTGATATTAAACAACCACCAGTTGCCATATTTGCTATTTTTCTAATAGTTTTAAATCTATTAGGTATTAACTCAGTTAAACCACTAATAAGATTTGAAACACCATAAGCATTTAAACTAATAAAAGTATCTCAATCCATTAATGACTGATTTTCTTGTATATTTAATAATAAATTTGGAAATGGATTAACAGTAGTAGTTGTTGTAGTTATAGGCATAGGCGTTGTCGTTGGTTCTATTGGATTAATATTATTTTCTGTTCATTTACTATAATTTGCTAAACCAATTGTTCCTAATCCTAATAATATTTTTTTACTACTATTAATTACTTTTGTTTTAGTATTTGGCATTTGATTTAAGTTTCATATATCTAAACCTAATTTTTTACCAAATAATAAACTATTAATTGAACCTAATATTGGATTACCAATTACTTGACCATAATAAGCACTTGTACCTATCATTGCACAAATAGGACTAATTCCAGTTCTTATTAATTTAGTTAAAGTATAATTATTCAATGGTATAATCTCAGCATGTTGTGGCATATTTATTTTCTCCTTTTAATAAATTAATAGATTTTTCAATTTGAATTATTACTTTACCTTTTAAATTAACATTATCACCAACACAAACAGCAAAATTATATGAACATTACTTACTCTTATATAATTAGGATTTAATGTTGGAAATTCATAAAGTAATATTGCTAATATATCTTGTGAACTATTTAAATCTTCTGGTTTTGCTGAATTTATAATAATTTTATTTTTATAATTAAAATATTCATATATATTAGTCATAATTTAATTTTTCTTTTTTACTTTTGAAAATGTTATTTTTACTATTCCATAATATTCTTTATTATCACCAGTCATAGTTGCACTTGTTGTTGTAATATTAGTATATATTGCTTTTTTAGGATTAAATCCAACATTACCAGCATTTATTATTGCTGTATCTAATTCATCACTAGTAGGAATATCTCCAACAATAGTAATTTTTCCTAAATCTTTATAATAAATTATATCTTGTAAATCTAAAATATTTATATTATCATAATCAGTACTTTGATAAGTAGCATTAATATTATTTGCATCAACTTTATAATTTTTTGCTCTTGCTGCTTTAATTTCATTTACTGTTGGCATTTTTTCTTGAATTATATACATTAAATTAGGTCTTATTGCTGCTGGTAATGAATATAATGCTTTACCAATAATACGAATATTATCTGTAGCATTATCTAATTTATTTCTTACTTTTGTAAATGAAATAGGCATACCTCACATATATCTGTTATAAACTACTCCAAATAAATCTAATAATTTATAATCTTTTTCTAAATGCATCCCAGAAACAGTATCATGAATAAAATCTTGTTCTAAATAAAAACTTTCATAAAATTCCATACCCATAATTTGATTTGTATATCTTTTACCAGTTGCTAAAGTATTTGCAGCAATTTGTCCATAATTTAATGATGTAAATGCTTTTCCTAAATTAAAACTACTATCAATACCACAAGCACCAGTTAAATCTGCTTTATTAATACCAACTGTAATATCATCTACTTTTTTAATTAATTTATTATTTCTTTCTCCAATTATATAATAAGCATTTAATGCTTGTTCTTTAGTCATATTATTTAAATTTAAAGGTAATACTAATGATTTAGCAATTGCATAATCTTTTGTACCTTGTAAAAATATTAATTCAAAATTTTCTCTTAAATTTCTCATAAATGAACTTGTTCAATTTGAAACAATTTGTGTTGCTACATTTGCTGGTGAAGTCATAAATCTTTCAATATCAAATTCTGGGATATTAAAATCAATTGTTAATTCTTTATCAATAATTAATGTTGTTGTTTTAACTGTTCCTTTTTGTCTTTTAGTACCAGTAAATTCATCTCATGTTGAACCTCATAATACACGAACAGTTGCTCTATATATTGCCATTGCTACACCACTAATATTTGCTATTTGGTCAGCAGTAATAGTATTTCTCATAAATAAAGTACTTAATTCAGCAGTTAATTCACCACGAACTTGTGCTTCAAGTACACTTAAAACAGCATTTTCAGTAGGTGAATTACCACTAATAAAAAATGCTTCTGGAATTTTTGGAATTGCCATATTATCCTCTTTCTATTTAATAAATTGAAGTGCAGTTCCTTTTGCTAAATTTACAAGTTTTTCTAATTCTTTAATATCAGTAATACCAGCAGTTTTAGCTTTTTCATTTAATTTTTTTTCTAATTCTTCTGGATTAATATATTTGTATGTAAATCTAAAAGAGTTTTAGGATTAAAATTATTTGAATTTAATTTATTTTCTTGTTTAATAGGTTCTATTTCTTTATCTTGTAAAAATTCTTTATAATCTTCATTTATTTTATTAAATGCTTCTTGTTTAGATAAAGATTTATAATTATCATTACTCATTAAATTTTTAATTAAATTTACTTTTTTAGTATCTTTAATATTAGAAAATAATTGTTGCTCTTCAAAACTATTAATTTTATTTTCATATTCTTTTAATTTTGTTTCATATTCACTTAATTTAGGTTCAATATCTTTTTTACTTTCAGCATATACTACATTTCTATGTTGTTTTAGTAAATTTTTAACATCATCTAAACTATAATTCTCTTTTTCATCAAAAGTAAAATTACTCATACTTTTAATCTCCCTTTATTAAATTTTTATTATATTAATATGTCACTTTTATATATGTTAAATTAACATATTCACTTTACTAAATTATATCATTTTTTCCCTTTAAAATAAAGAAAAAATCTATATTAAATATAGATTTTTAATCATTATTTTCTATTTTTCTTGGTTCACAAATATTAATAATTATATTACTATTATTTGTTTCTACATTTTGATTATCTATTAAATCATCAAACATATCTCTATGATTTGTTCTTAAATATAATCATTCATATTGTGCAACTTTAGTTACATTTTTTAATCTTGCTATTCCTATTTTAAGACATGCTTTATCATATTCTTTAATAAAATCTTTTTGTCATTTTGTCGCTCTTCTTCGGCAATCAAATATATATTTATTATCTACATTTAAAATATAATTTAATTCTTGTTTAGTACATTTTTTAAAATTATCTTTATTTTCTCTCAAATATTCTTGTATTTTTTCTTTATAATTTCCTAATTCTTTTCTTTGTTTTGGCATATTATCACCTTTTAAAATTATTATTATTGTTAAGTATATTATAACATTTACTAATGTATCTATATATAATCATTTTTAGTTAAAAGAAAGGAATAATAATATCATGATTTTACTTCATGAAAAATTTGATAATACTCAACATAAAATTAATTATGATAAACAAATGTTATTAGATTATCAAAATAAAATATTAAAATATGATTATTATTGATTTAAAAATGAATATGATAAAAATAAATATAAATTATTAAATCGTAGAAAACATTTAATAAAAAATGAATTTGGTATTTCTTATTTACCATTAAGAACATATAAAAATAAATTAACAAATGAAAATATAACTCCAACAAGAACATATATAGATATTGATAAATATAAAAATTATACAAATTCTGTTAATAAATTAATAATAATGAATGCAGATTTAAATAATATTACTTATCCTATAATTAAACATAATTTAAAAATTGATATATCTTTATCAACTATTTGTAGAAGATTAAAAAAAACTACTATATTTGTACAAGAATTACCACAAGAAAAAAGAAAAATATTATCACATGAATATATTTATATACAAACAGATGAAGCATATAATAATTTAATTGATAATAAGAAAAAATGAAAATATAGACATAGAACAGTAAGTATTAGTTTAGGATTTGATTTAAATAAATCTACTAATAATAGACATGTTTTAGAAAATAAATATATTTTTGTTATATCAACTAAAAAAGGTCAAAGAATTACTAAAAAAGAATTTGGTAAAGCAATAATAACTACATTAGATAATATTTTTATTGATTATTCTAATAAAAATTTAAAATTAAGTGGAGATGGTGCTAATTATATTAAATCTACTGCTAATTATTTAAAAATAGATTATGCTGTAGATAAATGACATTCATTACAAAAATTAAAACAAGTATTTATTGTAGGTCAAAGAACAAAAGAAAATAATAAAAAATTAAATTATGCTTATTATGAATTATTTTTAAATGGTTGTTATTATAAATTATTAGATTATTTAAAAAAAAATAATGCTGATGAAAAAATATATGAATATTTTAAAAATAATAAACAGGGTATTATTAATCAATCTGCTACTTGAAATATAGGTTGTAGTGCTGAAAGTGATGTATATCATTTAATAAAATCTATATCTAATAATAATGCTAAAATTTATACAAAAGAAGTATTTTTTAATTTATTAAAATTAAAACAAGCAAGAATAAATAAATTAAAAGTATTTGTTTAAATTAATAAAATTTAATAAATCTAAACCTAAATAATTAGGAATTTTTAGTTTAAAATAATAAAAATAAATAAAAATCTTTACTAGTAATAATAATTATGCTATAATTAAAGTAACAATTAATAATTTATTTTATCTTTTATTTAAAGAAAATTAAATTATATACGTATTTGCAATTCATCCATCCAATAATGGATTAATTTTTATTGATGTTTGATTTGTTAATATAGTTTCTTGGTTACCACCGGTATTAATTGGTTCTTTAAACAATGGTTGTTCTTTAATAATTTTTTTAATAGTATCTTCGATTTTTGAATTTTCTATCTTATTTGTTTTAAATTTTAAATAATCATAAAATTCACTTTTAACTTGATATTTTTTAAATATATTAATTATTTCTTTTTCTTTTATTTCTTGATTAAGTTTATTTAATTTATTTTCTGCTTCATTAACTTTAGTTTCTATTGCTTGTGAAACATCATTTTCAGTTACAGTTGGCGTTGTTTGTTGTCCATTAGTTTCATTTTCTAACATTTAACATTCTCCTAATCTTATCCCAATAATCAATCTTTAACTAATTGTGGCATTTCATTTATTAATTTTTTATAATCATTAACTGCATTTTCTAATATATCAATATCAGAAAATTTAAAACAATATTCAATATCTAAATCAAAATCTCTATCAATTTTGATATCATATTTTCTATATTTTTCATTAAATTCATTTTTTGTCATTTTATTTTTCTCCTTTATTACTTATTTTCTTTATTAATTTTTTCATTAAGTTTTGCTATTTTTTTTGATGTTTGATAATTTTATTATTTGCTCTAACATGCTTTGGAGTTGTAATAAATCGTTTTAATAAAACAATAATTTCTCGACAAAGTAATGTTCCTACACTTGTTCCAATAATAATTAATTCATGGATAAATTCTTTCATTTCCATATTTTCCTTTCTTTTTATAAGTGATAATAATTTTCAGCAAATGATAATTGTGCATTAATATTAACTTCACTCATATCACTACCATAACTATTAATACTTACATTATCATTAATAAGATTTGCAGTTTCATTAATGAATACTGTTTCTTGCATTTCAGTATTATTATGTACTGTTTCCATAGGTAATAAATTATGAATAATTTCACTTATTCCTGCAATAATTGTAGGAATAGCATAAGCATTATTAAAATCATTATTTATCCCCATTGCTACACCACTACTTATTAAACATCCACCAGTTGCCATATTTGCTATTTTTCTTATATTTTGAAATCTATTAGGTATTAATTCAGTTAAACCACTAATAAGATTTGAAACACCATAAGCATTTAATGAAATATAAGTATCTCAATCTATTAAATTATTAGGATTATTATTTATACTTAATAATGGTCATGGTGGTATTTCAGTAGTAGTTGTACTTGTAGTAGTAGTTATAGGCATAGGTGTTGTAGTTGGTTCAATAGGTTCAATTATTTCATTTATAAATTTACTATAATTTGCTAAACCAATTGTTCCTAATCCTAATAATATTTTTTTACTACTATTAATTACTTTTGTTTTATTACTTGGTCTTTGATTTAAGTTTCATATATCTAAACCTAATTTTTTACCAAATAATAAACTATTAATTAAATCTAATATTGGATTTCCTATTAATTGCCCATAATAAGCAGTTGTACCTATCATTGCACAAATAGGACTAATTCCAGTTCTTATTAATTTAGTTAAAGTATAATTTGATTGTGTATTTTCTATATTTGGCATAATTTATTTTACTTCCCTTAATTTTCTATTTTTTTAATTTAAACTTTTACTCAACCTTGATAAACATCATTATCACCAACTATTAATGCAACATTATCTTCGGGGTCAGAAATAATTATATGTTGTGATTTAACATTAGGATATTTCATTAAGATAATTGCTCTAATATCATTATGAGTACGAAGTGCTTGTGGTGATGGTGATAATATTTCAATTTCATCTTTATCACCAAATAAAGTAGGTAATATAATCATTAATGAAATTCTCCGTTTTCTATTTTTTCAAATATAGTATCGAAAACATATAAAGTTTCTGTTGTTAATTTTTGATTCTTTGGTAATTTATTAAAATATTTAATTAATTTTTCTTTATTAATACAATCTTTATGCCTTGATTTATTAATTTGATCAACTTTAATTCTATGTTCAGTACAATATGCTCTTCCATATTCATCTTGTTTCTCTTCTGTTTTATTACTACATTTTCAAGTTACACTACCATTTGCGTTAACTCGTTCTGTTCAATCACAATAGTTCATTATTTATTCTCCTTTTTATGAGTTTTAGTATGTTTAATATTTTCTTCATCACCTATCATTATTTTTCCACAATAGGTACAACAATATTTTGTTCAATATCCCATAATTATTTATTTTCCTTTTTTCCTAATTCTGTCTCTAAATCATCAATTCAGTCATTAATCATGTTTTGAACAGTATTATAATTACCATTTTCAAGATGTTCACGTATTGTATATAAAATATTTAAATCTACTGATTGACTATCCCAGCGTTGTGTTACTTCTTTTACATCAACAGTTATTTTTTTCATTATTTACATTCCTTATTTTCCATTAATTGTTTTATTTTCACTTCAATTACATTGTTTAGTCATTATCAAATTCTCCATTATCAATATTAATCTGTAGTTCATTTAATCGTGAAATCATTTGTCCTATCCTATGATATAAAATTGTTAATTGTGATTTCTCATATCCAATCTCTTTAATCAATTTTTCTTGTTTAGTCATTATTTAAGTCTCCTTATTTTCCTTATTTTTTGTTAAATCATTAACTATTTTTTTTAAACATTTCATACATCAATTTTTAGTTAATCAAATTCTTTTATTACAATATTTACATTTATTCATTTTTACTCTTTTCATTTTTTAAATCATTTAACATTAATTGAACAAAATGCACGATTTTTAGGAATATTTAAAGTATTAAAGATTTGACCACTTACTATAATTTCATCATTTTTGTTTAATAAAATACATCGTTTATAAAATTTTGGGTTATTAAAAATTAAAGTAACATAGTTTAAACCATTCCATTGCCCACAAACACTATAATATAATTGTTTATTACCTTTTTCATGATATTTTGCTTCAATTGTGTTACTAAGTTTTACTGTTAATTTAACATAATTTGCTTTATCTTTCATTTTTAAAATTCCTTAAATAATATTGAATATGCTTATATGCATCTTTTTCATGTTTTGTTAATTTTATATTTCCTTTATAATTTTCTATTTTGTTTTTGTTTTTTGGTTGATTTTCATGATAATCTCAGTTCATAACATCTTGTACTAAAACCATTAAAGCACCAATAATTTTAGGAGTTGCTAATGGATTAGTTAATAATTGTTTTGAACTTAAAAAAAATTTTCGACAATAACTAATATTTTTTTATTAATAAATTGTTTTTTAATTTTTAAAAAGCATTCTTTAAATAAATTTTTACTTTCTAGAACAGTTTTAGTTTTAAATGTTTCATTAAAAATAATATTATTAGTTTCATTTGAATATATAATAATTCCATTACTACCAATACCAGCAGGATCAATGCCAATAATTAAGTCATATTGCATTATTAATAATCACTACATCAATCACAAACATATCCATATGGTTTTGTATAATCCAAATGTTCTTCAATATCATAATCATCTTCAAATTTTCTAATATGATGTTGTTCTGCTTCTAATTCTGTTTTAAAGTGATAAAGCATAGTAATTTTTTCTGCTTTATATAATTCATCACATTCGACACATCTTTTTCTTTTCTTTTTAGTTTTATTCATAATCAAAATATCCTTTTTCAATTATTTTTGCTGTTTGTTTAAGATATTTAGGTAATTTATCATAGCAACTATTACATATTAGATAAGGTATAGACCAATTTTTATATTTAATAGTTTTAGTAGATTTATTAATACAATCTGTTCAAACTTTATTAATACAAACTTTTAATTCGCATTTTTGATTTTTATTAATTTTCATATTTTAATTCCTTTAATTTTTTAAATAAAATTTCATTACAACATTTAAAACAATATTTTATTTTTACATTGTTATAAAAATAAGAAGTAGTATTATGTGGATTATGAGTTTTACAAAAATCGCAATAATTAATCATTATTAATTTTTTTTATAATTTCTATACTTTGAGTATAAAATTCATTGTTAATTTCTGTACCTAATCATTTTCTTTGTAATTCTTCACATGCAATAGCAGTTGTCCCACTACCCATAAATGGGTCTAAAATAATATTATTTTCATTACTAAATTTAGTAATTAATATTCTAATCATTTCTAATGGTTTTACTGTTGGATGAAATCTTAAATTTTTTGGTTTATAAGTAGAACCTATTCAAAAACTTGATTGCATTTTTGAATAATTAGGTATTCTTATTTTTGAATTAGAATTACAATAATATATTATTATTGCTTCTTCTCTATCTTCTTTCATAAACACTCTTGTTGGCATAGGTGTTGTTTTAATTCAAGTAAATACTCTAAATTTAAAATATTTATTATTATTAATTCATTCTAAATATGTATATAATTGATTTCTATTATAGAAAATAATAAAAAATTTATTTTTTGAAATTCTTTTAAATTCATTAAGATAAGTAATAATATCATAAGAATTTAAAAGATTATTATTTATTAATTCTTTTGATAATTTATTTTTTGCTTTACTAAATTTATCTTTTGAATTATTTCTAATTTTCATATTATTATATAAATATGGAGGATCAGTAATGATTAAGTCAATACTATTATGTGGTAATGTTTTAATGAATTTTAATGCATCCATATTATATAAAGTTCCTAAATTTGTTTTAAAAGATTTATTAATTTGCATAATAATCCTTTCTATATATCTATTGCTTTTTGCATAAAGGATATATATTTTATTTTTAGATTATTTATACTATTAGTTGTTTTTTTCTAGTAAAAGTGGGCTTCGAAAAATTTTTCAAAAAAAATAAAAAATAAAACCAACACTTGCTCACTGGGTGGTGACAAGATTGGTTAAATAAAGAATTAATAGAATTAATATAGTAGGTTCCCTAGTAGGTCTATATATACTAGTTACCAATTCGCTCCCACCCCAAGAATTACCATTTAATGGTTAGTATATTTTATTAGGTATCACTCCACTTATTATTTATCCATGCAAGTCCACATGTTTTAGCTACTATTTTTAACAACTGTGTTGTAGTTCACTGTTTTAATTCCCTAACACGTGTTGATAATAGTGTTAAAGATGGTTATTAATTATTAACTTTCTCCTACTTGGTCACGGCGTGTAGTAGATATTTAAAGGGTGTTAATAATAAAAATTTTAAAATTTTACAATTACAAAAAAAAGACAAGATTTTTATTCTCGTCTTTGTTAATAATTTTTATATAAATTAGAAATGAGAGTTTAAGTGAAAAGGGGTAATTATATATTAATAGACATCTTCGCCATGCTCCCAAATTTTTCTATAATAAAATATTCATTTTTATAACCATCTTTAGCAGTTTTAGAACCTTTAGGTTTTAAATCATTATTTAAATTCATTTTTGTTTATTCTTTCTAAAAAAATATTATCATCAACTATTTTTTTTATTATTAATTGTAAAACATTAACTGAAACACTATTACCAAATTGTTTTCATGCTTGATTATCAGAAACATTAATTTTAAAAGTTTCAGGAAAACCTTGTAATCTAGTACATTCTCTAGGAGTTAATTTTCTTAAAATATTATTTACTAAATATAAACCTGTTTTACTGCCAGACCCTCCCCCTTCTGCAGAGAGTGTTATTGCTTTTCCAAAAATACTATATATTCTTTTTCCTTGACCACCTTTTCCTTCTTGTCCTACTTTTATTGGTTTATTTGTAACATTTCATTCTTTTTGTAAAATATTAGAATTTATTTTAATGATAATAATCATCTAAAAAAATCATATGTTTTATTTTCTCCTTAAATAAAAAATTAAATATTTTCTTATTTGTCCATACTTACTTATTAAAAATAATATTATTATCTTTATCAATATCAATTAATAATTTTGTAATTTCTTCTGATACTTTTTTTGTTGCTGTTCTAAGTTTTCATCATCTTTTGTTTTGAAAATTGATTTACTATTATTAAATCCTTCTTTATTTTTTTTCTTTTTAATAAAATTCATAATTTTGAACTTTATTATGTTTTTTATTTTTTTATAATCAACTTGTAAATGATACATTGTTAATTTCATTTATGGTCTTATTAATTGTATCTCCTTCAAATGCAGTTCGATTAAACTTACCATTTTGAACATAAGTATCTTCATTTAATCCTAATAGTTCTTTTAGTTGTTTAGTAGTTTGAACAGTTTTTTCTCATTATTTCAAGAACAAAAAAACTTATATAAAATCAAAGCATGCTTTGATCGAAAACTATTGGCTATAAGTTTATATCTTTTATACTTATCATTGCCTTTTAAATTTAATTTTTCAAAAAAATCAATTTTATTAATTAAAAAAATTGTTGGATTTTTTTAAAAAGGTTCAACATGAGAAAAAATTAAATGTAGAGCTTTTTGTTCTTCAAAAGTTAATTTACTATATTTTCTAACTAATTCATTAGCATATAATCAAGAAAGTATAAAATGCGTTAATTTAATTTAAATTATATTTTAAAAAATATATTCAAAAAATTTCACTCTATTAACAATCTTATTTTTAATCTATCTTTTCTGATAAATATTTCTTTTCCATTGCTACTGTTTGCTTATTCTTATTATTATATAATAAAGAAAAACCGATAATTAAACCAAATACGTTTAATGTTAAAAATAATAATAAAACCCCTAATGCATTATTATTACTACTACATAAAATTATCCCTCAAATTAAAAATACTACTCAAAATACAAAACATATTCATATAATCAACATAATTAATCCAATACTCATTATTATCCCCTCTTTCGAAAAATAATTAAACTAAATAACATATCGTATTTTCTATTGCTTTCTTATAATTTAATATTTTTCTCACCACACAAATTTTTCTATATTTAGCAAATCAACCCCCATTTACGATCTTTTTCTTATGATCAATTTATGTCACTTGGTTTCATTGGTTTTTCATTATTCTTTATATTAATAATTTTACCATTTTTAACATTAATAACAATATTAGCAACATATTGGAAGTTTGGATTATGAGTAACCATAATAATTGATGTTTTATATTGTTGATTAACATCTAATAAAATTTCTAATACCTTCCGTCCCATTTCTTCATCAAGAGCACCAGTTGGTTCATCACAAAATAAAATTGTTGGATTTTTGGCTAGTGCTCTACCAATTGAAACTCTTTGTTGTTGACCACCAGATAATTGACTTGGAAATTTATTCATATGTTCATCCATTTCAATAACTTTAAAAATATCATCAATTGTCATATTTTTATTTTTATTTTTAGCAAGGTTTTCACCAACTTCAGCATTTTCACGAGCTGTTAAATTAGTTAATAAATTATATTGTTGAAAAATAAAACCAACATTGTCTCTTCTAAATTTAGTTAAATGACTATCCTTTAATAGTGATAAATTATATCCAGCAACAAAAACATCACCAGTATTTGCCTTATCTAATCCTGAAATAATATTTAATAACGTTGTTTTGCCACTACCAAAAGGACCTAAAATAACAACAAAATCACCTAATTTAATTCTTAAATTAACACTTTTTAATACTTCATATTCTAAATCTCCTGTTAAGTAAGATTTTTTAACATCAAATAACTCAATAACGTTAGTATTAGTATTTGGTATATTGTTAGTCATTGAGATAATTTTGCCTGCTAAAATTTCTTTTAAATGGGCTTTTGTCAATTTTTTAATTTCTTTTTGATTATCTTTAAAAACTTTTAATTTCCTTTTGTTTGCTTCGATTTCTTCTTTTGATTCTGGCTTATCATGAAAGACATGAACTGGTAGTGATAGTGGTTTTTCTTTTGATACTGATTTTTTGATAAAACTAGATTTTAATTGCTTTTCAGTTTTCTCATGATTTACATTTTTAATGTTTTTTTATTATTTTTCATGTTCTTATTCCCTTCAATTTTTAATCAATTTCATTTAAAGCTTTAATTGGATT
This sequence comes from Spiroplasma endosymbiont of Harpalus anxius, assembly GCA_964273555.1. Lineage (GTDB taxonomy): Bacteria > Bacillota_I > Bacilli_A > Mycoplasmatales > VBWQ01 > Spiroplasma_E. Next base: position 690,452 of record OZ187007.1, on the reverse strand, counting down.
AATTTTCTTCATAGCATGTCAATCAATAATAAAGGTTGTGGCATAAATAGCAACAACAATGAAACCGATAACAAAAGGTAATCATCAAGCAAAAAATAAAGGTAAAACTCATGTTGTATTAGCAGCTAAATAATTAATGATAAACTTAACAATTATTCACCCTACAGGAAGACCAATAACAAACATAACAGCAATCACTGGTAAATACATACCAATAACAATATTAGTTATCTTAGCATCACTATAGCCAAGTGTTTTCATAGTTGCTATTGTTTTACGATTTTCATAAATTACTAAATTACTTGTTAATAAAATAATAAAGAATGAAATTATTAAGGAAAAAATAATAAAGGCTCCTAATACTGTATCAACTAAATCAGTAATTTGATTTAATAATTGATGATGAATATCTTGTGGTGTAATATTATTGGCACTACCAGCACCATAACCTTGATAAGTAATACCATTATCAGTACCACCATTTAAGCCAAAAGCACTATAATCACCATACATTTGTGAAGTTGAAAATGAATTAGTAATATCTGGTAATGCTTGTGAAGTTGAAAATTTAAAATTAAATATTGGATTTTCATTTGCAAATACTTGATTAAGTTTAGCAAAAACAGGATCATTTATTTTTTCAAACAATTCATCATAATCTTTAATATCTTTTAATTTATCAAATTCAACCCCAGCGGTTTCACTTTTTTCTGCTCACTCTTTTTTAAATAATAGAAAGAAAAATTTTTTTGTTTCATCAAATGATAAGACTTTATCAGCATTATTTTTACTAATATAAGCATTAGGTTGACCATAACCATTATAGATACCAACTACTTTATACTTAGCAGTCATTTGATGATCGTAAGCATTAACAACGTTACCAGCAGTAACTTCTTGTAACATTGCTGTAGCATTAATACCTGCATTCTCATATGCTTTATTTTTTAAACTAGCAACTTCTTCATAACCAGTATTTTGTTTTAATAACGTTACATTATTATCATTTTCAGAATCATTTGCAATATCATCAATATTAATTTGTTTTAAACCAAAAGGTTGAAATTTATTAGTAGTGGCATTTTTAAATTTCATAATATTACCATTACTACTCATTTTAAATTCATCGTTAGTTTTTAAATTTAATTGTTTAGCGATCGTTTGATTAATAACAATACTAATACTATTGTCACTATTTTCTTGTTCTAAAAGTGGATTTAATGAAGAACCTCCTTCATCATATAATTGCATCATTGATGGTTTACCTAATTGTTGTTGATTTTGTAAACCATAAACTTTCATTAAATATTTGTTGTGATTAAATAATTTTTCAGGAGTACCAATAAAATAAGTTCCTAATTCATCAGTATTCTTATCATAGGGAACAACATTAAATGCAACATTAAAAGGAGCATTAGGGTCATTATAAGCCTTAGCAATATTTTGACGAATAAAATATGGACTTTTAGTATAAACACCTTGCACTACTGTTTGTCCCATTCTGTTATAAAATAAAGCACCAAATCAAATTCCAACTTTATTAATTCAATGATCACGATCTTCTTCACTAATATCAGTTGCATTATTATTTAATAACTGCTCTTCGTTAGTTAAATGTCATGGGTAAAATTTATCACGAGTATCAAAACTTAAATTATCAATATCATTGACAAAAGTAACACCAGAACTTGAAGTATTATGATAAGCTTTTATATTACTACTTGCTCAAGTTTTAAACTTTGTAACATCAAAATCACTAGGATTAGTACTAATATTACCAGTTTGAGAAATTGTACCACTAATATTCATTGCTACTGTTGTGCGAAAATCTTGATAAAATTTTCGCACAATATTATAAGTATCATTACTATAAAAGTTCTCATTCTTTTCTTCTTGTAAAACTTTTTGATACATTGGTAAGGCATTTGGTCAAGCCATTTGCACCATAATTTCAATAATTGAACCATTATTAATATCACTATTAATATCACTAGAATCTAGTCCATTTAAAAAGTTTTTAGTAAGCATTTTACCATTTAAATATGTTAAACCAGACAATCCCAAAGTGCTAATAGCAGCGCCAGGATCAGACTCATATGACATTGGTGCATATGCTTCACCATTAATATTATTGTCCAATAATTCTTTAACAAAAGTCTCATTCAATGGACCTGAACTATCAAAACGAGGTGGATGTAAATACTTTTTACCCTTATCATCAGTAGTAGCAGTATATGTTCAATCATTTTTATTATTTGGATTATAAGTTTTATAAAAACTATATGGCGAATTATAAGTTGGCACTTGATATTCAACTAAAGAATGGTAATTCATACCAGTAAAAGAAAACAATTTATTATCAGCCATAATTTTTGGACCAATAATAGCTGTTGTCATTAAAGTTGTTCCTAAAAACATAGTTAATGCTGCTGCTGCCATTTTTCCAATTGATGATGTAAATAGTGATAAACGAAATCTTGTTAAAAATCCACGATTGATACTTTTTGCTTTAATAAAACGACTAAAACGAGAATTAACAGTAACTGATTCATTTTTAATTAAATCTATTGGTTTTTTAATAACTGTTAATGCGCTAATAATTCAAGCAATAATTGATAAAAATCCAAATATTAAAATTAAACAATAAATAAATCCTAATCCATTAAAAATAAAACTACCAAAATCTAGATTAAAATAATTAGAAAAAGAATGGACAACAATTACTTGTAAACCACTAGCTGGTAAAAACACTAAGATAGTACCAATAAGTGCAGCAATCATCGGATAAGCTAACGATGTAATCAAAATTTTAATATTACTATAACCTAATGATTTTAAAATTCCAATTTGTGTTCGTGAATTATCAATATTTTTATAAGTAATTAATATTACTGTAATTCCAGTAATGATTAAAACAATTAATAATAAACCAATTAATAAACTTTTAAAAGCAGTAATAGTTGCACTCAAAGTAGCAGTACGACTATTAAAAGTATAATTACTATTTCCTAATTGATATACTAAAGCAGCATCAGAATCAATAGTATTAATATATTTATCTTTTAATTGCTTTGAAATTAAATTAATATTATTAATTTTACCGATCATTGATTTTCCAACAAAATAAATCTCACGATCATTATCAGCAGTAATCGTTATTTTTTCATTATTTTTATCATATGATCAAATAAAGTTATTATTTTCTGGTGCTTTGCTTAAACCAAATTGCGTTGGATCAACATATAATAACCCTTCGCGAGTTTTATTTGGAATTGGTGTTGTTTGATCAATAATTGGTGTTGTAAAATCAGCAGATACACCATAGCCAACAATTTTTAATCAATTATAACTACTATAAAGAGGATCATTTAAATTATATCCTGAAACTTTTAAACTACTACCTAATTGATCTGATTGGACACGAATTGTATCATTAATTTGTAAATGATTTTTTTGGGCAAATTCTTTATTAATAACTACTTGTTTTTGAATTGGTGTTTTATCAGGATTACTAGTATCCCCAATTTGATAACCGTCACTAATAATTAATTTATCAATACGAGCATCCTGATTATAAGTTAATATTTTTAAAATTCTATTATTGTTATTATTATCCAATTGCATAGTTCTGCCTTCAACACGATCTCAGATAAATTCATTACCAACAGTATTGGCAATAGTATTAATTTGAAGATCATTTTTCTCAACAGCTGGTGTTGTTAAACTTTTACTAGTAACATTATTTTTTGGAGCAGTATTAGATAAATCAATCACAAAATCATGTAAATTAGATTTTTCAACTAATATTGAATATTCATTAGAAATTCTTGCTAAACTTGTTTGCATTAATGAAAAAATAGTTGATGATAATAATACTAAAACTATTAAACCCACTAACTGAATTTTATTACGCAATGCTTGTTTAAATGCATTTTTAAAAAGCAAAAATGATTGTTTTTTCATATTCGTTCTTCCTTTCTTTTATAAATCTAAAACAAAAAAAGTTATTGAATTAAAGACATTTTTCAACCATTAATCAAAGTTTTTAAATCTTGAATAGTTTTACTAATAAGCATTGTTAATTGCGCGCTTAAAAAATAAGTTAAATTTTTCTTATAAGTAGCAATTAAAACTTTTTTATTATGATAATCAGTAATAGAAATTTGATAATCAAAATTAATAAATAACTGATGTTCAAATTGTCATGTTAAAACAATAATTTTAGTTTTAGTATATGTTTTTACTGGCAATTGTTTATCAATGATATTAGGTAACGAAGAATTAGTAAATAATGTAATTCAAGTTTTTTTCATTAAATTAAAAATAGTAAATAAATTATTACTAAACATTTTTCACAAAAAGAAAAATAATCAATAATAAAAGAAAAGTAAAGTTACTAATGAAACAACGTTACTTATTGATGGTAATGATATTTTAATCATAGTAAAATTAAATTGTAAAATAATGGCAATCACAATTATTGACAAAATAGTAAAACGCATTGTTTTGATAAGTTGATTATTATTATGACTGAAAAAACTAAAGCAAATAATTAAATGTAAAATTGAAATTAATGATAATAATCGTAAAGTTTCTAAATCGAAAAAATGAATATTAATTACTATTTCTTGAATTGGTAATAAAAATAAAAAAAATTGTGCTAAAAATCATAAACTAAATTGTAAAATAATAGTTTTTGTTTTATTAAATATTTTATTATTATTATTAATACTTTTTTTATGAAAATTAATAGTAATTAAAAAAGACACTTTCATAATTAAGAGTAAAAAAAGAACCGGTAAAACTAAATAAATAAATAATTGTTCAAAATTATTAATACTATTAATTTTTAAAATATTACTATTGTGTAACATTATATTCACCTTTAACTAAAGTTTGCTATTATTATAATTATAAACTATTAAAACTAAATAATGCAATTATTTAGTTTTAACTAGTAGTCAAAATAGAAAAGGAAAAAATAAAAATGTTTTGAAATTGCTTTCTGAAATGTGCTAGTAATAACTTGGATAATGACTATCTGTATCTACACCCGATGATGCATAATATAGAACAACATTATACCATTTGCCAACAACCTACTACTACAAATATTCAATCATTATCTAAAACTAAAGCAACACCTTTTTTAAATAAAAAAATTAATGAAAAACCTCTGAAAAAAAAAGATAAAAGCAATTAATGATCAAATAATTACTATTAAAGAAGAAAGTGAAGAAAAAACTAAACATTTATCATTTTAAATAAAAAGAGTTAATAAATTTTATTAACTCTTTGCTTTTAATTTATAACTATCTTTAATTTTTTTAAAAATCATTGTTTTACATTCTTGATCACTAAAATTAGCAAAAATAAATATGCCGATAAAATGATAACCGATACCTTTTGCTTTTTCTTCTATTTTTGCAAAAGTAACAAATTCAACTTTGCCATGATGATACTTTTCACCTAATTGTCTTCTTTTAGCGATTGTCGTTAAACTATTAAATTGATAAATAACATTTCAATTTGCTGCTAAAAAATTTGCATATCCAGTTTTAATTACTGTTTCTTTTTTATTATCTGGGGTAATTGTTAAAAATCAAAGATGTTGATAATCATTTATATGATAACCAGTTTTTAATGTTGATATACCTTCTTCATTGGTAAAAAGAGTACTTAAAATCTCAAAAATTGTTTTAAATAATATTCGATCATTAATTGTTATTGCTCTTTTGGCTAAAATTCTTTTTAAAACTTCATTATTCATGATATAGCCACCTCTTGATAAATATATCATAATTTTTATATTTTATTTTTAAAATAATAGGATTCTTATTTTTTACTAAAACTACATGTTAGATAATTTTGATTGTAAATAAAATCCCGTTGTTAACTTATCACCAGCATACATATTTTCTAAACTTATAGTTTCCACTACAATTTTATTGCCAGTAGATACTAAAATTGGTACTGATGCTACTACTGGCTGGACTACATCTACTATTACTGTTTTTGGTACCATTTGTTGCTCAAAAACTGGTTCAACTTTCACGCAAGGTTTAATATAATAATTATCAGCAAATGCATTCAAATTTGGATTACATTGTGATAATAGTTCTTGCTTTTCTTCTAATTGACGAAGTAAATTCATTAACTGTTTTTTATTTACTTTATTTATACTCTCTAATTTTTGTTTTCCAAAAATTAATATTTCTTTTTGTTTAACTAATTTGGCAACTTCTGCAGTTTGTTTGATATTAATAGTTGCTAATTGCTTTTCTAATAAAGCAATACTTTCTTCTTTTACTTTTATTTGATTGTTATTTTCTTGTTCTGCCTTTTCTAATTCTGCTTTATTTTTCTTCAATTTATTAACTTCAGAAAGTAACTGCTGATTTTCACTTTTACTTCTTTTTAATGCCTGTTTTTCTTTTACTAATTGTTCATTTATTTTTTTTAACTGCTGACTGCTTTTTTTATTTTCTTTTCTTCTTTTATTTTCTTTACTATGAACATTTTTTAATTCTGCTTGTAATTTTGTGATAGTAAGTTTATCATTTTTTACTTCTGCTTCTAATTTGATTTTATTATCATTTTCTGTTTTTAATTGCTGTTCTAATATTGCAGCCTTTGTTGTAGATTTAACTTTTGTTTGCTTTAATTTTTCTTCCATTTGTTTTAACTGCTTTTCTAATTCATTAATTTTTAGTTTTAACTCATCTTCTTTAAATTTTTCTGTTGTAATTACTTTTACATTATTTTCCGTTATAACTTCTGCTGCTACATTAATATCAAAAATATCATTCTCTAGTTTTTTTACTTCTTCAAATTCATTAATTTTACAAATAGTTGCTTTATTAACTTGCATTGAAGCAACAGTAGAGAATGCTAAATTATCTGTTTCATTCAATTTAGATAATTCTAAATTATTATTTTTTTTATTTTTTTTGCTTTTCTTTTTTGCTTTTCTTTTCGCTAATGGTTCTTTTTTAACATCCTCAACTAAGATTTCTTGCATTTTTTTATTTGATTTTTCATTTGATTTTTTATTTAATTTTTCATTTGATTCTTCAAGAATTTTAATATTATTATCAATTTCTTTAATAACTTCCTTCAAACGATCTTTTGAATCACTTTCATCAAAAATATCATTTGTTACTTTAGTTAAAGGTAGTAATTGAAATGATTGTTCAAATATATCAAAAATTATTTTTGATAAATCAAAAATATTTTGAATTTTTAATCTAAGAGCCTTAATTTTTAAATTAGTGCTGCTAGACTTTTTTTTAAATAAAAAAGTTTCTAATTGATATTCATATAATAAATTTACCATTTCTTGTTTAAAAATTAAAATAAGTGCCTTAATATTTAATTTATATGAAAGTTGAGAATTACTACTTTTTACTATTATCAATATTTTATTAAATCTATTTTCTCTTGTAATTATTTTTTGAATTTTAGCATATTCACTTGCTACTAATACAATACCATTATCAGTATTATTATTTGCAAAAGAATATTTTATTCTATTAGCAATAAAGTTATAACAATTTAATACACATAATTGAGAATCTTCACAAACTAATTTAAAGTGTTTAAATATATCAAGATTATTATCTAATTGTTTTTTTAATGTATTTAATTTATTTAAATCATGACATGATTTAATTTTTTCATCAAAAGACACATTGTTACTTTTCATTACTTTTATTTTTTCTTCAAGAAAAGCAACATTAATCATACTATTATTTTTAATAAATTGATTAAAATCAGATCATAATAAGGGATAATTAAAAACATTATATATTGAAATATGAGAAATCAAAATTCTCATTGATGACATTAAATCTTGATCAATAAATTGTAAAGCATAATTAATATTTTTGATAAATAATTCATCATCAAATTTTTCATCTTGTTTTTTATAATATTCAGCAATATTACTAACAACTACAATAATACTTTCATCACTACTACAACACATATGTATTAAATTAAGTGTAGTAATAATATCTTTTTCAGTTATTGTTGGTAGTTGCGCTTTTATTTTTTGTAAATATTTAGTAAATAAATGTCCTTGTTCTACTACTGCTGCCATATTTTTTGCTCCTATCTTTTCTCATGAATTAAAAACTCATACAACTATTAATTAGTTTATATGAGCTATTAGCTTTGTATTATGTTTTGATAATAAAATAATATTTTTTTAATTATGTATTTATTTTTAACTTTAAGATTTGCAACGGTTATCTTGCTAACTGTGCTTTTATTGCATTAACAACATGTTCAACATCAGTACCAATAACAATTTGGACAACTTCTTTATTTAAAATTGTAGTACCAAATGCGCCCGCTGCTTTAACTTTTGCTAAATTAATAAGTGAAGTATCTTTAACAATCAAACGTAATCTAGTAGCACAATTATCAATTTCAACAAAATTATCAGCAGCAATTGCTTCAATTAATTTTGTTGCCATTACTGTATATTTATCACTTTTAAAATTTTTTTTATTTGATTCTGATTTCACTTCTACTTTATTTTCAGCAACACCAAAAGTACCAAAATCTTCTTCTCTACCTGGCGTTTTAATATTCATTTTTGTAATTACTGTATAAAAAGTAATAAAATAGATGCCACCAGCAGCCGCAACTAATAACAGCACTCACAATGGATTTGAAGTAATATGATAGGCACCACCAGCATAATTAGCAAAGCCTCATGATTGTGCAAATGAAATACAATAGTCAATAATCCCAGCACTAAAACCAAAACCAACTTGAATATGTAATGCTGTTGTTACTGCAATAAATATTCCTGTTAATAAAGAATGAATTAATAACAATAATGGAGCAATAAATACAAAAGAAAATTCAATTGGTTCAGTAATTCCACTAACAAAAGAAACTAAGGCAACGCCACCTAAAAACCCTGATACCATTTTTCTATTTTCTTTTTTAGCAGCCATAATCATAGCTAAAGCAGCAGCAGGAATACCACCCATCATAATTGGAAAAAAACCTGACTGAAAAAGTCCAGAACCTTCAATACCTCTAGTAAAGGCATTAATATCGCCATTTACTCATTCTGTTGTTTCAGATGCAGCTCCGGTAATTGGAGATATGACATGACCATTAATTGGTAATTGAAATCAAAAGAAAGTATTTAAAATTTGATGTAAACCAAAAGGTAATAATAAACGGTTTAATACTCCATAAACTGCTGTTCCAGGAATGGCAACGGCAGGATTATCTGGATTAGCAACTGATTGACCAAATTTCATTAATACTCATTGAATTCATGGTCAAATAATAGCAAAAGCCAAAGCAATAGGAATTGTTATTGCTAAAGCAACCATTGGGGCAAATCTACGACCACCAAAAAATGATAATGCTTGAGGAAGTTTAATTTCTTTAAATTTATTATACAAAACTGCTGATAAGCAACCAGCAATAATTCCACCAAAAACACCAATATTTAATACATAAATTCCACCAATAATAGTTTTACCATCGTTACCAAATTTTTCTACATAAAATAATGATGAAAAAGATTCACCAGAATCTGATTTAAATGTTAAAACATTCTTGTATAACATTTCTGGTAGTGAGTGTTCAACTGATGTCATCGCATATATTGCTAAAAAGAATACACTTCCTACCAATGAAGCCTCACCACGATGATCTTTAGCTAAACCAAATGCCAGTCCCAAAGCAAATAATAATGATAAATTATCAAATACTATTTTTCCTGGTTGTTGAATAATATATGAAATTCAATAACCTACTTCATTAGTAATATGTAAACCTGTAACATCAGTAGTACTAGTAAAAGTAAGTCCCAATGCACCAAAACGGTTTAAAATAGCAGCAAATGGTAATACTGCTATTGGAAATTGTAATGCTTTACCTAAGTCTTGTAAAAATTTTAAAACATTACTTCAAGGATTTTTTTCTTTTGCCGTTTTCAATTCAGTATTACTATTTTTTGTTTGATTTTCTTCTTTTTGTTTTTTTCGAAAAACTAAACCCATATTTTAACTCCCTCCTTATTAAAACTTTTACTCAAGTTTTTAAAATTAAAACATTGAACTTATTGAAACTGATAATAATACGATGGCGCCAATCGTTGCACAAAATATTAAAAATATATAAAGAACCTTATTTCAAAAACTAAAAACTTGATATGTAACCTTTTTTGGTTTAAGTAAAAATTGTTCGTTAATCATGCTCCTTTCTTTATACAATTTTCTTTTAAATAAAAAAAACACAAGAAAAATAATACCAACACAAACCAAGCCAATGATGAACATTATTCACATTACTAATGTTGATAAATTTTTATTGTGCGACTCTAATGTTAAAAAATTTAGCATAATCCTTTATACTTTCTAATCATTAGTCTTTTATCTTAATAAATATTATTATACAATAAATAATCCATTTGTCTAAATAAATATAAATAATAAGTTTATAGTTAATTATTTATACAATGATTTACGCATTCTAAATCTTAATTTAATTGGTACTCCTTGAAAACCAAATCGTTCACGAATTTGATTAATCAAAAACCGTTCATAAGAAAAATGACATCGTTGTGGATCATTAACCATCAAGATAAAAGTAGGAGGATTTTTTTCAACCTGTGTTGCATAATATATTTTTAATCTACCACCTTTAAAGTAAGCTGGTTCATTAATTAATTGCGCTTTGTTAATTACTTCATTAAGAATACTTGTTTTAATTCTCAAATTCATATTAACTAATACTTCATTAATAGTAGCGAATAAAGTATGAACTCTGCTGTTTTTTAAAGCAGATAAATATACAATAAAAGAATATTCAAGATATTTAAATTTTTCTTTTATTTTTTTAGTAAACGCTTGCATTGTTTTTTCATTTTTTTTAACCAAATCTCATTTATTAACAATAATAATAACTGGTTTATCTAAATTTTTTGCCATTCCCGCTATTGTTAAATCCTGTTCTTGAATTTCAACACTACCATCTAATAACAATAACACAATATCACTACGTTCAATAGCATTAGTAGTTCTAATTAAACTATATTTTTCTAAATCTTCAGTAATTTTTCCTTTTTTACGGATTCCTGCCGTATCAATAATACAATATTGTTTTTTATTATAAGCAAAATTACTATCAATAGCATCGGTTGTTGTTCCTGCAATTGGTGAAACAATAACTCTATTTTCTTGAAGAATAGTATTGACTAAACTTGATTTACCAACATTAGGGCGACCAATAATTGCTAATTTAATATTTTCATCTTTTTCAATATGAACCTCTTTTGGTAATTTAGCAATTATCATATCTAATAAATCACCAAAACCAATACCATGATTAGCAGATACTAAAATTGGTTCACCAAAGCCAAGATTTAAATATTCATAAACTTTATCATTATCTTTTTGAATATTATCATACTTATTAGCAATAATAATAACTGGTTTTTTAGTTTTATATAATAATTTAGCAATATCTTGATCTTCACCAGTTAAACCTTCTTGATAAGAACAAACAAATAAAATAATATTAGCTTCTGCTAAAGCAATATTAACTTGTTGATTAATTTGCTGGGTAAAATTAGTAATTGTTTTAGTAATACCACCGGTATCAATAATCACAAAATTCTGCGTTAATCACTCGCCAATTCCATAAATTCGGTCTCTAGTTGCACCAGGCATATCTTCAATTATTGCTACTTTTTTTTGTAATATTCGATTAAAAATTGAAGATTTACCAACATTAGGCCGTCCTACAATTACTACTTTTGGTAATTTATTCATTTCATTCAAATCCTTATATTTAAAATACTATTTTTTATGACTAAAGTAATTATCATATAAAATTTTTAATTTAGCAACGGTCGTTGCTAAATTATAATCACTATTATCTAAAATAATTGCATCCTTAACAATTACTAATTGACCAGTGCTACGAGTTTTATCAACATTATCACGTATTACCATATCATTATATACTTGTTCTTGTGTAACATTAATACCTTCTTTAAGGTATTGTTGATATCTTCTTTCACTACGAGCATGTAAACTAGAAGTTAAAAAAATTTTTAATTGCGCATTAGGTAAAACAACACTACTAATATCACGACCAACAACAATAAAACCTTGATTTTGGACTATTTTTTGAATTTTAGCAACAATAATTTTTCTAACTTCAACTAATGAAGCAATTAATGGTACTTTACTAGTAACATTTTTATTATAAATTTCTTCTGTTGGTGGTTGATCATTAAAAAGAAAATGACCATTAACTCACTTCATATCAAAAAGTTGTAACGCTGAAAGTACTAAATCTTGATTCTCAAAATCAATTTTATTTTTTAAACAATAATTAGTAAAACTACGATACATAATTCCAGTATCCATAAATTGATAATTAATTTTTTTTGCCAATAAATATGCTGCTGCTGATTTACCACTGGCAGCTGGACCATCTATTGCAATATTAATCTTTCGATGCATTGTTTTTCTCCATTCTTTATTTAATAAATAATATTAATGATAATACTAACATGACTACTAAAATTAAACAAACAATGGTGATACTAAATACTGTTAAACTTCATTTATAATTATTTTTAATTTTAATTTTTTGTAATTCATCTTGAAAATTATTGTGCTGTTGATTAATTTCTTTTAATTCTTTATTAAATTCACTATTATTTAGTCGGTATTTTTTATATTTGAATTCTAAATTTTTAACAAAATTTTTAACATCATGAATTTTACTTTCTAAATCTTTTTGAAATTCACTTATTTTATTATGCATGCTATTAATTAATGTTTGATATTCTAAATTAGTATTGATTAATGGCATATCAATTTTATAATCAACATTAGTACTATATTTTTCTAAAATATTATTAATATTTTCTAACATATTTTCCAATACTAATTTATCATTATCATCTAAATGTTGCTCATTATTTTTAATAAAATAATTTTCAAAATTAATTAAATTTAAATCAGAATTTAAACTTTGAAAAATTGGTTCAAAATATGCTTTATCAACTTTTATTAATTGTTGATAATATTTTTCTATTTTTTGTTCTTGCTCTCAAATTTTACTATTTTCTTTAATTTCTTTAGCAATTTGTTCACGTAAATCTTTATATTTTTCCATTCTTGTCATTAAAACACCTACAGATTACTAGTTAATATCCCAAACTTTATTTTATTTTTGATATTAATGATAATTTTCTTGATTATAACATAAATATACAAAATCATTATAATATACGACAATTAATATTAATATTGTCTAGTTTTATTAGCAAATTACTAATATAAAAAGTAATTAAATTTTTATACTACAAAACTTATATTTTAATCTAAATATTTTTTTTATTGTATATTTATTTTTTCAATAATAGACTTAAATTAAGATTTACCTAAATTGTGTATTTTGACTTTAATATTAATAATAGTAAGGAATTTAGCAAAAATGTGAAAGTGATATTAAATAAAACATATTTTAGGTAAATCTTAATTTAAGATAAGTAAACTAAAAGTAAGGAGAAAAAAACATGTCAAGAACTGTATTTTCTTTAGGACCATTAAGATATGAATTTGTAGATGAAGCAGTTGGTGATGTTACTCCTGTTTCGCTACAACAAAACTTAAACACTATGATTCCTTATATTAATCAAATGTTAGATAGATTACCCGACACAGAAAAAGTTTTATTCTTAAAAAATGATAAATATCCAGAAGGAACATTTATACTGGAAAAAAATGGAACAAAAACACCTATTGTGCCACAATATTTACTTAGTAGATTTCAAGATGTTATTATTGATGCATATAATTTAGCAGTTGAAAAAGACTGAAAATGAACAATTGCTAATAAAACAGATGCTACTATTAATAATTTAGATACAAGTTTCGAAAAACACTTAGTAGAATGTTTAAATAAATATGTTGAAGAAGGAGAAGACCTAAATTATCCATTGGACTTCACTTACAAAGTAGTAGCAACTGTAACTAATGCACCACAAGTAACTGCTAGTTCAGATAAAAAATTCCAATTTACTGTTAAAGCAGCTAAATAATTTTAAAAATTTATAAAAAAATAATTTTTCGTACATATTTATATTTTCTTAATACCTAGGTTGTTAGTAACTACTAATCTAGGTATATATATTTTTTAATAAAGGAGAAATACTAATGAAAAATAAAAACACAACTGAAAAAATTACAATTAAAATAAAAAAAAATAAGCAATAATAAAGATAAAAAACAAACAACAATTGATAATGATAGTGAATTAATAAAACATAAAATAGCAAAACTTTCAAACTCCCATTAGTGACTTTGATAGTGTTAATGAAATTAAAGAAAATTTAAATACAATGACTATTTATATTACGCAACTTTTAGATTTATCACCATTTACTAGGATTTTCTTAATAAAGGATGAAGAATATCAAAATGCAACATTTGCAGTCAGAGATAGAAAAGAAATAACTGAAGAAAAATATAATATCATTTCTGAGCAAGTAATATTAGATTATATGCGTAATATGTTTCAAGCAGCTTATAGCCAAGCTAGTATTAATGAAAGTTGGGAATGATTTATCAATGATTTAAATAATGTCACTATTGTAAATTTAACAAATTTATTTAAAAAACATTTAGAAGAATGTAAAATAAAGTGAATAGCAGATGGTGATGATGCTTTAGCATATCACATGGATTATCCAATAACAATAAAAGTAGCGATAAAAGGTAAAACTTTTAATGTAACCTCAACTCAAAATTTTGCATATATTGTTAGAATGGCTAATTTAACTAATTCATTTAATGATAACTACTAAATTAAATTTTAATAAAAAATATATTTTACTTTTTAGAAAATTTAATAATATAAAAAAAATAATATTTATTGATAAAAATATCGGTGTTAAAATATCGTAAATATCATACCATCTTATATTTAAAATATTAAATCAATCATTAATTAGCAATAAAATTAATACTAAATTATTATTATTAAAGACATCTAAAATGTTATTATTTGAGAATATTTTTTTATTATCCTAAAAGTAAACAAAACCATCTACAATAATAAATTGATTATGATTTTCTATTGTCACTGTACTAATAAGTAAACTTAATCCAATAATAACTAAAATAAATCAATTAATTGATTTATAATTAATAATTTTATTTATCTCTATTTTTTTTAAATTAAGGGTAGTAACATTTTAATGTTACTACCCTTAATTAATATTTTTTTATTTTAACAAAGAAAGAGAGTTTTAATTTTAAAAGAAAGTATAAATATCAATAATGATATTATGTAGGATTTAAAGCAATACCATATTGATAATTATAATTTATATTTTGATATTTAGTTTCGTTAGTCACTTTTAATAAAGGTAAATTAGCAAAGTAGATACCACAAGTTATAATACTTTACACTTAATAAACTTTATTTTAATTAATACTTTTACTATAAACAAACTTAATTATCATAAAAAAGTAAATTTGACTTTAAATTTTTAATACTTTTAAAGTATAATGATATAAATTTTAAAATGTTTTCAATTATTAGTTTATATGATTATTGGTTTTAAGGGTAAGTCGGAATATTAATTTATGAAATTGGAATAGATATTAAATTGAGTTTTTAAACTAAATTAAAGACTCATATCAGTAAAATAAAATACAAAACCCTTACATGAAAATTAGTCATATAAGGGCATAAAGCCAAATTTACAATTTTAAATTAATTAAAATGATGTTTTTTGTCCTAAGATTAGGACAAGTATATAATAACAAATTTAAATCAAATTACAATAGATGATCATACTGTATATAATATATTTTGAATAATTAGCATAGAAATAATTATTAATTTTAATTAGTATTATAATTTAAACATCATTTATTTTATTATAACATTCTTATTTTATATAGAAGTAGAGCAAATATAAATTTCATATTTTATAATCATCAATCAGACATTAAAATTGATGTAAATTTAAACCAGTAATAATAAAACTATCAATTAAAACAAATCTTATAAAATAATATTACTAAGGAAAAATATTAAATTTATTGTTAACGGTCTTTTTGATATTTATATATTAACCTCAGTACTATTCTTAAAGGTAATATTCTAATAATAGTTCTTGTAATTTTATTAGAAATACCAGTAATAATAAAACTTTTTCTCTTTGTTTTTAATGCTGTTTGTAATGACTTCTTAGCATAAGTTTCAGTATCTAAAACTGGTAATAATGAACTGTAATGTTGTTTACTTCCTTTACCATTACTACTACGATTTCAAAATTCAGTTTTTAACGGGCCTGGGCAAATTGTAATGACTCTTACTTTACTTTTTGCTCGCTTTAATTCATAGTTAATAGCAACCCCTAAACTTCAAACATATGACTTAGAAGCATAATAACTAGCAAAAACAGGACCAGGACTAAAAGCTGCCATACTTCCAATATTAATAACACGACCATAGTTATTTTTACTAAAACGTTGCACAAATAACTTTGTTAAAATATGAAGACAAGAAATATTTAAATTAATCATATTTAATTCTTGTTCTAAGATACTGTCGCTAAACATTCCTCAAACACCATAACCAGCATTATTAATAACTACCGTTACATTTAATGCTTTAACTAATTCAAATAATTTATAAACATTTTTTAAATCAGATAAATCAAAATCATAATTTTTAATTTGTAAATGTGGATACTTTTTTGCCAATTCTAAGATATTCTTACTATCACGAGATACCCCTAAAACATGATAACCTTGTGCTAGTAATGCTTGACAATAATAATAACCAAGACCTTTAGAAGCACCTGTTACTACTGCTCACTGATTCAAAATAATCACTTTTTTTGCCATTTATGTTAATACTCCTTTGTTTTTTCAATACTAAATAAACTTTTAGCATTTAAATTAATATAATGATAAGCACTGTAAATACTTAATATTGTTGCAATGTACATTGGTATCATTACTAATTGATTAATTACACCATATTGATCATTACTATCATGACCATTAACATCACCATTTAAAAATCGTCAATTAATAAAAAATAAAATAATAATTCCTAACATTTCAACTGCTGCTTTTATTTTACCATACTTATCAGCTGCCATTATTACACCTTTACTAGCTAAAATTTGACGAACGACATCAATAATAAAATCACGTAATACTAAAATCACTGCCATTCAAATTGGAATTATTGTCGCACATGCCATAACAATTAAAATGCCATTAGTTAAAAGCTTATCAGCTACTGAATCAAAAAATTTACCAAAAGTTGTTACTTGGTTAAATTTTCTTGCTCATCATCCATCAATAAAATCACTAATTGTTGCAATAATAAAGAAAATTGCTGCAATTAATCAACTAACAGGTAAAGTATAATTATTAATAGTGATACTTGTTGTTCAAAGATGATAAAAATTATCATTATTAATTGGAGATATAATCATTAAAATAATAACAATTGGTACTAATATTAACCTTATTGAAGTAATAATATTTGGTGTCATATCTTTAAGTCCTTTCATATAAGTTAATTATATATCATATAAAAACAAAACTTACATCATTAACAGTATAACGTTATTTTCTATATCTATCAATAATATACATTTATATTAAAATACCTTTATAAAATAAAGGTATTTCTTCTTAACTATTATTATTTGCTTTTTCTCTTTCTGCTGCTGCTTGTGGATTTTTTCTTTTCTCAATATAATAAAATAAACCAATAAAACTTAAATAATAATCTTTATTAAAATCAATTAATCGTGAAGCATTGGTAACAACAGCTTGTCCTGCTGGTCTAGTTCCCCATTCATAAAACGGAATTAAACGTGTTTTTGCTGGATTGTGTTTTGCTAAAAAAATAACAGCAGTATTAAAATCTAATTTCATTAATTCACTACCAGTAATTAATTTCTTACCTTGTAATGATGAGTTAATATTATCAGCTTTTTTATCTTTATTACCAGAATGACTATAATTAATAATTGTTTTTTCACCAAACATATCTGAATATTTATTAGCAGTTTGTAAATCCATAGTTTGCAAAAAAGTATGTAAAATACAGTTATTAAAAATGGTTTCTGCTGTTTCTTTACCATATTTTTGTGTTAATTGTTGTAAATCTTGCATAATCATCATCAAGAAAATATTACGACTTCGCGAAACAGTAATCATTTGTGCCATATTAGAAATAGTTGGTATATTACCAAATTCATCAAAAAGAAAATATAAAGGACGTGGTAATTTAATATCAGGTAAGGTA
The DNA here is from genome assembly GCA_964273555.1 of Spiroplasma endosymbiont of Harpalus anxius. Taxonomy (GTDB): domain Bacteria; phylum Bacillota_I; class Bacilli_A; order Mycoplasmatales; family VBWQ01; genus Spiroplasma_E. The sequence goes on along the minus strand of OZ187007.1, from coordinate 672,113 downwards.
CTTGCATAGCGAATTGTATTTTTATATAACTGGGCAATAAACATTGAAACAAAAGCATTACGTTCATTACTTTCATCAGGAACAACTAAGAAAACAGCACTTGGTTTTTTTACAATTTCATCTAAATTTATATCATTACTACAACTAATATTTCGTGTTACTGGATCAGTAAATAAACGTAAACCATTAGCAACCATTTGACTAATTGAACCTGCAGTTTCCTCAGCACCTTCTAATGTACCCAAACCAATTTGACGAGCTAAACTATGAGTTGGCATTTTTTTTAAAATCTCAACATATCGTTGACGATTAGTAGCAACAATAGCAGCATTTGACATACTAAAATATTTTAATGGCACATCAGGTTGATCTTCTAATTGTTCTAACATAAATAGCATAATTGATTTAACAACCTGCATTGCTGATTGATTTCAAAATTTTTGTTTTGGATCTGACTCAGGGAATAAAGCTTCAACAATATCATTAATTCATGATAATGCCATTGATTCATAAGTAATTGATTCATTTAAAGGATTATTTTCTTTTTTTAAACGCATTGATTCTACATAAAAATCATATACTTTCACAAAAGGATTTCATGAATTAGAGACAGATGTATCACGCAAATTAATGACATAAACATCATAACCATTATCTTTTAGTATTTTAGAATGATTTTGAAATAGTTCACCCTTTGGGTCAGTAATAACCATTGATGGTTTAATTTTTGACTGTGCATTTAAATAAATAGTTGGAATAACTAATTTTTGTGTTTTACCACTACCTGTTCCACCAATTACAATATTATGAGCATCAGGTTTAATATTAAATTGGACACCACCAATTTTTGTTTTTGTTGTTTGAACAACAATACCATAATCATTTTCAACAGTTTTTGATAATGGAAAGGTATTAGCAATTTCAGCAGGTGTTAATCAAGCAGCAGAACCATATACTTTGTTCTTTGAATCACGAAGAAAACGACTTTTATTATGAGTTTCACGATAAATTTTATACTTATGAATTATAAAATAAGATAATAAAATACAAAACTCAACAAGAAATAAAATTAAAAATAATAATCAATAATCAATAACATTCTGTGTCAAAATTTTAAACGTAAATGGTTGTTGGTCATCACCATTATGAAAAAACATCTTATTAACAAAAACAAAAGCATAAACTAATAAAGTATTTACTAATAGTAAAAAAGGTATCGCAATTAAGACAACTAAAGGTACTATTCATTTTTTTTCACGAATAAATTTCATTTTAATAATCCTTTATTTTTATATTTTTTTAGAATTTAACCATATTGGGAAATAACACCAGCAATACCCGATATTATTATTAATAAAATCCCAATAGTAACATTACGTCTTCAACGATAACTTTTTTTCTTTTTAAATTCACTTTTTGTTTTTTTTAATTTCATAATTTTCTCCAGTATTTTAATAATTTATTTTTTTATTCATTAACAGGATCAAAGTTAGGACGACCATATCTTCCATCATTAAAAGGATTACTAATATTTTCATTTCATCCTTCAGAAACAGCACTTCTAGCCATTCTAGCCATATTATTTAATCTAACAAAAGGATTTTTGATAATATTTTTTGTATCTTGTCATTTAGTACCCTGGGCATGGGATCTTCCAATTGTACCAATACCTTTCGCAAGACCTTTACTTCCCTTACCTAAATAACCAGTAATTCCATTTTTTAATAACCCATTGCTTTTCTTTTCACTACCATCTGGATTTTTTCCATCTTTAGCACCACCAAAAGCAATTTGTTTACCAAGTTTTAAAGCACCAGCACCACCAGCTGCAAGAGCAGCGAAATCACGAGCTTTGCCCATAATATTGCCAGCAATAGCAGCTCCATTAGAATCAATAGCACTCTGTACACCTAAATTTTGTGTTACCAAGTGATTAATAATTTTTTGCGTTTTTAAACAAGAAATAGCACCTGCTGTACAAAATAATGTATATAAGACTTGTTTTTCAAATCAACTAAAATTAGTATTACTACTAATATCTAATATTGCTTTTGGTAATATCTCAAGAAAAATATAAATAGGCAACATTGTTCCTGGACCAATAATGAACTTACCAATTACCATTTCTTTTCAAACACCCAATCTTTTTCCTTGATCAACAGGCATCATTCCCGCAACTATTGGTGATATTGAAAATAAAAGTAATAAATCAATAATTCTTTCTACCAATGTCATTGAAGCAATAAATAGTACATACAAGGTAAATCACACAGCAATAAATTCAAGAATAAAGTTTCAATGCTGTAAGTTATCAATAGCAGGCATTCCAAAATCACCTGGGATGTGCTTCGATACTACCTCAGCGCTACCAGCACCAATACCTCATAATAAATCAGCTAAACTATCATTTTTACCTAAAGACGCAATCTGCAAAACTTGTAATAAACCTGTCATTAAATAATTAATAGTACTCATAAAAAATGGAATGAAAACAATTACTAAAAAAGCTAAAAAAGTATTTTTTATTGCCTTACCCATTTTTTCTCTAATCGTATGCGTTTCAGTAAACTGGATAATAATTAACTGCATAATAAACATAATGAGGATTACTCCAACTGCAACAATCGATAATACTACAAAAAACTTTGGTAAATTTTGACTATTAAGTGGATCTTTATTAAAATTTCCAAAAATTAAATTAGTTAGCGCATCAGTTGTTAAATAATCAAATATTCCACCATGACCATGATTAGGTGATTTTAATAAAACATCAATTAAGTATAATGGTCCTTGAATGAAAATAAGTCAAGGAATAAACAATAGAGCTCATAACAAAATATCTTTTAGTCAATCCATATTTTTATCTCTTTTCTCTTCATAACTTAATACTAAAGTTGATTATTATTTCTTATGTAATAATTCAGGGATTATTTTCAGGGATTAGTACCATGAAAAACACCAACGACAGCAGTAATAATTGCTGAAGCAGCAATACCAATAACCGGGGCAATTAATGTATACATAAAAGCTTTTTTAATTTCACTTCGACGTTGTGGATCATCACCTGCCGCAGCTAAATCTTTTGCCAAAATAATTATTTTAAAAAGACTAAACGCAATCAAAGCAGCAATTAATATTGTTGCAACTGCCAAGATATAAGGTCTTGCTGCATCGTAAATTTTATTGATATCTGGTTGATCATCTGACAAGTAACTAAAAATCATAAGTTTTTCCTCCTTAATAATAAAAAAAAATTACTAATCAATCAAAATTGTTTATAAAGCATGAATTTAACTTTCTAATAATATAATAAGTCCTATTTTACTCATGAAAGAGATAAATTAGGACTTAAAGTCAAATTCATATGTTATAAATAATGTTGATACACTTTAATTATAGTTGGTTTTAAAATAAAGTAAATATAAATTGACAATTTTATCAACTAATTTTTTTTATTTTTATTAAAATTATTTAATATATTTTCAATTAAGAAATATAACTTATAAATATTCTAACTTTCTTCTACAAATTAAAATATTCTAATCTTCTATTAGTACTTCTTTATCATTATTTATACCTTTAATTGCTTGTCTTTCGGCATCACTAACATTAATTGTTAAACACATACGATATAAACTAGAAACAGCAAACAGACATTCACCAACTTTAGCACGAGCAATAAAATCAGTTTCATTAATAGATATACCACCATAAGAAGCATATAATTCATTTAATGCTGCTAAATCATGAGGTTGCAAGTTTAACACTTTTAAATACTGACTTGAGTTAATAATGGCAGTAGTATATTTTTTAATTTCTTCAGATCCAAGAAAATCATTAATATTTTGAGTAATAATATTTATCATACCTGTATATTTACGAATTCTTTTAACAATTTGATACATAAATAATAGTGCTGCTGGAAACTCTTTATCAATAAGTAAATGTGCTTCATCAATAGTAATTGAAATTCATTGTTGTTTATTATTTATTTCATTATCGTTCTTATTTTTTCGAACTTCATTTTCAATATATTTTAAAATTAAAAACATTTGTGCATTAACTAAACGTTTATTACCAGATTGTGTCAAAGTATATAAATCATAAACTTGGAATAAACTATTATTAGTATTAAGACTAGTATGAGCATTTCATAAATTAGCATCAGTACCACCATCAACAAATCTTGACAAGATAATTAATAAGTTTTTCAATTCATTTTTACTTCTAATTTCTTTTTCTTTAATCATATCAGATTCAATAATATTATATAAATCTTGAAAAATTGGAAATTGTTCTGGTGTTAATAAATGAATCTTTGTTTTTGAATTAATTTTAAATTTTTCATACATTAAACGAACATAAATCATTAACAAACTTGATTCATTTCTAGTTAATCCACCAGTAGCAATATTTAAAAATTGTTCTAAAAATTGCATATGTGGTGCTAAAACATCACGCACATTATTATCATTACTACTATCATCACTTAATGCCAATGTAATTTGAAAGGGATTAATATTACCAAAAGAAGCATCACCAACATCAATTCAACTACCATCATGATAATTACATAAATCACGATACTCACGTTCGGGATCAATGACAATTACTTTATGACCAAGCATAACTTGATAATTTACTTCTTTTTTAGACGTATAAGATTTTCCTGAACCACTAGTACCAATAATTAATTGATTATGGTTCTTACGAATACCACTTTTAAAAGTTTGATCAAAAAATACTTTATTTCCACTTTCGTTAAAACCAAGAAATAATCCTTGTTGATCATTTAATTCTTGATTTAAAAAAGGAAAACTAGCAGCAATTGTTAAACATGGCATTTCATGACCAGTTTCTTTAAATCAATCAGCACTATCTGGCATAATTGATAAAAACGCTTCCAACTGCCGATAATATAATCTATCAAATTTCATATTATTACTTTTTATTTCATATTCTACTGCACTAATATTTTGTTTAAGTTGTTTACGATCAGCACCACTAATTAATAAATACATATTAGTATTAAAGATTTTTTCACCACCACCAGCAATTTGATCTAATAATTCATTTAATGATTGATAATGATAATCATAGTCTCTTCGCTCTGATAATGATTTTGTCATAAAATTTAAAGTTGCTAAATTTTGCATCGCTTTATTTAATTGTTTTTTAGCACTTTCTTCACTAATACTATTAAAAGTAAAAATTAAACTAGTATTAGGAATATTTACTAAATTTGCTAATCAAACTGCTGAAACTTCAAATGGATAATCATATATGTTATAAACAGTCTGAAAACAATTGGCAAACTCTAAATTATTCTTATGCACTAATAATTCTTTAATTGCTAAATCATTTGTTAAATCTTTACTTTTAATAGTATCTTCTTTTTTTGTAGTAAACATTTCTTCTAATGAAGCACTTTCATTAATACTTATTAACTTACTATAAACAACCATCATTTCAAAGCAATTAATATCACTCGCTTTAACACCACTACGACTAATATAATTTTTAAACGCATTTACTTCAACTTTTAATTTTTCTTGATTTGAACAATAAAAAAATAAATAAAAAAATGGTTGTGTCATTTCATTTTGATTTTGAATTTCATCATTAGCATTAATTGCTGATATCATTTGAAATTTTCTTGCTAATTTTGCTTTTTCACTAATATTTTCCAAATCAATTTTCGCAAGTTGTTCTTTATAAAAATTAGTTTGTGTTGTAATATCTAAAGGCATATCAATTTTTATTAAAGACATGGAAATATTAATAATTTTAAAAGCAGCAGCTAAATCCTTAATTTTATTTGAGGCTTCTTCATTAGATAATAATGTAATATTAAAACCCTCTAATAATAAAGCTCTAGTATAATTTATATTTTTAACATTTAATTGCATCACGTTTTTACTAATGATCTTTTTAAATGGTACTAGTACTTGTGAATTTTTTTCAGCTTTATAATAACGATTTTTGCTATGAAATTTAAATCACAAGAAAATAATTTGTCAACCTTTTTTTCTTGGTTGTCAATAAAAAGTAAGTGGTATCGCAGCAGAACCAACTAAAATAATTGCTAATAACTTAAAAATAATATCAATTTGTAATAATAAAATAATGATTGAAGCAAATCCAATCACGAATAAAATAATTAATAAATCAATTAAACCAATGCTTCTTCAAATTTGTAATTTTACAAATTTAATAGTTTTAGGAATTAAAAACTTCATTTATCTGATCTTTTTTAGAATTTAGTGGTGAATTTGGTTTATTGTTTACTTTCTCTATCTTTATACTATTGACACGCTTTTTAAATCCACAACGACTGCAATTAACTTGAATATTTATTCCCTCTAAATAATCAGCGATTAAAATTACTCTACCACAACGATAACAAGCAAAAGCATTTTGCGGTTTTTGAGCTAAGCGAACAGATGTATATGTATCTTTCATAATCATAGTCTCCTAACTGAATTTAATTTATTTATGAAACACAATTCAAAGTTACCTTGTTCCCCAATATTTTTAAGCAACTGATAAAGAATATACAAAATTTTATTATATTTTTAACCCAAATTAACCCATTATTTAAAACACTATTTTCTTCTTTTTTAAAAAAAATTAAAAGAAATATTTATAAATTAAATATCTATAAAACCTCAAGAAATCAAAGATTTAATATATTTCTTGAGTTAAATAAATTTTAACAAATTAACAAAAAATAACAAATTTTTTTTGCTTTTTCTATTTTTTTATTATTTTATCTAATCCAGGAATATTTGGCATTTCACCCTTTTTAATCTGACCAGCAATTTGATCCATAACTTTTTTAGTTTTTTCAAATTGATTTAACACTTTATTTAACTCTTTTTCTGAACGACCTGACCCTTTTAAGACTCTTGCTTTTCTGGTTGGATAACGCAAAATTTGTGGTTTTTCGCGTTCTTGAGCAGTTGTTGAAGCAATAATATATTCTGCTATTTTTAAATCAGTTTCGGCATCAGTAATCTTAGCATCAGTAATCTTAGCAGACATACCAGGAATCATTTTGACAAGCGAACCTAATTTACCCATTTTTTGAATTTGTTTCATTTGATTAATAAGATCATTCAAATCAAATTGACCTAGCATCATTCTATTCATTGTTTCTTCAACATCACGAGTTGAAACTATACTTTCAGCTTTCTCCATTAAAGTTGTAAGATCACCCATACCTAAAATACGTTCTGCCATTCTTTCTGGATAAAAAATTTCTAAATCTGTTACCTTTTCACCGATACCTAAAAACTTAACAGGAATTTTTGTTAAGTAAGAAATTGAAAGTGCTGAACCACCCTTAGCAGTACCATCTAATTTGGTGATGATAGTACCAGTAATACGAATCGTATTATTAAATTCTTTAGCAACATTAATAATATCTTGTCCCGCCATACCATCGCAAACTAGTAATACTTCTTGTGGTGAAACTATGTTTCTTATTTCTACTAGTTCTTGCATTAATTTTTCATCAATATGTAATCTTCCAGCAGTATCAATTAAAACTACATCAAACTTATTATTAGCATACTCTTGAGCATTTTTAACGATACCAACAGGAGTTTCATTTTTTTGTGAAAAAACTTCAATATTTAACTGTTTACCTAAATCTTTTAATTGTTCAACAGCAGCTGGCCGATAAATATCTCCTGCTACCAACAAACATTTTTTTTGATACTTATCTGTTAACAATTTTGCTAACTTAGCTATTGTTGTTGTTTTACCAGAACCTTGTAAACCAACAATCATAATTACAGTAGGATTAGCAGATAAATTTATTTCAATATTCTTAGTACCCATAATTTTTGTTAATTCATCATGGATAATTTTAATTAACATTTCTTTTTGGTCTAAACCTTCTTTAATAAATTCTCCTCTTGCTTTATTAATAATTTCATTAGTTAAAGTTTTAACTACTCTAAAATTAACATCAGCATCTAGCAAAATTGATCTGAATTCTTTAATTGTTGCTTCCATATTCTCTACAGTTAAGGTTTTTTTATTTAAATTTTTTTCCAATGTTTTTTGTACTTTTTTTGACATTATGTCGGCAAAACTCATATTTATATTCTCCTCTATTTTTAAGACTATATTATTTTAACATTAAAATAATAATGAAAAAATATTTATAAAAAGAAAAAGCACAGAAATTTTAAAAAAAGATAATATAAAGTTAAAAAAGAGAACCTACGTTCTCTAAAATAAATTTATTGTATTTTTGTTAATTAATTAATTCTGTTGCTCTTACTTCACGAATAACAGTAATATGAATGTCGCCTGGAATGGTAATCATTTGTTCTAACTTTTGTTTTAAAGTTCTTGCTAAGGTATGTGCATCAAAATCATTAATAACTTTAGGATCAACAATAACTCTAATTTGTCTTCCTGCTTGAACAGCATATGCTTTTTCGACACCTTTAACAGATTTACATAAATCTTCAATTTCTTTAATTCTCGTTATAAATTCTTCTAATGAATTATTTCTTGAACCAGGTCTAGCTGCTGATAATGTATCAGCAGCCGAAACTAAAGAAGAATAAACATTATCCTTTGGTACATCACCATGATGAGAATGAATAGCATTAATAATAATATCATTTTCACCATATTTTTTTGCTAAAATTACACCATTATAAACATGCGAGCCTTCTAATTCATAATCAGCAGCTTTACCAATATCATGTAATAAACCAGCACGTTTGGCAAGATTAATATCCAGACCCAATTCAGCCGCCATTGCTCCTGCTAATTTAGCAACTTCAAATGAATGTAATAGTACATTTTGACCATAACTTGTACGATATTTTAGTCTTCCAATATAAGATACTAATTCTGGTTCAAAACCAGTTAATTTTAATTCATCAATAATTTTTTTACCATCAACTTTAAAACCTTCATTTAATTCTTGTTCATGAAATCTTAAAATCTCTTCAATTCTAATTGGATGAATTCTTCCATCTTTAACTAAATCTTCTAAAGCTCTAGTCGCAATTTCTCTTCTAATTGGATTAAATGAAGAAATTTGAATTGTTTCTGGAGTATCATCAATAATAATATCAACACCTGCTGTTAACTCAAAAGACTTAATATTTCTACCTTCTTTGCCAATAATTCTACCTTTCATTTCCTCATTAGGCAATTTAACATAAGATACTGATTTATCAACAATAAAATTACTTGCATAACGTTCTATTGCTTCACTAACAATATTATTAGCTAATTCCTTAGATTGAAGTTTAATATTATATTCATGATTTTTTATCATTTTATTAAATTCTAACGATAATTTTTCTTTTAATTTACTAAACAACTCATTCTTTGCTTCATTGCGACCCATACCAGAAATTTTTTCTAATTCCATAATAATTTGATCAATTTTTTGATGATATTCTAATTTAACATTTTTAACAATTTCACGTTGATGATAAAGATTTTGGGTTTGTGTTTCAATTATTTCTTCACGTTCACTTAATTTGCGTTCTCTCTTATTTAAAAGTTTTTCATATTCTAAATTTCGTTCTTTATGATATTCAATCTCTAAATACAAATCTTTTTTTATTTTGCTTATTTCAATTTTCGCATCAGCTCTTGAGGATTGAATTAATTTTTGAGATTCTTTTTCTCTCTTTAAAATATTATTAAAACTTTGTTGTTCTTTAATTTTTAAATACATTTTTCTAATTAGAAATCCAACAATTATCCCTACTATCATTGCTAGAAAAATTGATATACCTACTCACATTCCAAACTGTTCACTACTTATATTTGTTAATATAGTTAACATATTTTTTTCCATTTATATTTCTCTCCTTGCTGTAAAACACTTACAAGAAAAAGAATCCTTACACTCAAAAACTTAAATAAAAATAAAATTTTATATTTTCTTCCTTAATATCTATACACAAATAAGTAGGATAATAATCCTAAACTAATTCTAACATGTTTTAAATATTAATTTTTAAAACTTGATTTGTTCCTTAATTTGTTCTAAAAGAAAAGTATTTGCTTCTAAACTTTCTTTTGTTTTTATTTTTCCTTGTCCTAATTTTACATCTTCATAAGAATACCAGCCACCAGATTTATTAATAATTTTTTGATCAACAGCAATGGAAATGATTTCACCAATCCTTGAAAATCCCTCTTCAAAATAAAAATCAAGACTTACTGTTTTAAACGGTGGGGCTACTTTATTTTTTACAACTTTTATTTTTATTTTATGACCAACTATTTGATTATTGCTAATTAATTGTTCACCTTTACGTACCTCTAGTCTAATTGTACTATAAAAACGTAATGCTTTTCCTCCTGGCGTTATTTCAGAATTCCCATATATAATACCAACTTTTTCTCTAATTTGATTAATAAAAAGAACAATACAATTAGTTTTTGCGATACTTCCACTAAGTTTTCGTAATGCTTTAGACATCAGTCGTGCTTGGACACCAATTGTTTGCTCATTCATGTCACCATCAAGTTCAACTTGTGGCACTAGTGCAGCAACCGAATCAATAACAATCATATCTAAAGCTTGTGATTTAACAAGAATATCTAAAATCTCTAATGCTTGCTCTCCTGAATCGGGTTGAGTAATTAATAAGCCATTAATATCAACACCTAATTTTTGACTATATTGCCGATCTAATGCATGTTCAGCATCAATAAATGCTATTTTACCATTTTGTTTTTGAGTTTGAGCTAAAGCCATTAATGCCAATGTTGTTTTACCTGCTGATTCAGGACCATAAATTTCAACAATACGACCTTTTGGAAAACCTTTCACTCCTAAAATATTATCTAATAATATACTTCCTGAACTAATAACTTCAATATCACCAATGCTACTATCACTTAGTAACATAATAGCACCTTTACCAAATTCTTTTTCAACTTGTTTAATTGCTTGTGCTATTAATTCATCTTTTTCTTTAATATTTATTTCCATAAAATCACCTCACAAAATATTAATAATTTTGTAAGATAATTCCTTTTGTAATTTTAAAATTTTAATAAACTTTTTTTTAAAATACTTATTGCTTGATCAACAGCGATTGTTCTAATTTCTCTTCTATTGCCTGCAATATTTAGTACTTCACATCAAACATTATTGTTAATAACAATACCGATATAGATTAAACCAATAGGTTTATTCTCGATAACACTAGGCCCTGCATTTCCTGTAAAACTAATAGCAATGTTTGTTTTTAAAATTTTTTGGGTATTTAAAGCCATTTCTATCGCACATTCTTTACTTATTGCACCATATTTTTCAATAGTTACTTTTTTTACTTTAACAATATTAATTTTTGTTTCATTAGTATACGTTATAAAACCACCACTAAAATATTTAGAAGCGCCAGCGATACTAGTAATTTCTTGAGCAAAAAGTCCACCAGTAATACTTTCACAACAAGCAATTGTAAAATTTAAGTTATTTAATAAAACTAAAAGTTGATTCATTTTTAAACCTTCAATCAAATAATTTTACAAACAAAAAAAGAATAAAAAAATCATAAGCCACGTTCTGTCCTTGCATTTTTGCAAGTGCTAATCATTTATCTACTATTATAAACAATAGTTCGGTTTATTATTCATTTCTAATAAACCAATGCCCCTACCTAAATTTGGGTTTCTCGCTTGCGGGGTTTATCTCGTTCCAGCTTTTAAGTTTCCCTAAAACTCGTCTCTATGACACTTTTATAGACTAGAACCTTATTTAATTAAAAACTTAGGTTTTTGTCAGCCGTCAGGATTACTGCTTAGAGTTATTGTTTTCTCTAACACAAACACTACTTTCATCACAGAAAGTGCGAGCGTGGACTTTCCTCTACATACCTGCAGTGATTAGCTCATTTTTTATTCTTTTAGAAAGTAATTGTAACATATTTATTCTTCATGTACAATACTTTCTAATTTACTTAATCTAGTAATAATATCAACATTTTCTACACCTTTAGCTTCCAATTTTTGTTTTTCTTGTGTTAAAGCTAAAATTTGAGTTTTTAAGGTATCAATTTCTTTTAATAATTTGTGATTACTATCTTCTAAAATCATATTTTGTTTTTTTAACTTATTTACAAGTTCTTCAAGTATTTCATAATTAGTAGCAACTAAATCAAGAAATAAATCTACTTCTTTCGAATGATAGCCTTTATAATCAATAGTAAATTCTTTATCAATAATATCTTTTTTGCAAATATTCATATTTATGTCTCCTTTAATTATTCAAATAAGGAAAACTATTCCAAAATTATTAATACTCTATAAAGAGGGGGGAATAATAATGTTTTATCCTAACCGTGGAATGTTTCTTGAAACTATAATTAATTATACTATTGAAATTATAAATAATAAAAAACAAGCATTAATCTTTAAACAAAATCCACCAATTTCATATCAAAAAAATAAAGTTTTTAAAGCAAAAAGTAATGTTGATTATCATGGCGTTTATCATAATAAATATTTATGTTTTGAAGTGAAAAGTACTAAATATCTAACCTTACCATGAAACAATTTTAAAAAACATCAACTTCAATACTTAGAAACAGCTTTTTATTTTAATGCTATTAGTTTTGTTATTATTTATTTTTCAGAATGTAATACATTTTTTTTATTTTTTTGAGACAAATTAAAATTTTTAAAAACACAAAAGAAAACACTTACATATAAAGAAATAGCAAAAAATGGATACAAATTAGAAATAGTATATCCATTTTATCTTAATTTTTTAAATTTTTTGATTTAAGAAATTATAGTTGCTTCTTGTTGATTAGTATGTTTTTTAAATTCAGAACTAGCCTTAAATTTAGGTGCTTTAGAGGCATTAATTACCATAGATTCACCAGTTTGGGGATTACGACCTGTTCTTGCTTCACGAATAACAGTTTCAAATATACCAAATTTTGGTATATTAATTTTACCACCATTTGCAACTTCAACTTTTATTTCTTCAAAAAATAAATCAACAATATGAGTTGCTAAGGCAATTGTGATATCAGCCTTTTGCGCCACTATTTTAATAATCTCCGCTTTCGTTTTAGAATTACTTTTTGCCATAAAAGATTTCCTCCTCATGTTCTAAGAATCATAGTCATAATACATAATTACAACTATGTTATCTTCAAACCAATTTAAAAATGTCACTGGTCTGTAATCAAATTATATAGTAACATTTTGTAAAGTGAACTATAAAATTCATTTTTTTAGAAAAATAATAACAAAAGATTTATAGTTATGTTTTATCAATACTGATAATACAAAATTAAATAAAAATAATAGTAAAAAATGAGTTTGAAGAATAATTATTAAAATAGAAAATAAAAATAATGTAAAATATATTTATAATTGTTAAAGTTTTGCTAATTAATATTAATTAGCAAAACATTGTTACAATTTACTACATATTTAATAATATACAGCAATCATTTAAACATAATAATTTTAGAAAGAGTGATAAACTATATGACAAATATTATTAATACTGCTAATGCTCCTACTGCCATTGGTCCATATAGCCAAGCAATAATTGCAGGTGACTTTTTATACATTTCTGGGCAATTACCAATTGATAGTAAAACAGGCAAATTTGCTGGCAATGATATTGCTTTACAAACTAAACAAAGTTTATTAAACATTAAGGCAATTTGTGAAGCTGTTAATATTACCTTAAATCATATTGTAAAAATTAACATTTTCTTAAAAGACTTAAATCACTTTGTTGAAATGAACAAAATTTATGGAGAAATATTTGGTAACCATGCTCCAGCAAGAGCTGCTGTACAAGTTGCTAGAATTCCTAAAGATGCATTAATTGAAATTGAAGCAATTGCTTATTTAAAATAATTTTTCTAAATCTTATTTTTTTATTGCATATTCAAATTTTTAACTATAAAATTAAGTCAAGATTTATTTAGAATAAGTACTTTAAAATTAAAAAAATTATTCATAAATGATATTAGTAACAAAAACTAATATCATTTTTAATGATACATTACTACACTTTCCAATTTAATATTCTTACTACAATTTCACACTTTTCTCAAAATTCTAAATATTTTATACTTAAAACAATAATAAAATACATTCTAAATAAATCTTACCTAATAAAAATAATAAATATATTCACACCAACTAATAATACTAAAATAATGAATACTAACTAACATAATAACTATTGAATTTAAAAATTACTATTAAAAATAGTAACTTTTTTTAATAAACATTTGCTATAAAAGAATAAAAAAATATATAGTTTTTTCATATGAAAATTGAATATTATATTATAACTAATAGTCAATCAAATTATTAACATCAAACTAATTTACTCTGTTTTATATAAAAAATTATTTTTAAATACTAATAAAAATATATTAAATAATAATGATAAAGTTGTTTATAAGAATAAAAATTATGAAAAAAATTAAAATTAATTCAAAACAACAAATTTTTAAAATATTACTTAACTAATAATATACAATCATTAACAACATTTCTCCAACTAAAGAAAAAACATTGTACCCATTTGTTAAAATAAATGAATCACCTTTTTTAATATTATTATCATCAATTATGCCATTACCATCTAATACTGAAATTTGTAATCATCTAGTATTAGGATAACTATATTGTTTTTTTCCAATATTAACTATTTTAATTAATTTAAAAAAACTGTTATCAACTAAATAATTATCATGAGCATTAGCTTCACTACTATTTTTATCAGGAATTAAAATAATTTCTGATGCTTCTTGCAAATGTAACTTTCGTAAATTTCCAAATTCATCTTTACGATCATAATCATATAAACGATATGTAATGTCTGATGATTGTTGCAATTCAAAAACAATAGTATGTGCTAATAGACCATGAATTTTTAATGATGGCACATAAATAAATTGATCTTTTTTAATTGGAACATATTTTAATAATTTATGTCATTGTCCTTTTTCTACTCATTGCTTAAACTGTTCTTTTGTTTTAGCATTATGACCTAAAATAATTTTAGCTTTTGGTAAACAATCTAATATATATCAACATTCAGTTTTGCCTAAAGATTGATGATTTTTTTTTGCAAATGCATTATCGGGGTGAATTTGCACACTTAAATTATCATTAGCATCTAAAATTTTTGTTAACAATGGATATGCTTTATTAATAATATGACCTGAACTATCAAGGTTAGCGAATAAATTAGGGTGTTGTTGAAACAAATCTGCTAAACTCAGTCCTTGATACTCACCATTTAAAACATAACTCATACCATTAGGGTGAGCACTTACTAGTCAAGCTTCACCAATTGGTGTGTTTTTTGGTAAATCACAATTAAAGTTAGTTGCTAATTTTTGACTACCTCATAATTTGCGAATAAAAGCAGGTTTTAAAAAAATTATCTGTGATGTGTTATTATTCATATTCACTCTCCTAAATTTTAGTTGTCTCTTTTAATTAAAGTTTCTTTTCACTTTTTTTGATTTTGATTGCTTATTACTAAATATTTTTATAGTTTTTTCACTTATTACTTTAAATATTTTAATATGACGTGATTCAATAATTAATAAGCCACCATATATTAAACAAGTAATAATACTGCCAATAATAATAGCTAAAAAGAATAAAAGAATACTTACTCAAACTACATAATTAATTGAACTAACAGCACCTAAAACAGCAACAATAGGTCCACCATGACCTGCAGCATCAGTTAATAACAAAGCACCAGCAATACTTCCAGCAACAGCACTACCAATAACATTACTAATAATAGCGCGTTTTGGATCTCTTACCGCAAAAGGAATTGCACCTTCAGAAATACCGATACAACCCATTAACATTGCTGTTAAGCCTAATGTACGCTCACTTTCATTAAAGAATTTACGAAAAATTAAAGTTGTTAAACCCATACCAAGTGGCGCCACAGGAATTGCTGCAGCTACTGCCCCCATAAATAATTGTGAACCAGGATCAGCAGTTATTGTTGTTGAAGCTGCTAAAAAAGCAACTTTATTAATGGGACCACCCATATCAAAACCAGCCATTGCTCCTAATAATAACCCAATAGCAGCCATTGCTTCACGTGGCATATTAATTAATCCATCTTGAAATTTTTCCATTACTCAACCAATTGGTGCACCAATTGCATAAATAAAAATAAAACTAATTAAAAACGTGACAATAATTGGGATAAAGAAAATTGGCATAATTGGTGCAATAGTTTTTGGCACCTTTCATGTAATAACTCATCTTACTAAATATCCAACACTTGGACCAATTAATAATGCTCCTAAAAATCCAGCAGAAACCTTTGGTTCCAAACCAGCAATTGGATAAACTAATCCTGCGGTATTAGCAACATAAGCACTTATCATTGCTGGTGCCAGAGCAGCACGTCCTGCAATTGAATTAGCAATAAAACCAGCTAAAATGGGAATCATTAAGATAAAAGCAATACTACCAGCTTGATTCATAAAATAAAGCAAATGATTATGTGGTAACTTCGAAATATCAAAGCCAGCACCATAAATTGCTTTCGCAATACCGATTGATAAAGCTAACATAATTCCACCAAAAACAACAAATGGAACCATATAACCAACACCCGCCATAATATGTTTCATAACTCCTTGTTTGTCAGTCGTAAATAAATCATTTGCTTTATTTTCTTTTTCACCTTTTTTTCTTAATTCTAACTTATTTTCTTCAAAAGGTTTTGCTTTAGCAAAAGCAGCATTAATAACAGCTTCCGGATTTTTAATAACTTTACTAATTTCTTCTTTATACAATCGTTTATTAATAAAACGATCTAATTTTAAATCAGCAACACCTGCTGATACAGCAATAATAACTAAATCAGCATTAGTAATATCAGTTGCTGAAAAAGCACCTTTAATACCAATACTACCATGAGTTTCAACTTTAATATTATAACCTAAATTTTTTGCAGCAATTTCTAATTTATCTTGTGCAATATAAGTATGTGCTACTCCTACCGGACAGGCAGTAATTGCTATAATATTTTTATTATTTTTTGATGTTTTTTTTATTTCTTTACTAGTAACTTTATTATCAAATGCATCATTATCATTAATATCAATATCTAACGCTTTAATAATTACTTTTTTATCTTTTGATGTTAATAATACTGATTGAAATTCTGATTTTGTTAACTTTTGAGCTACCTTTGATAAAATTTCTAAATGTTGATTCTCAGCACTTTTTAATGGTACAATTAAAGCAATTATTGCTTTAACAGGTTGTTCATCTAGTGCTTTTCATGACACTGGTTGTTTAAAACGCATAATGAAAATTCCTGGTTTAATAATATCTTCATTACGAGCATGTGGTATAGCAACACCACCACCAAAAGCAGTAGTTCCTTCTTCTTCTCGATTGAGAAAACTACTAACTAAAAATTTTTCACTAGCATCCTTTTTTAAAAAACCTAATTTTTTAGCAGTAGCTGCTATTTTTTGAAAAACTTCTACTTGTGTCTTGCAAGTAAATTCAAGAAAAACTTGTTCCTCTGTCAAAACATCATCTTTTTTAGCCAATTTACTTCATCTCCTTACTTCAATAAACATCATCAATAATATTAAATTATTTACTAAAAAAATACAGTTTTTTACTTAAAAAATTAATTAAATTTCTTAATTACTTTATTAGTCTTAAATCTATTTTCTAAATATCAATCTTTATGTTCTGATTTTAATAAATAAGTTGTTACCAAATCATTAAAATAAGTAATAGCAAATAACGGCGAAATAAATATTTCTTGTGCTTCATAAAGCCCTGAAGAAACAATATTAAATATTCAATCAGCATAAGTTAATAATTCAGTTTTATCTTGTGATGTAATAACTGCAATTTTAGCATTATTTTGTTTAGCAAGCCTAGCTGCTTCAACAATAGTGGTAGTTTTACCTGATAGTGAAAAAAGAATTATTATATCTTCAGGAAGAATTAATGAAGCATGCATTAAAATACTATCATCATCTTTATTTAAACAAATTGACCGTAAACCAAAACGATATAATTTATTTGCTAAATCTTCAGCACCCAAACCAGAATTACCAATACCAGCTAAATAAATACAAGTTTTTCGATTATCATTTATTCAATTAGTAAATCTTTGTAATTCTTCATAATTAATTGTTGCATCATTTAAATCCATCAGCTTTTTATAATGCTCTTTTAAAATACTACGATTACCAAAAAATTCACGATTTAAAGCCTTGAAAGTAGTTTCTTGCGCAGCTAAACTAATAATAAATTCACGATAACCACTAAATCCTAATTTTTTAATTAAATTATAAACAACACTATATCCAACAGTATTTGCTTTAGCAAAAGCACTAATAGTAATTTGTTCCATTTTTTGACTATTCTTATTAATGTAATTAATAAGAATTTTTTCTTTTTTAGTTAAATTATTTTCCTCTTTTGATACTCTTGATCAAAAATTATCATTGATAAGCATGTAAAAACTCCTTCTTAAAGTAATGTAAAATATTTTAATTTTTATTATTTTATTAATTATGTGATGAAAATGGATCATTAATATAATATGGTTGCAAATCTTCTATCTTTTTTACTTTAATAAAATATGGTGATAACTTTTGAAAATTTTCTATAATGTTAGATTGTTGAAAATTTTCAATTACCTTATAATCAAGTAAATCATTAATAATACCAATTTTAGCATTTTCATCTACTAATTGTGGTTGAATAATTATTTTTCCCTTATCACATACTGCCAAATAACTCCTATTATTATATGCTGGCAAAATACTTACTGATCTCATTAACCCCACTTGTAATAATAAACTATTAATAGTGAAAACTGTTAAAAAATGATTCAAAACTTTAAGTGTTTTAACAAAAGTAATTGCTACTCTAATTCCAGTATAACTACCAGGACCATTAGCAATAACTACTTTTGTAATATCTTTTAATTTTATTTCACACTTTTCAAGTAAATCAGTAATTGTAAAAATAGCCAATTCTGTTTGTTTTTGTCAAGCATTAAATGATGAACTTACTAACATTTTATTATCTTGCAAAATCATGACAGTTAATTTTTCATTTGTTGTATCTAAATATAATTGATACATAATATCACCCTAATTATTTCATTTAAATTACTATTAATAATTTCTAATATCTTACATACTTATTATAATATCATGTATAATGTAATTAAAATAGATAAAATATAGAATTGTGAGTTGAATGATATGGGTATAGAAAAAAATATAGGATTTAAAAGTAAATTCTCTGATTTTTTACTTTGATCTGGATTAATTATTAGCATTATTGCTTTAATACTTACATTTGCAGTAATTTTAATTGAATATAAACCAATACCAGCGGGAACACCTAATCCCCATAATTTATGAACTCCTGATTCAGCATGAGCTAGTATTTGAACAATGATTTCTACTTTTACTATTCAATCAAATTTTTTAATTTTTCTGTTCTTTTGTTTTGTCTTAACAAATCGCTTTTATGAAAATCGTGCACAATTTGTTTTTGGCCGTTTTTCATTAGCAATAACTGTTTATATTAGTGTAACACTTGTTGTATTTTTTGCCGTATTATTTAAACCGATGTTAAAAGAGTTAAATCCTAGTGATAGTATTAGTATATTAAATTTTATCGACACATTTTTATTACATTTAATAGTTCCTGTAATTGTAATTTTATATTTTATGTTTTCTTCTGGTAAATATTATTGAAAGTTTGGTAACCAAATATATCTTTGAATACCAGTTATTTCTATTTACATGTTTGTATTTTTAGCTTATGCTCTGCTTAAAGGAAATTTTGTTGGTGCTTTAAAACGTGGAACAAAAGAAATTGATTACTCATTTCCATATCCATTTTTAAATTTTCATAAAGATTTAGGTACATTCTTTATCTACATTGCTGCAATTTTAGTTCTCTATATAATCTTGATGTTACTTTTTACGCTTTACAATAATATGCTTTATAAAAAGAATAATAAACCAATAACAATTTTAAAAGATACAAACTTCTAAGCATCAATTAAAATAAATAAAGTGTACTAATTATCAACTGTACACTTTATTACTATTATTATTATTTAAAAATATTGAAAAATAATTGTAGGGAGGAATATATATTATATTTGTTTGTGAAAAGTAAAAATTTGAAATTATTTTAAATATAAATTAATTTATTATTTTTTCCCTCCTTTTATTAGAAATTATTTTAAAATTATATAAAAAAATCCTTATATACTTATATATACAAGGACTTAAAGTCAAATATAAAATTAAAACTGGCAATACTAAAACATTATTTAAACATTTATAACTGCCAATATAATTATAACTTACTAAAAATTAAAAACAAGTAATAACTTTTTTTTACACTTATGACATTACTTAATTTAATTTTTACAACTTAAATAATAAATTTTATTTTAAATATTTCTTTTTACGAATAATAACTACAACTATCGGAGTGATAATTAATAAACTAAAAATAAAACTACCAATAATAATAACATTTCAATTATTAACTAATGTTCTAGTCGATAAAGGTATATTATCATCTCAAGGTTTATCTGGATTATCACTTTGTAAATAATTAACATAACTTTGTTTAGTAATAGCACCTTGATATTGAATAAATCATGATAAAAATTCACCAGCATTATTTTTTAAATCTTCAACTTTAACACTATTATTAGTGGCACTTGTTAAATATTGTTGAAAACCTCTTAATAAAGTATTATCTTTATCATTAATGCTTTGAAAAAAATCAGTACAATTTGCAAAATCAGGTACTTTTGTTGTATTTCTATAAACAACAATATATTGTTCAGAAGCGGCTTGACGTTCAACATCAGTTGTATCTAAACCAATACAATAAACTTGAAAATCACTTTCTTGACTAAGAACTATCACATCACCATCTTTAATTGCTGTGCCCAGATCACCTTTTGCCTTCTGTAAAGTTTGTGGATCAACTCTTCATTTTAATCATTGTTGTTGTTGATTATTAATATCTACTGTGGCTTTGTCGGCAACTTTGTTCATAATTACTAATGTATTTTGATTAGTTTGTTGATTATTTTGAATTAAATATTGAGTAGTAACTGCAGAATGTTCGGCATTAGCAGCAACAAACTGCAGATTTGAACTATTATTTGTTAAATTAATAGTTTTACTATAATCACTATCTTTAACGCTAATATGAAAAGTAGTAGCCTTTAAACCATCACTTGGATTATGATTTAATATCGCATAACTAACTGTATCACTATTGATAATTTTAACATTATCATTACCAACTGTTATTAATAATTGTTCATCACTACTTTTTTTTGCTAAAATAACAATCATTGGTTGATTAGTATCATTAGGATTACTATTATTAAGTGGTAAAATTGCTACCCGTTCTTGAATATTTTGATGATTATTTAAAAATTTAGCACTTGGTTTAATCATATAAGGAATACTAAAATAATTATTAAAATCTGCTTTTGGATTTATTGTTGCAAAAAGACCATCACTAATTTCGGCTGGTAAACTATCATCATGATAATTAACATAAACATTACCAAAACTAGCAGTACCATTAAAACTTTGTTTAGCAACACTACGACCAACAATATTAGTAAAATATTGTTCACCATTACTTGGTAAAATATGATTTTCTTTATTTTTTATTTGCTCAATAAAATGATTATTAATATCTTTACTAAGATTATCATCATTTGGATTAATATTAACTTCGTTAATGATATCTGATCAATCATTAAATTGTGCTGTTATTAACTGTTTTTGAATGCTAATAAAGTCTTGATAATTATTATTAATTAAATTTCAAGTATTAGCTTCATTAATTAAATTTTTATTATTTTCTTTAACAGTAATGTGGAAACCAGAAAGTTTATTATTATCATTAACAGTATTATTAATATTAGATTGATAATTAATAACTGCCATTAAACTACCAGTAAGCGACAATGTCAATGCTAAACTTATTGCTTTAAAACTTTTAGTTTTAAAAAAATTGAAAAATAAGAGATTTGTCATTAAAATTACTCCTTTCATTTATTTTGTATTTAATTAAATATTAAATTAAATATTTTTAATGAAATGCTTAAAATCTTAGTTTTAATAAGATAAAACTAAGGCTATAAAACCAATTAATTAAACTATTTATTAATTAAATAAACATTTATAATTTTAATACTTATATAATAGTTTATATATCCATTAAAATTATAAGGATAAAAAACTATATCCTTAGCATTAATAATAAACTTTATTAAGAAAAAATCAAGATCAAATAATTAATTAGTTATTTTTTTAACTAATTAAGTGTTTTAAATAATTAGATTTTAAATATAATAACGATATAAAAAAAACTTGTTATACTAAATAAGAGATAAATTTAACAATTAAATTTCCTATCAAAATTAATTAAATATGATTTTTACATAAAATAGGAGAATAAATTATGATTGAAAAAGATAATAAATATCAATGCTCATTAAAAAAACGAAATCTTTTGAAATTTCTTTGACGTCTACTTGGTTTAATTACTGTTGCTTTATTTTTAATTTTTGATTTAATTATTACTATTAATTATCCTAATGCTTTTATTGTGCCTAATGTTAATAAAGCAACAGAAAGATTAGCAATTTACTATTTTTATTTTACAACT
The DNA here is from genome assembly GCA_964273555.1 of Spiroplasma endosymbiont of Harpalus anxius. GTDB lineage: Bacteria > Bacillota_I > Bacilli_A > Mycoplasmatales > VBWQ01 > Spiroplasma_E. The sequence continues at coordinate 649,376 of OZ187007.1, read as the reverse complement.
CAAACTAATTATTTAGTACTTATTTATTTATTTGCTTTTTTATTTGAAAGTAAATTTAAAGAAAATTATTCTAAGCCAAGTTTTTATACGTTACTAGCGATTACTGTTTATATTACAATTACTATGTTAGTATTTTGAATAGGTATTATTAGTAATAATCAAGAACGAAATAAATATGGAACTGACATTTATTTATGATTTAGAACTATAATTTTAAATCTAGTTATACCAATTATTATGATTTTAAATTTTGTACTAACATGTGGTCATGATTTTCATTCACTTAAAGAACACCATAAACTTTATTTATGATTCATTTTATTTTATCCTTGTTTTTATATACTAATGGTAATGGTTCGTGGTGTATTACGAACTAGACAAGGGGAAAATCCTGATACTTGTTATCCTTACTTTTTTTTTAACTATCAAAAATATGGTATTGGTGTATTAGTTGCTGCTATTATTTGTCTTTTAATACTTTCTATTGGTTTGCAGTATTTTTTTTTATGAATTAATAATATTCAATACAAAAGTAAACATGACAATGAACCAACATTTCCCATCATTACTTATCCTTATGGTTTTAAATTATAAAAGGTAATATATAAAATCAGGTTTTTTAAAATTAAAAATCTGATTTTAATTAATTATCTATTTTTTTAATGCTTTATTCAGTTATTATCGAAACTTCTGCTTCTGGTTTAATAACAGCAAGATACTTACCAATAATCAATAAAACACCTGATGCAATATTAGTCAATAAAACTAATATTAAAATGCTATTAACTAAATAACTATTAACTTTTTTAACACATTATTACAAAAAATAAGAATTTCAATTGAAAAATTAATTTTAAATGAAAAAGAAGCAAAAAGATTATACAAAAATTTTGAGTTTGTAATTTTAATACTTTGATATAATTAAATTATTCAAAAATTAATAAAGAGAAAAAGGAAATTAGTACATGAATAATTATAATAAAATTATTATACTTAATTTAAATGAAATTGATAAATTTGATACTAAGAAAAAAGGTGAATATCTTTTTCTTAATGGACATTATTTTAATCTTGATTATTCCATTAATTTAAAAGATATAATTAAAAATTTTAATTATATAATTGTTTTTAATCAGACTACTGAATTTATCAAAAATTTTGTTTATAAAAGTATTAATATTTACAATATGCCGGCAATAGAGAATGTATTGCATGTTAAAGAAAATAAAGTCATTAAAATAAATTCTTGAGGATTTAAATGCACCGAAAATTCAAATGATTTTATTAAAAATAATTATGAAACACCTAATGATAAAAGTAATAAATTATCTTTTATTTTAAATAAAAAATTTATTTTTCCCTTATTTCCAGTAAAATTAATTCAAAAATGTATGTTAAATAATCCACCATATTATCAAAACGCTACTTGACATAATACTTTAATTTAACTGATTCAGAAATAAATCAGTTGTTAGAAGAAATTAAACCACAAATTGTTTCATTAGAAGTAAACAATAATATACCAAATTGAGCAATTAATTATTCTAAAAATGCTCAAGTAATTACAAACAAAATAAAGGAAAATATTACTAAAATAAATAAAATTAAAAATGAAAATAATAAACTTGCTATTGATAAGCAAGAATTAATAATTCAAAATAATTTTTTATGAACTGATGGAGAAAATTTAGAAAATTCAGTTAAACAAATTATTAACAAAGTTTTTCCAAATTGGATTAAATTGAGTTCAGTTGATCAAGAGGATTTATTATTTCAGAGTGGTAATAATATTTTTATATTTGAAATTAAAGGTACTGTTAAATTTATAAATGAGGGTTTTGTAACTCAGTTAATGAAATATTTCCATGAAATAGAAGAAAAATATCCTAAACCTGAATTTAATCTTTTTCCTGTTTTATTTATAAATAGTCAAAAAGATATTAATCCAAAAGAACGTAATTTTGAATATAATAATGCTATTAAAGATAGAATTACTAAATATAAAATTTCAGTAATAACATCTAATAGACTGTATAATTTATTACAACAAAAAAAATATGAACAATTAATTATTAAAGACATAAAAACTACAGGTATTCATGATGAAAAAATAAATATTGAAAATGATAAAAATTTAATTATTTCTGAAAATGAACAAAAATTAATAACAACAAGTTAATGATAAATCGTTAACTTTTTATTTTATAAAGAAGTTTTAACTAAAAATTATAAGTTTGAAGTAAAAAATGATCATTTTTTTACTATATAAAAAGAAAATTTAATACACTTCCATAAAAAAATAATTTGAATTTTAAAATATTATGTAATTCTTTAAATTAGTAAATATTATGATATTCTTGATTTATATACTTATCCAACTTATGAATTAAATAAAAAAAAACAAGAAATTTAATTAATGAAATGTTATATTCTCAAACATATAAATACTTTTTAGTATTTAAATAAAAAAATCTTAATTTAAATATTAAGATTAGTAAAAAATAAAAAAAATTTGGCATCGTGCTATTTTCCCATTGCTGGTATTTTCGCCGCTGGAGTGCTTAACTGCTGTGTTCGAGATGGGAACAGGTGTGACCACTCCGCCATGGACACCAAATAATTTAGCAATTGCTCCCTAAAAACTAGAAACAGACATCTTTAAATTTGATTACTTTTGATTTGCAATAGAGAATATATTCTTCAATAAATCCTCGATCTATTAGTATCAGTTAGCTGAACATATCACTATGCTTACACACCTGACCTATCAACCTTGTAGTATTCAAGGGATCTTACTTCTTTCGAATGAGAAATCTCATCTTGGAACTGATTTCGCGCTTAGATGCTTTCAGCGCTTATTCATGCCCTACATAGCTACCCAGCTGTGCCACTGGCGTGACAACTGGTGCACCAGAGGTAGGTCCATTCCGGTCCTCTCGTACTAGGAACAGCTTTCCTCAAATTTCTTGCGCCCACGACAGATAGGGACCAAACTGTCTCACGACGTTCTGAACCCAGCTCGCGTACCGCTTTAATGGGCGAACAGCCCAACCCTTGGAAGCGACTACACCTCCAGGATGCGATGAGCCGACATCGAGGTGCCAAACCTCCCCGTCTATATGAACTATTGGGAGAGATTAGCCTGTTATCCCCGGGGTAACTTTTATCCGTTGAGCGACGGCCTTTCCACACAGCACCGCCGGATCACTAAGCCCAACTTTCGTTCCTGCTCGACTTGTATGTCTCGCAGTCAAGCACCCTTCTACCTTTGCGCTCTACATATGATTTCCATTCATATTGAGGGTACCTTTGGGCGCCTCCGTTACTTTTTAGGAGGCGACCGCCCCAGTCAAACTACCCACCAGACACTGTCCTTAGACCAGATTATGGTCTCAAGTTAGAATTTCAATATAGCAAGAGTGGTATCCCAATGGTGACTCCATGCCTACTAGCGTCTGCATATCAACGTCTCCCACCTATGCTGTACAAACTATACCAAAATTCAATATCAAGTTGTAGTAAAGCTCCACGGGGTCTTTCCGTCTAATCGCGGGTAACCTGCATCTTCACAGGTACTAAGATTTCACCGAGTCTATAGCCGAGACAGCGTCCGGATCGTTACGCCTTTCGTGCGGGTCAGAACTTACCTGACAAGGAATTTCGCTACCTTAGGACCGTTATAGTTACGGCCGCCGTTCACTGGGGCTTCAGTTCAAAGCTTCGCTTACGCTAACAAATCGCTTTAACCTTCCAGCACTGGGCAGGCGTCACCCCCTATACATCGTCTTACGACTTAGCAGAGAGCTGTGTTTTTGCTAAACAGTCGCCCGGACCTCTTCACTGCGACTCATATTACTATGAGTTCCCCTTCTCGCTAACTTACGGGGTTATTTTGCAGAGTTCCTTAGCTATAGTTATCTCGCTTGCCTTAGGATATTCTCCTTGACCACGTGTGTCCGTTCTCGGTACAGGCACCATGATGATGTCTTTAGAAACTTTTCTTGGAAGTTTGGCATCAAATGCTTCGTTACTAAGCGAACCGTTCACTCCCCATCGTACTTCAAGGTTGATGCTGTGCGGATTTGCCTACACAACCCTCTTTGTACTTAGCCCAGCACTACCAACCACTGGGACATTTTAGCCTTCTCCGTCATTCCATCAGTCACCATGGTGGTACAGGAATATCAACCTGTTATCCATCGACTACGCCTTTCGGCCTCGCCTTAGGTCCTGACTAACCCTGGGTGGACGAACCTAGCCCAGGAAACCTTGGTCAATCGGCATGAAGGATTCTCACCTTCAATCGTTACTCACGCCGGCATTCTCACTTCTAAACGCTCCACTAGTCCTTCCGGTCTAACTTCGTCGCCGATTAGAACGCTCCCCTACCGCCCATAATATATGTAAACATATATATCGACCCATAGCTTCGGTACAATGCTTAGCCCCGGTACATTTTCCGCGCAGAATCATTCGACTAGTGAGCTGTTACGCACTCTTTAAAGGATGGCTGCTTCTAAGCCAACCTCCTAGCTGTCTGAACAATTCCACATCGTTTTCCACTTAGCATTGATTTCGGGACCTTAGCTGATGATCTGGGCTGTTTCCCTCACGTCCATGGACCTTATCACCCATAGACTGACTGCCAGACATATAACAATGGCATTCGCAGTTTAATTGCATTCAGTACCCCGAGGTGGGGCCATCATACATTCAGAGCTTTACCTCCATTGCACTAATTCTGACGCTAGTCCTAAAACTATATCGGGGAGAACCAGCTATCTCCAGGTTCGATTGGAATTTCACCGCTAGCCACAAGTCATCCACGGTCTTTTCAACGAACGTTGGTTCGGTCCTCCATTAACTGTTACATTAACTTCAACCTGCTCATGGCTAGATCACCTGGTTTCGGGTCTACGACCACATACTAAACGCCCTATTCAGGCTCGCTTTCACTTCGGCTCCGTCTTTGCAACTTAACCTTGCATGTAATCGTAACTCGCCGGCTCATTCTACAAAAGGCACGCCGTCACCCATTAACGGGCTCCGACTTGTTGTAAGCATATGGTTTCAGAAACTATTTCACTCCCCTCTCGGGGTACTTTTCACCTTTCCCTCACGGTACTGGTTCACTATCGGTAATTGGTTAGTATTTAGCCTTACGCAGTGGTCTGCGCAAATTCCGACAAGGTTCCACGTGCCTCGCCGTACTCAGGATCCTGTCAAGAGATTTATACATTTCGCATACTGGGCTATCACCATCTATGGCGTTGCTTCCCAACAACTTCTGCTATATATAAATTTTGTAACTCTTTATAGGTCAAACCTATAAGACAGTCCTATAACCCCAGTCTGATGACTAGTTTAGGCTGCTCCCCTTTCGCTCGCCGCTACTAAGGGAATCGCATTCGCTTTCTTTTCCTCTAGGTACTAAGATGTTTCAATTCTCTAGGTATTACTCTGTACAACTATGAATTCATTGGACAGTACTATCTGATTAAAGATAGTGGGTTTCCCCATTCGGACATCTCCGGATCAAAGCTTATTTCCAACTCCCCGAAGCTTATCGCAGGTAATCGCGTCCTTCATCGTCTTCCAATTCCAAGGCATCCACCATACGCTCTTAATAATTTATTTTTAGAATATCCTATTGCAAGATAAAAATTATCTTATTTTAAAAGATGTCTATTATCCAGTTTTTAAAGAACAATTGCTCAGAGAAAACAATCCCTGAAAACTAAACAGAACAAAAGAACTAATCCAATAAGTCATCGACCGATTTTTCTTGTTGTTTTGGTTTCTTAATCGAAACTAAACTCCATAGAAAGGAGGTGATCCATCCCCACCTTCCGGTAGGGATACCTTGTTACGACTTAACCCCAATCATCAACCCTGCCTTTGGCAGCTCCCTCCTTACGGTTAGGACACCGACTTCTGGCATTGCCAACTCTCGTGGTTTGACGGGCGGTGTGTACAAGACCCGAGAACGTATTCACCGCGACATTGCTGATTCGCGATTACTAGCGATTCCGACTTCATGAAGTCGAGTTGCAGACTTCAATCCGGACTGAGACTGACTTTTTGAGATTTGCTTGACCTTACGGTTTAGCGACTCTTTGTATCAGCCATTGTAGCACGTGTGTAGCCCAGGTCATAAGGGGCATGATGATTTGACGTCGTCCCCACCTTCCTCTAGCTTACACTAGCAGTCTCCTTAGAGTCCCCAACTTAATGCTGGCAACTAAGGACAAGGGTTGCGTTCGTTGCTGAACTTAACCAAACATCTCACGACACGAACTGACGACAACCATGCACCACCTGTATCCTTGTTAACCTCTACTATATCTCTATAGTTTTGCAAGGTATGTCAAGACCTGGTAAGGTTCTTCGCGTTGCTTCGAATTAAACCACATGCTCCACCGCTTGTGCGGGTCCCCGTCAATTCCTTTGAGTTTCACTCTTGCGAGCATACTACTCAGGCGGAGTACTTAATGCGTTAGTTACAGCACTGCCTCATGGCAACACTTAGTACTCATCGTTTACGGCGTGGACTACTAGGGTATCTAATCCTATTTGCTCCCCACGCTTTCGTGCCACAACGTCAGTAATAGGCCAGTTAGCCGCCTTCGCCACTGGTGTTCCTTCATATATCTACGCATTCCACCGCTACACATGAAATTCCACTAACCTCTCCTATACTCTAGTAATGTAGTTTCCAAGGCGGTTAGGGGTTGAGCCCCTAAATTTAACCTCAGACTTGCAAAACCGTCTACGCACGCTTTACGCCCAATAAATCCGGATAACGCTTGCCACCTATGTATTACCGCGGCTGCTGGCACATAGTTAGCCGTGGCTTTCTGGTAAGGTATGGTCAATACTAAAATCATTTCCTATGTTAGCACTTCTTCCCTTACAACAGACCTTTACAATCCGAAGACCTTCATCAGTCACGCGGCATTGCTCCATCAGGCTTTCGCCCATTGTGAAAAATTCCCTACTGCTGCCTTCCGTAGAAGTTTGGGCCGTGTCTCAGTCCCAATGTGGCCGTTCATCCTCTCAGATCGGCTACGCATCGTTACCTTGGTAAGCCATTACCTTACCAACTAGTTAATGCGCCGCATCCCCATCAATTAGCGAAGCAAATGCTCCTTTTATTACTTATTATTGCAAATAAATAACATATGCGGTATTAGCTGTCGTTTCCAACAGTTATTCCCCACTAAATGGTAGGTTAGATACGTGTTACTCACCCGTTCGCCACTAAAATATTACTACTTTCGTTCGACTTGCATGTATTAGGCATGCCGCCAGCGTTAATCCTGAGCCAGGATCAAACTCTCAATAAAATTGTTTTTTTTTGTTAAAGATGATGTCTGACTTATCTAATTTTAAATAAAAATTGACGGATTAATTCTTGTTCTATTTAGTTTTCAAAGATCGTTTTTTCTAATTGTAACCCATTTATTTTTGGGACAATAACAATAGTACAACATGCCATACTTATTGTCAACCTAAATTACCATAAAAAAACATTATTTTTTCAAAATTAAAATCATTAAGTTTTTTATGAAATTAAATAATAAAATATTACTTATTTTACTAAAAATTTAATAGTTATGTAATCACTTTCAATTATTGTTTGATATTGACCAATACCAATAAAGTTATATAGTTTTAAACTAAGGTTTTTAAACTTCTTATTAAGAACATTATTCAAAAATAATAATTTTTCAATATTAACATCTTGTAAATCTTTTACTAATTTTGAGTTAATATTTTTATTTTCTGGTATTGATCAATAATATTCTTTTGTTAGTTCATGATAACTAGTTAATTTTCCGTAATTTGTGCCATCAATATCAGCAAAAATTACTGATTTATTTTCATTAAATGTTAAATGACCTGCTTGAAAGGCAATAATTTTTAATGGTCCAAGTGCTTTATTAAAATTAACACGATTAATTGCACATAATGCTTGGCGAACAGTAAATGTTGATTGATATGATAACAAAGGATACTGGTGATAAAGATGGTCATTAATTAATAATATTTCGTGATTTAATTTGTATTTAAGAATAATTTTTAGTTCACTAACAATTAATTGATTTTTTTCAATAAAGTAATTAACTAAACATGGTATTTCACTAATATTAGGAAAGATATTAGTAAACACTTTAATACTTGTTACCTCATATAATAATGATACTAATAACAAATTATCATAATGATAATCAATTGCTTTAATGTCTAATTTTTGACTTAATCGTAAATAAAAATAATTGACGATTTGATAATCATTCAAAAATAAAAATTGCTTTAAAATATTTTGATTACGATTACTATCATTATCACCAGCTTGATAATTTCTAATATTTTTAGCAACTCGTAAATAAAAATCATTTAAATAATTATAAAACTCTTGAATTGTTAAATCATAATCAACTAATATTTTTAAAATACCTGCTTCATTATAAAGTTGATAATATGATTGAATTACTAAATAAATCTGATTTCGTGACTGATATCATTGTTTTAAATTAGCTAAAATTATGTTTTGACTTCGTGGTTCTAAAGTAATCGTGCATCCATAAGGTAAATTAAAACTGTTAATTAATTGTTTATTAACGTTAATAATATGTGAATTTGAAAGATTTTTAATACCAACAGTAATGTCATATTTTTTATCAATATTAGCAATTAAATCATAAACTTCTAAACAATATTTATTTTCTGTTTTTCGTAATCCTCTTCCTAATTGCTGTAAATATACTGTCTTTGAATTAGTTGGTCGTAATAAAATAATAGTATCAATTTCAGGAATATCAACTCCCTCATTAAAAATATTAACAACACATAAATAATTAATAATTTTCTTTTTAAAATTGTTAATAATTTTACTACGATTACTTTGATTTTTACTTGTTAAAAAATCTGCTTTTAAACCTTGATTTTTCAAAAATCTAGCAACAATTTGGGCATGAGTAATATTAATACAAAAAATTAAACAAATGCGATTGCTATAAAAACCAATATAATCATTAATGACATCCAATAATAATTTATTTCTTGAGTCAGTATTTAATTTTTTAAATAGTTGTTGTTCATTATTTAAATCAATACCAGTTAAATCAGCAGTAATATCATCAATACAATAATAATCAAATGGTGATAAAAGTTTTTCATTAATGGCATCTCATAATCGCAATTCATGAGCAAACTCATTATCAAAATAATTAATAATATTTTTATTATCTTCACGTTCTGGTGTTGCTGTTAAACCAATAATTTGTTGTGGTTGAAAATATTGTAAAATTGTATGAAAAGTTTTAGCTCCTAAATGATGCGCCTCATCAAAAATGATAATATCAAATTGTTGTGGTTTAAATTTTTTAAGATGACGATGAACAGTTTGTACTGTTGCAAATAAATGTCGGTCTTGAAAATTATTTTTCTTACTGTTTAAAATAGTAGCAAAATTTTTATCATTTATTACTTTACGAAAAGTAATAATTGCTTGCTCAATAATTTCGCGTTGATGTGCTAAAAATAAAATTGAAAGCTTTTGATTATTATTTTCTTCGACTTGTTTTAAATAATCAAAAGCAGATACTACTGTTTTACCAACACCTGTTGCCATGACAATTAAATGCTTTGTTTTCTTAAGTTTTCTTCTTAATTTTAATTTATTAATTAATTCATTTTGAAAATCGTAAAGAAAATAATTACTTGCTAATGTTTGTTGATTGTTACTATTGATAAGCAAACGATTATATTCAAGGCGTGACATTAATTGCAATCGTTGTTGCTCATCACTTAAATCAACTAAATTTTCATTTCACAATTTATAATACTGATGCAAAATACTTTGATATAACTGTTCATTATCAAATTCATTAATTTTAATATTTCACTCACGGCCATTTGCTAAGCCTTTTTGTGTTAAATTTGAAGAACCAATAATTGCCGAAGAAAAACCTGAATTTCGTCTAAAAATAGCAGCTTTGATATGAATTCTCTCACTACGCTTTTCTAAATTATTCTCAACTTTAACTTTAATATTAGGATATTTTTTTATTATTTTAACTAAAGCATATAAATTAACAAATAAAGCCATATCATCAAAAGTAGTGGTAATAAAATGAATAGTGATATTATGATTTAAAGCATAAGTAAATGATGATCGTAACTTATTAAGAATGGCATTAGAAATAAAAGGATAAATAAAGTATACTTCATCACAAGTTCTAATTTCTTGATGTAAATGATTAATTAATGCTTGTTGATTTTCATTAGTAAATAAATAATTTTCACTTAATCTAATATTAGAAATTAATGGGTTATCAATAATATTATTATTTACTTGTAATAATACATTATCACTAAACTGATTAGTAGTAAAATTACTAATAATTTGATTTAAAAATTTGATCTTTGCTGTTGATGTTTTAATTGTTTTTAATTGTTCAATTAAAGTATTATTTAATTGTTTAATTAAATAGCGATCAATATCGTTAATTAAGTTTTGTTCATCATTGATATGTGATGTTTGAAAATTATTGGTAATATCATCACTAACTTTTAATAATAAATCATAATAACCATTTTTTTTCATACGCTACAACTTCCAAATTAAATAATGTTTGTTTTAATAAATTATAATCTATATTTAATAAATTATTAATTATAATAAAATATTTTTTGCAAAATAAAAAACCTCTAATACTTAAAAAAAACTTTAAATAAATAAGAGGAAGTTTTCTAAGATATCAACATATCTTATTTCTTTTCTGTTGATGATTTTTTTGCTGTTGGTAATGGGTTAGTAATACTTATACCTTTGTATGTCTTGCATTTCATACAGGCATGATGTGGTTTAGTAATTGCTCCACAACTTAAACAGTTAGTTGTCGTTACTATTGATAAACTATCATGGGCACGACGTGTATTTTTACGCATTTTTGACGTTCTTCTTGCTGGTACTGCCATAGTCTGTTGCCTCCTTACTTTCGTATCTCATAAATTATATATTGAATTATTAGAAAAATCTATTTTTTTTATAAGTTTTTTTGTTTTTTAAATAAATATTAGTAGCAGCTTATTTTTTTACTCTTTTTTTATTAATTTATTATTAATAATAAACTTTACATCATTTTTTGTTGATGGTATTCAACAATTACTAACTGGTTCAAAATAAAGCCCTCTTTTTGGTTCAGCAAAATAGAATAGTATTTGATAATTATTTTTGTATTTAATATTATTAATATCTTGAAAAATTGCGATTGTATCTTGTCCTGCTGCTACTTTTTTATAAATTACATTATTATTATCATCTTTAATAGTAATTTTTATATAAGATTGATTTTGAAAATAGTCATGAATTTTTTCATTATTATAACCAATAAAAAATGTTTTTCTTGTTTGATTTAAATTAATAATTGCTCGATATTGTCCTCAATCATATCCAATTCCTTCTAATAAAATACTGTTTTCTAAATTTAGTTTTACTTCAATTTGATATTTATTAGCAATTAATGGTTTACTATTATCAATAATGATAAAATTTGCAGTAATACTTTTACTATCAAGAAAATAAGGTTCTTGACAAGAAATGCTATTGACATTATTAATTATTAAATTGTTTTGTATAATAATGTGTTGTTTAATTTCATTACTTAAAATTTTATCACCAATATTTTTCTCTACAAATCCAGTAATTTTTACTCCTTGTACTGGCTGATAAGTTGGTAACTGATGTTCAATAATAGCAAATTTATCATAATGACCATCAATAATATTATTTCAAATTTCTTTTGTGAAATTTGGATATTTACTAACAATTTGTTTAGTATTTTTATTAGCTTTAATCCCTTATTTTTCAAAAAATGGAATTAAATTTTGACCTACTAACTTTGAAGTCATTTCAATAAATAATTGTTGTTTCTCAAAGTCATTAGTTGGCAATAATTTATCACTTAATAAACGATAAGTTTGATTTAAAGTTGGAAAAAATCATTGCCCATATGCTTGATCTAGTTGTCAAAACAAACCCAATTTAACTCAAACTGATTGTTTATCAAAATTTTTATTTTGATCTGAATTAATAATGAATTTCTTTATCAATATTATCGGTAATTAAACGATTTTTAAATCCTAATTCTCTTTCAATTCAAAGCGCATTAATATTAACAGTAACTTCACCTAATCCATCTCACTTATAATTTTGATTTTGATAAGTATGTCCAATTTCATGTCACAAATATCAATCCTCATTACTTTTTTCATTAAAGCCTCACTAGCACCTGTGTTTTTTTCAAAAATAAGATGATAATTGCTAGCAGCAGCGTAACCAGGACCAGGATCAGGAGTAGCAATTTGAATTTTATTATTAAACTTATGAGCAATACCATCATAGTTTATATTAAATCCACTAACTGTATTTGACAATTGATAAATTTTATCTAAACGAATAAACGTTTCCTTAATTAGGATAACTATTAGGATCCTTATTTATAATCATAGATCTCTTGCAATTTGCATTTGAAATGTTCCAAACACATAATTACTGATTATTTCAACAAATGGTGCTTGTTGGTTGTTATTTAAAAATTAGCAAATTGTTCATTTGTTGTTTTACCAACAATAAAGGTAGGTACTGTTATTGCTCTTTCAGCAATAATCAATACTTGGTAATCATTACTTTCACTTTTATTAGTAACATAAAGCATACCTTCTAAATCGGAAACTAAACTTTCACTTTGATGAGTAATAACATATTCTTTTGGTGCTAAATCTTGTCCATTATTTAAATTTTGATAAATTCCTCATTGCCCAATAAAAATACTAAATAAATTATCAACATTTTCTGGTAATTGGATTGTTATTTTTGCTCCTTTTGTAACAAAAATTCCAGTTGGTGTAAATTGTGAATGATAATATCCTCTTCCTTCTGCAATACAATGTTTTTAAACATTACCTTGTGCATTAGCAATAATTGTTTTTGATATGGTATCTGTATTTTGAAAAATACTATGATTTAATATATTTGATGTAGCAATAAAACTATTACTAATTAATGTACTAACTAATGCTACTATTCCTAATAATTTTTTCATATTATTTATTTAACTCCCTCATAACATAAAAAAACCATTTACTTTAAAAATAAAGTAATGGATTAAACATTTATATACTTAATTTGCTAATAATTTTGATAACTAAAATTAAAATTTAACAATTTAATAGTTTTACTTTTTATCTGTAAATTGATTTTTTTCGCCTTCTTTTTTTAAAGAACAACTAGGACATTTATTAGGATAATTTATCCGACAATTACGACAACTCATATTTTTATTTTCTGTTTTTTTTCTACAAAATAAATTTTTCAGTTTGCGAAACATTGCTACTACTCCTTTTATTTTAAAAATCTTTATCAAATTGTACGCTTCATTATAACATATATAATTAATGGTAATAATAATGGAACATAAATGGGACATTGAGTTTTATTTTTATATTTTTTATTAATTAAATTGATTAGTTAATTTAAAAAAGTTGCCTCATAGTAACTTTTCTTTATTTTTTTGTTTTAATAACTATTGTTAACTGTCTTCCCTAAAATAATAGCAATACCATTACTAGTACCAATTCTCGTGGCTCCAGCATTAATCATTGCCATAGCATCATCTTGACTTTTAATTCCTCCTGAAGCTTTAATCGCAACATGAGAACCAATATTTGCTTTCATTAATTTAATATCAGCAACTGTGGCACCACCATTGGCAAAACCAGTTGCTGTTTTAATAAAATCTGCTTTTGCTTTAGTTACTAATTGACAAGCAATAATTTTTTGCTCTGTTGTTAATAAACTACATTCAATAATCACCTTTAAAATAATGTGTTTTGGACATACACTGCGGATTGCCTGTAACTCTTGCAAGACAAGTTTTTGATTATTATCCTTTAATGCTCCAATATTAATAACAACATCAATTTCTCTGGCACCATCATTAATCGCATTAATCGCTTCTTGCACTTTCGTTTCTGTCGTATTAGCACCTAATGGAAAACCTATTACCGTACAAACCTTAACATTACTATCTTTTAATAAAACAAATGCACGATTAACATAAAATGGATTAACGCAAACTGCCTTAAAATAATAACTTTTAGCTTCTTGACATAATTTTTCAATCATTGCTAATGTCGCTTCTGGTTTTAATAAAGTATGATCAATATATTGATTTAAATTAATATTACTTTGCATAAACATCAACTCCTAATTCATTTTCACTTTTAATAATTGCTTCAATTACTTCAACGTTCATTAAACTATGATTTAATCAATAATCGCGACTTAAATAATCTTTACTTTTAATCATTTTAATAAAATCATTTAATTCATATGTCATTAACGATTGTTCATTAGTATCATCACTAATAGTTTTTATCCCATTTTTATTATAAACTTTAATGCCAGTTAACGGATGAACTTGTGTCAATACAAGACTACTATGATGACCAATAAATTCACTTGGTGTATAAGAAGTTATCGCTTTACTGCAAGTAATAGTAGTAATTATTCCGTTTTCATGTTTTAAAATAACATGATTACTTAAATTAACACCATTAGGAAGTTTAATCGCCATTGCTTTCACGGTTTTTACTTTACCTAATAAATACAATGCTAATTGTAATGGATATACTAAACTATCATAAGTTGAACCTTTTGCTAAATTCTGATCAAATACTGAATCATAAGTCCCTTTTTCTACTAATGGCATTCTTGATGAAGTACGATTAAAATTAAGATTAACTACTTCTGGATGGACCTCATGAACTAGTTTTTTTAACTTAGAAAAAATAGGTAAATGAACACTAATATAAGCCTCTAGTAAAATTAATTGTTTACTTCTTGCCAAATTAATTAAATCTTTAACTTCTTTACTAGTAAAAGTAATAGTTTTTTCTACCAAAACATGAATATTATTATTTAAAAATAATTTACTTTGCTGGTAATGTAAGCCATTTGGTGAAGCAATATAAACAGCATCAATATGTTTCATCATTTCATTTAAATCATTAGTACTATTAGCAATCTTATACTTTTTTGCTCATGCTGTTGCTTTATCTAAACTTCTTGAATAAATACAAGTTATCGTAACTTTTTTATTAGTTGCTGCTTGTTTTATAAATTTTGGCACAATGTTTCCAGTTCCAATAATACCAATTCTGATCATTTTGTACTCCTTTATTTTTTTAAATTTGTTTCATAATTAATGATTGACATTAAAAATAAAGGCGCAGTTTCAGCTCGTAAAATTAATTTTCCTAAACTAATACTACTAAAATTAATTTTTTTTAAAATTGTAATTTCTTCACTAGTGATACCTCCTTCAGGCCCAATAATAATTGTTATTGATGATAATTCATTATTTATTTCATTAGTTCAATTAATATCTGATGAATTTTCATCTGCAACCAAATTTAACTTTGAACGATATGGCACTAATTGTTTTAATTCAAAAACAACAGGTGTTACCATTGGAATTAGATTACGATTTGATTGTTTAGCAGCAGCTTTGGCAATACTTCGTCAACGTAAAACTTTCTGTTGCGCTTTTGTTTTTGTTAAAACACTAACACATCGTTTTAATTGCAATGGCACAATTTGATAAACACCTAATTCTACTGCTTTTTGAATGACTAAATCAAATTTTTGTTCTTTTAGTAACGCCATCACTAATGTGATTTTACATGATAACTCCGAATTACTATTTGATAGTATTTTAATAATCTCACATTTAACAACTATTGTAATTGTAATAATTTTTGCTAAATATTTTTGTCGTTGATAAATAATAATTATTTCATCATTAATTTTGTGACGTAATACTTTAATTATATGTTTACTATCTTCTTCATCTAATATTAAAATATTATCATTTTTATCATTAGTAAAGTAGCATTCCATAATCCACCTCTGCTTTGATTATAACATAAGGTAATAAGTTTTAATTATCATTTTTTTAATGAAGAAGTTAAAAGTAAAATTTTTTATTTTAATGAGAAGTGTATTTTATTTTTTGGGGGGGTAACAATGAAACAAGTTAATAAAAAAATTAAATATCTTTAACTATAATGATGTTTTTACTTTTAATCAGTTAGCAAGTGATTATCCTTGTTGCAGAACAAGATTTAATAATTTTAGATGAATTAGCATTAACGATAAATTCTAATGATTTAGGAGTACAGTTTAAAAATCAACAAGAAAGTTTAGAGCAATTTTGTAAATTAATAGATCATATTTTAATAGTACAATGTATTTGCTTAAATAACAGCCTAATAGAATAAGAATACCAATACAAGCAAGAGAAAAAGTTAAATGTATGCGTTTTTTAGGTTTTATTGTTATATTTAATATTAATTTATATACTAATGTTGATGATTATAATTAAAGTTGTTTTTAATCGTAAAAAAACTAAGAAAATAATTAAAAACGGTATTATGCCTTCAAGTTATAGTGATGGAGCAATGATTATGACTTTATTTTTTCTAGACATTGGTTAAAAAAGTATAATTCACGTGCTTTACATTATGTGCATGAACTTAAAAGTGAATTGTCACCTAAGAGAAATACCTTAAAGCAGCAAATAGTATTGATATGACTTATAATGATATTAAATCTGCTGGTTTAGATAAATTGGATAATATTTTACAAAAAAAAGAAAAAATAAATGTTAATAATTTATTAACATTTATTTTTAGTAGTTTTATGAAAGATTTAGTTGAGTTTGATTTTGACTACTTATTGATAATTGGTCACTATTATTAATAGTTACTATATCATCGCTTGCTAATAATGGAGTTGTTTCAGAAATTTGTTGTCGATTATTACTTTCAACATCAATATCAAAAATATTTGTTGGAAAACATTTATCATAAATATTTGAAACAGCAGTGCCAATGCCATAACCTAATTTAGAACATACTATGTATCCAGCTAAAGGTGCTAATGCTATACTATACATAGTTCCAAAAAGTGCAAGTGCTCCCTCTGGCTGTGTAAAATCATCCATTTTTATTTTTAATCAACCAAAATAAAAATAACTTACCCCACTTAGTGCTGCACTAGCACCTAATGCTCCACTTGTATATTTAAAGTATTTTTGAATTTTATTCATTTTTTTCTCCTCTCAAAATAAATCAAAATAAAAAAAACTATTATTTTAAAATTAAAATAATGGTTTAAAAACTTATATTAAGTTTATGTTTTAATTTTAACATAAAATTTTTTAATTAATAAAAAACATAAAAATAAATAAAATAGTTATAGTCGCAGTAGGTTTACTGTGACTATAATTTGGGTGAGCCACGTAATGGAAGGGACGTAGTCCCCCTATATATTTGAAAATTATTTTTAGTTGTTCATTACTTATCAATTAAAATAACTAAGATTACTTGATGAGCGGAAATATGAAAATAATATTAAGAATAATAAGTACAATTGCTTTAACTTCTATTGCAACAAAGATAATCGTTACTGGTAATTATAACTCAGCAAAAGCACCTGATTTAAATTGTAAATATGCAATATTATTAGGAACAGTGAAGAATTGTGTAGAAATAATTATAATATACCACCTGCAGAATAATTTTATTTTATTTCTTCTATAAATGCTAAATAAGGGTAAATAATAAATTATTTACCCTTATTGTTATTATTTAATTTTTAATAAATTTTAACTAAAAATTGCACCTTGCAAGTTAATATCTCATACTCGATCACGGAAACATTTAATAGTGTCAATACTTCAATTAATACTTAAATAAACATTTTTTTCATCATGTCAAATATGAATATAACCATCTAATTGAAGAAATGCTCCTCAAAATCCTCCATCATAATAATAATTAAGTTGCAATGTATTTTTATTTCTATCACTACTAATATCATTAGTAGCAACACTTAATTTTGCACCAGATAATTTTTGATCAGTATATGTATTACAATAAACATGAAAATATGACTGATCACCAAAACTTAATTTATTAAATTTATTAGTAAAACTATCTCAATCTGGTGCATAATCTCTTCAGTTAGATAATAGTGTAATATCAGGACTAGCTCAAGTGGTCTTTATTGAACCGACACTATTAGTTTCACGATAATTATAACTTAAATCCTTAATGTTAATAGTATTATCGTTAATAGCAAAACTAACAGATACCGTTCCCTTATAAGTAATACCATCTCCACTAATATCGGCACTACTATTAGTAATTTTAGCAATTGTAATTTTAGTAACATCAAGACTAGTATTTTTTGTTTTAACTGCTTGCATTATTTGTTCTTTATTTGGCGTATCTACACCATTAGTTGTAATTGATCCTAAATCTTTATTTTTTAAAACACTGCTTAAAAGTTCTGCCTTATTACAGTTATAAGTTACAACAATGGCATCTTTACTATAAAATTTACCGTCACCAATAATAGTGGCACTACTATCAGTAATTTTAGCAATTGTAATTTTAGTAACATCAAGATTAATATTAGTTGTTTTAAGTGCTTGCATTATTTGTTCTTGACTTGGTTGATTTTTACCAGGGATCTCAAAAGTTGGTAAGTTATTAGTTAAAACACTACTTAAATCAATGAGTAAATTATTAATTACAACATGAGAACCAGTATAGACATTTTCATTAAGAGACTTGATAATAGCATTATTATCTTGTAATGTTACTTCAATGTCATTCATCTTTAACATTGGATATTGCTTTGCTAAAGCCTGATTAACATCACCAACAGTTATTGTTTTACTTCTAATTGCAATTTTATCCAATCCCTTATTAATAACATCTTGCAAAGGAATTCTAATATCAAGATTCAGATTAACAGCTACTTTACCAGTATATATTTCTTGATTGATACTAGTAATAATAGCATTAGTAGCACCAATAATTTCAATAGCAATAATATCAGTATTTAGTTTTTCGTGATAAGTATCATGCAATGCTGTTATTATATCATCATTTGATGGTATATCTTTACCATTAGTTTTAACTGTTAAATCTTTAGCAATGATAGCACTTAAATCAACACTATCATTAGTACTAAATTTAACTGTTACTTGATGTGTATAAAGAATATTATCACCTTTAATTACTGCTGTTTCATTAGTAATATTTTCAATAATAAGATGACTCATTTCTAAATGATAATATTCATGAATGCGATCAGAAACAGCTTCTATTGTCGGTTGCTGACCACTAGTGGCAAAACGACCAATATATGCTCCTTCAATAATTCGTGTTCTAATATCAATTGTGGCAATTTGATAAGTAATTTTAATTTGATCGTTTTTATAAATAATACCATCACCAACAACAAAGGCAGAATCTTTATCGATATCAACAATATCAATACCCTTAATTTCAAGATTAAGATTGAAGTTATTTAATTTCTTTTTTAATTCAGAAACTGTTGGGATCGTTCCTGGATATTTTTCTGACACAACACCTAAATCTGTTTTTGTTAAAACATCTTTTAAATCTTTGACAACTACTGTTGGACTATTACATGCAGTTGTACTAGCAGTAACTGCACTTGCTAACAGTAATGTACCAAAAAAAGATAATTGCTTTTTCATATAAACCTCACTAAATAAAATTAATAAATAATTAAAGTAATTATTGTAAAGTGATTATATCACAATTACAAAAAAATAAAATATTATTACTCAATCAAAAATAGCAGTAAAAATAAATTTTGTTTTTTTAATACAAATGCTACTATTATTGGTAAGTTTATAACTTTAAATTTTACATTTTAAAATTTTTGATTTTGATGAAGAAGATAAAATCAAATTATTTTTTAAATCTTGATTTATTTCACTAATATCATTTTCTAATAACTTATTTTTATTTTTTTCAATTTTTTTTCTTTAAAAAACAGTTTTTTATAACAATCTAAAAATTTATTTCTGCAATAATTAATTATTTCTTTTTCATTTTGAAAACATTTACTATAAAATTTATATCAAAATTTATTTATTGTTAATTCTAAGAAAATTATTAGCCAAAAAATCACTGCTAATATTTTATTAATCATTTTTGATCATTTACAAGTTTAATTTTTGTTATATGAAAATTCAAGTCATTACTTAAAATTGAATCTCTTATCAGTTCTATTTTTTTCACGATCACAAAGATGTTTATTAAAAATAATTCTATCCAAAAGTTCATTATTATCTTTATAATTTATTTTCTATCATATTTTTCCCTCGCTAATAAAAAAATTATTTACTTTTAAAAAATCAAAGTAAATTATAAAAATATCAATATTTAAATAAATATCAAAAATTTTTTTTAATATTAACTCCTGTCTTAATATTTTTGTATTTTTAATAATGATAAAAAATTACAATCATAGTTATTAATTATTTTCTAAATAATAATAGTAACTAATGGTGCTAATAACAAACAAATTGAAAAAAATAGCAATTTCTTGTATCTAGCAGATAATGAATAAATATTTAACTTTTTTGACTTAAATTAATTAATGTTGTTACTTCTGCTTCTGTCAAACGACGATAGTTACCGATTGTTAAACCTTTTAAAGTAATATTAGCAATTTGTAAACGTTTTAATGTTATTACTTTACTTCCTATGGTCTTCATCATCCGTTTAACTTGTTGATTTTGTCCTTCATGAATAGTTAAATGCAACAAAGTAGTTTTTGCTTTAACGTTCTCAGTAATTATTTTTACAAGCGCTGGTGAAGAAGTAAACGTTGTAGAAAGGATAATACCCGTTTCTAATTGTTTAATGGCATTTGGTGATAAAATACCGCTTGCTAATACTTCATAAACTTTATCTATTTTATAACGAGGATGAATAACAGCATTAGTAAATTTACCATCATTAGTCATTAACAATAAACCTGAAGTATCAAAATCTAAACGACCGACCGGATAAATTCTAGTATTAATTTTAGTAAAATATTTCATTACTGTTGGTCGATTTTTAGGATCACTAACTGTTGTTAAACAATTAGGTGGTTTATAAAATGCTAAATAAATATGATTAACTTCATTAATAATTTGATCATTAACTTTAATAATATCATTGCTTGTTACTTTAAAACCTAAAGTAGTAATAATTTTACCATTAACTGTCACTTGCCCATTAGTAATTAATAATTCTGCTTTTCGTCGTGAACAGACACCAGCAGTTGCAATAACTTTTTGCAAACGTTCTAAATTATTATTCATTAGTAAAATTATAGATTTCTTGTTCATCATTTTCATGATTAAATTGTGGCAAAGTTGGTAATTGTGTTAAAGATTCAATATTAAAATGATCCATAAACTCATCAGTTAAATCATATAAAATTGGTTTACCTGGTAATTCACTACGACCAATTTCAGTAATTAAGTTTAAACTCTTTAATTTAAAAATAATTGCATCACAATTGACACCACGAATATCTTCAATTTGTGGTTTAGTAACAGGATGATTATAGGCAATAATAGCAAGTGTTTCTAATGCTGCTTGTGATAAACGAATTAATGGTTGTTTTGTTAATACTTGATAGCGATTATAATGAATAGGTTTCGTTGTTAATTTATAAAGATTACCAACTTTAATTAAAGTTAGACCACAACTATCATCATCATTTAGTTTGTTTTGTAAAATGGCAATTAAATTTTCAACACTTTGTGGTTTTTTTACTAATTCTAAATATTGAGCAAGTGTTAATAAATCAAGCCCTTCATTACCAGCAATAAATAATAATCCTTGCAAAACAGCTAATCTTTCATTTGCTTTTCAATTGTTGTTATTCATAATTATCACCTCGATAAATTACTGTAATCTCAGTAAAAGTATTAGTTTGCATAATATGTAAAATTTGATAATTTGCTAGATCTAAAATTGCAATAAAAGTAATAATAAAATAATGTAATGTTAATGTTTTAGTAAAAAATAATTGTTTTAATTTAAAATGAGTTTGTGGATTTTTTTGCAGTAATTGTTTAATTTCTTTAGCACGATCTTCAGTTGAAATTAAGTTTAACGCTAAATTAACTGGCAATTTATTCTCACTTTGTAATCTATTAAATAAGTTTAACATTGCCTGCGTTAATTTATTAACATTATTTTTTAATAGTACCGGTGGTGAAATTTCATTAACTAAATATGCTTTTATATCACTAGGAGCTTTTGTTAATAATTGTGTTCTATGAGCAGCTTGCTCTTTAAAATAACTACTTATTTCTTTAAATTTTTTATATTCTAATAATCTATTAATTAATTTTTGACGATTAATTTCTTGTTCATAAGCACTATCAATAATTAATTCTTGTTTTGGTAATAATTGTTTTGATTGTAATTCTAATAAATAAGCAGCAATTGGTAAATACTCACTTATTAAATCAAGATTTTGCATTAATTGTTCATTAATAAAAGTAAGATATTGATTAGTAACCTCATTTAAATTTAATTCCAAAATATCAAGATTTTTTTCTTTAATTAAATGTAAAAGTAAGTCCATTGGTCCTTGAAAAGATTTAATTGTAATTACTGGTTGTTGCATTATTCTCGTTCCTTAGCAGTAATTTTTATATTCATTAATTTAATTATAACTTAATTTATTTTTTCTTTATTAATCTTTAATAAAGAAAAAACTTACTTTTAATCATTAAGAAATTAAAAAGTAAGTTTTAAAAATTTTGATAAAAACTAAATTTTACGTAATTTAATATGAATACCTTCAACATTAATATTAAATGTTGAATCTGTATCTGGAACTATTGTTTTTAACTTATACTCTAATTTAAAATTTAAACTAAAATAACCATTAGCATCAATAGTAACAATATTAAAGCGACTATCACGATTAGTAATAGTTATTTTGTCAAGTCATGAAGTACCAAGGTTAAGATATACTTTATTAATAGCAGCAAAATAACCATCTTTTATAATTTGATTTTCAATTAAATTATTCTTCATTCTAGTATTATATTCATCATATGTTTCAATAGCCGTTGGTAATGTTGTTACTGGATTAAGTGTTAAGTCAGAAAATATTTTTTCAATTTGAGTCGTAGCATCAGCAAAAGTTTGATTAATCTTAATAGCAGTACCACTACCAACTTCGCCAGTATCAAAATCAGATTTAGCAGCAGCGCCAACTAAGAAACTAATAGTAATATTATTAATGTCACCATTAAATATAATTGGTGGTTTATTAGTAGTAACAGTTGATTTATTAGCAACAACAGTTGCATCTTTCATTGTAAATAAAGTTGATTTATTATCACTACTAAAATCACCAGTAAAGGCAAAACTTAATCGTAAACCACTGTACTGAACTTTGTCTTTAATGGCAACATTTAAATTTTGTTGAATATATGAAAGTTGAGTTTTAGCAAATGCTGCCTTTTCCTCTATTGAAGTTCCAACAATTATGCCACTTACTGGTAAATTTTCAACATTAACATTTAAGTTAGCAATATCACTTTTAATAAAATCCTTAATAGCATCGGCTTTATCTTGATCAGTACTATTGCTGGTATCATTATTAAGTGTTAACTTAATATTTTTAGTAACTGGTGGTAAATTTGAATAAGAGATTTCTGCCTTTACTAACAAATAACCATTAACTGCTGGTATATCAGCTGCTACTTTTACTGGTAAGACAAACTTTCCAGTATCAGGGTTTTTAGGATCATTATCAATATCCATAATTTTGACACCAGCATCAGGGTGATATCAATTTGTTGGATGTTGATCAGTGCTTTTTTTAAGTTTATTTGTAAAAAAATCAGCAATGGCTGTTTTAACAGGACCAGCAAATTGACTAAAAGTTTTTCCTTCCATAGTTTTGATATTAGTAGTATCGGGTAACTGCAAATCAAGTTTAATTCCCAAATCACTATCAGTAATAAAAGCAGCCGCAGAATTAAGAATATCTCTGGGAGTCATTTCTTTATTTTCACTATTACAAGCAACAAGTGCCATTGCTGGTGATGTTGCTAAAGTAAGTGTGCCTAATAATTTTAATAAAGTTTTCACAAAAACACTCCTTAAATTAATTAATATTATTAAAATACTGTAACATTATAAACAATTTTGCATTAAATTACATTATTATTTCTAAAATTATTGGTTTAATATTTTGTTTCTTATTAGTAATCTGAAATGTAGTAAATGCTAATTCTAAAAATTGTTGATGAAAGTATTGATCTTTATTAGTATGAAGTTCCATAATTACACTATCTTTCTCAACTTTTTGACTATGAACTTGTTTTAAATAAATACCAGCAATTGGATCAATAATATCAGTTTTAGTAGTTCTACCAGCTCCTAATATTACTGATAATTCACCTAAAGCATAATTATTAGTAAAAATTAAATATCCTGATGATGGTGCCTTAACTTTAATAATATAATTAGTTGTTGGTAATTTATCAATTTTATCAAGATATTGAGTATCACCACCTTGATTTTTAACAAATTGATAAAATATTTGTAATGGTTTTTCACTAGTAAACATCTTATTAGCTTTATTAATACCTGCTGCTAAGGTTGTTACTGTTTTAGCACCTAATAACGCTAAACCTACTAAATTACTAACAAGAATTTTTAAATCTGATGGTCCCTTATTTTTTAAACTTAAAATAACTTCTTGTAATTCTAAAGCATTACCAATTGCTTGGCCAAGCGGTTTATTCATATCGCTAATAATAGCATAAATTTTTTTATTAAAAGCTTTACCAATATCAATCATTAATCTTGCTAATTCGCGTGCCATTACTATATTTTGCACAAAAGCACCTTTACCACATTTAATATCAAGTAAAATTAAGTCAGCACCCATTGCTATTTTTTTAGACATAACACTAGCAGCAATTAAAGGTAATGAATCAACTGTTGCTGAAACATCACGTAATGCATATAATTTTTTATCAGCAGGTACTAAATTAGTAGTTTGTGAAATAATACCCATCCCAACTTTATTAACAATTTTAATAAAATCTATTATCGCTAAATCAGATTTAAAATTTGGAATAGTATCTAATTTATCAATCGTACCACCAGTAATTCCTAACCCTCTGCCAGAAATCTTAGCAACTTTTAAACCACAAGCAGCAGCTATTGGTCCAAAAACCAAACTAGTTTTATCACCAACACCACCTGTTGAATGTTTGTCGACACTAAACCCATTGATTTGCGATAAGTCAATAGTTTCACCAGTAGCAATAATAGCTTTTGTATATGCTACTAATTCATCCTTATTCATACCTTGAAAATAAACGGCCATTGCTCATGCTGTAATTTGATAGTCTGGTATCAATTGATTAGCAATACCTTCTGTTAAAAACTTTAGTTCATCTTCATTTAAACTTTGTCCTAATTTCTTTTTTGTAATTAAATCAATCATTAACATTTTAGCAAAGCTCCTTACTTTTTGATGATATTTATAAAACAACTATTGCTATTGCTATTGCATTAGTTTGACTATGCGATAAAGATAACAATAATTGATAATTTTTAATATTAGTTACTGGTTGAAGAAATTTATTATAACTAATATCAATATCTTTAAATGTTAAATTTTCTTGTGGTAATGCTTTAAAAATTGCTTCTTTTAATGCTCAGCGACCTGCCAAAAATTCTTGTTGACGTTGCAAAGAATACTCATTAAAAAGCATAATTTCGTTTTTACTTAAAATCCTTTCCACAAATTCTTTAATATTTTTTACTCGCTTTATTTCAATAATATCTATACCTACACTATGCATTATTAACTCCTTAGATTAAATAAAAGGTTAAACCACTAAATCCTTGATTTTATTATATAATTAATAGTAAAGAAAGTGTGATATTAATTTTAATAAAAAGCATAAATTTTGAAAAGATGGTGATGTATTAATGACATTTTATATAAATGAAAAACAAAAATCATTAATTAAACAACACTATCAAAACTATAAAATTGATAATAGCGATAATAGTTATGAATTATTTCAATACCATAACATTACAATTGAAATTTATAAAAATAAAATTATTTTTAAAGGTAATAAAGAAGAAATTATTGAGGAATATCGTAGTAATTGAAATCAACTTGACAAAAATCAATCACCAATTATTGGTAATGCTGAATTTGGTATTAATAATTTTTTTGGACCAATTGTTATTATTAGTTCTTATATTGGTTCAGGTAATTTAGAAAAATTACGTTTACTTAACATTCGTGATTATAAAGATTTATCACAAAGTAAATTTATTGAATTAGCACAAGATATTATGAAAACTATTATTTTTGAATCAGTAATCATTAATAATCGTAAATATAATCAATGAATTGATGCTGGTTATCATCCTAATACTATTAAAACTTGAGGACAAAATCAAGCATTAGTTCGTATGTTACAACATAGAATTCAATATGACAAAATAATTATTGAAAAATATATTAATGAAACTACTTATTATCAATATATTGAGAATATGAAAGATAATCGTAATAAAATTATTAAAGATAAAGTTGAATTTTTAACAAATGCTGAAAGTAAATATTTAGCTGTTACTTGTAGTACTATTATCAGTCATTATTTATTTTTAGAAGAAATTAAAAAAATAAAGGGCATCGATCCAAATTTTATTCCCTTGGGTGCTGGTCAAGAAGTGAAACTATTTTTAGCAAAAATTAAAAATGAAAAACATATTGAATTTAACAAATTTCTTGATCGCCATAGTAAAAAATCATTTACTGAATTTTTTAAGTAATCAATTAAAAATATTGCCACCTAGCAATTATCTTACATTTTATTTTAAAGAATATTAAAAAGTGATATAATTAAATAAGATATATGTTTAAATATATTTTTAAGTCCTATTTTGTTTATCTAGACAAAATAGGACTTTTATAATTAAAGGAGAAAAAACATGCCAAGAGAAGAAGCACAACCTTTATTAAATGGAAGTACAAATACATATACTAATTATTATGGAATTAATAATTCACATATATCAATAAATAACAGTGATTCATCTAGTACTAAAATAGAAAGTGATGGTGGAAAAACAAGTTTGAAAAAAAACGATAGTTTAAATAATTTATTACTTAATAGTGATGATTCATCAAGTACTGAAAGTATTATTGATTTAGAACCTGATTGAATAGATACTGTTGATCGTTATGGTGGAAAAACAAAAAAACACAAAGATAATGATGGCAACTGAGAATACGAAACTAAAATTAAAAATAATTCTAATAATTTAAGTATTATTAGTGAAAGATTTATTGAAAATAACAATAATCAATATTGAGAAAAAATAACATTTGAAGAAGATAAAAAAAATATAACAAATGAAAAAATGGTTGTTGAGTTATTAAAAATAAATTTTACTAACAAAACACTAGAATCGTATAAAAAAGAATACACAAATTATGAAAATTATGACAGAAATAATTTAAATCTAGAAACTTTTCAAAAAAAAGATAAAAAAGTAAGTCCCGAATTTCAATTTTTGGAAGGCATTACCATCAAAGCGATTAAGAATATTGCTGATCTGATAAACACTACTAATTCTCTTAATGAAGAAATAAAACGTTTTAAAGAAAATCAAAACAATAGCAATTTAAATATTTTATTAAAAATTTATAAATATTTAACAGTAATCCAAAATTTTATTGATGATTCAAAACCTATTGCTACATCAAAATTTAAAAATATTTTACAAAAAGCAGGTAATTTAACTTTGGGTGCTTTAGAAATTTATATTGGACTTACTGGTAAAAACTTACAAAGAGTAATTTCTAACTATCCAATTGATGGCAAAGAACATACAATTGAAGATTATACTAATGCCATATTCTGAAACCGAGCAAATTATATTATGGTATTAATTGATACTGCACTTGGTACATTTTGTACTTCGGCAGCTTCTAGTTGAGCACGAGATGTGTTTTTTAATAAAAAAAGTAAAATTGATCCTTACCAAATTAGTGAATTTAATTCTAACTGATTTCAACAATATAAAGAAAATCTTCAACTACTTTTATATGAAAATAATGAGGAACTATTAAAAAGTCATTTTTCAAATATTTTAACAATCAGTAATTTAGTGCAAAAATTTAATGAAACTGCAAATTGTGATGAATCACAATTTCAATATCATCCTCATTTCACAAAAGACATTAAACAAATAAAAGAAATAATAATAACAAGAGCAGCAAACGTTGATACTGATAGTACAATTAAACAATTAGTATCTTCAACAAATAAATCAATTAAAACATTAACACCAGAAAATAAAAAACCACTAGCACTAGCAAAAAACTGAGGATACAATCTTTTAGTTAATTTAGTGTTAGAAACAACAACATGAGCAGGTAGTCACATTATTTTAACTGGAGCATCAGAAAATACTGCTAAAGAAAATTTTAATTTACAAGATTGAATCACACAAGATATTTTTAGTAAAGGGGCGTTAACTGCCAATATCAGTCGTTATTTTGTAATGCGACCAATTAATAACATCTTTAAATCAGGTCTAACAAAATTAGGTATTCCAACTAATATTACTCCTGAAAAACTTGCAAGATGAATTGAAAAACAACCTCGATATAAAAAAGTACTAATGGCAATTCCTTTATTTCTAGCAGTTACTTTTACTGTTAATGCTGTTAAAACAGAAGCGGCATTAGTTACTGAATATGATGGATTTCAAAAAGCAACACAATTATTTTATGAAAAGTTTTTTAGATGAACAACATTAGGTTTTTCAATCGGTGTCAGTGCCTTTGATATGATTACTTTTGCTAATTCAGATTTTTATAAAGAAGTATTTAATCAACCAATAAATATTAAAAAATTAACAAAAATATTTACAAAATGTTTTAGCTTTACTAAAGAAGAAGAAACAACTTTTATCGAACAACATTTAGCAAAATTAGCAAAAAATGGAAAACTTCCCACTTTTAATGAAGAATTCGCAAAATATGAGGAACAAAAACTAGAAGATTCTGGTGTTGAAACCTTATCACAAAGAACAAAATCTGATAACTCACTAAAAAAAGAAACTGGTAGTGAAACAACAATTGAAGATTTTCTTAATGATCAATATCATTTTGATTGCGATACTATCAAACAGCAACCACAATCAACTATAAGTAATTTATCAGTCTAATTGATAATTTAACAACGTTTAAAATAAACCTAATCACTCTTTTCAAAAGAGTGGTTTTTTTATACTAATAATTTAGTAATTAAAATATTTGCCCTAAAACAACTATTATTCTAAATTTTTGCTCCTATTTATTACTGTTCTAATAGCTTTATCAATAGTTGCTTTAACTTGATGTTGATCAAAAACTTTAATTGCTGCAATTGTTTTGTGCCACCAGCAACAGTAGCATCGCTAGCAACAACAATTTTAAAATCTGATTTTTGATATTTACCACTATTTAATAAACCTTTAATAATCCTAGTTTCTAAATGTCCAGCCCCTAACATATCTATTTTCATATTTTTCTCTTCAGATAATAATATTAAATTTTATCATAAAATTTATTTTTATATATTTTAAAAAAAAGTTGTACACTTATTTTAGATATTTTTAGATAAAAACAGAAAAAATAATCTAAAAAAAATAATGAAAGGAATCACTTATGGAAAATGAGAAATGACAAAAACAAATAGCAAAAATAAGACAAGAATTTGTAAAACATAATATGCAACAAGAAGCTGCTAAAGCTGAAAAAGATAAAAAGGAATTAGACGAACAAAATAGAATAAACAAAGAAACTAAAAAAACATTATAAAATATATATAATATTAAAAAATTCACTTATTATTAAGTGAATTTTTGATAAAGTTAGTAATCTAATATTTTACTTTTCTTTTTCATTTTAAATTATTATCATTATGGCGTTGGAAATTATTTTTACCGCGTGCTGAATAATTTGCTTTAGTTGCTACTTTAACAATATTTTTAGGTAAATCTCAACCTACAGTATCTAATAAAGTAATTTCATGATTTTGGTAATATTCGATTTCTTTAATCTCATTATATTGAACTCGATTACTTACTAAAGTAATAGCAGTTCCTTGCGCTCCGGCACGTGCTGTTCTACCAATACGATGGGTATAATAGTCATGTTCACGTGGAATATCATAATTGAAAATATAATCAATACCATTAATATCAATTCCTCTAGCAACAACATCAGTAGCAATTAATACTTTCACCTTACCATTTTTAAATTGTCTCATTGCTTCAATACGTTCTCTTTGACTTTTATCACCATTAATAACAGCACATCTAATATTATTTTGTTCTAATAATTGAGCAATTTTGCTAGTAAAAGCTTTTGTATTTGAAAAAACAATACTCAACTGTGGCTGTAATTTCTGATATAAAGTAACTAATGCTGTTTCTTTAGTAACATTACGACAATCAAAATAATATTGTTTAATATTTGCTTGTTGTAATTTTTGATTTTCATCTTCAACACTAATGCTAACTGGATTATTTTGATAATCATCAGCAATTTTTAAAACTGGTTTTGACATTGTCGCTGAAAAAAGAACAGTTTGAATATTTTGTGGTGACTTTTCAAATAAAAAATCAATATCTTTTTTAAATCCCATTTTTAACATTTCATCTGCTTCATCTAAGACTAATGTTTTAATTGCATTTAATCTTAAACTACCACGATTAATATGATCAGTAATTCTTCCTGGTGTTCCAACAACAATGTTACTAGTTCTTAAATCATACAATTGGTTTCTAATATTAACACCACCACATAATAAAGCAACATTAACACCATTTAAAAAATAAGCATACTTTTTTACTTGTTTTGCCACTTGAATTGCTAATTCTCTAGTTGGACAAACAATAATTGCTTGATTACGACATAATTTTATATCTAAATCATGTAAAATAGGTAATACAAAAGCAGCAGTTTTTCCAGTTCCAGTATGACTTTTTCCAATAATATCTTTTTTTTGTAAAGAAACTGGAATTGTCTTTTTTTGAATTGGTGTCGGAGTTGTATAACCCCATTTAGCAATAGCAGCATTTAATTCTTGTTTTAATTTTAACTCTGTAAAACTCATATCTTTCTCCTTAAAAATAAATTTGAATAAATTTAGAAAAAACATGATAATCATAACTTGAAAAATAACCTCTAAAAAAGGATTATTGTAAAAAATTATTAATTTTAATTTATTATTATATACTTATATTTTAAAAGTATTAATTCATCTAATTTTTCTAAAATTAAAAGTTGTCAAATAATTTCATGATATTATTTATTTCCTTGACATCATTAACAACTTTTTGATATTTTTTTATCAATCATATCTTAAAAGAAAATTGTGAATTAATCAACAACTTAGATATAATACACTATTTTTAATTAAATGTAAAGAACAAAATCAAAATATAAAAAAATAAATTTGCATGAAAATAAAAATTTATCTTAATTTCAAATATCACTATCTGCTTTTTTAATAATTCAATTATTAAACAAAATACGATGACCTTTATAATTATTAACACAACCACTTAAAAAGTGAACATTATCATAACTAATAGATAAGTAATTATAACCATGCATGCCACCTTCACCTCTTTTAATGATAAAAGTCTTATCATCTACTTTTTTCACAATACTGCCATCACTTAAGTTAGGATTTTTTTAGGTGGTCAAAGACCATTTAAATTAAGTGAAATATTCCTATCAATAATATTTTCTCTTTTTGCTTTATCATTAACTTTCTGATTAAGATAATCGCTAATATCACTCATTTTTTCATCTTTATTAACAAAATTATCAAAATCACTAGGATTCATATATATTGTTAAATTGTTATCAGTAGTTAAATCAATACGTCCTTGTGCGAATGAGCCTTTTGTACAAATATTGTACCTAATGCTGTTGCTACTCTGTCTACTCATTGATTTTGGGTTTCATTACGACTAGTAACAAAATCTAAACTCATTGGTTTTAATGTTAACCCTGAAACTGTTCAGTTGCTAATAGTACATATACCAAAATTATTAATCTTAGTTCGATCCTCTGTAATTTTCTTAGCATCAGAACCTGATCCAATTCAATTATTTAACTTATTTGTAAATTCAATTACTGATGGTGCTAAGTAAGTTTTTAATGAAGTAATTGATTCTTCAATTGTTGGTTTAGTAATTGCTTGAAACATATGATCACCACTATCATATTTATCATATTTCTTAAGAGTAGCAGTTGGTATCATTTCAATCATATCAAGTTTTACTTTATCATTAGCAATTTTACTTAATATTTTATTTTTTACTTCAGTGTTTAAATCACTATCACTAGTATTTGCTGGTACTTCTATAGTAAAATTTTTTAATTTTTCTTCTACTTTAGCAGTCGAAGCATCAATTAATTTTCTTAAATTAGCACCGGCATTAGCATAATTATAATTAAAATTACTATCAAATTCATATGTTGAATTAATGTTACTTTGATTTTTATATGCTAATTTTAATTTTAATTGTGCCTTAATTTTATATCACATTGTTATCTCATACTTTTTTGGATTATAATCAGCAACACCAAAATCAACACCTTGTCATTGAAAAAATATTTTTTTTAACGTTGTTTGACTAATATCAATTGTTAAAAGTTCATTAATAGGGATATTACCAAATAATGGTTTTAATGCAGTGACCTGCATTAAGTACTTATCAACTAAAAAACTATTAATATCTTTTTGCAATCGATGCAAAAAAATATTTTTTATTTTTATTGTCTCATTATTTTTAATATCACTATCGCTACCACTAGGTAAACTATTCAAATAACTGCTGATTTTTGGTCCTAAATTAGTAAATTGATCTTCAAAAGTTAAATTTTTATATTCTTCTATTAAATGACCAAGTCCTAAATTAACTTGATCTTTAGCTTTTTTTAATAATTCTCCGACATTAGTATTTTCTGTTACTTCATCTGTATCAGAATTAGATTTATCACCACCACACGCTACTACATTTACTGCTAATGGTGTTGTTAAACCGAAAACTGCCAATATTTTTAATAATGCTTTCACACTAGTACCCTCCTAAAATTTCTTGTAATATCTTTTATTAAAGTTTAGTTTAGTACATTTTATAATATTTAAAATTGAAATGTTGAAAAATACCTTTCTTATTTTTTCTTCGAATATTTATTTCTATCAGAACAACTACGTCATATCCTAACTTTCATTTTTTTGCTTTTCAGTTTGCAATATATTATCCAATTTAATAACAATATTTTAATTCTCCTAAATGTTGCAAACGTTTAGCATCATTTCATCACTTTTTAATTTAATAAAAATAAACCAATATCTTTTTTTGTTTTTTTAATTAAAGTTTAGTTTAGTACACTTTATAATATTTAAAATTGAAATGTTAAAATATACTTTTCATTTTTTAGATAATATTACTGCTGGCTTTTAATTATATTTTTTAACTAATAAAAATAATTGACTATAATTGACTATAAGAGAAGGAGAAAAAATAATGGCAAGATTACTAGAAAGCGCAACTAAAACTATAGATGAAACTAAAAATAATCAAGCAACTTGATTCAAACTATTTAGATTAATTATAATTAAAATTAGTTATTCTTTTATTACAGCATTTTTATTTTTATTTTCAATAATAGTTTCAGCATTAACTATTAGTATTTTATTTTTTTTAAATTTATCAGTAGCAACTTTTACTATTAATTTACAGTATTTCATTATGATTTTTTATAGTGTATTTTTATTTATTTTTATTTTATTAAATACAATAAAAATTTTTGGTACTCAATTTGAAGATAGCTCTTTTTTATTATTGCTTACTAAACCTTACACCAGAACAATAATTATCTTAACACAATATGCTGCTTTATTTTTTATGAGTTTAACCTTTATCTTGATAAACACTATTATTTTATTAATTTTTGGTGGGATTTGTGGCATTATTATCAAGGTTCATTATTTAACTTTTTATGTGTTAACTATTATAAAACTATTTGCTTTTTGTTCTTTATTTGCAATTTTAGTTACCGTCGGCGTTGTTACAATGTTAGCTTTTACTCCTTCACAAACAGTTTTTTTACTTTTTATTATTTTTTGTAGTTTATTTTTATTAGGTGGTTTACCTTATTCATTAACTAAATTGAATAGTGATATTATTAAAATTAATTTTGAGAATGGTAGTCAATATAATGTTAGCGAAATTAAAGAAGCAATTTTATTCAAACAAAACTTAGAAAAAGGATTAATTAAATACCCTAATTTAACAAAAGCTATTTTTGATTTTTATTCTAATCTTAGTAATAGCGAATTAAATGATATTAGAGATGATAATGTTATTAATAAGCGAATTGCTTTTTATCGACAATTAGGATTTATTGAAACAATCCCTATCGTTAAAATCCTTCATGGTACAACAAACTCTTGACAACCACCCGAATTTCAAAATAAAAGTATAACAATAAAAATTACTTTTAATAGTTACTTTAAAAGTTTAGGTGAATTAAAAGTTAATGTTGATAATAATAAAATTACACAAGACTTAATTAATATCATTAATGATTATGACAAGCAATATCATATTAATCACTTCATGAGTGTACAAAATACCAAAGTACCGTGATTATTAACAATTAATAATAATATTGATGACACTTATATCAAAATTACAGGACCAACAGCAAAACCACCAGTAGCACTACCACTTGATGAAATTAAAAACATATTTCTTTCAACATATGAGTATCGTTTTAGTTTTCGTAGTGAATTTAATAAAATGTTTGGGAGCATACCGATGTTGTCTATAATATTCATTAATTGTCTTTAAATTATAAAGGTAGACGAGAATAATTTAGACTCAATATGCAATTGTATATTTATCTTAACATTTGTAAAACATAAGTCAACAATAATACTCAATTTTAAAAATCAATTCATATCAAAAATACTTATTATAATTTACTTTAATAAGTTTTATTTTATTTTTAGTTTTTTTTATAAAATTAAATTTTAATTTATAGTAATTGTACTGCTGTATTTATTTGATAGCATTTAAAGTCAACCATTTTTGTATACATATCAATATTATAAGTTCTACTTCCAATCATATATTTTAAAATTTGTTTAATATTAGTTTCAGTAAAACAACCAATATTTTCAACTAATGATTGATTTAATATTCCATTTTTTGCATTAATAAAATAACCAACTTTTAATTTTTGATATTTTAATGTTAATGAATTTAAAAAATTAATTAATTCATAATATTGACCTTTTGAAAATAAATTTTGTGCATATTCATAATGTAATTGTGCAATTTTATTTTTTCTTCTTCCTGCCATAATTCCAAGAAATAAAACATGAAAAGCATGGAATTTATCTAAAATAAATTTAGCATTTAAAATTTCAGCAGTTTTTCTAATTCATTTTGCACTATCTCCACAAATTATTAAATTTGCTTGGTCAAAATTTTCAAAATATAAATTATCATATTTTTCAATTAATTTAGCAGTTTTTTCTGCACCAATTTCCGTTTTTGATACTCTTATTTTACATGCAGCTCTTTTATTAATTAATTTTCCATTTTTCTTTTTACCAGTACACATTACTAGTAATCTCATAGAACATTTCTTACAATTTTTATTACTATGTTTATCATTAAACTTAAATTTTCTATGTCCATCATCAATATTTACATATAAAACTTGATTTGGTTTTAACTTTATTTTAGGAATATTAATTTTTGGTAATTGAAATTTTTTATATGTTCTATAAACAGTACTACTACTTATTAAATTATTAATAAAAGTATCACAAACATCACGATATCTTTTTCCGTCAGTAAAATATTTTAAGATTTGTTTAATAACATCTGGTGCAAGTTTGCTATACTTTTTAACACCAAGATATACATCTAATAATGAAACATATTCATTTTTTTGTGTTTTTTCATTATAATATACACAGATGCGTCTTTTATAAATTAATAAACCTTTTTTTGATTTTAATTTTCGCTTTCTAAATTTATATGATTTATATATAGACTTATCACATTCATTTCATAATTTCTCATCTATTTTTGCAAATAATTCTTTTGTTTGTTTTAAATTTAATTCATCTTGATTAAAATAGTGTTGTTCTCAATTAAAATGTTTTTGTGAAATTAACATTTTTTATTTCCTTTCTAATTTTGGGTGTTAATAATAATAAATTTTAACTTATATATGTTAACTAAGGAGAAAATATGCCATTCATTAGTAGTTACTTACAATTAAATAAAAAATATGACCTTAATTTTAGTGATAATAATTATGGTTTTAGTTGAGATATTTTTAAAAATTTTGCTGGTGATGAATGAGCAGAATATTTTACTACTAATTGTTTTTATCGTTTTATACCAACAGCACGGGGAACAAGAAAAACTTGAAATTGTTTAGCATTTGATTTATTTATATGCTGTAATTTTAGTGATAGTAGTGTCCAAGAAGTAAGACGATATGAAAATACCCATAGTGAAACAACTATTGGTGCTTTAATGAATGTTTGCCAAGTTTTACTAGATAAATATGATATTAATTTATTACCTAATAATCCCCATGGTATTAAATGAAAAATTACTAAGGACGGTGGGTGTATTATCTTTCCTAATAATCAACAAATTGACTTTATTGGTTATGCAAATGGTAATAAAATTTTTGGAAAAGAAGCAGGTGGATCAAGTTTTTTAGGTTCACGAACAGATGAAATAATTATGGCAGAAGAAAAAGAAACATTAACAGAAAAGCAATTAACATATCGATATGAACGCTTACAAAATTCTATGTTTAGAAGTAATCGTATTAAAGTGTCAAATGAACCAATTAAAGAATGAAATTGAACATTTATTGATAAAAATATATATAGTGCTACTTTTGGAAAATCAATTACTCGCTATTTTTATAAAAGTTTTTTTATTACTTTTACATGTAATCCTTACGATAAATATCATCCATTTTATTTAAAGTACTGTACACCATTTTTACCTTTAAATGATAAAATAATGGGTAATCTTAAAAAAGTTGGTAAAGTTTATTATGAAAATAAAGAAATGTTTAGTGGTTTAGGTTTATTTATTTTAAGATTTACAATTCAACCATTTTGAAATAAATTGCCAGAAATTCAAAAAAGAACATTAATAGAAATGAAAAAAAGTAATCCCGATGAATTTAATACTGTTTTTTATGGTTTTGAATTCTTAGATAGTGATGCAACAATTTTTCCATTTCAAAAAACATTAAAATATTGACAAAAATATGATTTAAAACAATTTTATAATCAAGATAAAACCATGTATAAATTTGATTTTTATTCAGTTGGTGTTGATTGAGCAACTGGACATAAAGACCATACTGTATTTATGGTAGTTGGTTTTAAAGAATATAATAATACTGGATATTATGATGCTTATCTTATTTGTGAATTAGTAGTTACACCAAATGATTTTATTAATGAAAATGAAAAAATTAATGCTTATGTCGATGAAATTTTAGGATTAATGGATAATTTTGAAAATTTTGAACAAGCAATTTATTTTTATGATGATAAAGCAAGAACTGCCATTGATTGATTAAATCAAAAATTAATTGATGAACATAATATTATTCTTATTACCCAAAGTGCAATTAAACATGC
The DNA here is from genome assembly GCA_964273555.1 of Spiroplasma endosymbiont of Harpalus anxius. Classification (GTDB taxonomy): domain Bacteria; phylum Bacillota_I; class Bacilli_A; order Mycoplasmatales; family VBWQ01; genus Spiroplasma_E. The sequence continues at coordinate 611,640 of OZ187007.1, read as the reverse complement.
TTCAAATCTAAATCAAGAAGCAGGATTAACTAATAGAGTAGTTTGAATGAGAAATATTATGAGTTATGGAAACTTTTATGCTAATAAAGATGATTTACCAAAAACTACGCAATGTCTTGAAGAATTACGTTATGATCAAACCAAAACTAACATTCCAGATAAAAATATGTACCAAGATCCTTATGATGCTCTGTTTTATGCACTATATCCATATAAAAATGTAATTCGTGGTAAAAATAATGCTACTGTGAAAAAAAGTATCTTCACATTTGCGATATAATAAACAAGTAACATATAATTAATAGTATAGGTATCACAAAATAAACGCCTTTAATTTAGGCGTTATTTTGCGTTTAAAAGGCATATTGTAAAAATAATAAAAAATAAGTATACTTTAAAAGTAAAATTAAGGAAAAAGGAGTAATTAAACATGAAAACATGAATAAAAACAAATTTAAGTAAAATAACATTAGCATTAGCACTAACTGGTGCTGTAAGTGGAGTAACTGGTTTAATAATTGGTTCACTAGCACATAATCAAACTAATGGTTATCAATCATTTTTAGGACATGACTATACAGTATACTGGGGGGCTAAATCAACAATATGGTCATATAAAACAAAAGACAAGTATAAGATAAGTTTATATTTTGGTATTAAACCGCTTGATAGTACTGATATAAAATGAGATGGTATTTATCCTGATGGATATTTTGATAATTAAATTTCTAAATTTATATAAGAAACATTTTCATTATATTTATCAAATAAATTAATATTTTGTAAGTTTATTTCTTGTTTATTAGTTATTAAAAGTAAGTCATAATTACCAGCACCAAAAATACCACTAATCTCAACTCGATTTAAGTTAGTAATTGGGTTTTCAATTTGTAATTCAAATTCATTATTATTATCAATTTTTGAAATTTTTTTATAAAATTCTAATTTAGAAAATAATTGGGACTTATTTGAACCATATAAATTTAATAAATTTTCAAGTTTAGTTTTTTCAATAATTGCTCTTGTAAAATATTTTCCATATTCACCATTACCTAATGTTCAATCAGCAGGAATTAATGAAGGTATGTTATTTGTTTCTAATTCATTTGTAATAGATAATCAATTAAATTGATTATCATCTAATTTAAATAATTCATTTTGACTAATATCATTATTTTTTAACTTAATATTATTGATATCTGTAAAATCAAAATATGCAGATTTTAATATTACTTTTACATCTTTAAATTGTCAAATATCATCAAGTGTAGGATGTATTGGACTTGATTTTAATTCGAAATAATAAGGTAATAAAATTTTATTATTATCATTCAAACCTTTATTTATTGATAATATTGAATAAATATATTCTGATAACATGATAAATATTTGTTTGAAAATTTTTATTTGTTTTAAATTAATATAGTTTGGATAATCTAATTTTCATTGTTTAAATAAATTAGTAATAACATCTTCGGGCTTTTGTCCTTCAAATTTTGCTCGTAATTTTGCTATTTCATTTTTTGGTTTACCATTTTTGTCTTCATATGTAGCACCTTCAAAATTTCTATTATAGTTATATGTATAACTTAGCATATCTAATAATAGTTGTTGTAAACTATCATTAGTTGGTGCATCTTTTATTTCAATTTCAATATCATTGAATTTATTATTAGTTGCAACATATTGATAAAATTGACTTTCACCCGGGAAATTTCAAACTTCTTTATCTTTTAATTCCTTTTCTTTCTTTAATGGTCATTTACCATCTCAAACAGTACCCGTTTCATATCCTAATCAAGCATGAGTTATTCTTGCATTATTAATAACTTCTCTTCTTGTTACAGAACCACTACCAATTTTAATTAAATCTAAAACTGATTTTTCTTGTCCAATAAATTGTTTTGCTAAATTTCATGGTAATATTTGTTCACTAAATCATTGTTCTAATATTCTAACCTTTGGTTGAGTTTCAATAGGCATTGATAATAGCGGAAATGCTATCTTATCTTTGACAAATAATTTAGGGTATACTTCCATATTGTCAACTTCACCAAGTACCTTTATATTGCCGAAAATCATGCTTCTAGGGGCTTTAATTTTTAAACCAATTACTTTGGTATCTTTGTCTAATGGTTTTTGTAATTTAATAATGATTGGATAACCATCTCTTGTTTTAAAATCTTTAATTTTAATAATAGTAATACTTTTAGTACTTCTAGTTTTTGGATTTTGATAAGGTTGAGAATAATTATTAATAATATATAAATTATCAATATTATTTTCGGTTAATGGTTCATTAATCGATACCGCATATAACTTAAATTGATTTAACAATTCTATTTCTTGAAAAATTAAGTTTTTAATATCAGTCATACTATATTCAATTGTATTATCATTAATATTTGTACTTGCTCTTTGATTTAATTGCATAGTAAAGTCTGATGTTTCAGCAGCAATAGTTTTTAATACTTTATCAATATCAATAAATCCAATTTTAATAGTATTTGCTGAAAATCTTAAACTATTATTTTCATTATTTTTAAATAAACGTGCAATTTCATAAATATAAATTGTTCTTTTTTTAAATTCATCATATGCTCTATTAATATCTGGATCACTAGTAGCACGCATCATATTAGTAAAGTCATAAGGGATATTATCTATTAAATAATCATTTTCTATTTCTGCTTGATTAAGTTTAGTTTGCTTTTGTTTCTGTGGAAACTTGGTTTGTGGTTTGTTGTCTTGGTTGTCCATTGTTCTCTCCTATTAATTGGTTATTTTCGGGATTAAATAATTTTAATTTAACTATTAAATTATTAATTTCTTGTTCATCATTAATATTAAATGTTTTACTAGTTAATAAATCTTTATCGACACTTACTAATATTTTAATAAATTTAAGAATATCAATATTAAATTGTCATAATTTTTGTTCAATATAATTAATAGTTGAAATATTTACAGCTGTACTTTCGGGAACTGATTGTTGTGCTGATTTCTTTTGACTTGGTATGTGTATACCACAACGTTTAAATATTTCATTAACATTTCAATCGTATATATCAGTTAAGTTTTTACCTTTAAAATTACTACTTGTCATATTAATATTTTCATTTTTTTCATTATTATCACCAGTAGTTTTTCAAATATAGTTTTTAGTAACTAATATTCTTACTGCTTCTTCCATTGAAGATTGAACATTACCATAAGTTTGGTCAAAAATAAACTTCGGTGAGTTTAAAATGCTATCTAAAACAATTTGTTCATAAATAACATCTAGTGCTTTAATTTTATCCATTACTTTATCACAATCTGCTAACTCATTGGCTTTATTTCTCATAATTGCTATTGGTATATAATTAATGTTTAATGTTTGTTCTTGTGATAAATTAGGATTATTAATGTATGATTTAAAATCTAATTTAGTTTGTTTTTTAGTATCATTAATACTATAAATTGCACGATTAATTGTTACTTGTTTATTATTTAATGTATAAACTTCAAATAATCTTACTGTTTGTGCATTTTGTTCATAATTATCATAAAAAATAGTACATTCAATTAATTTACCAGTAATATCATAAACTCTTTGTTGGATATCTACTATTTGAAAATATAAATTATCATTAGCAATATAAATTAAATAACCACTAATTCCTAATTTACTTAATTTAAAAATAGAATTTCAATTTTTACGATAAAATTCTTGTTGAATTAAATATTGTTTAATAGTTTCATTATTAATATCTAGTGGAGCATTATATAAATTAGCATTATTTTCTGCTACAAAATCAGTAAAATAAGTTTCATGGTTAAAATCATTAAAACCAAAATAATTTAAAATTGAAGCATGAGTACTTTTATTTTTATTAGTTAAAAATTTTAATTTTTCACTTTGATTATCACTAATATTTGTTTTATCTTTTCTTTTTCAAAAAGGTTGCATAAGTATTTTCCTTTCTAAAATATTTGATTAATTTTTAATATTATTTTTATAATAATAAATATAATTAAACCTGCTGCTGCTGTTGATAATATAACTCCTATTAAACCTAAAATAATTTTTATAATTTTAAAAAACATAATCTTATTCCTGTAATTCTTGTAATTTTCATAAATAACCCTGATCTGTTATTAATTTTATAAAATTATTATTTGCAATATTAATAGATGAAGTTCTTCGTAAACTTGGAAGAAAACATACTCAATATGATAATGAAGTTTCTTGTCAAAATATTTCTATTGTTTGCATTGGGTATTTACCCATATTACTATTACTTACATTATTAAGGTCATAAAATATTTTATAATAAGTATTTGGTTTTAATTTATAAGAAATAGTTGTACCTAATGATATTGCTACATCTTTTCATTTTGGACATGGACAAGGAGTTGGTGGATTTTCTTTTAATTCAATATCTCAATTATTTTCATCTATTTCATTAGTTTTTAAACTTTTTGAATTAATTTTGAAAGGTTTAATTATATTTACTTTAACAGTATTTTGTAATTCTTCTAATGAAAATATATTTCCATATTTTGCATTTCCACCAGTCATAATTAAAGAAAAATTATGATTAATAACTTTTAAACTTAAAGTTACTTCTTCATTTTCAATTTTTCCTATTGTAAGAAAAAAAGTATCATTATATCCACCAAGAAACCCACCAGTTTTAAATTCTACTTTAATTTTTGTAGTAACTTGATTAAATGGTGGTTTTTCTCATGTTATATATGTTCTATATAATTTATAAAAACCAAGTTGAAAATCACCATATTCTCTATTACTTATACTTTTTCCTATTATAGTTCAATTTTCTTTATCTTGTTTTTTATCTAATAATTCATTCATACCACCAACAATAGTTTTATCAGTAGTTAATAAATCAGGATTATCTGTACCAAGAGCATTTGCCATAAAAGCAAACTTAAATTGACTACTATCAACTTTATTTTTAAGTTTTTCATCAACTTCTGGTTTTGTATAATAATTATCTAAATTAGGTGGTTCATTTCCACCAGTAGCACTAATAACATTAGTATCACTAATATGAATATTTTCACCAGCAATTAATTTATCTTGTTTTTTACTTATTTTTTCATCAATAAATTTATGAACATATTTAACAGGGGGTATATCTTTATCACCAGTAAAAGGTATAGTTCCAAAATCAATATATTCAAAAGCACCCCATTGATTTTCTCTTACATATTTTAATTTATCTTGCTTCTTATCTATATTAGTTTTATTTTCATTAATTGCTGGAACAATTTGTTTAACAGTTGTTTGTAAATTATTATCATTTATATTTTGTTTTTTATCTAATAAGTCATTAGTTTCTTGTTTTGTATAATAATCATGCTCAGTACTATCTTCTGCTATAAATTCAGTTGGTGTGCCTTTTCCAATATATTGATATAATGTAACAGAACCTGCTTGGTAATTAATATCATTAGAAACCACAGTAATATCATTTCATTCCTTAGTGAATAATAATTGTACTTTAACATTATCATTTACAATTAATTCATCTAATTTAATACTTGTTTGTATTGTTTTATTAATTTCACCACCTAAATTAAATATAGTTTTTTTATTACTATATATATAATTATCAGTAGGATTAGTAGTGGATTGATAACTATAACCTCATATTGCTAAATATATTTTTCCAAATTCATTACTAGGAATAAAAGAAGACATTTTCTTTCATAAAGGACTAGTTGCAATATTAAATCAATTATTTTTAATATCATCAATATTTTCATTTGTTTTAATTAATTCACTATTTAATTTTGTAATTTCATTTTCATTGGTAGTAATTCGTTTTTGTTGTTTAGCAGAAAAGTCAGCAGTTGCAGCATGGGTAAAATCACCAATTTGGGGATTATTTTGTAAAGCTTCGGGTGGTAATGTCCCAATTTCATCAGGTCAATCTAAAATCATTGTTTCAGTTTTTGGATCATATTCAGTTGCGACATAACCTTTATTAACAAACTTACTAACAGGACCCCTATATATCTCATTTTCATTATCATCAACTAAATCATCATATAATTTCATTTGTTTTAATAATGTAAATGCTTTTTGTTCTTTAATTAATTCATCAACTTGATTTTTTGTATAAAATGCTTTTAAGTCAATTTTGTCAACATCTAATTCATCTTCACTATAATTTAAAAATACTTGTTTTAATTCAGTTAATCTTGCTCATATTTTCATTCTACTAGGTGCTAAGTCTCAAACATTAATACTAGGAATACTATTTGCACTAAATGATGTACCATTATTGAATTGAATAGTAGCATCAACATTAAACTCAATTGGTGTACGATTAAATACTCAATGTTCAACACAAACATACACCATATCTCTTAATGTTTCTTTAATTAATTCATCTTTAAAATTATCAAAAGGAAATTTAGATAAAATAAAATCAAGATAAGCATTAATATCATTTTGAGCTCTAATAGCAAAAGTTTTAAATCAATCATTAACATTTGGTCATGTATTTATATATTGTTGTGGAGTTTCGATAATTTTTCCAGTTAATGGATATCAGTTATTATAATTTTCAAGACTGACATCAGTTCAAAGTTTATTAATCATAATTTATCATTCCTTAAAAAATGCTTTTTTATAATGCTTAGTTTTTGTTTTAGTTTTTCTATGTGATATATGGATAATTTCTTTTTGTAATTTTTTCTTACCTTTTTCTACAACTTGACTATATGCAAATTTTTCTAAATGATGTAATAATCCTGTACCAAATAAAGTATTAACTGAAAATTTTAAACCAACATTTTTAAATGATTTATTAATATTTTCAATAGGATTATTAATAACATTAATTACTTTATGATAGGTTCTTATTGTCCTAAAAATTTCTCTATATACTTTAAAACTATCTCTAATTACTTGTTGAACAACTGGTGGAGCAAATGCAATTGCTTTTAATCATTTATTACGACTAACTCCATAACCAATGTATCAACCACTATATCAGCGATATCAATGGAATGGATGTATTTGCGTAACAAAAGTTTCTGCTTTAAGAATACTATCAATAACTGTAATTGGTTTATACCTAGGATTACGATGATAAATAGTAATTGCACATTTACTTAATGATAAAGGTTGAATTTTGCAACCGATAAATACAGGTGAATTTAATGGAATTAATTGTGCATGTTTAATTGCTTTTTTCTCTGCATTAGTAAATAAATCTGTTGCTTTTTCTTTTAATTTATTAATTTTTTCCATTACCTTTTTTTCTAAATTTTCAAATTTTTCTTGTAATTTATAAATACTTTCTCGTAATTTTTCAAAATATGGAGTATCTTTTCAAAATTTATTTAAACCTTTTTTTAAATAAAATCTAATATCAAAATATTTAAAAGTTTGATTTGCTTTTAAAACAATTTTATGAATTGCACTATTTTTAAAATTAAACTTAATAGCATTGGCACGAATTTTTTGTAAATCTAAAATTAAAGATTTACCATATCTATTTTCTGCATGGATGGTATGAACTAAATTTAATCAATCATGTTGGTTCATTGTTAATACTGCTTTTAACTCAGTATTATATTTTTTTAAAAAGTTATTTGCTTTTTCAATATCTTTAATCTTAAACTTTGGAGTTAATTGTGGACTTAATTTTATTAATGTATTTTGTAATAATAAATAATCTTTTAACTCTTGTGCTTCTAATTTTTTAAAATTATTTTTAAATTCTCTTTCAGCAACATAACCTAAATTTTGGATTATTGTTTCACGATTAGGAGCAAAACTATAATTAAATAAATAACGTTTATTACCAATAATTTTATCTGTTAAAATTTCTTTGCCACTTACTTGACTAATTATTTCTTGTAAATTTTTTGCTTCTTTAACACCAATTTGTTCTAATGTTTTAGTTTTTTGTGCTAATTTAATAAATTTAGTTGTACGATAACCACGACTAATTTTATTAAGTCCAGCAAATGCTGGTAATATATTAAAAAAAGTATTTAATGGTGTTATATTTCCTTTTAAATAATCATAAACTTGATTAATAGTAAAATCGGTTATTGCATAAATACCATAATTAATAGTACTTGCAATAAAATCACTTGCACCTAATCCAAGTGCTATGCTTCCACTTAAACCACCAGTAAAAGGAGCAAGTGCTACTGCTATTACTTGGACACCAATCATTTCTAAAATTTCTCATCAAAAACTTTTATTTTCTTGTTGTTTACTGATTCTAGTATGTTTTGGTTTATTGATATTTAAAAGTATTGCTGTACTAGTTGTACCAATTGGCATGATTAAATTTCCTTAATTATTGAAGCGTTATTTTAATTGGACTTGTTGAACCTTTATAATTTGGATCATTTACATTTGCTCTAATCACTATATATAAATCACCAGTTTTTTGTTTATTATTACTAATAATGTTTTTACCTTGCTCATCACTAAAATATTTAATAGTTGGATTTTCCAAACTTGGATTTAAACTATTAATTTCTTTTGCATATAAAATATTTGCATCTAATTCTTTATTAGTTTTATTTGTTTTTGCAGCATTATTTATTGTTAACGTTGTAATTTTAGATTTTAAATCATTTTTTACTTCACTTTTAATTACTCCACATAACATTCAACGTGATGTTGTTTCTTTTTTTGACATATAAGGAATTGATTGCCCAAATACTTCACTACCAACTAAATAAGTTCTACCAACTTTACCATCTGCAACTTGTTGTAAATAAATAACTGTATTTTGTAACATATATCTTTTCATTGCTTTTGGAGTTGCTAAAATAAAATTCATTATTTCATCTTCATTTTTATCATTTGTAAATGTCATATAATCATCTAATACAATTTGACATAATACACCTTTTACATATAAGTCATTTCCATTTAAACGTAATTGTTGTGCTAATTCATTATCAGTAATTATTCCTTTATTATCTGCTAAATAAACTAAACTATCATAAAGATTATTAGTAATAAAAAATTTACAATTTGTACTATTTCGTAATTGAAATAAAGTATTTCATGCCGATAACATTGCTTTTAAATATCCAATTGGTGTTGGATCAGTTATTGTTACTTTTGTAGCAAATTGAGAAATTATGTTAGTATCATCATTTGCTAATTTATCTGTTAAATCATTAGCAACTTCATATTGCATACTGTCTAATAAATTTTGACCATTTTCAGCATTTAAGTCAATATTTGCAATAGTTTCACCAGCAAGATATGATTTTTCAATTATTTTTTCAATTTTATCAGTAGTAGCATACCCAACATCATATCTTTGACTTTTGTCATCTCATGAAATAACTTTAACTTTTGGGTCTTTTGGTAATTTAATAATAAATTCAATTTTTGTAGAGTTAGTCATTTCAATTGGAAAAAAGTTTGCTCATGGTGAATTTGATTGTTTAAAAAATTCAATGAATTCTGGTGCTTCAACTAATTTTTCTGTATTATTTAAGTTTGTTTGAATATTTACTGCCATTTTAAACTTCCTTTTCTATAAATAATTTTTCTTTTTATAATCCAATAATGGATTAATTTTAATTGGTATTTGATTTGTTAATATAGTTTCTTGTTTACCACCTGTATTAATTGGTTCTTTAAACAATGGTTGTTCTTTAATAATTTTTTTAATAGTATCTTCTATTTTTGAATTTTCTATATTATTTGTTTTAAATTTTAAATAATCATAAAATTCACTTTTAACTTGATATTTTTTAAATATATTAATTATTTCTTTTTCTTTTATTTCTTGATTAAGTTTATTTAATTTATTTTCTGCTTCATTAACTTTATTTTCTATTTCTTGTGAAACATCATTTTCAGTTAAAGTTTGCGTTGTTTGTTGTACATTAGTTTCATTTTCTAACATTTACAGCACCCCATTATTTAATTTCTTTATTAATTTTTTCATTAAGTTTTGCTAATTTTTTTTGATGTTTGATAATTTTATTATTTGCTCTAACATGTTTTGGAGTTGTAATAAATCGTTTTAATAAAACAATAATTTCTCGACAAAGTAATATACCAGTACTAATTCCAATTGTTTCAAGTGCTTTTAAAAAATCTTTCATTTTTATATTTTCCTTTCTTTTTATAAGTGATAATAATTTTCATCAAATGATAATTGTGCATTAATATTAACTTCACTCATATCACTACCATAACTATTAATACTTACATTATCATTAATAAGATTTGCAGTTTCATTAGTGAATACTGTTTCTTGCATTTCAGTATTATTATGTACTGTTTCCATAGGTAATAAATTATGAATAATTTCACTTATTCCTGCAATAATAGTAGGTACTGCATAAGCATTATTAAAATCATTATTAATACCCATAGCAACACCACTACTAATCAAGCAACCACCAGTTGCCATATTTGCTATTTTTCTAATAGTTTCAAATCTATTAGGTATTAATTCAGTTAAACCACTAATAAGATTTGAAACACCATAAGCATTTAAACTAATAAAAGTATCTCAATCCATTAAATTATTAGGATTATTATTTATGCTTAATAATGGTCATGGTGGTATTTCAGTAGTAGTTGTACTTGTAGTAGTTATAGGCATAGGTGTTGTAGTGGGTTCTATTGGATTAATATTATTTTCTGTTCATTTACTATAATTTGCTAAACCAATTGTTTCTAATCCTAATAATATTTTTTTACTACTATTAATTACTTTTGTTTTAGTATTTGGCATTTGATTTAAGTTTCATATATCTAAACCTAATTTTTTACCAAATAATAAACTATTAATTGAACCTAATATGGGATTACTAATTACTTGACCATAATAAGCACTTGTACCTATCATTGCACAAATAGGACTAATTCCAATTCTTATTAATTTTAATAAAGTATAATTATTTGATTGTACAATTAAATCATTTGGCATTTTCATCTACTCTTTCTAAATTTTCTATTTTTTTAATTCAAACTTTTACTCAACCTTGATAAACATCATTATCACCAACTATTAATGCAACATTATCTTCGGGGTCAGAAATAATTATATGTTGTGACTTAACATTAGGATATTTCATTAATATAATTGCTCTAATATCATTATGAGTACGAAGTGCTTGTGGTGAAGGTGATAATATTTCAATTTCATCTTTATCACCAAATAAAGTAGGTAATATAATCATTAATATTTATTCTCCTTATTTTTAGTTAAATTATTAGAAATATAATATCAACCCATTAATAAAGTTTCTTTATTACCAAATGTTAAATTAGAAAGATTTCAATCTTCTTTAAAAACTAAATCATCTGCTAATTTATCTGTTAAATCTGTATTTCAATAATCTTCATAGTATCAATCTTGTCATTTTTTTCTATCAACTAAAATATTTTTTATGTATGGTTTAAACTCTTTTACATTACTTGTAAATGTATTTTTTAAACTATAAATAAGATTATGATCACTGTGTGTATAAAACTGCTTATCCCATATTAACTGTGTTATATTTAAAAATCTATCACTAACTAAATTATTTATTATTAATTCATGTTCTTGATTATATAACTTAATTATAGTTGGTATTCATTCATTAAGTGTCCTTATATTTCTTCATAGAATAATATTTATTTCATCATTATAATCTGATAATGTCACTATTCATGTTTTCATTATTTACATTCCTTATTTTCCTTATTTTTTGTTAAATTATTAACTATTTTTTTTAAACATTTCATACATCAATTTTTAGTTAATCAAATTCTTTTATTACAATATTTACATTTATTCATTTTTACTCTTTTCATTTTTTAAATCATTTAACATTAATTGAACAATATGCACGATTTTTAGGAATATTTAAAGTATTAAAGATTTGACCACTTACTATAATTTCATCGTTTTTGTTTAATAAAATACATCGTTTATAAAATTTTGGGTTATTAAAAATTAAAGTAACATAGTTTAAACCATTCCATTGTCCACGAACACTATAATATAATTGTTTATTACCTTTTTCATGATATTTTGCTTCAATAGTGTTACTAAGTTTTACTGTTAATTTAACATAATTTGCTTTATCTTTCATTTTTAAAATTCCTTAAATAATATTGAATATGCTTATATGCATCTTCTTCATGTTTTGTTAATTTTATATTTCCTTTATAATTTTCTATTTTGTTTTTATTTTTTGGATGGTTTTCTAGATAATCTCATTTCATAACATCTTGTACTAAAACCATTAATGCACCAATAATTTTAGGAGTTGCTAATGGATTAGTTAATAATTGTTTTGAACTTAAAAAGAAATTTTCTACAATAACTAATATTTTTTTATTAATAAATTGTTTTTTAATTTTTAAAAAGCATTCTTTAAATAGATTTTTACTTTCTAAAACAGTTTTAGTTTTAAATGTTTCATTAAAAATAATATTATTAGTTTCATTTGAATATATAATAATTCCATTATTACCAATCCCAGCGGGGTCAATACCAATAATTAAGTCATATTTCATAGTACTAATTAATTCTTTATTATTTTTGCTGTTTGTTTAAGGTATTTAGGTAATTTATCATAGCAACTATTACATATTAGATAAGGTATAGACCAATTTTTATATTTAATAGTTTTAGTAGATTTATTAATACAATCTTTTCAAACTTTATTAATACAAACTTTTAATTTACATTTTTGATTTTTATTAATCTTCATTATTATCCTTAATTTGTTTTTTATTATAAATTATTGCAATTCCTAATAATAAACCTATAAGATTTAAAGTAATAAATAAAAATACAATTCCAATTGCATTATTATCATTACACATATATAACCCCATAGTTGTTAATATTATTCATGCAAAAATTCCTATTATTATTAATAATATGATTGTTCCAATACTCATTAATACTTCCTTTTTTTTATCAATATATCCTGTTGCTTTTAGCATAAAGGATATATATTTTTGTTTTTTTTATTATTAATACTATTAGTTATATTTTTCTAAGAAAAATGGGCTCGAAATAAATTATAAAATTTTAAAAAACATTGAGGCATTCGATTCAATATTTATTTAATTTATGTTAAATAAATTAATATTTTAATTGAACCGGCACCGCTCAATTTTTTTTACAAGTTTTAAATTTATTTTCTCGCCCAAAAAAATTTTTCAAAAAAAAATAAAAAATAAAACCAACACTTGCTCACTGGGTAGTGGCAAGGTTGGTTAAATAAAAAATAGAATTAATATAGTAGGTTCCCTAGTAGGTCTATATATACTAGTTTCCAATTCGCTCCCACCCCAAGAATTACCATTATTTAATGGTTAGTATATTTTATTAGGTATCACTCCACTTATTATTTATCCATGCAAGTCCACATGTTCTAGCTACTATTTTTAACAACTGTGTTGTAGTTCACTGTTTTAGTTCCCTAACACGTGTTGATAATAGCGTTAAAGAGGATTATTAAAAATTTTAAAATTTTACAATTACAAAAAAAAGACAAGATTTTTATTCTCGTCTTTGTTAATAATTTTTATATAAATTAGAAATGAGAGTTTAAGTGAAAAGGGGTAATTATATATTAATAGACATCTTCGCCATGCTCCCAAAAGATAATGTAAAAGAAGAATGTTGAGAAGCAAATATATTTATTGCTGATTTAAAAGGAGAATAAATAATGAACTATTGTGATTGAACAGAACGAGTTAACGCAAATGGTAGTGTAACTTGAAAATGTAGTAATAAAACAGAAGAGAAACAAGATGAATATGGAAGAGCATATTGTACTGAACATAGAATTAAAGTTGATCAAATTAATAAATCAAGGCATAAAGATTGTATTAATAAAGAAAAATTAATTAAATATTTTAATAAATTACCAAAGAATCAAAAATTAACAACAAAAACTTTATATGTTTTCGATACTATATTTGAAAAAATAGAAAACGGAGAATTTCATTAATGATTATATTACCTACTTTATTTGGTGATAAAGATGAAATTGAAATATTATCACCATCACCACAAGCACTTCGTACTCATAATGATATTAGAGCAATTATCTTAATGAAATATCCTAATGTTAAATCACAACATATAATTATTTCTGACCCCGAAGATAATGTTGCATTAATAGTTGGTGATAATGATGTTTATCAAGGTTGAGTAAAAGTTTGAATTAAAAAAATAGAAAATTAAAGGAAGTAAATTATGCCAAATATAGAAAATACACAATCAAATTATACTTTAACTAAATTAATAAGAACTGGAATTAGTCCTATTTCAGCAATGATAGGTACAAGTGCTTATTATGGGCAATTAATAGGTAATCCAATATTAGGTTCAATTAATAGTTTATTATTTGGTAAAAATTAGGTTTAGATATATGAAACTTAAATCAAAGATCAAGTAATAAAACAAAAGTAATTAATAGTAGTAAAAAAATATTATTAGGATTAGGAACAATTGGTTTAGCAAATTATAGTAAATTTATAAATGAAATAATTGAACCTATTGAACCAACTACAACACCTATGCCTATAACTACTACAAGTACAACTACAACAACTACAGAAACGCCCCCATGACCATTATTAAGTATAAATAATAATCCTAATAATTTAATGGATTGAGATACTTTTATTAGTTTAAATGCTTATGGTGTTTCAAATCTTATTAGTGGTTTAACTGAATTAATACCTAATAGATTTGAAACTATTAGAAAAATAGCAAATATGGCAACTGGTGGATGTTTAATAAGTAGTGGTGTAGCAATGGGGATAAATAATGATTTTAATAATGCTTATGCTATTCCTACAATTATTGCAGGAATAAGTGAAATTATTCATAATTTATTACCTATGGAAACAGTACATAATAATAATAATAATACTGAAATGCAAGAAACAGTATTTACTAATGAAACTGCAAATCTTATTAATGATAATGTAAGTATTAATAGTTATGGTAGTGATATGAGTGAAGTTAATATTAATGCACAATTATCATTTGATGAAAATTATTATCACTTATAAAAAGAAAGGAAAATATAAAAATGAAAGATTTTTTAAAAGCACTTGAAACAATTGGAATTAGTACTGGTATATTACTTTGTCGAGAAATTATTGTTTTATTAAAACGATTTATTACAACTCCAAAACATGTTAGAGCAAATAATAAAATTATCAAACATCAAAAAAAATTAGCAAAACTTAATGAAAAAATTAATAAAGAAAATAAGTAATAAAGGAGAAAAATAAAATGACAAAAATTGAATTTAATGAAAAATATAGAAAATATGATATCAAAATTGATAGAGATTTTGACTTAGATATTGAATATTGTTTTAAATTTTCTGATATTGATATATTTAGAAAATGCAGTTAATGATTATAAAAAATTAATAAATGAAATGCCACAATTAGTTAAAGATTGATTATTGGGATAAGATTAGGAGAATGTTAAATGTTAGAAAATGAAACTAATGTACAACAAACAACGCAAACTTTAACTGAAAATGATGTTTCACAAGAAATAGAAAATAAAGTTAATGAAGCAGAAAATAAATTAAATAAACTTAATCAAGAAATAAAAGAAAAAGAAATAATTAATATATTTAAAAAATATCAAGTTAAAAGTGAATTTTATGATTATTTAAAATTTAAAACAAATAAGATAGAAAATTCAAAAATCGAAGATACTATTAAAAAAATTATTAAAGAACAACCATTGTTTAAAGAACCAATTAATACCGGTGGTAAACAAGAAACTATATTAACAAATCAAACATCAATAAAAATTAATCCATTATTGGATTATAAAAAGAAAAATTATTTATAGAAAAGGAAGTTTAAAATGGCAGCAGTAAATATTCAAACAAACTTAAATAATACCGAAAAATTAGTTGAAGCACCAGAATTCATTGAATTTTTTAAACAATCAAATAGTCCATGAGCAAACTTTTTTCCCATTGCCATGACTAATTCTACAAAAATTGAATTTATTATTAAATTACCAAAAGACCCAAAAGTTAAAGTTATTCCATGAGATGACAAAAGTAAAAGATATGATGTTGGGTATGCTACTACTGATAAAATTGAAAAAATAATTGAAAAATCATATCTTGCTGGTGAAACTATTGCCAATATTGACTTAAATGCTGAAAATGGTCAAAATTTATTAGACAGTATGCAATATGAAGTTGCTAATGATTTAACAGATAAATTAGCAAATGATGATACTAATATAATCTCGCAATTTGCTACAAAAGTAACAATAACTGACCCAACACCAGTAGGATATTTAAAAGCAATGTTATCGGCATGAAATACTTTATTTCAATTACGAAATAGTGCAAATTGTAAATTTTTTATTACTAATAATCTTTATGATAGTTTAGTTTATTTAGCAGATAATAAAGGAATAATTACTGATAATGAATTAGCACAACAATTACGTTTAAATGGAAATGATTTATATGTAAAAGGCGTATTATGTCAAATTGTATTAGATGATTATATGACATTTACCAATGATAAAAATGAAGATGAAATAATGAATTTTATTTTAGCAACGCCAAAAGCAATGAAAAGATATATGTTACAAAATACAGTTATTTATTTACAACAAGTGGCAGATGGTAAAGTCGGTAGAACTTATTTAGTTGGTGGTGAAGTATTTGGTCAATCAATTCCTTATATGTCAAAAAAAGAAACAACATCACGTTGAATGTTATGTGGAGTAATTAAAAGTGAAGTAAAAAATGATTTAAAATCTAAAATTACAACGTTAACAATAAATAATGCTACTGCAAAAACAAATAAAACTAATAAAGAATTAGACGCAAATATTTTATATGCAAAAGAAATTAATAGTTTAAATCCAAGTTTGGAAAATCCAACTATTAAATATTTTAGTGATGAGCAAGGTAAAAACATTATTAGTAATAATAAACAAAAAACTGGTGATTTATATGTAGTGATTAGAGCAAATGTAAATGATCCAAATTATAAAGGTTCAACAAGTCCAATTAAAATAACGCTTCAATAATTAAGGAAATTTAATCATGGCAATTGGTACAACTAGTACAGCAATACTTTTCAATATCAATAAACCAAAACATACTAGAATTAGTAAACAACAAGAAAATAAAAGTTTTTGATGAGAACTTTTAGAAATGATTGGTGTCCAAGTAATAGCAGTAGCATTTGCTCCTTTTACTGGTGGTTTAAGTGAAAGCATAGCACTTGGATTAGGGGCAAGTGATTTAATTGCTAGTATTAGTGCTGTTGGTGTCGAGTTTTTAACTGATTTTACTATTAATCAAGTTTATGATTATTTAAAAGGAAATGTAACACCATTAAATACTTTTTTTAATATATTACCAGCATTTGCTGGACTTAATAAAATAAGTCGTGGTTATCGGACAACTAAATTTATTAAACTAGCACAAAAAACTAAAACATTAGAACAAATTGGTGTTAAAGAAGCAAAAAACTTACAAGAAATAATTAGTCAAGTCAGTGGCAAAGAAATTTTAACAGATAAAATTATTGGTAATAAACGTTAT
This sequence comes from Spiroplasma endosymbiont of Harpalus anxius, assembly GCA_964273555.1. Classification (GTDB taxonomy): domain Bacteria; phylum Bacillota_I; class Bacilli_A; order Mycoplasmatales; family VBWQ01; genus Spiroplasma_E. Next base: position 594,057 of record OZ187007.1, on the reverse strand, counting down.
TTATTTAATTATAGTTTTGCTCCTAATCGTGAAACCATAATCCAAAATTTAGGTTATGTTGCTGAAAGAGAATTTAAAAATAATTTTAAAAAATTAGAAGCACAAGAGTTAAAAAATTATTTATTATTACAAAATACATTAATAAAATTAAGTCCGCAATTAACGCCAAAATTTAAAATCAAAGATATTGAAAAAGCAAATAACTTTTTAAAAAAATATAATACTGAATTAAAAGCAGTATTAACAATGAACCAACATGATTGATTAAATTTAGTTCATACCATCCATGCAGAAAATAGATATGGTAAATCTTTAATTTTAGATTTACAAAAAATTCGTGCCAATGCTATTAAGTTTAATTTTAAAAATAGTGCAATTCATAAAATTGTTTTAAAAGCAAATCAAACTTTTAAATATTTTGATATTAGATTTTATTTAAAAAAAGGTTTAAATAAATTTTGAAAAGATACTCCATATTTTGAAAAATTACGAGAAAGTATCTATAAACTACAAGAAAAATTTGAAAATTTAGAAAAAAAGGTAATGGAAAAAATTAATAAATTAAAAGAAAAAGCAACAGCTTTATTTACTAGTGCAGAGAAAAAAGCAATTAAACATGCACAATTAATTCCATTAAATTCACCTGTATTTATCGGTTGCAAAATTCAACCTTTATCATTAAGTAAATGTGCAATTACTATTTATCATCGTAATCCTAAGTATAAACCAATTACAGTTATTGATAGTATTCTTAAAGCAGAAACTTTTGTTACGCAAATACATCCATTCCATTGATATCGCTGATATAGTGGTTGATACATTGGTTATGGAGTTAGTCGTAATAAATGATTAAAAGCAATTGCATTTGCTCCACCAGTTGTTCAACAAGTAATTAGAGATAGTTTTAAAGTATATAGAGAAATTTTTAGGACAATAAGAACCTATCATAAAGTAGTGAATGTTATTAATAATCCTATTGAAAATATTAATAAATCATTTAAAAATGTTGGTTTAAAATTTTCAGTTAATACATTATTTGGTACTGGACTATTACATCATTTAGAAAAATTTGCATATAGTCAAGTTGTAGCAAAAGGTAAGAAAAAATTACAAAAAGAAATTATCCATATAGCACATAGAAAAACTAAAACAAAAACTAAGCATTATAAAAAAGCATTTTTTAAGGAATGATAAATTATGATTAATAAACTTTGAACTGATGTCAGTCTAGAAAATTATAATAACTGATATCCATTAACTGGAAAAATTATCGAAACTCCACAACAATATATAAATACATGACCAAATGTTAATGATTGATTTACAACTTTTGCGATTAGAGCTCAAAATGATATTAATGCTTATCTTGATTTTATTTTATCTAAATTTCCTTTTGATAGTTTTAAAGATGAATTAATTAAAGAAACATTAAGAGATATGGTGTATGTTTGTGTTGAACATTGAGTATTTAATCGTACACCAATTGAGTTTAATGTTGATGCTACTATTCAATTCAATAATGGTACCTCATTTAGTGCAAATAGTATTCCTAGTATTAATGTTTGAGACTTAGCACCTAGTAGAATGAAAATATGAGCAAGATTAACTGAATTAAAACAAGTATTTTTAAATTATAGTGAAGATGAATTAGATGTTGACAAAATTGACTTAAAAGCATTTTATACAAAAAATCAAGTTGATGAATTAATTAAAGAACAAAAAGAATTTACATTATCAAAACAAATGAAATTATATGATGATTTAGTTGATGATAATGAAAATGAGATATATAGGGGTCCTGTTAGTAAGTTTGTTAATAAAGGTTATGTCGCAACTGAATATGATAAAGAAACTGAAACAATGATTTTAGATTGACCTGATGAAATTGGGACATTACCACCCGAAGCTTTACAAAATAATCCACAAGTTGGTGATTTTACCCATGCTGCAACTGCTGACTTTTCTGCTAAACAACAAAAACGAATTACTAGCAATGAAAATGAAATTACAAAATTAAATAGTGAATTAACTAAAACAAATGAAAATATTAATGATATTAAAAATAATTGATTTAATATTGCAACTAGTCCTTTATGAAAGAAAATGTCTTCTTTTATTCCTAGTAATGAATTTGGAAAAATATATTTAGCAATATGAGGTTATAGTTATCAATCCACTACTAATCCTACTGATAATTATATATATAGTAATAAAAAAACTATATTTAATTTAGGTGGTGAAATTAATAAAACAATACAAACAAGTATTAAATTAGATGAATTAATTGTAAATGATAATGTTAAAATTCAATTATTATTCACTAAGGAATGAAATGATATTACTGTAACTTCTAATGATATTAATTATCAACCTATTTCTGTTACATTATATCAATATATTGGAAAAGGCACACCAACTGAATTTATAGCAGAAGATAGTACTGAGCATGATTATTATACAAAACAAGAAACTAATGACTTATTAGATAAAAAACAAAATATAAATGATAATAATTTACAAACAACTGTTAAACAAATTGTTCCAGCAATTAATGAAAATAAAACTAATATAGATAAGAAGCAAGATAAATTAAAATATGTAAGAGAAAATCAATGGGGTGCTTTTGAATATATTGATTTTGGAACTATACCTTTTACTGGTGATAAAGATATACCCCCTGTTAAATATGTTCATAAATTTATTGATGAAAAAATAAGTAAAAAACAAGATAAATTAATTGCTGGTGAAAATATTCATATTAGTGATACTAATGTTATTAGTGCTACTGGTGGAAATGAACCACCTAATTTAGATAATTATTATACAAAACCAGAAGTTGATGAAAAACTTAAAAATAAAGTTGATAATAGTCAATTTAAGTTTGCTTTTATGGCAAATGCTCTTGGTACAGATAATCCTGATTTATTAACTACTGATAAAACTATTGTTGGTGGTATGAATGAATTATTAGATAAAAAACAAGATAAAGAAAATTGAACTATAATAGGAAAAAGTATAAGTAATAGAGAATATGGTGATTTTCAACTTGGTTTTTATAAATTATATAGAACATATATAACATGAGAAAAACCACCATTTAATCAAGTTACTACAAAAATTAAAGTAGAATTTAAAACTGGTGGGTTTCTTGGTGGATATAATGATACTTTTTTTCTTACAATAGGAAAAATTGAAAATGAAGAAGTAACTTTAAGTTTAAAAGTTATTAATCATAATTTTTCTTTAATTATGACTGGTGGTAATCAAAAATATGGAAATATATTTTCATTAGAAGAATTACAAAATACTGTTAAAGTAAATATAATTAAACCTTTCAAAATTAATTCAAAAAGTTTAAAAACTAATGAAATAGATGAAAATAATTGAGATATTGAATTAAAAGAAAATCCACCAACTCCTTGTCCATGTCCAAAATGAAAAGATGTAGCAATATCATTAGGTACAACTATTTCTTATAAATTAAAACCAAATACTTATTATAAAATATTTTATGACCTTAATAATGTAAGTAATAGTAATATGGGTAAATACCCAATGCAAACAATAGAAATATTTTGACAAGAAACTTCATTATCATATTGAGTATGTTTTCTTCCAAGTTTACTAAGAACTTCATCTATTAATATTGCAAATAATAATTTTATAAAATTAATAACAGATCAAGGTTATTTATGAAAATTACAAGAATTACAGGAATAAGATTATGTTTTTTAAAATTATAAAAATTATTTTAGGTTTAATAGGAGTTATATTATCAACAGCAGCAGCAGGTTTAATTATATTTATTATTATAAAAATAATATTAAAAATTAATCAAATATTTTAGAAAGGAAAATACTTATGCAACCTTTTTGAAAAAGAAAAGATAAAACAAATATTAGTGATAATCAAAGTGAAAAATTAAAATTTTTAACTAATAAAAATAAAAGTACTCATGCTTCAATTTTAAATTATTTTGGTTTTAATGATTTTAACCATGAAACTTATTTTACTGATTTTGTAGCAGAAAATAATGCTAATTTATATAATGCTCCACTAGATATTAATAATGAAACTATTAAACAATATTTAATGTAACAAGAATTTTATCGTAAAAATTGAAATTCTATTTTTAAATTAAGTAAATTAGGAATTAGTGGTTATTTAATTTATATTGCTAATGATAATTTATATTTTCAAGTAGTAGATATCCAACAAAGAGTTTATGATATTACTGGTAAATTAATTGAATGTACTATTTTTTATGATAATTATCAACAAAATACACAAACAGTAAGATTATTTGAAGTTTATACATTAAATAATAAACAAGTAACAATTAATCGTGCAATTTACAGTATTAGTGATAATAAAAAACAATTTCCATTAGATTTTAAAACATATATTAATAATCCTAATTTATCACAAGAACAAACATTAAATATTAACTATATACCAATAGCAATTATGCGAAATAAAGCAAATGAGTTAGCAGATTGTGATAAAGTAATGGATAAAATTAAAGCACTAGATGTTATTTATGAACAAATTGTTTTAGATAGCATTTTAAACTCACCGAAGTTTATTTTTGACCAAACTTATGGTAATGTTCAATCTTCAATGGAAGAAGCAGTAAGAATATTAGTTACTAAAAACTATATTTGAAAAACTACTGGTGATAATAATGAAAAAAATGAAAATATTAATATGACAAGTAGTAATTTTAAAGGTAAAAACTTAACTGATATCTATGATTGAAATGTTAATGAAATATTTAAACGTTGTGGTATTCATATTCCAAGTCAAAAAAAATCAGCACAACAATCAGTTCCCGAAAGTACAGCTGTAAATATTTCAACCATTAATTATATTGAACAAAAATTATGACAATTTAATATTGATATTCTTAAATTTATTCAATTATTAGTAAGTGTCGATAAAGATTTATTAATTAGTAAAACATTTAATATTAATTATGAACAAGAAATTAATAATTTAACAGTTAAATTAAAATTATTTAATCCCGAAAATAACCAATTAATAGGAGAAAACAATGGAAAACAACAACAAACCACAAACGAAGTTTCCACAGAAACAGAAGCAAACTAAACTTAATCAAGCAGATGTAGAAAATGATTATTTAATAGATAATATCCCTTATGACTTTACTAATATGATGCGTGCTACTAGTGACCCCGATATTAATAGAGCATATGATGAATTTAAAAAAAGAACAATTTATATTTATGAAATTGCACGTTTATTTAAAAATAATGAAAATAATAGTTTAAGATTTTCAGCAAATACTATTAAAATTGGTTTTATTGATATTGAAAAAGTATTAAAAACTACTGCTGCTGAAACATCAGACTTTACTATGCAATTAAATCAAAGAGCAAGTACAAATATTAATGATAATACAATTGAATATAGTATGACTGATATTAAAAACTTAATTTTTCAAGAAATAGAATTATTAAATCAATTTAAGTTATATGCTGTATCGATTAATGAACCATTAACCGAAAATAATATTGATAATTTATATATTATTAATAATTATTCTCAACCTTATCAAAATCCAAAAACTAGAAGTACTAAAAGTATTACTATTATTAAAATTAAAGACTTTAAAACAAGAGATGGTTATCCAATCATTATTAAATGCCAAAAGCCATTAGATAAAGATACCAAAGTAACTGGTTTAAAAATTAAAGCCCCTAGAAGCATGATTTTCGGCAATATAAAGGTACTTGGTGAAGTTGACAATATGGAAGAAGTATACCCTAAATTATTTGTTAAAGATAAGATAGCATTTCCCTTATTATCAATGCCTATTGAAACTCAACCAAAAGTTAGAATATTGCAACAATGATTTAGTGAACAAATATTACCATGAAATTTAGCAAAACAATTTATAGAACAAGAAAAATCAGTTTTAGATTTAATTGCTATTGGTGGTGGAACTGAAACGAGAAAAGAAATTATTAATAATGCAAGAGTAACTAATGCTTGATTAGGTTATGAAATGGGTACTGTTTGAGATGGTAAATGACCATTAAAGAAAGAAAAGGAATTAAAAGATAAAGAAGTTTGAAATTTCCCGGGTGAAAGTCAATTTTATCAATATGTAGCAACTAATAATAAATTCAATGATATTGAAATTGAAATAAAAGATGCACCAACTATTGATAGTTTACAACAACTTTTATTAAATATGTTAACTTATACATATACTTATAATAGAAACTTTGATGGTGCAAATTTAGACCCAACATCCAAACCTAATGATTTAGATAGATTACGTAGTAAATTTGAAGGACAAAAACCAAGTGATGTTATCACTAACTTGTTTAAACAATGAGAATTAGATTATCCAAATTATATTAATTTATCACAGGTTCAAATCTTTAAACAACTAATTATTATGTTATCAAAAAATATTTATTCAACAATGTCCATTAATAATGGATTAAATGATGATTATAAATTATTATTACCTTATTATTTTGAATTAAAATCAAATCCTATACATTCTACACCTGAAAAAGTTTGAGAATTTAAAGACGTAAAAGTATTATTAAAATCTGCATATTTTGATTTTACTGATATTAATAATGTTAAACTAAAAAATAATGATATTAGTCAAAATGAATTATTTAAGTTAGATGATAACCAATTTAACTATTATCTATTACAAATGAATTGGAAAGTAATAATATTCCTTCATTAATTCCCGCTGATTGAACATTAGGTAATGGTGAATATGGAAAATACTTTACAAGAGCAATCATTAGTAATAATAAAATTGAAAATGCTTTAAATTTATATGGTTCAAATAAATCACAATTATTTTCAAAATTAGAATTTTATGAAGAAATATTACAAATTGATAATAATAATGAATTTGAATTACAAATTAAAAATCCGATTGATAATCTAAATCGGATTGAAATTAGTGGCATATTTGGTGCTAGCAATTATGATTTAATTTTAGTAACAACTAATCAAGAAATAAATTTACAAAATATTAATTTATTTGATAAATATAATGAAAATATTTCTTATATAAATTTAGAAGTTTAATTATCAAAATATCCATCAGGATAAGTTCCATTTCATTTTATATCTTTATCTTTATTAGGTTTAATTGCAAAATATAAATCTATTTTATAATGGTCTCCTCTTTGTTGTTCTCATATAGTTGCCCCCCCCAGTGTGCATTATAATCATGATCTAAAAAATAAGTTAAATCGTTTGTTTTATGATGTGTTATTGAACTGACTATTAAACCAGTAGTTGCTAAAAATAATGCTAAAATTGATATTATTTTATAAAAATTTGTTTTTATTCATGTTTTCATTTTGAATTACTCCTTTTTTCCTTAATTTACTTTTAAATTGTACTTAATTTATATTATTTTTACAATATGCCTTTTAAACGCAAAATAACGCCTAAATTAAAGGCGTTTATTTTGTGATACCTATACTATTAATTATATGTGACTTATTTATTATATGGCAAATGTGAAGATGCTTTTTTTCACAGTAGCATTATTTTTACCCCTAATTACATTTTTATATGGATATAGTGCATAAAACAGTGCATCATAAGGATCTTGGTACATATTTTTATCTGGAATGTTAGTTTTGGTTTGATCATATCGTAATTCTTCTAAACATTGCGTAGTTTTTGGTAAATCATCTTTATTAGCATAAAAGTTTCCATAACTCATAATATTTCTCATTCAAACTACTCTATTAGTTAATCTGCTTCTTGATTTAGATTTGAAGCATGTTTAATTGCACTTTGGGTAATAAGAATAGTATTATGTTCATCAATTAATTTTTGATTTAATCAATCAATGGCAGTTCTTGCTTTATCATCATAAAAATAAATTGCTTGTTCAAAATTTTCAAAATTATCCATTAATCCTAAAATTTCATCGACATAAGCATTAATTTTTTCATTTTCATTAATAAAATCATTTGGTGTAACTACTAATTCACAAATAAGATAAGCATCATAATATCCAGTATTATTATATTCTTTAAAACCAACTACCATAAATACAGTATGGTCTTTATGTCCAGTTGCTCAATCAACACCAACACTATAAAAATCAAATTTATACATATCTTTTTCTTGATTATAAAATTGTTTTAAATCATATTTTTGTCAATATTTTAATGTTTTTTGAAATGGAAAAATTGTTGCATCACTATCTAAGAATTCAAAACCATAAAAAACAGTATTAAATTCATCGGGATTACTTTTTTTCATTTCTATTAATGTTCTTTTTTGAATTTCTGGTAATTTATTTCAAAATGGTTTAATTGTAAATCTTACAATAAATAATCCTAAACCACTAAACATTTCTTTATTTTCATAATAAACTTTACCAACTTTTTTAAGATTACCCATTATTTTATCATTTAATGGTAAAAATGGTGTACAGTACTTTAAATAAAATGGATGATATTTATCGTAAGGATTACATGTAAAAGTAATAAAAAAACTTTTATAAAAATAGCGAGTTATTGATTTTCCAAAAGTAGAACTATATATATTTTTATCAATAAATGTTCAATTTCATTCTTTAATTGGTTCATTTGACACTTTAATACGATTACTTCTAAACATAGAATTTTGTAATCGTTCATAGCGATATGTTAATTGTTTTTCTGTTAATGTTTCTTTTTCTTCTGCCATTATTATTTCATCAGTACGTGAACCTAAAAAACTTGACCCACCTGCTTCTTTTCCAAAAATCTTATTACCATTGGCATAACCAATAAAATCAATTTGTTGATTATTAGGAAAGATAATACACCCACCATCCTTAGTAATTTTTCATTTAATACCATGGGGATTATTAGGTAATAAATTAATATCATATTTATCTAATAATACTTGACAAACATTCATTAATGCACCAATAGTAGTTTCACTATGGGTATTTTCATATCGTCTTACTTCTTGGACACTACTATCACTAAAATTACAGCATATAAATAAATCAAATGCTAAACAATTTCAAGTTTTTCTTGTTCCCCGTGCTGTTGGTATAAAACGATAAAAACAATTAGTAGTAAAATATTCTGCTCATTCATCACCAGCAAAATTTTTAAAAATATCTCAACTAAAACCATAATTATTATCACTAAAATTAAGATCATATTTTTTATTTAGTTGGACATAACTACTAATGAATGGCATATTTACTCCTTAGTTAACATATATAAGTTAAAATTTATTATTATTAACACCCAAAATTAGAAAGGAAATAAAAAATGTTAATTTCACAAAAACATTTTAATTGAAAACAACACTATTTTAATCAAGATGAATTAAATTTAAAACAAACAGAAGAATTATTTGCAAAAATAGATGAGAAATTATGAAATGAATGTGATAAGTCTATATATAAATCATATAAATTTAGAAAGCGAAAATTAAAATCAAAAAAGGGTTTATTAACTTATAAAAGACGCATCTGTGTATATTATAATGAAAAAACACAAAAAAATGAATATGTTTCATTATTAGATGTATATCTTGGTGTTAAAAAGTATAGCAAACTTGCACCAGATGTTATTAAACAAATTTTAAAATATTTTACTGATGGAAAAAGATATCGTGATGTTTGTGATACTTTTATTAATGATTTAATAAGTATTAGTACTGTTTGTAGAACATATAAAAAATTTCAATTATCAAAAACTAATATTCCTAAAATAAAATTAGAAACAAATCAAGTTTTATATATAAATATTGATGATGGACATAGAAAATTTAAGTTTAATGATAAACATAGTAATAAAAATTGTAAGAAATGTTCTATGAGATTACTAGTAATGTGTACTGGTAAAAAGAAAAATGGAAAATTAATTAATAAAAGAACTGCATGTAAAATAAGAGTATCAAAAACGGAAATTGGTGCAGAAAAAACTGCTAAATTAATTGAAAAATATGGTAATTTATATTTTGAAAATTTTGACCAAGCAAATTTAATAATTTGTGAAGATAGTGCAAAATGAATTAGAAAAACTGCTGAAATTTTAAATGCTAAATTTATTTTAGATAAATTCCATGCTTTTCATGTTTTATTTCTTGGAATTATGGCAGGAAGAAGAAAAAATAAAATTGCACAATTACATTATGAATATGCACAAAATTTATTTTCAAAAGGTAAATATTATGAATTAATTAATTTTTTAAATTCATTAACATTAAAATATCAAAAATTAAAAGTTGGTTATTTTATTAATGCAAAAAATGGAATATTAAATCAATCATTAGTTGAAAATATTGGTTGTTTTACTGAAACTAATATTAAACAAATTTTAAAATATATGATTGGAAGTAAAACTTATAATATTGATATGTATACAAAAATGGTTGACTTTAAATGCTATCAAATAAATACAGCAGTACAATTACTATAAATTAAAATTTAATTTTATAAAAAACTAAAAATAAAATAAAACTTATTAAAGTAAATTATAATAAGTATTTTTGATATGAATTGATTTTTAAAATTGAGTATTATTGTTGACTTATGCTTTACAAATGTTAAGATAAATATACAATTGCATATTGAGTCTAAATTATTCTCGTCTACCTTTATAATTTAAAGACAATTAATGAATATTATAGACAACATCGGTATGCTCCCAAATGTTTTATAATCCTGTCTATTTTTTAATTAGAACAACCGAAGAATATATTTACCACCAAATTCATACTTATCGTCAAATTACTACTAATGACATTAAAAAAGATGAAAATTATAAAAATTACATTAATGTTGCTAATAGCTATCAATATATTAACACCTTTAACTTTATTGAACATTGAAATCAAATATGAACTTATTTTATGGGATATTATGGTGATTTTTGATTTGAACCTTATGCATCATCTAATATTAATTTTGATACACAAAAAAATACTTTATTTAGTTATCCCGACTTTAAACTAACTTTAAATAATAAACTAATTAAGACTGATAATCTTGATTATTTCCAAAATAATAAATCAGTTCTTGAAATATATCTTGCAATTTCTTGCTTCTTATTTTTATTTTCTTATTTTTTGTATAATCGAAAAATTGTTAGTTAGGAGAAAACTACTATGGAAAATACAAAAGAAATTATGATTAGTGTTAGAAACTACAATAAAAAATTTAAAAAATTTACTATTACTAATATAAATTTTACCGTATTTAAAGGAACTATTCATGCCTTAGTTGGACAATCTGGTAGTGGTAAATCTGTTTTATTAAAATCTATTATTGGCGCAATGCCTAGTAGCAGATACCAAGGTATTATCACTGTTAATGATTATAAAGCAGGAAGTGCAAAAGCAAAATTAAGTTTAGGTTATTCTTTAAATTTGGAAAACTTTCCACAAGGTTTAACAGCCTATAATTTTTTAAAATATTTAGGACAGGCAACAACTATTACTGACAGTGAATTAGAAATTAATCTAGAAAAATTATTAAAAAATTTTAACTTATGAAAACATCGTAATAAAACTTTAAATTCTTTTTCGTCAGGAATGAAAAATCGTATTATGTTAATTCAAGCTTTAGCCCATGATCCTGAATTAATAATCCTTGATGAACCTGGTGCTAACTTAGATTCAGAATCACGAAAATACTTTACTAATGTCTTAATAAACTTAAAAGCAGCAGGAAAAACCATTTTTTTAACTACCCACATGATTAACGAAGTTAAAACTATTATTGATGATTGTACTATTATTGATTTAGGAAAATTACTTTACAGTGGACCAGTAGCAAAATTTGATGTTGGTAAAATTTTTATTTTAACTACTAATGATTTATTAGCAACAATTAATATTCTCACAAAATATCAATATCAATTTAAATATTTTAAAGATTTAAATGAAATTTTAATTCGTTTAGACACTCAAGATAAAATCGATAATCTTAACTACATTTTGAATAAGTATAAAATTAGTATTCAAAATCTTTATGAAAAAGAATTAGATTTATCATATTTAAAAAATTTTTTGTAAAATAAAAATATTAATTTTATAAAAAATAGAAATAAAAAACAATTAATTTATAAACTGTTAACAGATTTATGATTTTTTATAGTACAATTAATTATAAACTTAAGATAAGTTTAATTAACTCATTACCTTAATTTCAAAGGAAATGAGTTTTTATTTTAAAAAGTAAAACTGAAATCAATCAATATCAAAAAAGAAATAACAGAACTAGAGAATAGAGAATAATTATAACCTATTATGACAATAATTTATAGATGAATGACATCATGGCAAGCAACACAATCGTTAGTACTTGTTGTTTTGAAAATGACTTTTCATCTTAGAAGGAGAAAAATGCAAAAAGTTACAGAATGAATAAATAACCATCAAGAAGAATTTACAAAAAGACGGAAAAATAGCAATAAAATAAAAATAAATTGAAAACAAGAACATAAAATAATTAATAATTTAAAAAAAGAACATTACCAAAAATATCAACAACATAAAAATTTTAAGAAATAACTTTAAATACCTAGTTTATAAAAATAAGTTATCTGTAAGAAGATAACTTATTTTTTATTTTAATTATTAGTATTAAGTTTTGCTAATGTTGCTTGATGTTCCAAATTAAAAGCAAATTCACTATTTAACTCTGCTTGTAAACTAGGATTTGTTTTTAAACGAAGTTGATATTTTTTATAATAGTAAGTAAAGTATCAAGTGATAGCAAAAATAACATTACTCAAAATAAATATTAACTCAATAACCATGGCAACGATTGCACTTGAATCAGTTGCAACAACTGCACCATGAATAATAGAATAATAATGTCAAACAAACATTAAACCTAAAGTTAGCAAACTAAATGGAAAAACAATTTTTTCATATCAATTTAGTTTTAATTTTTTATCTAATGCTAATTTTAGCACTGTAATTAAAACCATGATATAAACAAACATGGTAATCACAGAGAAAGCTGATGATAGATTAGCAACATTAAAAGCTGATGAATACTTTTGACCAGGATGAGAGACTAACCAAATTCCTTTAATTAAATCGGGAATCACTAATCATAAAATTAACATAATAGCTATCACCATTAAATTAACAATGGCTGCTTTAACAGGTATCCCATCTTTATTTAAATTAAATAATTTATTAGAAATATATCCTTCTTTTGAAAGTGGTTGTAATGTTGTACCACCATATAAAGCATTTTGCATTGCAATATTAATTTTTAAAGCTAAACCACTAATAATCATCAATATTGGACCACCATACAAAATTACTTTACTATTAAAAGCACTTCAAGCACCCATATTCATATTTTGAACAAAAACTTGATATCCTAAAAAGAAAACAAGCGAAATAATAACATAGAAAACTGTCATAATTATCATGATCAAAGTAATACCTTTACCAATATTTTTTTCAGGATTATTAACATTTTTACCAGCTGTTGAAAAAATTTCAAAACCAGCAAAGAAAAAGAAACATGAAGTAAAAGTATTCATAAAACCAGCAAAAGAAAGGCTACTATTAGTAGTTCAGTAACTTCAATTTGATGAACCATTAGTTACTGCTAAACTAATACCAGCAATAATTAAAAATGCTGCTGTTAATCATTTAATAATTGATGTGGTATGTGCCATTTTTTTATATATTTTAATTCCAGCAAAAACAACAGAAGCAGAAATCATATAAATCAAAATACCAATTAAATCTAAAAATAAATCAGAAAATGGTCCTCAATTAGCACTATATCACTGTGGTTGACCATTACTAATAAATTCTGGTGAAAAAGTCCCTCTAATTAACATCATTACTTGAATCGTCACAACAAATGGTAAACAAACATATTGTATAAATCCTACTAATCAACCTCAAAATCTACCAAAGGTTGTTCGAGTATAAATATATGCACCACCATTATTATCAGAATTATGAATTTTTGATAATTTTGCAAAAGCCCATGCACAATTACCAGCAACAAAACCAATTAATAAATATACTCATATTGCATTAATACCAATTGAATTAGGCATGCCAATATTTGATAAAATTGTAAAGTTACCAATAAAACCAATTCCTACTGCATAATTAAAACCTAATCAAACAAATTCTTTTAATGATAATCGCTTATGGGAATCACTACTTGCCATTATTTTCCTCCTTCAATATATTTTAAAATTAATTTTAACATTAAATAACAATAATGACAAAATATTTTTCATACAGGAGCGCATAAAGTCAATGGATAGAAATAAAATAACACTGAACAATAGAAATATTGTTCTTTTTTATTAATAAACAAATCTATATTTAAAAAAAAGAAAGGTAGATAATTAAAAATGGAAATACAAAGAGAATGTAATCATTATTCTTGTGTTTTATCCTGTTTAGAAAATCAATTATTAAAATTATATTTTTAAAAATAATTATTAAAAATTAAAACTTAATACACTATTGGCTTTAGCCCTATTTTTCTATCAGGATAAAAGACTTCTAAATGTTAAGTAAGTTAGAAAGTAATAGTATATTGCTTAATGTAATTGTTGTTAATAATTGAATAGCCATATTAGGCTCAGTAAATAACCCTATTAACATGTTGATTGTTACATTTATTATTAAAAGGTAAAATTAGTTTTATTCATAAATCTCGCAATAAAATTTCTAATAAAGCAACAAATATTGAAATCAAAATTAAGATTATAAATTTATATAAAATCAAATATTATAATTTTAATTTTCAACATTTCCATGAGAAATTAATTAATGAAGAAAAAATTACTTCACCAAAAAGACATAAAAATAAGAAAAATAACTTACATCCAACTAGAAATCGAAGAACAAATTTTGGTGAATTAATTCAAATGAATGTAAGTAATCATCATTGATTTGATAACGACAAACCAAAAGCATTTTTACATGCTGCAATTGATGATGCTACAGGAAATATTGTTGATCATCAAGAAACATGAGATGGTTATGATAATGTTTTTTATCAAATTTTAACTAAATATGGCATACCAAAAACATTTTATACTGATAATAGAACAGTTTTTGGATATAAGAAAAAAATTGATGCAGGTAAAATAAGCACAGAAAATGACACTTATACTCAATTCCAAAAGTGCTGTAATGATTTGGGTGTTGAAATAATTAGAACTTCAATTCCACAAGCTAAAGGTAGAATCCAACAATTATTTGGTACACTTCAAAGTCGCTTAATTAGTAAACTTAGACTTAATAAAATAAAAAATTTAGAAAAAGATAATCAATTTCTTAAAACATATATAAATATTAACTAATTAAAAAAGTGGTTAAATGAATATCAAGATGAGAACCTTGTGTTGCTCATAAAGATCTTTCAAATCAATGATATTTTAAATAAATATTTTTGTCATCATGATAAATCATAAAATAACAACCAATTTGTACAAGCGCACCGAATGCTCCTCCGTCATGAATAGGTGTCATAACATGTCAAATCGATGCTGCATCGGTGATGACAAAACCTCCATTTGGATTATCATCATCTGGATCTCATCCAATATTGATATCTTTAAATGTATCAGGTATTTGATTTGTATTAAAATTTAATTGTGAAGCAGAAAGTTTACTTTTATAGTATTGAGAACTTACTTCTAAATAACTATCATTAGCAAATGTTATCTTTGTAAAATTTTGAATAAAATTTGCTCAATTATTACTATAATAATTTCAATTTTTAAATAATAATATTTCTGAACTTAAACCTTTTTCATTAGAATCTGTCCCATTAAAACTTTTATCATCTTTATAATTTAAATTATTATTAGTAATATTTACTGTAAATGTAATATTAACAACATCATAATAAATTGTGGTGTCAGTTGAAATTAATTGCGCCCCAGTATTAGTAATTGCATTTTCATCAATTGTAATTTTGCTTCAATCAATAGCTTTATCTGGATTAAGTGATTTAATTTTATTTAATATTTGGTTTTTTAATAATGTGCTAAATTTTGCTTTTTCATCATGAACATTTATGGAAATTAAATTTAGGTTAGTGTTTTTAATTATTGAATTTAAATCAATACTAGCATCTATTGTATATTTAATTGCGACATTACCATGATAAACTTTGGTGTCAGTTGAAATTAATTGTGCCCCAGTATTAGTAATTGCATTTTCATCAATTGTAATTTTGCTTCAATCAATATTTGGATTAGTGTTTAGTTTTTTAACAGTATCAATAATTTCAACAATTGTTGGTACTCTGGCACCATATGTTTTAATAGTAAATAGGTTAGTGTTTTTAATTATTGAATTTAAGTTAATACCATTATCAATTTTATTATTACTACATGCAACTATTATTAACGGTGCTGAAGTAACAACAGTTAAAGTGGTTAAAATTTTCAATATTTTTTTCATAATATTTTCTCCTTTTAATTATTAATTCAATTATGCAAAACATTAATTGTTGCAGCTATTATTGACGTAATAGAGAAAAACCAAACAGCCGCTTCTCAATCAGTTTCAATAATACTATCTAATGCAATCATTGCATAATAAATAAAAGTAAAAACACTATTAACTATAGTTAAGACATTAGATATAGTTAGAGTTGCACTTATTGACAATTGTTCAATAACATTTTGTAGATTACTTACTCTCAGTGATATAATAGCTGCAGCAATACCAGTTGCAGCAGAAAGGATTGTTAAAGCACCTGCATATGGATTACCCGTTAATCAACAAACACCGGCTAAAACAGCGCTAGTGATTGAAACACCACTCAAATAAGCACTTACTGTTAATAATTTAGAAATATTATTAACTGCACTATCAAATTTAATTTTTGTATTTTGAGCTCATTTTGATAATGTAACATGAGATAAATATAAATCAGTTGTATTGATATTATTGTTATTTAATATTTTACGTTCATTATCATCGATATAACTAAATTGAATGTTTGCTTTAAATATTCCAGTAACTGGATTATAATCATCATCTAATTTTTTATTTTTAAAAGATTGATTTGTTAACTGAATTTCAAAGTGATCTTTTTGATTAAGATTTTCAAGTCTTTGATTAAAATTATCAACAACTTGTTGATAGGTTTCATCACTTGTTATTTGTAAATCAATTGGATTATCTTGACTAGTATTATTTAATCACAATGTATTAATAACTTGTTTCATATCATTACTATTAAAATTTATATTTATTAAATATAAAGCTTCTGCTGATTTCTTAACATTAGGACTATTATAGTCATAAATATTAACATCAAAATTCATATTTTGATTCATAGCAAGTAGGGCATTTTCTTTTTTTAAAAAATTATCCTTATCACTATTAGCATTTACCATTAATATTTGAATGCCGGAATGATTATTAATATCTTGACCAATATTAATATTAAATCTTGTATTAATTTTTTTAATTACATTATTCAGAGCATCAATTTTAGTATTTCTAGCATTTAAATATAAATCTTGTTTATTATCAGCAGTAAAATAAAATTTTATACACTCATATAATCAAGAATCCTCTTTTATTGAATCAATTTTAATGTTAGTTAAATTTATTACTTTTGTTTCTAAGTGATTATTAAATTGAACATTTACTTTAATAGAAATATTATTATTAATAAAATCAGACAATGATGTTGTAGTACTATCATCAAATAAATATTTATTAGCTAATGTTTTATCGACAAGACTAACAATAATATTATTGTCTGGATAACTACTATTTATTGCAATATTAAGATTATTTATTGCATCAGAATATGTATTTCCACCAGTTAAATCTAAATCTACTTTTTGTAATCCAAAATATTGAGCATTAATTTTATTTTTAATTGTGCTAAAACCATTTTGGTTATTATTATATACATTTTTAAATTGTGAATTTTTTTCTTGAAAAAAATTCATACTTTGCTTTTTAGTGGTATTGTTAGTATTAAATTGGTTAGTAAAATTATTAGACTTTAACTTTAAAGCATTTAACTGTTCTGGAGTTAATTTTGTTTTAATTATTGAACTATTTAATTTATTATTAATAGAATTTTGAACACTATTTCAATCATAGCCACTATTATTATTGTCATTGCTAAGACTTAAATTGTTATCATTATTTAATGTTTTAGTAAACGTTGTTTGTTGTGTAACATTTTTATGATTCAATGTTAGAGTTGTAGGAATAGGTAAAATTACTATTAGTGCTAACGGTAATAATCATGTTTTCATTTTAATATACCTTCTTTATGTACATCATAAATTCAAAAGGATATTTTAGATTAATAGTAATAAATTTTAACTAATAATATTAATCTAAAAGTAGGAAATTTTTTTCTGTCCTTTTTAATTATATCATTTTCTTTGTATTATACAATACAAAGAAAAAACTAATTAAAATTTAATTTTGTATAAAGTGATACACTATTAATGGTATTGATAGTTAGAAAAATACTACATAACTACTTTATATTATAAATTAAAAAAATAAAATGACTTTTTTAAATTATATTTTATATTTGATATCTGCATATAATTTAAAATTATATACAGCGTATTAATTTAATATTTATGATATAAACTATTGTAAAAAAATAAATTGTTCATTTTAAAATACAAAGGAAGTGTTGAATTATGCCAAATTTAAATGCAGATAATAATACTCGTACTAATAGCTTTTATGTAAAAGAAATTATATATGGAGGAATAACCAGTAGTATGGGATTATTATTAACTGGATTAAGTATTTCAAGTGTTTTGTGTTTTTATGATAATACAAAAAATTCAGAATCATTAAATGATAAGTTAAATACATTTTTAAATGTAAATAATTTAGCAATATCATTAATGGCAGCATGTGAATTAAATATAGGTTTAGACTTAGCGACTTTAGGTAGAAGAAGAATAAATAATGCATTTAAAGGATTAAGAAGAAATATTTCATCATCCTCACAAACAACTGAAATAACTCCATTATTATCAAATGATATAGAAGATATAAATAATTCTCATCAGCAAGAAATAAATTCTCCAAATACCACATCAATTAATGTACCTAATGTTTAATATATTTCGTTGATCTTTTCATTTTTATGTAACTTGGTTTTAAAAAGTATTAGTTCAGGTTACTAACATTAATTGTTTGTCATTAAATAAAGGCCATATATGGCCTTTATTTTGCAATATTTTTACAAGATATTTTTTTATTTTTAAAATTGATAATATAATTAAAAATATACAACCACTTATTATTAATCCTGTCATTTTTATTTCCCTTTTCATCTTTAATTTATTGTGAATACTTTTTTTCAAAATTTAAATTTTGAATTTTTTTTATATATAAGAACATGCAATCAATAAATGTATACTACTATTATAAATTAATGTTAAAGAAACTAGTAATGCAATAATAACAACATTAATTTTAAAATCTCTAACACATTAGATCTCTTTTTCAAATTATATAGTGATAATAATTAAATATATATTATTTTATATTATATTACATTTAAAATCATTATTGATATATCTATCTGCAGTAATATTATTAATATATGTGCTTTGATAACAAAAATTGGGAGCATAACGATGTTGTCTATAATATTCATTAATTGTCTTTAAATTATAAAGGTAGACGAGAATAATTTAGACTCAATATGCAATTGTATATTTATCTTAACATTTGTAAAGCATAAGTCAACAATAATACTCAATTTTAAAAATCAATTCATATCAAAAATACTTATTATAATTTACTTTAATAAGTTTTATTTTATTTTTAGTTTTTTATAAAATTAAATTTTAATTTATAGTAATTGTACTGCTGTATTTATTTGATAGCATTTAAAGTCAACCATTTTTGTATACATATCAATATTATAAGTTCTACTTCCAATCATATATTTTAAAATTTGTTTAATATTAGTTTCAGTAAAACAACCAATATTTTCAACTAATGATTGATTTAATATTCCATTTTTTGCATTAATAAAATAACCAACTTTTAATTTTTGATATTTTAATGTTAATGAATTTAAAAAATTAATTAATTCATAATATTTACCTTTTGAAAATAAATTTTGTGCATATTCATAATGTAATTGTGCAATTTTATTTTTTCTTCTTCCTGCCATAATTCCAAGAAATAAAACATGAAAAGCATGGAATTTATCTAAAATAAATTTAGCATTTAAAATTTCAGCAGTTTTTCTAATTCATTTTGCACTATCTTCACAAATTATTAAATTTGCTTGGTCAAAATTTTCAAAATATAAATTACCATATTTTTCAATTAATTTAGCAGTTTTTTCTGCACCAATTTCCGTTTTTGATACTCTTATTTTACATGCAGCTCTTTTATTAATTAATTTTCCATTTTTCTTTTTACCAGTACACATTACTAGTAATCTCATAGAACATTTCTTACAATTTTTATTACTATGTTTATCATTAAACTTAAATTTTCTATGTCCATCATCAATATTTATATATAAAACTTGATTTGTTTCTAATTTTATTTTAGGAATATTAGTTTTTGATAATTCAAATTTTTTATATGTTCTACAAACAGTACTAATACTTATTAAATCATTAATAAAAGTATCACAAATATCACGATATCTTTTTCCGTCAGTAAAATATTTTAAAATTTGTTTAATAACATCTGGTGCAAGTTTGCTATACTTTTTAACACCAAGATATACATCTAGTAATGAAATAAATTCAATTTTTTGTGTTTCTTGGTTATAATATATACAAATACGTCGTTTATAAGTTAGTAAACCCTTTTTTGTTTTTAATTTTCTTTTTCTAAATCTATATGGTTTATATATAGATTTATCACATTCATTTCATAATTTATCATCTATTTGTTTAAATAATTCTTGTGTTTGTTTTAAATTTAATTCATCTTGATTAAAATAATGTTGTTCTCAATTAAAATGATTTTGAAATAATAACATTCTTTGTTTCCTTTCTAAATTTATTAATAATTAATTTTAACTTATATATGTCAACCAAGGAGAAAATATGCCATTCATTAGTAGTTATGCACAACTAAATAAAAAATATGACCTTAATTTTAGTGATAATAATTATGGTTTTAGTTGAGATATTTTTAAAAATTTTGCTGGTGATGAATGAGCAGAATATTTTACTACTAATTGTTTTTATCGTTTTATACCAACAGCACGGGGAACAAGAAAAACTTGAAATTGTTTAGCATTTGATTTATTTATATGCTGTAATTTTAGTGATAGTAGTGTCCAAGAAGTAAGACGATATGAAAATACCCATAGCGAAACTACTATTGGTGCATTAATGAATGTTTGCCAAGTATTATTAGATAAATATGATATTAATTTATTACCTAATAATCCCCATGGTATTAAATGAAAAATTACTAAGGACGGTGGGTGTATTATCTTTCCTAATAATCAACAAATTGACTTTATTGGTTATGCAAATGGTAATAAAATTTTTTGGAAAAGAAGCAGGTGGATCAAGTTTTTTAGGTTCACGAACAGATGAAATAATTATGGCAGAAGAAAAAGAAACATTAACAGAAAAGCAATTAACATATCGCTATGAACGCTTACAAAATTCTATGTTTAGAAGTAATCTATTAAAGTATCAAATGAACCAATTAAAGAATGAAGTTGAACATTTATTGATAAAAATATATATAGTTCTACTTTTGGAAAATCAATTACTCGCTATTTTTATAAAAGTTTTTTTATTACTTTTACTTGTAACCCATACGATAAATACCACCCATTTTATTTAAAGTATTGCACGCCATTTTTACCATTAAATGATAAAATAATGGATAATCTTAAAAAAGTTGGTAAAGTTTATTATGAAAATAAAGAAATGTTTAGTGGTTTAGGTTTATTTATTTTAAGATTTACTATTCAACCATTTTGAAATAAATTGCCAGAAATTCAAAAAAGAACATTAATAGAAATGAAAAAAAGTAATCCCGATGAATTTAATACTGTTTTTTATGGTTTTGAATTCTTAGATAGTGATGCAACAATTTTTCCATTTCAAAAAACATTAAAATATTGACAAAAATATGATTTAAAACAATTTTATAATCAAGATAAAACCATGTATAAATTTGATTTTTATTCAGTTGGTGTTGATTGAGCAACTGGACATAAAGACCATACTGTATTTATGGTAATTGGTTTTAAAGAATATAATAATACTGGATATTATGATGCTTATCTTATTTGTGAATTAGTAGTTACACCAAATGACTTTATAAATGAAAATGAAAAAATTACTGCTTATGTTGATGAAATTTTAGGATTAATAGATAATTTTGAAAATTTTGAACAAGCAATTTATTTTTATGATGATAAAGCAAGAACTGCCATTGATTGATTAAATCAAAAATTAATAGATGAACACAATACTATTTTAATAACACAAAGTGCGATTAAACATGCTTCTAGAAGCAGGATTAACTAATAGGGTAGTTTGAATGCGTAATATTATGAGTTATGGCAATTTTTATGCAAACAAAGATGATTTACCAAAAACTACGCAATGTTTAGAAGAGTTAAGATATGACCAAACCAAAACTAACATTCCTGACAAAACTATGTATCAAGATCCTTACGATGCACTCTTTTATGCTTTGTATCCATATAAAAATGTAATTAGGGGTAAAAATAATGCTACTGTGAAAAAAAGTATCTTCACATTTGCCATATAATAAACAATTTATATATAATTAATAGTATAGGTATAATAAAATAAACGCCTTTAATTTAGGCGTTATTTTGCGTTTAAAAGGTATATTGTAAAAATAATAAAAAATAAGTACAATTTAAAAGTGAAATTAAAAAAAAGGAGTAATTTAATATGAAAACATGAATAAAAACAAATTTAAGCAAAATAACATTAGCATTAGCACTAACTGGTGCTACAACTGGAACAATAGGATTAATCATGGGGGGGTGTTTACCCATAATTTTGGAACTAATGTTAAATATTATTTAGACCATAATAAACAAATGGTTTTTGGTACTTCAACAATATGAGAACGAAAAAATAATGGCAAATATATAATGGACTTATACTTTGCTATTAATAAATTTACAGATGATGCCATAAAATGAGATGGTACATATCCTATTGGATATTTTAATAAATAATTTATATTTCTAAGTTTATATAGGAAATATTTTCATTATATTTATTAAATAAATTAATATTTTGTAAATTTATTTCTTGTTTATTAGTAATTAAAATAATATCATAATTTCCAGCACCAAATATACCACTAATTTCTACCCGATTTAAGTTATTAATCGGGTTTTCAATTTGTAATTCAAATTCACTATTATTATCAATTTGTGAAATTTCTTTATAAAATTCTAATTTTGAAAATAATTGTGATTTATTAGAACCATATAAATTTAAAAAACTTTCTAATTTATTTTTTTCAATTACTAATCGTGTAAAATATTTACCATATTCACCATTACCAAGTGTTCAATCAACAGGAATTAATGATGGTATATTATTGCTTTCTAATTCATTGGTTATAGATAATTAGTTAAATTGGTTATCATCTAGTTTAAATAATTCATTTTGACTAATATCATTATTTTTCAATTTAATGTTATTAATATCACTAAAATCAAAATATGCAGATTTTAATATTACTTTTACATTTTTAAATTCTCAAACCTTATCGGGTGTAGAATGTATAGGATTTGATTTTAATTCAAAATAATAAGGTAATAATAATTTATAGTCATCGTTTAAACCATTATTAATAGACATGGTTGAATAAATATTTTTTGATAGCATTATAACTATTTGTTTTAATATTTTAACTTGTGGTAAATTTGTATAGTTAGGATAATCTAATTCTCATTGTTTAAATAAGTTAGTAATAATATCAGTTGGTTTTTGTCCCTCAAATTTAGCACGTATTTTATCCAAATCATTAATTTCAGTTGTGTCATTAGTCAGTGATGCACCATCAAAGTTTCTATTATAAGTATATGTATAAGTTAGCATATCTAATAATACTTTTTGTAAACTATCAATAGTTGGTGCATCTTTTATTTCTAATTCAACATCATGAAATTTATCATTTGTTGCAACATATTGATAAAATTGACTTTCACCCGGGAAATTTCAAACTTCTTTATCTTTTAATTCCTTTTCTTTCTTTAATGGTCATTTACCATCTCAAACAGTACCCATTTCATAACCTAATCAAGCATTCGTTACTCTTGCATTATTAAAAATTTCTTTTCTTGTTTCTTTACCGCCACCAATAGCAATTAAATCTAAAACTGATTTTTCTTGTCCAATAAATTGTTTTGCTAAATTTCACGGTAATATTTGTTCACTAAATCATTGCTCTAATATTCTAACTTTTGGTTGAGTTTCAATCGGCATTGATAATAGCGGAAATGCTATCTTATCTTTGATAAATAACTTTGGGTATACTTCCATATTATCAACTTCACCAAGTACCTTTATATTACCAAAAATCATGCTTCTAGGGGCTTTAATTTTTAAACCCGTAACTTTGGTATCTTTATCTAATGGTTTTTGGCATTTAATAATGATTGGATAACCATCTCTTGTTTTAAAATCTTTAATTTTAATAATAGTAATACTTTTAGTACTTCTTGTTTTTGGATTTTGATAAGGTTGTGAATAATTATTAATAATATATAAATTATCAATATTATTTTCAGTTAATGGTTCATTAATCGATACTGCATATAATTTAAATTGATTTAATAATTCTATTTCTTGGAATATTAAGTTTTTAATATCAGTCATACTATATTCAATTGTATTATCATTAATATTAGTACTTGCTCTTTGATTTAATTGCATAATAAAGTCAGATGTTTCAACAGCAGTAGTTTTTAATACTTTATCAATATCAATAAAACCAATTTTAATAGTATTTGCTGAAAATCTTAAACTATTATTTTCATTATTTTTAAATAAACGTGCAATTTCATAAATATAAATTGTTCTTTTTTTAAATTCATCATAAGCTCTATTAATATCAGGATCACTAGTTGCACGCATCATATTAGTAAAATCATAAGGGATATTATCTATTAAATAATCATTTTCTACATCTGCTTGATTAAGTTTAGTTTGCTTTTGTTTCTGTGGAAACTTCGTTTGTGGTTTGTTGTCTTGGTTGTCCATTGTTTTCTCCTATTAATTGGTTATTTTCGGGATTAAATAATTTTAATTTAACTGTTAAATTATTAATTTCTTGTTCATCATTAATATTAAATGTTTTACTAATTAATAAATCTTTATCGACACTTACTAATAATTGAATAAATTTAAGAATATCAATATTAAATTGTCATAATTTTTGTTCAATATAATTAATGGTTGAAATATTTACAACTGTACTTTCGGGAACTGATTGTTGTGCTGATTTTTTTTGACTTGGAATATGAATACCACAACGTTTAAATATTTCATTAACATTTCAATCATAGATATCAGTTAAGTTTTTACCTTTAAAATTACTACTTGTCATATTAATATTTTCATTTTTTTCATTATTATCACCAGTAGTTTTTCAAATATAGTTTTTAGTAACTAATATTCTTACTGCTTCTTCCATTGAAGATTGAACATTACCATAAGTTTGGTCAAAAATAAATTTAGGTGAGTTTAAAATGCTATCTAAAACAATTTGTTCATAAATAACATCTAGTGCTTTAATTTTATCCATTACTTTATCACAATCTGCTAACTCATTTGCTTTATTTCGCATAATTGCTATTGGTATATAGTTAATATTTAATGTTTGTTCTTGTGATAAATTAGGATTATTAATATATGTTTTAAAATCTAATGGAAATTGTTTTTTATTATCACTAATACTGTAAATTGCACGATTAATTGTTACTTGTTTATTATTTAATGTATAAACTTCAAATAATCTTACTGTTTGTGTATTTTGTTGATAATTATCATAAAAAATAGTACATTCAATTAATTTACCAGTAATATCATAAACTCTTTGTTGGATATCTACTACTTGAAAATATAAATTATCATTAGCAATATAAATTAAATAACCACTAATTCCTAATTTACTTAATTTAAAAATAGAATTTCAATTTTTACGATAAAATTCTTGTTGCATTAAATATTGTTTAATAGTTTCATTATTAATATCTAGTGGAGCATTATATAAATTAGCATTATTTTCTGCTACAAAATCAGTAAAATAAGTTTCATGGTTAAAATCATTAAAACCAAAATAATTTAAAATTGAAGCATGAGTACTTTTATTTTTATTAGTTAAAAAATTTAATTTTTCACTTTGATTATCACTAATATTTGTTTTATCTTTTCTTTTTCAAAAAGATTGCATAAGTATTTTCCTTTCTAAAATATTTGATTAATTTTTAATATTATTTTTATAATAATAAATATAATTAAACCTGCTGCTGTTGATAATATAACTCCTATTAAACCTAAAATAATTTTTATAATTTTAAAAAACATAATCTTATTCCTGTAATTCTTGTAATTTTCATAAATAACCCTGATCTGTTATTAATTTTATAAAATTATTATTTGCAATATTAATAGATGAAGTTCTTCGTAAACTTGGAAGAAAACATACTCAATATGATAATGAAGTTTCTTGTCAAAATATTTCTATTGTTTGCATTGGGTATTTACCCATATTACTATTACTTACATTATTAAGGTCATAAAATATTTTATAATAAGTATTTGGTCTTAATTTATAAGAAATAGTTGTACCTAATGATATTGCTACATCTTTTCATTTTGGACATTGACAATGAGTTGTTGGATTTTCTTTTAATTCAATATCTCAATTATTTTCATCTATTTCATTAGTTTTTAAACTTTTTGAATTAATTTTGAAAGGTTTAATTATATTTACTTTAACAGTATTTTGTAATTCTTCTAATGAAAATATATTTCCATATTTTTGATTACCACCAGTCATAATTAAAGAAAAATTATGATTAATAACTTTTAAACTTAAAGTTACTTCTTCATTTTCAATTTTTCCTATTGTAAGAAAAAAAGTATCATTATATCCACCAAGAAACCCACCAGTTTTAAATTCTACTTTAATTTTTGTAGTAACTTGATTAAATGGTGGTTTTTCTCATGTTATATATGTTCTATATAATTTATAAAAACCAAGTTGAAAATCACCATATTCTCTATTACTTATACTTTTTCCTATTATAGTTCAATTTTCTTTATCTTGTTTTTTATCTAATAATTCATTCATACCACCAACAATAGTTTTATCAGTAGTTAATAAATCAGGATTATCTGTACCAAGAGCATTTGCCATAAAAGCAAACTTAAATTGACTACTATCAACTTTATTTTTAAGTTTTTCATCAACTTCTGGTTTTGTATAATAATTATCTAAATTAGGTGGTTCATTTCCACCAGTAGTACTAATAACATTAGTATCACTAATATGAATATTTTCACCAGCAATTAATTTATCTTGTTTTTTACTTATTTTTTCATCAATAAATTTATGAACATATTTAACAGGGGGTATATCTTTATCACCAGTAAAAGGTATAGTTCCAAAATCAATATATTCAAAAGCACCCCATTGATTTTCTCTTACATATTTTAATTTATCTTGCTTCTTATCTATATTAGTTTTATTTTCATTAATTGCTGGAACAATTTGTTTAACAGTTGTTTGTAAATTATTATCATTTATATTTTGTTTTTTATCTAATAAGTCATTAGTTTCTTGTTTTGTATAATAATCATTATCTTTATTAGATTCTGCTATAAATTCAGTTGGTGTGCCTTTTCCAATATATTGATATAATGTAACAGAAATAGGTTGATAATTAATATCATTAGAAGTTACAGTAATATCATTTCATTCCTTAGTGAATAATAATTGAATTTTAACATTATCATTTACAATTAATTCATCTAATTTAATACTTGTTTGTATTGTTTTATTAATTTCACCACCTAAATTAAATATAGTTTTTTTATTACTATATATATAATTATCAGTAGGATTAGTAGTGGATTGATAACTATAACCTCATATTGCTAAATATATTTTTCCAAATTCATTACTAGGAATAAAAGAAGACATTTTCTTTCATAAAGGACTAGTTGCAATATTAAATCAATTATTTTTAATATCATTAATATTTTCATTAGTTTTAGTTAATTCACTATTTAATTTTGTAATTTCATTTTCATTGCTAGTAATTCGTTTTTGTTGTTTAGCAGAAAAGTCAGCAGTTGCAGCATGGGTAAAATCACCAACTTGTGGATTATTTTGTAAAGCTTCGGGTGGTAATGTCCCAATTTCATCAGGTCAATCTAAAATCATTGTTTCAGTTTCTTTATCATATTCAGTTGCGACATAACCTTTATTAACAAACTTACTAACAGGACCCCTATATATCTCATTTTCATTATCATCAACTAAATCATCATATAATTTCATTTGTTTTGATAATGTAAATTCTTTTTGTTCTTTAATTAATTCATCAACTTGATTTTTTGTATAAAATGCTTTTAAGTCAATTTTGTCAACATCTAATTCATCTTCACTATAATTTAAAAATACTTGTTTTAATTCAGTTAATCTTGCTCATATTTTCATTCTACTAGGTGCTAAGTCTCAAACATTAATACTAGGAATACTATTTGCACTAAATGAGGTACCATTATTGAATTGAATAGTAGCATCAACATTAAACTCAATTGGTGTACGATTAAATACTCAATGTTCAACACAAACATACACCATATCTCTTAATGTTTCTTTAATTAATTCATCTTTAAAACTATTAAAAGGAAATTTAGATAAAATAAAATCAAGATAAGCATTAATATCATTTTGAGCTCTAATCGCAAAAGTTGTAAATCAATCATTAACATTTGGTCATGTATTTATATATTGTTGTGGAGTTTCGATAATTTTTCCAGTTAATGGATATCAGTTATTATAATTTTCTAGACTGACATCAGTTCAAAGTTTATTAATCATAATTTATCATTCCTTAAAAAATGCTTTTTTATAATGCTTAGTTTTTGTTTTAGTTTTTCTATGTGCTATATGGATAATTTCTTTTTGTAATTTTTTCTTACCTTTTGCTACAACTTGACTATATGCAAATTTTTCTAAATGATGTAATAGTCCAGTACCAAATAATGTATTAACTGAAAATTTTAAACCAACATTTTTAAATGATTTATTAATATTTTCAATAGGATTATTAATAACATTCACTACTTTATGATAGGTTCTTATTGTCCTAAAAATTTCTCTATATACTTTAAAACTATCTCTAATTACTTGTTGAACAACTGGTGGAGCAAATGCAATTGCTTTTAATCATTTATTACGACTAACTCCATAACCAATGTATCAACCACTATATCAGCGATATCAATGGAATGGATGTATTTGCGTAACAAAAGTTTCTGCTTTAAGAATACTATCAATAACTGTAATTGGTTTATACTTAGGATTACGATGATAAATAGTAATTGCACATTTACTTAATGATAAAGGTTGAATTTTGCAACCGATAAATACAGGTGAATTTAATGGAATTAATTGTGCATGTTTAATTGCTTTTTTCTCTGCACTAGTAAATAAAACTGTTGCTTTTTCTTTTAATTTATTAATTTTTTCCATTACCTTTTTTTCTAAATTTTCAAATTTTTCTTGTAGTTTATAGATACTTTCTCGTAATTTTTCAAAATATGGAATATCTTTTCAAAATTTATTTAAACCTTTTTTTAAATAAAATCTAATATCAAAATATTTAAAAGTTTGATTTGCTTTTAAAACAATTTTATGAATTGCACTATTTTTAAAATTAAACTTAATAGCATTGGCACGAATTTTTTGTAAATCTAAAATTAAAGATTTACCATATCTATTTTCTGCATGGATGGTATGAACTAAATTTAATCAATCATGTTGGTTCATTGTTAATACTGCTTTTAATTCAGTATTATATTTTTTTAAAAAGTTATTTGCTTTTTCAATATCTTTGATTTTAAATTTTGGCGTTAATTGCGGACTTAATTTTATTAATGTATTTTGTAATAATAAATAATTTTTTAACTCTTGTGCTTCTAATTTTTTAAAATTATTTTTAAATTCTCTTTCAGCAACATAACCTAAATTTTGGATTATGGTTTCACGATTAGGAGCAAAACTATAATTAAATAAATAACGTTTATTACCAATAATTTTATCTGTTAAAATTTCTTTGCCACTGACTTGACTAATTATTTCTTGTAAGTTTTTTGCTTCTTTAACACCAATTTGTTCTAATGTTTTAGTTTTTTGTGCTAGTTTAATAAATTTAGTTGTCCGATAACCACGACTTATTTTATTAAGTCCAGCAAATGCTGGTAATACATTAAAAAAAGTATTTAATGGTGTTACATTTCCTTTTAAATAATCATAAACTTGATTAATAGTAAAATCAGTTAAAAACTCGACACCAACAGCACTAATACTAGCAATTAAATCACTTGCCCCTAATCCAAGTGCTATGCTTTCACTTAAACCACCAGTAAAAGGAGCAAATGCTACTGCTATTACTTGGACACCAATCAATTTCTAAAAGTTCTCATCAAAAACTTTTATTTTCTTGTTGTTTACTAATTCTAGTATGTTTTGGTTTATTGATATTGAAAAGTATTGCTGTACTAGTTGTACCAATTGCCATGATTAAATTTCCTTAATTATTGAAGCGTTATTTTAATTGGACTTGTTGCACCTTTATAATTTGGATCATTTACATTTGCTCTAATCACTACATATAAATCACCAGTTTTTTGTTTATTATTACTAATAATGTTTTTACCTTGCTCATCACTAAAATATTTAATAGTTGGATTTTCCAAACTTGGATTTAAACTATTAATTTCTTTTGCATATAAAATATTTGCGTCTAATTCTTTATTAGTTTTATTTGTTTTTGCAGTAGCATTATTTATTGTTAACGTTGTAATTTTAGATTTTAAATCATTTTTTACTTCACTTTTAATTACTCCACATAACATTCAACGTGATGTTGTTTCTTTTTTTGACATATAAGGAATTGATTGACCAAATACTTCACCACCAACTAAATAAGTTCTACCGACTTTACCATCTGCCACTTGTTGTAAATAAATAACTGTATTTTGTAACATATATCTTTTCATTGCTTTTGGCGTTGCTAAAATAAAATTCATTATTTCATCTTCATTTTTATCATTGGTAAATGTCATATAATCATCTAATACAATTTGACATAATACGCCTTTTACATATAAATCATTTCCATTTAAACGTAATTGTTGTGCTAATTCATTATCAGTAATTATTCCTTTATTATCTGCTAAATAAACTAAACTATCATAAAGATTATTAGTAATAAAAAATTTACAATTTGCACTATTTCGTAATTGAAATAAAGTATTTCATGCCGATAACATTGCTTTTAAATATCCTACTGGTGTTGGGTCAGTTATTGTTACTTTTGTAGCAAATTGCGAGATTATATTAGTATCATCATTTGCTAATTTATCTGTTAAATCATTAGCAACTTCATATTGCATACTGTCTAGTAAATTTTGACCATTTTCAGCATTTAAGTCAATATTGGCAATAGTTTCACCAGCAAGATATGATTTTTCAATTATTTTTTCAATTTTATCAGTAGTAGCATACCCAACATCATATCTTTTACTTTTGTCATCTCATGGAATAACTTTAACTTTTGGGTCTTTTGGTAATTTACATAATAAATTCAATTTTTGTAGAATTAGTCATGGCAATGGGAAAAAAGTTTGCTCATGGACTATTTGATTGTTTAAAAAATTCAATGAATTCTGGTGCTTCAACTAATTTTTCGGTATTATTTAAGTTTGTTTGAATATTTACTGCTGCCATTTTAAACTTCCTTTTCTATAAATAATTTTTCTTTTTATAATCCAATAATGGATTAATTTTTATTGATGTTTGATTTGTTAATATAGTTTCTTGTTTACCACCGGTATTAATTGGTTCTTTAAACAATGGTTGTTCTTTAATAATTTTTTTAATAGTATCTTCGATTTTTGAATTTTCTATCTTATTTGTTTTAAATTTTAAATAATCATAAAATTCACTTTTAACTTGATATTTTTTAAATATATTAATTATTTCTTTTTCTTTTATTTCTTGATTAAGTTTATTTAATTTATTTTCTGCTTCATTAACTTTATTTTCTATTTCTTGTGAAACATCATTTTCAGTTAAAGTTTGCGTTGTTTGTTGTACATTAGTTTCATTTTCTAACATTTAACATTCTCCTAATCTTATCCCAATAATCAATCTTTAACTAATTGTGGCATTTCATTTATTAATTTTTTATAATCATTAACTGCATTTTCTAATATATCAATATCAGAAAATTTAAAACAATATTCAATATCTAAGTCAAAATCTCTATCAATTTTGATATCATATTTTCTATATTTTTCATTAAATTCATTTTTTGTCATTTTATTTTTCTCCTTTATTACTTATTTTCTTTATTAATTTTTTCATTAAGTTTTGCTAATTTTTTTGATGTTTGATAATTTTATTATTTGCTCTAACATGCTTTGGAGTTGTAATAAATCGTTTTAATAAAACAATAATTTCTCGACAAAGTAATGTTCCTACACTTGTTCCAATAATAATTAATTCATGGATAAATTCTTTCATTTCCATATTTTCCTTTCTTTTTATAAGTGATAATAATTTTCATCAAATGATAATTGTGCATTAATATTAACTTCACTCATATCACTACCATAACTATTAATACTTACATTATCATTAATAAGATTTGCAGTTTCATTAGTAAATACTGTTTCTTGCATTTCAGTATTATTATGTACTGTTTCCATAGGTAATAAATTATGAATAATTTCACTTATTCCTGCAATAATTGTAGGAATAGCATAAGCATTATTAAAATCATTATTTATCCCCATTGCTACACCACTACTTATTAAACATCCACCAGTTGCCATATTTGCTATTTTTCTAATAGTTTCAAATCTATTAGGTATTAATTCAGTTAAACCACTAATAAGATTTGAAACATCATAAGCATTTAAACTAATAAAAGTATCTCAATCCATTAAATTATTAGGATTATTATTTATACTTAATAATGGTCATGGGGGCGTTTCTGTAGTTGTTGTAGTTGTACTTGTAGTAGTTATAGGCATAGGTGTTGTAGTTGGTTCAATAGGTTCAATTATTTCATTTATAAATTTACTATAATTTGCTAAACCAATTGTTCCTAATCCTAATAATATTTTTTTACTACTATTAATTACTTTTGTTTTATTACTTGGTCTTTGATTTAAGTTTCATATATCTAAACCTAATTTTTTACCAAATAATAAACTATTAATTGAACCTAATATTGGATTTCCTATTAATTGCCCATAATAAGCACTTGTGCCTATCATTGCACAAATAGGACTAATTCCAGTTCTTATTAATTTAGTTAAAGTATAATTTGATTGTGTATTTTCTATATTTGGCATAATTTACTTCCTTTAATTTTCTATTTTTTTAATTCAAACTTTTACTCAACCTTGATAAACATCATTATCACCAACTATTAATGCAACATTATCTTCGGGGTCAGAAATAATTATATGTTGTGATTTAACATTAGGATATTTCATTAAGATAATTGCTCTAATATCATTATGAGTACGAAGTGCTTGTGGTGATGGTGATAATATTTCAATTTCATCTTTATCACCAAATAAAGTAGGTAATATAATCATTAATGAAATTCTCCGTTTTCTATTTTTTCAAATATAGTATCGAAAACATATAAAGTTTCTGTTGTTAATTTTTGATTCTTTGGTAATTTATTAAAATATTTAATTAATTTTTCTTTATTAATACAATCTTTATGCCTTGATTTATTAATTTGATCAACTTTAATTCTATGTTCAGTACAATATGCTCTTCCATATTCATCTTGTTTCTCTTCTGTTTTATTACTACATTTTCAAGTTACACTACCATTTGCGTTAACTCGTTCTGTTCAATCACAATAGTTCATTATTTATTCTCCTTTTAAATCATCAATAAATATATTTGCTTCTCAACATTCTTCTTTTACATTATCTTTTAATACTTGTTTACAAAATATATTTCATCCATTACCTATATATTCACCAATAACTCCATGACCTTTTATTTTTGGTTCTAATTTTTTAACTAACTTAATTGCTTCTTTTTCTGTCATTATTTATTTTCCTTGTTATGAGTTTTAGTATGCTTGATGTTTTCTTCATCACCTATCATTATTTTTCCACAATAGGTACAACAATATTTTGTTCAATATCCCATAATTATTTATTTTCCTTTTTTCCTAATTCTGTCTCTAAATCATCAATTCAGTCATTAATCATGTTTTGAACAGTATTATAATTACCATTTTCAAGATGTTCACGTATTGTATATAAAATATTTAAATCTACTGATTGACTATCCCAGCGTTGTGTTACTTCTTTTACATCAACAGTTATTTTTTTCATTATTTACATTCCTTATTTTCCTTATTTTTTGTTAAATTATTAACTATTTTTTTTTAAACATTTGATACATCAATTTTTAGTTAATCAAATTCTTTTATTACAATATTTACATTTATTCATTTTTACTCTTTTCATTTTTTAAATCATTTAACATTAATTGAACAAAATGCACGATTTTTAGGAATATTTAAAGTATTAAAGATTTGACCACTTACTATAATTTCATCATTTTTGTTTAATAAAATACATCGTTTATAAAATTTTGGGTTATTAAAAATTAAAGTAACATAGTTTAAACCATTCCATTGCCCACGAACACTATAATATAATTGTTTATTACCTTTTTCATGATATTTTGCTTCAATAGTGTTACTAAGTTTTACTGTTAATTTAACATAATTTGCTTTATCTTTCATTTTTAAAATTCCTTAAATAATATTGAATATGCTTATATGCATCTGCTTCATGTTTTGTTAATTTTATATTTCCTTTATAATTTTCTATTTTGTTTTTGTTTTTTGGTTGATTTTCATGATAATCTCAGTTCATAACATCTTGTACTAAAACCATTAAAGCACCAATAATTTTAGGAGTTGCTAATGGATTAGTTAATAATTGTTTTGAACTTAAAAAGAAATTTTCGACAATAACTAATACTTTATTATTATCAAACTGTTTTTTAATTTTTAAAAAGCATTCTTTAAATAAATTTTTACTTTCTAGAACAGTTTTACTTTTAAATGTTTCATTAAAAATAATATTATTAGTTTCATTTGAATATATAATAATTCCATTACTACCAATACCAACAGGATCAATGCCAATAATTAAGTCATATTGCATTATTAATAATCACTACATCAATCACAAACATATCCATATGGTTTTCTATAATCCAAATGTTCTTCAATATCATAATCATCTTCAAATTTTCTAATATGATGTTGTGCTGCTTCTAATTCTGTTTTAAAGTGATAAAGCATAGTAATTTTTTCTGCTTTATATAATTCGCCACATTCGACACATCTTTTTCTTTTCTTTTTAGTTTTATTCATAATCAAAATATCCTTTTTCAATTATTTTTGCTGTTTGTTTAAGATATTTAGGTAATTTATCATAGCAACTATTGCATATTAGATAAGGTATAGACCAATTTTTATATTTAATAGTTTTAGTTGAGATATTAATACAAACTTTTAATTCACATTTTTGATTTTTATTAATCTTCATTATTAATTATCCTTAATTTGTTTTTTAATTACTTGTTCTTTTTTGAATATATAATAATTTCATTACTACTTATTCCTGCTGGGTCAATACCAATAATTAAGTCGTATTGTATTATCTTTTATATCCCCTACTTAACCTAATATTTAAAATACAGTCATAACAAATTGCTTTACTATTTTTATCTCTTAAAAAATGTTTTCTTGTTTTTATATCATTAGTATTAAAGAATAAATAATTTAATTTATGTTGTTTACATGTTCAACAAAAATACTTTTTCATTGTGAGTTGAAATATGCTTATAAGAAGTAATTATATAATTAATTGGTAAATCATTATGATTATATGGATTATTTATTCTAAAATTTTTTTTATTTTCTTCTCATGTAATATTATATTTAAAACAAGGATTTGTAATATTAGTTTTGTTATCAGTTATTTCACTAATAAATCAACTATTGTATTGTTCATAAAATGTTAATGGTTCTAGTTTAATATTATTAAGGTAATATTCTTTTGGAGCAATTGGTTTATTAACAATTATTTTTTGTTCAGAAATATATGGTTCTAATAATTTTATTAATTCATTACCATTTAATTCTTTTTTAATATTTTCAAAATTAAAAACTCAATATGTGTAATTATTATCAACAGTAAAAGAATTATTTTTAACCATTCAGTTTGGAATAGATAATTTATATTCACCATAATCAATCATAATAGAATTTTGTTTTTTAATTATTTGTTCTTTTTTGAATTCTATTTGCATAATAATCCTTTTCTATATATGTCCTGTTGCTTCCTAGCATAAAGGACATATATTTTTGTTTTTTTATTTATTAATACTATTAGTTATATTTTTCTAAGAAAAATGGGCTCGAAATAAATTGTAAAATTTTAAAAAACATTGAGGCATTCGATTCAATATTTATTTAATTTATGTTAAATAAATTAATATTTTAATTGAACCGGCACCGCTCAATTTTTTTTACAAGTTTTAAATTTATTTTCTCGCCCAAAAAATTTTTCAAAAAAAATAAAAAATAAAACCAACACTCGCTCACTGGGGAGTGGCGAGGTTGGTTAAATAAAGAATTAATAGAATTAATATAGTAGGTTCCCTAGTAGGTCTATATATACTAATTACTAATTCGCTCCCACCCCAAGAATTACCATTATTTAATGGTTAGTATATTTTATTAGGTATCACTCCACTTATTATTTATCCATGCAAGTCCACATGTTCTAGCTACTATTTTTAACAACTGTGTTGTAGTTCACTGTTTTAGTTCTCTAACACGTGTTGATAATAGCGTTAAAGAGGATTATTAAAAATTTTAAAATTTTACAATTACAAAAAAAAGACAAGATTTTTATTCTCGTCTTTGTTAATAATTTTTATATAAATTAGAAATGAGAGTTTAAGTGAAAAGGGGTAATTATATATTAATAGACATCTTCGCCATGCTCCCCAAAATTTATCACTGCTGCTATTTTTCTTGATTATTATTTTTAATGACAACACTATTTAATACATAAAATTAATCATACTTTAATTGTTAATTATAATCATATCGTATATAATGATATCTTAGAAGCAAACTTGAAAGGTGAAAATAGTAAATAATTAATTTGAGAAAGGAAATACCAAATGTTAACAAAAGAAATAAACACAAATGTAACAGCAACAACACATGAAAAAATTGTGAAAAATAGTGACTTTCTGATTAATGCTACTGACATCATTAAAGTATATGGTGATAAAACTGTTTTAAACAAGTTAAATATTAAAATTAAACTTGGTGAGCGAATTGGAATTATTGGTGCTAATGGTAGTGGTAAATCAACAATAACAGAAATTATTGCTGGCATTAGAAAACCAACATCTGGACTTGTTGAAAAAAAAGAAGGTACTATTATTGGTTTCCAATTTCAAGAATCAAAATATCCACCTGGCATTACTGTTATGGACATGCTTATCTACTATTTAGAAACATTTAATATTGAAATGAACATTGGTCAATTAAATGAACTATTAAATACCTATCAATTATCAGCTGCCAAAAATAAAAATGTTATGTTTTTATCTGGTGGCCAACAGCAACGACTTAATATCTTATTAAGTGTCATTCACAAACCTGATTTGGTTATTTTAGACGAAGTATCAACTGGTTTAGACATTGAAGTTAGAGAAGAAATTTTTGATTTCTTACAAAAAAATATTGTTGAAAAAAATGTAGCAATGGTATTAGTTTCTCATAATATGAGTGAAATTGAACATTTCTGTAATCGTATTATTTATATGCACGATGGAAACATTATTGAAAAACGTACTGTTAAAGAAGTTGTTAAAGAATATGGATCAGTTCATGACTATACATTCCAACAATTTCAAAAATATAAAAAACCAACAATTGCTGCTGAAAAAGAAGCATTAGCAAAAAAGAAAGGACAACAAAATCCAAATAAAATTGTTAATGCCACAAAAGCACATCCAGCTAAACAAATACCTTTGTTAAAATTAATGCTTAAATATTATATAAAAGGATTTTTTGTCCCATTTTTTCTAGTTATTTATCCAATTTTAATTTTGGGAATTCAAGGCGAATCAATCAGGCACACTGGAACTGATATCGCAGGTACGATTTCTGCTGTTAAACAAATGATTGCTGGAATTGCCATTGTTAATATTATTTCAGTTGGAATATTTATTATTCCACAAACGATTATTGAATTTAAAACTTCTGTCTTACTAAAAAGAATTGGTGCTACTAATATTCATCCATTATTCTTTGTTACTGCTGTCATCATTATTGGTGTATTTGCTTCCATCATTTCTTTCTTATGAACATTACTATGAGGTGGTATTTATTTTGGTGATGCTTATGGTTGAAATAATATTGCACTGCCTAGCCAAATTGCTGCTACTATGCCATGAATTTTCATTATTTTTATTAGTTCAATTGCTTTAGGGATAATGTTAGCCTCATTATTTAAAACGATGATTGCATACTTTGCTGTTGCTAATGTCTTATATTTACCAATTGCTTACTTAAGTGGTTCAATTATGCCAATTGATTGAATTACAAGTAGTAAAGTATTAAATATTATTAGTTATTTCTCACCATTTAAGTATTCTACTTTACCCTACTTTCAATGTTGAGAAGGAACATTCCTGATGACATGAGAAATGTATTTATATGGAGGAATCAGTTTAATAATACTAGCAGTTTTTATGGGCATTGCTGGTAAAAAATTAAAATGACAAGATTAATTTGTTTGAAAGGGGTATTTAAAATTTTTTTGTAATTTAATTCATTATCATTAAATTTGACAATAATATTATTTCTATTCATTTTTCCTCTCTTATATATTTTTAGTAATTAAACTTAAAATTAACTTTTTTTACTATCAACTTAATGATTAATGGCTTATAATA
Source organism: Spiroplasma endosymbiont of Harpalus anxius (assembly GCA_964273555.1). GTDB lineage: Bacteria > Bacillota_I > Bacilli_A > Mycoplasmatales > VBWQ01 > Spiroplasma_E. Next base: position 554,742 of record OZ187007.1, on the reverse strand, counting down.
ATATTTAGCACGTTAAAATTCGATAATATTTAGGAGTGAAAGATATGGAAATTGCAATTAATATTTTATCTTGAATGGGGGCAGTTTTAACTAGTATTGTTTTAATTCCCCAAAGCTATAAAATAATTCGTACCAGAGATACAAAATCACTATCACTATATATGTATATTTTTTTGTCTTATCAGCAATAACATGAATTACTTTTGCAATATTGGCTAATCAACCTGCCATTATTACCACGAACACTATTGTCTTATTTTTTGCACTTATTATTTTAACGCTAAAAATTACCAATATTTTTAAAAAAAAGGAAAAACCCTAATCTTAATTACTTAGTAAAAAAGGATTTTCATTAATATATTTAATTCATCACTTAAAACCATGACCACCATTTTCATCAACAACTAGATTACTAATAATTTTTCTATTAGTTAATATTTTTTGTAATTCAATAGTATTTTTTTCATAATTTGTTATTAATTTTCCTTCAAAAAATTTAGGTTCTTTTTTACCTACTCATAATTGTACTGTTAATGGTTGATTATTATTTAAAACTTTAGTTGCTAAATCATTAATAATCAGTGGATTAAACCAAATGGCTGGTGAAAATAACAACAATTTATTAAATTGTAACTTTGATAAATATAGCATTTGCAAACAAAAGTAGGCTGCTAGTGAACAACCAATAGCATTCAAATTTTTAATTTGTAACTTGTAATTATTAACAACAAAGGGTAACACTTCATTAGTAATAAATGCTAAGTAATTTTTAGCATTGCCACCAAGAAAAGTAGTATTACTTTTACTTAATTCCGGAAAATATTTTGTCATCAATATTTTTACATCATCATTAGTATACGTTGCTAAATCATTAAAACGGATCATATTATTAGGGCTATTAATACCAATAAAAATACAATTATTGTTATTTTCTAAAATATTATTACTATTTAGTAACATATCTTTACCATCAAAAACTAAATAAACTTCATAATTAATACTTGGATTAAAAGTAATAGGTAAAGCAATAATTATATCTTTCTTAATATTTAAAAATTTACTATTAATATTGTTAATCATTACACGATAATTATTCATTTTTTTACTCCTAATTTATTCATGATGTCCTAATAATGAATAATTCATTATTCTAATATAAAAATTAAAATTAGTTTGTTCTAATAACATACTACAATTAACTAATTTATCTAAAATTAATAATTTATTAGTAAATAATATTTCATAAGAAAAAACAGCTTTTAAATTTAAATCAGTACTATCTTTTGCTAGTAATGTTTTTCTTGTCTCTAAATCTAATAAGTAAAACAACATTAATAAACTACCAAATTGATAATTAATTTTGATATTTGCCTTATTTTTACTGAGACTAATAAAAATATTACCACTAATATGAATTAATCTCTTAATTAATAACAAATTTTCTTTTTTTAATTTAGAATTATTTATTAAAAAATCAGGTAATACTACTTTTGACACATCATCAAATCAATCTTTGATTTGATCCTTACAACCAAGTAATAATAAAAGATTTTTAGTATTTTGATAATTATCTAACTGTTTTTCTTGACGCTTAAAAGTAGGAATTAAAGCCGAAATAGTTAACATAAAATTAGCAACTAATCTTAAATGTTCTTTATAAGAAATTTTATTAAAATATAAATAAACACTTATTACTTTCATAAACATTAAATTTCTATTACTATTAAATAGTAAATTATAACAATTACGATAATCTTTTGCTTTTAAATGTCCTAAGTGTTTCTTAATTTCACGTTTAAAAAAATAATTACTTTTTAAAAGCAAAAGATGGTTAACTATTCGATATTCAGGAATCATTTTTTACTTCCAATCTAATTATAAATTTTAATTTAATCTTAAAATAATTATAACATTGAAATAAATAAGTAAACAATACTTAAAAGATAATATGAGTTATATTAATCTTAAAATAAAAAAAGCTATCACACTAATAACTTTTTTTACTTAATTTTTAACTAATTAATGATAAACTAGCACTTCTTGATAACTTATCTCTTTTATGACTATTTTTATTACAATTACTTACATCAATTCAAGAATAATCTTTATCATCCTCGTCAATAGAAAAATTTAAACTATCTGTACTATTATTTGATTGTTTAGTTTTACTAGTAATACCACTATCTTCACTATTTTGTCTTTCGATAACTTCTTTACTAGAAAAAGAATTACTTTCATCAAGCACTGCTACTTGTTTATTGATAATAGTATTTAAAATTTGATTAATTTCCTTAAGATTATTAACATCAATTTTAATAAATATATTATCTTGTAAAGTTTTAATTTTTTCAAGAGTATTTAACTTTAATTTTTTCAATCATTGAATATTTTTTTCATTTTCTGCTAATTCTTTACTTAAATTTCTTATTTCGCCTTTTAATATTTTAATTTGCTTATTATTTTTTTTATTTTTATAATATTTAAAAATACCAAAAGTAATAATATTGAAACAAGTTATTTGTCAACTTTTTACTGTTTTTTGTTTTTTTAAATCAGCAACATTTTTTTCAAGAATTTGTATTTGATTAGTTATTTTGCTACTTTCTTTTTCAAAAAAAATAATTTCATCATCGAATTCTTTTTTTTGTTCTCTTAAATTTTTATTTGTTGCTGTTTCCCTATCATGATATTCATCATCTTCTTCAAAAGGATTTTTTGCTAATGATAAACTAAATTCGTTTATTGTTTTAAATTCTTGATTTTTTCCAATAATATTTAATTTGTTAAAGATTGCTTGATATTGATCATTTTTATTTTAATATAAATCATCTTGCAATTTAGTAATTTCTTCAAAAATATCTATTTTTTGAATTTCCTTGCTTGCTATTTTTTTTTGCATTTTTATCTAATTCTTCACTTAAATCTCTTATTTTAATTTGCATTTCGTTAGTTTCTTTATTAAAATTTCAAAATAAGCGCCATCATTTATTTGCTTTTTTTTGCTTTTCAAAAGATTGAAGAATAATTTTAAAACACTCAATTTTGGTACTTATTTCTTTATTTTTCATATCAAGTTCATATATTTCTTGATTAAAATTACCTATCTCTTGCTCTAATTCTTCTTTAGTTTTACTTTTAATTAACATATTTTGCTCCTTAAATATAAAAAATCAAAAACCCATTTACTTTAAAATTAAGTAATGAATAAAAACTTATATTAGTTTTATAACATTATTATACTGATTTTTTTTAAAAAATCGTAAAAATAATAGACTATTTTAGTTTTAGTAGTCTATTATTTTATTTAAAATAAAAAATTAAATTTCATTCTGTTGATAAGATTTAGTAGATTTATTAGTAGAATTATTTAATTTTATTAAATCATAACTATTTACTGATTTTTGATCAAATCCTGATTGTTTTAATTCACTACCAAGGGCACTATCTTCACTATTTTGTCTTTCTAATAAGCTATTCTTTCGTTCAGAAATGTTATCATCTTCCTCTGATTCAGAAATTACTTCAATGCCATCATCTTCCTCTGATTCAGAAATTACTTCAATGCCATCATCTTCCTCTGATTCAGAAATTACTTCAATGCCATCATCATTATGATTTGATTTTTTGCAAGTAATTGCTAGTGATTGTTTTAAATCACTATCTTTATCATTTTGTAATCTTGAATTAGTATTAGGAAGTTGTTGCTCATCATCACTATTATATCCTGAAGAATCTGACATTAATAAAGATGATGAATTAGTATGATCTATTGTTTTAATGCTTTGATATTCTAAAATAGTATCCAATTTTTGAGAAATTTCTTGATGGATTTCAGTTTGAACATTAATAACTTGTTTTTTACTATCACTTAACAAATTTTTAAGAATATTAATCATTTTTGTTGCAACTTTTAATCTTTTATTTTTAAGTGATCATTTAATGTTAGTATTTTTAGTTTTTTCTGTTATTAAGTTTTGCGATTCAATTTGTGTTTTTCTAATTTGTTCATTAATTTTTTTATTTTTATAATATTTAAAAATACCAAAAGTAATAATATTGAAACAAGTTATTTTTCAACTTTTTTCTGCTTTTTGCTTTTCTAAAAGTTCAATATTTTTTGTTAAATTTTCAATTTCACATTTTAAATTTTGTTGTGTTGTCTTAAGGTCGAATATTTTCTTTTGTAATTCATCATCATCTTCTTCTAAAATAGAATACGCTTGCTGTAATGTTTCTTCTTTAGTCAATGCCATATTTACTTCTCCTTTAAAAAACAAAAAAACTCACTTGTTTTTAACAAAACAATGAGATAAAAACTTATCTTAAGTTTATTAAAGTAAATTATACTTTATTTTTTTAGTTTTGATAATTAATTTTACTAAAAATAGCATTTATAAGCAAATTTAATTTAGTTATTTATTTATTTTATCTAAAACACCATTAATATATTTATAAGCATCATTTGGACAGTAAGCCTTAGTTATAATAATAGCTTCATTAATGATAATTTTTTTATCTGTTTTAGTATGAACAATTTCATATACTGCTAAAATTAAAATTGCTTGTTCAATTGGTTTTAAACTTTCAAAATCTCATCCTGCTTTTAAATTAGCATTAATTAAAGCAATTAAATCATATTCATGATCAATTATTTTGTTTAATATCTCATATTGTTCATTAATTAAAGTTTTTCCTTCTTCTTCAAAAAGAAATTGTCTAAAAGCTTGCTGTGATTGACCTGAAAGGAAATACTGATACAATACTTCCATCATCCCAACTCTTTTATGATGTTGTGTTATTTTTTTTTGTTCTGGCATTATTAATTTCTACTTCCTTATTTCGAGCAATAAATATAATATGAACATTTAATAAAAATAAATTTAAAGCTGATTCAGTACGTTTCAAAATTAAATTATTAATTTTATCTTTTAAATTTACTAAATCTTCACTTGAATTTACAACTAATTTTATGTGAACAATAATATTATTATTAATAGCAGAAATATCATTTGTTTCTAACATTAAAACATCAACATTATCTAAACTTAATTGATAATTTTCATTAACTAATAACATATAAATAAATTTTTTAATAACTAATACAGATAATTTTAATGTTCCAACTTTACTTTCTTCAATAAGCAGATCCATAATATTCACCTCTCTTAAGCACGAGTTTTATATTTTCCCTCATCAGTACTTACTATAATTTTATCACCATTATTAATAAACATTGGTACTTGTAATTGTAAACCAGTTTCTAAGACAGCTGTTTTTGTTGTATTAGCAACACTATTACCTTTTACACCGGGTGGAGTATTAACTACTGTTAAGATAACTGATGGTGGTAAATCAATACCCAGTATTTCTAAATTTTTATAAACTCTTAATAATGCTTTATTACCAGGTACTAAAAATTTTTTTTCTCATACTAAACGTGATTGATCAATTCTAATTTCATTATAATCTTCATTGTCCATAAAAACTGAATACATACCATCATCATAACTATAAATTGCTGGTCGTTTATCAATAATAGCCGGATAAACGGTATCACCACCAGTAAAAGTAATAGTAATAATAGCTTGTGTTCTTAAGTTTTTTGCTTTTACTTTAACATGAGCTTGACCACGACCACTTTTAGAATGTGCTGATTCAATAACTACTAAAATATCCTTATTATGTAAAAAAGTAATTCCTGGATTAAAATCATTAACGTTAATCATTTTTATTTTTCTCCTTTCAAACGTCAACTTCACGAGCTGATTTTGTTAAAATTTGATAGCCATCTTTGGTAACTAAAATATCATCTTCAATTCTGACACCACCTAAATTAGGAATGTAAATCCCTGGTTCAACAGTAATAACCATTCCTGGAACTAAAACAGTAGTTTCATTTTTAATAACTCAAGGTGCTTCATGAATTTCAATACCAAGACCATGACCCGTACCATGAGTAAAATATTGGTCATAACCTTTTTCTTTAATATAATCACGACAAATTTTATCAATTTCACCAATGGCAATACCAGGTTTAATAGCTTTAATCCCTGCCATTTGTGCTGCTTTAACTATTTCATGAATTGCAAGTAATTGTGGATCAACTTGTCCAATAGCAAAAGTTCTAGTCATATCTGAACAAAAACCTTGATATACACAACCAAAATCACAAGTAATTAATTCATTATTAGCAATTTTTTTATCACTAGCTTTACCATGAGGCATTGCTCCTCTTTTACCAGAAGCAACAATAGTATCAAATGATGCCTTAGTTGCACCATTTTTAGTAAATGAACGTAATATTACATCTTCAACATCTTTTTCACTAACTCCTGGCCGAATAAAATTTAAAACTTCCTTAAAAACTAAATCACCAATTGCACATGCTTTGGTAATTCGTGCAACTTCGATTTCATCTTTAATCATTCGTAATGAGTTAACATAAATGGGAACAAATTCAATATTTTTTAGTTGTTGTTTTCAGGTTGCTAATTGCGCAATAGTAACATATTCTGCTTCAAAACCAATTTTTTTAATGTTTTGCGATGATAATAAAGTTTGTAATGAAACAAAAACATTATTAAATTGTAGACATTTAACATTTCTAGCTTTTTCTATGCCTTCAGTAATATATCTGCCATCTAATAATAAATTAGCAGCATTTTTACTAATTAATAAATAACCTAATGTTGAAATAAAATCACTATATCAAAAACGATTTTCAGGAGAATAAAGAAGAATAGCATCTATTTTATTTGTCACTAATAACTGTTCAATAATTTCTTTTTTATTTAAATTTTTCATTTGTAATTCAATCCCTTTAATAATAAATTATTATAATTAATAACTAACTATATTGTACTGCAGATTAAAGAAAAGAAATAAGTGAAACCTTATTTCTTTTCTTTATGTAGTGTATGCTGATTACAGCGAGAACAATGTTTTTTTGTTTCTAATTTTTCAGATTTCGTTTTTTTATTACGATCAGCAATATAATTTTCTTCTTTGCAAACATCACATCTTAAAGTTATTCCATCACGCATTGGACGCCTCCTTAATAATAATTGAGTTATATACAATACAATATTATTACATAATTAACTAGTGAATTCAATTAAATAAGGGAATTATTTTCAGCAAATATTCAATTATAATAATATTTTTTTAAAACTTCTGCTAAAGAAAAAATAATAAAATCCATTACTTTAATTTTAAAGTAATGGATTAAATTAAATATAATATTTATAATTCTATTTTTGGTAAATCTTTTCTAAACATTAAATAATAGATACCGGGTAATAACACACCACCACCAATAAAATTACCAATTAAGGTTGGTAATTGGATTTGATAACCAAATTGTAAAAAAACATTAAAGTCTTTATGAACTCCATAAATATTAAACAAAGGTCCTAATCCTCAAACATAAGCATTTGCTACGACATGGGAAAAGCCAGACAAAGCAAAGACCATAATTACTAAACTAATTAATAAAAATTTAGCAGTAGATGAACGAGTAGTATGTGAAATGTAAACACTTCCTGCTACTAAAAAGTTACATAAAATACCACTGAAAAATGCTTTCCATCATGACATTGCTAATTTATGATCAAAAATACTAACAGCATTATCCAAAAAAGCCTTATTATCAAAAAAACCTGCTCATCATGTAAATAATGAAAGAATAAAACAGCCAACAAAGTTACCAATTAATACTACTAGTAAATTCATTAACATTGTTGTTAATTTAACCTGTTTTTTAATTAATGGCATAAATATCATGGAATTAGAAGTAAATAGTTCACCTCCCATAAAAACAATCATCGTAATTGCTAAAGTAAAAATGAAACCAAATGTTAAATTTTTAATACCATTATCCATTAATCCTCTACTACCAAAAATAGCACCAATATAAGCAATACCAATAAAAAGTCCAGCGGTGATACCCATTAAGAAGGTTTTTAACAAGGGGGTTTGTGCTTTTTTTAATGCATACTTATAAACAGCAATATAAGTTTCAATATTTGTTAATGTTTCTTCATAATTAATATTTTCTATGTTTGAATCCACAAAAATAAAACTCCTTTTCTTCTATTTTAATTAAATAGTAGCAAAAGTTTTTTCTAAAGTATCTTTAACAATTGTACAAGATTTATCAAAAGCAATTTGTTCTTCTTTAGTTAATGGCAATTCTACTATTTTTTTTCAACCCTTTTCATTAAGTATTGTTGGCACACCAATATAAAAACCACGATGACCATATTCACCTTGCAAGTAAGCACCTGCTACTAAAATATTATTTTGTCCTTCAAGAATATTTCTTGCTAACAATGCTAAAGCGACACCAATACCATAAAAAGTTGCACGCTTTAATTTAATAATTTTATAAGCTCGTTGTGCTACTTCATCTCTTAATTGCTTTAATTCTTCTTTTTTAATTCTACCTTCAGCAATTTGTTGATAAATATTTTTATTACCAACTGAAACTGAACTTCAAGGAATCATTGAAGAATCACCATGTTCACCAATTACATAAGCAGCAACTGCTTTTGGATTAACTTCAATTTTTTCACTAATTAGATGTTGCAAACGTAAACTATCTAAGATAGTACCTGATCCTAATACTTTGTGATAATCAAATTGTGTGACTTTTTGATAAACAGTTGTCATAATATCTACTGGATTAGATGCAATAATTGTCACACCTTTAAATCCTGATTTTTTAACTTTTAAAGAAATATCTTTCATAATTTTGGCATTATCAATCACCATATTTAATCTTGTTTCGCCATCTTTTTGTGGTCTGCCAGCAGTAATAACAATAATATCAGCATCTTTACAATCATCATAATTTCCAGATTTAATTGAAGTAAAAGGATGATCTAATCCTGCTTGACAATCAGCAAAATCAATGGCATTACCTTCAGCTATTGCTTCAAAAGCATCAATTAATACATATTCTTGTGCTAAACTTTGATTAATAGCACTATAAATAAAACTACTACCCACAGCACCACAACCAATCAGCACAATTTTTCGTTTTAACATATTTACCTCCATATTCTATAGTTTGTATAATATACTTTTATGCTCAGAATTATTTTTATTAAAATAATAAAAACAATGATATACAATATTATTTTGTGCTTTTTTTATTAATATATCAATCTTAATAATAAAAATAAAAATTCTAATCACCAAGTATAAAAATTTATTATGTTTTTATCTTACCACTATTTTTTATTTCACTTTAAATTTTCTTTTGCTTTTTTAATAATCGATGTAAACCTAAACCAAAAATTGGAAAATGTATTCGTAAATCATTTTCATAATTTTGAAGTAACGTAATAATTTCATTTTCCATTATTAATGAACGATTTCAGTCTGCTTCTTTTACTAGAATATTAATAATGTTATTAGTCATATCTTTAATATCCAATAAATTCTTTGTTTTTAAATTATTAATTAGAGTGATTAATGCTATTATTTTTGCAAATTTATTTCTATTAACTATCATTAATGCCGTATCACCATCGCTATTAACATGATTAACAGCAAAACCAATTGCAATAAAGAGATATTAACGACATTCAAATAACCCCATTTCCAGCAGTTAATATTAAAGCACTAGAACCAATACTATTAACATGATTAACATCAGCACCATTTGTTAATAACTTCCTAACTATTTGAACATGATTATTTATTGTAGCAACTAGTAAAACACTAACACCAGTTCGATTTATATAATTAACATTAGCATATTTTTTGAAAATATTAACTACCCACAAATGACCATTTTCTGCACCATACATTAAAAGTCTATTTGATAATTTATTAAATAAATTTCACATATTTGCTCCACCTAAAACAAAAATACCCTTTACTTTCATAATTACAAAATAAATAGGTTTGAAAACTTTATAAAACTATTATTTTTATTTTTTTTGAGTCAAATTAAATAATCTTCAATCTTGCTAAATTATAAATAATAAATAATAAATTTAAAATCCTAATTTTTTGTTTTTCAATTAATAATAATACCCTTTGGTCTAGTAAAAGCAAGTAAAGATGAGCGAATACCTTGCACACCAAGACCTGAATCTTTAATACCAATGAAAGGAAAGTGATCAGGACCGCGTTGTGATTGATCATTAATATTAATACTTCCAACTTCTAATAAACTAGCAATAGTCATGGCACTATTAATATTTGTCGTGAAAATAGAAGCTTGTAATCCATATTGCGAATCATTAGCAATCTTAATTGCTTCTGACACTTGTTCAAAAATAATAATTGGTAACAATGGCGCAAAAGGTTCTTCTCATGCTAAATCCATTTTTGTTGTTACATCAGTAATAATCGTTGGTCACATTAAATTTTCTTTAAATTTATTACCAATTAAACATTTAGCTCCTTTATCTAAAGCATCTTTAATTAGTTTTTTAGCATTAATAATTGTTGGCTGATCAATAACAGGAGTAATATCACAATTATCTATTGGTAAACCAATAGATAATTTTTCAACTTTTGCTTTTAATATTGAAATTAATTTACTACTAATTGCTTTTTGTACTAATACTCTTTTAATAGCTGTACAACGCTGACCAGAATAACTAAAAGCACCTTTAATAATTTTTGTTGCAGTATCTTCAAGATCAGCATCATCAAGGACAATTGCTGGATCTTTGCCACCCAATTCTAAAATTAAATCTGCTTTTAAAGATTTCTGTGAAATATGATTACCAACAGCAGCACTACCAGTAAAAGAAATAACATTAATTACTTCATTTTCAACTAAACTATTACCAATATCACTACCTTTACCACTGACAGCATTAAAAACACCATTAGGAAGCTTAGCTTCTTTCGCCAATTTAGCTAAATGCAATCCTGCTAATGATCCTTGTGTTGCTGGTTTAAAAACAACACTATTACCAGTAACAAGCGCTGGAAATATTTTTGAAACTGATAAGTTTACTGGATAATTGAAAGGTGAAATGGCAAGCACAATTCCTTTTGGTACATACTCAAAAATTCCTAATTTATTCATTATTCCTCAACTTTCACCAGTATAAGATTGCGGATGAAGACGTAATGCTTCTTGTAAAGTATAGTCAATATATTCAATTGTCCGATCAATTTCACTACAAGCTGCTTTTGTACCCTTAGCAATTTCATTAGTCATTAATTGTGCAATTATTAATTTGTCACGAATAATTAATTGTTTTCAAGAATTTAAAAAGGTAATTCTTTTTAAAATTGGCATTTGTTCTCAACTTTTTTGCGCTTGTTTTGCTGCTGTATAAACTTTTTCAATTTCAACTTTAGTCAAGGCTGGTACCTCTCCTATTGTTTTATTAGTACTAGGATTGATAATTGCTATTCATTTCCCATTTTCATATAGTTCACCATCAATTAGTGTTTGATATTTAATAACATTATTTGTCATATGCAATCTTCTCCTTATCATTAATGCTATAATTATAGCACTTGAATTAAGTATCACAATTGGTCGTAATTTATTTTAAATAAATTTTATATTTTGTGATAATATATTAAGTGATAATAATATATAAGATTAAAAATAAAGTTCGGAGTTTTATATATGCAAGAAAATTTTTATATTAAAAAAATTTTTTATGGTTGTTATGTTAAAAATGTAATATTACCTATGCAATCAATTTTAGATAATAAGCGTAATGGTAATGGTATTAAGAATATTGGTAATATTAGTAAATTAAAAAATAATACTATACGTACTAAAACTAGTCTTATTCACCGTGCTTATCATAATTTTTATAATTCAAAAGTTTTAAGTTTTGTTACTTTAACTTATAAAGATAACATGCAAGATATTAAAAAAGCAAAACATGATATTAATTTATTTTTTAAATGTTTAAAGCGTTGATGAAATAATCCTAAACGTGCTAAATATTTAGGTGAGTTAAAATATATGTATGTTTATGAATATCAAAAGCGTGGTGCTGTACATTTTCATATTCTTTTTAATCGTAAAGTACATTATAGTATTATTTCTCAATTTTGATTACATGGTATTAATGATGTAAGAATTGTGCAGAAAGGTACAAATGAAAATATTGTTAAATATTTGGCAAAATATGTTGTTAAAGTTCAAAATAATATGAAATCTCAAAATATGTTTGATTTAGGTGTTCGTGCTTATGCTTTTTCACGTAATTGTACTTGACCTAAGGTTATTAAAGGTCAAAAAGTAATGTTGTACCAACGTTTAATTGACGCTTCAATTAAGGCAATAAATTCAATGCTTTTTAAGAAAAAAATTGATACTTTTGGTCGTACTATGTTGTTTGGAGGTAGTTTTGATACTACTATTGCAGATGATAGTTTTAAAGATTATGATAAATATGTATCAATTGATAGTATTCGTTGTAGAAATGCTATTAAACAATTTGAACCATGGATATTTAAAAAAGAAAAACTTCAAAAATTTTTGAAGAGAGTTTTTAACAATAAAGTTGAAGCAGTATTTCAAGATGAAAAGGTTTTGCATTAATTGCTTAGTTATTTTCATTCAAATTCGATGTTGAATTATAGTTTATTTATTTTAGGAGAGGAATTATGCCTAGATATTGAGGTAATTGTAAAGTTTGTAAAAAAGAATTTCAAGCAAATGGTAAGTTTACTTATGCTCGTTATAATTTTTGTAGTTTTGAATGTTTGCAAATGTATAAGCATGTTAAAAATGATAATTGTTGTTTATGTATCAAATATTTAAAAATACCCAATTAAGGGTATAGTTTAATCTTTTTTTTGATGATTTAAACAATAGTCAGTATTATTTACTTTTTCATCATTACATTTTATAATTTTATATTTAAGGTTCATTATATGTTTTTCTTGTGGTTGTTTAGTATTATCTATTCATGGATTTGAAAATTCTTGATATTTACATTTATTATTATCCATTCATTTACCCCCTTTCTCTAATTATTATAAGTGTTTGATATTTTAAATCAATTCTTTTCGACAATAAAATTTTAAAGAAAATACTTGTATATATATATATATATATATATAATGGTTAGTGGATATTAGTAATTACCGAACTTTTTACTAATATCTATTTTTTCATATTTATTGACATTTTTTTTATTTTATGTATATTTATAGTTAAGGTAGTTTTTGCTATCTTAATCTAGTTACATATTAGTAACTTTAAAGTTCGGAGGTTAAGCATTTATGCAAAATTTTTTATGTCAGTTGACAAAAATTAGAAGTAATGAAGTAATTAAAGATGAGAAAAGTGGTAAGTCCAAAAATTATGATGTACTTACTTTTTCGCCGTTTTATCTTTCTGATGAAGGTATTGAAATATCAACTGGTGAAAAATCTAAGGATAAATGAGTTTTACATGGTAGTGAATTATATATTAAACTTTCTAAAATGAATTTAACTCTTGGTTCTTTTTATGATGTTGAAATAACATGAGAAGCAAAAATTATTGACGTACATAATTTAAAAACTAAATAGTTATTTATTATAGGGTAATTGTTAAATAATTATTTAAAGGATTTAAGTTATGTCAAAAATTAATAATTGTGCTTGTCAACAACATTTTCATTTAGCAATGTATATATGTAAACTTTGTCAGCAAGTTATTTGTCCTAAAAGAGTTTTACAAAATTTATATACTGGAAAATATTATTGTCCAAATTGTATATTAAATATTGCTTTGGTTAAACAAAAAGGACAATTACAACAAAAAGAAAATTAAAAACTAAATAAGGGGCATATATATACTTTTTAGTGTATTTTTGCCCCTTACTCTAATTAGTATAAATATGCTCCTTATTAAATAAGTAAGGAGTTTTATTTATGCCTATAAATGAATTAGAACAAACTAGTAATTATACGTTAACTAAAATTTTAAGAACGGGATTAAGTCCATTAAGTGCTATGGTAGGAGTTAGTGCTTATTATGGGTAATATTTAAAAGACCCAATTTTGGGAAGTATTAATTCATTGTTATTTAGTAAAAAGTTAGGAATTGATATATGGAATATTAATCAAAGACTTACTACTAGAAATAAAGTTATTAATAGTTATAAAAAGATATTTTTAGGTTTAGGTACAATTGGTTTAATTAACTATGCTAAGTTTATTCAGGATGTAGATAAGTCTGTGTCTTTATTAAAAGATGAACCTTGTTTTTGACCACCATGTCCAACTGAACCACCAAGACCAACATATCCGCCATTTATACCAACTACAACAGTTAAACCAATAATTGATGTGCCTTTTGTAGATTGAGATACTTATATGTCTTTAAATAGTTTTGGTATAGCGAATGTTATTAGTGGTTTAACTGAGTTAATACCTAATAGGTTTCAAAATATAAGAAAAATAGCAAATATGGCAACTGGTGGTTGTTTAATTTCAAGTGGTGTTGCTATGGGTATTAATAATAATTTTAATAATTATTTTGCTATTCCTACGATTATTGCTGGTGCAAGTGAGATTATTAATACTTTATTATTGCCGTTAGGAAATACACATAATAATACAGAGTTACAAGAAGTATTTACGGATGAAAGAGCAAGATTAATTAATGCTAGTGTTAGTGATTATCAAAGTATAGATAATAGTATGGTTGATGTTGATTTAAACGATAGTATGTCGGAGATTAATTTAGATAGAGCAAGTTTAAATTGAGATTATTCTTATTCTTATACATTAGGTGGTGTTTAAAATGGAAAAAGATAAATGAAAAAATATGTCAAAAGAAAAGTTACATAAGAAAAAAGCGAAGAGAAATTTTGAACAAAGATTAAGTGAAAATATGAGTTTTGATAATTTTTTAGGAGGAAAAAAATAATGGAAAATCAAAAAGTTATAAAACATGAAAAATTTCCTAAATTTGATTGAGTTAATATTATTTTTACTAGTTTTGGTTTAATTTTTATTGTTGGTGGCATTCAACGAATTATTGATAATGGTATGAATTTTAATCATTGATTTTGGTTTATTTTTGGTGTTATTTCTTTTTTTATGGGTATTTTATTTTCAATTTTAGATTTGATTAAATCAATTAAAAATAAGAAAAAGAATATTGAGAAAGGTTGTGTTAAATAATGGATATGAAAGAAATTATAAAGTATGCGTTATATATTGGTGGTTTTTGTTTAATTCTTTGGTTTTGTAGAAATTGAATACGTGAGGGTATACAGAAATTTAGACATAAAAAACATGTAAAGGAGAATGATATTGAACCCGATTGTGTATTTTGTCGTAAAGATAATGAAAAGAAAAAACGTAAATTAGAAATGGAAAAACAACAAAGAGAATTAGAGAAAGGGGGTGATTAATATGCCCGCTGGACTATCAGCATTATTAAATATGATTGGTGGTGTTGGACAACAATTATTAAGTGCTTTTACTTATATTTTTGGTTGAGTATTTACTACTGGCGATGGTGGAACACTTACAAATTGACCAGTGTTAATTTCAATTGTATTTATGGTTCTTGTATTTATTAAGCAGTTTGTTGGTCATATTATCCATGGAACTCATTAGTAATTAGAAAGGAGTAAGCAAATGGTAAAGTTATTTTTTAGTTTGGTTTTTGTTTTGCCTTTATTGGGTAGACTGTTACCGGTTGTTAATACTTTGGTACAAACTATTTATATGCAGTATTTAAGTTCTTTTGTTGGGTTACATACTGTGACACTTTTTATTAAGTCGTTCTTTTATGATAGTTTATACACTTTACCTTTGCCTATTCTTGCTTTAATAAATGTTAGTTTTGTATTTTATTTAATTTTAGGATTATTTAGATTTACAAGACATTAGGATGTGAAATTATGTTTATACCTTTTATTACAACTGTTATGCAATTATTTGCTTCAATTTTTATGAAGTTTTTTAGTTTTCCACTTGGTGACTTAGGTTTTAATTTAGGTACATTAATGATATTTTTGATTTTGCTTAGATTTGCATTTAGGGTTATTTTACCCGAATTAATGTTACCAACATTAGCATTAGGAGAGAATGTTAGAACAATTGGTCGTAATTCTGTTAAATTTTATAAAGGTTCAGCATTAGTTGGTAAAAAACTTGCTGAA
Source organism: Spiroplasma endosymbiont of Harpalus anxius (assembly GCA_964273555.1). Lineage (GTDB taxonomy): Bacteria > Bacillota_I > Bacilli_A > Mycoplasmatales > VBWQ01 > Spiroplasma_E. The sequence goes on along the minus strand of OZ187007.1, from coordinate 538,636 downwards.
AGAAAACGATTAGATAATGTTGCTAAGGGTATTGAAAATAATCAAGGTAAGTTTGTAGGTAATTAATGATGTCTAATTTTATTCTTAGTATATTGCATTTTATTTTTATATTTTCTAATAAAGATATTCAAATATTTTTAAATCAAACAACTGATGTTACTAATGAAGTATATATTTTGTTTAATTTGACTTTTTGGTTAGTATTAGGTGTATTTTTTAATTTTATTTATCGTGGTATTAAATTTGTTTTTAGGTCTTTATTTGGGTAGGTGTTAGTTATGAGTGTTTTAGAAATTTACAATAAAATACATCAGTGTATTATTGATTATTGAACTATGTTTATAGGTAATCCAGTTGATGATTTTACTACTATTTTATGAAATTTAGTAGTTTATGGAACACAGTTTTTTATTGGATTTGTTTTATTTTATGGTTCATGGTGAATTTTAAAATGTTTATTTGGTAAATAATTATGTGATTTAAGTTTGCTAAATTGTTTTTTATTGTAAATACTTCTGTTCAAGCACCCACTAGTTTAATTGTTTCAAATGATCCTAATGTTGTTAATTATGATATTACAAAAGAAATGGTTAAACATGTTAAATATCATAGTTTTGATGATTGAGCAACTATTCCATGAAATTCTGCTTATTTTGATGTTGACCAACCAGATTTAAAATTAGTTTCTGGCAATTTTGTTGGTAATGGTGAAGGAAATTATTCATGTGATTATTATAGTAGTACAGCGGGTGTTCAATCACAAAATATAAATATGGGTACTGGTGTTTATGAATTTAATAGAAGTCAATTAGATGATATTTCACGGATTATGTTTAATCATAACTATGTTGCTAATGGTTCTAGTAATGATATGCAATTTTTTAATACTGGTAATAAACTTATTAATTTTCAAACACAGTTAAATTTTGAAATTGATAAACCTTTAAGTTTTTATATTCAAGGTTTTGTGTTTTATTTTCAATATCAAAATTTTCAAACTTTTACCGCCAATTTTACTTTTAGTTTTTTAGATTATGTTGGAAATACAAAATATGTTTTTAAAGGTAAAATTGATAATGATATTTATAATAAAGATTTATATAATTTTGTTACTATGCCTATTCGTGTTCCTAATTTGAGACATTTAACAGTATTTTTTGATGTTTATGGTCAATCCATAAGACAAGGTTATTCACCAGAGTTGCGTTTTGGACAAATTAATATTTTTTCAAGTGAAAATATAACACCAGTACCACCAAATAGTCCTTTTAACCCTGAGTATGAACGAGTGAGTTGATATGATGTTTTTGGTCATTTGCGTAATGCTTTTAGGTGAGTACTTTATGGAGTTGTTGGTAAAGTTTTACCAGTAGAACCATTAAGAGAGTTTTTTACTAAACTTGATGGATTATTGAGACGTATTTTTGATGATACTATTAGTTCTGTTTTAAATGTTGATTTTACTAGTGGTTTAGAACAAGTATTAACTTTATGAGTATTTTTAAAAGCAGTTGGATTTTTAGTTGGTTAGGAGTTGAAATAATGCCTTGATATGGTTACTTACTTTTAGGAATTTTATTATTAATAATACTTTATCCATTTTTAATAACTAGAAAAAATATAAAGATATTGCAACGTGTAGGTAGTTATATTATTTCAGCACCACCACGTACTGGTAAATCTGCTCTTGCTTGTTGTTTAGCACAAAAACATAAGGGTAGGGTAGTTAGTCCTATTCCTATTAAAGTCCGTAATGAATATAGTTATCGTTGTTCTTATGATGATGTTTTTAAATTTAATCAATTAAATAGTAATTATGCTTTTAAAGAAAATGATATGCTTGTTTTTGATGAATTAGGTTTAAAGATTAATAGTAATGATTTGTCACTAGAATTTAAAGAAACACAAGAAAGTTTAGGTATGTTTTGTAAGTTAATCGGTCATAATTTTAATGGAATTATGTATATGATTGAACAACACCCCGATAGAATACCAAAACAAGCCCGTGAAAAAGTAGAGTATATTGTGCAAGTTAAGAGAATGCGTATTTTATTATTTTTAGTTAAGTTTAAACTTAATATTTATACTAATGTTGATGATTATAATAAAGTTGTCTTATCTAAAAGACAAACGAAGAGAATAATTAAACGTGGTGGATTACCACCGAGTTATAGTGGTGAAGCTATGACTTTTAGTTTATGATTTCCTAGGTCTTATTTACAAAGATATAATAGTCGTGCATTAAATTATATTCATTCGTTAAAGAGTGAATTAAGTAGTATTAAAGCCTATGAACAGTCACAAGGTTTGGAGTTTACTGTTGATGATATTAGAGCAGTTGGTTTAGATAAATTAGATAATATTTTACAAGATAGTAAAAAAGATGTTGTTAAGGTTCGTGGTAAACGTAGTTATGATAAGAATAAAAAGTTTGTTAAGAAGTAAAACGTATATGTATTACCGGAACCAACCAAGAACCTTTGGTTTGGTTGGTTAGGGCGTTTACGCCCTTTGTCTCACTTTTTTAAAGTGAGTGGGGTGTGGGTGCGTAGCACCCAAGGGGCAACGCCCCTATATACTTGACTTCCAAACTAAAAGCAAGAAACTGAAAATGTTTTAATTCGTGCTTGCGATGATAGAAATTAATATTCTAACAAAAAATAAAAAATAATGATAAAATTAATAATAGATTTTATATAAGTTTTTACCTCATTACTTTAATTTAAAAAGTAAATGATTTTTTGTTTGAAAGGAAGAAAAAATGAATAACATTTTAGAACAAGAATATCAATGAATTAATAGTGAACTATCAAAAATTATTTCTGATAAAAATCAGTATCCTCCAGAAGTTATTAGTGATAAACTTAATTTGGCGCAAACTACGATTATTGATATTAATGAAAAATTGGAAATGCTAAAGATTAGGAAATTTAAAAAAATCATTTATTCAATATTAAAAATATTTACTTTTGGAAAAATTGATAAAAATAAAATAATTAAAGAAAAAAACAATTTTTTTAATAAAATGAAAGGAAAACTGGCTGAAAATATTAAAAAAATAACAGAAAAATTATATATAAAAAAATCAAATATCGATATTAATAAAATTAATAATACAACTTTAAATGTATCATTAATAAATTCAACTAAATCAAATTTACTATAAATATAAATAATAGTTATCTCAATGAAGATTATATTTAAGTTTTGGATAATTTTATGTCAGCTAATTAATAAAAATATCAATATATTGAGCATAAAAAATAATATTCCTACTATATACCATCACACATTAGTTAATAACTATAAAAATTTTAATTACAAAAAGTTATAAATAATAAAAATTTATTTTTAATAATGATTTTAAATATTTTATTTAACAATTAAAAATATGATAAATAATAAAATTATACTCATTTCATTTTTCTATTAATATCCAAATAATATTCAGCATCAGTAAATGGTACACCATCTCTAATTTCTAAATGTCATATAGCTGCTAAATCTCTTTTCAATAAAACAAAAACATCATCTTCTTCTGCTAAACTATATTCATAAAGGGCACCATCTCTAGCATCCATTTTGCCTCTTCCATTTCAGGTAGTTACATATAAAACATTTTTATTTTCTTCATATGTTAATGATATTACACCATCTCCATCTTTTATTCCTCACATTGGTTTAAACACTTTTTCTCCTGCTAAACATTTATAAACATTACCATTGCGTGCTTCTTTTCGACTATCACCAGTGAAAACTCCAGCATAAAGATTACCTTTATTATCAAAGGCTAAAGAAGAAACACATTTATTTAATCCTGGCATTATTCTAAAAGAATTTTGATTTGCTAAACATCGATAAACATTACCAAATCCATTTCCATTTTTAGTACCAATATAAATATTATCTTTTTCATCAACAACTATCGTTCAAACTTCACCCTCTGTTCCTAACATAGGTTTAAATTCTGATTCTCCTGCTAAACATCTAAAAATGGCACCTTTGTTATATAAAGATCTAGTACCTAAATAAGCATTACCTTTGCTATCAGTTGCAAAGGACCATGCTTCAGTAGGTATTTTTAAAATTGGTTGAGCATTTTGAATTTTTTCATTACTTCCACCTTTATTATTTTCTTGACACTCTGTTAATTGTTTTTCTAATTCTTGCCGCTTATCTTGACATTCTGTTAATTGATTTTCTAATTCTTGTCGTTTGTCTTGACAATCTTTTAATTGATTTTCTAGTTCATCTACTTTTTTGCTTTTTTCTTGACATTCTGTTAATTGTTTTTCTAACTCTTCTTGTTTTTTTTGACATTCTTTTAATTTATCTTCTAAGTCTTTTCTTTCTTCTTTACATACTCGTAATTCTTCTTCCAATTTTTTATTTTTGTCTCTACATTCTCGCAATTCTTCTTCTAATTCTTTAATTTTTTTTTGATTTATCTAATCCATCTTTTACTGATTTTGCATAGAGAGCGCTTACTTCTTCTAATTCATCAGCTGTTGCTTGTAATTTTTTATTTAATTTTTCAATCTTTTCTTCGCAATCATTATTATCAAAAGTATCATCTTCATCTACTGCTCTTACTTCATTATCTTCTTCATAAAACATTTGTAAGTCCCCCTTGTTTATTAACATTCTTGTGTAGTTTGTTAATTAATAATGAGATTTATTAAAATTAAAATATTAGTTAAATAATAATTAAACTGATTATTTATTAATAAATAAAACAGTTACAACTTTTATTATTGATATAACTAATATTAAAATATCTAAATAAAATGATTCCATTACTTGATTAGTAATTTGTGAAATAAATCCCATTTAAAGTTTATATCTGAAAAAAATAATATACAATAAATTTTCTAACAATAATTTTTGATATAAATTTAAAAAATAGTAGATGAAAAAAATAAAAATAATTATAAAAAGTGATAATTTAGTAATACAAAAATAGAATATTATCTTAAAATTAGCAAATAAACTAATTGTGATATTAAAACTATTTTATATACCATTATTAGTTTCTTTGGTATCAAAATTTTCTGATATTGATGATAGTTCAGGATCAATAACATCAGTTTTTAAATCAATAACTAAATTACTATCACCAGCAATAATATCCTCAACAACAACTTTACCAATACCCTCATTTACTTTGCTAAGACTAACACTACTTGCTTTAATTACTAATCATTTTTCTTTCTTTGTTAACACATTAATAAAAGATGTTGGTGGTGATAAAAAAGTTTTAATGACACTAATATTTTTGCTTTTAGGAACTTTTATTATTTTATTACCTTTTGTTGTGCGTGAAGTTTGTTCAATTGTATTAAATAATATTCGTTTAATTGAACCTACTGATATTAGCATGGCATAAATATCATTACTATTACCACAAGCCATTCCCACTACTTCGTCTTCTTCACAATTAATTTTTAATGCTTTGACACCTGTTGCTGTCTTACTCAATAATGGAACTTTTGATTCTAAATATTTTAATGTCATACCCTTACGAGTACTAATAACAATAAAATCATGGCCAGTAGTTTTATTAACACTAACAACACTATCATTTTCTTTTAATTTAACATATTTAGAAGTTTTATTAAATCTAATAGTTGTTAACTCTAAAAGTGGCATTCTTTTTATTAAACCGTATTTAGTAACAACAACAATATTAATATTTGATTGTTCAAAACTATTAACTTCGGCAACATTAATAATTTTTTCATTTGCTTCAAGTTTACATAAGGTATTAACATGAATACCACTATCTTTTCATTTATTTTCTTCTAATTTAAAAATAGGTATTAAAAAATAATTACCTTTATTAGTAAAAAATAATAAATTATTAAAATTATTGATCATTGCTCCAGCAATAATAATATCATTTGGTTTACGACCAAAATCTTGATAATCAAGATTTTGTGAAAATACTTTACTACTAATTACCTTAATTCAGCCATCATAACTAATACTAATAAATACATTTTCTTGTCGTAACGTTGCTTTCTCATTAATTGTTATTTCCGAAATTTCACCTTGAATTTGTGATTTTCTTGATAAAGGAAAATGAGAATTGATTTCTTCTAATTCATTAATAATAACTTGACGTAATGAACTTTCATTATTAAGAATTTCTTCTAACATAATAATTTTATTTTCAATATCTGCTTTTTCTAAAACTAATGATTGAATATCAGTAGCAGTTAAACGATATAAACGTAATTGAACAATTGCCTCTGCTTGAATATCAGTAAAATTAAAAGCAGATATTAAATTTAATTTTGCTTGCATCCGGTCAGTTGACATTCTAATAATTTTAATTACTTTATCAACTTCACTCAATGCCATAACTAAACCATTAATAATTTCTAATCTTCGCTGTAATTGCGCTAAATCATATTGTGAACGCTTAGTAACAACATTAATCTGATGATTAATATAAAAATCTAACATATTAATCAAATTCATTTGTACTGGTTTTTTATTAGCAATTGCTACTAAATTAAAATTATAATAAATTTGTAAATTTGTATTTTTAAATAAATAATTTAAAATTTCTTGCGGTTTACTATCACTTGTTAAATCAATAACAATCCGTAATCCAAAACGATCAGTTTCATCACGTACTTCTTTAATACCATTAATTTTTACTAATGTTTTAACATCATCAATTTTTTTAATTAAATCTTGTTTAATTACTTCAAATGGAATTTCAGTAATAATAATTTGTGGATTTGTTATATCATTAATAATATGAGTTTTAGCACGAATCGCAATTCGTCCTTTACCAAAGCGATATGCTTCTTTAATTCCTTTAACACCTTGAATAATACCACCAGTAGGAAAATCAGGCCCCTTAATGATGCCCATCAAATCAGACAAATTACAATGTCGATTATTAATTCTCATGATAATAGCATCAATTACTTCTTGTAAGTTATGAGGTGGAATATTAGTCGCCATCCCGACAGCAATGCCAGTAGCACCATTAACTAACAAATTGGGAAAATAAGCTGGTAAAACTGTTGGTTCTGTTTCTGATTCATCAAAGTTTTTAATAAAATGAATAGTATTTTTTTTAATATCCTTCAATAATAATTCAGCAATTAATGATAAACGTGCTTCGGTATAACGCATGGCAGCTGGATTATCACCATCAATCGAACCCTTATTACCATGCATTTGCACTAATGGTCACGTTACTTTTCATTCTTGTGCCATTCTACACATCGCAGCATAAACAGCAGTATCACCATGAGGGTGATATTTACCAATTACTTCTCCGACAACACGAGCTGCTTTTTTATATGCTTTATCATTAGTTAAACCTAAATCATTCATGGCATGTAAAATCCGACGTTGGACTGGTTTTAAACCATCACGAACATCAGGTAATGCTCGCTCTAAAATAATATATTTTGCATAGCGACCAAAACGTTCAGCAACAATTTCATCAATTGGATAAGATAAAATTTGTTCATTATTTTGTTGAATTTCTGCTTTATTATTCATAATTTATAAACTCCTTTTTCTTAATAATCATTATTAGCGTCAAAAGAAATATTAGTTTCAATTCACTGTCGTCTTTTTTCTGGTTTATCACCCATTAGGATCTGAATTTGATTTTCTGCTGATAGTGCATCTTCAATCGTAATTTTAATTAATTGGCGAACATTTGGATCCATTGTTGTTTCTCATAATTGCTCAGCATTCATTTCCCCTAAACCTTTATAACGTTGTAAATCATATTTACCTTTAATTGATTCAACTTTATCTTTTAATTCTAACTCATTTCAGACATAAATATATTTTTCTTGTTCATCTTCTTTAAAAGAAATTTTAAATAATGGTGGTAAGGCAAGATAAATATTACCAGAAGTAATTAAATCACGCATATAACGATAGAAAAAAGTTAGTAGCAAAATTTGAATATGAGCACCATCAGTATCAGCATCAGTCATAATAATAATTTTATTATAATTACAAGTTTCAATATTGAAATCATTACCAACACCAGCACCAATCGCATTAATAATCATACTAATTTCTTCATTATTAAAAAGATCACTTACTTTAGTTCTCTCAGCATTGATTACTTTTCCCTTTAATGGTAATATTGCTTGGAATTTACGATCACGTCCTGATTTGGCACTGCCACCAGCAGAATCTCCTTCTACTAAAAATAGTTCATTAACTTTTGGGTTTTTGCTTTGGGCAGGTACTAATTTACCAACTAAAAATTTTTGGGTATCTTTGCTTTTATTACGTAATAACTCACGTTCTTTTCGTAATGCATTACGAATATCACGTGCTTTAATCGCTTTATCAATAATTTTTTTAGCATCATCACTATTTTCATGAAGTCAGAATGAAAATCTTTCATTAACAATATTATCAACAACAATTCTTGCTTCGGGTGTTCCTAATTTACCTTTTGTTTGACCTTCATACTGAATTAAGTTTTCTGGAATTCGCAAGGAAACAATAGCAACTAAACCTTCACGTAAATCATTACCTTCTAAATTTTTATCTTTTGTTTTTAATAAATCTTGTTTTCTGGCATATTCATTAATAGCTTTTGTTAAACCACTTTTAAAGCCAACTAAGTGCGTTCCACCATCAATAGTTTTAACATTATTAGCAAAACCAACTAATGTTTCACTATAATCTTCGGTATATTGTAAGACAATCTCAGCTTCAATATTATTTTGTTTACCTTTTAAACTAATAATTGGTGATAATAGTTTTTTATCTTTATTTAAATATTGCATAAAAGCAAGCAACCCATTTTGATAATGAAAGGTTTCTTCAGTAACTGTTCGTTTATCAATTAATTTAATACTTAAATCATTAATTAAAAATGCACTTTCACGTAAATGTTGTTCAAATAAATGAATATTTCAATCACAACCTAAAAAAATACGATGAAAATCAGGTAAAAATTGAACTCTAGTTCCTGTTTTATAAGTAGTACCAATCATTTTTAAACTTTGATCAACCTTACCACCATTTTTAAATTTAATTTCATGAATTTTTTTATCACGATGAATAGTAACGATCATTCAATTACTTAAAGCATTAACTACCGAAGCACCAACACCATGTAACCCACCAGAAGTTTTATAACTATTAGTGTCAAATTTTCCACCGGCATGCAAAACAGTATAAATAACTTCAGGAGTACTTTTTTTTGAAGCATGCATCCCAGTTGGTACACCACGGCCATTATCTTCAACAGTAACTGACTTATCAATATTAATTGTAACAACAATATTAGTACAAAAACCAGCTAATGCTTCATCAATACCATTATCAACTATTTCTCAAACTAAATGATGAAGGCCACGATTATCAGTAGAACCAATATACATTCCCGGTCTTTTTCTAACTGCTTCTAGGCCTTCTAAAATTTGAATTGATGATTCATTATAAACACCACTTTTATGTTTATTTGCCATGAAAAAAAACTCCTTACTACAATTTACTCATTTTCATTTTATCATATATTTTTTTATTTAAAGATAATGAGGATAAAGAAAAAATATTTATTAACGACAAAAAGTTAATATTCGACTAATAAAAAAAATTATTAATAATTTTTTTGGAAATCATCATCTCAAAAATTGCTAAAATTTAACTTAGGTCAAGGTATTAAAAATTTAGGAATTAATGATAAGAAATTAAGAAATAATACTACTCGTACTACAAAAAATCTTATTCATCGCTTATCATAATTTTTATGATAGTAAAGTTTTAAGTTTTGTTTGTCATTATTTAGTAATAATTTCCCAAAAGTGAAGTTAAATATACTTAGTGATAAAGTTGGAAAGAAGCATGACTATGAACCAAAATATAAGTACAAAATTATAAATGACATTAGTATTAATAAATTATCTAAACATCAAGCCAAGAATAAACTTAACCCAACTATTAGAAGAATTAGCAAATATTTAACAATAATGTTGTTGATGGTAATGTTGAAACTAGTACTACAAAATTTATGATGATTAAAACTCCTATACAAAAAGAAATAAATATTTATCTTTCAAAATTTTCTAAAAAACAGACAGTGATTCAACTATAACATATTATGGTAAAAAGTATTTTCCTATATAAAAATATATAAAACCTAAAATTGTTGTAATTGTACTTAAATCATTTACTAATGAGTTATATCTTAGTTACAATAATCAAGTATATAAACTAAAAGAAATGCAACTAAAGCCAATTATTAAAGACAATTTGATAAAAACTAAAAAAGTTTATATACCAAATAAAGATCATTCTTGAAGATATGAATATCAATAATTCCAATTATATAATTATTATATTTTTTGAATATTAATAAAAACATATAAAATTTTAAAGCATTTGTATATAAGCAAATTTAGTGACTTAAAATTGATTTTAAAATATATGCAGAGATTGCAATTATAATATCTTGTTTTTTAAATTTTTGGTGAGATTGGTTTATAGCAACTTGTTGAAGGTTGTGAATTTTGAAAATCGTTTGAATTTATTTTGTTTTTAAAATATTCTAAAGCATCTATTCCTTGTTCTATACTATTTTTCATTATTTTTTCATTAATATTTTTTTAAGTACTTTTGTTTTCAATTTTGATATTCTCTTTTTTTATTATTAGATTTAAAATTATTATTAATAATTTGTTGTTTTTGATTTTGATTTGAATGTTTAATAAAAAAATTATAATCATTAATTATTATTTCTCTTAAATCTAAATCAAAATATCAAAAACCTAAAGTTCAATGAACTTTACTTATATATTTTTGTCAGCATTTTTTTTAATAATATAATTAAGTTCTTCAAAATCAAAATTTAAAATATTTGTATTTAATTCATCTTTTAAAACAGTAAGAAATTGTATATCTTGAATTATTTTTTTTTCATAATTAATACTCCCTTTTAATAAGATTTTATAAGTTGCTAATTCAATAATATTTTTTTGCCAATCATCATTTACAATATTTTTTAATTGATTATTACTTATGATTAATTTATCCATAAATTTCTCCCTTCAAAATAAAAAACTTAATTATTTTAAACATAAAATAATTAATTAAAATTTAATATTAAATTTGTATAAATTAATTATATAAAAATTAAAAAATATTTACTAAAAAATAAATTATTTTGGGAAATTTTCGCTCAATATTGACAGTTTTAAGTTTTGTTACTTTAACTTATGCTAATAATATGAAAAATGTTAAATTAATTTCTTTATTTTTTAAACGTTTGAAAAAATGATGAAATAATCCTAAACGTGCAAAATATTTAGATGAATTAAAATATCTTTATGTTTACGAATATCAATCTCGTGGAGCAGTACATTATTATGATGTTGAAATTTCATGTGAAGGTAAAATTATTGACATTAATTCTGCTGGTTTAGATAAATTAGATAATATTTTAAAGCAGAAAGATAAACTTAAAAATAAAGATAAAAAATAGTTATAGTCGCAGCGAACCTACTGCGACTATAATTTGGGTGAGCCACATAGTGGCGAGGGACGTAGTCTCTATATACTTGAGTTTTAATTATCTTAAAAGGGGCAAAATTATGACAAACAGTTTAGTTGATAAAAAAGAATATAAGGAATATGGTCATAAATTAAAACTAACAACAAATGTTTTTAAAAAACAAAAAAGAAAAATAATTGATAAAGCCATTTTAAATGATGAAAAAATTAAAAAAATTATGGAAGATTTTGATGATTATTAAAAGTTGATTTATGAAAAATTATTTTAATGTTTTATAATTTTAGTTGAAGATAGTTATAGATTAAATAGACAAAATTTAGGAGGTAAATAAAATGAAAAAATGATTAAGTATTTTAACAGTGGGAATGTTATCTTCAACTAGTTTACCAAGTGCTAATATGATTACAAACAGCAGTATATATAAAAGTAATGATTATAGAAATGATATCATTCATAGTGATATTAATTATTCTTTTAGTGATTGATATAATGGAGTATGATCTTATCATAATAGTAGTTCTGATACATATAAATTATTAAAATGAATTGATTATACTGATTCATGAGATAATTTTACAAAAAAATATCAAACATTTAATCTTGATGAACAATCTATTTTAAAAGTTTCACTGTCAAATGAAAAAAATAATGTTGCTAAATTATTAAATAAAACACAAAATCTAAAAATTAACCAAGGTGAAGGTAATACTAACTCTATATTTAAAGTGAAAATAAATACATATCCACCCTTACCATATGATTTAAATACCACAACTCCAATTGGAAATTATATAAAAGTTGATTTAAATATTTGACATGATAATGAAAATATTTATTTTAAATGATTTTTAAATGAAGGTTCATTTGCTGCATATAAATCATATTTTGATATTAAATTTAATAAAATATTTTTTAATAGTAATAATTAAGTAGTTTTTATGAAAAAATTAATATTTATTGTGATGTTTTACGAACACTCTACCCCCACGAGTTCGTAAAACATCTTTTGTTTTTGACCACTATATCGTTAAGTTTTTTCTACGTTAAACTTTCTACTGGGAGAAAGCATAATAACATTAACTTATCTTTTTTCAGGGTATTTAGCAATTACTAAATATGCAAAATTATATAATCCTGTAAACAAAAAAATAATCCCACAGATTAAAATCGAAGTAATTATCAATCATACTATTCCTGGTAAACCTAAAACATTTGGATTAGTAACTTGTAAAAAAAAGTATGGATAAGCAGCATTAACATCCATGCCACTATATTCACATAATAATCCTTTACCAATACCATAAATAAGGTAAATAATAGGATAAATAAAAAATAATCCTATTTTTTTCTTATAAACTAATTTTGTTGAAATTAATTGTCCATGTTTAGCAAAAACAATAATATATACTACTGCTAAAATTGGTATAAAGGTATGCAAAAGTAGTTGTGCAATTCATTGTCACACACTTAACACCATATTAGTTTTTAATAAACTCATTGGTAACAATAAAAAATTAAAGATTAAACAAGTAATTGTAATATAAACCGCTGTTGCTAATGAAAAATATGACTGTAATATGTTACTTTTTTCTTCTTGCAAATGGTTTTTGATTGCTATTAGAAATCAAATTAAAACTAAAATATTAGTTTGAGTTGTAAAAAATGATAATCATGACATTGTATAACCTGCATAATTTCAATGACTAATGGTTCCCATTTCATCATAAACTGCTCAAGGATAAATATTATTATTTGCTCCATTACTACTAACCATTTTATCTAAATGGAAAATATTTCAAAAATAATCAGTTAATAATCCAAATATACTTAGAATAACAATAGTAACTTTATATCAAAATTTTCAATTTTGGCAATAAAATTTAATAAATTTTTCCATTTAATTCTCCTATTCTTAAAAAAATAATTCAACAATATCTTTACTTAAAATTATAAAACTTTAAAATAGTTTTTCATAAATTACTTTTTTCAAATAAATATGCGCATTTCTATTTTAAAATTTTTCCATAATACTAAATTCAATCTCTTACCATGGAATTTATATTTTCTGCTAATTTTATTTTACTCCTTTTTTAAAATAAAAAAAGTTTATACATAAATAGTTTTGAATGAGTTGTTGGTTAAGACAAAAAAGATGATACTGTTTCAAAATTATTTATTACTTCTAATAAAAGTATTTATGTAATTTCAAATTATGGTTTATATGCTCTAATCGATAATACTTTTAATTCAATAAATAGTTTGAAAAAATATTCACATTTTAGTAGCTTGACTGATATTAATGGAATAGTATATGTAGGATGTCAAAATGAAAGTGGTTAGGGGGTTATATTAAAGTCAACTAATGATAATGATTTTAGAGAACTAAATAATGCAACTAACAAAGGTTGAATTAATAGTTTATTAAATCAAGAAATTTGTGTAATTTAATAATATTATTGGTATTACTTTAATTTTTTATTTTTTCTATATTAATTAATTTTAAAATGTACCCAATTAGAAAGAAACAAATTTAAAGTGCCACGAAAATAATGATATTAATTATTTTCTTGTTGAACTTCATGAATTTTGATAATAAAAATTAATCACTTCTAACTTTTCTTCTTTTGTATAATGTTTAGCCATAAAAAATGAACACCTCTAAATAAATTATTGCACAAGTATTTTTTTCTTGTCTACTTTACTGTAGGTGTTCAATAAGGCTTTTTTGTTTTTTTTGAATAACCTTTATATAAATTTTTAAATCATTTGTATATGAATAAATTTAATAGTTTAAAATCAATTTTAAATATAGAAATAATTAAATTATACTCCAGCAATAGCACAAACTCCAGCAGTAATACCACCAATTGTTCCAGTAATAGTTCCTAAAATAGGAATAACTGAAAAAGAACTGCCAACAATGCCAGCAATATTTGCACAATTTACATTTGATACATTTTCTAAATCTGTACCTCTTTTATCTAAATTATTTACTTTTTGTTCTAATTCATCTACTTGCGTTTTTATATTATCAAAACTTGTTTTTAATCCTTGTATATTTTTGTTTAATTCATCTATTTTTAATTCATATTCAATTAAAGTATGGACATAACTTCAATCTCTTATATAACCTTTAATTATTTCTTTTTCATGTCTTTTTCAATTATATAACAATTCAGGACTAAATGTTTTTGCATTTGTTATTGCTTGTGACAAAGTGGAATTTCAATCATTTATATGATTTAATCATTGTTTAACTTTTGAATCATTAGTTATACATTCTGATATTTCTTTAAGTTTAGTTTTTGTTATGTAAGTAAAAATAGGCCTTAATTCACCGGTAGAATATCAATAATTTATATAACCTTTTGCTGAAAAGCACATACAAAATTGTGAATATTCACTTGAAAATGTAATAGTATTAATATGAAAATTAGGATTTTTTTGTTTTATTGCATGTCTAATATCATTTTGATTATTATCATCAATTAATCCTAAATTAATTGATGAAGAATATACATCAGAAAAATCTTTTCATAACAAGTCATTATCTTTATTAATAATATTATTATTTCTAATTCTATATTTTCAAGTTCAATCTCAGTCTACACCGTCAATAAATGCACATCTTTTTCAAAAATTATTATTTTCAATATTAAACAATGTTCTTCATGGTTCTTTTGAATATATTTTTATTATATATCCTTCTTGATAATCAATTCCATTTTTTAAATTATAATCATTAATAATTTTTGTCATTCAATCTCATGCATTAATATTTATATCTTGAATTAATTTTTCATTTTGATCATAAATAGTTATTCCTAAATATTTAGTATTTCCTCCATCACCAAAATATCGATGAAAATAATCACTATTTCCTTCAAATTCTATTTTTTTAATTAAAGAATTAAATTTAATTTCACCTTTATATCAATCATCATAACCATAAAATTTAATTTTTCTAGTACTATCAGTAACTGTTGCACCATATTGATAAGGATCTGGACCACTACCAAGAATACCAGGAAAACATCCACCATAATAACCACATCTTTTAGTTCTATTTCTATTTTTTTCATGGCGATGTTTATGTGTAGTTGTTTCTAGTTCTTTATTTGCTATTGAATCTAAATCTGTTTGATAAAAAAGATCAATATTGTGATTTGTTTGACTTAAATTGTATGGCTCATAATTATTACTTGAATTTGTTAAATTATTTGATTCATTTATTGATTCTAAACTAGTGATATTTTTATTATCAATTAATTTAACATTAATACCTTGTGTTTGATCATTAAAAAGTGGAGCACTTAGTACTCACAACTTAAATCAATAACTTGGATTAAAATATTTCATATTGAATACCTCTCCTTTAAACATAAAAACTCATTTACTTTAAAAATAAAATATTTTAATTTTGTTGATTATTTTTTTTGTGTTTTTTCTTACAATATAATTATCTAATATTATAAACACATATTTACATTCATTATAGTTAAAAATACACCAACAAGTCAAGGCTTAGAACAAGGTAATTATTATGAAAAGAATCCTGGAAGTATTAAAACTACAATAGCAAGTTTACTTTATAAATAAGAACAAGATTTAACAAACAAAAAAATTTCAATATTAGATTTAGCAATAGATTTAATGATTAGATTAGTTAGAGGACATTTTTTAGCTTTGGTAATAAGAGATTGGGTATGAACACCTACAATAAAGTAGACAAGAAAAAAATACTTGTGCAATAATTTATTTAGAGGTGTTCATTTTTTATGGCTAAACATTATACAAAAGAAGAAAAGTTAGAAGTGATTAATTTTTATTATCAAAATTCATGAAGTTCAACAAGAAAATATTTTAAACTTGAAAAAGCTACATTAAATAGATGATTAAAACAATATAAAACTTTAGGAGAAGAAGGACTTAATCCTGGAAATGGAATCCAATCAAAAGCAATTAAAAGAAAAGGCAGACCAAAAACATTAAATTTTCATGAAATGACTAAACAAGAATTAATTGAATATATTGAGGTAATTAATGATATAAAAAAGTATTTAGCAAAATCGACAAAGAAGAAATACTTTACGATTTTGCGATTGAAGAAAAAATATCAGATTAGCCACTTATGTTATCTACTAAAAGTTTCAAAGTCAGGATATTATAAATGACTAAAAAATGGTCAAAATAAATTTAATAAATGAAATAATTTTTTAACTAGAATAATTAACAATATATTTTATAAATTTAAAGAAATTTATCGTTATCAAATGATTACTTTGTGAATTCATAAAATTTATAAAATTAAATTGAAATCGCATATTGTATATCGATATATGCGACTTTTAAAGTTAAAAGCAAAAATAAGAAAGAACAATCATAAATATAAATTAAATTCTGGAGAATTAAGATATAAAAATCTTTTAAATCGTGATTTTCAAACAAATAAAATAAAGCAAAAATTAGGTACTGATATAACTTATTTAACCACAAATAATAGAACATATTATTTGTCAATTGTTAAAGATTTTCACAATAATGAAATTTTAGATTATAAAATTAGTGCTAATTTAAGTTTAGATTTTGTCTTTAAGAATATTATTCAAAAAATGCTGGGAAACCAAAAACATGAATTTTACATTCAGATCAAGGATTTCATTACACAAATCAATTCTATAAATTATTATGTGAGAGATTAGGAATTAAAATTTCAATGTCTCGAAGGGGTAATTCTCCAGATAATGGTGCTACTGAATCATGATTTGCTATTATGAAAACTGAATTTTTATATTTAATTCCAAGAAAAAATAGAACAACTGAATGAATTAAAGAACATTTACCTAAGTATATAGAATTTTATAATCGTTTTAGACCACAAATAAAATTAAAAGGAATGAGGCCAGTTGAATATCGACTAAATCATTCCTTTTAATAAAGTCTCTTTTTAATTGTCTACTTTACTTGACAAGTTCAGTTCATTCATTGGTCTTTTAATTTTATTGTCAGTCATATATAATCCTCCTATTTTACTCTTAATATAATTTTACATGATTTAAAAATTTGGGTATTGAAAGTAACTGAATTATGTCATAAGTCATTTCAATACGACAGTTCTAATGTCATATAAATTACTAAAACCGTGTTTTAGTATAGGATATAAATCTTGGTTTGCTAAAACTCAAGAGGCGTGTGATGAAACACTTTCATTATTATGATCGTATCCATTTGGATTTCTACCATGGTCTGTTGTTGCTAAAATTAATCAATTATTTACATCTAATTTATCAATTAAATTTTTTCATAAATTATTATAACCAATAAATAAATTAATAATTTGTGAACTATTATTTTCAAATCTTTGATGCTTTAAATCATCATAAAAACAATTATAAACAAAACTAAAATTATAATTTGAATTTATTAATTTAAAGGAATTATCATACAAATCACTCATATATTTTTCAACATTATTTAATTGCTTGGCATCTAAATCATTAATTTCACTATATTCATCAATATTTTTTTGTATAGAATTATTAAAAATACCTTTTGCTCAATATTGTCCTAAATTTTGAAGATAAGTTGCATTTTTTAAATCATAATTATTATCTTTAATTAATTGGAATACATTTTTTCCTAATTCTAAGATATTACCCCAAATTATTGATTTTCACCCTTTAAATGTTTCATAACTTTGTGTTCTAAAATTAGTTTTAAAAAAACTTTTCTCAATCATATTTTTAGGAATTTTTTGGTATTCTAACCCATCAATACCAAAAATTAAAACATGCTTATTTTTATTTAAAGTTAATTTATTTTTTAATAAAAAATTATTATCTTGTAATTGAATATCTGTACGATCATCATAATATACAATATCAGATTTAGAACAAGAGATTAAATTCAAAGTTGTTATTACCGTTAAAGCCAATACCCTTAACATGCTTAATGGTTTTTTCATAATTTAGATTTCCTATTCTATAACTTTCTGTTTTTAATTCTCATTGTTTTTATATTATTATCACTGATTTAATTATTTGTTTGTAAATATATTTTGGTTGAAATTTTGGTCATTATTGTTCGCTCATTTGTAAAGTTTGACCAGTTTTAGGATTTCTAATAACCTGTTTAAAATATTTTTAATAAAATTGAAATAAATAAAATGAAAAATCATTTGTACGTTGTTATTTAATTAATAATTTATTTTTGTTTACATTTTTTTTACTATAAAATAATATTTATAATATTAATTTAATCAAAAATTAGTCAAAAAAGATTTTAAACACGTTTTAACATTTATTGTATTCTTTTTTAACAATCATGAATTTTCCAAGATTTGAGATATCAACAAATTCGCCAGTTGAATTTTTAGTGATGATGATTTCTGAAAGTTTATCAATGCACTTTTCAACATCTTTTTGATTAATGATTTTTGTTACTGTATTATTAAATGATTGTTAATAACACTTTCCACTACAATATATAATTTATCTCAATACAAAGAAGCAATTGTGTATTCTTTTTCACATGATGATATATAGAGCATTTAGTTGTAGTTTTAATTGCTATTTAACTAACTCATTGAAATGAAGATACATTATTATTTTATATAATTTCTTTAATAAATTCTTCATATGCTTAATTTCAAAATTCACTTAACCAAATATAAAAGTTATCCATAATTACGATTTTTTAACTTTAATGCTTGCAAACAAATTTGCTTTTTAAGTTCCTAATTTTCTAATTCTTCTTTGGTTTTAACAAGATTTCTCTTATTTACAAATGATATTTTACGAATTAATGAATAAAAGAAAAGTTTTATTCATGATTTAACTTTTGTTGATATTGGCGAAAATAGTTCTGTAATTTCTTTAAGGATTAAACCAACAATACTCAGCACAATACTCGTTACAAGTAGCAGAGGATGAATAAGACCAATAACGATAAGAGTTTTAGGTACTAACCAACTAGCACTTCATATACTTTTTTCAGTTTTCATCAATAATTTTGTTGCATATAACTTTCACTTTCTAAATTTGACTTATTTATAAATTAATTATATAATTAGTTTGTTAGTACAGGTAATACTGTGCAAAGGGGAGTAAGCCCCCACATTCCCAACCTTAGTTGTTGGGGTTTTTGCGTGAAAAATTGTAATATTGTGTTTATATAAACAATTTGTATATACAAAAAAATTATTAAATAGTAAAATGAAATTTTTTTGATAAAAATATTTACATTTTGTATATATAAAATTATTTATTTTGTTTTTTTAATTCACTATTTTTACTTAAAACTTCTTGAGTGATTTTACTTTCTTTAGTATTTAAACCTAAGTCTAAAGAATTCATTAATTTTTCATTTAATTTTTTGGCCATTATAATATCTCCTTTTGTAATAATTCTTTAGTAAGTAAAAAGAAAGGACTTTTATCTGTTAATGTAAGATTCGACAACATAGTGTGTTTTTCTAAATTTAATGAAGTTGGAATAATTGTATTTAAAATAATTGTTGAAAATTCTGAATTTAAAACTTGTTCTTTAATAAAATTATGAGTTTTATTTTTTCTAAGGTTATTTAAAACAATAGAATTCATATTATTACTTAAATTTACTCCTATTCTTTTTCATTTTTCTAAATAATTTTTATAATCATTTAAAAATATTTCTATATTGTGTGGAACTATTGTTACTATAATTTCATCTACACTTAAAAAACATTTTCTGTTATTAAAATATTTATAGGATTTATATCAAAAAATATAATCATATTTATCCTTTAGATAATTTTTTATTTCTTTTAAGTTATTTTTTAAAATAAAATTTGAAGCAGTTTCTGAATTTAAAACTTGCAACGTTTTTTTAATTAAAGTTTTATATGCAGGGATTATATTAATATTTTTATAATTTGCTTGTTCAATTGAATTTTTGAAAGTTTCTAATTTATTATTTTGTAAACTATCAGGTATAAATCAATATTTTATTAAACTTTCTTTTTCCTTATTTTGATTATTTCTAAAAACTCCAGTTAGATTACCTTGCGGTTCAATATCAAATAATAAAACTCTTTTTCCTAATTCTGCTAAAGTACGTGCAACACCAACAGTTAAAGTTATTTTTAATTTATCAACAATGCTAACTTTAAAAAACCAGAAAGTATTAGTCGTTGATTTAGATCCACAAAATAATCTTTCTAAAACGTTTAAATTATCCAAAAAAGAAGCAAATTCAAAAAAGACTTTTTACGCAGAATATTGATATTCTTAATGAAAAAATAATAGAAAAATGAGAACATTAACAATAGAGTATAGATATAATTCCTACCAATGCGATGACAACACTTGAAGATGAATTACATACTAGAACGGCACGTGAAACTATTTTAAAACGTACATTTATTAAAAATATTGATTTACTAAAACAATATGATTATATTATTTTTGATACTAATCCAAGCATTAATATTGTTAACAAAAATGCTTTAGTTATTGCTAATGAAATTATTGTTATTAGTGACAATTCAATATATAGTTTAGAAGCTGTCAATATGCTATCTAATAACTGAGAATTAATTTGTCAAGATTTAGGTATTAAAAATAATATTAACACTATAGTATTAAATAACTTTGATCATTATCGCATTTCAAAAGATTTTGCTGAATATCTTGCTAATAGTAAATTTAAAAATAAAATTCTTAAAACACAAATTAAACGAAAACAAAAATTTAAAAAATCAGAAATAACTGAGATACCATCAATTTTATTAGAAAAAACAGAAAATCATACTTATTACCACGTTTATCAAGAACTTATCGAAAGAGGTGCATTATAAATGACAACTAAACCAACATCTAATTTATTTTCAAACTTTGATGAAATGGGTACTGAAGCTAATGCTGAAATTATTAAAAATAGTATTAGTAGTAGTAAAAAAATAATATCAAAAAATAACTTTAATCAAAATTTAGCAAATTCAAAAAAAATATTTGATGAAATTTCAACTAGTTATAAACCTATAAATAATAAATTAGAAACTTTAGCGGCTAAACTACCAAAAAAAATAGTTGATAAAAAATCATATATGACAATATATTTAAAAAATCAATTCAAGTTAAAATTAATGAAATGGCTAAAAAATTAGGCGTTTCAAATGGTTCAATAATATAATTATTAATTAATGAATTTGAACAAAAATAAATGAGAATATACAATACACAATATATTTTATATTTTATAAATGAAGGGAAAAATCTATAACTAAATATTTTACATTAGCAACTATTATTCTTTCTAAAGATACTATTATTTATAATAATGCTATTCAACGTTCTATTAAAGCAAGCGTTATTTCTACAATTCCTAATTGTTCAAATAAATTATTACTTAATTTGTTGAGTAGTGAAAAAATGGAAATTATCTTAAGTATCACACCTTTAGAATTAAATGAAAAATTAGTAAATTCTTTAAAAAATGATTCAAATTGTGGAAGAAAAAATTTCAAAAGATATTGAAGAAATTAAAGAAAAATTAAATTTAACAAAAATATTTGAGGAATCAATTTATTTAAGTATAAAATGAATTGAAGGTTAAAAGTTAAAGGAGAAACAAATAATGGCTAAACAAAAAAATATGATAATAAAATTTCATTATCACAAAAGACAAATAAAACTTTTGAACTAGATCAATTATTTACAAATGGAACAGAAGTTAATAAAAATAATCATTTTATTCAAGAATTATCAAAAAGACTAGTTGATAAATAAATTTTAGAGGGTTTTATGTAATCTGTGTTTCTTTGCTTTACAAAATTACTAGTTCAGATTAATTCTGTATTATTAACATTAACTGGTATAAATGATATTATTTTTAATAAAATGATAGAAATTTTAAAAACAGAAGAATTAAAAAAATTTCAAAAAGGTAGTACATCTAATAAATTATCTTTAGAAAAATAAATTGTTAATGACTTTAAAATATTGATGTGAATATTGAACATATTTTCATTATTGATGTTACTGAAAGTACAATCCAACATCCAAAAAAACAAAAAGAATATTACTCGGAAAAAAGAAGAGATACACAATAAAAACACAAATTATAATTGAAAAAGACAGTAAAAAAATTATTAGTTCTTATTTTTCTTATGGTAAAAATCATGATTTTAAAATTTTAAAAGATTCAAAAGTTAAATTTTTATCACAAACAACTATTTTAGTAGATTTAGGTTATCAAGGAATACAAAACATACATCCTAATATTTTAATTGCAAAAAGAAAAACTAAGAAAAATCCTTTAACTAAAGAAGAAAAGAAAAATAATAAGTTAATTTCAAAAATGAAAGTTGTTATTGAGAATGTCTTTGCTATTATTAAAAAATTTAAAATTATTAGTGAAAAATATCGAAATAGAAGAAAAAGATTTGTTTTAAGATTTAATTTAATAACTTCAATTTATAATTTACAATTATCAATTTAAATATATTTGATAATTTAAGATTTTATTTTTTTTATTTTAAATAATAATTTTTGCTGTATTTTAATGACAAAAAAAATAACACATATTTTAAATAAATATTAAAATTGTTATTAAAATAAATTTTTAAATTTAAAAACTATGATTATTATCATAGTTTTGCAAGAAGTCTATGGATCATTATTATTAATATTTTGTTTTTTAGTCATCTGCACTCACTCTTTCTAGAAAAATTATATTTACTAGAACTAATTAAACATAGCTTTTTTGTAAGTTACACAGATTACTAAACATTCCCGATAATAATGAAAATAAGACACTAAAACGACCAGTTTATTTCTTATGTGATGAGTTTGCTAATATGCCAACTATTACTGGTTTTAATAATATTATATTGTTAACAAAAATGCTTTAGTTACTGCTGATGAAATTATTGTTATTAGTGACAACTCAATATATAGTTTAGAAGTTGTCAATATGTTATCTAAAAGTATTACACTTTTACTTTAAGTGTTACTTCAACTGCCGTATAGATGATACTTCTAAAAATGACTGCGATGTAAGTGATACTATTAATTAATTTAAAATTCATATATGAATTAAAATAATTTATTAGAAAGGATAATAGGAATAATGATAATGACAAAAGTTATTTAAGCGTTTTAGGATTAAAGTTATTATTATGAACTTATTTATTTTCTAATAAAAAAATTCAAAACTATTCAGGAAAAACAATATATATATGAACAAGAAAAATAAAATAAAAACCCCTTAAATTAAGCGGTTTTCCAAAGATTTTAAAATCTAAGTTACTCAATAAATGATCCTTGCGAAACTGCCTTTTGGCTAAATGACTCTCCCTACAAGAGTAGAGAACACCCTTTTGGGTAAACTCATCTCTTAACTAAACTAAGAATATCATTTCTGATATATTAATTATATCATACCATTACATTATGTCATCATTTATGGATTATGTTATTGAAATATAATGCGTAGAAGTATGAGTTCTAAGGAATATAAAAATATAAATAAGAATGATTTTATTTCTCCATATTATGTTAAAGGTAAAATTGTTAAAGTTGATAATATAACTGTTAATTAAATATAAAAATTAAAAGTTAATAAAATTATATTTAAAGAAAAAATAAAGAAACTTAGTAATTTACTAAATCTCTTTAAATTTCTTAACTTTTAAAATAAAGTTAAGACATCTAGTTTCAATTAAGAACTATCTTTACAGACTTCTAGGCGGTTAGATAACTAGACATATCACTGTTTGTAATATTATAATTATACATTATTAATAAAATTATATATTGTTAAATATTAATTATATATTTTTAATTCTATAATAATGTGATACACCACAGTCCAAGTATTAAGTAAAAAAGAAAACGAAATATTAGAATTATTAGAAAAATAAGAACAAAATAACCTAAAAACTTATTAAAAGAATATTTTTATGCTTTAATCTTAAAGCATAATTCATCTGCTACATTATTAGCAAGAAAAATGCTAATGAATTTTGCCAATATTATTGATTGTACAGATGAAGGAAAAACTTTTACTTTTTATGTTGATTTCATTCAAAAAAATGGGATATTAGGTAAAAAATGAAATTCAAAATTAGACTTAATTAAAAAATTAGGTAATGATGAAACCCATAATCTTAAAATTGCTAATTAACAAGAATTAAATACAATTAAAATTGTTATGGAACAATTAATTAACTGCTATTTCTTACCAGACTTAAATTAAATAATTATCAATAAATAGTTTTACTAATAAAAAAATTACTGAAAACTATGTAATTCTTTTCATAATTTTTCTAAAATCACTTTTGATTTAACTAATAACAAAAGCTCTGCTTGAGAAGCATTTTGTAATGCTTCTCAAGTTGGAAACTGTTGTAAAATTTTATTTTGTAATTGTAAACCAACGCCTGGTACTGAGGCTAAAATACTGTTTAACATTGATTGACTACGTTTTACCTGATGATATTTAATAGTATAATTATGAACTTGGTCTTGTAATTTACTTAAAAATAAAAAACAAGCATCAGTTTTTGGAATACTAATAATTTGCATTTTATCATTGATAACTTTATCAGTTTGATGTTTTTTATTCTTAACTAATCCAATAACAGGAATTTTTAAATTTAATAGTGTTAATTGTTGTAAGGTAGCATTAATTTGTGGCTTACCACCATCAACAATAATTAAATCAGGCATTGGTAATTTATTAACAATTAAATGATGATAGCGACGATAAATCATTTCACAAAAGCGATGATAATCATCAAGAATTTTGCGATCTAATAAAAATTTACGATAATCATTAAAACTAGGACTACCATTTTTATAAACAATCATACCACCTACACTAGCACTTTGTTGAAGATTAGAAACATCAAAAACTTCAAAATGATTTAAATTAGGAATTTTTAACCATTGTGATAATACTTTCATCATATTTAATGGCGAATTAAAGTGATTAGTTTGTAAATGATTATTTCAAGCATAAATAGCATTAGTTTTTGCTAATGTTAAAATATGTTCTTTTGTTCCTTTAAGTGGACTAATAAATTTTACCTGTGGAAATAATAATTTTAATTGTTTTAAATCAATAGTTGCTGGTAAATATATTTCATTTGGTAATGTATTCTTACTATACAGTTGTTGACAATAATTACGGATTAAATCTTGAATTTCTAGGTAATTATTTTGCACTATCTGTTCATCTTTAGCTTGTAATTTGCCATTACGATAAAACAAAGTAATAACGACAACCATGCCATCTTCCATTAAAAAATTAATAAAATCACGGTTACCATAATCTTGAAATTCAACAACTTGTTGTGATAAAAATAAATCTATTTTTGACAATAAAATTTTAATACGATTAGCATTTTCAAATTGTAAATTTTCAACACTAATATTCATATTATTAATTAACATTTTTTTAATAGTACTAACATTTCCTTTAAAAAATTGATCAACCTTACTAATTATATCTTGATAATAAGTAGGAGGTACTATTTTAAAACATGCTCCCGAACATTGTTGTAAATGATAATATAAACAAGGTTTACCAAGATTACCAGCACATTTACGGAGTGGAAAAATTCGTTCTAGTAATTTTAAAATTTCACGAGCACCTGTACCATCAGGAAACGGTCCATAATAATGACCATCTTTCTTAGTAGCACTACGTAGATATCGATATTGTGGATCGCGACTATTAGTAATTTGAATATAAGGATATTTTTTGTCATCTGCTAACAAAATATTATACTTAGGATGGTGTTTTTTAATTAATGTTTGCTCTAAAATTAAAGCTTCTTTTTCATTAGTTGTGGTAATATATTCAACATCATAAATATCGTTAACTAATAACATTGTTTTAAAATTACTTGCTTTATTTAAATATGAGGTTACTCGTTTTTTTAATGAATTAGCTTTTCCAACATAAATTAAATTATTAAATTTATCTTTAAATAAATAACATCCAGCAATATTAGGTAAAAGTTTAATTTTTGATTGTAGTAAAGTTTTTTCTGTCATTGCTTCACCTAATTTATTAATAAATTAAAAAGATACTTTGATTTTAACATTAATATCATGTTTTATGCTAACGTAAAACGATTAATTTTATTTACTATTATCTAATTGTGACTCATTATTAATGCTAGTCTCATTTTCCTTAATAATTTCACGATTTAAAATACTATCTTCTAAACTTTTTTTAACTACCAAAGTGCCTTTGCTAGTACTCATCGCATCTTTTTGTTTTTCTGGATCAATTTTTCCAAAGGGAGTTAAATAACTATTTTCATTAAAATAAGCAATTGGTGAAGAAGAGATACTACTAACAGCACTATTATTTTCTTTTATCTCATCTTGTTTTGAGTTTAAATTATTGCTTGGCGTTGAAGTTGGTTTTATTTTTGATGATTTATTAATAGCTTTTTTTGTTTTAAACATTTTTTTAACTTGTTTATCAATTAATGACTTTTCTTTTTTTAACTTAAGATGTTTTTGTTTGACATCATCACTGATATTATTTTTTTGTTTTTTATTTTTACTATTAATAATAATTTGCTTAATTTTAGTGAAAAAAATAAAAGGTTTATCAAAAATAAATAAAAAAATTAAACTAAAAATACTAATAAAATTAACAACTAAATTAGTTACAAAAAAACCATAATTAAAAATCCCTACCAGGATATTACTAATAATGCCACCAGTGGCATATGCCGGGAAAAATGTTTCAACACTAAAATTTTTAAAAGAAATTGGTGAGGCAAAAAAACCAAAATAATTATTAACAGCACTACTATTTCATCATGTTGCAAAATATTCTTTAGTAATATTTAATAAATTTAAGTTATAATAACTAGTTCATAAATTATTTTTTGCTAATATTATTAAACTTAAAGTTTGTGTTGTTCAACAACTAACAATTAAAAATAAAAAACTATAAAAAATATATTTCAATTTAAATTTAAAATGATAACTAAAAATTAAAGGAATAATTAATAAAAAAAGAAAAAAATATACAATATATTTTATTCATCCAAATAAAAAAGCAAAAAGAAAATCATCAAGTACTTTACCAATTATTGAAAATCTAATTAAACTAACTAGTAAGAAGAAGAAAATTACTAATAAGAAAAAAAAGAAACCAACTTCATCACCACGAGTTTGAGATTTTAATATTTTAATACCATTTTTAATCATACATTTCACCTCTTAATTTTAAGTAACTTACTATAAAAGTATAACATAATTGCTATATCTAATATCTTTTTGGATAGTTATCTAAAAATTAAATTTTAAAAATAAAATTCAATAATTATTTTCATATGATTTATAAATGTTAAAAAAAATATAAATTGATAAGTAAAGAAAATAGA
Organism: Spiroplasma endosymbiont of Harpalus anxius; assembly: GCA_964273555.1. Taxonomy (GTDB): domain Bacteria; phylum Bacillota_I; class Bacilli_A; order Mycoplasmatales; family VBWQ01; genus Spiroplasma_E. The sequence continues at coordinate 510,729 of OZ187007.1, read as the reverse complement.
CTATAATCTTAGTTATTAAATTAAATTTTATTAAAATCAGCAAGGACACATTAAAAGATTATGTCAACAAGAATACCAAATAAATTAACACTCAACCTAACCTCATCAGTAAACTCTAATTCTTTTCCGACACTACCAGCACTACCCAAACCATACTAATCATTAAGAGAAACAACAGACAAAATAATAGCACTTATTGAAGAAAGTAAAATGCCACTTTCATCAGAAGTGAAAAATATTGAAAAAGAAAGTAAAGAAAAATTAAATCAAAAAATTAATAAAACATCAATTATAGACAATTAAATTAAAAAATTAAAATAGTCTAACATTTTAAATTTTAGACTGTTTACAATATAGAAAAAATAATTTACACTTTCTCACAAATTTAAATTTCATTAACAACTGTTAAAATCATTGGAATTTTACCAGTTTCTTTTTTAATATAATCTTGTAAATCATTCTTCATCTTAGTTTTAACTTCACTAAGACTAAAAGCAGTATTAGTTTTATATTTCTCAATAACATTAATAATAATATTTTGTAATTTTTTCAGCATTTCTTCATTATTAGTTAAATAAACAACTCCTCGCATTTGTGCATCAATTAAAGAAACTATTTCTTTAGTCTTACGATTTATTGTTACTCCGGTAATTAAAATACCATCACGTTGTAATTGTTTTCTTTCACTAATAACAATTGAACCAATATCACCAACACCAATACCATCAACATAGACATCACCAGTTTTGATTAAATTATCAGTTATTTTAGTAGTAGTGTTTTTATCACTACAGCGAAAACGTGTTGCATATGGTTTAACAAAATTATCAACTAATTTACCATTTTCAAAAGTAATAACTTCACCATTATCATGAATTAAAGCATTATTATGTAAGACGCCAGCATCAATTGCTGCTAACTGTGCTGCAACAAAATCTTTATATAAGCCTTTAACAGGTAAAAAATACTTTGGTTTAATAATATTAACCATTAATTTAATATCTTCATAAGAAGCATTCAAACTTCAAGCTTGCTTTTCTGATATATTAACAACTTTAACATCAGTACGTGCCAGGTCATCTAATAAAGCAGCGTGTGCTAATTCATTACCTGGAATTGGTGGGGTCGCTAGAATTATTGTATCTTCAGGCTCAAGTTTTAAATAATCATCATTACCGATAGCAATTTTATTCATTCTTGTAAATAAACGTTCACCACTACCAGTGACAATAATTACTGTATCTTTAGTGCCAATTGTTTGCGCCAAATTAATAATTTGTGACTTATCAATATTAAAAGCATTTAAATCATTAACTTTTAATAAGATATCATATAAAGTTGCACCATAAACTGCAATTTTGCGTTTAGAATCAGTTTCTTTAATCGCATTAAGAATTTCACTAACACGATATAGATCTTGATCATAACAAGCAAGAATAACTCTTCCTGGTGCTTCTTTTAATACTGGTTCAATAATAGTTTGAATTTTATGTTTAGGAGCAGTAAAAGATTTTCTATTAGCATATGCTGCTTCACTAATTAATAATAAAACTTCATTTTTAGAAACACTAGCTAAATGTTGAATATCAGTGGTGAAATCATTACGGTGTTCACCATCAAAAATATAATCACCAGTATAAACAATTGTTTCATGTAATTTATTATTTTCACCATTATTTACTGTTAAAACAAAACCTAAACTACCGGGAATTGAAGTAGTTGTTTTAAATGTTTTAATAACAATATTATCAAATAATATTTTTTGTTCAGGTTCAATTGTCTTAATTAAAATTTCATTTTGATTAATAAAACGAAAGCGTTCTAATTTTTGTTTAATCATAAAATCAGTTAGCTTACTAGTAAAGATTGGAACTTTATACTCTGGTTTTATTTTATTAAAATCTTTTAAAATATAAGGTAAAGCTCCAAAAGCATCATCGGATGGTTTTGAAATAAATATACCTTCAATTCGTTGCTTATTTTCTTTTAAATATGTATAGTCAGGAATAATAATATCGATTCCTAAAATTTCTCTTTCAGGTAGTCTAATGCCAGCATCAAATACAAATATCTTATCGTTTACTTCAACAACATATAAGTTTTTACCACGTTCATCTAATCCACCAAGAGCAAATACTTTTATCTTTGCCATGTTTTCACCAGTTTTCAACTTTCTTTATTTTTAAATTATTAATATCTCCAAAAAAGATAAAAATTAAACCTTTAACTTAAATTTCTAAGATTCTACTATACTATTATTAGTATTTTAACACTAATTTAATGATAAAAATGTAACTAATTTTCATTAAAATTATTTATCAATAATTTCTAAACTAAACTTACCATTATCTTCAACTTTGATTACTCGAACTTTGATTATATCATTTATTTTAACAACATTGTTTAAATTATCAATGTGTTTATTAAATTTTTTTGAGAATTGTGAAATGTGAATTAAACCATCAATCTTATCTTGTAAATTAACAAAGGCACCAAAATTAACGATTTTAACAACTTTACCTTCAAATTCACTACCCATTTCAATTGGTACGGGATTAATAATATTTTCAATAATTTGTCAAGCCTTATCAATGGTAGTTTGATCATTATGATAAATCAGTAATCGACCATCATCTTCAATATCAATTTTAACATTATCACAATCAGCAATAATTTTATTAATAACTTTTCCACCAACACCAATAATATCACGAATTTTATCAATTGGAATTAACTTTTGAATAATTTTTGGTGCATTAGGTGCTAATGCTGTTCTTGGTTTTTTAATTATTTCATTCATATTTGCTAATACTTGTATTCTAGCAATTCTTGCTTTTTCTAACGCTTCTGTAATAATATTAAAATCAATACCAGTAATTTTAATATCCATTTGTAAAGCACAAATACCATTAGCAGTTCCTGCTACTTTAAAATCCATATCGCCTAAATGATCTTCTAATCCCTGAATATCAGTTAAAACAGTAAATTTTTTTCCTTCTTTAATTAAACCCATAGCAATACCAGCAATTGCTGCTCTAATCGGCACACCACCAGCCATTAATGCCATTGATGAAGCACAAATTGCTGCTTGTGAAGTAGAACCATTTGATGCTAATACTTCTGATACCAACCTAATTGTATAAGGAAAATCTTTTTCAAGAGGAATAACTTGTAATAATGCTTTTTCACCAAGAGCACCATGTCCAATCTCACGTCGTGAAGGAACACCCATTCTCCCTGTCTCACCAACAGAAAACGGTGGAAAATTATAATGGTGAATAAAACGTTTGTACTCTTCTTTACCTAAACCATCAATAATCTGATGTTCAGCAAGGGCACCTAATGTTAAAACTGATAAAACTTGCGTTTCACCACGACTAAACATGGCACTGCCATGAACAATAGGTAGTACATCAATAATACTTGTTAATTTTCTAATATCATCTGCTTTTCGTCCATCAATTCTAACATTATTTTTTAAAATCATAGTACGCATTGTTGTTTGCAATAATTGATCAATACTTTTACGTAAATTATGAATAATAGTCTCTTTATCAAATATTAAGATTTCCTGCTGAAATTGGCTTTTAAAACTTTGATATGTTTCTTCTACTAAAGTTTTAATTAAATTACTTCACTGTTTTTTATCAGCAGTAGTACTAATTTTACTAATCTGGCTTTGACAATTTGTAAAAACAAATTGTTCAATATTAGTAGGAATTAGTGCTAATTGTGGTTCAAATTTATTTGGTTTTAATTTTTTAATAATACTTTCTTGAAAAATTACTAATTTAATAATATGCTCATGAGCAAACTTTAATGCTTTAATCATATCTTTTTCTAAAATATCATGACATCCAGCTTCAACCATATTGATAGCATTTTTTGTACCACCAACAATTAATTCCATTTCTGAATTTAATAATTGTTCTTGTGTTGGATTAATAATAAACTTATCATTTATTTTACCAACAACAACAGTAGCACTAGGACCTTGAAATGGTAAACTACTTAATGATAAAGCAAGTGAAGTGCCAAAAGCAGCATTTACTCTAACATCACAAGTATCATCTAAAGCAAAAACATTATTTACAATTTGTACTTCATTAATAAAACCTTTTGGAAATAACGGGCGAATTGAACGATCAATTAGTCTAGCACACAATGTTGCATACTCACTAGATCGTCCCTCACGTTTTAAAAAACCACCAGGAATTTTACCAACTGAATATAATTTTTCTTGAAAAACTATTTGTAATGGAAAAAAATCTTGATTATTAATGTTGCCATCATAAGTTATTGTTGTTAAAACAACTGTATTGCCATAAGTAACTTTTACTGATTTTTCTGCTAAATTAGCCATGGTACCTAATTCAACAATTAATTCATATTCTCCTTCTTTAAAAAGGAATTTTTCTTTTGCCATTATTTTACTCCTTAGCTTCCATTTTGTCACAACTATCAGCATTATAGCATAATAAAATGTTAAAATTAATTATAGTGTAATTTTATCTAAGGAGGTTACAATTTATGTTTAAACATAAAATACAAAATGAAATTTCAATTTCAAATAAAGAGTTTGATAAAATTAAAAATAAAGCTTTGATTATTGATGTTCGTGACACTAGTGAATATCAAATTTTAAAAAAAATTGCAAATCCTAATGGCAAACTTAATATTATTAATATTCCTTATTATGATTTAATTAAAAATCCTAGTCAATATATTGAAGATAAAAAGCAAATCATAGTAACAATTTGCAATGCAGGAAACCGTTCAACTGCTGCAGCACTAACACTCAGAGAATCAGGTTATTGTAATGCTCATGTCTTAAGTAATGGTATTTATGGCTACTATAAGAAGTAATTTATTTTTCATTATTCATTTTAATAAGATCATTAATAGCAGTACTTAAACTATTACAATAAATTCCTAGTACCAAACTGACACTATCATTTTGATCTAAAATACCACGATTTTTAATTTTTTTAAGATTATCAAAGTTAATTTTTGAATGATCCTTAATCTCAACTTTAATTTTATTAACTGTTGCAGTCGTTACTTTGATATTATCAATTCCTCCTAAATCAAGAATAAAATTCTGTAATTTAAATGGAAATTTTTGTGGTTTATTACTAAATTTTGTTGAACTATTTTCTTGTTGATTACGTAACTTTTTAGCAGCATTAACATTTCATATTCAAATTCCAATACTAACCACAGCAAACAATAATGCAATAACTAATAATACTATTTCTCAAACTGGCATATTTACCTTCCTTAAATTAATATCTTTAAATATTTTACTAATCTTCTTGAATAAATGCTTTTTTTACTCTAGCAAATAGAGAACAATGATTAGGTTGATATTCTAAAATTTGTAATGATAATTTCGATAATTTAATTGTTATCTTATCATTTAGTTTATCATTAAAATCAAAAGTATCAACAATTAATTTTCCAAAATCACTTAATTTACTATCTTTTTTAATATTTTTTAAAGTAATTACATGATTTTCATCTAAAATTAAAGGTGAATTTAAACTGCGATAACTATTATTAGCTACTGGTGCAATCTCATGAAATTGCATTAAATTATGATTTGAAATTAAAACAGCACCACCAAGCGCTTTCATTAAACCCGTCGAACCTGTTCTCGTTGCGAAAACTAAACCAGAACCACGAAAATTTTCAAATAATTCATTATTAACTAATACTTGACATGAAAGAGTTGTTGTTAAATTAATAAATTTAACTTCATTAATAGCATATAAAATTTTATTATTAACATTTATCTCTAATAATGAAAATTTATTTACTATTAAATTCTTATCATTTTTATCAATTCACATTAATACTTGTTTAACTTCTGTACTTAAAAAATTTTCATAAAAACCAAGATTACCACATTTAAAACTAACAAACTTAATGGTATTAAGTTTATTATTATAATCATGAACAGCTTTAAGAAAGGTTCCATCACCACCAATAACAAAAACAATATCTGGTGAATAAGTGTCTTCAATTGTTTTAAGGGCCAATAATTTGACCCTTAATTCTTTTGCTAATGATTGAGAATTTTCATACTTATTAGCAATAATTGTAAATTTATAATTTCTCATCATCTATTCCAAACACATTTGAATTAAAATATTTCACAAGAGTCTTCAAATTCATTTTCAATAGAACCACGTAAAAATAACTCAATTTCATCTTCATTATAACCAATCTGAATACGTTGTTTATTTTCTTGAACAATGATGGGACGTTTTAAAACTGTTGGTGAAGTTTTAATTAAATCAAAAACTTGTAACATTGTTAATTTTTCAATGTTAATAGCATGAGTTTTAATAAATTTTGCTCTTGTTGAAATAATATCACCAACACCATTTGGTACAAATCTTAATAATAATTTAATTTCAGTATCGGTCAGTGGATTATGGATAATATTACGTTTAATATATGGAATTTTATGCTTATCAAAAAATTGAATAACTTTTTTTGAAGATAAACAACTTGGTGAAACATATATTTTAATCATGACAATACCCCTTTACTTTTAGACTACATTTGATTTAAATACTCTTTTTTTATTATTAATACTTGTTATCTTCTACAAATAACATTAATAAACTCTACACAATAATAATATATATATTTCCACACTTATCTATGACCAAACTAAAAATAAGTACATGAAAGACCTTTTCCGCTATATCCTTCATATTCATATTATAACATATTATTTTTTCAAAAATAGATACTTTTATTCTTTCAATTTTATCAAAAAAATGAATCATAATTTACTATTAAATTTATTAAAAATTTAATGATATTTTTAAGTTTTATTTTTTTATAAAAATAATAATGTCAACTTACATTATCATTTTGGTTATTTCCTCAATATCAATTCCAAAATCTTTAGAATCACTTCTTTCTAAAAGTGATAATTATTTTGCTTAATTATTTATATCAAGATTATTATAATGATGTAATAGTACTTGAGAACTTCACCAATTCGAAATTTGATAAACTACTATTTTAAAATCATCTAAATAAGAATTTAAAGCATATGATTGCCTTTTATTAATTTTTAATATTAAATCTTCTTTTTTTGCTTGTGTTATTTTAATTTTGTCATTAATATCAGCTAAGTTAATATTTAATTTATCATTTTTTCTCGTTGTAGTATTTCTAACGCTTTTAATATTTTACTATTTTTAATAGTTGCCCTTGATACAGTTGATAATTTTTTTTGAAGTTTAGAAATTTTTTCTTTTGTTTCTGATAATAAGATTTGTTTTTTATTATCTGCTGCTGCTAATTCTTTACTTTTAGGATTATTATTTGATTGATAACAACTATTTAATTCATTTTTACTATTATTTAATTTTTCTTGACGTTTTTGACATTCTTTTAGTAACTCTTCTATTTGCCTATTTAATATATCTATTTGTTCTAGTTTTTCTTTTTGTTCTACCATTAATTTTTGTTTTTTTGATAAATATTTTTCCAAGATTTTTACATTCTTTTTCTCTTTTATTAATAACTCTTTTTTTACTACAAAAAAGACTAATTGTTAAGACAATGATAACACAATGTCAACTACGTATCTCTTCAATTTTGTAAATTAACAATAGTATCTAAAGTTCGCTGTATTTTTATTTTTTTTCTTCAATATTTTTATTAATAATCCTAATGTTTGTCTTAAAATCCGAAATTAAATTATCCTTAGTTTTAATATTTTTCATTAATGATTTTAATTATTAATAGACTTTCTTGAATTTCATCAATTAATTTATTTTTAATACTTTCATTTTCATTTAAAATATCTGCTACTTTTTACCATTAATATTAATTTCTGCTATTAACTGTTCTTTATCTCTTGCCAACCTTTCAATCTTTGCTTTTATTTCATCTTTTTTTTAATCATTCTTGTTTTAACAATGAGTTTTGTTTTTTCTGAAGTATTTTTAAATCTTGTGGTAATTGTTTTATACTACCATTAAAAAGCGATAACTCTTCAATTTTTATTTTTAAATTAACTAATTCTGTTTTTAATTTTTCAAATTTTATTTCATTAGTACTCTTCTCTGAATTTTTCAATTGTTTAATAGTGTTATATTTTTTAATTTTATTTTGTAAATCAATTAATTGCGCTTTGATTTTAATTAATGTATTATTATAAAATATATTATTTATCAGTAACCGATCTTTTATCTTCACTATTCTTGATTTTTTTTAATTGAATTTTAGTTTTCTTTATCTCTTGTCTGATCTTTTTTTCTTGCTCTTTAATTATTATTTTTCTTGTTGCTACTACTTCTTGCTTATTTTTTCAAAGACAACTGTAATAGATTTTGATAAATATTTCGTTGAGTTGACATAAAAAGACCTCCTTATGAAGAAAAAACCCATCACTTTCAAAAATAAAGGTATGGGTTAAAAATTATCTTCAGTTTAACGCTTTTATTATAACAAAAGTCAAATAAATTTTAAGATAATTAATTGAAATATTTAAGTTTATCATTGATAATTATAATAATAAAATTAATTTGGAGGAAGCAAAATATATGGCTCGTATTATATCAGGAATAACTAGCACTGGAAAATTAACTCTTGGCAACTACTTGGGAGCAATTAATAACTTTTTAAAATTACAAGAAGAACATGAACTACTAATATTTGTTGCAAATTTACATGGTTTAACATTACCAATCAAACCACAAACACTAAAAGAAAATATTAGAGACATTGCAGCATGATATTTTGCTGCAGGTATTATGCCAGATAAAACTCATATTTTTATTCAATCTGATGTTCTTGCCCATACCCAATTGGGATATATATTATTATGTAATAGTTATGTTGGTGAATTAGAACGAATGACACAATATAAAGATAAAAGTCAAAAAATGACAAATCAAAATAAAACAATAAGTATCCCAACAGGTATCCTTGCTTATCCAACCTTAATGGCCGCTGATATTTTACTATATGATGCTGATTTTGTACCAGTTGGTATTGATCAAACACAACACTTAGAATTAACAAGAACGTTAGCAACAAGAATGAATAATACTTATAAAACGCAATTATTCAAAGTTCCTAAAATCATTATTGATCAACAAGCACAAAAAATTATGAGTTTACAAGAACCAACAAAAAAAATGTCAAAATCTGATGATAATCTAAAAAATACTATTTTCTTAAGTGATAGTAAGCAAGAAGTTACTGATAAAATTACAAAAGCTATTACTGATTCAGAAAATATTATTAAATTTGATCCACAACGAAAACCAGGAGTTAGTAATTTATTAACTATTTATGCTAGTATTACTAACAAAGATATCACAACATGTGAACAATATTTCAGTAATCATAATTATGGTTTTTTAAAAAAAGAGGTGATTAAAGTAATAAATAATTTACTAGAACCAATGCAGAAAAAACAACAAGCACTTATTAATGAAAAATTATCACAATTAGTAGCCTACTTACAACAAGGTGCAACTTTTGCTAATAAGATTGCTGCTAAAAAACTAAACTTTGTTGAAAATACAATTGGAATTAATTTTATTGAAAAAGAAAAATAGGAGGAAAAAGTAATGTCTTTATATAAAGAAAGCCAAAAACATTTAATTCTAGTTGATTTAGATGGTACTTTATTAAAAAGTAGTGGTCGAGAAATGCATGCTAATAATAAAAAGGTACTAATTGAAGCACAAAAACAAGGACATATTGTTTGTATTGTCACAGGTAGACCTTATCGTGGATCAATTAAATTTTATCGTGAATTAGGATTAAGCACTTTATTATGTAACTTTAATGGTGGTCATATTCATGATCCAAAAGTTAAAAAATTCAAACGACTAGTTTTTCCAATTTCTGAGACAATTGTTAAACGTATTCTAAATGAAGACTATATTTTTAAACAAATTGAAAATGCTGTTATTGAATATTATAATAAAGCAGTATGTTGAAAAAAAGATGATTTCTTTGAAACTTATTTTCACTTAGATAGTATTGAAAATGATACTTTTACCATTAGTAAATTAATCCGTGATTGAAAAGGAAGCGCTAATGCCATCTTAATTGAGTTTAAAAAAGATACTAATCTTGATCAAGTTTATCGTCATTTAGAAAAATATTCTAATTCAATTAAAGTTACTTGAAATCGCTATGATAATAATAAATTAATTTTTGAAATTTCAAGTAAATTTATTGATAAAGGAATGACAGCACGCATTTTAGCACAATATTATAATGTTGACATTAGAGATGTTATTGCTTATGGTGATGAAATTAATGATAAAGAAATGTTAATGGCAGTTGGCTATGGTGTGGCAATGAAAAATGGTAATATTGTTATTAAAAGTATTGCTAATGACATTACTACTAAAACTAATGATGAGGGGGGTGTTGGTTTTCACTTAGCAAAACTATTAAATCTTAATGAATAAATTAATTTTTAATTATTAAACTAAAATATAGAAATTAAGAAAAAGATTGCACCTGCAATCTTTTTAAATTATTTTAATTAACAATCTTTAGAAAACTTATACTTGGGTTTCACTACTAATATTCCTATGTCTTGCTAACAAAGTACTTGCTTTTAAAAAGTTATTCCATTAATTTTTAAAAAAATAAACTAAACTTATATTAAATTGATACTAATTATCAAAATTTTAAATTAATTATTTTAAAAAATTATAATATTTCTAAAGGTAAAAAATCAAAAATTTCTGGATGATTAGCACAAAATTTTAATTCTTCATCATTTTTATGTTCTTCAATTTCAACTTGTAATTCATTTAATTGCTTTTTAATTTCAAGTAATTGTGGTGGTGCTGGGGGCTGTTTATCTCATTTATCAAATAATATTTTACCAGATTTAAAAAGTTTTTCATATTGACACTTTAAACAATCATTGTGTTGTGATTCACGATCATGGCTATTTTGACCAAACATAAAATTACCTCCTTTCTTCAAACCTTTTACTTAAGTTTATTATATCAAATAATTAAAAAGGAGAAATAATTCTCCCTTTTTCACTATTAATATCATATTATAAAACTGCTGGTAAATAATGTAAGAAAAAACTATTTTCTAATTCTCATCCTCAATCACGCTCATTTTGTGGTGTCAAAATTCATTTGGCAAAACTTTCAGCAAAAAATTCATCATCAAAATTCATGTTATACTTACCATTCATTCAAGTAGTGCGACCATAATTACTATTAACCGTTATTAACGTAAACAATAATTTTTGTTTAATATCAATTGTTTTTGCTCGGCTAGCTAAATAATTAATTAAATATCAAGCACGATCATTAATTTGCTTACTAGCATTACTAATGATTTCCTTGCTTAAAAATGATGTTGTACTACTACTATTATCATTAGCAATAGACCAGTTTCAATTAGTATTAAATGTTTTTCTTTCAATAGCACTTAAACCAATAAAATTACTTAAAGCATGACCATATTCATGAGTTGTCACACTAATTATTTGATCTGATGATCAAAACCCTACTTGATATTGTTGATCAATTAAATTAATATTAACAAAATTAGGACCATATCCCATACATTGACTATCAATATTTGGATCAAAAGCAGTTCATGCAACAGTATTATCAGTTACTGCAACTGGCGTAACTTTTTGTATTAATTTGATAACATTACTTTTACCAAATACTTTAGCAAAAATATTATAAAAACGTAATTGTTGTTGTTCTGCTAATTGAATTGTTAATTATTTAAACCAGCTTTTTTATACATGGCAACTCAATTAACATCAATATTTTTTTCGCCAACTTTAGTATGAGTTAAATCATATTGCAAATCATCATAATTATTTCAAATTACTTGATTTTGATTACTATCATATAATTTATTAAATTCATCAATACTTACCTTACTGGCTGGTTGATGAATTTGATATTCATATTTTTTTACTAAATTAGCATCAGCTACTGAAAGATTTCATTTTAATAAACTAGCATTAGCATCATGCTTATTTAAATAAATATAATGACCACCATTATTTGGAACAAATAACATTATACTATAACTGTAACTATACTTAATGCTGTCATGATAGTTGTTAATTTAATAATTTTTTTCATAATTTTCCCCTTTCATAATTATATTATAGGCTTAAATTGTAACATTTAAATGAAAGGGATGCATTAACTATTCTCATTTATTTTTTATTTTTTTATTAGTAAAAATTTCAACTTCAAAAATAGCAAAATCCTTACGAACTTTTATTACTTTAAATGAAAAATTACGAAACTTTAAAGGAGGGCTAGTTTTTCTGACTTTCTTTACCTTAGTTTTAAACATATATCATTCTTGGACAGTTTGCTTATTATTACTTGGTGGCTTTCTTTTTAAATAACGTTTAAATAATACTTCTAATTTTGAAGAACCATCAACGTGAAACTTATGAGTTCCAATTTCTTGGATTAAACCAATTTCATCAGTTTCATCATAAATTTCACCAACCAACTCTTCTAAAATATCTTCAAGGGTAATAATACCATTGAAATCTTTTTTATCTTTATTATTACAAACAATTGCCATATGCATTCTTTCAGTTTGTAATATTTCTAATGCTTCATTTAATTTAGTACGTTTAGAAATAAAAATAGCAGGTAGCATTAATTGTCGTAAATCAGGATTTTCATTTTCTAACATATTAATAATAAATTCTTTAATATTTAAAATACCAATTACATTTTGATTAACATGATCTAAAACGGGTATTCGACTATACTTTTCCTCTAAGTATAAATGTTTAATAACTTTCGGTGGTGTATCATCATAAATATATTTGATTTTACTTTTTGGATGCATTGCTTGAAAAACTGATTTTTCATCAAATTTAATTGCTGATTCAATTAAATCACGTTCTGCTTTTTCTAAAACACCTTCTCTTTCAATAATTGAAATTAATTCAATAAGTTCTTGTTCAGAACTAGTTGGTTTTTTACTTTTAAATTGAAATAAAGTAACAATAAAAGTTATTGGATAAAAAATAATATTAAGACTGTATAAAATATATGCATAATTCAAAGCTATTGTTTCAGGATGTAATTTGGCAATACTTTTTGGAATAATTTCACCAACAATTAAAACAACAATCGCTGACACTAATGTTGATACTAAAGGACCATAAGTAGCAGAAAAATGAAATGAATCAAAAAATAATATTGTGCTTAAAGTACCAATAGCAACATTAACAACAGTATTACCAAGTAAAATTGTGGTTAAAGTTACATTATAATTTTTAACTAATTTAAAAACAATATTAACACGACGATTTTTTTTATTACGTAATTTACCAATAGATTTAATTTTAATAACATTTAAGGATGTTAAAGAAGTTTCAGCTGATGAAAAAAAAACACTTAAAAGTAATAAAACTAGTAATATTATTAAATAAATATACCAATTGCTCTCCATATAGAAAAAAAACTACTCCTTTTAATTTTTATATTGTTATTAAAATTATAACATAGTATACTTAGTACATTATACTTAATTATATATTTATTAATCATATAAGTTACGATACAATATTGAAGGTGAGACAAAATGCGTAAAAAATTTGGACTAATACTGGCTTTAATAATAGGTACCACAACTAGTTTGCAAGTTAGTGCTTGTAAAGATGATTCACAGTATAAAGAATTTATTAGCGATGTTAATAGCGGTCATGCTTTTTTTGGTATTCTTGGTGCTGCTGATAATCCGCTTTCTAAGCAAATTATTGATAGTTTACATACAATGCAATTAAAAAATGGTAATCTACCAAGTAAATGAGATAATTGAATAACAGAAAAGCAAAAAGAAATAGATGCCGTTACTGCTAATGGTACTATTGATATTAAAATTTATGAAAAATCACCATATGCTAATCCAAACAGTGATGTTGCTAACCAGTTTTGAAATGACAAAAAAATTAGTTGACAAAAACAAATTTATCATTGATTACTTGATCATAAAGTTTCTGATAATAGTTCAGCACCAGTTGGTGCCTCAGGTGTTAAAGAAATCTTGCCACCTACTGATAAAGAACGTTCATTTAAAGCTTTACCAATTGTTTTTATTGTCAATAAAGGAAAATTAATAACTGTTGGCCAAGAATGAGGAACAATTACTAATCAAGATGAATTCTTTAATCAATTAACAATTTTAATAACGGGTAATTTATTAAATACTGCTAAATAATTTTTAAAAGAAGATATATTATTATCTTCTTTTATTTTTAGCAATTCAATAAAATTATTTATTTGATTTTCAATTTCTATTAACACTTTTTTATTGTATTTTATTTATAAAATGTTAAAATCTCAGCAGATATTAGATTTTAAAAAAAGTATAAAATTTAACTCATTAATTTACCAATAAAATAATGAGTTTTCTATTTTGAAAAAGGAGAATAAAAATGGACAATGTGGTTAATTATACCAGCAAAAAACAAGAAAGTACAACATCATTATTATCAAAAACAACAACGCAAAAAAATATTGAAAAAACACATCGCAATATAGCAAAAATAAAATTATTACAAGAACGAATTGAAAAATTAACAACTAAAGAAATTCAAAAATTTAAACCAAAAGAAATTCCATGATTTATTTCTAGACAAATTCATGCATTTACAGAAAAGCAACTAGTAACATTTAACACCGAACAAATTGCACAATTTACAATTTTACAAATTCGTTCATTTCAACTACCACAAATTCAATTCTTCAAACCTGAACAAATAGTCGCCTTCACAAAAGAACAAATTCAATGGTTTTGACCATGACAAGTGCCTGCATTTACATTTATCCAAATTCAAGTATTAACACTAGAACAAATCGCAGCATTTACCTGTGAACAAATTAAATATTTTACAAAAAAACAAATTCGTTCATTTCAACTACCACAAATTCAAATACTTACCCCAACACAAATCCAAACATTAACACCACAACAAATCCAAACATTAAAGCCAGAACAACTACAAGCAATGACAGAGCAACAAAAAAAAGCACTTACTATTAATCAGATTAAAGCATTGACACTCATCCAAACTCAAAATATTAAGAAAAGAAGAAATATCATATTTTACAACAAAAGTTAATGAAATTAATTTACATAATCAACCTTCAACAAGCAAATGTCATCGCAACTGACCAAAAATATAAAGCAAAAACTTAAAAGTTATTTTTAGAAATATAAATTTTATTGATTCATAAGATTACTGCTTTTCATATTTTTAACAATAGGAATATGTTCATCACTACTATTTACTTCTTGAATATTAAAAAAACTATCATAACTAATAGTACGTTTTGGTGATGAATTATTAATGACTCTTGAATTATCAAAAGTATTATATGAACGATTAATATCAGTAATAATTACTTCTTGTAACAAATCAGTCTCATTTATTGATAAATTTTGGTAATAACCATTTCTTCATTTTGTAGTAATATCTTTAAAAAAAGCAGTAAGTGAACTACTACTAACAATACGAAAACCACCAGTAACAGTATTACTAGCAAATATTACTGAAAAATTTGGCATAAAATTAAAAAGTGGCATCTTTCAAATCGTATATAAAGTTTGACCAATATTAACAGCAACATAACCTATTCCCAGTGATGCAATAATAAGTGCTGAATTAAGATAATTACTAAAATGATAATTATTTGTTAAACACATTTTAAATATTTTTCAAGCGAAAACAATTACTATCTCCTTCCCCAAATTAAAAATAAAATCTTCAGATAAAGAAATTCATGCTTTTTTACTATTTAGTTGATGATAAACAATATCTTTACTAACTTCATTAATAAATATTAACGAAATTGCTAAGAAACCATTTTTAGCAACTGTTTTTAATTTATCTTTCCAATTTAAATTATTAATGAAAAGAGTATCTAAACAAAATTCAATTTTAAAAAAAGCTAAAGTATAAAAAAAAGAATTAATTAACTCACTACTAATAAAAGTGAACCGATTGCTAATAAAATTATTTCATCCATTTATAAAGTCAAATTTCATCGTTTCCTTTCAATAATTAGTTGTGGCAACAATTGGTGCAGTAATTACCGAAAACACTGATGAAAAAGTAACTAAAGTAAATGGTTTTATTCATGATTTTCAAATTGGAATGTTACTAGTATTGATATTATTATTATTTTCAGTTAATAATGGTTGATATGAATTTGATAGTGAACTTGGCATAATTAAATCATCCTTATTTATCTTTATTTTAATTACCTAACTTTGTTCTTGTAAAAATGTTAATAATTGCTGAACTGCTGAATTACGATGCGAAATTTTATTTTTATCTACTAACGATAATTCGCCTAAAGTGGCATGTACTGCTGGAACATAAAATATTTGATCATAACCAAAACCATCATTACCTTTGATTTCAGTAGTAATTTCACCTTCAAGTTTACCAATAAATGTTTTAGTAAGTTTATGATCAAAATCAACATAAGCAATAGCACAAATAAAAACAGCAGCACGATTACTTTCATCTTTCATTTGTTCTAAAATATCTAACATGGCATCATGATAAGACATTTCACCTTTTCAACGTGCTGAATTAATCCCAGGAAAATTATTTAAAGCTAGTATTTCTAATCCTGAATCATCAGCAATAACAGGATCATTTACTAAATTAGCGAGTGTTGTTGCTTTTAAAATTGCATTTTCAACAAATGAAGTACCTGTTTCATTAATTTCAAGTGGTGAATTAAGATCTAACATTGATTTAATATCATATCCTTTTGGTTGTAAGATGCTCTTTAATTCATTAATTTTACCAATATTATTTGATGCAAATCATAAGGTTTTAAATGTCATTAATAATCAATCCCTTCTCGAGCAATCTGACCTTGCTCAAAATAATGTTTTACTGATTTAACTTCACTAATTAAATCAGCACATTGTTCTAACGCAAACGATGAATATCGACCAGATAACGCAATTTCAATATGTAATTTTTTATTTTTTAAAATTGCAATTAATTCTTGTTCCTTAATTAAATTATTTTGAATGCATCCTAAAATTTCATCAACAATAATAACATCAATATTGTCACTTTGACTTAATATCTTTAATCTAGCAAGACCATAATTAGTTTCTGCTTTTAGTTTATTTTTTTCTTGTTCATTCATTTCTCAAAAAAACTTTTGTGAAAAACTATAAAAACTCTCAATTTGAAGTTTAGTATTTTGCTTTAAAAAATTAATTTCACCAGAAGGATGATTTTTTAGAAAACGTAAATAACTAACATTAAGATTATTACCTAATGCTCTAATTACCATCCCATTTAAAATAGAAGTTTTACCTCTTCCTTCACCCTTATAAATATGAATGTAACCCTTTTTTAACATACTATCACTTACTTTCGATATTTTTTACTTAATAAATTGTATAATTTTATAATAGACAATACAAGTAAAATAGCAGTGTCATTTTAAAATACAAATAAATTAAATTATGATAAATATTTATTATAGTTTTAATTTTTACAAAGTTAAAGGATTAAAACTAACATAAACATTATTTTCTTTATTATTAATCTCATCTGTTAGTAAAAATTTTGTTTCATGAGCATTTATTATTAAATTATCATATTTTTCTCTTAATTGTTGTAACTCGTTTTCGACTTTATTAAAATGTTCCATTAATATTTTTTGTTCATCATTTTGATCATTAGCTAATAATGATTTTTTAATATTATCTCAAATATAATTGATAGCACCAACTTGAATAAAATTCATTCAAAATATACCAGCAATCGAAATACCAATAACACTAGGAGTTAAAGAATATTTTCAAATTTCTTCTTTTCATCAAGTCAAATCAAAAAAAGATATTTCTTTACCACTATTAATTTTTGTTGCTAAAACATTCCACATATTATTTAATTGTAAAGTTGTCATCCCAATTAAACTTCAGATTGTTAATTTCTTAATTTCTATATTTTTGATTTCATATAATTTTTCTAATAAAAACTTCATTTTTTTCTCCTTATTGAAATTAAAAAACTCATTTACTTTTAAAAAGTAATGAGTTAAAATACTTTAAAATATTTAATTTTATATATTTTATTTTAGCAGAAAAAAATAATTATTTAATTATTTTAAAAAAAATGAAACTAATTGCTAATTAGTAACTTAAATAATATTTTATTTAATAAACTGTATAATTTTATTAGCCATAATACAAATATTATCGAGGTGTCACTGTGAAATTTAAAACAACAAAACCACCATATCAATTAGAAATATTAGCAACAAAAGGTTTAACTAATGATTTATTTCTAGTAAACAAAAATTTTTTTTTAAAACAATCTAAAGATATTTCACAACCTTTTTTAGATTTTACTAATCAAATTAATGTTATTAAATTAATTCAACAAAAAAAATTTACATTACCAATTAATGAAGTTATTATTAATCAAAATAAAATATTAACATTAATGCCCTATTATCATAATTTAACTACTTTAAGTGAGCAATTAATTGCAAAAGAAATATTGATAAAAATTTCATTATTAGTAAAACAATTGCACGAAATTACATTTAATAATAAATCAGGAATTAAAACATGAAAAGGTTTAGCACAACTTAATTTATATTGTCATTTAACTACTAGTAATCCTTGCTTAGAAAAAATAACTAATGATATCACTAAATGAATTACTAATTATCAACCAACAACAATTGTTTTATCCCATAATGATTTAACTTTAAATAATTTTGTTAAAAAAAATAATTGTTGATATTTAATTGATTGAGATTTTGCTTGTTGAAATGATCAATTATTTGATATTGCCTCTTTTGCTTCTGAAAGTTTAACTAACGAAAATGATATTAATTTTTGATTTAGTTGTTTTAACTTAAACAATCAACAAATTATCATTACCAAAAAATGAATTAATTATCAAAATTTAATTTGATATTATTGAGCTTGTTATTTATATCAACAAACTAATTTAAATACTTATAAAGAAATTAGTGAACATAAGTTGAACAATTTACTAAAATAAGTTACTCAACTTAACTTTTATTAAAAATATATGTTCATTATTTATACTTTTCTGATTTAATTATTTTATAATTGATAAGCAAATTATTATCATATTAATAATTTAAATAATTCTCTACCAATAATTTGATAAAATTAATTAATATTTGCAAAATAATTAACAGTATCTGCTAAATCTTTATATAATTGCTTTTTTAAATCATCTAAATTGGAAAATTTTAAATTATCACGAAGAAAAGTTAAAAATCTAACTCTAATAATTTTTCCATATAAATTTTGATTAAAATTTAATAAATAACTTTCTACTAATGGTTGATTATGACGTAACATAATAACTGTCATACTTTGATATCATTTATTATCTACTTCAGTAAGGGTAATATAAGTGGCAAGCCCTGGTAATGCATAATTAGTACTTAATGATAAATTAGCAGTTGGAAAATTAATAGCTCTACCTTCTTTAATACCAGCTACTACTTTGCCACCAATCGTATATGGTTCTTGCTGTAAATAAAAATTAGCTTTACTAATTTCTTTATTTTGTAAAAGTTGTTTGATATAAGTTGAAGAAATTTTGGTATTATTAACAACAATATCATCACAAAGATAAACTTGTAATGGTGATTGTTGTAATATCTTAATATTTCCTTGCCCTTGATAACCAAATCTAATATTGGGACTAACGACTACTGCTTTAATATTATTTGCTAATAGTCATGAAATAAATTGTGCTGCTGATAGTGTTGCTATTCTTTTACTAAATTTAATTTCTCAATAATAATTAAATTTATATTTAGCAATCGTTTTAATTTTGTCTTCATCGCTTAATAAAACTTTATTATCATTATCATTAATTACGCTTTGTGGTTTCATATCAAAACTAATAATGCATGTTTGATAATTATCTATTTTTGCATTAATTAATAATTGTTTAAATAATGCTTGATGTCCTTGATGAACACCATCAAAAAAACCTCAACAAGCAATAATTGGTTTAGACATCAATTTTTGATTTTGAATACTTAGATTTTTCAATTTTAATACTTTCATTACATTTAAATCCTCTTTGACTTACATATAAATTATTTTTTGCATTACGATAAATAGCTAATGGCAAATGTTCAGCATTAACAACTAACACATATGGCTCATTAGTACTATCAATCGTTATTGGTTTACCAGCAATAATATTTTTAATATTATCAACAACAATAGCTGGCATAATATTTTTAATGCCATCATAAATACTAATATAATTTTTGCTAACTGTTTCTTCATTTATGACATCTAAATTTAATGCATTACTTAAATCAAAGCCTGATTGATGAGTTCTTCTTAAATAAGTTAAAGTTGCTGATGTATGTAAAATTCTAGCAATATCAGTAACTAGGGCACGAACATAAGTTCCTTTTGAACATACCACTTCAAAAGTAACTAAATCATTATTAAAACTAATTAATTTTAAAGATTTAATATAAACATTACGTTTTGGTAACTCAACAGGAATATTGTCACGAGCATACTCATAAAGTTTTTTACCTTTAAATTTAACTGCTGAATATGCAGGAATTATTTGTTCATATTGACGATTATTATAAAATTCCAGTGCCTTAATAATTTCTGTCTCTTTTAAATCAAGATGTGGCTTTGATTCTATGATTTTACCAGTAATATCACCGGTATCAGTTTTTAAAAATAATTGCATTTTAGCAATGTAAACTTTATCACTCTTTAAAATAAAATCACTAATTTTCGTTGCTTCATTAACAAGAACAACCATTAGTCCGGTTGCTAAAGGATCTAAAGTACCAGTATGACCAATTTTATTTAAATTTAAACGTTTTTTAATAATTGTTAAACAATCTTGTGATGTCATAAATGAAGGTTTATCTACTAATAATATATAATCTTTTAACACGTTCCCACCTACTTTATTTCTGTTTTGGAAGTTGTTGCTTGATACTTTTCAACATGTTTACAATTTGGATAGTTAGTACATCCTAAAAATTTTCGATTTTGTTTTGAAGATTTAACAACCATTCAACCATCAGCACATACCATACATGGTTTAATTTTTTCTAATTGTTTTTGAATATAACGACATTTTGGAAATGTTGAACAACCATTAAATTTACCATACCTTCCTGTTCTTTGCACAAGTGACGCCCCACAGAGTGGACAATCTTGATCTAATAAAACTGGTTTAATTTTAAACTCAGTCATCTTATCAAAAGCATCATCAATTCTTGGTTCAAACTTAACTCAAAAGTCTTTTACCACTTGATGCATATCAAAATTACCATGGGCAATTTGATCTAATTGCGTTTCAACTTGTGAAGTATATGTCTCATTAATAATATCATAAAAAAACTCTTGAAGTTTATCATTAGTTAAAAGACCTTTCTCAGTAGCCTTAAAAGATTTATTTTCAATAATAACATAGCCACGTTCTTTAATGGTATTCATAATTGGATTATAAGTTGATGGTCGACCAATACCCAACTCTTCTAATGTTTTAATTAATTTGGCTTCTGTATATCTTGGTTTTGGTTTTGTAAAGTGTTGTTGTAAATTTACTGACTCAACCTTAATGATTTGATTTTTTTTAAATTTTGGTAAAACTAAAATCTCTTCATTTTCAAGACTGACTATATCAAGTATTAAAAAACCTTTAAACTTAATTTGTTGGGCTGTTAAACGAAATTGATAATCATTATTTTTAAATAAGACAGTAGTACTAATTAATTGCGCTGGTGCCATTAATGAACTAAGAGCACGAAAATAAATTAAATTATAAAGTTTTAATTGATCTTTATTCAAAAAATCAACAGCATGTTTATTATCCATCGTTAAGTCTGTTGGTCTAATTGCTTCATGGGCATCTTGTACATTTTTCTTAATAACTTGTTCTTTTTTCTGACCAAGATATTGTTCACCATATTCGTTAATAATTAATGTTTTAGCATTTTCAATAAACTTATTATTTAAACGAATTGAATCAGTACGAGGGTAACTAATAAATCCAGTAAGTGTGCCATTAACATCAATACCCTCATATAATTGTTGAGCAATTAGTGTTGTTTTAGCAGTACTAAAGTTTAATTGTGTTGATGCAGCTTGTAACAAACTACTAGTAGTAAATGGATTTAATGAATTACGTTTCCGATTTTGTTCAGTTACCGCAATTACTTGATAATTATCACTTAATGCGTTTTTAATAGCAAGTGCTTCTTTTTCATTATTAATGACTACTACTTGATCTTGATATTTTTCACAATTTAAATTTATTTTTTTTTGATAAATACTACTAATTGTTCAAAATTCAGTACTAACAAAATTAGTAATTTCACGTTCTCTTTCCGCTATTAATTTTAATGCTACTGATTGTACTCTGCCAGCACTACGTGAACCAATTTTCTTTTGTAATAAATTACTTAAACGAAATCCAATAATACGATCAACCATTCTTCTAGCTTCTTGGCTACGAACTAATGGTAAATCAATATTATGTGGTGATTTAAAAGCATCTAAAATTGCATCTTTGGTAATCTCATTGAAAGTTACTCGTGATGAAATATTAGTTGTTGCTAATACTTGATCTAAATGATAAGCAATTGCTTCTCCTTCCCGATCATGGTCAGTTGCTAGATAAACATGAGTCATATTTTTTAACTTAGTTTTTAATTCTTTGACCTTTGGCATTTTTTTACGATCAATTTTGTAAATTGGTTCAAAAGTTTCTAAGTTAATTCCCAAACCATATTGACCTTTAATTGCCAAATTACGAATATGTCCGTCTGAAGACAATACTAAATAATCATCACCTAAATATGATTGTACTGCTTTACTTTTAACTGGCGATTCCATAATTACTAATTTTGATGCCATCTTTATATCTTCCTCTATATATAAATTTTTAGTTTTATTTAAATACTATTCTGTAATATATATAACTTTAACGCGAAAGTCAATATTTTTTTTGATATATGCTTTTTTATAAAAATTTTTGATAACCTATTTATATTAATATTTAAATTATGCTATATTTAACTAGTAAAGATTTAATATAAGTTTTTATATCCTATTTATTTATAAAAATAAATAGGTTTTTATTTTGAATTGAAAGGAAAATAAAAATGAGATTTTTAGATACAGATATCCAAATTAATTCTGAAACAATTTTTAGTTTATTAAAACCAGTAATTCCTAGTCCTATGAAAGCAGGATTATTATGTCTTGTTGGAGGAATAAGTTATTATTCATGAAATTATTATAAAAATAAAAAAGGACAATATATGGATAATAAAGAAAGCAAAATAAAACAAATAAAAAGAGAAACAAGTATTAATGATATAAAAAATATCATAACTAATAATAAAAGTAATATTAACAAAAAAGAGAAACTGTGTGAAAATAAAATTAATGTTACTAAAACTGAAGAAAAAGAAACTGTGTGATATGAAATTAATCTTGCTGAAACAGATGAAAATAATCTTGCTGAAACAAAAGAAAAACAAGAAGAAATTATTAAAATTAATGTTAGTGTAACAGAACAAGAAATTGAAGGATTTACGAATATTAATATTATTGAAACAGAAGAAGAAATTATGTTAGATGATAACAATGATGATGATTGAAAAATGATTAATACATCATCTAATTTAAGTAATTGTCTTTTAAAATCTATGTCATGATAATAAAAGTTAGCTATAGCTAACTTTTATTATTATGGTATGTTATTAATAACATAGCAGTTTGTAAAGATAACAAATTTACCATGTTTAAAATACTGGTAAATATTACTACTTTTTCTTTCTTCTTTTTAAAACAAATATTGGAATAACAATCGCAAAAAATATTAACGAAAGAAAACCAAGAGTAATAAACATACATATGCGATTTATCTTTTTTTTGTATTCATTTAGTTCTTGTGGATTGATAATTTCATAACCATAATAACTAATAATATTACGTTTACGAAAGCGAAAAATAACAATATTAATCATATGAATAGCAAAAATAACTCCTAAAATAATCGTTAATGTTATGGCATCTTTAATCAAATCAGGAACATTAACGGTTCAACTTTGAACAATAAAAGTTAATTTTTGACCACTAATCAAAAACATGACACCAATGACAATACTAAGCACAATATAACTACTAATACTTAATCAATTAATAATTATTAAATTAATATGAATTTTACGATAATTTCTAACGATAAAATTAGGAGGTAATAATGTTCCTTTTAATGTTCATTCAATATATAATTCTACTTCCCGTCTTAATGTCACAAATTCAATAATATTAATTAAAATAACAGTAATGGCAACAATTGCTAATGGAATAGTAATAACAGGATGTGGAATAATACTGATATTAACCATACCAAAATATAAACCAATAAAGGTTATAGCAACAATTAATGTCATGATACTAATAAATAATAATAATAATTGTTTTAATTTTTCAGATTTAATTTCTCTACTAATTGGCTTTGGGATTTTAAAACTATTTTTATAACTAACAATTTCCATTGTATTATATGTTTGTGGTTGCTCATAGTAAATATCTTTTGCTTTCGTAAATGTTTCATTAATTGGTGTTCTTTTTTTTTCTTGTAATGGAATAATGTAAGAACTAGTAACTTCGATATTTTTATCATCATGATTTTTTTCATGATAATCAATTTCATTAAATGTAGCATTACTAAAATTTTCTTGATTTTTGTTAATTGGTGGTACAACATTGCTAAAATATGTTTTATTATTAGTTGATTTTTCATAACTATTTTTATTTGCTAAATTATTTTTTTGCGAAAAAAACTTATCAAATAACTTAAATTTTATTTTAGACATATCGATCACCTACATTTAATTATTTAAAATATTTTTTTGTCTTTTTAGAAACATGTTTACTTGAATAAAATCTTCTTTGTAATTTAGCAATTTCATGCTCAATTTCTAAAATTTTATCTTCAAGTTGATAATCTTTTTCTTCTAAACTTAAATAACCCTTAATTGCTCCCCTTTTACGTAAATACATGATTAATAAAATTGATAATAATATTAAAAAAACTAAAACTGCTAAACCACCCATTGAGTATAAAAAAGTAGTAATTGGAATCTCAAAGCCTAAAAACTTAATGGTATCATTACTACTATTACTTACTATTGTTAGCACTTCTTTCACCTCATAATGTCAAAACAAATACATTATCTATAAATATTATAACAAAAACACCAAATCTAATTAATATTATCTATTTAATGATTTATTTTTTGTTATAATATTTATTTTAATAATAAAAAAGAATATTATTAATATTCTTTTTCATATGTTCACCCTTCGCTACGTAAATATTTTGCTGCAACAAATTGTGCAAATAATGATAAAAATAAACCGAAGAAGGTAATTAATAATAAAATTGTATAATCAAGAATTGGACGATTAATTAAAAATAAATCTTCTGGAGGACGTTGTAATTCTAAAATAAAACGAATTAAATTTCATCCAAAAAAATAGAGACCCATTTGCACACCAGCATGCATTACTTGATAGTGATGAGGATTATTTATTTCATAAAGTTTTTTACTTTTATTTATATAATCATTAATTTTCTTACCGGTAGGTTCTATTGCTGCTAATGTTTCATTGACAATATTTTTTGGGACACGATTATAATAATAGGCTTCATTTCACATTTTAGTTCAAGTTAAATGATGTGGATCACGATTTGTTTTGTTTCAATATCTTGGATTAAAAGTTGTTTTACCTCAATATTTCAAATTTTCTTTAAAGTCAAATTGAAATTTATTAGTTTCTACTTTTCATGGTTTTTTACCAAATCACTTACCAAGATTTGGCACGATAAAAGTAATAACCAATCATAATCCTAAGTTAGCGATTGATTCATAAAGAAAGATTGGAGCGCGATAAATAATTTCACCAGTAGTACTATCGATTTCGGGATGACCATTTGCTCCACCAATTAATTTAAAACAATTATCACGAATAAAAGCAGGCAATCATGATAATGAATCATAACTAACAACATTACCAAGCAATTCATGATTAAAGAAATTACCTCATCGTCCTAACACTTGCCCTAATAAAATATTAGGAATAATTAAATCACCATATATTCATAATGATATTTTATACTTACGTCCAACAAAGTAAAAAATAATGGCACCAGCAATAATGCCAAATAGGACACCACCGTGAATAGACATCCCTGGTTTTCAAAATGCAAACTTTTCAAAAAAACCAATTGCATTTTCTGGATCATCTTTTCCAAAAAAACTAGCACCAAATAATGATGCTGGAATAATAAATATTATTGATCATGCTAAAGAATCAGTAGAAACACGATAGCGACGAAATTTTACTCATGAAGCAATAATTGACGCAAAAATACCCGACATAATAGCAAATGCATAAACATGAAATCATCCACCATAAGTAGCAGTAATACCGTGAGGTCCAACATAATCTAAATTTAACACATTAATTTCCTCACTTACATATTATTATCTTTTAATATAGAATACCATAACAATCTAAGAAGCACAATATAAATATTTAAAACTAAATTAAAGCAATTGATACTATAAAAAGAAAAGATGACATCAATATCACTAGTCACTTAACAAAATATATGTAATTATAATAAATATTGCTAATATTTTTATTAGCAATATTTATTAATGTTTTTTATATTTCACCTAATAAGTTAGATATTTGCTTGTAAATTTGATTTATATAAAAATGTATTATTATTTTTAAATAATAATTTTATTTCTTTAAAAAAATCAAATGTTTCTTTTTGTTGATGTTCAATTGAAAATAGTTCTAAAACTTCATGATCATATTTTTCATAAAATTGATATATATTAGTAAATAATTGTTCTTGCGTTGTTTCTTCTTTTATTACTCGATATATAAAATTAAGTTTTGAACACATCTTTTTATATTTGCTATCTTTTTCTAAAGCATGATTAAACTTTTCTTTTTGTTTAGTATTCATTTTTGATATTCTGGCATTATTTTTAACATTTGTTATATCAATTTGTTCATCAACTAAATAAACTATTTGATCTAAAAAATTTAATACTAATTCATCAGCATCTTTTGATTTATATTTTTTTAAGGTTTCTAAATAACTATCCGCTAAATTAATCGCTAATAAATTTAAAAAATTATTTAAAACTTTTGTTTTCAATTTTTTATTTATAGTTAAATCCATTATCCAAACTCCTTAAAATCACTTTCAATCAAGTGATCATATCAATTTTAACCCCATATTTTTGTAAATACAATACTACTACTTTGTTTTTTTCCCCTTAATTCTTTTTCTTTTAAGTTCTAGTTCTATTTTAGGGTTATTACCATATTTTAAATAATAAGTTTGTTTATTTATTACTAATTTATTTTCTAATATTAAATTTAACCTTTTAGTTTTTTCTTCAGCTAATTCTTTTTGCAATAATCTATCTTTTTCATTTTCAAGTGATTGATGCTTCAATTTAGAATCTTGTAAATCTTTTTCATGCTGTCTTTGTTTTTCTTTATCAATAATATCAGATTCAATCTTAGCTCTATTTTCCATATATCTTTTAATATTTTTAAAAATAGAAATAGGATTTAAACAATCAATTATTTTTAATAAAAATTTCACATAACCCCCTGCTCCCCCTTTAATATAATTATTAATATACTTATTATAAATTAAAATTTTTATTTTTAATATATTGATTGCATTTTTTGTTGATTTTACTATATATTTTAATAATACTTACTTTTTTCAATAACTTAATAAGTATTTATTTTCTATCTTTGATTTTTGCCATATTCTTCAATTTGACTTTTTGATATAACTCATATAAACTTCAAACAGCAAATCCAATTACCATTGAAGATAGATAAGAACCTAACATAATACTATTTTTAAATTTTCACGGTTCTTGAACAATAAAAGGAAATAGTATAATTACTAAAATTGTAATAATTAATGAAATAGTTATAAAATAAAGAATTATCTCTCATCATGATATTTTTATTACTTTCTTTTTCAGAGATAGATATAATATAGCAAAGAATGTTCCTAAATAATTAATTAAATAAACAATTGTTCCTGCTTTAATCATATTTTGAAAAATATTTTCTGTTTCAATAACTTCTGGAATAAAAACAAACAAAATCATTAAAATAATAATTAACACAATCAATAAAAATAGCATTTTGATACTTACCAAAATGATTCTTTTTAATAAAAATTAATGGTAAATAACCATCTTCTGCTAATGGTGGAATAATTCTTGAATATCAAATTGTATATGAAAGTTAACTACTAACACGATTCAAAAACAAACTAATAATAAAAACAATTAAGCCACTGGTACCTATAATAATCGAAGAAAAACATCCTCATAGCCATTGCTAGTATAACTAACTGTGACTAATACCTAAAAATAAAAATAAAGTTACAAGATAAAATTTAATTTTAAATAAATAGTTAAACTACTAACATTTGTTATTTTGGGAGCATAACAATGTTGTCTATAATATTCATTAATTGTCTTTAAATTATAAAGGTAGACGAGAATAATTTAGACTCAATATGCAATTGTATATTTATCTTAACATTTACAAAGCATAAGTCAACAATAATACTCAATTTTAAAAATCAATTCATATCAAAAATACTTATTATAGTTTACTTTAATAAGTTTTATTTTATTTTTAGTTATTTTTACTTTATCTTTTATTTTATAATAATTGTATTGCTGTGTTTATTTGATAGCATTTAAAATTAACCATTTTTGTATACATATCAATATTATACGTTCTACTTCCAATCATATATTTTAAAATTTGTTTAATATTAGTTTCAGTAAAACAACCAATATTTTCAACTAATGATTGATTTAATATGCCATCTTTTGCATTAATAAAATATCCAACTTTTAATTTTGGATATTTTAATATTAATGAATTTAAAAAATCAATTAATTCATAATATTGACCTTTTGAAAATAAATTTTGTGCATATTCATAATGTAGTTTAGCAATTTTATTTTTTCTTCTTCCTGCCATAATTCCAAGAAATAAAACATGAAAAGCATGAAATTTATCTAAAATAAATTTAGCATTTAAAATTTTAGCAGTTTTTCTAATCCATTTTGCACTATCTCCACAAACTATTAAATTTGCTTGCTCAAAATTTTCAAAATATAAATTACCATATTTTTCAATTAATTTAGCAGTTTTTTCTGCACCAATTTCTGTTTTTGATACTCTTATTTTACATGCAGCTCTTTTATTAATTAATTTTCCATTTTTCTTTTTACCAGTACACATTACTAGTAATCTCATAGAACATTTCTTACAATTTTTATTACTATGTTTATCATTAAACTTAAACTTTCTATGTCCATCATCAATATTTACATATAAAACTTGATTTGGTTTTAACTTTATTTTAGGAATATTAATTTTTGGTAATTGAAATTTTTTATATGTTCTATAAACAGTACTACTACTTATTAAATTATTAATAAAAGTATCACAAACATCACGATATCTTTTTCCGTCAGTAAAATATTTTAAGATTTGTTTAATAACATCTGGTGCAAGTTTGCTATACTTTTTAACACCAAGATATACATCTAATAATGAAACATATTCATTTTTTTGTGTTTTTTCATTATAATATACACAGATGCGTCTTTTATAAATTAATAAACCTTTTTTTGATTTTAATTTTCGCTTTCTAAATTTATATGATTTATATATAGACTTATCACATTCATTTCATAATTTCTCATCTATTTTTGCAAATAATTCTTTTGTTTGTTTTAAATTTAATTCATCTTGATTAAAATAGTGTTGTTCTCAATTAAAATGTTTTTGTGAAATTAACATTTTTTATTTCCTTTCTAATTTTGGGTGTTAATAATAATAAATTTTAACTTATATATGTTAACTAAGGAGAAAATATGCCATTCATTAGTAGTTACTTACAATTAAATAAAAAATATGACCTTAATTTTAGTGATAATAATTATGGTTTTAGTTGAGA
Organism: Spiroplasma endosymbiont of Harpalus anxius; assembly: GCA_964273555.1. Lineage (GTDB taxonomy): Bacteria > Bacillota_I > Bacilli_A > Mycoplasmatales > VBWQ01 > Spiroplasma_E. Next base: position 480,566 of record OZ187007.1, on the reverse strand, counting down.
TATTTTTAAAAATTTTGCTGGTGATGAATGAGCAGAATATTTTACTACTAATTGTTTTTATCGTTTTATACCAACAGCACGGGGAACAAGAAAAACTTGAAATTGTTTAGCATTTGATTTATTTATATGCTGTAATTTTAGTGATAGTAGTGTCCAAGAAGTAAGACGATATGAAAATACCCATAGTGAAACTACTATTGGTGAATTAATGAATGTTTGCCAAGTTTTACTAGATAAATATGATATTAATTTATTACCTAATAATCCCCATGGTATTAAATGAAAAATTACTAAGGATGGTGGGTGTATTATTTTTCCTAATAATCAACAAATTGACTTTATTGGTTATGCAAATGGTAATAAAATTTTTGGAAAAGAAGCAGGTGGGTCAAGTTTTTTAGGTTCACGAACAGATGAAATAATTATGGCAGAAGAAAAAGAAACATTAACAGAAAAACAATTAACATATAGATATGAGCGATTACAAAATTCTATGTTTAGAAGTAATCGTATTAAAGTGTCAAATGAACCAATTAAAGAATGAAATTGAACATTTATTGATAAAAATATATATAGTTCTACTTTTGGAAAATCAATTACTCGCTATTTTTATAAAAGTTTTTTTATTACTTTTACATGTAATCCTTACGATAAATATCATCCATTTTATTTAAAGTACTGTACACCATTTTTACCATTAAATGATAAAATAATGGGTAATCTTAAAAAAGTTGGTAAAGTTTATTATGAAAATAAAGAAATGTTTAGTGGTTTAGGTTTATTTATTGTAAGATTTACTATTCAACCATTTTGAAATAAATTGCCAGAAATTCAAAAAAGAACATTAATAGAAATGAAAAAAAGTAATCCCGATGAATTTAATACTGTTTTTTATGGTTTTGAATTCTTAGATAGTGATGCAACAATTTTTCCATTTCAAAAAAACATTAAAATATTGACAAAAATATGATTTAAAACAATTTTATAATCAAGAAAAAGATATGTATAAATTTGATTTTTATAGTGTTGGTATTGATTGAGCAACTGGTCATAAAGACCATACTGTATTTATGGTAGTTGGATTTAAAGAATATCATAATACTGGATATTATGATGCTTATATTATTTGTGAATTAGTAGTTACACCAAATGATTTTAGTAATGAAAATGAAAAAATTAATGCTTATGTCAATGAAATTTTAGGATTAATTGATAATTTTGAAAATTTTGAGCAAGCAATTTATTTTTATGATGATAAAGCAAGAACTGCCATTGATTGATTAAATCAAAAATTAATTGATGAACATAATATTATTCTTATTACCCAAAGTGCGATTAAACATGCTTCAAATCTAAACCAAGAAGCAGGATTAACTAATAGAGTAGTTTGAATGCGTAATATTATGAGTTATGGCAATTTTTATGCAAACAAAGATGATTTACCAAAAACTACGCAATGTTTAGAAGAGTTAAGATATGACCAAACCAAAACTAACATTCCTGACAAAACTATGTATCAAGATCCTTACGATGCTCTGTTTTATGCACTATATCCATATAAAAATGTAATTCGTGGTAAAAATAATGCTACTGTGAAAAAAAGTATCTTCACATTTGCGATATAATAAACAAGTAACATATAATTAATAGTTAGGTATCACAAAATAAACACCTTTAATTTAGGCGTTATTTTGCGTTTAAAAGGAATATTGTAAAAATAATAAAAAATAGTACAATTTAAAAGTAAAATTAAGGAAAAAGGAGTAATTTAATATGAAAAAAATTATGACAACAATTTTATATTTTATGTCAATACCATCATTTTCAATAAGTACTTATCGATGTTCATTAACAGGACATACTATTCAATGTAATGATGGTACTTGAACTAATAGTCATGGTAAAGGTGCATGTTCATGCCATGGTGGAATAAAAAAATAACATTAAAGGAGTAATTAAAGATGAGCGAACAAAATACAGAATTACATTATGCTAAAAACATAGCAAAACAAAGAAAATTACAAAGAAATATATTTATTGGTCTATTCTCATTTATGACAATATTATTTATTATTTCAGCAACAGCATTAGGTCTTGCTTGTAAAGATGGAAGACAAAAATTAACTTTTTACTTAGGACATGACTATACAGCATACTGGGGGGGATTGGGACAACTATATGAGAAACAAAAACTGATGATGCGAATAAAATAGATTTATATTTTAGTATTAAACCGCTTCTTAGTACTGATATAAAATGAGATGGTATTTATCCTAACGGATATTTTGATAATTAAACTTCTAAATTAATATAGGAAATATTTTCATTATATTTATCAAATAAATTAATATTTTTTAAATTAATTTCTTGTTTGTCAGTTATTAAAATTAAATCATAATTTCCAGAACCAAATATCCCACTAATTTCTACCCGATTTAAGTTATTAATCGGGTTTTCAATTTGTAATTCAAATTCACTACTATTATCAATTTGTGAAATTTCTTTATAAAATTCTAATTTAGAAAATAGTTGAGATTTATTTGAACCATATAAATTTAAAATTTCTTCAATTTTATTTTTATTAATAATTAATCTTGTAAAATATTTGCCATATTCACCATTACTGAGCGTTCAATCAGCAGGAATTAATGATGGAATATTATTACTTTCTAGTTCATTTGTTATAGATAATCAATTAAATTGGTTATCATCTAGTTTAAATAATTCATTTTGACTAATATCATTATTTTTTAATTTAATATTATTGATATATGTAAAATCAAAATATAATGACTTTAATATTACTTTTACATCTTTGAATTTTCAAATTTCTTTATCATTTGGTTTTATTGGACTTGATTTTAATTCAAAATAATAAGGCAATAATATTTTATTATCATCATTTAAACCTTTGTTTATTGATAATGATGAATAAATATGTTTTGATAACATAATAAATATTTGTTTAAATATTTGTACTTGCTTTAAGTTAATATAATTTGGATATTCAAACTCTCATTGTTTAAATAAGTTAGTAATTATTTCATCTGGTTTTTGTCCTTCAAATTTTTCACGTAGTATTGCAATATCATTTTTTGGTTTACCTTTATCATCATACAAAGCACCATCAAAATTTCTATTATAGTTATATGTATAACTTAGCATGTCTAATAATAATTGTTGTAAACTATCAATTGGTGGTTTATCATTTATTTCAAGTTCAACGTCATCAAATTTATCGTTTGTAGCAATACTTGTATATGTAGTTCCAGTTGCATCATGAATTTTTCATACTTCTTTATCTTTAAGTTCTCTTTTTTCTTTTAATGGTCATTTTCCAAAATCATAAGAACTTAAAAAATATCCTAATCAAGCATGTGTAACTCTTGCATTTTTAATTATTTCTTTTCTTGTTTCTTTTCCACCACCAATAGCAATTAAATCTAAAACTGATTTTTCTTGTCCAATAAATTGTTTTGCTAAATTTCAAGGTAATATTTGTTCACTAAATCATTGTTGTAATATTCTAACTTTTGGTTGAGTTTCAATAGGCATTGATAATAGTGGAAATGCTATCTTATCTTTAACAAATAACTTTGGGTATACTTCCATATTGTCAACTTCACCAAGTACCTTTATATTGCCAAAAATCATGCTTCTAGGGGCTTTAATTTTTAAACCAGTTACTTTGGTATCTTTATCTAACGGTTTTTGTAATTTAATAATGATTGGATAACCATCTCTTGTTTTAAAATCTTTAATTTTAATAATAGTTATACTTTTAGTACTTCTTGTTTTTGGATTTTGATATGGTTGTGAATAATTATTAATAATATATAAATTATCAATATTATTATCAGTTAATGGTTCATTAATCGATACAGCATATAACTTAAATTGGTTTAATAATTCTATTTCTTGAAAAATTAAATTTTTAATATCAGTCATACTATATTCAATTGTATTATCATTAATATTTGTACTTGCTCTTTGATTTAATTGCATAGTAAAGTCTGATGTTTCAGCAGCAATTGTTTTTAATACTTTATCAATATCAATAAATCCAATTTTAATAGTATTTGCTGAAAATCTTAAACTATTATTTTCATTATTTTTAAATAAACGTGCAATTTCATAAATATAAATTGTTCTTTTTTTAAATTCATCATATGCTCTATTAATATCTGGATCACTAGTAGCACGCATCATATTAGTAAAGTCATAAGGGATATTATCTATTAAATAATCATTTTCTATTTCTGCTTGATTAAGTTTAGTTTGCTTTTGTTTCTGTGGAAACTTGGTTTGTGGTTTGTTGTCTTGGTTGTCCATTGTTCTCTCCTATTAATTGGTTATTTTCGGGATTAAATAATTTTAATTTAACTGTTAAATTATTAATTTCTTGTTCATCATTAATATTAAATGTTTTACTAGTTAATAAATCTTTATCGACACTTACTAATATTTTAATAAATTTAAGAATATCAATATTAAATTGTCATAATTTTTGTTCAATATAATTAATAGTTGAAATATTTACAGCTGTACTTTCGGGAACTGATTGTTGTGCTGATTTCTTTTGACTTGGTATGTGTATACCACAACGTTTAAATATTTCATTAACATTTCAATCGTATATATCAGTTAAGTTTTTACCTTTAAAATTACTACTTGTCATATTAATATTTTCATTTTTTTCATTATTATCACCAGTAGTTTTTCAAATATAGTTTTTAGTAACTAATATTCTTACTGCTTCTTCCATTGAAGATTGAACATTACCATAAGTTTGGTCAAAAATAAATTTAGGTGAGTTTAAAATGCTATCTAAAACAATTTGTTCATAAATAACATCTAGTGCTTTAATTTTATCCATTACTTTATCACAATCTGCTAACTCATTTGCTTTATTTCGCATAATTGCTATTGGTATATAGTTAATATTTAAGGTTTGTTCTTTTGATAAATTAGGATTATTAATATATGTTTTAAAATCTAAGGGAAATTGTTTTTTATTATCACTAATACTGTAAATTGCACGATTAATTGTTACTTGTTTATTATTTAATGTATAAACTTCAAATAATCTTACAGTTTGTGCATTTTGTTCATAATTATCATAAAAAATAGTACATTCAATTAATTTACCAGTAATATCATAAACTCTTTGTTGGATATCTACTACTTGAAAATATAAATTATCATTAGCAATATAAATTAAATAACCACTAATTCCTAATTTACTTAATTTAAAAATAGAATTTCAATTTTTACGATAAAATTCTTGTTGAATTAAATATTGTTTAATAGTTTCATTATTAATATCTAGTGGAGCATTATATAAATTAGCATTATTTTCTGCTACAAAATCAGTAAAATAAGTTTCATGGTTAAAATCATTAAAACCAAAATAATTTAAAATTGAAGCATGAGTACTTTTATTTTTATTAGTTAAAAATTTTAATTTTTCACTTTGATTATCACTAATATTTGTTTTATCTTTTCTTTTTCAAAAAGGTTGCATAAGTATTTTCCTTTCTAAAATATTTGATTAATTTTTAATATTATTTTTATAATAATAAATATAATTAAACCTGCTGCTGCTGTTGATAATATAACTCCTATTAAACCTAAAATAATTTTTATAATTTTAAAAAACATAATCTTATTCCTGTAATTCTTGTAATTTTCATAAATAACCCTGATCTGTTATTAATTTTATAAAATTATTATTTGCAATATTAATAGATGAAGTTCTTCGTAAACTTGGAAGAAAACATACTCAATATGATAATGAAGTTTCTTGTCAAAATATTTCTATTGTTTGCATTGGGTATTTACCCATATTACTATTACTTACATTATTAAGGTCATAAAATATTTTATAATAAGTATTTGGTTTTAATTTATAAGAAATAGTTGTACCTAATGATATTGCTACATCTTTTCATTTTGGACATGGACAATGAGTTGTTGGATTTTCTTTTAATTCAATATCTCAATTATTTTCTTCGATTTCATTAGTTTTTAAACTTTTTGAATTAATTTTGAAAGGTTTAATTATATTAACTTTAACAGTATTTTGTAATTCTTCTAATGAAAATATATTTCCATATTTTTGATTACCACCAGTCATAATTAAAGAAAAATTATGATTAATAACTTTTAAACTTAAAGTTACTTCTTCATTTTCAATTTTTCCTATTGTAAGAAAAAAAGTATCATTATATCCACCAAGAAACCCACCAGTTTTAAATTCTACTTTAATTTTTGTATTAACTTGATTAAATGGTGGTTTTTCTCATGTTATATATGTTCTATATAATTTATAAAAACCAAGTTGAAAATCACCATATTCTCTATTACTTATACTTTTTCCTATTATAGTTCAATTTTCTTTATCTTGTTTTTTATCTAATAATTCATTCATACCACCAACAATAGTTTTATCAGTAGTTAATAAATCAGGATTATCTGTACCAAGAGCATTTGCCATAAAAGCAAACTTAAATTGACTATTATCAACTTTATTTTTAAGTTTTTCATCAACTTCTGGTTTTGTATAATAATTATCTAAATTAGGTGGTTCATTTCCACCAGTAGCACTAATAACATTAGTATCACTAATATGAATATTTTCACCAGCAATTAATTTATCTTGTTTTTTACTTATTTTTTCATCAATAAATTTATGAACATATTTAACAGGGGGTATATCTTTATCACCAGTAAAAGGTATAGTTCCAAAATCAATATATTCAAAAGCACCCCATTGATTTTCTCTTACATATTTTAATTTATCTTGCTTCTTATCTATATTAGTTTTATTTTCATTAATTGCTGGAACAATTTGTTTAACAGTTGTTTGTAAATTATTATCATTTATATTTTGTTTTTTATCTAATAAGTCATTAGTTTCTTGTTTTGTATAATAATCATGCTCAGTACTATCTTCTGCTATAAATTCAGTTGGTGTGCCTTTTCCAATATATTGATATAATGTAACAGAAATAGGTTGATAATTAATATCATTAGAAGTTACAGTAATATCATTTCATTCCTTAGTGAATAATAATTGAATTTTAACATTATCATTTACAATTAATTCATCTAATTTAATACTTGTTTGTATTGTTTTATTAATTTCACCACCTAAATTAAATATAGTTTTTTTATTACTATATATATAATTATCAGTAGGATTAGTAGTGGATTGATAACTATAACCTCATATTGCTAAATATATTTTTCCAAATTCATTACTAGGAATAAAAGAAGACATTTTCTTTCATAAAGGACTAGTTGCAATATTAAATCAATTATTTTTAATATCATTAATATTTTCATTTGTTTTAGTTAATTCACTATTTAATTTTGTAATTTCATTTTCATTGCTAGTAATTCGTTTTTGTTGTTTAGCAGAAAAGTCAGCAGTTGCAGCATGGGTAAAATCACCAACTTGTGGATTATTTTGTAAAACTTCGGGTGGTAATGTCCCAATTTCATCAGGTCAATCTAAAATCATTGTTTCAGTTTCTTTATCATATTCAGTTGCGACATAACCTTTATTAACAAACTTACTAACAGGACCCCTATATATCTCATTTTCATTATCATCAACTAAATCATCATATAATTTCATTTGTTTTGATAATGTAAATTCTTTTTGTTCTTTAATTAATTCATCAACTTGATTTTTTGTATAAAATGCTTTTAAGTCAATTTTGTCAACATCTAATTCATCTTCACTATAATTTAAAAATACTTGTTTTAATTCAGTTAATCTTGCTCATATTTTCATTCTACTAGGTGCTAAGTCTCAAACATTAATACTAGGAATACTATTTGCACTAAATGAGGTACCATTATTGAATTGAATAGTAGCATCAACATTAAACTCAATTGGTGTACGATTAAATACTCAATGTTCAACACAAACATACACCATATCTCTTAATGTTTCTTTAATTAATTCATCTTTAAAACTATCAAAAGGAAATTTAGATAAAATAAAATCAAGATAAGCATTAATATCATTTTGAGCGCGAATAGCAAAAGTTGTAAATCAATCATTAATATTAGGTCATGTATTTATATATTGTTGTGGAGTTTCGATAATTTTTCCAGTTAATGGATATCAGTTATTATAATTTTCTAGACTAACATCAGTTCAAAGTTTATTAATCATAATTTATCATTCCTTAAAAAATGCTTTTTTATAATGCTTAGTTTTTGTTTTAGTTTTTCTATGTGATATATGGATAATTTCTTTTTGTAATTTTTTCTTACCTTTTTCTACAACTTGACTATATGCAAATTTTTCTAAATGATGTAATAATCCTGTACCAAATAAAGTATTAACTGAAAATTTTAAACCAACATTTTTAAATGATTTATTAATATTTTCAATAGGATTATTAATAACATTCACTACTTTATGATAGGTTCTTATTGTCCTAAAAATTTCTCTATATACTTTAAAACTATCTCTAATTACTTGTTGAACAACTGGTGGAGCAAATGCAATTGCTTTTAATCATTTATTACGACTAACTCCATAACCAATGTATCAACCACTATATCAGCGATATCAATGGAATGGATATATTTGCGTAACAAAAGTTTCTGCTTTAAGAATACTATCAATAACTGTAATTGGTTTATACTTAGGATTACGATGATAAATAGTAATTGCACATTTACTTAATGATAAAGGTTGAATTTTGCAACCGATAAATACAGGTGAATTTAATGGAATTAATTGTGCATGTTTAATTGCTTTTTTCTCTGCACTAGTAAATAAAGCTGTTGCTTTTTCTTTTAATTTATTAATTTTTTCCATTACCTTTTTTTCTAAATTTTCAAATTTTTCTTGTAGTTTATAGATACTTTCTCGTAATTTTTCAAAATATGGAGTATCTTTTCAAAATTTATTTAAACCTTTTTTTAAATAAAATCTAATATCAAAATATTTAAAAGTTTGATTTGCTTTTAAAACAATTTTATGAATTGCACTATTTTTAAAATTAAATTTAATAGCATTAGCACGAATTTTTTGTAAATCCAAAATTAAAGATTTACCATATCTATTCTCTGCATGGATGGTATGAACTAAATTTAATCAATCATGTTGGTTCATTTTTAATACTGCTTTTAATTCAGTATTATATTTTTTTAAAAAGTTATTTGCTTTTTCAATATCTTTGATTTTAAATTTTGGCGTTAATTGCGGACTTAATTTTATTAATGTATTTTGTAATAATAAATAATCTTTTAACTCTTGTGCTTCTAATTTTTTAAAATTATTTTTAAATTCTCTTTCAGCAACATAACCTAAATTTTGGATTATTGTTTCACGATTAGGAGCAAAACTATAATTAAATAAATAACGTTTATTACCAATAATTTTATCTGTTAAAATTTCTTTGCCACTTACTTGACTAATAATTTCTTGTAAGTTTTTTGCTTCTTTAACACCTATTTGTTCTAATGTTTTAGTTTTTTGTGCTAGTTTAATAAATTTAGTTGTCCGATAACCACGACTTATTTTATTAAGTCCAGCAAATGCTGGTAATACATTAAAAAAAGTATTTAATGGTGTTACATTTCCTTTTAAATAATCATAAACTTGATTAATAGTAAAATCAGTTAAAAACTCGACACCAACAGCACTAATACTAGCAATAAAATCACTTGCCCCTAATCCAAGTGCTACTGCTATTACTTGGACACCAATCATTTCTAAAATTTCTCATCAAAAACTTTTATTTTCTTGTTGCTTACTGATTCTAGTATGTTTTGGTTTATTGATATTGAAAAGTATTGCTGTACTAGTTGTACCAATTACCATGATTAAATTTCCTTAATTATTGAAGCGTTATTTTAATTGGACTTGTTGAACCTTTATAATTTGGATCATTTACATTTGCTCTAATCACTATATATAAATCACCAGTTTTTTGTTTATTATTACTAATAATGTTTTTACCTTGCTCATCACTAAAATATTTAATAGTTGGATTTTCCAAACTTGGATTTAAACTATTAATTTCTTTTGCATATAAAATATTTGTGTCTAATTCTTTATTAGTTTTATTTGTTTTTGCAGTAGGATTATTTATTGTTAACGTTGTAATTTTAGATTTTAAATCATTTTTTACTTCACTTTTAATTACTCCACATAACATTCAACGTGATGTTGTTTCTTTTTTTGACATATAAGGAATTGATTGCCCAAATACTTCACCACCAACTAAATAAGTTCTACCAACTTTACCATCTGCAACTTGTTGTAAATAAATAACTGTATTTTGTAACATATATCTTTTCATTGCTTTTGGCGTTGCTAAAATAAAATTCATTATTTCATCTTCATTTTTATCATTTGTAAATGTCATATAATCATCTAATACAATTTGACATAATACACCTTTTACATATAAGTCATTTCCATTTAAACGTAATTGTTGTGCTAATTCATTATCAGTAATTATTCCTTTATTATCTGCTAAATAAACTAAACTATCATAAAGATTATTAGTAATAAAAAATTTACAATTTGTACTATTTCGTAATTGAAATAAAGTATTTCATGCCGATAACATTGCTTTTAAATATCCAATTGGTGTTGGATCAGTTATTGTTACTTTTGTAGCAAATTGAGAAATTATGTTAGTATCATCATTTGCTAATTTATCTGTTAAATCATTAGCAACTTCATATTGCATACTGTCTAATAAATTTTGACCATTTTCAGCATTTAAGTCAATATTTGCAATAGTTTCACCAGCAAGATATGATTTTTCAATTATTTTTTCAATTTTATCAGTAGTAGCATACCCAACATCATATCTTTGACTTTTGTCATCTCATGAAATAACTTTAACTTTTGGGTCTTTTGGTAATTTAATAATAAATTCAATTTTTGTAGAGTTAGTCATTTCAATTGGAAAAAAGTTTGCTCATGGTGAATTTGATTGTTTAAAAAATTCAATGAATTCTGGTGCTTCAACTAATTTTTCTGTATTATTTAAGTTTGTTTGAATATTTACTGCCATTTTAAACTTCCTTTTCTATAAATAATTTTTCTTTTTATAATCCAATAATGGATTAATTTTAATTGGTGTTTGATTTGTTAATATAGTTTCTTGGTTACCACCGGTATTAATTGGTTCTTTAAACAATGGTTGTTCTTTAATAATTTTTTTAATATTTTGAATTTTCTATATTATTTGTTTTAAATTTTAAATAATCATAAAATTCACTTTTAACTTGATATTTTTTAAATATATTAATTATTTCTTTTTCTTTAATTTCATTATTTAATTTATTTAACTTATTTTCTGCTTCATTAACTTTATTTTCTATTTCTTGTGAAACATCATTTTCAGTTAAAGTTTGAGTTGTTTGTTGTACATTAGTTTCATTTTCTAACATTTACAGCACCCCATTATTTAATTTCTTTATTAATTTTTTCATTAAGTTTTGCTAATTTTTTTTGCTGTTTGATAATTTTATTATTTGCTCTAACATGTTTTGGAGTTGTAATAAATCGTTTTAATAAAACAATAATTTCTCGACAAAGTAATATACCAGTACTAATTCCAATTGTTTCAAGTGCTTTTAAAAAATCTTTCATTTTTATATTTTCCTTTCTTTTTATAAGTGATAATAATTTTCATCAAATGATAATTGTGCATTAATATTAACTTCACTCATATCACTACCATAACTATTAATACTTACATTATCATTAATAAGATTTGCAGTTTCATTAGTGAATACTGTTTCTTGCATTTCAGTATTATTATGTACTGTTTCCATAGGTAATAAATTATGAATAATTTCACTTATTCCTGCAATAATTGTAGGAATAGCATAAGCATTATTAAAATCATTATTTATCCCCATTGCTACACCACTACTTATTAAACATCCACCAGTTACCATATTTGCTATTTTTCTTATATTTTGAAATCTATTAGGTATTAATTCAGTTAAACCACTAATAAGATTTGAAATACCATAAGCATTTAATGAAATATAAGTATCTCAATCCATTAAATTATTAGGATTATTATTTATACTTAATAATGGTCATGGGGGCGTTTCTGTAGTTGTTGTAGTTGTACTTGTAGTAGTAGGAATTATTGTTGTCGTTGGTTCTATTGGATTAATATTATTTTCTGTTCATTTACTATAATTTGCTAAACCAATTGTTCCTAATCCTAATAATATTTTTTTACTACTATTAATTACTTTTGTTTTATTACTTGGTCTTTGATTTAAGTTTCATATATCTAAACCTAATTTTTTACCAAATAATAAACTATTAATTGAACCTAATATTGGATTACCTATTAATTGACCATAATAAGCACTTGTACCTATCATTGCTGCAATAGGACTTATTCCAATTCTTATTAATTTTAATAAAGTATAATTTGATTGTGTATTTTCTATATTTGGCATAATTTATTTTACTTTCCTTAATTTTCTATTTTTTTAATTCAAACTTTTACTCAACCTTGATAAACATCATTATCACCAACTATTAATGCAACATTATCTTCGGGGTCAGAAATAATTATATGTTGTGATTTAACATTAGGATATTTCATTAAGATAATTGTTCTAATATCATTATTGAGTACGAAGTGCTTGTGGTGATGGTGATAATATTTCAATTTCATCTTTATCACCAAATAAAGTAGGTAATATAATCATTAATGAAATTCTCCGTTTTCTATTTTTTCAAATATAGTATCAAAAACATATAAAGTTTCTGTTGTTAATTTTTGATTCTTTGGTAATTTATTAAAATATTTAATTAATTTTTCTTTATTAATACAATCTTTATGCCTTGATTTATTAATTTGATCAACTTTAATTCTATGTTCAGTACAATATGCTCTTCCATATTCATCTTGTTTCTCTTCTGTTTTATTACTACATTTTCAAGTTACACTACCATTTGCGTTAACTCGTTCTGTTCAATCACAATAGTTCATTATTTATTCTCCTTTAACTATATTTTTACATTCTCGTTTATGATATTCTCAACAATTAGGAATTGGTCTATCACAATAATATTTATTACAAATTTTACATCTATAAATATATGTTTTAACTGGCCGATATTGATAACGACAACCATTACACATCATTATTTATTTTCCTTTTTATGAGTTTTAGTATGTTTAATATTTTCTTCATCACCTATCATTATTTTTCCACAATAGGTACAACAATATTTTGTTCAATATCCCATAATTATTTATTTTCCTTAATCATTATCAAAATTCTTTTTCTCCTAATTGTATTTCTAAATCATCGATTCAATCATCAATCATGCTTTGAGCAGAATTATAATATCCATTTTTAAGATGATCACGTATTGCATATAAAATCTTTAAATCTAATGATTGACTATCCCAGCGTTGTGTTACTTCTTTTACATCAACAGTTATTTTTTTCATTATTTACATTCCTTATTTTCCTTATTTTTTGTTAAATTATTAACTATTTTTTTTAAACATTTCATACATCAATTTTTAGTTAATCAAATTCTTTTATTACAATATTTACATTTATTCATTTTTACTCTTTTCATTTTTTAAATCATTTAACATTAATTGAACAAAATGCACGATTTTTAGGAATATTTAAAGTATTAAAGATTTGACCACTTACTATAATTTCATCGTTTTTGTTTAATAAAATACATCGTTTATAAAATTTTGGGTTATTAAAAATTAAAGTAACATAGTTTAAACCATTCCATTGTCCACGAACACTATAATATAATTGTTTATTACCTTTTTCATGATATTTTGCTTCAATAGTGTTACTAAGTTTTACTGTTAATTTAACATAATTTGCTTTATCTTTCATTTTTAAAATTCCTTAAATAATATTGAATATGCTTATATGCATCTTCTTCATGTTTTGTTAATTTTATATTTCCTTTATAATTTTCTATTTTGTTTTTATTTTTTGGATGGTTTTCTAGATAATCTCATTTCATAACATCTTGTACTAAAACCATTAATGCACCAATAATTTTAGGAGTTGCTAATGGATTAGTTAATAATTGTTTTGAACTTAAAAAGAAATTTTCTACAATAACTAATATTTTTTTATTAATAAATTGTTTTTTAATTTTTAAAAAGCATTCTTTAAATAGATTTTTACTTTCTAAAACAGTTTTAGTTTTAAATGTTTCATTAAAAATAATATTATTAGTTTCATTTGAATATATAATAATTCCATTATTACCAATCCCAGCGGGGTCAATACCAATAATTAAGTCATATTTCATAGTACTAATTAATTCTTTATTATTTTTGCTGTTTGTTTAAGGTATTTAGGTAATTTATCATAGCAACTATTACATATTAGATAAGGTATAGACCAATTTTTATATTTAATAGTTTTAGTAGATTTATTAATACAATCTTTTCAAACTTTATTAATACAAACTTTTAATTTACATTTTTGATTTTTATTAATCTTCATTATTATCCTTAATTTGTTTTTTATTATAAATTATTGCAATTCCTAATAATAAACCTATAAGATTTAAAGTAATAAATAAAAATACAATTCCAATTGCATTATTATCATTACACATATATAACCCCATAGTTGTTAATATTATTCATGCAAAAATTCCTATTATTATTAATAATATGATTGTTCCAATACTCATTAATACTTCCTTTTTTTTATCAATATATCCTGTTGCTTTTAGCATAAAGGATATATATTTTTGTTTTTTTTATTATTAATACTATTAGTTATATTTTTCTTAGAAAAATGGGCTCGAAATAAATTATAAAATTTTAAAAAACATTGAGGCATTCGATTCAATATTTATTTAATTTATGTTAAATAAATTAATATTTTAATTGAACCGGCACCGCTCAATTTTTTTTACAAGTTTTAAATTTATTTTCTCGCCCAAAAAAATTTTTCAAAAAAAATAAAAAATAAAACCAACACTCGCTCACTGGGGAGTAGCGAGGTTGGTTAAATAAAGAATTAATAGAATTAATATAGTAGGTTCCCTAGTAGGTCTATATATACTAGTTTCCAATTCGCTCCCACCCCAAGAATTACCATTATTTAATGGTTAGTATATTTTATTAGGTATCACTCCACTTATTATTTATCCATGCAAGTCCACATGTTTTAGCTACTATTTTTAACAACTGTGTTGTAGTTCACTGTTTTAATTCCCTAACACGTGTTGATAATAGTGTTAAAGAATGTTATTAAAAATTTTAAAATTTTACAATTACAAAAAAAAGACAAGATTTTTATTCTCGTCTTTGTTAATAATTTTTATATAAATTAGAAATGAGAGTTTAAGTGAAAAGGGGTAATTATGTATTAATAGACATCTTCGCCATGCTCCCAAAAAATAAACTGTTATCTCCTTCAAAAGGAACGAAATATTTAATTTACTATCACTACTATCAGCAACTTCTTCTTCTCATTCTTTAGCAAATATTTGTTTTTTTAATAAAGTTATGGGAATGATATTATATTTTTCTATCAAATATTGAATATATTCATCAATATTTACATTAACCAAATATTTCTCATTTTCATATTCAATTTCTTCTTGTAATTCTAGTAATTGCTGTTTTAAAAAAGTTTGTATAGAAATATTACTAAATAACATAACTTATTAGGGACTCCTTAATTTTTAAATTTCAAACTTTATATTTTATTTTAAAACAATTAAACTATTTTAATATTTATTTACATTGGTAATCCTTACAGCAATTAAAACTTCCTTAAAATACTATCCCATAAAAAAACATATTTTCCTATTGCATTTTGTGAATCTCTATTTCTTTTTGAAGATTCCATTAATTTATTTACAAATATGATTGATGTATTGTTTCAAACTTTTATTGGTTCAACTTTAAATTTATAGTTATTAGAATCTTTATCAAAGATAATTAACTGCGCAAAAGCAACTAAAATTGGATAAATTAAACCCTTAGGAACCCAGCATATGTTGGTGTTTTTTTAAATAAAGTTTTACTTACTATTTTTCATTGATCATTTTCATCTTTTTCAGAATTTGAATACTTTTTTAATTTATATTTTAATTTACCAGTTTTTTTGTGGGATAAAAACTTCAATATCTTCTCATAATTCAATAATTTTTGGTAACACATCACTCATCTTTTTGATTTCATCAACATTTTCTTTAGAATTAATCATTTCAAGATACTTAGTTAAAATAAAGGATTTTGAACTGTACACTTGAATAAAAGGTCTAATATTTTAAAAATAAAAACTAACAGATATTATTTGATTATTATTTTAACACTAAAACTTAAAAAATAAATTTTTTTATATTTTTTTATTAATTATCATCATCTATTTTTAATACAGCCCGAAATGCTGCTGGTGGTAATTCAACATTACCAATTGATTTCATTTTTTTCTTACCTTCTTTTTGCTTTTCTAATAATTTTCTTTTTCTAGTAATGTCACCACCATAACATTTGGCAATAACATCTTTTCGCACTGCTTGCACCGTTTGGCGAGCAATAATTTTATTATTAATAGCAGCTTGAATTGCAACTTCAAAATTTTGTTTAGGAATTAATTTTTTCAACTTTTCACATAAAACACGACCACGATCATAAGCAAAATCCTTATGAACAATAATAGATAACGCATCAACAATATTGCTTGCTAATAAAATATCCATTTTCACTAACTTACTTTCTTGATAACCGTTCAATTCATAATCTAAAGAAGCATAACCTTTTGATATTGATTTTAATTTATCAAAAAAATCAATGACAATTTCATTTAATGGCATATTATAAATAAGTGTTCTTCGTAAATTATCAGCGTATTTTAAATCAATATAAGTCCCACGTTTATCTTGACATAATTGCATTAGCGCCCCAACATATTGTTCTGGTGTCATAATTGTTACTTGCACAAATGGTTCTTCAACACTCTTAATTGCTTGGACAGTTGGTCACTTTGCTGGATTATCAATAATTAATTTTTCACCATTAGTTAATCTAACTTCATAAATTACCGAAGGTGCTGTTGAAATTAAAACTAAATTATATTCACGTTCTAAGCGTTCTTGAATAACATCCATATGTAATAATCCTAAAAAACCACAACGAAAACCAAAACCTAATGCTTGTGAAGTTTCAGCAGTAAAAGTTAATGAGGCATCAGATAATTGAATTTTATATAACGCATCTTTTAACTCCTGATACTTATTAGTATCAATTGAATATAAACCACAATAAACCATTGGTTTTAAAGTTTTATATCCTGGTAATGATGTCATTGCAGGATTACTAACACTAGTAACGGTATCACCAACATGAATATCACTAATTATTTTAATGGCACCACTAATTCATCCAACTTCACCAGCAGTTAACATTTCGCGCTTTTCTTCTTTTGGTGTTCTTACTCCTAATTCAGTAATTTCATACTCGGCACCTGTTGACATCATTCGTACTTTATCACCAACTTTAATAACACCAGTTTTAACTCTAATAAAAGCCATCACACCACGATATTTATCATATAAAGAATCAAAAATTAAAGCTGTTAACGGTGCATTATTATCAGCATCAAATGGATATGGAATGTATTTAATAACTGCTTCTAAGACATCACGAATATTAATTCCAGTTTTTGCCGAAATTAAAGGAGCATCAGCAGCTGGTAATCCTAGTACTTGTTCAATTTCTGCTTTTACTTTATTTGGATCAGCACTTGGTAAATCAATTTTATTAATAACAGGAATAATTGCCAAATCATTATCTAATGCTAAATAAACATTGGCTAAAGTTTGTGCTTCAATCCCTTGTGCAGCATCAACTACTAAAATAGCACCTTCACATGCTGCTAAACTACGTGATACTTCATAAGTGAAATCAACATGACCTGGAGTATCAATTAAATGTAATAAATAAGTATGACCATCTAATGCTTGATATTTAAGTTGCACACTATTTAGTTTAATAGTAATACCACGTTCACGCTCTAAATCCAATGAATCTAACAATTGATTTTTCATTTCTCGTTTTGAAACAGCATTAGTTAATTCTAAAATTCGATCAGCCAAAGTTGATTTACCATGATCAATATGGGCAATAATTGAAAAATTTCTAATGTACTTTTTATCGATACTCATAATATTTTTATTCACACCTATCTTTTGGTTATAAACTATTTACTATGTTTTAGTATATCAAAGTTTAAATAAAATTAAATTAAAAGTTACAAACAATTGTTAACATCTTACTCAATTACTTTTTCTTTTTTAAAACAATCAAATTGTTGATCATCTCAAAAATGATAATTTGATTTAATTTTGATTTTACAAAGAGTATAATAAATTGGAATCGAAATAATATAAGCAACAACAATTTGGATACTATCAGTAATTAATTCATTAATAACAATCGCATAATCTTGATAAATTACTAAATAATATAAAGGATAAATAAGTAATAAAATAACAGCAAAAAAGAAAGTATAAAGACTACTTCATCAATCTTTATTAATTAATAATTTAATAACAAAAAACATTAAAATTCTAATAATAATCGTAATTGGTACAACTACAATTTTAACACCACTAATCACATCAAAAATGGCACCAGCAATAGTTCCAGCAATTAACATAATTGGACCCTTAAAAAAAGCAACAAACGGAATAAAAACAGCATCAAATAACTGCAAAGTGGAATTGCCACCAAATAAACTAGTAATTGTTCAACCAAAAATAAATGATGAAAAATAACCAATTACTATTAATAAACCTGTCATTATGCCAGAAAATGCTAAATATTTAATTGAACGAAAACGATACATTTTTTCCTCCTATTACTTTTTATTACTCAAAAAGTAAGCCAACTTTAATTGGCTTACTTTTAGAACCATAATAATAAGCGGCAATGATTTCTTTTTTACCTGCTGGTTGAATAACTTTAATGATGATATTATTAGTTTTTGTAGCAACAATAATTCCTAATTTGTTAATTGTGACAATTGTTCCTGGTAAAGCATCTGATATTTGTTCACTTATTGCTACTTGATGAATTTTATACATATTATTATTTAAAATAGTATAAGCAATTGGTGTATTATATAAACCACGAACATGACATGAAATTAATTGTGCTGAAAGATTTCAATTAATTTTTTCATCACTTCTTTTAATATTTAAACCAAAAGTTATTTTATTTTCATCTTGTTCTTGTTCTTTAATTTCATTATTAATGATTTTTAATAAATTTTTTATTAACATATCTTGTGCTAACATTATTAATTTGTTAACTAATGAAGTATATGTATCATCATTACTAATTGCAACTTTATCTTGAACATAAATTGCTCCAGCATCCATTTTACTTATCATTTTCATTAAGGTAATACCAGTAGTTGCCAAACCATTAATAATTGCTCATTGAATAGGAGCACCACCACGTAATTGTGGTAATAATGAAGCATGAATATTTAAGCATTTATTTTTTGGTAAATTTAAAATTGCTTTTGGCAAAAATTGACCATAAGCACAAGTCAAAATAACATCAATATTTAATAATTGCAAATCATTTAAACTATCAATAATTTTTTCTGGTTGAAAAACAGTAATATTATGTGTTTTTGCTAATTGTTTAATTGGCAAAGCAATAATCTCTTGTTTGCGACCAATCTTCCGATCTGGTTGACAAACAACAGCAACTACTTCAATTTCATTTTTCATTGTTGTTAATAATGTTTTTAAAATATTTTCGGAGAAAAAAGAAGAACCCATAAATAAAATTTTAATTTTTTTCATTATTTTCTCCTTCAATTTTTGCTTTGTAAATTTCAACAATATTTTTGATATGTCAAAATAATACTACCATACCTAAAGTATCTTGAGCACAGTATTTTAACATATTTTCACGAAAATTATAATTTCAATTACTTAAAGTAATATTATTTTCAACTCTTCGTCGAAAAACTTCAGATGCCATATCGCCTTTTTTAATAACTAATCCTTCATAAGAAAAATCAGGTTCAAAAGCTGGTAATGTTTTTTTAATTGAAAGTGAACCATAAAATTGTTCTTTATAAATTTTAAAATCTTTAAAAAAATCTTGTAAATCAACAGTACCATCATGAATTATTGCTAATTGTTTTTTATATTTAGGATAATAATAAGCTAATTTTTTAAGCACTGATTTTTCAAATGACTGATTATAAGCAACATAAGTACCTTGGCCATGAATATTAATTAAATCATGGCATAAGTTTTTAGTTAAACTCTCTCTTGGATCTTCATTACCATCTGCCAAAAATTGATAATGCTCAATTGATTTTTTTGTTCTAAAATCAAAATCAGGTGTTAGTAAAACATGAACAGAATATTGAAAAGGAATTTGTTGATATGGCCTACTATTTTTAAATTTGGGAATTGCTGATTTCATTGTTTCAAAATCATACATATAAATTGGATACTGATATTTGTTATACTCAATTTTTAAATCAATAAATTTATTACTATCAATTAATTTATTACCATTTTTAATAACATCATATTGTCTTAAATGTAAATTAGAATTTGTTAAAAATGGTAACAGTCTTTCATCATTGATTTCTAGCAAATCTTCTTGATAATATCATAATGCTTTTTTAGTCTTTCGTAAACGATATAATTCAAAAATAGTATTATGAATAGCAAAATATTTAAAAATATGAGAACAAAACTTATCACTATTATTATGGCAATAAGGTGAAGTCAATAATTCAATAATTTTATTAATATCAGTCATTTTAATAATCTTGTTAACAGTTTCATATTGTACTTTTAAATTACCATTTAAAATTTCATCTTGTATTGAATTAAAAATACTAAAACTTTTTTTAGTATTAGCACTTTTTTGTCACGTTGCACCATTAGTGATAAACAATTCATTTAAATCTAATTTTTCTTTTCTAACATAATTATTATTTAAATACATAATATAAGTATTAACAATTTTAATTCCACACTTAGTTAAAATATCATACTGATAAAGTAAATCCCACATATGTTCTTCTTTAACCCAAGTTACTGCTTTTACTTCAATTAAATCTCAACCATCGTTATTTCGTTTTAAAATATCACATTTAGTAACACAACCTTGATATTCAAATCTTGGTTCAAATAAAACATTATATTGTTTGTTTTCAATAATTTCGATAACATTAGTGCTGGGTTCAGATTCAAAATTAAAACAAGAATATTTTATTTTAAAATATTCTTGAGCATAATGCCCAGTTTCAATACCATCAGCCAGTGTTTCACCGGCGTAAAAATCAGAATCATCTTCTTCATTATAATTGTTTTCAAATGTATCATCATCTAACTCAGAAATCGTAAATAAATCTGATTTAAATTTACTACTTGTTTTAGTATGTGTTAGTTCTACAAAACTTATTATCTTTTTTTCCTCAATTAAATGCTTAGCTAAAGCATAGTTTTTGGCATTTAAAAATCATGAAAGTTTTTGACAAATACGAAAATGTTTATAATCATCTTTATAAATTTTCATTATCCATCCCCTTATTTATCTATTTAAAAATAAAACTTTACTTGTCTTTTCATCCAGAAAATTTATCATGAATTGCAACTTTAGGTTTTTCAAGATTTTTAGCACGTTTTTTATTTTCTTTATTTTGTAAACGTTCTGCTTCAATGGCAAGTTTAACAGCTTCGTTTTCTTTTTTCAGTACTGCTTTTTCTTCTGCTGTTTTTCTTTTTATTTTAATCTTGGCACTACGTTTTTTTGATAATTCAATTCTTTTAAGTGTCTCTTCTAAGTCTAACTCACAATTTACTTTTCAAATTGTTTCAAATTGTTTCTTTGATAATTGCTTAGTAAATCCTTCTACTTCAAATGCTTTAGTTGCAAATAAATTATTCTTCTTAGAATCATACAATTTTACAATTACATCAAAAACATCACGATAACGATATTCTTTACTATTACGTGAAACTACTTGTTCAAATTCAACGGTTTTATGCTGTAATTTTAGTTCATCACGCATAAAAATTTTAATAACATTTTTTACTTCTTTTTGTCGTTGTTTTTTTTCTTCTTTTTTCTTCTTTTTTGCTGAAATCGTTGTAAAAATAAAAATTATTAAAACTACTCCTATCAGCGCTAACATTCATCATTGACTAGTTAGATTTCCCATTTTATTTTCCTCTTTTGTTTTGATTTATAAATTTTCTTCAATTACTGTTAATAGTTTAGTAGCACTCATTGGTGAAATTGTTAAAATTAAATTAACATCTTTTCTAATTACAAAATAAAAATGTGTTCTATTAACTCTGATATATTTAAAACTTTTGGTTTCTTCAATATCATAGGACTCACTAATTAGTTTTAAACAGTGTTCACGTAATTGAACATCATTTAGGTTTTGTAATTTTAATCTTGTCCTAATTCTACCAATACCATGATAAGTAAATTGATAAGGACTACGAAAATAGTAACTCATTTCTTTACCGCACCTACATTTATTATTAAAGTTTTCTTAACATCAAAGTATAAAAAAACTAAAATATACTATTAAAAAACGCTAACATGTTAATTATACTAAAAAAATAAAAAATATTATACAACGTTTATGATTTTTGTTATAATTATTTTTGTTGTAATTAATCTATAAAACATATTCAAATTAAAAAAGGAGACAAAATGGCTAACATTGCATCACAAATCAAAAGAATTAAAACAAATCAAAAAAGAAATGAGATTAATAAGAGTTATAAATCTAAAATTAAAACTGCTTTAAAAAAAGCAGAAATTTCAATAAAAAGTAAAACTGAAAATGCGCCAACTCTTGTTAATGAAGTATGTAGTTTAATTGATAAAGCTGTCGTTAAAGGTATTTACCATGCTAATAAAGCTGGTCGTCAAAAATCTAAAATTATGATTAAATTAGCAAAAGCAAAATAATGATAATTATCTTTTAAAAGAGACATTTTTAATAAATGTCTCTTTTAAATTAGCAAATAATTTTATTAATATAAAATAGTAAATTTTAAAATTATTTAGATACTAATGTAAAATTAGAACTTGATGCGCGAATTTCAGCAAATATTTTATTTTGTTGATGGACATCTGATGTATCCATAACAATAAAAATACTAAAATTACTAATATCTAATTTATTACGATCAAACGTACTATGAATTTTATAAATAGAAGCACCATTTTTAGTAATAATGTTAATAATTTCACTAATAGTATTATTATTAATCTTACCATTTACTGAAAAAGGAACACGACGATGTGAACTAATTAGTGCACTATTAATAATTGTTCCTAATGTAGTAATATCAACATTACCACCAGAAATAACACAAACAACATTTTTATTTTTACCAATAATTTTATCTAGTTTACCTGAAAGAATAGCAGCCACAGTTACCGCACCACTACCCTCAGTTACAACTTTACATTTTTCTAATAAAAATAACATCGCTTGTGCGATTTCTTCTTCGCTAACAGTAACAACTTTATCAACATTTTGTTTTAAAATATTAAATGTTAATTCTCCTGTTTGTTTAACAGCAATTCCATCAGCAATTGAACTTTTTCCCTCAATTTTAAATGGTTTTCCTTTTTGTAAGGCCTGATTATAAGAATCAACATTTTGTGATTCAATACCAATAAATTTAATATTTGGGTTTTTACTTTTTAAGTAAGTTGCAATACCACTTAGTAGTCCTCCTCCGCCAATTGGCACTAAACAATAATCAATTTCTTTATCTAAAGATTTCATTTGTTCATATATTTCCAAACCAATTGTGCCTTGACCAGCAATAACAAAATTATCATCATATGGATGAACTAAGGTTAAACCTTCTTCTTTTTCAAGTCTTAATGCTTCAGCCATGGCATCATCAAACATATTACCATAAAGGTTAACAGTACATTTAGCACCACCAAATTCTTTAGTAGCAGCAATTTTAGCGAGTGGTGCGGTAATGGGCATAACTATTTTTGACACTAAATTTAAACTTTTTGCCGCTAAAGCGACACCTTGGGCATGATTACCAGCACTAGCGGCAACTAATCCTTTTACTTGTTGCTCTTTTGACAAATTAAGAATCTTATTTAAAGCTCCTCTAATTTTAAAACTACCTGTTTTTTGTAAATTTTCTAATTTTAAAAATATATTATTACCGGAAAATGAAGAAAGTTTATCTGCCTTAATTAAACTTGTTTTACCAATCTTATCTTTGATTTTTAGATATGCTTCTTCAATCATTTCTTCACTTACTAAATTTTCCATAATATCCTCCTAAGGACTTATCTAATTTCTCAAATATAATTTATTATGTTATAAAATAATTTTTAATTATATTTCATAATTAGAATAAATTTTGTAATTAATTAGATTTGAATTATTAAATGAAAATTTCATAAACTTATTTCAAATCTATACTATATATATACATCAAAAACAGAAAAATAAAACAGAATTCGGAAAAATATTTTCAATTAATAATATTTAAGTTGTTTTCTGACTAAGGTATAGTAAAATTTAAAATAAAATAAGATAAAAAGTATTATTCTTTTTCATAAAAGTAATACAAAAAAATAATATTTACTAATATTATCAAAAAAATGTTGAAATAAAAAAACTAAGAAACGAAATTAAAAGGACTTAATATGAACTTGTCAAGTAAAGTAGACAATTAAAAAGAGATTTTATTAAAAGGAATGATTTAGCCGATATTCAACTGGGCTCATTCCTTTTAATTTTGTTATTTAAATAAATCACTATTACGTCAAAATTTATGATCTTTTGTATCTTTTTTATTATCATTATCTAAACTATCATCAAATAATGTCGGATCGATTTCATAAGGTTTACCATTTAAAGCGCTATTAATAGCATTTTGATATTCTGCATTGGCTTTCATAATTTTGTTACGATCAATTCTTGGATTAAGAATAGCAATAACTAAAATAATAGCAATTGGTAAAATTGAAGAAGCTATTGTCACATATGTTAACACTTGAAAAGCTTTAAATGTTGATAATCCTTTTAATCAAGTTAAGGCGCCTGAATCAACTTTACCATCTTTTCCTAAAAATGAATCAAATGTTCTTAATATTGAATCATCTCTCATAATAAAAATTAAATTTACAACTGTATAAACTATTCAAAGAATTAAAATAACAATTAAAAAATATGATGTTCGATATAAATCACGACCCAGTTTAGGTGGTTTTAAAATTGAATATAAAAATCCACCATTTAAAACTATTGTCATAATAATTGTCAGAATCATTGATTGCAATTGTTGTCCAAAATTATAATAAACTAGTGAACCACCAACTTCAATTACATGGGTACCTTCCACAAAATAAGTTAATATATAAGTAACTACTGCTAACACTGTTGTTAATAGGAAAAAACCTGATAATATTTTCTTTAAAAGTGGGATATATTTTGGCTTATTCATATATGGGTAAAACTTAGGATTTGTAGCAGGATGCTGTGGTAAAACTCCTAATTTAGTTAAATTCGCTAAACTAGCATTATCAAGATTGTTAATATTTAAATTATTATTTGGATTATTAACAGTTCCAACATTAGTATTGGCAGCACCATTATTATTAAGAACTTGATTATTTGGAATAACACTTGGTTTAATTTCAGTACTATCATCACTAAAATTATTTAATGCAATAATTTGATCATTTAATTCATTAAAAGTATTATCATCAAATTGTCTAATTCGTTCAAGACTTTCTTTTTCTACTGTCTTACAAATATTAGTAATTGTTACTATTAATAAATTACGTTCTTCAAGAATTTCAATACGATTTTTAGGTGAACTTTTAGTTATACTCAAACTACGATTTACCAAATTAGAGATTAACTGTAAAAATTCTAATGCATATGTTTTATCTTTTAATTCCTTTAACTCTTTTTCAAGAAAAAATAAATTAGAAATTTGTAATTCTAAAATTTTTAAAAGTTGTTCATCACTAAAAATTGCTTTTCTAACAATTAAGTTATTCAAACTATTATATATAGTGCTTGATACTTCGTAGTACAATGCAACATTTAAATCTTCTTCTGAGTACACTTTTTCAGTTTGCTTTTTTGTAACTTTTTTTACTTTTGGTTTAGCCAATGTAATATCATCATTTGATTCTACTATTTTTTTTTCTGTATCATCAATATTTTTATTACTTTTCATTATATGTATCACCTCTTGAATTTGAAACATCTATAATTATATACTAAATATTCAAAAAAAATAAATCAATTGCAATATTTTTATTAAACTTTCCTTTTTTGATATTATAATCTAATTCATATAATTTTAACAAAATATTATTAATATTTAAACTAGTATTTAAATATTGTTGTAATACTTTTAGTTGAAATTGGGAAATATTTAATGTTTTGGCAATATATTCATTATTTTTATTTTGTTTAACTAAAATTTTCATACCTCTAATTAATTCTAATTGATATACAAGAATATTAATTAATTTAATTTTATCATAATTAATCACATTATAATAGTCATATTGTATTCAGAAATTTTTATAATCTTTTTTTAAAAAATATGCAATTGTTTTAAAAATATTTTCTTCAAAATATTTTGGAATAACATCATTAATAATTTTTAAGGTTATCTTTTCTTTGATTGATTTCAGTTTTGATAATTCATTTAAAAAAATATTAACATCACTTGGTAAATGTTCTAACAGAAAATCAATTGCTTCTGGCGTAATATTGATTTTAAAATTATTACAAAATTTATTAACTAACAATAATAATTGTCCTCTTGTATAATTTTTAACTTTTATAATATTAAATTGTTTAAATTCTTTATTTACTTTAAAATTAAGATTTAAACTTTTAATAATTATCATTATCTTTTGATTATGATTAAGCAAAGCATCAACAAACTTTTTTTCTTTAATATATTTTTGTCATAAATTACTACTATCATTAATAACAATAACCTTATTTTCTTCAAATAAACTTATAATTTGTATTTCATTAATAATATTAGCAAATGTATCATCTTCTAGTTCATATTCATTATAATCATATTTTTTTACTTTATGATTTTTTTTAATCAAACATTTAATATTTTTTTTTACTAAATATTGATCTTGACCATGAATAATATAAACCATATTTTTTACCTCATAACATACGATAATTATTTTATGTTAATGTTATAATATCATAATGTTTCATATATATTCTTATAATTACAGTTTTATTTTTTCCTGAATAATAAACTTGTGCATTAATTTTTTTTAAATTATTGAGTGTTTCAATATTGGGAAACTGTCTTCGCTTTTGATAATGCCCTGAAATCAATGCTATTTCTGGACTAAGAGTTTTTAAAAAACCGATAGTTGACGAAGTTTTTGAACCATGATGGGGAACTTGTAAAATATTTATTTTTTCTAATAGATGAGCATCAAGTAATAAATTTTCAGTTTGTGCTTCAATATCACCAGTAAATAAAATTTTATAATTATAAATTTGTAATAACAAAACTAAACTTTTATTATTTTCAGAAGCATACTGTAAATTAAAACCATAAACTAAATTATGAACTGGATTAAAACCAGCAATAATATATTGTGATAATTGATTAGTATTTTCAAAAACTTTATCTATTTTTAAATGTTTTTTTAAAAATGGAAGATTACTAACATGATCTAAATCATGATGTGTTAAAAATACTGCTTTTAAATTATAAATTCCTTTTGCCGAAAGATAATTATAAATAGTTGGATTATTTGGTTTTAAATCTTCAGTACCAGCATCAATTAAAATCGCAGCATTATTATAGGGGCTAGTAACTAAAATACTCATGGCATTGCCAACATTAATCATTGTTAATTCATAATAAGGTTTAATAATATTAGCTGTTCACAATGTTGAAAGTAAAACAAAATTTAGCATAATAACTGTTAGTGTTTTCCAATTAAAATATTTCCAACAATTGTAAATAAATATTAAAATTAAAAAATAAAGTTGTAAAACTCAAATTTCGACTTGAAAAGTTGGAATTCAAACATTACTGATATTTATTATTTTTATTAAACTAATTAAAAATTTTAGCATTAGCGCAACAAAAATATTAATAATTGAATTTAAAAATAAATTTAAAAATAAAATAATATCATAAAAAATAATAATTGGTGTAAAAAATAACAAATAAGGAATTGTTAATAAACTAAAGCCATGATTTATTTGTCATTGCATAGGAAGAGTAAATAAAAATAAAACGATGTTAATTAATAATAACCTAATCCAGTAATTGGAATTTTTAAATTTATTAATAATAAACAAAATTAAAAAAGTAATACCAAAAGAAAGTTGAAATCCTAAAAGATAAAACTGTAACGGTCATCAACAAAGACAACAATATGCACTAAAACTAAGAATAGAAATTGGATGAATCGTTTTTTACTAAACTTTAAGATCGAACTAAAAAAGATAAACATTAATGCTCTCATTGCAGAAATAGATCAATTAAGTAAATATAAGTAAAAAAATAAAATAACAAAACAAATTAAAAGTTTAATTAATTCATGTTTAATAAAAAATAAACTTTTTTTAAAAAACATAAAAAAGAAATTAATATGTAAACCACTAATCACAAGAATTGGGGTAATACCAAAATTATTAAAAGTAGTAAAAATATCTTTATTTTCTTGCGTTTGTTGAGTAAATAATAATAATTTAGTTCAATTTTTAATTATTGTTGGAAAAGTATTTACATAATTAAAAAAAATATGGGAGCATGGCGAAGATGTCTATTAATATATATTTACCCCTTTTCACTTAAACTCTCATTTCTAATTTATATAAAAAATTATTAACAAAGACGAGAATAAAAATCTTGTCTTTTTTTGTAATTGTAAAATTTTAAAATTTTTATTATTAACACCCTTTAAATATCTACTACACGCCGTGGACCAAGTAGGAGAAAGTTAATAATTAATAACCGTCCTTAACGCTATTATCAACACGTGTTAGGGAACTAAAACAGTGAACTACAACACAGTTGTTAAAAATAGTAGCTAAAACATGTGGACTTGCATGGATAAATAATAAGTGGATTGATACCTAATAAAATATACTAACCATTAAATGGTAATTCTTGGGGTGGGAGCGAATTGGTAACTAGTATATATAGACCTACTAGGGAACCTACTATATTAATTCTATTAATTTTTTATTTAACCAATCTTGTCACTACCCAGTGAGCAAGTGTTGGTTTTATTTTTTATTTTTTTTGAAAAATTTTTTTGGGCGAGAAAATAAATTTAAAACTTGTAAAAAAAATGAACCGGCACCGCTCAATGTTTTTACAAGTTTTAAATTTATTTCGAGCCCATTTTTCTAAGAAAAATATAACTAATAGTATTAATAATCTAAAAATAAAAATATATATTCTTTATGCTAAAAGCAACAGAATATATTGATAAAAAAAGAAAGGAAGTATTAATGAGTATTGGAACAATCATATTATTAATAATAATAGGAATTTTTGCATGAATAATATTAACAACTATGGGGTTATATATGTGTAATGATAATAATGCAATTGGAATTGTATTTTTATTTATTACTTTAAATCTTATAGGTTTATTATTAGGAATTGCAATAATTTATAATAAAAAACAAATTAAGGATAATAATGAAGATTAATAAAAATCAAAAATGTGAATTAAAAGTTTGTATTAATAAAGTTTGAAAAGATTGTATTAATATCTCAACTAAAACTATTAAATATAAAAATTGGTCTATACCTTATCTAATATGTGATAGTTGCTATGATAAATTACCTAAATATCTTAAACAAACAGCAAAAATAATTGAAAAAGGAAAATTTGATAATGGATAATATTAAATCTTATCATTGTTATTATTGTTATATTAGAAAAATCTGTAAAAAATCATATCATAATCAAAAAAAGATAATTTATAAATTTAATAAAATTATTAATAGAAAATCAATTAAATATCATGGAATTAAAAATTAAGATAATGGAAATGAAATATGACTTAATTATTGGTATTGACCCCGCTGGTATTGGTATAAGTGGAATTATTATATATTCAAATGAAACTAATAATATTATTTTTAATGAAACATTTAAAACTAAAACTGTTTTAGAAAGTAAAAATCTATTTAAAGAATGCTTTTTAAAAATTAAAAAACAATTTATTAATAAAAAAATATTAGTTATTGTAGAAAATTTCTTTTTAAGTTCAAAACAATTATTAACTAATCCATTAGCAACTCCTAAAATTATTGGTGCATTAATGGTTTTAGTACAAGATGTTATGAAATGAGATTATCTAGAAAACCATCCAAAAAATAAAAACAAAATAGAAAATTATAAAGGAAATATAAAATTAACAAAACATGAAGAAGATGCATATAAGCACATTCAATATTATTTAAGGAATTTTAAAAATGAAAGATAAAGCAAATTATGTTAAATTAACAGTAAAACTTAGTAACATTATTGAAGCAAAATATCATGAAAAAGGTAATAAACAATTATATTATAGTGTTCGTGGGCAATGGAATGGTTTAAACTATGTTACTTTAATTTTTAATAACCCAAAATTTTATAAACGATGTATTTTATTAAACAAAAATGATGAAATTATAGTAAGCGGTCAAATCTTTAATACTTTAAATATTCCTAAAAATCGTGCATTTTGTTCAATTAATGTTAAATGATTTAAAAAATGAAAAGAGTAAAAATGAATAAATGTAAATATTGTAATAAAAGAATTTGATTAACTAAAAATTGATGTATGAAATGTTTAAAAAAAATAGTTAATAATTTAACAAAAAATAAGGAGAATAAATAATGATTATATTGCCTACTTTATTTGGTGATAAAGATGAAATTGAAATATTATCACCTTCACCACAAGCACTTCGTACTCATAATGATATTAGAGCAATTATATTAATGAAATATCCTAATGTTAAGTCACAACATATAATTATTTCTGACCCCGAAGATAATGTTGCATTAATAGTTGGTGATAATGATGTTTATCAAGGTTGAGTAAAAGTTTGAATTAAAAAAATAGAAAATTTAGAAAGAGTAGATGAAAATGCCAAATGATTTAATTGTACAATCAAATAATTATACTTTATTAAAATTAATAAGAATTGGAATTAGTCCTATTTGTGCAATGATAGGTACAAGTGCTTATTATGGTCAATTAATAGGAAATCCAATATTAGGTTCAATTAATAGTTTATTATTTGGTAAAAAATTAGGTTTAGATATATGAAACTTAAATCAAATGCCAAATACTAAAACAAAAGTAATTAATAGTAGTAAAAAAATATTATTAGGATTAGGAACAATTGGTTTAGCAAATTATAGTAAATGAACAGAAAATAATATTAATCCAATAGAACCCACTACAACACCTATGCCTATAACTACTACTACAAGTACAACTATTACTGAAATACCACCATGACCATTATTAAGCATAAATAATAATCCTAATAATTTAATGGATTGAGATACTTTTATTAGTTTAAATGCTTATGGTGTTTCAAATCTTATTAGTGGTTTAACTGAATTAATACCTAATAGATTTCAAAATATAAGAAAAATAGCAAATATGGCAACTGGTGGATGCTTGATTAGTAGTGGTGTTGCTATGGGTATTAATAATGATTTTAATAATGCTTATGCAGTACCTACTATTATTGCAGGAATAAGTGAAATTATTCATAATTTATTACCTATGGAAACAGTACATAATAATACTGAAATGCAAGAAACAGTATTCACTAATGAAACTGCAAATCTTATTAATGATAATGTAAGTATTAATAGTTATGGTAGTGATATGAGTGAAGTTAATATTAATGCACAATTATCATTTGATGAAAATTATTATCACTTATAAAAAGAAAGGAAAATATAAAAATGAAAGATTTTTTAAAAGCACTTGAAACAATTGGAATTAGTACTGGTATATTACTTTGTCGAGAAATTATTGTTTTATTAAAACGATTTATTACAACTCCAAAACATGTTAGAGCAAATAATAAAATTATCAAACATCAAAAAAAATTAGCAAAACTTAATGAAAAAATTAATAAAGAAATTAAATAATGGGGTGCTGTAAATGTTAGAAAATGAAACTAATGTACAACAAACAACACAAACTTTAACTGAAAATGATGTTTCACAAGAAATAGAAAATAAAGTTAATGAAGCAGAAAATAAATTAAATAAACTTAATCAAGAAATAAAAGAAAAAGAAATAATTAATATATTTAAAAAATATCAAGTTAAAAGTGAATTTTATGATTATTTAAAATTTAAAACAAATAATATAGAAAATTCAAAAATAGAAGATACTATTAAAAAAATTATTAAAGAACAACCATTGTTTAAAGAACCAATTAATACAGGTGGTAAACAAGAAACTATATTAACAAATCAAATACCAATTAAAATTAATCCATTATTGGATTATAAAAAGAAAAATTATTTATAGAAAAGGAAGTTTAAAATGGCAGTAAATATTCAAACAAACTTAAATAATACAGAAAAATTAGTTGAAGCACCAGAATTCATTGAATTTTTTAAACAATCAAATTCACCATGAGCAAACTTTTTTCCAATTGAAATGACTAACTCTACAAAAATTGAATTTATTATTAAATTACCAAAAGACCCAAAAGTTAAAGTTATTCCATGAGATGACAAAAGTAAAAGATATGATGTTGGGTATGCTACTACTGATAAAATTGAAAAAATAATTGAAAAATCATATCTTGCTGGTGAAACTATTGCCAATATTGACTTAAATGCTGAAAATGGTCAAAATTTATTAGACAGTATGCAATATGAAGTTGCTAATGATTTAACAGATAAATTAGCAAATGATGATACTAACATAATTTCTCAATTTGCTACAAAAGTAACAATAACTGACCCAACACCAATTGGATATTTAAAAGCAATGTTATCGGCATGAAATACTTTATTTCAATTACGAAATAGTACAAATTGTAAATTTTTTATTACTAATAATCTTTATGATAGTTTAGTTTATTTAGCAGATAATAAAGGAATAATTACTGATAATGAATTAGCACAACAATTACGTTTAAATGGAAATGACTTATATGTAAAAGGTGTATTATGTCAAATTGTATTAGATGATTATATGACATTTACAAATGATAAAAATGAAGATGAAATAATGAATTTTATTTTAGCAACTCCAAAAGCAATGAAAAGATATATGTTACAAAATACAGTTATTTATTTACAACAAGTTGCAGATGGTAAAGTTGGTAGAACTTATTTAGTTGGTGGTGAAGTATTTGGGCAATCAATTCCTTATATGTCAAAAAAAGAAACAACATCACGTTGAATGTTATGTGGATTAATTAAAAGTGAAGTAAAAAATGATTTAAAATCTAAAATTACAACTTTAACAATAAATAATCCTACTGCAAAAACAAATAAAACTAATAAAGAATTAGATACAAATATTTTATATGCAAAAGAAATTAATAGTTTAAATCCAAGTTTGGAAAATCCAACTATTAAATACTTTAGTGATGAGCAAGGTAAGAACATTATTAGTAATAATAAACAAAAAACTGGTGATTTATATGTAGCAATTAGAGCAAATGTAAATGATCCAAATTATAAAGGTTCAACAAGTCCAATTAAAATAACTCTTCAATAATTAAGGAAATTTAATCATGCCAATTGGTACAACTAGTACAGCAATACTTTTCAATATCAATAAACCAAAACATACTAGAATCAGTAAACAACAAGAAAATAAAAGTTTTTGATGAGAAATTTTAGAAATGATTGGTGTACAAGTAATAGCAGTAGCACTTGCTCCTTTTACTGGTGGTTTAAGTGAAAGCATAGCACTTGGATTAGGTGCAAGTGATTTTATTGGTAGTAGTATTGCTGTTGGTGTAGAGTTTTTAACTGATTTTACTATTAATCAAGTTTATGATTATTTAAAAGGAAATGTAACACCATTAAATACTTTTTTTAATATATTACCAGCATTTGCTGGACTTAATAAAATAAGTCGTGGTTATCGTACGACTAAATTTATTAAACTAGCACAAAAAACTAAAACATTAGAACAAATAGGTGTTAAAGAAGCAAAAAACTTACAAGAAATTATTAGTCAAGTAAGTGGCAAAGAAATTTTAACAGATAAAATTATTGGTAATAAACGTTATTTATTTAATTATAGTTTTGCTCCTAATCGTGAAACAATAATCCAAAATTTAGGTTATGTTGCTGAAAGAGAATTTAAAAATAATTTTAAAAAATTAGAAGCACAAGAGTTAAAAGATTATTTATTATTACAAAATACATTAATAAAATTGAGTCCGCAATTAACTCCAAAGTTTAAGATTAAAGATATTGAAAAAGCAAATAACTTTTTAAAAAAATATAATACTGAGTTAAAAGAAGTATTAAAAATGAACCAATATGATTGATTAAATTTAGTTCATACAATTCATGCAGAAAATAGATATGGTAAATCTTTAATTTTGGATTTACAAAAAATTCGTGCTAATGCTATTAAATTTAATTTTAAAAATAGTTCAATTCATCAACTTGTTTTAAAAGCAAATCAAACTTTTAAATATTTTGATATTAGATTTTATTTAAAAAAAGGTTTAAATAAATTTTGAAAAGATACTCCATATTTTGAAAAATTACGAGAAAGTATCTATAAATTACAAGAAAAATTTGAAAATTTAGAAAAAAAGGTAATGGAAAAAATTAATAAATTAAAAGAAAAAGCAACAGATTTATTTACTAGTGCAGAAAAAAAGCAATTAAACATGCACAATTAATTCCATTAAATTCACCTGTATTTATCGGTTGCAAAATTCAACCTTTATCATTAAGTAAATGTGCAATTACTATTTATCATCGTAATCCTAAGTATAAACCAATTACAGTTATTGATAGTATTCTTAAAGCAGAAACTTTTGTTATGCAAATACATCCATTCCATTGATATCACTGATACAGTGGTTGATACATTGGTTATGGAGTTAGTCGTAATAAATGATTAAAAGCAATTGCATTTGCTCCACCAGTTGTTCAACAAGTAATTAGAGATAGTTTTAAAGTTTATAGAGAAATTTTTAGGACAATAAGAACCTATCATAAAGTAGTGAATGTTATTAATAATCCTATTGAAAATATTAATAAATCATTTAAAAATGTTGGTTTAAAATTTTCAGTTAATACATTATTTGGTACTGGACTATTACATCATTTAGAAAAATTTGCATATAGTCAAGTTGTAGAAAAGGGTAAGAAAAAATTACAAAAAGAAATTATCCATATAACACATAGAAAAATAAAAACAAAAACTAAGCATTATAAAAAAGCATTTTTTAAGGAATGATAAATTATGATTAATAAACTTTGAACTGATGTCAGTCTTGAAAATTATAATAACTGATATCCATTAACTGGAAAAATTACAGAAACACCACAACAATATATAAATACATGACCTAATGTTAAGGATTGATTTATAACTTTTGCTATTCGCGCTCAAAATGATATTAATGCTTATCTTGATTTTATTTTATCTAAATTTCCTTTTGATAGTTTTAAAGATGAATTAATTAAAGAAACATTAAGAGATATGGTTTATGTAATGGTTGAACATTGAGTAT
This sequence comes from Spiroplasma endosymbiont of Harpalus anxius, assembly GCA_964273555.1. Lineage (GTDB taxonomy): Bacteria > Bacillota_I > Bacilli_A > Mycoplasmatales > VBWQ01 > Spiroplasma_E. The sequence continues at coordinate 444,763 of OZ187007.1, read as the reverse complement.
TTAATCGTACACCAATTGAGTTTAATGTTGATGCTACTATTCAATTCAATAATGGTACATCATTTAGTGCAAATAGTATTCCTAGTATTAATGTTTGAGACTTAGCACCTAGTAGAATGAAAATATGAGCAAGATTAACTGAATTAAAACAAGTATTTTTAAATTATAGTGAAGATGAATTAGATATTGAAAAAATTGACTTAAAAGCATTTTATACAAAAAATCAAGTTGATGAATTAATTAAAGAACAAAAAGCATTTACATTATCAAAACAAATGAAATTATATGATGATTTAGTTGATGATAATGAAAATGAGATATATAGGGGTCCTGTTAGTAAGTTTGTTAATAAAGGTTATGTCGCAACTGAATATGATAAAGAAACTGAAACAATGATTTTAGATTGACCTGATGAAATTGGGACATTACCACCCGAAGCTTTACAAAATAATCCCCAAATTGGTGATTTTACCCATGCTGCAACTGCTGACTTTTCTGCTAAACAACAAAAACGAATTACTACCAATGAAAATGAAATTACAAAATTAAATAGTGAATTAATTAAAACAAATGAAAATATTGATGATATTAAAAATAATTGATTTAATATTGCAACTAGTCCTTTATGAAAGAAAATGTCTTCTTTTATTCCTAGTAATGAATTTGGTAAAACATATTTAGCAATATGAGGTTATATTTACCAACCACCTAGTACTCCTACTGATAATTATATATATAGTGATAAAAAAACTATATTTAATTTAAGTGGTGATATTAATAGAACAACACAAACCAGTATTAAGTTAGATGAGTTAATTATAAAAGATAATGTTAAAGTACAATTATTATTCACTAAGGAATGAAATGATATTACTGTGGTTTCTAATGATATTAATTACCAAGCAGGTTCTGTTACATTATATCAATATATTGGAAAAGGCACACCAACTGAATTTATAGCAGAAGATAGTACTGAGCATGATTATTATACAAAACAAGAAACTAATGACTTATTAGATAAAAAACAAAATATAAATGATAATAATTTACAAACAACTGTTAAACAAATTGTTCCAGCAATTAATGAAAATAAAACTAATATAGATAAGAAGCAAGATAAATTAAAATATGTAAGAGAAAATCAATGGGGTGCTTTTGAATATATTGATTTTGGAACTATACCTTTTACTGGTGATAAAGATATACCCCCTGTTAAATATGTTCATAAATTTATTGATGAAAAAATAAGTAAAAAACAAGATAAATTAATTGCTGGTGAAAATATTCATATTAGTGATACTAATGTTATTAGTGCTACTGGTGGAAATGAACCACCTAATTTAGATAATTATTATACAAAACCAGAAGTTGATGAAAAACTTAAAAATAAAGTTGATAGTAGTCAATTTAAGTTTGCTTTTATGGCAAATGCTCTTGGTACAGATAATCCTGATTTATTAACTACTGATAAAACTATTGTTGGTGGTATGAATGAATTATTAGATAAAAAACAAGATAAAGAAAATTGAACTATAATAGGAAAAAGTATAAGTAATAGAGAATATGGTGATTTTCAACTTGGTTTTTATAAATTATATAGAACATATATAACATGAGAAAAACCACCATTTAATCAAGTTACTACAAAAATTAAAGTAGAATTTAAAACTGGTGGGTTTCTTGGTGGATATAATGATACTTTTTTTCTTACAATAGGAAAAATTGAAAATGAAGAAGTAACTTTAAGTTTAAAAGTTATTAATCATAATTTTTCTTTAATTATGACTGGTGGTAATCAAAAATATGGAAATATATTTTCATTAGAAGAATTACAAAATACTGTTAAAGTAAATATAATTAAACCTTTCAAAATTAATTCAAAAAGTTTAAAAACTAATGAAATAGATGAAAATAATTGAGATATTGAATTAAAAGAAAATCCACCAACTCCTTGTCCATGTCCAAAATGAAAAGATGTAGCAATATCATTAGGTACAACTATTTCTTATAAATTAAAACCAAATACTTATTATAAAATATTTTATGACCTTAATAATGTAAGTAATAGTAATATGGGTAAATACCCAATGCAAACAATAGAAATATTTTGACAAGAAACTTCATTATCATATTGAGTATGTTTTCTTCCAAGTTTACGAAGAACTTCATCTATTAATATTGCAAATAATAATTTTATAAAATTAATAACAGATCAAGGTTATTTATGAAAATTACAAGAATTACAAGGATAAAATTATGTTTTTTAAAATTATAAAAATTATTTTAGGTTTAATTGGAGTTATATTATCAGCAGCAACAGCAGGTTTAATTATATTTATTATTGTCAAAATTATATTAAAAATTAATCAAATATTTTAAAGAAAGGTGGTGAATATTATGTTAAGTTTATTTAAAAGAAAAGATAAAACAAATATTAGTGATAATCAAAGTGAAAAATTAAAATTTTTAACTAATAAAAATAAAAGTACTCATGCTTCAATTTTAAATTATTTTGGTTTTAATGATTTTAACCATGAAACTTATTTTACTGATTTTGTAGCAGAAAATAATGCTAATTTATATAATGCTCCACTAGAAATAAATAATGAAACTATTAAATATTATTTAATTCAACAAGAATTTTATCGTAAAAATTGAAATTCTATTTTTAAATTGAGTAAATTAGGAATTAGTGGTTATTTGATTTATATTGCTAATGATAATTTATATTTTCAAGTAGTAGATATCCAACAAAGAGTTTATGATATTACCGGTAAATTAATTGAATGTACTATTTTTTATGATAATTATGAACAAAATTCACAAACTGTAAGATTATTTGAAGTTTATACATTAAACAATGAACAAGTAACAATTAAGCGTGCAATTTACAGTATTAGTGATAATAAAAAACAATTTCCATTAGATTTTAAAACATATATTAATAATCCTAATTTAGCAAAAGAACAAACCTTAAATATTAACTATATACCAATAGCAATTATGCGAAATAAAGCAAATGAGTTAGCAGATTGTGATAAAGTAATGGATAAAATTAAAGCATTAGATGTTATTTATGAACAAATTGTTTTAGATTGTATTTTAAACTCACCAAAGTTTATTTTTGACCAAACTTATGGTAATGTTCAATCTTCAATGGAAGAAGCAGTAAGAATATTAGTTACTAAAAATTATATTTGAAAAACTACTGGTGATAATAATGAAAAAAATGAAAATATCAATATGACAAGCAGTAATTTTAAAGGTAAGAATTTAACTGATATTTATGATTGAAATGTTAATGAAATATTTAAACGTTGTGGTATACATATACCAAGTTAAAAGAAATCAGCACAACAATCAGTTCCCGAAAGTACAGCAGTTAATATTTCAACTATTAATTATATTGAACAAAAATTATGACAATTTAATATTGATATTCTTAAATTTATTAAAATATTAGTAAGTGTCGATAAAGATTTATTAACTAGTAAAACATTTAATATTAATGATGAACAAGAAATTAATAATTTAACTGTTAAATTAAAATTATTTAACCTCGAAAATAACCAATTAATAGGAGAAAACAATGGAAAACAACAACAAACCACAAACGAAGTTTCCACAGAAACAAAAGCAAACTAAACTTAATCAAGCAGATGTAGAAAATGATTATTTAATAGATAATATTCCTTATGACTTTACTAATATGATGCGTGCAACTAGTGACCCTGATATTAATAGAGCTTATGATGAATTTAAAAAAAGAACAATTTATATTTATGAAATTGAGCGTTTATTTAAAAATAATGAAAATAATAATTTAAGATTTTCAGCAAATACTATTAAAATTGGTTTTATTGATATTGAAAAAGTATTAAAAACTACTGCTGTTGAAACATCAGACTTTACTATGCAGTTAAATCAAAGAGCAAGTACTAATATTAATGATAATACAATTGAATATAGTATGACTGATATTAAAAATTTAATTTTTCAAGAAATAGAATTATTAAACCAATTTAAGTTATATGCTGTATCGATTAATGAACCGTTAACTGATACTTATATTGATAATTTATATATTATTAATAATTATTCACAACCTTATCAAAATCCAAAAACAAGAAGTACTAAGAGCATTACTATTATTAAAATTAAAGACTTTAAAACAAGAGATGGTTATCCAATCATTATTAAATTACAAAAACCATTAGCTAGTGATACCAAAGTTACGGGTTTAAAAATTAAAGCACCTAGAAGCATGATTTTTGGCAATATAAAGGTGCTTGGTGAAGTTAACAATATGGAAGTATACCCAAAAAGTTATTTGTTAAAGATAAGATAGCATTTCCGCTATTATCAATGCCTATTGAAACTCAACCAAAAGTTAGAATATTGCAACAATGATTTAGTGAACAAATATTACCATGAAATTTAGCAAAACAATTTATAGGACAAGAAAAATCAGTTTTAGATTTAATTGCTATTGGTGGTGGTAAAAAAACAAGAAAAGAAATTATTAATAACGCAAGAGTAACTCATGCTTGATTGGGTTATGAAATGGGTACTGTTTGAGATGGTAAATGACCATTAAAGAAAGAAAAGGAATTAAAAGATAAAGAAGTTTGAAATTTCCCGGGTGAAAGTCAATTTTATCAATATGTTGCAACAAATGATAAATTCAATGATATTGAAATTGAAATAAATGATGCACCAACTATTGATAGTTTACAACAAGTATTATTAGATATGCTAACTTATACGTATACTTACAATAGAAATTTTAATGGTTTTAAACCAGATACTTTGAATACAAAAATAGCAGAATTACGTGCTAAATTTGAAGGACAAAAACCAGAAGAAGTTATTACAAATTTATTTAAACAATGGGAATTAGATTATCCAAATTATGTAAAATTACAACAAGTACAAATTTTAAAAAACATAATAAATATGCTTTCTAAATATATTTATTCTACTGTTTCAATTAATAAAGGTTTGAATGATGATTATAAACTTTTATTACCTTATTATTTTGAATTAAAATCAAATCCTATACATACTGATGATGATAAAGTTTGAGAATTTAAAAATGCAAAGGTAATATTAAAATCTGCATATTTTGATTTTACAGATATTAATAATATTAAATTAAAAAATAATGATATTAGTCAAAATGAATTATTTAAACTAGATGATAACCAATTCAACTGACTATCTATAACTAATGAACTTGAAAGTAATAATATACCTTCATTAATTCCCGCAGATTGAACACTAGGAAATGGTGAATATGGTAAATATTTTACAAAAGTAATTATTGATAAAAGTAAAATTGAAAATGTTTTAAATTTATATGGTTCAAATAAATCACAATTATTTTCTAAATTAGAATTTTATAAAGAAATTACTCAAATTGATAATAATAGTGAATTTGAGTTACAAATTGAAAATCCGATTAATAACTTAAATCGGATTGAAATTAGTGGTATATTTGGTGCTGGAAATTATGATTTAATTTTAATAACTGATAAACAAGAAATTAATTTAACTAATATTAGTTTATTTGATAAGTATAATGAAAATATTTCTTACATAAATTTAGAAATTTAGATTTTTTTATTGAAATATCCATCTGGATAAATTCCATCTCATTTAATATCAACATTAGGATAAGTAGGATTAATCGATAAATATAAAGTTATCTTATGAATATCATCTGTTTTTCTTTCTCATATCGTCGTATAATCCCCCCCCAGTGAACATTACCATCATAATCTAAAAAATACTGTAAATCATTTATTTTATTATGTGCTATTGAACCAACTATTAAACCAGTTGTTGCTAAAAATAATGCTAAAATTGATGTTATTTTATAAAAATTTGTTTTTATTCATGTTTTCATTTTGAATTACTCCTTTTTCCTTAATTTTACTTTTAAAGTATACTTATTTTTTATTATTTTTACAATATGCCTTTTAAACGTAAAATAACGCCTAAATTAAAGGCGTTTATTTTGTGAGACCTATACTATTAATTATATGTTACTTGTTTATTATATCGCAAATGTGAAGATACTTTTTTTCATAATAGCATTATTTTTACCCCTAATTACATTTTTATACGGATATAGAGCGTAAAAAATAGCATCATAAGGATCTTGATACATAGTTTTATCAGGAATGTTAGTTTTTGTTTGGTCATATCTTAACTCTTCTAAACATTGCGTAGTTTTTGGTAAATCATCTTTATTTGCATAAAAATTTCCATAACTCATAATATTTCTCATTCAAACTACTCTATTAGTTAATCCTGCTTCTTGATTTAGATTTGAAGCATGTTTAATCGCACTTTGGGTAATAAGAATAATATTATGTTCATCAATTAATTTTTGATTTAATCAATCCATTGCTGTTCTTGCTTTATCATCATAAAAATAAATTGCTTGTTCAAAATTTTCAAAATTATCAATTAATCCTAAAATTTCATTTACATAAGCATTAATTTTTTCATTTTCATTTATAAAGTCATTTGGTGTAACTACTAATTCACAAATAATATAAGCATCATAATAACCAGTATTATTATATTCTTTAAAACCAACTACCATAAATATAGTATGGTCTTTATGTCCAGTTGCTCAATCAATACCAATACTATAAAAATCAAATTTATACATATCTTTTTCTTGATTATAAAATTGTTTTAAATCATATTTTTGTCAATATTTTAATGTTTTTTTGAAATGGAAAAATTGTAGCATCACTATCTAAAAACTCAAAACCATAAAAAACAGTATTAAATTCATCAGGATTACTTTTTTTCATTTCTATTAATGTTCTTTTTTGAATTTCTGGTAATTTATTTCAAAATGGTTGAATAGTAAATCTTAAAATAAATAAACCTAAACCACTAAACATTTCTTTATTTTCATAATAAACTTTACCAACTTTTTTAAGATTATCCATTATTTTATCATTTAAAGGTAAAAATGGTGTACAGTACTTTAAATAAAATGGATGATATTTATCGTAAGGATTACATGTAAAAGTAATAAAAAAACTTTTATAAAAATAGCGAGTAATTGATTTTCCAAAAGTAGAACTATATATATTTTTATCAATAAATGTTCAACTTCATTCTTTAATTGATTCATTTGATACTTTAATACGATTACTTCTAAACATAGAATTTTGTAAGCGTTCATAGCGATATGTTAATTGCTTTTCTGTTAATGTTTCTTTTTCTTCTGCCATAATTATTTCATCTGTTCGTGAACCTAAAAAACTTGACCCACCTGCTTCTTTTCCAAAAATCTTATTACCATTGGCATAACCAATAAAATCAATTTGTTGATTATTAGGAAAGATAATACACCCACCGTCCTTAGTAATTTTTCATTTAATACCATGGGGATTATTTGGTAATAAATTAATATCATATTTATCTAGTAAAACTTGACAAACATTCATTAAAGCACCAATAGTTGTTTCACTATGGGTATTTTCATATCGTCTTACTACTTGAACACTACTATCACTAAAATTACAACATATAAATAAATCAAATGCTAAACAATTTCAAGTTTTTCTTGTTCCCCGTGCTGTTGGTATAAAACGATAAAAACAATTAGTAGTAAAATACTCAGCTCATTCATCACCAGCAAAATTTTTAAAAATATCTCAACTAAAACCATAATTATTATCACTAAAATTAAGGTCATATTTTTTATTTAATTGTGCATAACTACTAATGAATGGCATATTTTCTCCTTGGTTGACATATATAAGTTAAAATTTGTTATTATTAACACCCAAAATTAGAAAGGAAATAAAAAATGTTAATTTCACAAAAACATTTTAATTGAGAACAACACTATTTTAATCAAGATGAATTAAATTTAAAACAAACAGAAGAATTATTTGCAAAAATAGATGAGCAATTATGAAATGAATGTGATAAGTCTATATATAAATCATATAAATTTAGAAAGCGAAAATTAAAAGCAAAAAAAGGTTTATTAACTTATAAACGACGTATTTGTAAATATTATAACCAAGAAACACAAAAAATTGAATTTATTTCATTACTAGATGTATATCTTGGTGTTAAAAAGTATAGCAAACTTGCACCAGATGTTATTAAACAAATTTTAAAATATTTTACTGACGGAAAAAGATATCAAGATATTTGTGATACTTTTATTGATGATTTAATAAGTAGTAGTACTGTTTATAGAACATATAAAAAATTTCAATTACCAAAAATTAATATTCCTAAAATAAAGTTAAAACCAAATCAAGTTTTATATGTAAATATTGATGATGGTCATAGAAAGTTTAAGTTTAATGATAATCATAGTAATAAAAATTGTAAAAAATGTTCTATGAGATTATTAGTATTTTGTACTGGTAAAAAGAAAAATGGAAAATTAATTAATAAAAGAGCTGCATGTAAAATAAGAGTATCAAAAACAATAATTGGTGCAGAAAAAACTGCTAAATTAATTGAAAAATATGGTAATTTATATTTTGAAAATTTTGACCAAGCAAATTTAATAGTTTGTGGAGATAGTGCAAAATGGATTAGAAAAACTGCTAAAATTTTAAATGCTAAATTTATTTTAGATAAATTTCATGCTTTTCATGTTTTATTTCTTGGAATTATGGCAGGAAGAAGAAAAAATAAAATTGCTAAACTACATTATGAATATGCACAAAATTTATTTTCAAAAGGTCAATATTATGAATTAATTGATTTTTTAAATTCATTAATATTAAAATATCCAAAATTAAAAGTTGGTTATTTTATTAATGCAAAAGATGGCATATTAAATCAAGCATTAGTTGAAAATATTGGTTGTTTTACTGAAACTAATATTAAACAAATCTTAAAATATATGATTGGTGGTAGAACGTATAATATTGATATGTATACAAAAATGGTTAATTTTAAATGCTATCAAATAAACACAGCAATACAATTATTATAAAATAAAAGATAAAGTAAAAATAACTAAAAATAAAATAAAACTTATTAAAGTAAACTATAATAAGTATTTTTGATATGAATTGATTTTTAAAATTGAGTATTATTGTTGACTTATGGTTTGTAAATGTTAAAATTAACATACAATTGCATATTGAGTCTAAATTATTCTCGTCTACCTTTATAATTTAAAGACAATTAATGAATATTATAGACAACATCGGTATGCTCCCAAAAAATATTTCTAAGCGTCTTTCCAGTAATAATTTTTGCCTTACCTGATTTAACTACTATTTTCTTATTAACATTATTGGCATTTAAAAATAATTTAAAATCAAATTCATAAAAATTATTAATTGATTGTAAATCTTCAGTTTTACCTTTTAAAATAAAAATATCATCTAATTGAGCATTAATAGTAAATTGGATATTATTAATATAATAATGTGATGATAAATAATATTTTTCTCATCCTGCTTGTACTATTAAATAATTTGGATGTGTTTCTACTACTTTTAAATTAATATTTTCCATATTTACATATTTATGTTTTATCAAACTAACATTAACTAGCGAACTGCAAGTAAATATTAATAATAAAAATAAATATTTATAAAATGATTGTTTTTTGCAAAAAATAAAATAGAAAATGATAATTATTAAGAACAATAAAATTAAACCATCAAATATTGTAAAACTTGACAAAAAGAAAACTAAAAAAATTAAAAATAAAACTAATAAGACATGATAAATAAACATAACTAAAAACTAATAAATTTATGCATTAATTTTATATATTTTCTTTTTTTAGTGATTAATAATTTTTCTAAATTTGCTAATAATTGTTTGCTAGTTAATTTTTTATTATTAAATAAAAATAATACTTTTTTAGCATCGATGTTATTTAATCCTAAATTAATTAAAGGCGCTAACGTAATAGTATAACGTGAATAATATCTAATGGCATTACTCCTTGGTAATAATTCTAACTTATAATCTTCACTAATACTTTGATTTAAATTTAATGCTAAAATATCAAAATAAAAATTAGAAATATTTAAAGCATTAATTAAATTAATCATACTTATTTTTGAGTTAAGTATTTTAAGATAATATTTATTTTGTATATTCAAATCTTCTCTAATTGGTAAATGTTCACTAATTTCAATAGTAATAGTAATAATTTTTGCATCTATCTTTTTCTTAGTATTTATTTCATTATCATTAGAATTTTTAAGCAACTGTAATCCAACTAAACCATTACTGCCAAAGAAAACAATTGTTAATAATATGATTAACAGTCTCATCTAATACCACCTCAATAATTATTAACAAAGAAAAAACTAATTTCCTTTTTTATTTCTTTTTTAATATAATAAAAGTAAAAACAAGATGAGAGTTGATTTTTAAAAATGATAACAGAAAAGAATAAGACTAAAAAAGAAAATAAGCAATGATGACAAATATTTAAAAATAAAACATTTATTAAATGATGCAAATATAATACTATTATTTTAATCTTAGGCACATCATTAATACTAAACATTATTTACATACCAAAAGTATTTAATGGAACTATTAATCAAAATAATAATGTTACTAATATTAAAATTCAGGCTATTAATGATAAAGAAACGATTTTAGCAAAAACCAATTATATTACTACTTTTAATACCCTTGGTAATTTATTAAGCGCTTGTGTTAATGATTTTACTATTGAAAAAACTCAATTTGGAAGATTTTTAGTTGCTGTCAAAGGTAAACAAACTGTTAATAAATTTTGACAAATTACATATTGAGATGGTAAAAATTTTACTCCCACTAACTTATTTCTAAATGAATTATTTTAAAAGTAATGAAAATTAGACAACTGAAAATCTCTTTAACTCTTATAAACTACATATTTTAAACAAATTAAATTAGTAAGGAAAAAGACAAGAAATAATCTTGTCTTTTGTCATTTATTTTTAATTTAAGGGTTTAAAAAAGAAAGGAACTATTTTTAAAAATGTTTAGTTATAAACATCTTCGCCATGCTCCTATTTATTTTTTAAATAAATATCTTATAAGTTAATTAATAGTAATTTCAATTTCTGCTGTTTTTCCACATCAAATTTGTTCTTTTATATTTGCCACAATGACTACTAAAAAATTTCCACTTCGTTGAGAACTATCAGAATCAATTTCTGATAATGAATTTTTTTCATAATATACAACCATTGCACTAGATGAAATAGGCTTATCTTTAAATACATCACTATTTAAAATTGTGGAATTAAAATCATGAAATTTTTTAGATGAATCTGCAACTAAATTTAAACCAGTTAATTGTTTAATGTCATTTAAGTTATATTCTTTTAAATCTATTTTAATTGGACTTGTTGAACCTTGATAATTTCTATCATTAACATTTGCAGTAATAACTACATATAAATCACCTGGTTTTTGATTTTGAACACTTACATCAGTTTTACCTTGTGCATCACTAAAATATTTAATAGTTGGGTTTATTAATTTTGGTTCTAATAACAGATCTATCCAAATATCCCCTAAAACTTTCAAATCAAGAACTTGATTTGTTTTAGTTGCATCAAAAAGAACATTAGGTCAATATAACTCTTTAATCTTAGTATTTAAATTCATCTTTTACTTTGGAGTTGGTGATTGATTATTAGGTGTTTGTGCATTTCTTGGTGTTACTCCAGATGAATTTGATGTAGGCTTTTGTTGTGATACTGGTTTATTAGGATTATTTTTTGATTTAATTGTTTTTTTCTTCTTTGTTTCTTTCTCATTTTCTTCTTCTTTTGCCTCTGTTTCAGAAGAAACTATAATACCAGCAGTTGCACCGCCAATTAAAGCTGTAGCACTCACTATTCCAGCAATAATCGCTGCTTTCTTTTTTTTCTTTTTATCTTTTTCTTCAGACATAAAATATACCCTTTTTCCTTTAAACTTTTAAATTTTTTCTAAGTTAATTTTATAATATTTCTGAAATTCAGTATGAAATATAATTAATAGCGTCTTTTAGCGATTATATTGCCTAAGAAAAAATGCTTTTTTCACAATAAAATTATTTTAGTCATAATTATTTTTTATGTGGACTACAGTGGACAAAATAAATTATTAATGTAATTTGTTATATTTTAACACTTTAAATTTATTAATTTTAAAATTAATAATTGGTAAAATAGATTATGAGAATTAAATATGAGTTTTAATTATAAATAAAATTTTAGAGAAGAATATTTAAAAATTGACAAATTAGTTTTAGAACATTTAAAAAAGAAATGAGAAAAACGAGATTGAAGAATAAAAAATACAAGAGATAAAAAAGGAAAATAACAAATATAAATTAATTAAAAACAAAAAACTAAATATTAATGAAATAAATACTAATAAAAACTATCAACAATTAATCAGTTAAATTGAAATTTATAAATACGAAAATATTAAAACTAATAAATTATTTAAATTAATATTTGAATTATTTACTATTACCTCTTTTTTATTTTTTAGTTAAAGTTTTATCCTTATTAACTACTAAAATTTATTTTCTTTTTATTTTATAGTATCATTTACCTATAAACCTATTTTTATTATAAAGGAGTTAAATAATAATGAAGATATTAAACACATATCAAATTTGAAAACAACAAAATTTACCAAAACATTTAAAAAGACAATTAATAACAATGTCTAAAAATGAAATTGATGAAGCTTTTGCTACAACTCTAGAATTTGGGACAGCTGGCATGCGTGGTATTATTGGAGTTGGTACTGGCAGAATTAATGAAATTACTATTATGAAAGCAACTGGTGCCTTTATTCAATATTTAAAATCTGTTTTTTCTCAACAAGATTTACTCCGCGGCATTGTTATCGCTCATGATAATCGTCATTTTTCAGCAGAATTTGCAATGTTAACAGCAAAAATGTTAGCTAAACATAAAATTCCTGCTTTTTTATTTAAAAATAATGAATTAAGACCAACACCAGTACTTTCATATAGTATTAGAAAAGTCAATGCAATTGCCGGAATTGTTATTACTGCCAGTCATAATCCACCAGAATATAATGGTTATAAAATTTATGATCAATATGGTTGTCAATTTCTTCCTAATGTTACTAATATAATTAGTGATAATATGGAACAATTATCTGATGATTTCCAATTAACATTCGATTATGATCATGCCTTGATTAAAGAAATTCCAACTACCATAGAAAATAATTATCGTAACGATATTAAAAGTTTACAATTTTATCCACAAGTTAAAAATCGTAACTTTAAAATTATCTTTTCTAATTTACATGGTACTAGTCGGCAATGAGTTAAACCAATTTTAGAACAATGTGGTTATGAAGTTATTTTAGTAACAGAACAAGCTGATTATGACCCTGATTTTAAAGGTGTAGTATCACCTAATCCTGAAGTGAAAGCAACATTTGATTTAGCAATTAAATATGCCAAAAAACATGATGCACCATTAATTATTTTAAATGATCCTGATGCTGATCGCATTGGAATTGCTGTAAAACATAATAATGATTATGTTTTATTAACAGGTAATGAAACAGCACCAATACTATTAGAATATTTATTAAGTCATTACCAACATAATAACACTATGCCAAAAAATCCAGTTATGTATAATACTTTTGTTAGTTCAAATTTATCTGATATGATTGCTAAATCATATGGATGCCAAATCATTAAAACATTAACTGGCTTTAAATGAATTGGTGCAGAAATGCTAAAAGAAAAAGCACGTAATATTAACTTTGTTTTTGGTTTTGAAGAAGCATATGGTTATGTTATTAAAGATATTACTCGTGATAAAGATGGTATTCAATCAGCAATAGTAACAGCAGAAGCAGCTTGATATTACCAAAAATCACAACAAACATTAGTTGATGTTTTAGAAACTATTTATCAAAAATTTGGATATTATTATTGTTATACTGTTAATCTTGTTTTAACAGGAACAGAAGGACAAGCAACAATTAATAATATATTAAAAACATTAAGAACTAGTAAACTAACAACTCTTAATGATATTAATATTACTAAAGTTGAAGACTACCAAACTGGTTTACATGGTATGCCATCACAAAATTTATTAAAATTTTACTTTAATGATGGTTCATGATTTGCTGTTAGACCTAGCGGTACTGAACCAAAAATTAAGTTTTATTTCATTTGTATTGATAAAACTCTTGCTGCTGGACAATTAAAAATGAGAAATATGTATCAAGAATTAGCTACTAAATATTTAAATATCAAAGAGGTAAAATGATAGAAAGGAAGCAAAAATAATGACAGTAATTAAAGATATCAAACCTAATAATGTTTTAAGTTTAGTAGTAATTATTAATCGTGTAATTCAAGGTGTTGCTTCTAATAATACTAACTATTTAAATTTACAATTACAAGATAAAACGGGAACAATTTCAGCAAGAATTTGAGATGTAAATAAAGAAGCCATCGCGCAATTAACAACAGGACAAGTTATTAAAATTGAAGCAAATAGCATTAATTATAATAATGAAATCCAACTAAAAATTAATAGATGAAGTATTATTAACAACCCTAGTGAATATTATGATTTATTACTGACACAAGCACCAATTAACATTATTGAAGCATGAACTGAAATTAGTCAAACAATAAAGGAATTCAAAAACCCAATTTTAAAAAAAGTATTAATTGAATGTTTTAATAAAAAAAATATTGATGATTACAAAAAATGACCAGCAGCAATTAAAATGCATCATGCTGTCCAAAGTGGTTTATTATGACACTCAGTAACAATGTTAAGAATGGCAAAACAAGTAATTGCACTTTATAATGATCGTAACATTAATAGTGAATTATTATATGCGGGAATTATTATGCATGATTATGGAAAACTAATTGAATTAGATAATAATCCAATTAGCTCATATACATTATCAGGGAAAATGATTGGTCATATTTCGTTAGGCGCTATGCAAGTTACACTTGCTTGTAAGGAATTAGATATTAATTTAGAAGAAGAAATTATAGTTTTATTACAACATTTAATTTTAGCAAGTCATGGTAAATATGAATATGGCTCACCTGTTTTACCAAAAACAATTGAAGCTGAAATTTTACATCATTTAGATAATTTAGATGCAAAAATTTATGCAATTGATGAAGCGTTAAATAATATTAATGTTGGTGAAACAACTGCTCGTATTGCAAGCATTGAAAATAGAATATTTTATAAACATCAAAATTTTAAAGAAAAAAAATAAAACAATTACCTTCATTACCAAGCCCTTTAAACAACTCAATATTGTTATAAAGTAAAAATTTATAAATTAAAACTCCCTTCAAATTAAGAAGGGAGTTTTAACTTTAACTTATAACTTATTCTTTTTCATCAATTTTAGTTAATAATTAAGTTATATCTATTCAGATAGGAAAAAAATAACCCTTTTCTGTATTACCATAAAAAATTAATACATTTGCTTCTTTTCCTGATGCTGGTTTTTCAAATCAATTATTAGCTACTGGTTGCTGATTTATATCATAAATTTCATTTTCATTTCTAAGTTTAGTTAAATCAATCTTTTCTTGATACATACCCTTTAATATTGCTTTAGTAATTGATTCATATTTTTTTTGAATTGTTTTTAAACTCTTTACAACATTGGCAACTGCTTGTTTTTTATCTTTTGTAGCAGGAGTTGCAGGATTTTGTGGTGTAAAATTCGCTAATGGCACCGTTACCTTGGCAAAATAATTTTGCATATCTTGATCAATAATAATTGTTTGATTAGTTAAATCAATGTTAGTGGAACCTTGATAATTTTCATCATCAAAACTACTAGTTATTTTGACAATAATTTTAGATATATTTTCAAGTTCTTGTTTATCATTTGTTATATCCTCGTTATTTTCATTATAAAATTGAAGTTGATAACCAACAGCCAATGGTGTTAACTTAAATTCATTAAAATTATTGATATTACTAATTAATTGTTTATAAGTTTTACTTGGATTAGCAGTAATATCGAATCCACTTAATTTAGTAATAGTGTTTAAATTAATTTTAGTAGCGTTTTCTTTTAAATTTATTTTAATTGGCTTTGTTGAACCTTGATAATTTCCATCATTAACATCTGCAGAAATAACCATATACAAATTACCTGCTTTTTGTGGCTGATCACTTATATCATTTTTGCATTTTTCATCATTAAAATATTTAATTTGAAGTTTTACTAAATTTGGACTTAAATCCAAATTTTTTATTATCCTATTTATTAAGCGATCTAATTCTTTATTTTTTTTATTAATTTTGGCAGGAATGTTTGTTGTTAATTTTGTAACTTCATCATTTAATTTTTGATTTAATGTTTCTAATTCTACTTTTTGTGTTTCCTTTTTATGATCACAACCAACAACAGTTAATGGTATTGGGGATGATATTGCTAAAATTGATAATAATTTTATTAAACTCTTCATATTTTATTTATCTCCTTTAAATACATCATTAATTCAAAATCAATAAAGATTTTAAGTTAATAATATATGAATTATAACTATTTTACAATACAAATTGAATAACAAACTTAATCTTTTTTTTACTAAAATAAGTGTTAAAATATTGAATAAAAGTGTATAATTAAATTGTTCTTAATTTATTATTTATAGAACAAAAAAAACAAATTAAAACGAATATAATTTAAAGAAAAACACTAATTCAATTCAAACCCTAAAAACCCCAATATGTAGTCCCTTTTTAATAGGGACTTTTTCTAAAATTATTTATCTAGAATTTTATTATAATCTGCCACTGAAATACCTTTTATTTTAAAACTGAAAAAGAAAGTGAAGATAATGCTATTTTAAAAGGAAGATAAAAAAACATGTTCAAAAAGAAAAACAACAAAATATTAAAGGTGATTTAAATATAGTTAAACTTTTATCTGTTAAAATCGAAATTTTGATATTATTAAATTATTATAATTAAGGATACTAAATAATTAAAAATCAAAGATATAATACTTTGATAATAAAACAAAAAAAATTATTTAAGAATAGTTGCATTCTTAAATAATTTCGTTAATACCGTTTTTGAAGATAAAATAGATTTTATTTTTTATCGATATTTTTTATTTCATTAATTATTTGATAATTAATTTGATTAGCAAAACTATTATCTTCATGGACACATTTTCCAACATGAATATCATTAATACCATTTTTTAGTAAAATATTAATATTTTCTAAATTAACACCACCACCAGCAAGTATTCTTATTGGTAATTTTAATTTTTTTAACATTTTAAAATTATTAATATTATTGATAATATTGTTTTTACCACCACTAGTTAAAACTGTTGTCACACCTAATTTAACTAATTGTTGTAAGGCTTGTTTTTTATTAGTAATTTCATCAAAAGCACGATGAAAAGTTACCTTTAATGGTTTTACTAATTTAATAATTTCACTCATTCTTTCAATATCAACACTATTATCTTTAGTTAAGATCCCACAAACAATGCCAGATGCATGAGTTGTTTTAATAAACGCAATATCTTTTTTAAAAACTTCAAAATCACTATCAGTAACATCAAACCCATTATTATTATTTCTAACCATAACCATTACTGGCTTTAATGAAAGTTTACATGCCTCAGCAATTAATTCATAACTTGGAGTATAACCACCAAATTCCATTGCAGTACAAAGTTCAACTTGATTAGACTCAGAATTATTAATTTTTTCAATATCTTGCAAAGACGTAGCTATTACTTCTAAAAACATAAATA
This sequence comes from Spiroplasma endosymbiont of Harpalus anxius, assembly GCA_964273555.1. GTDB lineage: Bacteria > Bacillota_I > Bacilli_A > Mycoplasmatales > VBWQ01 > Spiroplasma_E. The sequence goes on along the minus strand of OZ187007.1, from coordinate 426,967 downwards.
TAACTCCTATCTTATTTCTTTGGTAAAAAATCTTTTAACAAACTAACTTTATCCAATTTCTCCCAAGGTAATTCTAAATCATTTCGACCAAAATGACCATAAGTTGCTAATTGTTGATAATTTTGTTGTAATAACTCTAGTTTATTAATCATTGCACTAGCAGCACAATCAAAAACTTGATAAATAATTTCTATTAATTTTGCTTCTGTTAAACCAGGAACAATAGTTTGATGAGTATTAACAAATATTGCAATTGGTTCAGGAGTACCAATAGCATATGCTAGTTGTACTTCACAAATCTTTGCTAAATTAGCAGCAACAATATTTTTAGCAATATATCTAGCATAATAAGCACCGGTTCTGTCAACTTTTGTCGGATCTTTTCCCGAAAAAGCACCACCACCATGACAAGCAGCACCACCATAAGTATCAACCATTAATTTTCTTCCTGTTAACCCAGTATCACCAGCAGGTCCACCAATCACAAACTTACCAGTTGGATTAATTAAATATTTAAAATCAAGATTTAAACCATATTTACTAGCTACATCTTGCATAATTTCCTCATGAATAAATTGTTTAAATTGTTTTTCATCATAATTTGCTTGATGTTGAATACTCATTAAAATAGTATGTATTTTTAAATTTTTAGCATCTTCTTGATCAATGGTAACCTGGGCTTTCATATCAAGCAAAGCATGTTTAAACTTTTTTTCTTGTCGTAATTTATTAACTCTTTTAATTAAATCATGGGCTAAAACAATTGCTAATGGCATATATTCTGGTGTTTGTTGACATGCATAACCAAACATAATTCCTTGATCACCAGCACCAATTTGGTGATTTTTTAAATCAACCCCTTGTAAAATATCGGGTGATTGCTCATGAATTAAAACTTTAATTTCGCAAGTAAAGCCATTAAATCCAATTTCATCATTGATATAACCAATTTCAGTAATAACTTTTCGTGCAATATTTTGATAATTAACTTGTGCATGACTATGAACCTCACCACCAATTAAGACAAAATTTGTCGTAATAAAAACTTCACAAGCTACTTTAGCATGTCGATCTTGTTTTAAAAAAGCATCTAAAATTGCATCAGCAATTTGATCACAAATTTTATCGGGATGACCAGGAGCAACTGACTCACTAGTAAAGAGTGGATGGGTAAAATTAGGTATTAATTTCATATTTTTTAACCTTTCTCAAGTAAAATATTTTTAGTAATTCATGGCATAATTTGATTATTAAAGATATCTTTAATATTAGGCTCATTAATTAATGCATGTTTACCATCAAAAATAAAAACATAACTATGATGCTTTTTTCAATACTTTTTATTAATTTTAAGTTGATGAAAATCACTAAATACATCATCAGCACTTTGTAAAATTAAAGTTGCAAGTTTGGAATTACTAATTATCATAACACTCTTTTTATTAATTTTTTTAAATTGCATTAAAAAACGTAATGATCAATTTTGCCGATTACTATATCTTTGATTCATATTAGTAATATGAGTATTACTACTAGAAATATCTTTATTTTCAATATAAATTGGCATTTGAATATTACTATTAAAAATATAAGCAAAACAAAAACGAATAATAAAATTTAGTGAAAATTGATAAAGATTTTTTTTGGTAACTAAATTACTAATGATTAATGCTGATACTTGATCATTTTTATTGGTAGCATAACTAGCAATAGCAGCACCTAATGACTCACCAAAAACAATAATTTTTTGATCGGGATATTTAGTTTTAACAGCACTTATCACATCTTTTAAGTCATTAATATCAACACCTAATGACTTAAATTTTCAATCTTGTTCATTTTTACCAATGCCCCTGCGATCATAAGTAATTAAAGATAATTGTGATTTTTTACAAAAAGAGCTTAATAATTTAAAATCATCTTTTTGTCCTTGCAAACCATGAACACCAATAATAATCACTGTACTTTTGTCAATCATTTGTTTAAATAATTTTACTTGATAACCATCACGTAAAATAATTACTTTTTCTCGCATTTCAGCAGCCTGTTGAACATTAACGTTATCTTTAACTTTTACCATTACCAAAAGCCTCAAAGTTAATAAAATTATTAATATACTAATACTAATTAAAATTGAATATAGACCATTATTATCAGTAAAAAAATTAAGGTTATTTCATATCATAGTAAGTTAATTCCTTCCTAATTATAACTATTGATAAATTTTAAAATTAGGTGCTTGTGGATGAATAAAAATACGTTCAATTTTTTTGGCTTTATTTGTTTCATCATCAATAGTTAATAAAACAGCTGAAAATTGACCCTCACCATCAGCAGGACTAAATTTTGCTGGCATACTTTTTTTATCACGAATAATAACTTCTTCAGCCTTAGCACCAATAATTGAATAAAATGGACCCGTCATTCCAATATCAGTAATAAAAGCAGTACCTTTTGGTAATAGTCGATTATCTGCGGTTTGCACATGAGTATGTGTCCCAACTACACAAGTAACTTGACCATCAAAATTTCAAGCAAAAGATAATTTTTCCGCTGTTGCTTCAGCATGAAAATCAATAATATGAATATCACTTTGTTCTTCTGTATTTTGTTTATCAAACTTAATAAGTTGTTCAAGAGCAAAATAGGGATTATCAGATTTATCCATGAAAGTGCGACCAATTAAATTTGTTACCCGTACTTTCTTATTACCAACCTTAATTAAAATTGTACCATGACCCGGGTGATAAGGATTATAATTTAAAGGTCGTAATAAATCTGGTGTTACACTAATATATTTGGCAACATCAGGATGACCAAAAATATGATTACCAGTAGTAATAACATCAATACCGATATTTTTTAATTCTTCATAATGTTTTTTACATAATGATTTACCATGAGTAGTATTTTCACCATTAGCAATAATTAAATCAATCTTAAATTCTTTTTCATATTCTTTTTTTATTTTAGTGATCCAATATTTAACCATTTGTCTGCCAACAATACTGTAGATATCACCAATTATTAAAATTTTCATTAATTTCCACCTGCTTTATTTATTCTATTTTATCAATTTCTTGTAGAATTTTAATAAAATTATATTTTTCTGCATATTTTTCATATATTACTTTTCGTTGTTTATATTTTTGATAAAGTTGTAACTTCTTTTCATATTCATTTAATAAACTAATAACTTTTTGTAAACTATCATGAACAGCTGTTCGTGATACTTTTTGTAAATCAGCAATTTCTTGTAAAGATAAGTTTTCAATAAAATAATTTGTAAAATATTGTTTTTGTTTTGGTGTTAATAAGGGATTATAAAAAGCAAATAAACTATAATATAAAACTTGTTTTTCTAAACTATTCATGTTCATGCTCCGTAAATAGATCACTTGTTAAACTAAAAATATACTTATCTAAATCAAACTCTTCTAAATCATTTATTCCTTCACCAAAACCCATTAATTTAACAGGAATATTTAATTCCTCTTTAATAGCAAGAATAATGCCACCCTTAGCAGTACCATCCATCTTTGTTAAGATAATACCAGTTAATGGAACAATTTTCATAAATTCTTGAGCCTGATTAATACCATTTTGACCTGTTGTTCCATCAATTACTAACAATGTTTCATTAGCTTCATGTCCTAGTTTTTGACAAATAATTTTATTAATTTTTTTTAACTCTTGCATTAAATTAACTTTATTTTCTAATCTACCTGCTGTATCAACAATAATAACACCACATTCTTGAGTTTTAGCAGCTTCAATTCCAGCATAAACAACACTAGCTGGGTCTTGCTTTGCTGTTCCTAAATGACAAGGAACCTCAATTCTTTGTGATCAAATTTGTAATTGTTCAACAGCACCAGCACGAAAAGTATCAGCAGCAATAAAAAATGGTTTTTTTCCCTGTTCTTTTAATTTAGCAGCTAATTTAGCAGCAGATGTTGTTTTACCATTACCATTAACACCAACAATTAAAAATAAACTAATATTATTTTTACTAAAATTTAATCTTGTTGAAACTAATTGACCATCAGTATAAATGACAAACATTTTGTCAATAATAATATCATTGATATCTTTTGGTTTTGTTAATTTTTGAATTTTAGCTTCATGACGAATTTCATCTGTAATAGTCGCTGCCATTTTATAGCCAACATCAGCTAAAATTAATACTTCTGTTAATTCTTCAAAATATTCTTCATCAAGCTGATGATAACGTGCTGCTAATGCTTTAATCTTTGATGCAAATAATGTTCGTGACTTTTTAAGTCCTTGTTCATATTTAGTTGTCTTTTGACCAAATAATTTAGTTTTTAAATTTTTAAAAAATGCCATACTTTCACCTACATTATTTATTATATCAATAAATAGTTAGTTATTTATGACATTAATGCTTTAATTTTATTAAAATTTACCAAATGATTAATACATCAACATTTTTCATCATTAACTATTTTCTTTTAAAAAAATAAAAATAACAAAGGAAAAACGATTTGAAACTTATACACTGTTATTTTATTTTATAACTATCTGTTATTAAATATTTTTATAGATTCTTCAAGACATTGAATTTCTATATCTAAATCAACTAAATTCCTACTTAATTGAATATGATTTTTACAAAAGAAACACTTATCATATTGGTAGCATTTGATTAGCCATATTTGCTACTCCTTTTTATCTTGTAAATCTTCATATCCATTAATATTTATATTATCATTATTTTGATTTATATTAACGCTATTATCATTACCCTTAACCTTACTTTTTTGTTTATTTCTACATGTAAAGAAATTATTAAAAAAATTTTTAAAATTAAAGTTCATATTTTATTTCACCTCTTTTCTAGATATATTTTCAAAATGAGAAAAAATGTTATCAAATTGATTTGATTCAAGAAGAGAAATTGAAATATAAGATGAATAATCTCTACATAACTCTGATTGTTCATTTAAAACACTTTCAATATAAGAATTCAAATCACAAAAATTTAAACCTTTAAAATATATATTATTTTCAAAATAAAAATCACTAGTAAGGTTTAAATTATTTTCAACAAAAACAACAAGATTATAAAAATTCAAATTACTAATATTTATATCTTTATTTTGTTTTAAAATAGATAAAACAAATTTTAAATGACTATAATTTTGTTTAATAGGAGAATTAAGATATTTTTTTTCATTACCATAATATTGAAATCAATTCTACTTTTTATAGATCCATAAGTAGAAATAGATCAATTTTTAGTCTCTATAATAAAAACACAATTACTAGATACAAGGATATGATCTATCTGCATAATTTTTTTATTTAATATAAATCATTAAATAATATTAAATCATTTTTTTAACCAAATACTCTAATTGGTTTTTAACAATTAATTCTCCTAAATCTCCTCTATTTTGAAAATAATCATTTTTCTTAAAATAAGAATAATCTTCATTATTTAAAATAGGGAAAATTTTTTTATATTTATTTAATTTATTTTTTAATAAAAACAATTTAGTTTTGAGTATTTCATTTTCTTTTTCTAAAATAGATAATTTTATTTTAATTTTTTGATATGTAACAATAAATAATAATAAACATAAAAAAAATATTAAGAAAAATATAAATAACTTAAACATAAAAAAAACTCCTAAACTAACAATAAAAAAATTATATTAAAATAAACAATACAATCAAACCAAAATTTCATAATTAAATAGTTATTTATCTTTAAACAAATTATCTAATTTATTTAAATTAGTTTCTTTAAGATGTTCATATTCAAAATCAAAAGTTGAAGATTCTTTGCATTTTTTTCTATTACATATTTCCAATTTTATATCTTATTTACGATATAAAATAAGAACTATAACATTTTAATAACTTTCTAAAAAATGAAATTACAGCCATATTGTTACCTATATTATTTATTATATCAATAAATAGTTAACATTAATGTTTTAATTTTAATAAAATTAAAACATGATTAATAACTTTTTTGTTGCTTTTAACTAAGAAAAATATAATAAAATAAACTTGTCATTATCAAATAAAAATTTTCCAAGTTAAAATTACTTTATAGTTTATAAAAATTGATTTAAAAAATCTCTAATTAGAGATTTTTATTTTGTGAATACTATTTAAAAGCATATAAATTTTAAATCATTTGTCTATAAATAAAGTTAGTGACTTAAAATAAATTCTATTTAAAATTAATTTTAAATAGAATTTATTCTTTGTTTGTTATTAACATCATCAGTTTGAACAGACACATCTTTCATAATTTTAGCAAAATTATTAGTTTGGCTCGTTTTTTTATCAGACATCATATTAACCATTATTTTATAATTTTCAATTATTTTAGTTTTTATTTGTGATTGTTCATTATCAAAATCACTAATTTGTCCCATTAAATTACCAATTTCTTGATTAATTTCTTTAATTTCTTGATTAATTTCTTTCTTTTTAAAGAAGTTAAATAATCCAAAACTAATTATATTTCTAAAACTATATTTTTTAATTGCTAATTTTTGATTTAAAACTAACTCTAATTTTTGATGTAATGGTGTTATTTGTAAAATTACATCTGCTATTTGTTTATTAAATTCTGCTATTCGATTTTCAAAAAAGTTGATGGTTTTTTCTAAATCTATAATTTTTGTATCTTGCATTTAAGTTATCCTTTCAAAATAAAACCCAGTTGCTTTTTATTAAAAAGCAATGTGTTAAAAACCTATATTAAGTTTTTAAGTAAAGTATACATTTTTTTATTAACTTGTTAATATTTAAAATAAATATTATTTTAGCAACACTTTTTATTGTTATGTTATTCATCAGATTTTAATAATTCAATTAAATTCATTTTATTTAACTCATTATTATTAATAATAAAGGTTGAAATATAGATACCACCAATTATCGCGAAACTTACTGGTAATATTCATCATGTTATGGTAAATGGTAAGGCCACACCAACAAAATTAGTCAGAATAGTAATTAAAGCATAAATAGCAAGGAATCCTAAAGTAACTCCAACAATATAACCAAGTAATGATCAAGGAGTAAAAATACCTAAAGTAAAAGAATTAATCTCTCAATTAGTATAACCTTCTGCTTTCATATGAGCCATAAAACGACGAAATTGATTAGTAAACAAATCAGTAATCATAATAACAATTAAGATTGAACAAATAATAGTTGTCACAATAAATAAAACACTAGCACTAAAAGCAATATCTGACATCTTATTAATCATTGCTTGTTGTCTTGATAGTAAATCATTAGACTTTACCATTTCAATATTTTTATTACCACTTAAATTAGTAGTTGCATAGATTGTATAGTCATCTAAATTTGATTTAAAACTCTTTCTACCAATTAAATCAAAAACATTAGCATTGGCACTTAATTTACCATTAAATCATTGTAAGATATCAGTTCCTTGATAATAAGGATTATCATTAACATAACTATAACCCATGATCTTATTAGCTCATTTTTGATCAATGTAAGCTTTTGGTTTATCATAAGAATCTTGAATTCCTATTACTTGATATTTATGAAGCGGATTAGAATCACCAGTAATATTTTGTCATCATGTTGGCATATTTTCTTTAATATCTGTTTGTAAAGTTTCAGCATTAATATTATTTTCTTTAGTTAAAATTCCATTATTAACCATACCCATAAATCATTCTGCTGGACGACTTAATAAAATACTTAATGGATCATTAGCATCAAATCCAGGATATTTAGGAACTAAATCATATGAAAAAGGTCTAATTCATTTTTGAGTTGGATCTGAAATATGTTGCAAATCAAATTCAATAGTTTGATTATTATCAGCTGTTGGAATTTTACCCTGCCTAGCATTAAGACTAATATCATCAGGTAATCTTAATCAAATATCATTAACATTATTTCAAGTACTAGGAATATCATTAATAATTGGCTTACCATTAGCATCATACATGCCATTATAGTTAGTACCATGGATATCAGTATATTTATCATCAGTAGCATTATTAGTAGCTGATAACTTAATTTCTTGATCACCACGATAATTTCATTTTGTTCCATTTTTTGATCAAATACCACCATTTGATGTAGTAGACATAGTTGATGGTGGAGTTTTACCATAATATCAATTTTCTTTTGGTAAAGGGATACTCTTACCAGCAGTATTCTTATAACTTAAAGTATTTACTTGTGGTACACCACTAAACTCAGAACCAACACGTAAGCCAAACTTAGATTGGAAAGCACGATTAATAACAATTGGAATAGTATTAGCATTATCACTATACTTTAAATCACTCATTTCCTTATCTTTTAATGTTAGCATGGCAGTATTAGGATTAATACCAATAACATCCATAAGTCCTTTTTTGGCAATTTCTTGATCTTCAACACCAACTTTAAATTGTGTTACTAATTCCTCATCTGGACCATTAATATCACCATTATTAACACTTTTAGGATTGAAAGCGATAGTATTGTGACCAATACTAAAATAATCATAAGGATCTTCTTTTGGATTTTTTCTTGGTAAATTATCAATACTTTGACGAACATAACCAGGTAATACTTGTTTTAAAATTTCTTTAATTGCTTCTGGACCAGGTGACACTCCTGGATTAGGAACTTGCAAAATATTAGGTAATTGACCACTGGCAAAATTAATAATATTATATGAAAATATTTTTCCTGGCGTATTATCTTCTTTACTTAAATCAGTTATTACTTGATTACTAAAAGCCTTACCACCAAGCCAACTGTATGATCAAACCAAGTCATAAAGATCTAATGTTCCTGTTGCTTGTTTTTGATAATAAACTGACATTTTTTTTAAAAAATCATCTTTTTGACTTTCAGGAAAAGTTGAATCAAAAATAAAGATTTTAGCAAAATTATTATTAGACTCATCTATTTTTTTAAATAATACTGGATTATATCAACCAACTCGTGCCTTAGTAGTCTTATCATAAATAATTTTATCTTCAGGTCATGGCATAGCACCATAACTTGGATAATATGGTTCACCATCTGGTCGATCGAAAAAAGTTCATGAATATAAACCATATTTACTCATCGGCATATTAGGCATTGGTGTTTGATATTCATAATAATTTTTATACTTTTGTGTTTTAAAATAATTAGTTTTTAAACTACTAATAGTAGCAGGAACTAATGTTGTTGCAACAATTGACAGTGAAGCTAAAGTAATAACTCCTGAAGTCACTAGAATTTTTTTTCAACTAGTTTTTGATAATGATAATAAAAAACGAAGACGAAAATTATTTTGTAAAAACTTACTACTTTTTTTACCCTTTACAACACCTAATGCTAAATCACTATCTTTTTTAATTAAAGATAAAGAATCACTTTTTAAAAGACGAAATGCAGTTAATAAAGTAACAATTGTAATAAAACCAATAATTAAAGCAATTGAAATAAATAATGGCACAACATTAAAATTAAAAACATTATATGGTAAAACAAATAAAGTATTAAAAATCTCAGTTAAATAAACCTGAATTACCAGCCCAACAATTCAACCGATTGGAATCGCAATTAATAAAGTTAATAATGGATAGGCTAAATAAGAAATTGTGATTTGTCATGTTTTATAACCGATTGATTTTAAAATTCCCATTGAAACTTGACCTTGTTGAATTGCTTTTTTAACAATTAGCGTAGTCATAAAAATAACAACTAATAATAAAAATATTACTCCTGCTATTACTGCATATAAAAAAGCATTTATTGACCAATCAAATATTGATTTTTTACTATTATAAATTTGAAATTGACTATTACTACTTGTTACCACAGGATTTGGATTAATCGTATATTCATAAGATTTTTCCAAGTCTTTATCTGTATATTTATCAACCAAATACTTATCATAATCATATTGATTTAAATCATTTTCTCCATTGGTACTAAATATTGTTTTTTGAAAAAAATCATTAAATAAAGCAATATCAAACTCATGAATACTATTTTTAGGAGCACTACTTCATGGTGTAAAATATATTAAAGTATCATCAGTTTTATCTGAACTTTTATATCAATTTTCATCATTTCATGCTGAAGGTGTAACATAAGCAATAAATTCAGTTCGCGTGTTAGGAATTGGATCGAAATCATTAATTGTTGGATAAATATTATAAGCATCACCACCAATACCACTGACAATAAAATTAGTACCATTAATGCTAATGTGATCACCAGGTCGATATGCTTTATTACGATTATTTTTTCTTGCAAATTGTGGTGTAATAACTATTTCATTACTACTTGTTGGTGCAACACCTTCAAATACTTTTAAATTAGTATGATTTAAAGCATTAGCTAAGCCCATATTAACAACTTTAACATTAACTTGAACATTATTAACAACACCAGCACTAGCAACAAATTGATTACGAACATATAAATCACGCATTTGTAGTTCTGCTGCTGCTCTAATTAAATATATAGAAAATTGATCTCTTTCGGTACCATCACTAATCATATTATAATTAAAAGGCGAACTATAACCAATAGCAGCATTAGTAAAATTAGTAAAAACATCACTATCAGTTTCTGTTTGATCAAAATTACGATAAATTCTCATTCATTGACCATTCATACCAAAAGCATTACTTAATCGTGGATCAAGATCAGTTATCTTAACTAATTTAGTAAAAAGTTGGTTTCTTGCTGTTGGATCTTGTAAATTAACAGCAGCAGGAATTGTTTCATCATTAGTATCACTACTAAAATTTATTTTATTTTCTAAAATTCAAGTAGTAACTTTATCATTATCACGTTCTTTTAAAATACTATCTGTTAAATTTTCAGCAACTCATGCTTTAATAAAAATGGTAATTGATGTAAGAATATTGGGTGCTGTTTTTTTTAAAAAAATATCACGATATAAATCAGTAGCAGCAGCAATAAAATGATTTTTTAAATTTTGATTAGTAGCATTAGTTGCTTTTAATAATAATTGACCATAAATGCTTGCTTTTACATTATTATTATCTAAATTAAAAGTTAAAGGATTATTATCATTGGTCCAATTTATACTATTAACTCCAATAATATTACCTGTTATCCTATCACGAATATAATCAATAATTATATCGCTTTTAGTAATTGGTAAAATTTCTTGTTTATTACCAATTCTGGTATCATCAAAATAAAGTGCTTTAATACTTTTACTATCCTTATTTTGTACATAAAATCTACCTAACCTTAGACTAAAAGCCTGATTAGCAATTTGTTTAATCCCTTGGGGAACTGGTGAATAAGGTAAAACAGAGTCAAACTTAAGAGCATTTAATCCTAATTGATTATTACCTTCAATCATTCTAGTATAAGAAATTCAACTGCCAGTAACCATAGAAGTTGCAAAAGCAGTAAGCAATAATAAAATGACTAGTTGTAATTTGCTTTTTCAAGTTGCAACTAAAGTTTGTTTTACTAATAAGGCATTTCCAAATAAACTCTTCTTTGGTTTCTGATTAGTAACTACTTTATTATTTGAGTTTTTGCGTTTATTTAACCTTGCCATTATAATTCTCCCTAATTGCTTAAACTAAAATTTTGCATTTAATTGTAATTATTAAGTTCCAATATTGATTAATAATTATCACACTTATACAAAATTAATCATTGGGTAATTTTAAAATAAATAATATATCATTGCTAAGTTTAATACTGTAAAATGTAATCTTTTTTCTCTGCTTGATATATTATCATATTTAAACTGTTTTAGTTAAATAAATTTTTAATTTAAAACAACTAATGATACAATTTTAGACAGCAAGTTTAATTATTTTTAAAGTTAAAAGTATTAAATTTAGTAAAATAAAACTAACAAAAATAACACGTGATTTATGTAAGGAGAATTAATATGAAAAAAAATTTTACTAAATTGGGAATTGTTTTAATAGCTAGTGCTACTATTTTACCTTTATCAGCTTGTACTTTTAATTTTTATATTAATCGGGTAACTAATAGTATTACTAAAAGTTTTGCTGATCAAACATCAGCCTTGATTAAAAGTATGGTTATGTCAAAAGAATTAGATAGTGACACTAGTAGTACTAATGATGATATTATGGGACAAATTAAAAATAGTAGTATTAATAATTTAACTAAAAATACTACTTTAAATAATTGAGGTGATTTGCAATCACGTTGGGGAGAAAATGGCAATATTGATATTAAAGGTTTTAATCCTGATGAATTTTTTCAAGCTTCAGGAACAGGACAATTAACTAAAAATATTAATAGTAAAAAGAATATTAATAACATTTTTTCTAATCTTAGTTATGTTCGAACAATATCAATTATGAGCAATCGAGAATTAGTAAATATCATAAAAGGTGCTGGTTTCAATCCGATCTCTACTTTCCTAAAAACACTGCAGGGGAATTTAAATGATAAACCAGCTGCCTTACAATTACTTATTAATTTAATTAATAATTATGGTTCTAATTTTTTAACGCCACTTAATAATATTTTTAACAATTTAATTAATGGTAGTTGATCTAATAGTCAAGTAACAACTCCAAATAATCTTGAAGAATTAACTACTTTTATGACTAATTGAAAAGATGATAGTGGTCAGCCTTACAGTGCTTGAAATGATGGTACAAAATGAAATATGAATCCAGAAATTTTTACTGGCCACAAAGTAACAGAATGAAAAGCAAAAGAAGACTATGATTTATATCATGGTGGAACTTTAATTAACTATTTATTTTGAAAAATAAGTAAAGATCATAATATTGTTGGCGAAAAAAATAAAAATCCACGTTATTTAGGAGAAATTATTGAAGAACATATAGAAGGCATAAACTTTGATGATAAAGCATTTTTTGCTGATATTCTTCAATATGTTCCTTTTTTAATTACTAACCCACTTTACATCCTAATGATTATTGAAGCACTAATTCCAGTTATTAAAAAATGAATATTAGAAATGCCAAATATTACCGAAGGTGTTAAATATTTAACAATTGGTAATGGTTATCCTTCAAATCCAACGACAGGTAGTTACAATTTACTTAATATTGCTAATACTATAAAATCTTTACTTAATAATCCAGATAAATTAAGAGAAATACTGAAAATAGCATTCGGCAGACCACCAACAGATAATCCTGGCTTTGATACATTTCTTTATGATGTTAAAGTAAAAGTAAAGATCATATTCGAAGTAACAACATCTATGGGAGCCATTTTTGCTAACACGCTTTCTCCTGATCTTTTAATTAACCCGATTATGGAAACTATTAATAACGATAGTGTTAAAAATACTATTAATGATGTTGTTGATTTACTAACTGAAATTTCAAAACAATATCCAGGTAATGAAGGTATTAATATTGACTTGGAAAAATTAAAAACCTTCTTGCTTAATAATGAAACAGGTCTTTTAATAATCCTCAAAAATGATACTATTGGTGTTTTACAAAATATCATTAAACAATCTGATGTCACATCTTCTGATATTGATGAATTATATCGATCATTAGGAGGGTATGTTAATAAAGAAGATCCAAACTTTCCAATTTTTACTTCAGGATCAATACTTGATATTTTACAAAAAACTATGTTACAACAAGACAGTGAACTAAATAAAATTTTAAATTTAGTGCTTGGTACTACTGATGAAAATCGTAAATCAGGAATTGCTGATATTATTACTGCTAATAATAATAAATGAATTAAAGATAATTATAATGCTTATTTTGATGCTGATAATGCATTAGGTATCAATAAAAAAATAGCTAATACCTATAATATTACTATGACTAAAAGTACTACTAATAATATTGAAACAGTTAATATAAAATATGATTTTGTATACAAAATTAATAATAAAATATATCATTTTATTATTACTGCAATTGATATTGAAAATTTAATTGATTTTCAAGGTATTCGTACTTTTAAATTTAAAAGTATTAGTCTAGCAACATAATTTTATCCAAAATAATTAATTATATTTTTACTACTAATAAGAAAATATGTCACTATATACTATACAATTTTATTTTTAATGCTATACTTAATTGAGTGCTTATTAATTTTCATTATATCAGATATTATTATCCGATTTATCAATTAGGCGCCAGAAAGAAGAGGCATTGTTAATGGAAAACAATCAAACAATCGCAGCATTATTAGAGGAAATTAAAGTTTTAAAAGAAACAGTAATTACTATTAATGCAAGTTTAACAACACTTGTAAAAATCACAGAAGAACGTGAAAAACGTTTTGCCGAACGTGGGGCAAGAACACAAGGAGACAGAAATTCTTCTGATCGTGGACATTTTAGACCACGTTCTGACCGTAGTGATTCTGGTTGAACAAACAGTGGTGGATTTAACAGACGTGACCGTGATGATCGTAATCGTAATAAAGGATAATCATATATAAATAAAAAAATACTTAATTATGAACACCTACAATAAAGTAGACAAGAAAAAAATACTTGTGCAATAATTTATTTAGAGGTGTTCATTTTTTTATGGCTAAACATTATACAAAAGAAGAAAAGTTAGAAGTGATTAATTTTTATTATCAAAATTCATGAAGTTCAACAAGAAAATATTTTAAACTTGAAAAAGCTACATTAAATAGATGATTAAAACAATATAAAACTTTAGGAGAAGAAGGACTTAATCCTGGAAGTGGAATCCAATCAAAAGCAATTAAAAGAAAAGGCAGGCCAAAAACATTAAATTTTCATGAAATGACTAAACAAGAATTAATTGAATATATTGAGGTAATTAATGATATAAAAAAGTATTTAGCAAAATCGACAAAGAAGAAATACTTTACGATTTTGCGATTGAAGAAAAAATATCAGATTAGCCACTTATGTTATCTACTAAAAGTTTCAAAGTCAGGATATTATAAATGACTAAAAAATGGTCAAAATAAATTTAATAAATGAAATAATTTTTTAGTTAGAATAATTAACAATATATTTTATAAATTTAAAGAAATTTATCGTTATCAAATGATTACTTTGTGAATTCATAAAATTTATAAAATTAAATTGAAATCGCATATTGTATATCGATATATGCGACTTTTAAAGTTAAAAGCAAAAATAAAAAAGAAAAATCATAAATATAAATTAAATTCTGGAGAATTAAGATATGAAAATCTTTTAAATCGTGATTTTCAAACAAATAAACTAAAGCAAAAATTAGGTACTGATATAACTTATTTAACCACAAATAATAGAACATATTATTTGTCAATTGTTAAAGATTTTCACAATAATGAAATTTTAGATTATAAAATTAGTGCTAATTTAAGTTTAGATTTTGTCTTTAAGAATATTATTCAAAAAATGCTGGGAAACCAAAAACATGAATTTTACATTCAGATCAAGGATTTCATTACACAAATCAATTCTATAAATTATTATGTGAGAGATTAGGAATTAAAATTTCAATGTCTCGAAGGGTAATTCTCCAGATAATGGTGCTACTGAATCATGATTTGCTATTATGAAAACTGAATTTTTATATTTAATTCCAAGAAAAAATAGAACAACTGAATGAATTAAAGAACATTTACCAAAGTATATAGAATTTTATAATCGTTTTAGACCACAAATAAAATTAAAAGGAATGAGGCCAGTTGAATATCGACTAAATCATTCCTTTTAATAAAGTCTCTTTTTAATTGTCTACTTTACTTGACAAGTTCAATTATAAATATTTTTTTATTTAACAATAATATAATATATTCATTCCTTTTTTGCTAATTGAAAATTATTTACTAAAATAAAAAGATGTAATATTGTAATTAGTATTAACAAAATCACCACCACCTTCATCAATATCGAATTGTGGTCATTGTGAACTATAACTTAATGCTATGTTTAAACTAGTATCATCATGATAAAGTGTTAAATGTAATGTTAAATCTAAACCATCATCAGCTATCACTTCACAATCAAAAGTAGTATTATTGTCATTATCTTCAGCATTTAGGATATCTGCTGTATTTCTTATTTTACTATCAATGGTAGTACTATTAGTTTCTTTTCCATCTTCATAAGCAGTAACAGTCATTTTTGAACCAACACCAAAACTAAATTTTGGATATAATTGAACAAATTGATTTCAATTTTTTGCAAATGATGTTCAAGAATAAAATTGAACATCATTAAAAACCACCTGTATCATCATCGTTATCAGTGCTTAACCAGTTACACCCGTTATTGTTAGATTATCGGCAGATATTTTTTGATATGATATTTGTACTAAATTATTATTAGCATCAAAAATGTAATTAATACAATAATTTTTATCATTAACTGTTATTGGTGTATTAGCAATAAAATTAGCAATCATTTTATTATTAATAATTAAATCAATAAAATTATCACTACTAATTTGTTGATTTAAACTACTTTGTTTTAAAAAATATTTACCTAATTGGTTAGTAATAGCATTATCAATTAAGCCATCCTTACTTGCTTGAGCAATATAATATAAACCTAATGGCTCACTTAAATTATTACTGTTCGTTACTTTATTTCCCCTCCACTTGTTTAGATATATCAATGTGCTTTCCAAGAACACCAAACTTTAAATATTGTCAATTTTTGTTATCCCCGGCAAAATAATTTTGTGATGAATATAAACTATCACCATATTGATCATTATTGATTATCGTAGTTACTTTTCAATGACTAATCATTTCTTGTTTTGTATTTGCAATATCTACTTTATCCTTATCAGGAATAATAATTGCTGGATTATAAACTAAACTACCAATATTATTTACTAAAAAAGTATTTTGTGCATTACTAAAACTATAAGTTGCTAATGCTGAAGTATCATAACTGTAAAATTTATGATCTGTTGTTGATTGATTAGTAATTCAATTATCATTACTTAAATATCGATGTTGATTATTAAATAATGTTGTTTGATTATCATTTACTGTTAATTTTGGATTATTACTTATATTGTCTACATTAAAATTTTTCGTTAAATTATTACTTGACAAAGCAATCTAGTTAACCCACTTAAAAAAATCAATGATGTTTTCATTTTATTTCCTATCTGATAATTATTTTTTAATTATATTAATTAATCACTAACATTAATCTACCTAAAATAATAAAAGATAATTTGCAAATATTTATCAAATTATTTTTTACTAATCAATTAGTTTTTCAAAATCTAAAATACCATCAACTCAACTATTATTAAAATTATTATCATGAGTTGTTAATAAAACTGTCCCTTCAAATTCTTGTAATGCTGTTAGTAAAGATTCTTTAGCTAAAACATCAATATGATTAGTTGGTTCATCTAAAATTAATAAATTATAAGGTTTTAATGCTAATGCTGCTAATCTAACTTTTGTCTGTTCGCCCCCTGAAAGGAGATTCATTGGCTTCATTACTAAATTACTTCGTAACCCAAAACTGGCTAAAATTCTTCTAATTTCAATATCGTTTAATTTAATATCTAACTCTTTTAAATAGTTAAAAGGAGTAATATTAGTCATTACTGCTGTTTGATGAAAATATGCTATCTGCATGCGATCACCTAAACTAATATTTCCAGCAAGTGCTGGAATGTTTCCAGCCAGTGTTTGCAAAAAAGTAGTTTTACCAATTCCATTATACCCTTTGACAACTCACTTACTACCAGCTTTAATAACAAAAGTAAGTGGTTTAATTAATGGTTTATGATAACCAATTTCAAGATTTTCAGCTTGCACCGCAATTGCGGCTGTTGTTTTATAATACTTAAAATGAAATTTCGGTGGTGTTTGAATTTGCTGTTTTTCTAAAACATTAATTTTAGTTAATTGTTTTCTTCTTGATTCAGCACTTTTAGCAGTAGCAGCACGTGCTGCATTTTTACTAATATAAGTTTCTAATTTTTCAATTAATTTCTTCTGATTTGAATAGGCTGCTTGATATTGGCGATGATGTAAACTTTTTTGCTCTAAAAAACTTTCAAAATTACCAACATAACGAGTAATAGTATAATTATCAATGTCAAAAATAATATTACATGTCGTATTAATAAAATTACGATCATGTGATACTAATAAAAAGGCACTAGGATAATTTTGTAAAAACTTAGCTAATCAATTAATTTGTTCAATATCTAAAAAGTTAGTTGGCTCATCAAGTAATAAGAAATCATCTTCATTTAATAGTAATTTTGCTAAAAGTACCTTTGCTCTTTGACCACCACTTAAATTACCTAAGGTTTGTGCTAAAAGTTCTAAATTAATTCCTAATCCATCTACTAACCGCCCAATTTTTTTACTAATAGTATCAAATCCTTGATGTGTTAATTCATCTTGAATTTTCATGGCTTTAGTTAATAATTCTTCACTATAATTTTCGGCCATTTGTGCATATAAGTGTTCCATTTGTTGTTGACGTTCAAATAATTTTTGATAACTTTCACGTAAATATTGTAAAACTGTTAACTCTAAATTAACTTCTTGGTGTTGATCTAAATACCCAATTTTAATTTTAGGATGAATATTTAAATCAATATGTTCAGCAGAAACCGTACCATTAATAATATTCAATAATGTTGTTTTACCAACACCATTCATACCAATTAATGCCACATGCTCACCTTTATTAATTTGCAAACTAGCATTTTTATATAATGATTTTCCACCATTAGCATGCGTTAAATTTTCAATTGTGACAATACTCATTTTCTACCTCATTAATATTTTTTTACTACTTAGTAATAATAACATGATTATTAAACTTAAAATAAAGAAAAAAGAAATAATAGTAATTTATAAATTAAAAAAATTAATTAATAAAATAATAACTAATAATTAAGTATCTTTATTTTACACTAAATCATTTACTAAGTTTTAGTTATAAAAAAGATAAAAAATTTAAAATTACAATTTTAAATTTCCCAAAAAATAATGATAAAAGATAAAAAAGTTAGACAGAGCATAAACATATTTTTAAAAAAACAATAAAAATACAAATTATTTCTAAAAATAATAACAAATTTCCTTGCATTTTAAAATTTATTTGGTAATATTTTTATAAGGATTTAGATAGCCTAGGTCCTTTAAAATTAAGGTAATATGTCAAAACATTATTAAAATTATAATATTTTTAAATGTAAAAAATTTAAAATTAATCTAAAACCCCTAATTTAAACTCTATAACCCCAATAACCTTAAGTTTTATTTATAAATAACCCCCTTTTTTTTATAAATGACGTATTACCTTAGCAATAATTCTTGTGTAAGCAAGAGCTGAAAAGCTCTTGTTTTTTATGTTTTAAAAAAAGAATATAAAATTAAAAGTTTGAATGTTATAATAAATATTAAGGATTTTATTTACAAAAATCCTTAATATTTTATAATTAAGTTGCAGAAACATTAATTATTATAAATATAATAATTCTCTTAACATTAACCCTAAAACCTTATATTTATAATGTTTTCTACACAATTAACTCTGTAACTTAATTATTGTTGATAGCAAGAAAAAAATTCTTGTTTTTTTATGTAGTAATTTTTTTTGTAATTTTATATGAAGTTATAGTTACTTATTGTTATAATATTTCTATGAAATTAGGTGAATAAATGAAAAAAGCATTAATAATTGATGGTAATAATTTACTGTTTAAAGCATATTATGGAACTGCATATCAAGGAGTTAATCTCCATTCTTTACAAGGTATTCCAACTAATGCTGTTTATGCTTTCATTAGAATGTTAACTAAATACTTAAAATCTAATAACTATAACAGTGTTTTTGTTGCATTTGATGCTGGTCGTAAAACATTCCGTCATGAAATATTAGGAACATATAAAGGAAAACGAAGTGAAACACCAATTGAATTAATTGAACAATTTAAATTAGTCAAAATATTTCTTGACTTAGCACAAATTCCTTGAGGGCAAGTAACTAACTATGAAGCCGATGATATTATCGCTAGCATTGCTAAAAATAAAATTGCTACTAACTATCAAATTGATATTATGAGTAGTGATAAAGATTTATTACAATTACTAGATACTAATATTAAAATTCTTAATCCACAAAAAGGAATGAGTGATTTAAAAGTTATTGCCACATCAACATTTGAAGCAGAATATCAATTATTACCCTATCAAGTTACTGATTTAAAAGGCTTAATGGGTGATAATTCTGATAATTTACCTGGCATTAAAGGTATTGGTCAAAAAACTGCTATTAGTTTATTAAAAGAATATAAGACACTGGAAAATATTATTGTTAATGTTGAAAAATTAAAACCAAATATTAGTAAATTAATTAAAGTTAATGCTAATAATGGCATTATTTGTAAGCAACTATCGCAACTTGATTTAAATACACCAATTACTGGTAATTTAGAAACTTTTAATTATAATATTGAAAATTTAAATAATGAACAATTGCAAAACTTTTATAAACAATATAATATGAATTCCTTATTAAAAGAAGATATTAAACCTAAAATTAGTAAAACTAACAAATCAGATATCGAAATTATAACTGCATGAAAACAAGAATGAAACTGTGCGACAAATTATTTATGATTAGAAGTTTTTGGTGAAAACTATAATCGTGACAATGTGATTGGTTTTGCCATTAAAAATGAAAAAGGAATATTTTATATTAACAGTGCTAATGCTATTACCTGTTCTAATTTTAAATATTTTCTTGCTAATGAACAATTACAAAAAATAACTTGAGATTTAAAAAAAGTCATTATTGCCGGATTACGTTTAAATTTAAAAATAAATGGTATTATTTTTGATCATATGCTAGCTGCTTACCTGCTTTATGCTAATGAAAAAATATTACCAGAAAACATCGCTGTTATTCTTAATCTCAACATGAAAGATAATTTAAGTGCTAATTGTTTTTATGGTAAAGGTATTAAAAAAAATATTCCTGATAATGAAAAAGAAATCGCTATTTTCTTAGAAAAAAAAATAAATTTTTTAATTGATTCTCATCTTATTTTGATCAAAAAATTAAAAGACACTAATAATTGAAACTTATATCAAAAAATTGAACTTCCTACTGCTTTTGTGTTAGTTAATATGGAACAAAATGGTGTTAATATTGATCAAAAACAATTAGGTTTATTAACTGATAAAACTTTACTAAAAATCCAAGATTTAGAATTACAAATTAAAAAAGAAAGTAACAGTAACTTAAATCCTAATTCACCAAAACAAATTAGTGATTACTTATTTAAAGATTTAAAACTACCTAATTACAAAAAAGGCAGTACTGCCTTTGAGGTTTTAATTACTTTAAAAAATCAACATCCAATCATTAATATTCTTTTAGAATACCGTAAATTACAAAAATTATATTCTACATATTTACTTGGTCTACAAAAATATATTTTTAATGATGGCAAACTTCATAGCATTTATAATCAAGTAGAAACCAGTACTGGCAGGCTATCTTCATTAGATCCTAATATGCAAAATATTAGTATTCGTGATAAAGCACAAAGAGAGGTACGCAAAATTTTTATTCCCAGCAAACCTCATACTAAAATATTATCTTGTGATTATTCACAAATTGAATTAAGAATTCTAGCCCATATTAGTGAAGATGAAAATTTAATTAAGGCATTCCAACAAAACCATGATATTCATCGTGAAACAGCAAGTAAAATATTAAATATTCCGTTAACAGCTGTTACTAGTGAGCAAAGACAAAAAGCAAAAGCTATTAATTTTGGCATTGTTTATGGCATTTCTAGTTTTGGTTTGGCACAACAATTAGGAATTAAAGTTGAAGATGCCAAAATATTTATTGAAAAATATTTTTCTGTTTTTCCAAAAATTAAAATTTATATTAATACAATAATTGATTTTTGTGAAAAAAATGGATATGTACAAACTATTTTTAATCGCAGACGAGAAGTAACAGAAATTAATAATAAAAATAAAATAATACAAAATTTTGGTAAGCGAATAGCAATGAATATGCCAATTCAAGGTAGTGCTGCTGACATTTTAAAATTAGCAATGAATAAAATTTATCAAGAAATTAAAAAGCAAAAGATTGATGGAATCTTAACTGCCCAAATTCATGATGAATTAATTTTTGAAGTTGAAGAAACTAAAGTTAATGATGTCATTGCTAAAATTACTAACATTATGAGTACTATTACTAAGCTAAAAGTTCCGTTATTAGTTAATACTAGCATTGGTAATAATTGATTTGAATTAAAATAATTCTTTAATATTTAAAAAAAGTTTATGATATTTTATTGGAAGGAAAATTAAAATGCCAGAATTACCAGAAGTAGAAACTGTCCGTAAAACTTTACAACCACTTTTAATTAAACATAAAATTATTGATGTTAGAATTTTTTTAAATAAAATTATCAAAACACCAACTGTTCAACAATTTTCAAAACAAATTATTGGCCAAACGATAAACGATGTTCAAAGAATTGGTAAATTATTAATATTTATTTTAGATGACTATGTATTATTAAGTCATTTACGGATGGAAGGAAAATATTTTTTACAAAAAAATGATGAATCAATAGACTGAAAACATATTTTATTAGTATTAGAATTAGATAATAAATATGAACTACGATATCATGATACAAGGCAATTTGGAACCTTTCATTTACAAAATATAAATGAATATCAAAAAATAAAACCTTACATTAATATTGGACCAGAACCTTTTGATCAAAAAGTGACTGCTGAATATTTAAAAAATAAATGAAAAAATAAAAGTCAAAGCATTAAATCAACATTACTACAACAAAATATTATGAGTGGTTTAGGTAATATTTATGTTGATGAAGTATTATTTTATGCTAAAATTCATCCTGAGAGTATCACCAAAAATTTAACAATTATACAATTACAAGATATTATCAATAATGCCAAATTTATCCTTAATAAATCAATAAAACTTGGTGGTTCATCAATTAATACTTACATATCAAGTCTTGGCGTCACAGGTTACTATCAACAAGAATTACAAGTTCATACTAGAGTAAATATGCCCTGCTTTAAATGTCATACTACCATTAAAAAAATAAAAGTAAATCTTCGTGGAACTTACTTTTGTAGTCACTGTCAAATTAAATATTAATTGTGGAAAACTTAAAAACATTATATTAATAAAGCATATTTTTAATAATTAATAGTGGATTAAATGTGGATAACTATGTGGTTTAATCATTTTGCTTTATTTATATTCTGGATGTGCATATAATTATCATACCATTAAAGAATGGATAGTAAAAAGAAAGTTAGGGAATTAATATGAACAGAACAATAAAAGATATTGATGTTTTTAAGTTGAGCCAATTAGAACATATCAATAGTGAGGATTATCAAATTTTATTTATGTTATATCAACCAATAATTGGCATTGAAGCAATAAATTTATATTTAACTTTAGTACAAGAAAAATTATTAACAAAACGAATTAATCTAGATTTTAATCACGGTCGCATTAAGTCTTTATTAAAACTAAGCTCGACACAACTACTTGTTGCCTTTCAACAACTTGAAGCAGCCAATCTTATTAATACTTACTATTACTCTTTAAAATCTACTTATATTTATCAATTACGTTCGCCGCTATCTGCTGATGATTTTTTTGCTAATACTTATTTAAGTTCACAACTTCTTAAACAATTAGGAAGTTTAAATTATGAAAGACAAAAATTTTATTTTTTAAAAAGTGATATTGAAATCACAGAAGATTATGTTAATATTACCCAGCAGGAAAATACAATCCCTCAACCCTTAACATTAAAAACAGCACTCAATAATATTTATTCTGTACAAGAACAAAATGAAATTCCTAAACCAATTTATTCATTTCAAAATAAAATGCAAAGTCATATTATGAAAGTTAATTTAAGTACTTATGATAATAAAATTGTATCTAAAGATAATTCACAAATTATCAATACTACATTAAATTTAATGCAGCAAAAATCACCTGAGGAATACTTAAAAAATTTAACAGGGAAAGCAATAATAACTGATAAAATAAAAACAATATTAGAAACTTTAACTAATAGTTTTCACTTAAATAATGCTGTCATTAACTGTTTAATTGAATATGTCTGATTTAAAAATAATAAACGCTTAGAACCAAACTATATTATTAAAATTGCCGAAACTTTTCAAGAAAATAAAATTAATAACATTGATGATGCTTTACGTCATTTAAAACTTGCTTATGCTCATAGTAAAAAGAATCCACAACAAAAATTTCAACAAGAATCATTATGATCAGCAACAGAGCAAGTAGCAACAAATAATTTTAATAAAAATTTAATTAAAAACCATAAAGTTGATAATAATAATAAAAATATAATATTTACTGAAGAAGAAATAAATAATATTTTAAAGGAATTTGATGCTTACTAATTTAACTAACAAAAAAATTATTATTAAGTAAGGAAATGATAATCATGAAACTTAAAGCAACAACTATTTTAAAAGAAAACATTAATAATGCTGAACTTCATGACTTTATAAAAAAAAACAACTTAACTAATAGTAAACTAGAACCATATATTGAACTATTAAAAACTTATATTAATAGTTACAATTTATGTAAAAAACGAGAAAATCTTAACAAATGTGAGCAAAATGTTAAAGGATACCGTTATAAATTAGTAATGTTACCTAATAAAAAGATTAGTTTAGTACTAACTGATTGTCTTCACTCTATTAATCTTTCCATTCAAAAACAAGTATATAATAATTTTTTAATTAAATATTATGATAATAAACTTTTATCACTTTCATGGAGTAAAAATTTTAATGCTTCAACTAATGCTAGAAAACAAATAATTCAATATTTACATCAATCTTTAAAGCATAAAAGTTATCAAGGTTTATACTTATACGGTGAGACAGGTAGTGGCAAAACTTTTATTTTTATCTTATTTGCAAATAAATTAATTCAAAAAAATCAAACTGTCTGTTTTATTGTATGACCAGAATTTGTTATGGATATTAAAAAAAGTTTTAAGAATGATACTGATAGTAATCAACAAATTGAGCAATTAAAATCTTGTGATTTATTATTTATTGATGACTTAGGTGGAGAAACTATTAGTGCCTGAGAACGTGATGAACTACTATTTAGTATTCTTAATGCGCGAATTTTACCATTAAAAACTACTTTTATTAATTCTAACTATAGTATTAGTGAATTATATCAACACTATTATTTACGAAACAATAAATCAGAAGAAATTAAAGTTAAACGTTTATTAGAACGTATTCAAACTTTAACAGTACCAATTGAATTAACTGTTGAAGAAGTAGAAAAAATAGTTGAAAATAATAATATTAATATTGAAAGTATTAATGATGAAGAAAGAGAATATTCAATTGTAAATAACTAAAAATTTTATTTTTTTTATTATTGCATTTGGTTTTAAAGCAATTTAGAATTTAATTGACTTCTTGGGCTTAAGAAGTTACTGGGAAAAACAAAAAGGGGATTTTTGTAATGAAACCAGTACTAACAACATTAAATATTTTAACATTTGCAATAACAACAGGCAATTTAAATAATATCTTACATACAATCACACAATTTTACAAAAAGATAATATTAGTACTAATTATAGTGTAGTTAAAACCCAACAAAATACTAAATATATTGATAAATTTGGTAAAAAAATAACAACTAATGAAACTAATTTATCAAATATAACTACCAAAGAAATTACTCAAATTGGACTTTATCAAAATGAAAAAAACGAAATTCAAGCTGTAATTATGCCAAAAAGTATTGAAAAAGTACCTAATCAATTAACACCACAACAAATCTAAGTTTTGACACAAGTACAAATTTTATGTTTGCTAATTGTTCAGTATTTAACCAAGACATTTCACAATAAAATACTGCTAATGTCATGTATAATATATAGATAGTATGTTTGTTAATGCCACAGCATTTAACCAAAATATTACACAATAAGACACTGCTAATGTGACAGATATGAGTTATATATTTAAAAATGCTCATCTTTTTAATCAAGATCTATCAAAATGAAATGTAGCAAAAGTAATAAATCAGAAAGATTTTAGCACTAATTCAGGATTTGAAAATAATCCTAACAAATTACCTAAATTTAAAAAATAAAATTTTTAATTTTAACAAAATAAATAACAATTTTAAATAATTAAAAATACTAATCATACAGCATATTAATATAAAATTAATACTTTTAATAAAATATTAAAAAAATAAAGAAAATAAATTGTTGATAATAACAAATGTTTTATAAATAAATCGATATTTTATAACAAATATTAGCAATATTTGTTTATAATATACCTAGTCATTAATCAATATAAAAAAACAAACACTTAAAAGGAGTGATTTAATAATGGCAATTAAAATTGCAATTAATGGATTTGGACGTATTGGTCGCCTTGCCTTTCGTCAATTATTTGACAAGAAAGAAATTGATATTGTTGCTATCAATGATTTAGGAAATGTCGAAGCGCTAGCATATTTACTACAATATGATTCAGCACACAGAACTTGAAAACATGGCAAAATTAAAGCAGATAAAACAAAAAATACTATTAGCGTTGATGGTAAGATAATTAAAGTTTGTCAAGAAAAAGACCCAAAAGCATTACCATGAAAAACTAATGCTGTTGATATTGTAATTGAAGCAACTGGACGTTTTACAACAAAAGAACTAGCACAAGCACATATTGATGCTGGAGCTAAAAAAGTTGTAATTTCTGCACCTGCTAAAGGTGACCTAAAAACTATTGTTTATAATGTTAACCATGATATTCTAAAAAGCAATGATAATATTATTTCTGCTGCTTCATGTACTACTAATTGTCTTGCTCCTGTTATTCACGCTTTAGAATCAGAATTTGGAATTATTAAAGGATGAATGACAACAGTTCACGCAGCAACTAATGATCAACGCTTGCTAGACTTAGAACACTCAGATTTTAGAAGAGGGCGTAGTGCTATATCTAATATTGTTCCTGCAGCAACTGGAGCAGCAGCAGCTATTGGTTTAGTTGTTCCTTCTGTTAAAGGAAAATTAGATGGTTCAGCAATGCGTGTTCCCATTATTACTGGTTCAATTGTTGATTTAACAATTGAATTAAAGAAAAATGTTACTGTTGACCAAGTTAATGCTGCCATGAAAAAACATAGTAGTGAATCATTTGCTTATAATGAAGATCCAATTGTTTCAACTGATATTATTGGTTCAAGTTTTGGTTCAGTTTTTGATGCAACATTAACAAAAATTATTGAAGTTGAAGGTAAACAAATTGTTAAAGTTTTTGCTTGATATGATAATGAAATGTCATATGTTTCACAATTAGTAAGAACTATTCTACACTTTGCAAAACTAAAATAATTTTATTAATAGTTTAATTAAAATGTTAAACTACAAAAAATGCATCTTACCAATTGCAAGATGCATTTTTATTAATAGTTTCAAAAATATATTAAAATTATATCAAAATAGTAACACCAAAAAAAGGAGATGAAAATGATATGAATAAAAAAACACTAAAAGATCTAAATTTTAAAAATAAAAAAGTTATTGTTCGTTTTGACTTCAATGTACCATTAGCAAATAATAAAATTACTGATGATACTAGAATTAAGGCAAGCATTGAAACTATTAAATATCTACAAAGTCAAGATGCAAAAATAATTATGCTATCACATCTAGGAAGGATTAAATCAGAAGCTGATAAAATAAAAAATAGTTTAGCTCCTGTTGCCAAAAAATTAAGTGAAATTTTAAAAGAAAATGTAATATTCATTAATGAAACACGTGGTATTAAACTTGAAACAACTATTAACAACCTTAAAAATAAAGAACTATTATTAATCGAAAATACTCGTTTTGAAGATTTAAATGGTAATAAAGAATCTGGTAATAATCCAGAATTAGGTAAATATTGAGCACATCTAGGTGATATTTTTGTTAATGATGCTTTTGGAACTGCCCATCGTGCTCATGCATCTAATGTTGGCATTGCTACTCACATAAAAAATAGTTGCATTGGTTTATTAATTGAAAAAGAATTAACAATGCTTAATAAGATCACTATTAATCCTGAACATCCTTTTATCGCGGTGCTTGGTGGTGCCAAAGTATCAGATAAAATTGATGTTATTAAACAATTACTAACAAAAGCCGATAAAGTTCTTGTTGGTGGTGGTATGGCTTATACTTTTATGAAAGCATTAAACTATCAAATTGGTGATTCTTTATTAGAAAAGGATAAAATTGAAATTGCTAACGAAATTATTATATTAGGAAAAGAAAAACTAGTATTACCTATTGATTTTGTTGTTGCACCTGAATTTAAAGATATTAAAGGTAAAATCACTACTAATGAAAACATCGATGATGGATATGAAGGAATGGATATTGGTCCAAAAACAATTAAACTATTTGAAAATAGTTTAATTAATGCAAAAACTGTATTTTGAAATGGACCCTTAGGTGTTTTTGAAATGAGTAATTTTGTCAATGGCACAAAAGATATTTGCAAAAGTATTTCCCAACTAAAAGGGGCCTTTACGCTAATTGGTGGTGGTGATAGTGCAGCAGCAGCCGTTAAATTTGGATATCAACATAAATTTAGCCATATTTCAACAGGTGGTGGTGCATCATTAGAATATCTAGAAGGTAAAGAATTACCAGGAATTAATGTTATAGAAAATAAATAGCAATATCATTAATCAAGATCAAACAACAAGTATTGTTATCATTAATTAGTTTATTGTTAATTAATTATTCTTAAAAAATTAATAATTATTACTATTAGTTATTTATTATCAATAAAATTTTTTGGGCGGTTGTCAAACTTACGAAATAATTAATTACTATATTAGTAACTTATTTCCAAATGAATTATTTTAAAAGTAATGAAAATTAGACAACTTAAACTCTCTTTAACCCTTTATATTCGACGTATTTAAAAAAAATAAAATATACATTTTATAAGTTAAATTAAAATTATCAACAAAGGAAAAAGACAAGAAATAATCTTGTCTTTTTTTGTAATTGTAAAATTTTAAAATTTTTATTATTAACACCCTTTAAATATCTACTACACGCCGTGACCAAGTAGGAGAAAGTTAATAATTAATAACCATCTTTAACACTATTATCAACACGTGTTAGGGAATTAAAACAGTGAACCACAACACAGTTGTTAAAAATAGTGGCTAGAACATGTGGACTTGCATGGATAAATAATAAGTGGAGTGATACCTAATAAATTATACTAACCATTAAATGGTAATTCTTGGGGTGGGAGCGAATTAGTAATTAGTATATATAGACCTACTAGGGAACCTACTATATTAATTCTATTAATTCTTTATTTAACCAACCTCGCCACTCCCCAGTGAGCGAGTGTTGGTTTTATTTTTTATTTTTTTTGAAAAATTTTTTGGGCGAGAAAATAAATTTAAAACTTGTAAAAAAAATT
The DNA here is from genome assembly GCA_964273555.1 of Spiroplasma endosymbiont of Harpalus anxius. Lineage (GTDB taxonomy): Bacteria > Bacillota_I > Bacilli_A > Mycoplasmatales > VBWQ01 > Spiroplasma_E. Next base: position 397,441 of record OZ187007.1, on the reverse strand, counting down.
GAGCGGTGCCGGTTCAATTAAAATATTAATTTATTTAACATAAATTAAATAAATATTGAATCGAATGCCTCAATGTTTTTTAAAATTTTACAATTTATTTCGAGCCCATTTTTCTTAGAAAAATATAACTAATAGTATTAATAAATAAAAAAACAAAAATATATGTCCTTTATGCTAGAAAGCAACAGGACATATATAGAAAAGGATTATTATGCAAATAGAATTCAAAAAAGAACAAATAATTAAAAAACAAAATTCTATTATGATTGATTATGGTGAATATAAATTATCTATTCCAAACTGAATGGTTAAAAATAATTCTTTTACTGTTGATAATAATTACACATATTGAGTTTTTAATTTTGAAAATATTAAAAAAGAATTAAATGGTAATGAATTAATAAAATTATTAGAACCATATATTTCTGAACAAAAAATAATTGTTAATAAACCAATTGCTCCAAAAGAATATTACCTTAATAATATTAAACTAGAACCATTAACATTTTATGAACAATACAATAGTTGATTTATTAGTGAAATAACTGATAACAAAACTAATATTACAAATCCTTGTTTTAAATATAATATTACATGAGAAGAAAATAAAAAAAATTTTAGAATAAATAATCCATATAATCATAATGATTTACCAATTAATTATATAGTTACTTCTTATAAGCATATTTCAACTCACAATGAAAAAGTATTTTTGTTGAACATGTAAACAACATAAATTAAATTATTTATTCTTTAATACTAATGATATAAAAACAAGAAAACATTTTTTAAGAGATAAAAATAGTAAAGCAATTTGTTATGACTGTATTTTAAATATTAGGTTAAGTAGGGGATATAAAAGATAATACAATACGACTTAATTATTGGTATTGACCCAGCAGGAATAAGTAGTAATGAAATTATTATATATTCAAAAAAAAACAAGTAATTAAAAAACAAATTAAGGATAATTAATAATGAAGATTAATAAAAATCAAAAATGTGAATTAAAAGTTTGTATTAATAAAGTTTGAAAAGATTGTATTAATATCTCAACTAAAACTATTAAATATAAAAATTGGTCTATACCTTATCTAATATGCAATAGTTGCTATGATAAATTACCTAAATATCTTAAACAAACAGCAAAAATAATTGAAAAAGGATATTTTGATTATGAATAAAACTAAAAAGAAAAGAAAAAGATGTGTCGAATGTGGCAAATTATATAAAGCAGAAAAAATTACTATGCTTTATCACTTTAAAACAGAATTAGAAGCAGCACAACATCATATTAGAAAATTTGAAGATGATTATGATATTGAAGAACATTTGGATTATAGAAAACCATATGGATATGTTTGTGATTGATGTAGTGATTATTAATAATGCAATATGACTTAATTATTGGCATTGATCCTGCTGGTATTGGTAGTAATGGAATTATTATATATTCAAATGAAACTAATAATATTATTTTTAATGAAACATTTAAAAGTAAAACTGTTCTAGAAAGTAAAAATTTATTTAAAGAATGCTTTTTAAAAATTAAAAAACAGTTTGATAATAATAAAGTATTAGTTATTGTCGAAAATTTCTTTTTAAGTTCAAAACAATTATTAACTAATCCATTAGCAACTCCTAAAATTATTGGTGCTTTAATGGTTTTAGTACAAGATGTTATGAACTGAGATTATCATGAAAATCAACCAAAAAACAAAAACAAAATAGAAAATTATAAAGGAAATATAAAATTAACAAAACATGAAGCAGATGCATATAAGCATATTCAATATTATTTAAGGAATTTTAAAAATGAAAGATAAAGCAAATTATGTTAAATTAACAGTAAAACTTAGTAACACTATTGAAGCAAAATATCATGAAAAAGGTAATAAACAATTATATTATAGTGTTCGTGGTCAATGGAATGGTTTAAACTATGTTACTTTAATTTTTAATAACCCAAAATTTTATAAACGATGTATTTTATTAAACAAAAATGATGAAATTATAGTAAGTGGTCAAATCTTTAATACTTTAAATATTCCTAAAAATCGTGCATTTTGTTCAATTAATGTTAAATGATTTAAAAAATGAAAAGAGTAAAAATGAATAAATGTAAATATTGTAATAAAAGAATTTGATTAACTAAAAATTGATGTATGAAATGTTTAAAAAAAATAGTTAATAATTTAACAAAAAATAAGGAAAATAAGGAATGTAAATAATGAAAAAAATAACTGTTGATGTAAAAGAAGTAACACAACGCTGGGATAGTCAATCAGTAGATTTAAATATTTTATATACAATACGTGAACATCTTGAAAATGGCAATTATAATACTGTTCAAAACATGATTAATGACTGAATTGATGATTTAGAAACACAATTAGGAAAAAAGGAAAATAAATAATTATGGGATATTGAACAAAATATTGTTGTACCTATTGTGGAAAAATAATGATAATAGGTGATGAAGAAAACATCGAGCATACTAAAACTCATAACAAGGAAAATAAATAATGACAGAAAAAGAAGCAATTAAGTTAGCTAAAAAATTAGAACCAAAAATAAAAGGTCATGGAGTTATTGGTGAATATATAGGTAATGGATGAAATATATTTTGTAAACAAGTATTAAAAGATAATGTAAAAGAAGAATGTTGAGAAGCAAATATATTTATTGATGATTTAAAAGGAGAATAAATAATGAACTATTGTGATTGAACAGAACGAGTTAACGCAAATGGTAGTGTAACTTGAAAATGTAGTAATAAAACAGAAGAGAAACAAGATGAATATGGAAGAGCATATTGTACTGAACATAGAATTAAAGTTGATCAAATTAATAAATCAAGGCATAAAGATTGTATTAATAAAGAAAAATTAATTAAATATTTTAATAAATTACCAAAGAATCAAAAATTAACAACAGAAACTTTATATGTTTTCGATACTATATTTGAAAAAATAGAAAACGGAGAATTTCATTAATGATTATATTACCTACTTTATTTGGTGATAAAGATGAAATTGAAATATTATCACCATAACCACAAGCACTTCGTACTCATAATGATATTAGAGCAATTATCTTAATGAAATATCCTAATGTTAAATCACAACATATAATTATTTCTGACCCCGAAGATAATGTTGCATTAATAGTTGGTGATAATGATGTTTATCAAGGTTGAGTAAAAGTTTGAATTAAAAAAATAGAAAATTAAAGGAAGTAAATTATGCCAAATATAGAAAATACACAATCAAATTATACTTTAACTAAATTAATAAGAACTGGAATAAGTCCTATTGCAGCAATGATAGGTACAAGTGCTTATTATGGGCAATTAATAGGTAATCCAATATTAGGTTCAATTAATAGTTTATTATTTGGTAAAAAATTAGGTTTAGATATATGAAACTTAAATCAAAGACCAAGTAATAAAACAAAAGTAATTAATAGTAGTAAAAAAATATTATTAGGATTAGGAACAATTGGTTTAGCAAATTATAGTAAATTTATAAATGAAATAATTGAACCTATTGAACCAACTACAACACCTATGCCTATAACTACTACAAGTACAACTACAACAACTACAGAAACGCCCCCATGACCATTATTAAGTATAAATAATAATCCTAATAATTTAATGGATTGAGATACTTTTATTAGTTTAAATGCTTATGGTGTTTCAAATCTTATTAGTGGTTTAACTGAATTAATACCTAATAGATTTGAAACTATTAGAAAAATAGCAAATATGGCAACTGGTGGATGTTTAATAAGTAGTGGTGTAGCAATGGGGATAAATAATGATTTTAATAATGCTTATGCTATTCCTACAATTATTGCAGGAATAAGTGAAATTATTCATAATTTATTACCTATGGAAACAGTACATAATAATACTGAAATGCAAGAAACAGTATTTACTAATGAAACTGCAAATCTTATTAATGATAATGTAAGTATTAATAGTTATGGTAGTGATATGAGTGAAGTTAATATTAATGCACAATTATCATTTGATGAAAATTATTATCACTTATAAAAAGAAAGGAAAATATGGAAATGAAAGAATTTATCCATGAATTAATTATTATTGGAACAAGTGTAGGAACATTACTTTGTCGAGAAATTATTGTTTTATTAAAACGATTTATTACAACTCCAAAGCATGTTAGAGCAAATAATAAAATTATCAAACATCAAAAAAAATTAGCAAAACTTAATGAAAAAATTAATAAAGAAAATAAGTAATAAAGGAGAAAAATAAAATGACAAAAATTGAATTTAATGAAAAATATAGAAAATATGATATCAAAATTGATAGAGATTTTGACTTAGATATTGAATATTGTTTTAAATTTTCTGATATTGATATATTAGAAAATGCAGTTAATGATTATAAAAAATTAATAAATGAAATGCCACAATTAGTTAAAGATTGATTATTGGGATAAGATTAGGAGAATGTTAAATGTTAGAAAATGAAACTAATGGACAACAAACAACGCCAACTGTAACTGAAAATGATGTTTCACAAGCAATAGAAACTAAAGTTAATGAAGCAGAAAATAAATTAAATAAACTTAATCAAGAAATAAAAGAAAAAGAAATAATTAATATATTTAAAAAATATCAAGTTAAAAGTGAATTTTATGATTATTTAAAATTTAAAACAAATAAGATAGAAAATTCAAAAATCGAAGATACTATTAAAAAAATTATTAAAGAACAACCATTGTTTAAAGAACCAATTAATACCGGTGGTAAACAAGAAACTATATTAACAAATCAAACATCAATAAAAATTAATCCATTATTGGATTATAAAAAGAAAAATTATTTATAGAAAAGGAAGTTTAAAATGGCAGCAGTAAATATTCAAACAAACTTAAATAATACCGAAAAATTAGTTGAAGCACCAGAATTCATTGAATTTTTTAAACAATCAAATAGTCCATGAGCAAACTTTTTTCCCATTGCCATGACTAATTCTACAAAAATTGAATTTATTATTAAATTACCAAAAGACCCAAAAGTTAAAGTTATTCCATGAGATGACAAAAGTAAAAGATATGATGTTGGGTATGCTACTACTGATAAAATTGAAAAAATAATTGAAAAATCATATCTTGCTGGTGAAACTATTGCCAATATTGACTTAAATGCTGAAAATGGTCAAAATTTATTAGACAGTATGCAATATGAAGTTGCTAATGATTTAACAGATAAATTAGCAAATGATGATACTAATATAATCTCGCAATTTGCTACAAAAGTAACAATAACTGACCCAACACCAGTAGGATATTTAAAAGCAATGTTATCGGCATGAAATACTTTATTTCAATTACGAAATAGTGCAAATTGTAAATTTTTTATTACTAATAATCTTTATGATAGTTTAGTTTATTTAGCAGATAATAAAGGAATAATTACTGATAATGAATTAGCACAACAATTACGTTTAAATGGAAATGATTTATATGTAAAAGGCGTATTATGTCAAATTGTATTAGATGATTATATGACATTTACCAATGATAAAAATGAAGATGAAATAATGAATTTTATTTTAGCAACGCCAAAAGCAATGAAAAGATATATGTTACAAAATACAGTTATTTATTTACAACAAGTGGCAGATGGTAAAGTCGGTAGAACTTATTTAGTTGGTGGTGAAGTATTTGGTCAATCAATTCCTTATATGTCAAAAAAAGAAACAACATCACGTTGAATGTTATGTGGAGTAATTAAAAGTGAAGTAAAAAATGATTTAAAATCTAAAATTACAACGTTAACAATAAATAATGCTACTGCAAAAACAAATAAAACTAATAAAGAATTAGACGCAAATATTTTATATGCAAAAGAAATTAATAGTTTAAATCCAAGTTTGGAAAATCCAACTATTAAATATTTTAGTGATGAGCAAGCTAAAAACATTATTAGTAATAATAAACAAAAAACTGGTGATTTATATGTAGTGATTAGAGCAAATGTAAATGATCCAAATTATAAAGGTGCAACAAGTCCAATTAAAATAACGCTTCAATAATTAAGGAAATTTAATCATGGCAATTGGTACAACTAGTACAGCAATACTTTTCAATATCAATAAACCAAAACATACTAGAATTAGTAAACAACAAGAAAATAAAAGTTTTTGATGAGAACTTTTAGAAATTGATTGGTGTCCAAGTAATAGCAGTAGCATTTGCTCCTTTTACTGGCGGTTTAAGTGAAAGCATAGCACTTGGATTAGGGGCAAGTGATTTAATTGCTAGTATTAGTGCTGTTGGTGTCGAGTTTTTAACTGATTTTACTATTAATCAAGTTTATGATTATTTAAAAGGAAATGTAACACCATTAAATACTTTTTTTAATGTATTACCAGCATTTGCTGGACTTAATAAAATAAGTCGTGGTTATCGGACAACTAAATTTATTAAACTAGCACAAAAAACTAAAACATTAGAACAAATTGGTGTTAAAGAAGCAAAAAACTTACAAGAAATAATTAGTCAAGTCAGTGGCAAAGAAATTTTAACAGATAAAATTATTGGTAATAAACGTTATTTATTTAATTATAGTTTTGCTCCTAATCGTGAAACCATAATCCAAAATTTAGGTTATGTTGCTGAAAGAGAATTTAAAAATAATTTTAAAAAATTAGAAGCACAAGAGTTAAAAAATTATTTATTATTACAAAATACATTAATAAAATTAAGTCCGCAATTAACGCCAAAATTTAAAATCAAAGATATTGAAAAAGCAAATAACTTTTTAAAAAAATATAATACTGAATTAAAAGCAGTATTAACAATGAACCAACATGATTGATTAAATTTAGTTCATACCATCCATGCAGAAAATAGATATGGTAAATCTTTAATTTTAGATTTACAAAAAATTCGTGCCAATGCTATTAAGTTTAATTTTAAAAATAGTGCAATTCATAAAATTGTTTTAAAAGCAAATCAAACTTTTAAATATTTTGATATTAGATTTTATTTAAAAAAAGGTTTAAATAAATTTTGAAAAGATACTCCATATTTTGAAAAATTACGAGAAAGTATCTATAAACTACAAGAAAAATTTGAAAATTTAGAAAAAAAGGTAATGGAAAAAATTAATAAATTAAAAGAAAAAGCAACAGTTTTATTTACTAGTGCAGAGAAAAAAGCAATTAAACATGCACAATTAATTCCATTAAATTCACCTGTATTTATCGGTTGCAAAATTCAACCTTTATCATTAAGTAAATGTGCAATTACTATTTATCATCGTAATCCTAAGTATAAACCAATTACAGTTATTGATAGTATTCTTAAAGCAGAAACTTTTGTTACGCAAATACATCCATTCCATTGATATCGCTGATATAGTGGTTGATACATTGGTTATGGAGTTAGTCGTAATAAATGATTAAAAGCAATTGCATTTGCTCCACCAGTTGTTCAACAAGTAATTAGAGATAGTTTTAAAGTATATAGAGAAATTTTTAGGACAATAAGAACCTATCATAAAGTAGTGAATGTTATTAATAATCCTATTGAAAATATTAATAAATCATTTAAAAATGTTGGTTTAAAATTTTCAGTTAATACATTATTTGGTACTGGACTATTACATCATTTAGAAAAATTTGCATATAGTCAAGTTGTAGCAAAAGGTAAGAAAAAATTACAAAAAGAAATTATCCATATAGCACATAGAAAAACTAAAACAAAAACTAAGCATTATCAAAAAGCATTTTTTAAGGAATGATAAATTATGATTAATAAACTTTGAACTGATGTCAGTCTAGAAAATTATAATAACTGATATCCATTAACTGGAAAAATTATCGAAACTCCACAACAATATATAAATACATGACCAAATGTTAATGATTGATTTACAACTTTTGCGATTAGAGCTCAAAATGATATTAATGCTTATCTTGATTTTATTTTATCTAAATTTCCTTTTGATAGTTTTAAAGATGAATTAATTAAAGAAACATTAAGAGATATGGTGTATGTTTGTGTTGAACATTGAGTATTTAATCGTACACCAATTGAGTTTAATGTTGATGCTACTATTCAATTCAATAATGGTACCTCATTTAGTGCAAATAGTATTCCTAGTATTAATGTTTGAGACTTAGCACCTAGTAGAATGAAAATATGAGCAAGATTAACTGAATTAAAACAAGTATTTTTAAATTATAGTGAAGATGAATTAGATGTTGACAAAATTGACTTAAAAGCATTTTATACAAAAAATCAAGTTGATGAATTAATTAAAGAACAAAAAGAATTTACATTATCAAAACAAATGAAATTATATGATGATTTAGTTGATGATAATGAAAATGAGATATATAGGGGTCCTGTTAGTAAGTTTGTTAATAAAGGTTATGTCGCAACTGAATATGATAAAGAAACTGAAACAATGATTTTAGATTGACCTGATGAAATTGGGACATTACCACCCGAAGCTTTACAAAATAATCCACAAGTTGGTGATTTTACCCATGCTGCAACTGCTGACTTTTCTGCTAAACAACAAAAACGAATTACTAGCAATGAAAATGAAATTACAAAATTAAATAGTGAATTAACTAAAACAAATGAAAATATTAATGATATTAAAAATAATTGATTTAATATTGCAACTAGTCCTTTATGAAAGAAAATGTCTTCTTTTATTCCTAGTAATGAATTTGGAAAAATATATTTAGCAATATGAGGTTATAGTTATCAATCCACTACTAATCCTACTGATAATTATATATATAGTAATAAAAAAACTATATTTAATTTAGGTGGTGAAATTAATAAAACAATACAAACAAGTATTAAATTAGATGAATTAATTGTAAATGATAATGTTAAAATTCAATTATTATTCACTAAGGAATGAAATGATATTACTGTAACTTCTAATGATATTAATTATCAACCTATTTCTGTTACATTATATCAATATATTGGAAAAGGCACACCAACTGAATTTATAGCAGAAGATAGTACTGAGCATGATTATTATACAAAACAAGAAACTAATGACTTATTAGATAAAAAACAAAATATAAATGATAATAATTTACAAACAACTGTTAAACAAATTGTTCCAGCAATTAATGAAAATAAAACTAATATAGATAAGAAGCAAGATAAATTAAAATATGTAAGAGAAAATCAATGGGGTGCTTTTGAATATATTGATTTTGGAACTATACCTTTTACTGGTGATAAAGATATACCCCTGTTAAATATGTTCATAAATTTATTGATGAAAAAATAAGTAAAAAACAAGATAAATTAATTGCTGGTGCAAATATTCATATTAGTGATACTAATGTTATTAGTGCTACTGGTGGAAATGAACCACCTAATTTAGATAATTATTATACAAAACCAGAAGTTGATGAAAAACTTAAAAATAAAGTTGATAGTAGTCAATTTAAGTTTGCTTTTATGGCAAATGCTCTTGGTACAGATAATCCTGATTTATTAACTACTGATAAAACTATTGTTGGTGGTATGAATGAATTATTAGATAAAAAACAAGATAAAGAAAATTGAACTATAATAGGAAAAAGTATAAGTAATAGAGAATATGGTGATTTTCAACTTGGTTTTTATAAATTATATAGAACATATATAACATGAGAAAAACCACCATTTAATCAAGTTACTACAAAAATTAAAGTAGAATTTAAAACTGGTGGGTTTCTTGGTCGATATAATGATACTTTTTTTCTTACAATAGGAAAAATTGAAAATGAAGAAGTAACTTTAAGTTTAAAAGTTATTAATCATAATTTTTCTTTAATTATGACTGGTGGTAATCAAAAATATGGAAATATATTTTCATTAGAAGAATTACAAAATACTGTTAAAGTAAATATAATTAAACCTTTCAAAATTAATTCAAAAAGTTTAAAAACTAATGAAATAGATGAAAATAATTGAGATATTGAATTAAAAGAAAATCCACCAACTCCTTGTCCATGTCCAAAATGAAAAGATGTAGCAATATCATTAGGTACAACTATTTCTTATAAATTAAGACCAAATACTTATTATAAAATATTTTATGACCTTAATAATGTAAGTAATAGTAATATGGGTAAATACCCAATGCAAACAATAGAAATATTTTGACAAGAAACTTCATTATCATATTGAGTATGTTTTCTTCCAAGTTTACGAAGAACTTCATCTATTAATATTGCAAATAATAATTTTATAAAATTAATAACAGATCAAGGTTATTTATGAAAATTACAAGAATTACAAGGATAAAATTATGTTTTTTAAAATTATAAAAATTATTTTAGGTTTAATTGGAGTTATATTATCATCAGCAACAGCATGTTTAATTATATTTATTATTGTAAAAATTATATTAAAAATTAATCAAATATTTTAAAAAAAGGTGGTGAATATTATGCTAAGTTTATTTAAAAGAAAAGATAAATCAAATATTAGTGATAATCAAAGTGAAAAATTAAAATTTTTAACTAATAAAAATAAAAGTACTCATGCTTCAATTTTAAATTATTTTGGTTTTAATGATTTTAACCATGAAACTTATTTTACTGATTTTGTAGCAGAAAATAATGCTAATTTATATAATGCTCCATTAGAAATTAATAATAAAACTATTAAACAATATTTAATTCAACAAGAATTTTATCGTAAAAATTGAAATTCTATTTTTAAATTAAGTAAATTAGCAATTAGTGGTTATTTAATTTATATTGCTAATGATAATTTATATTTTCAAGTAGTAGATATCCAACAAAGAGTTTATGATATTACTGGTAAATTAATTGAATGTACTATTTTTTATGATAATTATGAACAAAATGCACAAACAGTAAGATTATTTGAAGTTTATACGTTAAACAATGAACAAGTAACAATTAATCGTGCAATTTATAGTATTAATGATACTAAAAAACAAACTAAATTAGATTTTAAATCATACATTAATAATCCTAATTTATCACAAGAACAAACATTAAACATTAATTATATACCAATAGCAATTATGCGAAATAAAGCAAATGAGTTAGCAGATTGTGATAAAGTAATGGATAAAATTAAAGCACTAGATGTTATTTATGAACAAATTGTTTTAGATTGTATTTTAAACTCACCGAAGTTTATTTTTGACCAAACTTATGGTAATGTTCAATCTTCAATGGAAGAAGCAGTAAGAATATTAGTTACTAAAAATTATATTTGAAAAACTACTGGTGATAATAATGAAAAAAATGAAAATATCAATATGACAAGCAGTAATTTTAAAGGTAAGAATTTAACTGATATATATGATTGAAATGTTAATGAAATATCAAAACGTTGTTATATACATATCCCAAGTCAAAAGAAATCAGCACAACAATCAGTTCCTGAAAGTACAGCTGTAAATATTTCAACTATTAATTCTATTGCACAAAAATTATGACAATTTAATATTGATATTCTTAAATTTATTCAATTATTAGTAAGTGTCGATAAAGATTTATTAATTAGTAAAACATTTAATATTAATGATGAACAAGAAATTAATAATTTAACTGTTAAATTAAAATTATTTAATCCCGAAAATAACCAATTAATAGGAGAAAACAATGGAAAACAACAACAAACCACAAACGAAGTTTCCACAGAAACAGAAGCAAACTAAACTTAATCAAGCAGATGTAGAAAATGATTATTTAATAGATAATATCCCTTATGACTTTACTAATATGATGCGTGCAACTAGTGATCCAGATATTAATAGAGCATATGATGAATTTAAAAAAAGAACAATTTATATTTATGAAATTGAACGTTTATTTAAAAATAATGAAAATAATAGTTTAAGATTTTCAGCAAATACTATTAAAATTGGATTTATTGATATTGATAAAGTATTAAAAACTACTGCTGCTGAAACATCAGACTTTACTATGCAATTAAATCAAAGAGCAAGTACTAATATTAATGAGGGACGGTAACAAAAACGGAGGATATAATTACTTATTAACAATTTCTATATTATTTAGACAAGAAATAATTGTAATTATATGCAATTGTACATTCATCTTACTACTAAATTAAAATAATTACAATTAAAATACAAATATTGAAAAAATCATAAGAAAATTTAATATTAATACACAACAAAAATTCTTATTAAATTAAAATTTAATAAGTTTTTAATATTTTTAATAAAAAATAAAAATTTTGATTATGTTTTGGAATTTACAAGATTACACTTAAAAATAACCATTTTAGTATAAATATTTATACTATATGTTCTATTACCAAGCATTTCTTTTAAAATATATCAAATATTACTTTCAGTAAAACAACCAATATTTCACTTTGCACCTTGATTAACAATACCTTTTTTATTATTTTTAAAATATTGTTTTTTTAATTTTTTATGATTTTTTAATATTTCATTCATATGCTTTATTAACTCATCATATTGACCATTTTCAATAAAATTTCTACAAGTATTATATTCATTTCAATATTTTCCCTTGTTTCCAGCAATAATTCCTACATATAACTTTTTAATCAAATGGAATTTATCTAAAACAAACTCAGCACCTAAATAATCTGCAACATCTTTAATTCACCCAGCACTATCACCACAAATAATAATTTTTGCTTGTTCAAAATTTTCAAAAAATCTGTTTCCTTGTTTTTTGATAAATTCAGCAGTTTTTTGAACTCCAAGTTTAGTTTTTGTTAGTCTTATTATTACATCTACTCTTTTATTAATTAATTTATGATTAACATTGTCTGTACAAAATAGTACTAAACGCATTGAATATTTACCAGAATTTCGTTTAAATTTTCAAAATTTTCGATGTCCATCATCAATACTAATATAAATAAATTGATTTGGTTCTAATTTTATTTTAGAAACATCTAATTTATTAACTTGATATTCTTGAAATATTCTACTAATACCAGTTGTACTAAATTTTGTTTGTTTCATAGTATGTAAAATATCAATATATCTTTTTCCGTCAGCAAAATGTTCAATAACATTATTTTTTATATCTTGACAAGTTCTTTTATATTTAGGCAATTCTAATTTTTCATCTAATAAACAAACTCTTACTCATTTTTTTAATTGTTCATCATAGTATTTATAATCACGACATTTATAAGTGACAAGACCATTGATAGTATTTCTAGTTCTTTCTTTAATTTTAACTGGAATATATTTTTTATCTCTTTCTTTTAATATTCTTCAATCTGTTTTTTCTCATTGCTTTTTTATATCATCTCTAAATGATTGATACATTCTTTCAGTTGCTTCTTTTAAAGTTCATAAATAATTAAAACTCATATTTAACTCTCCTAATCTATTTCTGCACCAATTATTAATTTTAATTTACATAAATTTAAAGTGTTAAAATATAACAAATTACATTAATAATTTATTTTATCCACTGTAATCCACATAAAAAATAATTATAACTAAAATAATTCTATTGTAAAAAAAGCATTTTTTCTTAGGTAATATAATCGCTAAAAGACGCTATTAATTATATTTCATACTGAATTTCAGAAATATTATAAAATTAATTTAGAAAAAATTTAAAAGTTTAAAGGAAAAAGGGTATATTTTATGTCTGAAGAAAAAGATAAAAAGAAAAAAAAGAAAGCAGCAATTATTGCTGGAATAGTGGGTGCTACAGCTTTAATTGGCGGTGCAACTGCTGGTATTATAGCTTCTTCTGAAACAGAGACAAAAGAAGAAGAAAATGAGAAAGAAACAAAGAAGAAAAAAGCAATTAAATCAAAAAATAATCCTAATAAACTAGTATCACAACAAAAGCCTACATCAAATTCATCTGGAGTAACACCAAAAAATGCACAAACACCTAATAATCAATCACCAACTCCAAAGCAAAAGATGAATTTAAATACTAAGATTAATGAGTTATATTGACTTAATGTTCTTTTTGATGCAACTAAAACAAATAAAGAACTTGATTCGGCAGTTTTAAAGGATATTTGAGTAGATACGTTATTAGAACCAAAATTAATAAAACCAACTATTAAATATTTTAGTGATGCACAAGGTAAAACTGATATAAGTGATCAAAATCAAAAACCAGGTGATTTATATGTAGTTATTACTGCAAATGTTAATGATGGAAATTATCAAGGTTCAACAAGTCCAATTAAAATAGATTTAAAACAATATGACTTAAATAACATTGAACAATTAACTGGTTTAAATTTAGTTGCAGATTCATCTAAAAAATTTCAGGATTTTAATTCCATAATTTTAAAAAATGATGTATTTAAAGATAAGCCTATTTCACCTCGTGCAGTGGTTACATATTATTATGAAAAAAATTCACTATCAAATTGAATTTCTGATGATAGTTCTCAACAAAGTGGAACTTTTTGAGTAATCATTAAGGCAGATCCAAAAGAACAAATTTGATGTGGAAAAACAAAACAAATTGAAATTACTATTAATTAACTTATAAGATATTTATTTAAAAAATAAATTAATTGTAATATGCTCTATATCCATATAAAAATGTAATTAGGGGTAAAAATAATGCTATTGTGAAAAAAAGTATCTTCACATTTGCGATATAATAAACAATTTACATATAATTAATAGTATAGGTCTCACAAAATAAACGCCTTTAATTTAGGCGTTTATTTACGTTTAAAAGGCATATTGTAAAAATAATATAAATTAAGTACAATTTAGAAGTAAAATTAAGGAAAAAAGGAGTAATTAAACATGAACGAACAAAATACAGAATTACATTATGCAAAAAATATAGCAAAACAAAGAAAAACACAAAGAAATATATTTATTGGATTATTTTCATTTATGACAATATTATTTATTATTTCAATAACTAGTTTAATAATCGGTTCACAAGCATATAATCAAACTAATAATTATAAGTCATTTTTAAATTATGATTATACAGTGACTTGGGGGGGGGCAACTATATGATCACATCAAAGCGGAGATTATCATAAAATAGATTTATATTTTGATATTAAATCAAGACATCAAGGAGATATAAAATGAGATGGTGTTTATCCTAACGGATATTTTAACAAATAATCTAAATTTCTAAATTTATATAAGAAATATTTTCATTATATTTATCAAATAAATTAATATTAGTTAAATTAATATTTTGCTTATCAGTTATTAAAATTAAATCATAATTTCCAAAACCAAATATGCCACTAATTTCTACCCGATTTAAGTTATTAATCGGGTTTTCAATTTGTAACTGAAATTCATTATCACTATCAATTTGTGAAATTTCCTTATAAAATTCTAATTTAGAAAATAATTGAGATTTATTTGAACCATACAAATTTAAAATATTTTCAACTTTATTATTACTAATAATTGTTCTTGTAAAATACTTTCCATATTCACCATTTCCTAATGTTCAATCAGCAGGAATTAATGAAGGTATATTATTAGTTTCTAATTCATTTGTAATAGATAATCAGTTAAATTGGTTATCATCTAACTTAAATAATTCATTTTGACTAATGTCATTATTTTTTAGTTTAATGTTATTAACATCTGTAAAATCAAAATATGCGGATTTTAATATTACTTTTGCATTTTTAAATTCTCAAATATCTTCACTAGTAGGATGTATTGGATTAGATTTTAATTCAAAATAATATGGTAATAATATTTTATTATCATCATTTAAACCCTTATTAATAGACATATTAGAATAAATATTATTTGATAACATCATAATTATTTGTTTAAAAATTCTTACTTGTTCTAAATTTATATAATTTGGATAATCTAATTTTCATTGTTTAAATAAATTACTAATTACTTCATCGGGTTTTTGATTTTCAAATTTTGCACGTAATTCAGCAATTTTAGAAGTTAAATCGTTTGGTTTAAATCCATCAAAATTACGATTATAATTATATGTATAAGTTAACATATCTAATAATAATTGTTGCAAACTATCGATTGGTGGTTTATCTTTAATTTCTATTTCAATATCTTTAAATTTATCATTTGTAGCAATACTTACATATTCTTTTCCTAGAACATCATGAATTTTTCATACTTCTTTATCTTTAAGTTGTTTTTCTTCTGGTAATGGTCATTCATGGAAACCAATAATACTTATAAAATAACCTAATCATGCATTAGTTACTCTTGCATTATTAATAATTTCTTTTCTCGTTTCTTTACCACCACCAATAGCAATTAAATCTAAAACTGATTTTTCTTGTCCAATAAATTGCTTAGCTAATGATCACGGTAATATTTGTTCACTAAATCATTGCTCTAATATTCTAACTTTTGGTTGAGTTTCAATCGGCATTGATAATAAGGGAAATGCTATCTTATCTTTAACAAATAACTTTGGGTATACTTCCATATTGTCAACTTCACCAAGTACCTTTATATTGCCAAAAATCATGCTTCTAGGGGCTTTAATTTTTAAGCCAGTTACTTTGGTATCTTTATCTAATGGTTTTTGTAATTTAATAATGATTGGATAACCATCTCTTGTTTTAAAATCTTTAATTTTAATAATAGTAATACTTTTAGTACTTCTAGTTTTTGGATTTTGATAAGGTTGAGAATAATTATTAATAATATATAAATTATCAATATTATTATCAGTTAATGGTTCATTAATCGATACTGCGTATAATTTAAATTGGTTTAATAATTCTATTTCTTGAAAAATTAAATTTTTAATATCAGTCATACTATATTCAATTGTATTATCATTAATATTTGTACTTGCTCTTTGATTTAATTGCATAGTAAAGTCTGATGTTTCAGCTGCAATAGTTTTTAATACTTTATCAATATCAATAAAACCAATTTTAATAGTATTTGCTGAAAATCTTAAACTATTATTTTCATTATTTTTAAATAAACGTGCAATTTCATAAATATAAATTGTTCTTTTTTTAAATTCATCATATGCTCTATTAATATCTGGATCACTAGTAGCACGCATCATATTAGTAAAGTCATAAGGGATATTATCTATTAAATAATCATTTTCTATTTCTGCTTGATTAAGTTTAGTTTGCTTTTGTTTCTGTGGAAACTTGGTTTGTGGTTTGTTGTCTTGGTTGTCCATTGTTCTCTCCTATTAATTGGTTATTTTCGGGATTAAATAATTTTAATTTAACTGTTAAATTATTAATTTCTTGTTCATCATTAATATTAAATGTTTTACTAGTTAATAAATCTTTATCGACACTTACTAATATTTTAATAAATTTAAGAATATCAATATTAAATTGTCATAATTTTTGTTCAATATAATTAATAGTTGAAATATTTACAGCTGTACTTTCGGGAACTGATTGTTGTGCTGATTTCTTTTGACTTGGTATGTGTATACCACAACGTTTAAATATTTCATTAACATTTCAATCGTATATATCAGTTAAGTTTTTACCTTTAAAATTACTACTTGTCATATTAATATTTTCATTTTTTTCATTATTATCACCAGTAGTTTTTCAAATATAGTTTTTAGTAACTAATATTCTTACTGCTTCTTCCATTGAAGATTGAACATTACCATAAGTTTGGTCAAAAATAAATTTAGGTGAGTTTAAAATGCTATCTAAAACAATTTGTTCATAAATAACATCTAGTGCTTTAATTTTATCCATTACTTTATCACAATCTGCTAACTCATTTGCTTTATTTCGCATAATTGCTATTGGTATATAGTTAATATTTAAGGTTTGTTCTTGTGATAAATTAGGGTTATTACTATATGTTCTGAAATCTAAGGGAAATTGTTTTTTAGTATCATTAATACTATAAATTGCACGATTAATTGTTACTTGTTCATTGTTTAATGTATAAACTTCAAATAATCTTACTGTTTGTGCATTTTGTTCATAATTATCATAAAAAATAGTACATTCAATTAATTTACCAGTAATATCATAAACTCTTTGTTGGATATCTACTACTTGAAAATATAAATTATCATTAGCAATATAAATTAAATAACCACTAATTCCTAATTTACTTAATTTAAAAATAGAATTTCAATTTTTACGATAAAATTCTTGTTGAATTAAATATTGTTTAATAGTTTCATTATTAATATCTAATGGAGCATTATATAAATTAGCATTATTTTCTGCTACAAAATCAGTAAAATAAGTTTCATGGTTAAAATCATTAAAACCAAAATAATTTAAAATAGAAGCATGAGTACTTTTATTTTTATTAGTTAAAAATTTTAATTTTTCATTTTGATTATCATTAATATTACTTTTATCTTTTCTTTTAAATAAACTTAGCATAATATTCACCACCTTTTTTAAAATATTTGATTAATTTTTAAAATAATTTTGACAATAATAAATATAATTAAACATGCTGTTGCTGATGATAATATAACTCCAATTAAACCTAAAATAATTTTTATAATTTTAAAAAACATAATTTTATTCCTGTAATTCTTGTAATTTTCATAAATTACCATAATAATCACTTGCATATCTTAATGTTATTTTATTAGTAACAGTATTTTGTATTACCATTATTGATGTATTACGTGCTAAATTTTGTGCAACATATATTTCTCAATTATCTACACTATTTGTTCAAAAAAACTCTTTTATTAAAGTTGGATATTTACCAATCATATTAATACTATGTGGTGCTTCTCAATCATAAAATATTCTATAAAATGTATTTGGTTTTAATTTATATTGTATATTAATTCTATCATTTGAAACTGCTACATCTTTTCATTTTGGACATTGACAATGAGTTGTTGGATTTTCTTTTAATTCAATATCTCAATTATTTTCTTCTATTTCATTAGTTTTTAAACTTTTTGAATTAATTTTGAAAGGTTTAATTATATTAACTTTAACAGTATTCTGTAATTCTTCTAATGAAAATATATTTCCATATTTTTGATTACCACCAGTCATAATTAAAGAATAATTATGATTAATAACTTTTAAACTTAAAGTTACTTCTTCATTTTCAATTTTTCCTATTGTAAGAAAAAAAGTATCATTATATCCACCAAGAAACCCACCAGTTTTAAATTCTACTTTAATTTTTGTATTAACTTGATTAAATGGTGGTTTTTCTCATGTTATATATGTTCTATACAATTTATAAAAATCAAGTTGAAAATTACCATATTCTCTATTACTTATACTTTTTCCTATTATAGTTCAATTCTCTTTATCTTGTTTTTTATCTTCATTATCTTTTAATTCATTAATAGCACCAACAATTGTTTTATCAGTAGTAATTAATTCAGGGTATTTATTTGTTGAAATAATTTTTTTTGGAACAGAATCACCTACATTATCTAAAACTAATATTCTATTACCACTAATAATAGTATCTGCTGAATTTTCTAATTTATCTTGTTTTTTATCTATATTAGTTTTGTTTTCATTAATAGCACCAACAATAGTTTTATTATTAGTAATTAATTTTTGATATTGATTATTATATGCAACATTATTTGAAATTTGTGTATTATTACCAGAGAAAATAGAAATTGTATTATTTTTATTTATATTAACATCATCACTATTTTTTAATTTATCTTGTTTTTTATCAATATTACTTTTATTTTCATTAATTGCTGGAACAATTTGTTTAACAGTTGTTTGTAAATTATTATCATCTATATTTTGTTTTTTATCTAATAATTCATTAGTTTCTTGTTTTGTATAATAATCATGCTCAGTACTATCTTCTGCTATAAATTCAGTTGGTGTGCCAGTTCCTTGATATTGATATATATTATAAATTATTGGTTCATAGTTTTTTGTCATACTCTCAACAGTAAATTTCTTTAAATTAAAATCAAATCATAATATTACTTCATCAATATCAACATCAATATTTTCAATTACTATATGATTTTGTTTGGTAGAACCACTAACCCTTACATTAGTTTTTGTTAATTTATTAACACTAGTGAAAATTTGATTACTATCCATAAATGTATATATTCAATCAATGATATATCATTGATTTACTATAATTTCTTCATTATTAATTTTTTTTCATAAAGGACTAGTTGCAATATTAAATCAATTATTTTTAATATCATTAATATTTTCATTTGTTTTAGTTAATTCACTATTTAATTTCGTAATTTCATTTTCATTGGTAGTAATTCGTTTTTGTTGTTTAGCAGAAAAGTCAGCAGTTGCAGCATGAGTAAAATCACCAATTTGGGGATTATTTTGTAAAGCTTCTGGTGGTAATGTTCCAATTTCATCAGGTCAATCTAAAATCATTGTTTCAGTTTCTTTATCATATTCAGTTGCGACATAACCTTTATTAACAAACTTACTAACAGGACCCCTATATATCTCATTTACATTATCATCAACTAAATCATCATATAATTTCATTTGTTTTGATAATGTAAATGCTTTTTGTTCTTTAATTAATTCATCAATTTGATTTTTTGTATAAAATGCTTTTAAGTCAATTTTGTCAACATCTAATTCATCTTCACTATAATTTAAAAATACTTGTTTTAATTCAGTTAATCTTGCTCATATTTTCATTCTACTTGGTGCTAAATCTCAAACATTAATACTAGGAATACTATTTGCACTAAATGATGTACCATTATTGAATTGAATAGTAGCATCAACATTAAACTCAATTGGTGTACGATTAAATACTCAATGTTCAACACAAACATACACCATATCTCTTAATGTTTCTTTAATTAATTCATCTTTAAAACTATCAAAAGGAAATTTAGATAAAATAAAATCAAGATAAGCATTAATATCATTTTGAGCTCTAATCGCAAAAGTTGTAAATCAATCATTAACATTAGGTCATGTATTGATATATTGCTGTGGTGTTTCTACAATTTTTCCAGTTAATGGATATCAATTATTATAATTTTCAAGACTGACATCAGTTCAAAGTTTATTAATCATAATTTATCATTCCTTAAAAAATGCTTTTTTATAATGCTTAGTTTTTGTTTTAGTTTTTCTATGTGATATATGGATAATTTCTTTTTGTAATTTTTTCTTACCTTTTGCTACAACTTGACTATATGCAAATTTTTCTAAATGATGTAATAATCCTGTACCAAATAAAGTATTAACTGAAAATTTTAAACCAACATTTTTAAATGATTTATTAATATTTTCAATAGGATTATTAATAACATTCACTACTTTATGATAGGTTCTTATTGTCCTAAAAATTTCTCTATATACTTTAAAACTATCTCTAATTACTTGTTGAACAACGGGTGGAGCAAATGCAATTGCTTTTAATCATTTATTACGACTAACTCCATAACCAATGTATCAACCACTATATCAGCGATATCAATGGAATGGATGTATTTGCGTAACAAAAGTTTCTGCTTTAAGAATACTATCAATAACTGTAATTGGTTTATACTTAGGATTACGATGATAAATAGTAATTGCACATTTACTTAATGATAAAGGTTGAATTTTGCAACCGATAAATACAGGTGAATTTAATGGAATTAATTGTGCATGTTTAATTGCTTTTTTCTCTGCACTAGTAAATAAAGCTGTTGCTTTTTCTTTTAATTTATTAATTTTTTCCATTACCTTTTTTTCTAAATTTTCAAATTTTTCTTGTAGTTTATAGATACTTTCTCGTAATTTTTCAAAATATGGAGTATCTTTTCAAAATTTATTTAAACCTTTTTTTAAATAAAATCTAATATCAAAATATTTAAAAGTTTGATTTGCTTTTAAAACAATTTTATGAATTGCACTATTTTTAAAATTAAACTTAATAGCATTGGCACGAATTTTTTGTAAATCTAAAATTAAAGATTTACCATATCTATTTTCTGCATGGATGGTATGAACTAAATTTAATCAATCATGTTGGTTCATTGTTAATACTGCTTTTAACTCAGTATTATATTTTTTTAAAAAGTTATTTGCTTTTTCAATATCTTTAATCTTAAACTTTGGAGTTAATTGTGGACTTAATTTTATTAATGTATTTTGTAATAATAAATAATCTTTTAACTCTTGTGCTTCTAATTTTTTAAAATTATTTTTAAATTCTCTTTCAGCAACATAACCTAAATTTTGGATTATTGTTTCACGATTAGGAGCAAAACTATAATTAAATAAATAACGTTTATTACCAATAATTTTATCTGTTAAAATTTCTTTGCCACTGACTTGACTAATTATTTCTTGTAAGTTTTTTGCTTCTTTAACACCAATTTGTTCTAATGTTTTAGTTTTTTGTGCTAGTTTAATAAATTTAGTTGTCCGATAACCACGACTTATTTTATTAAGTCCAGCAAATGCTGGTAATATATTAAAAAAAGTATTTAATGGTGTTACATTTCCTTTTAAATAATCATAAACTTGATTAATAGTAAAATCAGTTAAAAACTCGACACCAACAGCACTAATACTAGCAATTAAATCACTTGCCCCTAATCCAAGTGCTATGCTTTCACTTAAACCACCAGTAAAAGGAGCAAATGCTACTGCTATTACTTGGACACCAATCATTTCTAAAATTTCTCATCAAAAACTTTTATTTTCTTGTTGTTTACTAATTCTAGTATGTTTTGGTTTATTGATATTGAAAAGTATTGCTGTACTAGTTGTACCAATTGGCATGATTAAATTTCCTTAATTATTGAAGCGTTATTTTAATTGGACTTGTTGAACCTTTATAATTTGGATCATTTACATTTGCTCTAATCACTACATATAAATCACCAGTTTTTTGTTTATTATTACTAATAATGTTTTTACCTTGCTCATCACTAAAATATTTAATAGTTGGATTTTCCAAACTTGGATTTAAACTATTAATTTCTTTTGCATATAAAATATTTGTGTCTAATTCTTTATTAGTTTTATTTGTTTTTGCAGTAGGATTATTTATTGTTAACGTTGTAATTTTAGATTTTAAATCATTTTTTACTTCACTTTTAATTAATCCACATAACATTCAACGTGATGTTGTTTCTTTTTTTGACATATAAGGAATTGATTGCCCAAATACTTCACCACCAACTAAATAAGTTCTACCAACTTTACCATCTGCAACTTGTTGTAAATAAATAACTGTATTTTGTAACATATATCTTTTCATTGCTTTTGGAGTTGCTAAAATAAAATTCATTATTTCATCTTCATTTTTATCATTGGTAAATGTCATATAATCATCTAATACAATTTGACATAATACACCTTTTACATATAAATCATTTCCATTTAAACGTAATTGTTGTGCTAATTCATTATCAGTAATTATTCCTTTATTATCTGCTAAATAAACTAAACTATCATAAAGATTATTAGTAATAAAAAATTTACAATTTGCACTATTTCGTAATTGAAATAAAGTATTTCATGCCGATAACATTGCTTTTAAATATCCTACTGGTGTTGGGTCAGTTATTGTTACTTTTGTAGCAAATTGTGAGATTATATTAGTATCATCATTTGCTAATTTATCTGTTAAATCATTAGCAACTTCATATTGCATACTGTCTAATAAATTTTGACCATTTTCAGCATTTAAGTCAATATTGGCAATAGTTTCACCAGCAAGATATGATTTTTCAATTATTTTTTCAATTTTATCAGTAGTAGCATACCCAACATCATATCTTTTACTTTTGTCATCTCATGGAATAACTTTAACTTTTGGGTCTTTTGGTAATTTAATAATAAATTCAATTTTTGTAGAGTTAGTCATTGCAATTGGAAAAAAGTTTGCTCATGGACTATTTGATTGTTTAAAAAATTCAATGAATTCTGGTGCTTCAACTAATTTTTCTGTATTATTTAAGTTTGTTTGAATATTTACTGCTGCCATTTTAAACTTCCTTTTCTATAAATAATTTTTCTTTTTATAATCCAATAATGGATTAATTTTAATTGGTATTTGATTTGTTAATATAGTTTCTTGTTTACCACCTGTATTAATTGGTTCTTTAAACAATGGTTGTTCTTTAATAATTTTTTTAATAGTATCTTCTATTTTTGAATTTTCTATATTATTTGTTTTAAATTTTAAATAATCATAAAATTCACTTTTAACTTGATATTTTTTAAATATATTAATTATTTCTTTTTCTTTAATTTCATTATTTAATTTATTTAACTTATTTTCTGCTTCATTAACTTTATTTTCTATTTCTTGTGAAACATCATTTTCAGTTAAAGTTTGAGTTGTTTGTTGTACATTAGTTTCATTTTCTAACATTTACAGCACCCCATTATTTAATTTCTTTATTAATTTTTTCATTAAGTTTTGCTAATTTTTTTTGCTGTTTGATAATTTTATTATTTGCTCTAACATGTTTTGGAGTTGTAATAAATCGTTTTAATAAAACAATAATTTCTCGACAAAGTAATATACCAGTACTAATTCCAATTGTTTCAAGTGCTTTTAAAAAATCTTTCATTTTTATATTTTCCTTTCTTTTTATAAGTGATAATAATTTTCATCAAATGATAATTGTGCATTAATATTAACTTCACTCATATCACTACCATAACTATTAATACTTACATTATCATTAATAAGATTTGCAGTTTCATTAGTGAATACTGTTTCTTGCATTTCAGTATTATTATGTACTGTTTCCATAGGTAATAAATTATGAATAATTTCACTTATTCCTGCAATAATTGTAGGAATAGCATAAGCATTATTAAAATCATTATTTATCCCCATTGCTACACCACTACTTATTAAACATCCACCAGTTGCCATATTTGCTATTTTTCTTATATTTTGAAATCTATTAGGTATTAATTCAGTTAAACCACTAATAAGATTTGAAATACCATAAGCATTTAATGAAATATAAGTATCTCAATCCATTAAATTATTAGGATTATTATTTATACTTAATAATGGTCATGGGGGCGTTTCTGTAGTTGTTGTAGTTGTACTTGTAGTAGTAGGAATTATTGTTGTCGTTGGTTCTATTGGATTAATATTATTTTCTGTTCATTTACTATAATTTGCTAAACCAATTGTTCCTAATCCTAATAATATTTTTTTACTACTATTAATTACTTTTGTTTTATTACTTGGTCTTTGATTTAAGTTTCATATATCTAAACCTAATTTTTTACCAAATAATAAACTATTAATTGAACCTAATATTGGATTACCTATTAATTGACTATAATAAGCACTTGTACCTATCATTGCTGCAATAGGACTTATTCCAATTCTTATTAATTTTAATAAAGTATAATTTGATTGTGTATTTTCTATATTTGGCATAATTTATTTTATTTTCCTTAATTTTCTATTTTTTTAATTCAAACTTTTACTCAACCTTGATAAACATCATTATCACCAACTATTAATGCAACATTATCTTCGGGGTCAGAAATAATTATATGTTGTGATTTAACATTAGGATATTTCATTAAGATAATTGTTCTAATATCATTATGAGTACGAAGTGCTTGTGGTGATGGTGATAATATTTCAATTTCATCTTTATCACCAAATAAAGTAGGTAATATAATCATTAATGAAATTCTCCGTTTTCTATTTTTTCAAATATAGTATCAAAAACATATAAAGTTTCTGTTGTTAATTTTTGATTCTTTGGTAATTTATTAAAATATTTAATTAATTTTTCTTTATTAATACAATCTTTATGCCTTGATTTATTAATTTGATCAACTTTAATTCTATGTTCAGTACAATATGCTCTTCCATATTCATCTTGTTTCTCTTCTGTTTTATTACTACATTTTCAAGTTACACTACCATTTGCGTTAACTCGTTCTGTTCAATCACAATAGTTCATTATTTATTCTCCTTTAACTATATTTTTACATTCTCGTTTATGATATTCTCAACAATTAGGAATTGGTCTATCACAATAATATTTATTACAAATTTTACATCTATAAATATATGTTTTAACTGGCCGATATTGATAACGACAACCATTACACATCATTATTTATTTTCCTTTTTATGAGTTTTAGTATGTTTAATATTTTCTTCATCACCTATCATTATTTTTCCACAATAGGTACAACAATATTTTGTTCAATATCCCATAATTATTTATTTTCCTTAATCATTATCAAAATTCTTTTTCTCCTAATTGTATTTCTAAATCATCGATTCAATCATCAATCATGCTTTGAGCAGAATTATAATATCCATTTTTAAGATGATCACGTATTACATATAAAATCTTTAAATCTAATGATTGACTATCCCAGCGTTGTGTTACTTCTTTTACATCAACAGTTATTTTTTTCATTATTTACATTCCTTATTTTCCTTATTTTTTGTTAAATTATTAACTATTTTTTTTAAACATTTCATACATCAATTTTTAGTTAATCAAATTCTTTTATTACAATATTTACATTTATTCATTTTTACTCTTTTCATTTTTTAAATCATTTAACATTAATTGAACAAAATGCACGATTTTTAGGAATATTTAAAGTATTAAAGATTTGACCACTTACTATAATTTCATCATTTTTGTTTAATAACATACATCGTTTATAAAATTTTGGGTTATTAAAAATTAAAGTAACATAGTTTAAACCATTCCATTGCCCACGAACACTATAATATAATTGTTTATTACCTTTTTCATGATATTTTGCTTCAATAGTGTTACTAAGTTTTACTGTTAATTTAACATAATTTGCTTTATCTTTCATTTTTAAAATTCCTTAAATAATATTGAATATGCTTATATGCATCTTCTTCATGTTTTGTTAATTTTATATTTCCTTTATAATTTTCTATTTTGTTTTTGTTTTTTGGTTCATTTTCATGATAATCTCAGTTCATAACATCTTGTACTAAAACCATTAAAGCACCAATAATTTTAGGAGTTGCTAATGGATTAGTTAATAATTGTTTTGAACTTAAAAAGAAATTTTCGACAATAACTAATACTTTTTTATTAATAAATTGTTTTTTAATTTTTAAAAAGCATTCTTTAAATAAATTTTTACTTTCTAAAACAGTTTTAGTTTTAAATGTTTCATTAAAAATAATATTATTAGTTTCGTTTGAATATATAATAATTCCATTACTACCAATACCAGCAGGGTCAATGCCAATAATTAAGTCATATTTCATTTCCATTATGTTAATTTTTGATTCCATGATATTTAATTGATTTTCTATTAATAATTTTTTTAAATTTATAAATTATCTTTTTTTGATTATGATATGATTTTTTACAAGTTTTTCTAATATAACAATAATAACAATGATAAGATTTAATATTATCCATTATCAAATTTTCCTTTTTTAATTATTTTTGCTGTTTGTTTAAGATATTTAGGTAATTTATCATAGCAACTATCACATATTAGATAAGGTATAGACCAATTTTTATATTTAATAGTTTTAGTAGATTTATTAATACAATCTTTTCAAACTTTATTAATACAAACTTTTAATTTACATTTTTGATTTTTATTAATCTTCATTATTATTCTTAATTTGTTTTTTATTATAAATTATTGCAATTCCTAATAATAAACCTATAAGATTTAAAGTAATAAATAAAAATACAATTCCAATTGCATTATTATCATTACACATATATAACCCCATAGTTGTTAATATTATTCATGCAAAAATTCCTATTATTATTAATAATATGATTGTTCCAATACTCATTAATACTTCCTTTCTTTTTTTATCAATATATCCTGTTGCTTTTAGCATAAAGGATATATATTTTTGTTTTTTTATTATTAATACTATTAGTTATATTTTTCTTAGAAAAATGGGCTCGAAATAAATTGTAAAATTTTAAAAAACATTGAGGCATTCGATTCAATATTTATTTAATTTGTGTTAAACAAATTAATATTTTAATTGAACCGGCACCGCTCAATTTTTTTACAAGTTTTAAATTTATTTTCTCGCCCAAAAAAATTTTTCAAAAAAAATAAAAAATAAAACCAACACTTGCTCACTGGGTAGTGACAAGATTGGTTAAATAAAGAATTAATAGAATTAATATAGTAGGTTCCCTAGTAGGTCTATATATACTAGTTACCAATTCGCTCCCACCCCAAGAATTACCATTTAATGGCTAGTATAATTTATTAGGTATCACTCCACTTATTATTTATCCATGCAAGTCCACATGTTCTAGCTACTATTTTTAACAACTGTGTTGTAGTTCACTGTTTTAATTCCCTAACACGTGTTGATAATAGCGTTAAAGACGGTTATTAATTATTAACTTTCTCCTACTTGGTCACTGCGTGTAGTAGATATTTAAAGGGTGTTAATAATAAAAATTTTAAAATTTTACAATTACAAAAAAAGACAAGATTATTTCTTGTCTTTTTCCTTGCTAATTTGATTTGTTTAAAATACGTCGAATATAAAGGGTTAAAGAGAGTTTAAGTTGTCTAATATTCATTATTTTTAAAATAATTCATTTGGAAATAAGTTAATTATCTAGTAATTAATTTTCCTACTTTTTTGGGAACCTCCCTATTAATGATAATACAATTGAATATAGTATGACTGATATTAAAAACTTAATATTCCAAGAAATAGAATTATTAAACCAATTTAAGTTATATGCAGTATCGATTAATGAACCGTTAACTGATAATAATATTGATAATTTATATATTATTAATAATTATTCTCAACCTTATCAAAATCCAAAAACAAGAAGTACTAAAAGTATTACTATTATTAAAATTAAAGACTTTAAAACAAGAGATGGTTATCCAATCATTATTAAATTACAAAAACCATTAGATAAAGATACCAAAGTAACGGGTTTAAAAATTAAAGCCCCTAGAAGCATGATTTTCGGCAATATAAAGGTACTTGGTGAAGTTGATAATATGGAAGTATACCCAAATTATTTGTTAAAGATAAGATAGCATTTCCCTTATTATCAATGCCTATTGAAACGCAACCAAAAGTTAGAATATTAGAGCAATGATTTAGTGAACAGATATTACCGTGAAATTTAGCAAAACAATTTATTGGACAAGAAAAATCAGTCTTAGATTTAATTGCTATTGGTGGTGGTAAAGAAACAAGAAAAGAAATTATTAATAATGCAAGAGTAACTAATGCTTGATTAGGTTATTTTATAAGTAGTATTGGTTTCCATGAATGACCATTACCAGAAAAAAAACAACTTAAAGATAAAGAAGTATGAAAAATTCATGATGTTCTAGGAAAAGAATATGTAAGTATTGCCACAAATGATAAATTTAATGATGTAGAACTAGAAATTAAAGATAAACCACCAATCGATAGTTTGCAACAATTATTATTAAATATGTTAACTTATACATATACTTATAATAGAAATTTTGATGGTTTTGATCCTACAAGTTTAAATGATGATATATCAAAATTACGTTCTAAGTTTGAAAATCAAAAACCAGATGATGTAATTACTAATTTATTTAAACAATGAAAGTTAGATTATCCAAATTATATAAATTTACCACAAGTTGAATTATTGAAACAAATAATTATTATGTTATCAAATAATATTTATTCAAGTATGTCAATTAATAAGGGTTTAAATGATGACTATAAATTATTATTACCTTATTATTTTGAATTAAAATCAAATCCTATACATTCCAAGCCAGATAAAGTCTGAGAGTTTAAATTAAAGATGCAAAAGTGGTATTAAAATCTGCATATTTTGACTTTACAAATATTAATAATATTAAATTAAAAAATAATGATATTAGTCAAAATGAATTATTTAAACTAGATGATAACCAGTTTAATTGACTATCTATAACTAATGAACTTGAAAGTAATAACATTCCGTCATTAATTCCAACAGATTGAACATTAGGTAATGGTGAATATGGAAAATACTTTACAAGAACAGTTATTGATAAAAATAAAATTGAAAATGCTTTAAATTTATATGGTTCAAATAAGTCTCAATTATTTTCTAAATTAGAATTTTATAAAGAAATTTCACAAATTGATAATGATAATGAATTTCAGTTACAAATTGAAAACCCAATTAATAACTTAAATCGGGTAGAAATTAGTGGCATATTTGGTGCTGGAAATTATGATTTGATTTTAATAACAGATAAACAAGAAATAAAATTAACCAACATTAATTTATTTGATAAATATAATGAAAATATTTCTTATATCAATTTAGAAATTTAATTATCAAAATATTCATCTGGATAAATACCATCTCATTTTGTATCTTCTTCATGTTTTGATTTAATACCAAAATATAAACTTATTTTATGTTTATCACTTACTTTATATTCTCATATAGTTGCCCCCCCCCAGACTGCTGTATGGTCGGGTTTTAAAAAAAAAACTTAATTTTTGTCTTCCGTCTTTACAAGCAAGACCTAATGCAGTTGTTGAAATAATAAATAATATTGTCATAAATGAAAATAAACCAATAAATATATTTCGTTGTGTTTTTCTTTGTTTTGCTATATTTTTAGCATAATGTAATTCTGTATTTTGTTCGTTCATGTTTAATTACTCCTTTTTCCTTAATTTTACTTTTAAATTGTACTATTTTTGATTATTTTTACAAGTATACATTTAAACGCAAAATAACGCCTAAATTAAAGGTGTTTATTTTGTGATACCTAACTATTAATTATATGTTACTTGTTTATTATATAGCAAATATGAAAGTATTTTTTTTCGCAATACCATTATTTTATTCATAATTACGTTCTTATGTGGATTATAGTAGATAAAATAAAGCAAAATAGATTATTAATGTTATTTACCATATTTTAACACTTTAAATTTATGTAAATTAAAATTAATAATTGGTGCAGAAACAGATTAGGAGAGTTAAATATGAGTTTTAATTATAAATGAAATTTTAGAGAACAATATGCTAAAATTGATAAATTAGTTTTAGAACATTTAAAAAATAAATGAGAAAAACGAGATTGAATAATAAAAAATATAAGAAATAAAAAGAAATATAAAATTGTTGATTTTCAATATAGAACAAGAAAAACTATATATGGATTAGTAACTTATAAAAGAAGAATATATGAATATTTTGATGAAAAATTACAAAAATGAATTCGTGTTTGTTTAGTTGATGAATGACTAGAATTACCTAAATATAAAAGAATTGGCAAAGATATTGAACAAACTATTATTGAATATTTTGCTGATGGAAAAAGATATCGTGATATTTGAGATGTTATAAAAAAAGCAAATATTAGTCTTAGTACTATCCATAGAGTTTTTAAAAATTTAGAAGTAGTAGAAACAATTCCAGTAAAAGTAAAGTTAGAAAAAAATCAACCTATTTTTATAGCAATTGATGATGGTCATAGAAAATTTTGAAATTTTAAACGTAAAGGTATAAAACACTCTATGCGATTAATAACGACATATACAGATAATATTAATCATAAACTGCAAAATAAAAGAGTAAAAGCAATTATTAGACCAACAAAAACAGCAATTGGAGTTAAAAAGACTGCTGAATTTATTAAAAAACATTCTCAAAAATTTTATGAAAATGTTGAACAAGCAAAAATAATTATTTGTGGAGATAGTGCTGGGTGAATTAAAGATGTAGCAGATTATCTTGATGCTGAGTTTGTTTTAGATAAATTTCATTTAATTAGAACATTATATCTTGGCATAATGGTGGGAAATAAAGGAAAATATTGAAGTGAATATAATAATTGTAAAAATTTAATAAAAAATGGTCAATATGATGAGTTAATTGACTATTTATATAATCAATTAGACAATCATAAAAAATTAAAAAAACAATATTTTAAAAATAATAAAAAAGGTATTGTTAATCAAGGTGCTTCTTGAAATATTGGTTGTTTTACTGAAACTAATATTTGACATGTTTTAAAAGAAATGATTGCTAATAGAACATATAGTATTTTTATTTATATAAAAATGGTTATATTTAAGTGTAATAAAATAAATTTAGAAACATAATTTAATGAATGTAATAATTATTGATTATTTCACAATTTTGAATAGCATCTCAAAAGTTATTATTTTTTATTTTTATTTTTAAACCAATAATTAAAAATATTAATGACAAAATTATAGATAAAAATATTGGAACTAAAATTGCTCAAAAAATAACTCCAATTTTGAATTGTAATAAAGAATAATGATAATAATTATGAATAATATAATAATTTCCAAAATTTTTAAGAGAAATATTATCATTAGTTAATATATAATACCAACTATATTTACTTCATAATTTAAAACCATTATATATAAATATTAAAGGTTTTGTATCTTTATTTGAAGAATAATTTTTAGTAAATACTACTTCTTTTCCATTAAATAAATTAATCAATAATAATCCTATAATCATAAGTAAAATAGTCAAAATAAATAGTAATGCAGTTATTAACTGTAATTTTTTAATTTTCATCTTTAAAATCTCCTTAAATTTATTTGTTAATTTTAGCACTTAGTAAAAGTTATTATAAGTATCTTAGTTGTAATACTTTTAAAATAGTAGTAAGATAGACTTACAATTACATAAAAATCCTAATTATTTCTTGTCTAACATTTATAATAAGACTATATATGAAGTAATCTATTTCGGATTTTTGACAATCTCCCCATTTTTCAACAATTAATGGCATTAAATGCACAACTAAGTTATAATCAAAAAAACTATTAAATATATTTTATTTAAATCTTGTTTTTCCCTCTCTGATTTAATGTTTTAAACAAATTGATATTTTACAATAATTTGTTAAATTCCAAAAAACATTAAAATTATATAAAATCATTTAAATAAAAAATATTTTTAAACCACTGCCAAGCGAAAGGAAATAATAAAATAATGTTTAAATGATTTCAAAAAAATAAACAAAAAAGAAAAAATAAAAGAAAAATAAAATTAATCAAAAAATATTTAACTATGATTAATATAATAAATTCACTGGTAAAAAAAATAGAAAATCTTAAAATTAACTTTATTAAAATCACAATCTATTTAGAAGATATCAATTTATTTTTTTATAATCTTAATCAATATAATCTTGAAAATAGCAATGAAGAAAAATATTCTTTCCAAACAAAAAATGAAGCAATAAAACTTTTAAAAAAATACCAAGCAAAGTATCAACAAGAAATCAATAAAATTATCGAAAAATATCAAAACTTAATGCCATTATTAAATGAAGAAATTAAAATTAATCAATCAGAAGAATTATCACTAGCAAAAATGATAAAAAGTACAATAACATTAAAAAATAAAAATAATGATTTAATAAAAATTAGCTTAAATGATCCAATTGATAATATAGATACCAATTTATTGATAGCAGAAAGTGATAGTAACAATGATTTACAATCATCAAATGAACAACCAGAAACAATAACACTATCTTCTTATATCTATCATGATAGTACACCATCATTATCACAACAACATTTAAGTTTTTCTTCAACTGAAAATTTAATAAATGAAGATACCGTTCACTTAACTAAAAAAGATTTAACATCTAAAATTAAAAAATTAATTATCTAAAAATAAAAAATATTATATTTTTTATTTTTAACTTCTTCGTTATCAAAATTTAGCAATAATAATTAAAATTACATATCAATATATAATTAATAAACTAACAACTGGCGACTATTATTAATACTTGCTTCATCACTTTCTGATGACTTATTTACGATATTATTAATCTCTCTAACTAATGCATAATCATAATCAAAATTAACTAATTCATTAATAACCAAATAACTTAACTCATTTACCATCTCTTCTAATGGTAATTGACAAGTGATTGACTCTTCTTGATTTTGTAGTTCTGCTTTTTTATTATTTAATTCTGTTAATATCTTTTCTAACTCAACTTTAATATTTTCATTATCACTATTAATAATAGTATCAAAATTATCGCGTAAATTTTTAATATCACTACTAAATTTACTAATATATCTTGCTTCAACTCGTTTTTGATATCATTTAGAAAATATTATTTTTTGGAAAAATGGTGTAACAATACTCAAGGTCAATAATGAACTAGCAACAGCACCTATTAACATACTAATAGGTAATGAAAAAGTATTTTCAGTATCAAGTCCAGTAGTTGATTTTTTATTATAAAGAAAACCTAATCCAATCCCTGGTAGTGGACTAAGCAAAAAAACACTGCTAACAATAGCAACTTTTTTTCATGTCGCTACTTTTTGATTTTGATATATTAATTGCATATTTTCTTCTGAAGATATTTCTTGTCTAATCATATTACACTTCTCCTAATTTTTAATTTAAACTACTACTAATATCATATATCATAACAACAAGATAAATCTTTTTCTAGTATTTACTTTAAATTTAATGATAAATATAACCTTCATTATATTTATCATATTCTATTTTAAAGTTGCTAACATTACTGCTTTAATAGTATGTAGACGGTTTTCTGATTGTTGAAATACCTTTGATGCTGAAGATTGAAATACTTCATCAGTAACCTCTAATTCACCTGTTCCCCCATATTGTTTAATAATCTCTTGTGCAATTTGTGTTTTAGCATCATGAAAACTCGGTAAACAATGCAAAAATATAGCATTTGGTTTAGCAATTTTCATCTTTTCTTTATTAACTTGATATGGCATTAAATCTTTAATGCGTTGTTTTCATAATTTTTTATCCTCACCCATTGATACTCAAACATCAGTAGCAACAACATCAGCATCTTTACTTGCTGTTTTATAGTCTACTGTTAACGTAATAGAACCACCAGTTTCTTGAGCAATATCTTGACATTGTTTTAAAAGTTGTGGATATGGTCATAAATTTTTAGTGGAACAAATTACTAAATTCATTCCTAATTTTGCGCTAATAATCATATAACTATTAGCCATATTAAAACGAGCATCACCAAAATAAACAATTTTAATACCTTTAACATCCTTAACTTTTTTACATTCTTGAATTGTCATGACATCGGCTAGCACTTGCGTTGGATGATATAAATCAGTTAAAGCATTCCATACAGGAACACCAGCATTTTGAGCTAAATCCTCAATATCAGTTTGTTTATAACCACGAAATTGAATACCATTATAAATTTTACCAAAAACTTTAGCAGTATCACTAATCGATTCTTTGACTGCAATTTGACTACCAGTTGGTCCAAAATATGTTGAATGCATCCCTAAATCATAAGCGGCAACCTCAAATGCACTTCTGGTGCGTGTTGAATCATTTTGATATAATAAAGCAATACTATAACCTTTTAATGGTTGTTTTTCATTTCTTTTCTGTTTTGCAATTTTTAAAGTAGCAGATAATTCTAATAAGTAATAAATTTCTTCTCGAGTAAAATCTAATAAACAAATAAAATTTCTACCTTTTAAATTAATAGCCATGACACACTTTCCTCCTTTCAAATTCTAAATATCTTCTCTTCAAATTGGCATTGACATACAATGTGGGCTAACGCGACCACGTGATAATTCAAAACTAGCAATTTCATAAACTTTAATATTAAATTCTTTTAATTTCTGAATGATAGTATGATTACCGATCATAAGCAATAACAACACCAGGAGCAATTGTTAAAACATTATTACCATCATTTCATTGTTCTCTTGCTTGAACAATTGGTTGCTCACCACCACATTTAATAAATTTAATTGATTTATTGAGAATAGAACTTAAGTAATCTTTTAATTTTTGTTTTACTTGTTTTTGACCATTTTTAGTAATTTCAAATATTTGAAATTGATTATTAATATCAAAAACTAAAGCATGAACAATAAATTTATCATAATCAATATTAGTAAAAACAGTATCTAAATGCATAAAAACGCGATTTTTAGTCTTTAAATCTAAAACAATAACTTTTTCAAAATTATTTGAACTATCATTAATAAGTTTAGTAGCATAATGTTTAATAGCTTTGATACTTGTTCGTTGTGAAACACCGATAATAATATTTTTATCATTTAAAACTAAAATATCACCACCCTCAATTGTATTTTTATTAGAACGGCCATATCAGAAATTAACTTGTCCTTTAAATCAAGGGTGATGTTTTAAAATTAAATCAATAAATAAAGTTTCTCTTCTTCGCGTTTCACTATACATATGACTAACTATTATACCATTACCAACACTAGGATCTCTCTGAAATAATAAATTTGCTAATGGTTCAATTACTAATGGATATTGATGAACATTTTTAATTCCTAATTCAAACTTAGTAACACCAGCAATCATTTTATTAATTAATTGTTGATCTGAAAGTTGAATTAAATATTTTTCTAATGAAATAATATATTTTTTTTCAATTCCTGATTCTTTTAAAAATTTATTAATTAAATAAGAACGTATTTTTTGATCTTGGCTAATAACTTCTGCAGCAAGTTTTTCAATGTATAATACTTCAACATCATTTTCCATCAAAATTTTAGCAAATTGATCATGTTCAACTTGTGCTACTGATAAATCAGGTGTATCATCAAATAGTAATCGTTCTAATAAATTAGGTGTTAAATTTAATAATTCTTCACCTAGATGATGCAATAAAACAGTTTTTAATTTTCCAATTTCTGAATATACATTAATAGCATACTTACTTTTCATGCAGTATTCTCCTTAACTTAAAAACATTCTTTTTTCTCTCATAATTAACATTTAAAACCTTTTTTTATTTTTTTGCAATAAATATACAAAAAATTAGTAAATATTAAATATATTAAACTAAATAAGTTAATATATTAAAAATTTAAAGAAAAAATCTTAAAAATATAATAATTAATATAAATAAAAAGTTAACAATTGAAAAACAAAAATATTAATTAAATAATTAAATAAAAAAATTTGCACCTATAAATTAGGTACAAATTTTTTTATTTCTCATTTTGCTGTATATACATAACAATACGTAAAATAAATTGCAATATTTCATAAATCATACGAATTAAATAATAAATAAATTTAATTTGGAAAATTCAGCCAATAGCACGAATTTCTTTTTCATTTAAAATACCAACTAAACGATGACAAATTTCTTTCCTTGATTTAGCATAAAAAACCATTTGCATTGAAGAAAAAATAATTAATAAAATACTTCCTAAAACTGATAAAATAATGGAAAGGGTATTAGCACCGTTTGGCGATAAAGTAATTCAAGAATTAATAGGAGAAACAGCAAATAAAATAGCGAATACAAAAGGAATTAAAATAAAAAATAATGTTATTTTACGAGAAAAGTCTCATCAAAAAGTATTAAAACGGCTACTATTGGAACTACTTACTGCCCAAGTACTTTCCATTGCCATGGCTAAAGTATAAATAGAACGACGATGATAAGTTCATGGTAATAATCTTAAAGTAAAATTACCATTATTAAATAAATATGGTCTTAAATAAAAGAATTTAGGTTCAACAGTAATACTATTAACATTACCAAATCCTTTGAACTTAATTCTTTTTGCATTAATACCATATGTTTTTAAATATTTTTGTGATAACTCACCACCAGTCAAATTAGCACTATTGTCACGCTGAAACCATGAATATTTAATTCAAGTAACAAATCAAATCATAGTAACAATAAATAAAATCATACCAACAATAACTACTAAACTTGCTAAGACAATTAAACTAGTTGATCAAGTTTTTGGATCATCTGGATTAACTGCTGATAGTAACGAATTAATCATAATATTCTCCTTTCTAAATATTTAAATAGAGTTCACAATATTATAATAACATAGTATTATTCAACAACGAAAAGAAAGTTATAAATTTCTTGATCACCATCAATAAATTCGTACTCAATATCATAATCTTCATCTAAAATTTTTTTTATAAAGTTAACTTGATCTTTTGAATAATCTTTACCTTTAAAAATAGTAATTATTTCAGCACCATGTCAAATTAATTTGGCAAATAATCCCTTAATTGTACTATTTAAATTTTCATTTGAAGCAACAATTTTTTCTTTACCATCTTTGCGTAAACTAACAGCGGAAAAAAAATGTTTTTTCTTAATTTTAATACCATCTATTTCAACATCACGATCAGCAATCGTTATATAAGCAAAAGCAACATTTTTAATTTCAAACCACATAATTTTATTATTTTCTTTGGCACTTAATTCAGGATTAAAGTTCAAAGCAGCACGCATACCTTGTGCAATATTCTTAGCAGGTAATACAAAAACTTTTGATTTTTTTTCTAATTTTCTTGCTTGTTCTGCTGTTAAAAGTAAATTACTATCATTTGGTAAAATAAAAACATTTTTTGCATCAACAATTTCAATTGCCTTTAAAAAATCATCTGTTGATGGATTAATTCTTTTTGAATAAATAATAATATTATTAACTTTTAGTTCCTCTCTAAAAAAAAATTCAATACCACGACCAGGAACAGCGGCAATTATAGCAAATTTGTTATTTAACTTACGAGTTGGTTTAATAGTTTGTGTATGTGCTTTTGCTTGTTCAGTCATATTTTCAATTTTTACTTTTAAAATTTCACCAAATTTTTGAAAATAATTTAAAATTTGACCAGGTTTTAAAGTATGAACATGAACTTTAATTAAATCTTCATTATCAACTAAAACTATTGATTGACCATCCATTGTTTCTAAATCAGTTCGTGTTTTATTTAAATTAAAATCTAGTTTACTAACCTTGTTTAATTTTACAATAACTTCTGTACAATAACCAAAGTTTTCTTGATTTAAAACCATTTCTAGTTTTGCTGTATCTTGTTGTTCTAACTTTTTCTTAGGAGCAATAGCTTTACCATGTTTTAAACCATAAACCATACCCTCAACAATATAAACTAAACCAGCACCACCCGAATCAACAACTCCTACTTTTTTTAAAATTGGTAATAAATCAGGTGTTCTTTTTAATGACTCATTCATCCCCTCCAATAATTTTTCAAAAATAAAAAGGGAATCTTTACCTGCAATTTCAATTTCATTAATATAATTAGCACCATCTTTAATAATAGTAAGAATAGTACCTTCTACTGGTTTCATAACAGCACGATATGCATACTCTTGAGCACTTTTTCAAGACTTTAATAAATCTTCATTGCTAATAACATCGTTTTTTAAATCTTTTGCTTTTAGAACTTGAAAAAAACCACGAAAAATCTGCGATAAAATAACACCAGAATTACCACGAGCACCCATCATTAAACCATGAGAAAAAGTGGTTGCAAATGTTTTTAGATTATCATATTCCTTACCATTTAATTCTTTTATCCCATTCATCATTGTTAAATTCATATTTGTTCCAGTATCACCATCAGGTACGGGAAAAACATTCAACTTATCAACTTCAAAATGATGATTATAAAGATTATTAGCA
Source organism: Spiroplasma endosymbiont of Harpalus anxius (assembly GCA_964273555.1). Lineage (GTDB taxonomy): Bacteria > Bacillota_I > Bacilli_A > Mycoplasmatales > VBWQ01 > Spiroplasma_E. The sequence continues at coordinate 358,024 of OZ187007.1, read as the reverse complement.
CCACTAATAAGCATAACTTTTAAGATTTTAATATCAATTTTTTTCATTTAATTTCACCCAATATTTTCTTTTACTATTCTTCAATTAAATCATGAACAAGAATGTTAATGACTATATAATCTTGATGTTTAATAATCTTTTCAGTAATATACTTTAAATTTTTTTGGGCTTGATTCATAATATTTCAAATATTATTATTAAAAAAGCAAACTATATTAATATCAACAATTCAACCCAAGTCAGTTTTGTTAACTTTAATTCCATAGTCACTATCTTTTTCATAAATATTGGCAACACCGGGTACAGATAAAATACTTTCTGATAATGATTTTTTAATAACCTTCATAATATCTTTATCTTTTTCCACATAATCACTCCTATTACATTCATTATAAGTAAAATTTAGAAAAGAAAAATTACTTATAATTTTTTATAATCACTTATATTATACCTAATATAATACAGCAAGACAATAATAATAATGTTAAAGATTTTAATACATATTTATATTTAAACATTATATTATATAATAGAAAATAATAAAATTAGAATATATAACGATTGCTAAGCTGATTTAATTATTTTTTTACTTATTTTAAATAATATAATTGATTGAAATTTTATATTATATTAAAATAATATTTATTTATTAACATAAAAGTGTTAATTATATCAATAAAAAATAATAATCATTTTGTAATGATACATCATTACAAAATAATTATTTTGAAGGGAATAGTAATATGCTAAAAACACCAATTAATTACTTACCAGATCCGACTCAATATATTAAAAATTTTTGTGACTATATATTCAACATGTTAATAGAGAAAATAGAACATATTTATCACTCAATTAAAAATTTTACAGATAAAAAACTTATTACATTTTTAACCAATGAAAAAATTGCTAATGAATTTAATAAAACAAAAAATATGGAATTAGACTCATTAATAAAAGAATTTTATAATATACATCAAAAAATTAAAATTCCAGTAATAACAGTAAATCAAAAATTAACAATAGAATCAAAAAAAGAAATAAATAAAGTTTTTAATAATTCAATTAGTTTAACAATAATTTTTTATAAAATTTGTATAATTGATGATGCAACTAATAACGATATTAGTGATTTTTTTATTGAAAAATATAGAAAAAAGATTACCAATATTTTTAAAAATTTATATTATCTATATTATCATTATTATTATCTTAAATACTTTAGAATTAAAAATACTAAAGAACGGCAAAAAAATAAAACAAAAAAACATAAAGATAATTTAGATATTGAATTAATTAAAGAAATAAAAAAAAGTCTTCAATATGCTCTTTTAACAATAAATAAGATGGATACAGATATTCATAAACGTAATTTAAAAGTAATGCCAAAAGAAGACTTACAAAAAAAAGCAGAAATGGCAGAAGCAGAAAAAAATACATTAATTTCAGATAAAAAAACTAATGTTAATAATTGCCTAATTTCTTAAACATTTTTTCAATTTTAATTATTAATTATCATCTTCTGTTACATCAATAATAACTTTGCTATTATCATCAAGAATTTCTTTAGTCATAAATTCGCCAACGCTTTCAGTACCACCACTAGCAATAGTTTTTAAACGGCTTAATTGTTTTTCTAATGGAACTAACAGTTTATTAATACCAATATAAAGATCATGATTTTCTATTAAACACTGTAAAAAATTATTATTTAATAACTGGATATGAACAGAAATATGATAGGTATGATTACCATTTTTTTCAATACCAACTTTAGCAATCATATTTTCTTTAAGATATTTAGAATATTTTTTTTGTAAATAATTAAAATTCCTATCAACAGCATTTTTAATTTGGGAAGTAATACTAATATTTTTTCCGTGAATAACAACTTGCATGACTAATTGCTCCTATCTTTTAATTATTATATACATTTTCGCATAAACAAATAAAATTTAAAAGATAATACTGTTTTAATTGTCAATATTTTTTGATAATTAACGTTAAATATATCAATTTATTTTTTATGTTTTCATTTTTTTTGTTTTAAAATATTTTTTTCGCCATTAAAAGTAATAGCTGTTTTTCAACGTGGATAATCATTTCCTTTAGTAATAGCATTAATATTATTCATTGGCTGCAAATTACTAATATCAGAAGTTCCAGCATGTGATAGCGGACATTGATAAATAATTGTTCATTTTAAACTTTTAGGATCATCATTAAGTTTAACATTATTAATAAAACTATTTTTAAACATTAATGCTCCTGCATAATCTTTCCGGTATAACTGTGGATTATAATTTTCAATGATTTCTCCTTTATTTCATACTGCTTCAATTTGTTGTAATGTTCAAGTTGCTTCATCATTAACAGTATTATTATTATTAGTGCTAGTTGTTGGAATAGGAGTTGGATTGTTAATTACTTGGGGATCAATTAATTTTGATTGTGGCAACGAATTACCAGGAGTATTATTAATAGTAATACTAATACCTTGACTTTCATTAGGAAGTGGTTCTGTAAACACAGTTGGTGTAGTAGTTTGTTCAATAAAAGGTGAATTTTGTCTACTATTATTAATAGATACTGCTTCTATTGATAATAACTCTTCATTATCTGTTGTTACTAATTTATTATTATTTTCTTTTTTTGTTAAGTTAGCAATTATTAATAATAAACAAAAAAGTACTAAAAATAAACAGCAAATAATTGCCAAAACTCATGGCAAAGCAAAAAATAAAATATCACTAATATGTTTGCTCATAACAAAATTATAAAAACTTTGATAACCATAACCAATTAACAATCCTGAACCACCAAGGAAAATTATTGCTACTACCAATATCATTAATGATAATAATAAAGTTATTAGTCCATACTTAGTTAAAAAAAGAAATGGCAGCGTAATAACTATTAAAGTAAAAACAGCAAAAAATAAAATAAAAACTGTAAAAACCTGAAAAGTAAGATTAAAGTTAATACCTTGTTCAGTAATTACTTTATTTAAAATAAATAAAATTTCATCAATATTAGCACGATAAAATACAAGTCATAATACTCAACTTATAATTAAAGTTACTGCCATTACACCTGAACTAAAAATAATTCCTCAACGATTATGAGCATTAATGTTTCTATAACCCGTTACTGACATCTCTATATTAAAACTCCATAATTCTAAAATTTTATATATTAAATTTTATCATAAATGATGATTAACATGTTTAACAACAATTAAAGTATAAATAAAATATTAATAAGTTAATGATATTTTAAATATCGTTTTCATTAATATTAAAATATTTAATTGCTAAAAAATAAATACAAGTTACTTGATTTTTAATTTTAAAAGGGGATAAAAATAAAAAAAATTATTAAAGAGCAACAAACATTTATTGATATAACACCTTTAAATTACTACCAAGTTCTAGAAAAAATTAAAAAAAATAAAATTTTAGAAAAACAAAAAATAAATGTTATTAAAAACAATGAAAAATCTTAAGAAAAATATTAATTATTGAGTTGATCAAAATGGACAAGTAAAGTTTAGAACAATTTTGTAAATTAATAAGTCATATCTTTAATAGTACAATGTATATTTACTTCAACAATATCCAATACAAAAAAGAAAAACATAAAATTGTAAAATTTAAAAAGAATAGCAAAAAAATGTAATATAAAATTTTATATTATTGAAGTCAATTAACTAAATAAGATAAATTCTAAGAAATATTAAACTTATAGTTTTAATAAATTATGATACCATTAATTAATAACATTTTAAAAAGGGGTATTCAATATGAAATATTTTAATCCAAGTTATTGATTTAAGTTGTGAGTACTAATTACTCCAATTTTTCAAAATAAAATTCAAAGTATTAATGCTAAGTCAATTTATAATGAAGAAAGAGATGGAACACCTAAAAATATATCTATTTTAGGCTGTAGCCAATCTAATTATCAAGATATTTCTTGTATCCATGAAGCAGGACATACAGTAATTATTTTAGATTCTAAATTTAAAAATAAATTTCAAAATTTAGAAATTATTAGTTCAAGTCCCAAATATTTGGGAAAGACAATATCTTATGAATTTGTACCTTTAAATCAAATTAAAAATATAAGTAATGATGACTTGTATACCTTATTACAAATTAGTTTAGGTGGATACGCTGCTGAAAGTATATTTTTTGATAATAATCCTTTAAAATATATTATAGGACAATCAAGAATTATGGATTCTCATGATTTACAAGACTATCATGATACTTATAAAAAAGAATTTGAATCTAGAAAATTAAAACCTTACAATGAAGATTCGTTAAGTTTCATAGGTAAACAATTAAATATAACAAGAAGAAAAATAAAAAATAAACCAGAATTTGAAAAAATTATTAAAACATGTTGTCTAATAAATGGTGTTAATAAAAAACATGGTGATTATATTTTAAAAAATAAAGAAATACCAATTCCATTATTTACAAAGCAACAAATCCAAACATTAACAACAGAGCAAATTACAGCATTTACTTCTGAACAAATTTCAGTATTAACTTTAAATCAAATTAGTGATTTGAAAGCAGAACAAATCCAAGCATTGACCAAAGAACAAATCCAAACATTAACACCAGAAGAATTTAAAACATTTCCACTTTGACAAATTCAATTTTTTACACCTAAACAAATCTCATTCTTTTTACCAAAACAAATTAAATTATTTAGTTTATGATGAATTCAATTAATTACGCCAGAACAAATTAAAAATTTGACAGCAGAGCAAATTAAAACTTTAATGCCAACACAAATCCAAGCACTAACAACACAACAAATCAAAGCATTTACACCACAACAAATTTCTGAACTAATACCAGAACAAATCCAAGCATTAACAACAGAACAAATCAAAGCAATTTTACCAATGCAAATTTCAGCATTAGCAACTAAACAAATCCAAGCATTAACAACAGCACAAATTTCATGATTGACACCAGAACAAATCCAAGTTTTGACACAAGTACAAATTAAAGCTTTGACAGCAGCACAAATCCAAACATTTTGACCATGACAAATCATAGCATTAACTTTAAATCAAATTAGTGATTTGAAAACTGAACAAATCCAAACAATTTTACCAAAACAAATTTCATGTTTTACAACAGCACAAATCCAAGCATTAACAATACAACAAATTTCTAAACTAACACCACAACAAATTTCAAAACTAACAACAGCACAAATCCAAGCATTTTGACCAGAACAAATTTCATGATTGACAGCAAAACAAATTGAAACATTTACACCACAACAAATTTCTGAACTAACACCAGCACAAATCCAAACATTAACAACAACACAAATCCAAACACTAACACCAGCACAAATTTTATGATTTATACCAAAACAAATTTCATGATTTATACCAAAACAAATTTCATGATTTCAATCATATCAAATCCAAACACTAACAACACCACAAATCCAAGCTTTAACACCAGCACAAATTTCAGAACTAACACCAGCACAAATCCAAACATTAACAACAGAGCAAATCCAAGCTTTAACAACACAACAAATTTCAGAACTAACACCACAACAAATCCAAGCATTTACAACAGCACAAATCCAAACACTAACACCAGAACAAATTTCAAAACTAACACCAGCACAAATCCAAACATTAACAAAAGAACAAATCCAAGCATTTACACCAGAAGAATTTAAAGCATTTCCACTTTGACAAGTTCGATTTTTTACACCTAAACAAATCTCATTCTTTTTACCAAAACAAATTAAATTATTTAGTTTATGATGAATTCAATTAATTACGCCAGAACAAATTAAAAATTTGACAACAAAGCAAATTAAAACTTTAATGCCAAAACAAATCCAAGTATTAACAACAGCACAAATCCAAACACTAACACCAAAACAAATTTCAGAACTAACAACAGCACAAATCCAAACATTAACAAAAGAACAAATCCAAGCATTAACACCAGCACAAATCCAAACATTAACAACACAACAAATTAAATCATTAACACCAGCACAAATCCAAACAATTTTACCAATACAAATTTCAGCATTAACAAAAGCACAAACCCAAACATTAAAGCCAGAACAAATTTCAGAACTAACACCACAACAAATCCAAACATTTTGACCATGACAAATTTCAGCATTATAAGACCAGCACAAATCCAAACACTAACAAAAGAAAGAAAACTAATGAACGAAGTAACAATAAAAATTATCAATAAAACAAACGCCAAAAATTATGAAAGATTACAACATAAAAATTTTAAAATAATCTAAAAATAAATGAAAAAACCAATTTTAAGTGATGAACAAGTAAAAAGATACAAGAATTTTAAATTAAAATCAATAATGCAATTTAAAAATTAAAATATTGCCATTGTTTATTTTTTGTTATATTTTCACTTGCTAAATAAAATATTTTAAAAACAAACATATTGTTAGGAAAAACTTTTCTTTCTTGGTAATTTAACATTAGCAATTTCCTTATTATTATCATAATTTAGGTAAATTAACATTTTTTTCTTTTTTAGATTTAAACATTTTTATTTTCTCCTGCTAATGTTCAAAAATACTTGAATTATTAATAAAATAATTTGCTAAGTTTAAACTAGTTTGCAAAAAATAAGTATAATATTTACAAACAAAAATATGCTTTTTTGTCCTATTACTTTAATTTTTAGTAAATGGGGTTTTATTTTGAAAGGGGATAAAAATAAAAGAAATTATTAAAAATTAACAAACATTTATTGATATAACACCTTTAAATTACTACCAAGTTCTAAAAAAAATTATTAAAAAAATAAAATTTTAGAAAAACAAAAAATAAATGTTATGAAAAACAAGAAAGAAGGAAAAAACAATTAAAAATCTTAAGAAAAGTATTAATTATTGAGTTGATCAAAATGAACAAGTAAAGTTTAGAACAATTTTGTAAATTAATAAATCATATTCTTTAATAGTACAATGTATATTTGCTTCAACAATAAAGGGAAAAAATAGAATAAAATTGTAAAATTTAAAAAATAGTTATAGATTAATAAATTAATTATTTTTTTGATATTTAAAAAGGGGTATTCAATATGAAATATTTTAATCCAAGTTATTGATTTAAGTTGTGAGTACTAATTACTCCAATTTTTCAAAATAAAATTCAAAGTATTAATGCTAAGTCAATTTATAGTGAAGAAAGAGATGGAACACCTAAAAATATATCTATTTTAGGTTGTAGCCAATCTAATTATCAAGATATTTCTTGTATCCATGAAGCAGGACATACAGTAATTATTTTAGATTCTAAATTTAAAAATAAGTTTCAAAATTTAGAAATTATTAGTTCAAATTCCAAATATTTGGGAAAGACAATATCTTATGAATTTGTACCTTTAAATCAAATTAAAAATATAAGTAATGATGACTTGTATACCCTATTACAAATTAATTTAGGTGGATACGCTGCTGAAAGTATATTTTTTGATAATAATCCTTTAAAATATATTATAGGACAATCAAGAATTATGGATTCACATGATTTACAAGACTATCATGATACTTATAAAAAAGAATTTGAATCTAGAAAATTAAAACCTTACAATGAAGATTCGTTAAGTTTCATAGGTAAACAATTAAATATAACAAGAAGAAAACTAAATAATAAGCCAGAATTTAAAAAAATTATTAAAACATGTTGTCTAATAAATGGTGTTAATAAAAAACATGGTGATTATATTTTAAAAAATAAAGAAATACCAATTCCATTATTTACAAAGCAACAAATCCAAGCTTTAACAAGACAACAAATTCAAACATTAACAGCAGAAGAATTTAAAGCATTTTTAGCAACACAAATCCAAACAGGATGAATTGCAAATACGTATATAATTTAATTTTCTTTAAATAAAAGATAAAATAAATTATTAATTGTTGCTTTAATTATAGCATAATTATTATTACTAGTAAAGATTTTTATTTATTTATTTTTATTATTTTAAACTAAAAATTCCTAATTATTTAGGTTTAGATTTATTAAATTTTATTAATTTAAACAAATACTTTTAATTTATTTATTCTTGCTTGTTTTAATTTTAATAAATTAAAAAATACTTCTTTTGTATAAATTTTAGCATTATTATTAGATATAGATTTTATTAAATGATATACATCACTTTCAGCACTACAACCTATATTTCAAGTAGCAGATTGATTAATAATACCCTGTTTATTATTTTTAAAATATTCATATATTTTTTCATCAGCATTATTTTTTTTTAAATAATCTAATAATTTATAATAACAACCATTTAAAAATAATTCATAATAAGCATAATTTAATTTTTTATTATTTTCTTTTGTTCTTTGACCTACAATAAATACTTGTTTTAATTTTTGTAATGGATGTCATTTATCTACAGCATAATCTATTTTTAAATAATTAGCAGTAGATTTAATATAATTAGCACCATCTCCACTTAATTTTAAATTTTTATTAGAATAATGAATAAAAATATTATCTAATGTAGTTATTATTGCTTTACCAAATTCTTTTTTAGTAATTCTTTGACCTTTTTTAGTTGATATAACAAAAATATATTTATTTTCTAAAACATGTCTATTATTAGTAGATTTATTTAAATCAAATCCTAAACTAATACTTACTGTTCTATGTCTATATTTTCATTTTTTCTTATTATCAATTAAATTATTATATGATTCATCTGATTGTATATAAATATATTCATGTGATAATATTTTTCTTTTTTCTTGTGGTAATTCTTGTACAAATATAGTAGTTTTTTTTAATCTTCTACAAATAGTTGATAAAGATATATCAATTTTTAAATTATGTTTAATTATAGGATAAGTAATATTATTTAAATCTGCATTCATTATTATTAATTTATTAACAGAATTTGTATAATTTTTATATTTATCAATATCTATATATGTTCTTGTTGGAGTTATATTTTCATTTGTTAATTTATTTTTATATGTTCTTAATGGTAAATAAGAAATACCAAATTCATTTTTTATTAAATGTTTTCTACGATTTAATAATTTATATTTATTTTTATCATATTCATTTTTAAATCAATAATAATCATATTTTAATATTTTATTTTGATAATCTAATAACATTTGTTTATCATAATTAATTTTATGTTGAGTATTATCAAATTTTTCATGAAGTAAAATCATGATATTATTATTCCTTTCTTTTAACTAAAAATGATTATATATAGATACATTAGTAAATGTTATAATATACTTAACAATAATAATAATTTTAAAAGGTGATAATATGCCAAAACAAAGAAAAGAATTAGGAAATTATAAAGAAAAAATACAAGAATATTTGAGAGAAAATAAAGATAATTTTAAAAAATGTACTAAACAAGAATTAAATTATATTTTAAATGTAGATAATAAATATATATTTGATTGCCGAAGAAGAGCGACAAAATGACAAAAAGATTTTATTAAAGAATATGATAAAGCATGTCTTAAAATAGGAATAGCAAGATTAAAAAATGTAACTAAAGTTGCACAATATGAATGATTATATTTAAGAACAAATCATAGAGATATGTTTGATGATTTAATAGATAATCAAAATGTAGAAACAAATAATAGTAATATAATTATTAATATTTGTGAACCAAGAAAAATAGAAAATAATGATTAAAAATCTATATTTAATATAGATTTTTTCTTTATTTTAAAGGGAAAAAATGATATAATTTAGTAAAGTGAATATGTTAATTTAACATATATAAAAGTGACATATTAATATAATAAAATTTAATAAAGGGAGATTAAAAGTATGAGTAATTTTACTTTTGATGAAAAAGAGAATTATAGTTTAGATGATGTTAAAAATTTACTAAAACAACATAGAAATGTAGTATATGCTGAAAGTAAAAAAGATATTGAACCTAAATTAAGTGAATATGAAACAAAATTAAAAGAATATGAAAATAAAATTAATAGTTTTGAAGAGCAACAATTATTTTCTAATATTAAAGATACTAAAAAAGTAAATTTAATTAAAAATTTAATGAGTAATGATAATTATAAATCTTTATCTAAACAAGAAGCATTTAATAAAATAAATGAAGATTATAAAGAATTTTTACAAGATAAAGAAATAGAACCTATTAAACAAGAAAATAAATTAAATTCAAATAATTTTAATCCTAAAACTCTTTTAGATTTACATACAAATAGTATTAATCCAGAAGAATTAGAAAAAAAATTAAATGAAAAAGCTAAAACTACTGGTATTACTGATATTAAAGAATTAGAAAAACTTGTAAATTTAGCAAGAGGAACTGCACTTCAATTTATTAAATAGAAAGAGGATAATATGGCAATTCCAAAAATTCCAGAAGCATTTTTTATTAGTGGTAATTCACCTACTGAAAATGCTGTTTTAAGTGTACTTGAAGCACAAGTTCGTGGTGAATTAACTGCTGAATTAAGTACTTTATTTATGAGAAATACTATTACTGCTGACCAAATAGCAAATATTAGTGGTGTAGCAATGGCAATATATAGAGCAACTGTTCGTGTATTATGAGGTTCAACATGAGATGAATTTACTGGTACTAAAAGACAAAAAGGAACAGTTAAAACAACAACATTAATTATTGATAAAGAATTAACAATTGATTTTAATATCCCAGAATTTGATATTGAAAGATTTATGACTTCACCAGCAAATGTAGCAACACAAATTGTTTCAAATTGAACAAGTTCATTTATGAGAAATTTAAGAGAAAATTTTGAATTAATATTTTTACAAGGTACAAAAGATTATGCAATTGCTAAATCATTAGTATTACCTTTAAATTTAAATAATATGACTAAAGAACAAGCATTAAATGCTTATTATATAATTGGAGAAAGAAATAATAAATTAATTAAAAAAGTAGATGATATTACAGTTGGTATTAATAAAGCAGATTTAACTGGTGCTTGTGGTATTGATAGTAGTTTTAATTTAGGAAAAGCATTTACATCATTAAATTATGGACAAATTGCTGCAAATACTTTAGCAACTGGTAAAAGATATACAAATCAAATTATGGGTATGGAATTTTATGAAAGTTTTTATTTAGAACAAGATTTTATTCATGATACTGTTTCTGGGATGCATTTAGAAAAAGATTATAAATTATTAGATTTATTTGGAGTAGTTTATAACAGATATATGTGAGGTATGCCTATTTCATTTACAAAAGTAAGAAATAAATTAGATAATGCTACAGATAATATTCGTATTATTGGTAAAGCATTATATTCATTACCAGCAGCAATAAGACCTAATTTAATGTATATAATTCAAGAAAAAATGCCAACAGTAGATGAAATTAAAGCAGCAAGAGCAAAAAATTATAAAGTTGATGCAAATAATATTAATGCTACTTATCAAAGTACTGATTATGATAATATAAATATTTTAGATTTACAAGATATAATTTATTATAAAGATTTAGGAAAAATTACTATTGTTGGAGATATTCCTACTAGTGATGAATTAGATACAGCAATAATAAATGCTGGTAATGTTGGATTTAATCCTAAAAAAGCAATATATACTAATATTACAACAACAAGTGCAACTATGACTGGTGATAATAAAGAATATTATGGAATAGTAAAAATAACATTTTCAAAAGTAAAAAAGAAAAATTAAATTATGACTAATATATATGAATATTTTAATTATAAAAATAAAATTATTATAAATTCAGCAAAACCAGAAGATTTAAATAGTTCACAAGATATATTAGCAATATTACTTTATGAATTTCCAACATTAAATCCTAATTATATAAGAGTAAGTAATGTTCATGATAATTTTGCTATTTGTGTTGGAGATAATATTAATTTAAAAGGTAAAATAATAATTCAAATAGAAAAACAAACTAATTTAAAGGATGTTAAAAATGCCACATGCTGAGACTATACAATTGAATAATTATACTTTAACTAAATTAATAAGAATTGGAATAAGTCCTATTTCAGCAATGATAGGTACAAGTGCTTATTATGGTCAATTAATAGGAAATCCAATATTAGGTTCAATTAATAGTTTATTATTTGGTAAAAAATTAGGTTTAGATATATGAAACTTAAATCAAAGACCAAGTAATAAAATAAAAGTAATTAATAGTAGTAAAAAAATATTATTAGGATTAGGAACAATTGGTTTAGCAAATTATACTAAGTTTTTAAATACTATTATTACCCCAATAGAACCTACTACAACAATTAATCCAATAACAAGTACTATTAGTACTACAACATCTACTAGTACAACCACAGTAGATCCTTTTCCACCAGATTTATTATTGACTGTAAATAATAATCCTAATAATTTAATGGATTGAGATACTTATATTTCATTAAATGCTTATGGTGTTTCAAATCTTATTAGTGGTTTAACTGAATTAATACCTAATAAATTTGAAACTATTCGTAAAATAGCGAATATGGCAACTGGTGGATGTTTAATATCAAGTGGTGTTGCTATGGGTATTAATAATGATTTTAATAATGCTTATGCTATTCCTACAATTATTGCAGGAATAAGTGAAATTATTCATAATTTATTACCTATGGAAACAGTACATAATAATACTGAAATGCAAGAAACAGTATTCACTAATGAAACTGCAAATCTTATTAATGATAATGTAAGTATTAATAGTTATGGTAGTGATATGAGCGAAGTTAATATTAATGCACAATTATCATTTGATGAAAATTATTATCATTTATAAGAATTAAATTATGTTACCTTTAATTATTAGAATTATCTATTCTGCATTAGAAACTAATGATATTAGAACTGCAATTATTAGTTTATTAAAGTTATATAGTAAAAATCAAAGTTTAAAATCAGTTTTAGATAGTGAAAATGTTAGTGAAGAAGAACTTGGACAACCATATTCAACCTTTAATCCAAATATTATTAAAAAACTTTTATCAATTTTAAAACCTAGTGAATTAACAGAATTAAAAACTCAATTAGATAAAATAAGAAACTTACCACAAACTTTTAAAAATGCTATTAAACCTAATGAAATAAGCACTATTAATGGTTATGTTAATAAAGTTAAAAAAATAAGTAATTTATTTAAAGATAGTAATAATAAAGAAATACAATCTAATGAAGAAGATAAAAAAAATATTAATGATAAAGATGATAAAGGTTGAGTAATATTATCAAGTTCATGATTTAAAAAAGGTTTATTTTATAAATCTAATCAATCATTAAAAGTAGGAATATTACAAGGTTTATTTCAAAGTGATACAAGTAAAAATAAACGTTGATATGGTCCTTACACTTATCCAAATGTACCAGAAGAAACTTGAAATTTAATGAAAGTACAAAAAGGTAAAAATGGTAATGGTGCTGGAACAATATTTTGAAGATATTTTTTAAGAAGTTTTTTACCAAGTCAAATTCGTAAATATGTAAAGAAACAACTTAAAGAACAGAAAGGTATTACTAAAGGTAAACAACGTTATAACATTATTAAATCAACTAATATTAATGTTTTAAAAACAACTGCATTTATTAATAGATTAGAACGTGGATTTTTTAAACTTAAAGAATTTAAAACTTTACCAAAAACTGAATTAGGTAGCAGAGCATGAAGAGTAGAAAGAAAAGAATATTTAACTTTTCATAAAAATAATAATTTAAATAAAAATATTGGTATTTCAATTTATAAAAATAAAAATACTTATAAAAAATATAGTATTAATAGTAAAAGAAAGTAGGTGATAATTATTATTGAATTAGATAAACCAATTAAACCAATTGGTATATGAAATACTATTAATCCAATCTCAAAAGATAATAAAGAATATAAAAGATTAAATAAAATTTGATTTAATAAAAATAGTACTCATATAGATAAAATAAAAATATTAATATCTAATATTTTAAAAATAACTAGTCATATTATAGGTATGTTAATAACATTATTTTTTACAATAACACCTTGATTAATACCTAATATACCAATAGCAATGGGAATAGGTAATTATACTAATCAATATAATTTTACTTGACCAGACCATTTAATATTAACTTTATTTCCTATGTTTGGTCATATTGGATTAAATATTATTACTAAATTAGGTAATTATGGAAAATTAATTAAATATGCATTAATAACTATACCAATTATTATTACAAGTCCTTATTTAATATATCAATATAAACAAATTAAAAAGCATAAAAAAGAATGTAATTTATGTAAACAACATTCAAATAAAATACAATTGGAGGAATAAAAATGAATTTATCAGTTACATTAATTTCAGCAGTATTAAGTGGAGCAGTTGCTAGTGGTGTAATTATTACTATTGTTTTATTATATTTATCAAAAATTATTAAAAAATCAAAACAAAGTGAATTAGCAAAAGAATTAAAACGTAATAAAGAATTAGAATTTATTACTGCTAATATTAAACAATTAAATTCTCATTTACAATTAGAAAGTACTCAAACAGCAAAATTATTAGATTCATTTAATATTGATAAAGAACAAGTAGATAATTTTGTTTTATTAGAAAAATCTAAAAAGAAAGAATTAACTGAAAAAGATAAGAAAAAAGCAACTAAATTTAAAATTTAAAGGGTTTAAATACCCTTTATTTTACATTAAGGAGTAAATTATTATGGCTATTAAAGACCCATTAATGTTTATAACAATAGAAGAATTTAAAAATTGAAAAGGTTTTAATAAATTAGAATTTGATGAAATAACAACACCAGATAATGAAATTTGATTTGCAATATCAGTAGCAAGTAGTAATATTGATTATTTAAGTGGTTTTTCTATTTTAAAAAAATGACCAGAAATAAATCCAACAGAATTTACTAATAATATTCAAACTGCAACTGCATATTATGTTAGATTTTTATTAACAAAAGATAGTAATTATATTCGTGGTCAATCTTCAATTAGTCAAGGTGGAATGACTTATAGTGAAACTAATCCAGATGATCCATATTTTATACCACCAGAAATATTTAATTGTTTAAGAAAAATTAAAGAATATCCAAATATTAAAGGTTTTAATTTAAATGGTATAGAACCACAAAAAAATAAATGATTTAATAAATTTATTTCAAATTGTGGTGAAGATAGTCCGTTAAATGATTATATTCCTTATCCTAATATAAAATCATTAGATAATAGAACTAAAATTACTATTACTCATCCACAAAATATGTTAAGACCAGTTATTAATATTGATACTAATAATATTAAAAGTATTGATAATTTAACTACTGAAGAATTATTTATCCAATATTTTAGTAATGATAGTATGCAATTAGTAGATGGTAAACAAGGTCAAAAAGAAAAAGTAATTAGTATTAGTGATATAGTAGGTAAATTAATTGAAAGTAAACAATCACAATTAACATCTAATAATGCTGGAGATAATATTACTATTACTGGAAGTGGTAAAGATATCAAAATTAATGCTTCTGGTGGTAGTGGTGATAGTTTATGAAATGATACAAGTATAGATGTTAATTTAAAATTAGCCAAAGATATTAATTTACAAGGTTATAAATTAACAAGAGTTGGTGATCCTACTAAAGAAGATGATGGTTCAAATAAAAGATATGTTGATAATAATCTAGAAAATAAAATTGATAAAGATCAATTTCCATATGCTTTTACATTAAATGCTCTTGGTACTGAAAATCCTAATTTAGAAACTACTAATAAAACTATTGTTGGTGCTATTAATGAATTAAAAGAAAAAATAAAAGATAAAAAATTTGCAAATGAATATTTTAAATATAATACTGAAACAAATGAAATAACATTACATGATGAAGAAAATTCGTTACTTTGTAAAGATTTATTAGAAAATAATGAATATAAATTATTAAAAACTCAAAATAAAAAATTATTATATGCTATTAATGAAATATTAGAAAAGCAACCAAATAGTTTAAAATGAAAAGAAGTTGGAACAAAAATAAATATAAATAATATTCAATATGCTTTTAAACCATATACTAAATATAAAATTTATTATAATTTTGAAAATCAAATAAGCATAAAAAAAGTTAGTTTTATTTGTAAAGAATTTTTATATGGTGAATTAAATACAGATGTTCAGTCTTTGGATTGAGATAATGTTAACCATAAAACAATGGTTTCTTTACAATTACAAAATAATACAATTTATATTATTAGTAACGTTGGAAAATATGGTCAACTTTTAAAATTAGAAGAATTACAAGAGTAAGATTATGAATAAAGAATTTACTTATTTACATGAAATTAGTTATTGATTATTAAATAAAAGTGATTTTACTCATAGTGAATATAATTTAAGTGGATCAAGATATTCTAGTAAAACATATAGTGTAGCAGAAGAATTAGCAATATTAATTGCAATATCAATTAAAGTTAATAAATCAATTGCTATATATTGTTTTAGAAAATTAAATAAAGATATTAATGATTTAGTTAAAGAAATATATAATGCTTTAATAATAATTGGTTTTAATGATTATAAAGATTTTACTTTAAAATATCCAAATAAACAAGCAGATTTTAGATTTAAAGGGACAAAGTCATTTATTAGAGTGATGGGGGTTTATAGTAATAGTAATGATAGAATACCACTTAAAGGTCTTTCTAGAAGTGAAATAAAAGGATTTGATTTAGCAATAGAATGATGTGAAGAAGCTAATGAATTTACACAACAAGAATTTCAAGCAATAACATTTGCATTAGGTAATGCTAAAAAAAGAATTAAAATAAAAAGTTGTAATCCAGATAATATTTATCAATATTTTATTGAATATATGAATAAAATTGTTCCTTTTAATTTAGAAATTATGAAATCTAAAAATGAACAAATTAAATCAGTATTTGATAATAATATATTTAAATTATTTCATTATAGTAATTGAAAAGTAAATGCTCATAATCTTACATTAGATATGATTAATGATTTAGAAGAATTAAAAGTATTAGATCCAATAAAAGCACAATCTTGATATGATGGTGTACCTAGTGTATTAACTGGTGCTATCTTTGCAAGATATTTAGATAAAGTTAATACTAAATTAGATTTTCAAGTTTCAAAAATAACTGGTGGTTTAGATATTGGTATGGCTACAAGTATAACTGGTCATCCAACTGCTGCTTCATTATGATTTATTGGTGAAAATAAAAATGGAAGAAGAGCACATAAAGAAAGTGAATTTTATCATAGTAATGCTACTATGCAATATAAAGATACTGATACTTTAGCAAATGATATTATTAATTACTATTTAAATGAAAGTAAACGTTATATAGCAATGGTATTTGGTTTTATTTGTTATGTTGATTATGGTAATGGTGGATTAGTATTTATTGATGTTTTAAAAAGTTGAGTTAAAAAACGTAATATAACATGATTAAAATTTATACCAGTAGATAAATCAACTTTATATTTAAATGATAGAATTGATTTTACAACAATTTGTATGCTTAAAAATATTATTAGTTTTAATTGAGAAAAATGTATAGAGACTAAAAGACAATATAGTTTAATGCAATGATTAGATAAAAAGAAATTAGATACTAATAATAATGAACCTAAAATGTTAGATTTACATGATGATACTTGAGATAGTGATATGTATGCTTTAATGCATGAAATGAAATGATTAATTAATGGGATTAATAATAAATTATTAATTAATAAAAATAAATTTAATGGTGATAAATTATGATAAATACAATGGAATATTTAAGTTGTGATAAAAGTAATTGATATATTGATATACCTATGATTATTGCTCAAAAATCAACTAAATTATGATTAGGTAAAGGTTTTTTATTTAATTCAAGTAAAAAAGAAATATTAGATTATCTTAATGAAATGAATTTAAAAGATAAATGATTAGAAAAATTTTATAAATTTGGTTTACAAAATAGTTTAATGGGTAAAGTATTTATAATGATTATAGTTAATGAAGATAATAGTAAATCAATTAAAATATTACCAAATAGTTTTTGTGGTAGAGTTGCTAAATTTAATGAACAAGAACAATCAGCAGAATTTTATTTTATTAATGAACAAGCAGATAGTGCAACTTTAACATGAGTAACAATACAAAATGGAAAAGTTAAATATGAAACATATAAAGATAATAATAAAGATATTATTTTAGGTTCTACCAAAACAAAATTAAAACCAAATATAACTCCAGTAAAAATTTATGAAATTAAAAATCCATTTAATTATATACCTATTTTTGAAATTACTAATTTACCAATTATTAATTTATATGGTAATGCTACAACTTTAAATGCATATCCAGATTGTACACCAGTATGAGATTTAATTTGAGATTTAAATCGTGTAATTAGACAAAAAAGATTAGAACGTGAATTAAATGTTACTACTTTATTTGCTGCATTAGATAATGAAACAGTTAAAGAAATGCAAGAAAATGGTAATATTGCTGAAAATCCTAAAAAAGATATATTTGTTAATGTTGGTAGTGCTGGTTATGATAAAAATGGTAATGGTGGTATGCAAATTATTCAAGGTGACCCAAAATTTAATGAATATTGATTAGATTATAATGGTACTGCTAAAGCAATATTTAATGGTGCTGGTTATGATTATGATGAACATGGTAATGATGTTTATACTAATAAAACACAAAGTATGTTTAATAATAAATTTGATATGGAAACAACAGAAATAAAAATAGCATTTTATAGTGCTTATTTTTATCGTATTTTTGATTTATTAATTATTAGTGAAAATAAATGAAATGGAATTGGTGAAAGACCTTATAGTTTTAAATTTATACCAATTGCTATGACTGATCAAATAGTACAAGACCAAATTATTAATTCAAGATTAAATAATGGCACAATGACAATAACTGAAGCAATTGGTGAATATGATAATATTGACCAACTTATGGCAGAAAATAAATTAGAAAATATTATTACAGAAAATCAAAAATTAAATAAAGATTTAGGAGTAAATGAAAATGATACATCAACAAATTCAACTAATGAAACATCAACATCTACAATTAAAAAGACAACAATTACTAATTAAAAGATGTAGTTATTGAAAAATATTTCCATTTATTATAAATAATGGAGCAATACCATTAACTGAAACTGGATATAAACCTATTAATAGTAAAATAAGTGATTTTGGTCAATATGAATTAATACTTACTGGTAATACTCCAGTTGTATGTATTTGAAAAAATAGTACTAAAATATATCAAAAAAATAAAGGTATAATAGACCCAAATACTCATAAAGTAAAAGGACAAGAAGAATTTTATACAAAACAATATAAAATTGGTGATTATTGAAATGCTTATTTAATTGATGATACAAGTGGTGTTGATTTTAGTAATTTACCAAATAATCAAATATTTAAAACTGTACAAACTAAAAGACAATATACATTAGTTATGTTTGAAGAACATATTACAATTGATGATTATTTACAATTTTTTTGTGTATTTAATGATGAAAATGAAAATATAGGTGGTAATTCTGGAAAAAATCAAGATAGACAATTATTATATATTTCAAATGTAACAAATTATTATAGTCCTTATAATGGTGCATTTAGTATGCAAGTATTAACATTTAGTAGTTTAAATGATAGAGTAGTTGCAAGTGGTCAAAATACACTTGATTTTGTACAATATGCTTCTCCTGGTAGTGGTTATGCTTTTCCTACTATTCAAAATGGTATAGTTACTTTAAATCGTACTTTAATGCGTGATATAGGAGTAAGATATAGTCATAGACAAAGTTATGGATTAGAATTATTAACAAGTTGTTATTATTATGGTAGACCAATAATACAAGGACAAGAACCAATTCAACAAAATAATGAAGAAATATTTGAACAAAAAGTATTTGCTTCAAGAAGATTATTTATTGCTGGAAATAATGATCATTCTACAACTGATATTAAAAATAATGGTGGTTTACTTGCTGGAATAAATGATAAAGTAACAACAAGTAGTCATCCAGAAACTACATTTTATAATATAATGGACGCAAAACCTACTGGATTTACTCATTATGATACATGACAAAATTTTTTAGAAGCAAGACAATTTGATATATTATCACAAAAAGATTTTCAAGGATTACTTACTTGTAATAAACAATTAGCAATAAATAGTAATGGTGATGCTATTGGTAAAGCAAAGTTTTTTTGAGATAGTGAATGAAATATAAGTAATTTACAAGGTGAATATAATGTTGATATGTCAAGTAATTTTAAATATAAAGATGCAGATACTGGATTAGTTATTGGTTCACCAACTGTTGATTATAAAAAAATAAGTCAAAAATATATGTCAGCAATATTAAATTTTAATAGTGTAGTATTTAGTAGTTTAATTCAAATGCCTTATGATAGTGTACAATGATTACCATTTGCATTAAGTTCAATTCCATTAATAGGTAAATTATTAAATGCTTTAACATTAGGTATACCAGTAGGATTTATTATTACTCAAAATTCTCAGCAATATAAAAATATGCCATTTTTTAATGGTTTTATGAGTGCATTTTTTGCAAGTAATTTAAGTTCAATTATTGGTAATAATGATAATAATTGATTTATACCTTTAAATGTATTTAGTAATTCAAGTGAATTTGCATTAGGTAAAATGTTAGGTTCACATGTTAGTACAACTGCTATGACAATGAAATTAAGTGATAGAATTAGTGTTTATCCATGAGACCCTACTACTGGTAAAAAGTTAGAAGTTAAAGAACAAATTAGTACTGTTGATTTATCACAAAAGAAAAATAATAAAGTATATATTTTAGCAGAAGATACAGAGTTTTTAGATATTGCTTCACCATTAACTAATGAAGATAAAGAAACACAATGAAATCCAACAAGTAATGGAGTTATTGATGGTTCAAATTATGCTTATATTATTGATACAATTGTAACTCAATCATTACATCAAGGTGAAGAAAGACATACATTTTATAGTGATAATCCTTTTACTTATCAAGGTGATTATAATGAAATATCAATTGCTCAATTTCGTTATAATAATATGGGTTATTTAACTGGTAATGCTTTTAATTGAACAACTTTGTATAAATTAAATCATGATGAATATGAAGAAAGTGAAGAAACTACTTTTAGTTATCCAGCAAAAATATTACCACCAAGTCCACAAAATATAGCAAAATCAATAATTATTAATCCAGATTTAAAAATTGAAATGACAGCAAATGATGTATCATTAATAGATACAAGTTTAGTACCATATAAACCTAATTGAAATGTTTGACTTGCTAATAATCCAAATAAATTAGTTAATTATGAAGTTGATTTAAAATCATTATTAGACCCAACATTATTAATTAATACTTTTAATGATTTAAAAAGATATTATAAATCAATAAGTATTTATTATAATTATGATATTGAAACAAAAGAAGAAATAAAAAATTCTGCTGATAATAAATTAGTAGTATATTCTACAACTGAAACTTTTAGACCAGCCAAAAATGAAGATACAAGTATAACTATTGATTTAAAAGATTTAATATTAAGTAATAATAATCCAACAATTAATGAATATAAAGAACATTTTTCACTTTTACATGGTGATTTTGGTGAAGATGGGCTAGCATATATTTATACTTATAGTAATAATAATTTAATGTCTTATAATTTAACTGGTTATGAATTTAATTTATCAGTACACTTTGGAAGTTTAGGAGAAACAGTAAATAAAAAATATGAAACAAATTCATGTATTGCAATGAGTATTGTTGATAATAATAATTTAAAATGAAATTTTTATTTGCAAGCAAATTTAGGTAAAATTGAATGTATAAATGATTGAATAAGTAATTTAATATATACACATGGAAAAAGATATATAAATAACATTAAAACTAATATATATAAAATAATTTTAAATTCAAGATAAAAATCATTTTTATGCTAAAATATTATTGTTTATAAGAGGTATTTTTAGGAGGTATTATTAAAATGAAAAATAAATTAAAAAAAATAAAATTTAAAGAAAAAAAAACATGATTAATAGTTATTAGTTTTATTTATTTAATCATATCAAGTTATTATTTAGGAACATTACTTTATTGAGATAACTATTATAATAATTTAAACATTATTACTGATGATATGAAAATTTATTTTAGTAATGATAAATTATTTTTAATTAGAATGCTAATATTATGGTTAGCAGTTTCTATTGGCTTTTTCATAGGTTGAGTAATCTTGAAAGTTACCAAAGATAAAATAAAATCTAAACAAAATAATATTCTCCTACAATCTTAAAATAATGTATAATGTATTAAACTTACCTAAGGAGTTAGAAAAAGGTAAGTTACAGATGTTTTATTATTTACTCTTTATTATTAGGTTGGCACCTAATTAAAAAGTTACCTTAATTGGTAACTTTTTTATATTGAGAAGATAAATGCATTTCCACTTATAGTTAAATGACCTTCAGCTATTTCTGGTACTCCTAATAATACTTCATATTCTTCATTTTCAAATGTTTTACTATCCATACTACCAGCTCTTATAGGTATAAGAAAAGCATTATTTACAACATCAAACTTTCCTTCAAAATCAAGTCTTATTTTTTCATCCATTTTTATTCCTAAAAATATTTCATATAAATTTATTTCTTTGGGTTTATCAAATACATTATTAAATCCAATTTTTCCTTTAGGAACTAAATTTAATTCTTTTACTAATTTCATTGAAATAAAAGATATAGTAGAACCAGTATCTATTAAAGCTTTACAATCTTTCATCGGTTTATTTCTATCAATATCAATAATTCCGTTATTATTATTTGGTAATCCTACTACAACATCTATAATGGCTCTATTATTTTTAAATTGTTTTACTATTCTTCCCATTTTAACCCCACTAATTCTAAATTATTAATATTATCTTTTTTTAGTAGTTTTTGAATAGAAAAAGGTTCATCTTTAAATTTTTTATGCGCTTCAATACTTGCTTCTTTATATTTTTCATAAAAATTAATTAAATTTTGATTTTTTAATAAAATATAATGACCAATTTTATCTGGATTTTCTTTTATTAATTTTTCTTTATTTTTTTGAAATCATTCATAATTTTTATCAACTTCTTCTTGATATTTATCTTTTATCATATTTTCACCACCTTTCATATATTAACATTTTTTTTATTAATTATTTATTCCTTATTTTTATAATATTCTTTTATTTCTTTTACTTTATTTTTAAATTGTTTTTTATGAAAAAAACACATATTAAAAAATTGTTCTACACTATTTTCTATATCTAATGTTTTTAAAGTTATTAATACTTTATTATTACATTCTTTAACAACACATTTCAATAATACTTTTTCTTGTTTTTGTTTTTGCATTAATTATTCTCCTTTCTTATAATAAAATTCATTATTTTGTAAATTAAATAATTATTATAAAAATTACAGTCTTTATAATCTTCTATTAAAAATATTAATTCTAACATTATTTTTTCTCCTTATTTCATTTAAAATCTTTTGAACAAATTTCATCACACATATTACATTTTAAATGTATAGAACATAAACATTGTAAAGATATAGAAATATTACATTTTTCACAAGTAGTAAATCAATCTCAATTATTACATAATGATTGTGTATAATGTAATGTTTTTATTTTTTCTTTATTCATTATTTATTTTCCTTATTTAAATAATATCAACCAATTAATAAACTATCTGCTTCATCATGATTATTAACTTTTATATTTCAATCATATTGTTCAATTAATTCATTTGCTAATTCTAATGATAAGTATTTATCTCATTTATTAATTTTTTTAAAATTTGCTACACTTCATTCTCTTAAATGTCATTTTTTTCATTCACTTGGACTAATTAACATCTCTTTTGTTAATAATTTATTAAATGTTCCTGCAATAAAACCCCTAAGATGTTCTTGTGTTTCATAACCAATACCATTTTTTACATGAAAAGTACCACGTTCTATAATTAAATCTATATCATTATCTCTTTTTCTCTGAAAAAATATTTCGCCTTGAAAATCAATAAAGTCTAATTTTTTATTGTTAAAACTAAAACTTCCTATTCATATTGGTTTTCATATACAATAATCTTCTATATTAGGTTCACAAGTATTATGTGGTAATCTTACTTCTTTAAATTTACAATTTTTTCTTTCTCATAATGTAAATCCAGTATTTTTCATACTTGGATCAATTGAAAGTAAGTAATTAGTCATTATTTATTCTCCTTATTTTTAATTAAATTATTAACTATTTTTTTAAAACATTTCATACATCAATTTTTAGTTAATCAAATTCTTTTATTACAATATTTACATTTATTCATAATTTTTATATTCATTTTTATTATTATTTTTTAAATTTTTAAATCTTTCTCTAATTTCTTTTAACTTATCAAATAAAATTTTTAAATAATTTTCACCCATTAATATTAAAAAATCTTTATTATTATTTGGATTTAATCTTTCCATATCTTCTCTTATATATTCATCAAATAAAACTGTATTTGTAATCATATATTTATCAAAATAATCTAATTGTTTTTCACTTGGTTCTCATTTTTCATTTTGTATTTTTACATTATTATTTTGATATTTATTATTATTTTGTATTAAATTAATATCATCATTATCTGGATCTAATTCATCTTCACTTAATAATAATAAATTCATTAAAAAATATCTATAAGCATAAGTTTCTGCACTACCTTTTGCTTTTGCTATATCTGTATTTTTAGCACATGCTAATATATCAAAATATTTACTTTCTTTATCATTATCTAAATCTATAATTGTATATCTTTTAAAATAAGATATTTCTACTTCATTTTTATCTAAATAATTTATTTTTCTATCTGTTGTTAATATATCTTCATGTATAATAACAATGTTTAATTCTTTACATAATAATTTAAATTTATTAAAAATATCACTTAATAATCAATATTTATAATTACCAAATTTATTAAAACCATTTTTAGGTGTTTTACCAATTTCTAATTGTAATTTAAGTATTTTTTTAAATAAATTCATTATTTATCACTCTTTCTATTTATTGCATTTTTAATTAAATTTCTTACAAAATTAGTAATTGACATATTATTATTTTCTAAGCAAAGTTTTTTTAATTCATAATGTTCTTCTTTAGTTAATCTAACAAAAATTTGTTTATTAATTAATTCTTCTAATTTTTTCTTATGTGCTGACATTATTTATTCACTACTTTCTTTTTTAAAAGCATTTTTAATACTTTCACCATATATACCATTTTCAATATCTTTAAAAAATATTTCTAAATCATTTGCTCATTTTGGCATATTTTGTTTTATCATTAGTCTATAAACTCTCCATCTTCTATTTCTTTTTTTAATCATTTAATATTAATTACTTCATATCCATTTTTTTCACTTTCTTTTAAAAATTCAATAAATTTTTCTCTTGAAATAAAATTATAATCATCCATATTATTTACACTCCTTTAAAATTTTCTAATTCTAATAAATTAATATAATAGTTATATAATCTATCATAATTATCACTTGTTAAATACATATCATTTTCAATCATGTCATCAATACATTTATTACAATAATAATTATTATCAATTTCACTAATTCATATATATTTTTCATTATGTATATTACATTTCATTATTTTTACCTATTAATTTATAAAAACATTTATTACATAATCTATTACCAATTGAAGATTTTTTATGACATATATCACAAGAACCAAATTTTTTATAATCTATTTTATATTTTATTTTATATTTATATTGATTATATTTTGGTAAATATTTATCTAAATAATTACTCATTTTATATTTATTTTCCTTTCTTAAACATTCATCACAAATGAATTTGTATAAATAATAATGATTTGGTTTTGTTTTTTTATTACAATTATAACAATGTCAATAAACATTATTTATTTTAGTAAATATCATTTTTAATCAATTCCTTTCATTAATATTTAAAAGCAATAATTATTAATGTTAAAATCATAATAATTATTCCAATTACTAAAAATATAATTCTACTTTTTCATTCTTTTTTATCTAATTCTTTTTTTGCTTTTATTAATTCAATTTCTTCTTTTAATAATTCACTTTGTAATTCTTTATTATCTTCTTTAATTTCTATATTTTCTTTTTCTTCCATTTATTTAATTCCTTTCTAATACTTTAAATAAAATATTTTATTATTATGAGTTGATATATCTTTTATTGGTGTAACAATATAATTTATTGCTAAATCATTATATTTATATGGATTATTTATTTTAAAACTTTTTCTATTTTCTTCTCATGTAATGTTATATTTAAAACATTCTTGATTTTTATCATTTGTAAAAATATAATAACCATTATATTGTTCATAAAATTCACAAGATATTAATTCATCTTTATTTTGATTTATAGTAATATCTGGAATATTTTTTATATATTTTAAAATATCACTACCTTTAATACTTTCAATATCTTTTGTAATTGATTTTTTACCTAATTTATAATTAAAATTTTCAAATATTTTTAATGCTATTTTTTTATTTTTTTCATCAATACTAATATATTGTTTAGGAAATCATGTTTCATATTCACCAATTTCTAATAATATTCCACCATTATTTGTTTCTTGTATTTTTGTTTTTAAATCTAAACTAATATTTGGCATATAATATTCCTTTCTATTACGTATTTTTTATTACGTATAAGCCTTATCACCTACAGTGATAAAAGGCTTATATATTTTTATTAATACGTATACGTAATATATTGTGCTTTCACTCTGTATGAGTGAAGCACATATACGTAAATAAAAATTTATATTTAATAATTAATTTATTTATGTTAATATATAATTGATGAGGTATGTATTAATATATAACCC
Organism: Spiroplasma endosymbiont of Harpalus anxius; assembly: GCA_964273555.1. Classification (GTDB taxonomy): domain Bacteria; phylum Bacillota_I; class Bacilli_A; order Mycoplasmatales; family VBWQ01; genus Spiroplasma_E. The sequence continues at coordinate 330,983 of OZ187007.1, read as the reverse complement.
CCTTTATGTGTAATAATTTAAAAATTATTAAAGAACAGGGTTTATGGTTATTGCATTTCTATACGTATTCTTACTAACTAACATGTAGCATTCAATTAAACTCAATTTCATACAATAACAATTCAATAAAAATTAATAAATTACTCTTTTATACTGATATAGAAGTATTTACATAAAGTACTCACAATTTGACTTCTATGACAGTTTATTAAGTTTTTTATTTAACAATTAAAAAATGAGAATTTTATCTCTCATTTAAGTTCTTATTAAATCTATACACATTTGCAATACGTCCGGTAAGGATGAATTGCAAATACGTATATAATTTAATTTTCTTTAAATAAAAGATAAAATAAATTATTAATTGTTGCTTTAATTATAGCATAATTATTATTACTAGTAAAGATTTTTATTTATTTATTTTTATTATTTTAAACTAAAAATTCCTAATTATTTAGGTTTAGATTTATTAAATTTTATTAATTTAAACAAATACTTTTAATTTATTTATTCTTGCTTGTTTTAATTTTAATAAATTAAAAAATACTTCTTTTGTATAAATTTTAGCATTATTATTAGATATAGATTTTATTAAATGATATACATCACTTTCAGCACTACAACCTATATTTCAAGTAGCAGATTGATTAATAATACCCTGTTTATTATTTTTAAAATATTCATATATTTTTTCATCAGCATTATTTTTTTTTAAATAATCTAATAATTTATAATAACAACCATTTAAAAATAATTCATAATAAGCATAATTTAATTTTTTATTATTTTCTTTTGTTCTTTGACCTACAATAAATACTTGTTTTAATTTTTGTAATGGATGTCATTTATCTACAGCATAATCTATTTTTAAATAATTAGCAGTAGATTTAATATAATTAGCACCATCTCCACTTAATTTTAAATTTTTATTAGAATAATGAATAAAAATATTATCTAATGTAGTTATTATTGCTTTACCAAATTCTTTTTTAGTAATTCTTTGACCTTTTTTAGTTGATATAACAAAAATATATTTATTTTCTAAAACATGTCTATTATTAGTAGATTTATTTAAATCAAATCCTAAACTAATACTTACTGTTCTATGTCTATATTTTCATTTTTTCTTATTATCAATTAAATTATTATATGATTCATCTGATTGTATATAAATATATTCATGTGATAATATTTTTCTTTTTTCTTGTGGTAATTCTTGTACAAATATAGTAGTTTTTTTTAATCTTCTACAAATAGTTGATAAAGATATATCAATTTTTAAATTATGTTTAATTATAGGATAAGTAATATTATTTAAATCTGCATTCATTATTATTAATTTATTAACAGAATTTGTATAATTTTTATATTTATCAATATCTATATATGTTCTTGTTGGAGTTATATTTTCATTTGTTAATTTATTTTTATATGTTCTTAATGGTAAATAAGAAATACCAAATTCATTTTTTATTAAATGTTTTCTACGATTTAATAATTTATATTTATTTTTATCATATTCATTTTTAAATCAATAATAATCATATTTTAATATTTTATTTTGATAATCTAATAACATTTGTTTATCATAATTAATTTTATGTTGAGTATTATCAAATTTTTCATGAAGTAAAATCATGATATTATTATTCCTTTCTTTTAACTAAAAATGATTATATATAGATACATTAGTAAATGTTATAATATACTTAACAATAATAATAATTTTAAAAGGTGATAATATGCCAAAACAAAGAAAAGAATTAGGAAATTATAAAGAAAAAATACAAGAATATTTGAGAGAAAATAAAGATAATTTTAAAAAATGTACTAAACAAGAATTAAATTATATTTTAAATGTAGATAATAAATATATATTTGATTGCCGAAGAAGAGCGACAAAATGACAAAAAGATTTTATTAAAGAATATGATAAAGCATGTCTTAAAATAGGAATAGCAAGATTAAAAAATGTAACTAAAGTTGCACAATATGAATGATTATATTTAAGAACAAATCATAGAGATATGTTTGATGATTTAATAGATAATCAAAATGTAGAAACAAATAATAGTAATATAATTATTAATATTTGTGAACCAAGAAAAATAGAAAATAATGATTAAAAATCTATATTTAATATAGATTTTTTCTTTATTTTAAAGGGAAAAAATGATATAATTTAGTAAAGTGAATATGTTAATTTAACATATATAAAAGTGACATATTAATATAATAAAATTTAATAAAGGGAGATTAAAAGTATGAGTAATTTTACTTTTGATGAAAAAGAGAATTATAGTTTAGATGATGTTAAAAATTTACTAAAACAACATAGAAATGTAGTATATGCTGAAAGTAAAAAAGATATTGAACCTAAATTAAGTGAATATGAAACAAAATTAAAAGAATATGAAAATAAAATTAATAGTTTTGAAGAGCAACAATTATTTTCTAATATTAAAGATACTAAAAAAGTAAATTTAATTAAAAATTTAATGAGTAATGATAATTATAAATCTTTATCTAAACAAGAAGCATTTAATAAAATAAATGAAGATTATAAAGAATTTTTACAAGATAAAGAAATAGAACCTATTAAACAAGAAAATAAATTAAATTCAAATAATTTTAATCCTAAAACTCTTTTAGATTTACATACAAATAGTATTAATCCAGAAGAATTAGAAAAAAAATTAAATGAAAAAGCTAAAACTACTGGTATTACTGATATTAAAGAATTAGAAAAACTTGTAAATTTAGCAAGAGGAACTGCACTTCAATTTATTAAATAGAAAGAGGATAATATGGCAATTCCAAAAATTCCAGAAGCATTTTTTATTAGTGGTAATTCACCTACTGAAAATGCTGTTTTAAGTGTACTTGAAGCACAAGTTCGTGGTGAATTAACTGCTGAATTAAGTACTTTATTTATGAGAAATACTATTACTGCTGACCAAATAGCAAATATTAGTGGTGTAGCAATGGCAATATATAGAGCAACTGTTCGTGTATTATGAGGTTCAACATGAGATGAATTTACTGGTACTAAAAGACAAAAAGGAACAGTTAAAACAACAACATTAATTATTGATAAAGAATTAACAATTGATTTTAATATCCCAGAATTTGATATTGAAAGATTTATGACTTCACCAGCAAATGTAGCAACACAAATTGTTTCAAATTGAACAAGTTCATTTATGAGAAATTTAAGAGAAAATTTTGAATTAATATTTTTACAAGGTACAAAAGATTATGCAATTGCTAAATCATTAGTATTACCTTTAAATTTAAATAATATGACTAAAGAACAAGCATTAAATGCTTATTATATAATTGGAGAAAGAAATAATAAATTAATTAAAAAAGTAGATGATATTACAGTTGGTATTAATAAAGCAGATTTAACTGGTGCTTGTGGTATTGATAGTAGTTTTAATTTAGGAAAAGCATTTACATCATTAAATTATGGACAAATTGCTGCAAATACTTTAGCAACTGGTAAAAGATATACAAATCAAATTATGGGTATGGAATTTTATGAAAGTTTTTATTTAGAACAAGATTTTATTCATGATACTGTTTCTGGGATGCATTTAGAAAAAGATTATAAATTATTAGATTTATTTGGAGTAGTTTATAACAGATATATGTGAGGTATGCCTATTTCATTTACAAAAGTAAGAAATAAATTAGATAATGCTACAGATAATATTCGTATTATTGGTAAAGCATTATATTCATTACCAGCAGCAATAAGACCTAATTTAATGTATATAATTCAAGAAAAAATGCCAACAGTAGATGAAATTAAAGCAGCAAGAGCAAAAAATTATAAAGTTGATGCAAATAATATTAATGCTACTTATCAAAGTACTGATTATGATAATATAAATATTTTAGATTTACAAGATATAATTTATTATAAAGATTTAGGAAAAATTACTATTGTTGGAGATATTCCTACTAGTGATGAATTAGATACAGCAATAATAAATGCTGGTAATGTTGGATTTAATCCTAAAAAAGCAATATATACTAATATTACAACAACAAGTGCAACTATGACTGGTGATAATAAAGAATATTATGGAATAGTAAAAATAACATTTTCAAAAGTAAAAAAGAAAAATTAAATTATGACTAATATATATGAATATTTTAATTATAAAAATAAAATTATTATAAATTCAGCAAAACCAGAAGATTTAAATAGTTCACAAGATATATTAGCAATATTACTTTATGAATTTCCAACATTAAATCCTAATTATATAAGAGTAAGTAATGTTCATGATAATTTTGCTATTTGTGTTGGAGATAATATTAATTTAAAAGGTAAAATAATAATTCAAATAGAAAAACAAACTAATTTAAAGGATGTTAAAAATGCCACATGCTGAGACTATACAATTGAATAATTATACTTTAACTAAATTAATAAGAATTGGAATAAGTCCTATTTCAGCAATGATAGGTACAAGTGCTTATTATGGTCAATTAATAGGAAATCCAATATTAGGTTCAATTAATAGTTTATTATTTGGTAAAAAATTAGGTTTAGATATATGAAACTTAAATCAAAGACCAAGTAATAAAATAAAAGTAATTAATAGTAGTAAAAAAATATTATTAGGATTAGGAACAATTGGTTTAGCAAATTATACTAAGTTTTTAAATACTATTATTACCCCAATAGAACCTACTACAACAATTAATCCAATAACAAGTACTATTAGTACTACAACATCTACTAGTACAACCACAGTAGATCCTTTTCCACCAGATTTATTATTGACTGTAAATAATAATCCTAATAATTTAATGGATTGAGATACTTATATTTCATTAAATGCTTATGGTGTTTCAAATCTTATTAGTGGTTTAACTGAATTAATACCTAATAAATTTGAAACTATTCGTAAAATAGCGAATATGGCAACTGGTGGATGTTTAATATCAAGTGGTGTTGCTATGGGTATTAATAATGATTTTAATAATGCTTATGCTATTCCTACAATTATTGCAGGAATAAGTGAAATTATTCATAATTTATTACCTATGGAAACAGTACATAATAATACTGAAATGCAAGAAACAGTATTCACTAATGAAACTGCAAATCTTATTAATGATAATGTAAGTATTAATAGTTATGGTAGTGATATGAGCGAAGTTAATATTAATGCACAATTATCATTTGATGAAAATTATTATCATTTATAAGAATTAAATTATGTTACCTTTAATTATTAGAATTATCTATTCTGCATTAGAAACTAATGATATTAGAACTGCAATTATTAGTTTATTAAAGTTATATAGTAAAAATCAAAGTTTAAAATCAGTTTTAGATAGTGAAAATGTTAGTGAAGAAGAACTTGGACAACCATATTCAACCTTTAATCCAAATATTATTAAAAAACTTTTATCAATTTTAAAACCTAGTGAATTAACAGAATTAAAAACTCAATTAGATAAAATAAGAAACTTACCACAAACTTTTAAAAATGCTATTAAACCTAATGAAATAAGCACTATTAATGGTTATGTTAATAAAGTTAAAAAAATAAGTAATTTATTTAAAGATAGTAATAATAAAGAAATACAATCTAATGAAGAAGATAAAAAAAATATTAATGATAAAGATGATAAAGGTTGAGTAATATTATCAAGTTCATGATTTAAAAAAGGTTTATTTTATAAATCTAATCAATCATTAAAAGTAGGAATATTACAAGGTTTATTTCAAAGTGATACAAGTAAAAATAAACGTTGATATGGTCCTTACACTTATCCAAATGTACCAGAAGAAACTTGAAATTTAATGAAAGTACAAAAAGGTAAAAATGGTAATGGTGCTGGAACAATATTTTGAAGATATTTTTTAAGAAGTTTTTTACCAAGTCAAATTCGTAAATATGTAAAGAAACAACTTAAAGAACAGAAAGGTATTACTAAAGGTAAACAACGTTATAACATTATTAAATCAACTAATATTAATGTTTTAAAAACAACTGCATTTATTAATAGATTAGAACGTGGATTTTTTAAACTTAAAGAATTTAAAACTTTACCAAAAACTGAATTAGGTAGCAGAGCATGAAGAGTAGAAAGAAAAGAATATTTAACTTTTCATAAAAATAATAATTTAAATAAAAATATTGGTATTTCAATTTATAAAAATAAAAATACTTATAAAAAATATAGTATTAATAGTAAAAGAAAGTAGGTGATAATTATTATTGAATTAGATAAACCAATTAAACCAATTGGTATATGAAATACTATTAATCCAATCTCAAAAGATAATAAAGAATATAAAAGATTAAATAAAATTTGATTTAATAAAAATAGTACTCATATAGATAAAATAAAAATATTAATATCTAATATTTTAAAAATAACTAGTCATATTATAGGTATGTTAATAACATTATTTTTTACAATAACACCTTGATTAATACCTAATATACCAATAGCAATGGGAATAGGTAATTATACTAATCAATATAATTTTACTTGACCAGACCATTTAATATTAACTTTATTTCCTATGTTTGGTCATATTGGATTAAATATTATTACTAAATTAGGTAATTATGGAAAATTAATTAAATATGCATTAATAACTATACCAATTATTATTACAAGTCCTTATTTAATATATCAATATAAACAAATTAAAAAGCATAAAAAAGAATGTAATTTATGTAAACAACATTCAAATAAAATACAATTGGAGGAATAAAAATGAATTTATCAGTTACATTAATTTCAGCAGTATTAAGTGGAGCAGTTGCTAGTGGTGTAATTATTACTATTGTTTTATTATATTTATCAAAAATTATTAAAAAATCAAAACAAAGTGAATTAGCAAAAGAATTAAAACGTAATAAAGAATTAGAATTTATTACTGCTAATATTAAACAATTAAATTCTCATTTACAATTAGAAAGTACTCAAACAGCAAAATTATTAGATTCATTTAATATTGATAAAGAACAAGTAGATAATTTTGTTTTATTAGAAAAATCTAAAAAGAAAGAATTAACTGAAAAAGATAAGAAAAAAGCAACTAAATTTAAAATTTAAAGGGTTTAAATACCCTTTATTTTACATTAAGGAGTAAATTATTATGGCTATTAAAGACCCATTAATGTTTATAACAATAGAAGAATTTAAAAATTGAAAAGGTTTTAATAAATTAGAATTTGATGAAATAACAACACCAGATAATGAAATTTGATTTGCAATATCAGTAGCAAGTAGTAATATTGATTATTTAAGTGGTTTTTCTATTTTAAAAAAATGACCAGAAATAAATCCAACAGAATTTACTAATAATATTCAAACTGCAACTGCATATTATGTTAGATTTTTATTAACAAAAGATAGTAATTATATTCGTGGTCAATCTTCAATTAGTCAAGGTGGAATGACTTATAGTGAAACTAATCCAGATGATCCATATTTTATACCACCAGAAATATTTAATTGTTTAAGAAAAATTAAAGAATATCCAAATATTAAAGGTTTTAATTTAAATGGTATAGAACCACAAAAAAATAAATGATTTAATAAATTTATTTCAAATTGTGGTGAAGATAGTCCGTTAAATGATTATATTCCTTATCCTAATATAAAATCATTAGATAATAGAACTAAAATTACTATTACTCATCCACAAAATATGTTAAGACCAGTTATTAATATTGATACTAATAATATTAAAAGTATTGATAATTTAACTACTGAAGAATTATTTATCCAATATTTTAGTAATGATAGTATGCAATTAGTAGATGGTAAACAAGGTCAAAAAGAAAAAGTAATTAGTATTAGTGATATAGTAGGTAAATTAATTGAAAGTAAACAATCACAATTAACATCTAATAATGCTGGAGATAATATTACTATTACTGGAAGTGGTAAAGATATCAAAATTAATGCTTCTGGTGGTAGTGGTGATAGTTTATGAAATGATACAAGTATAGATGTTAATTTAAAATTAGCCAAAGATATTAATTTACAAGGTTATAAATTAACAAGAGTTGGTGATCCTACTAAAGAAGATGATGGTTCAAATAAAAGATATGTTGATAATAATCTAGAAAATAAAATTGATAAAGATCAATTTCCATATGCTTTTACATTAAATGCTCTTGGTACTGAAAATCCTAATTTAGAAACTACTAATAAAACTATTGTTGGTGCTATTAATGAATTAAAAGAAAAAATAAAAGATAAAAAATTTGCAAATGAATATTTTAAATATAATACTGAAACAAATGAAATAACATTACATGATGAAGAAAATTCGTTACTTTGTAAAGATTTATTAGAAAATAATGAATATAAATTATTAAAAACTCAAAATAAAAAATTATTATATGCTATTAATGAAATATTAGAAAAGCAACCAAATAGTTTAAAATGAAAAGAAGTTGGAACAAAAATAAATATAAATAATATTCAATATGCTTTTAAACCATATACTAAATATAAAATTTATTATAATTTTGAAAATCAAATAAGCATAAAAAAAGTTAGTTTTATTTGTAAAGAATTTTTATATGGTGAATTAAATACAGATGTTCAGTCTTTGGATTGAGATAATGTTAACCATAAAACAATGGTTTCTTTACAATTACAAAATAATACAATTTATATTATTAGTAACGTTGGAAAATATGGTCAACTTTTAAAATTAGAAGAATTACAAGAGTAAGATTATGAATAAAGAATTTACTTATTTACATGAAATTAGTTATTGATTATTAAATAAAAGTGATTTTACTCATAGTGAATATAATTTAAGTGGATCAAGATATTCTAGTAAAACATATAGTGTAGCAGAAGAATTAGCAATATTAATTGCAATATCAATTAAAGTTAATAAATCAATTGCTATATATTGTTTTAGAAAATTAAATAAAGATATTAATGATTTAGTTAAAGAAATATATAATGCTTTAATAATAATTGGTTTTAATGATTATAAAGATTTTACTTTAAAATATCCAAATAAACAAGCAGATTTTAGATTTAAAGGGACAAAGTCATTTATTAGAGTGATGGGGGTTTATAGTAATAGTAATGATAGAATACCACTTAAAGGTCTTTCTAGAAGTGAAATAAAAGGATTTGATTTAGCAATAGAATGATGTGAAGAAGCTAATGAATTTACACAACAAGAATTTCAAGCAATAACATTTGCATTAGGTAATGCTAAAAAAAGAATTAAAATAAAAAGTTGTAATCCAGATAATATTTATCAATATTTTATTGAATATATGAATAAAATTGTTCCTTTTAATTTAGAAATTATGAAATCTAAAAATGAACAAATTAAATCAGTATTTGATAATAATATATTTAAATTATTTCATTATAGTAATTGAAAAGTAAATGCTCATAATCTTACATTAGATATGATTAATGATTTAGAAGAATTAAAAGTATTAGATCCAATAAAAGCACAATCTTGATATGATGGTGTACCTAGTGTATTAACTGGTGCTATCTTTGCAAGATATTTAGATAAAGTTAATACTAAATTAGATTTTCAAGTTTCAAAAATAACTGGTGGTTTAGATATTGGTATGGCTACAAGTATAACTGGTCATCCAACTGCTGCTTCATTATGATTTATTGGTGAAAATAAAAATGGAAGAAGAGCACATAAAGAAAGTGAATTTTATCATAGTAATGCTACTATGCAATATAAAGATACTGATACTTTAGCAAATGATATTATTAATTACTATTTAAATGAAAGTAAACGTTATATAGCAATGGTATTTGGTTTTATTTGTTATGTTGATTATGGTAATGGTGGATTAGTATTTATTGATGTTTTAAAAAGTTGAGTTAAAAAACGTAATATAACATGATTAAAATTTATACCAGTAGATAAATCAACTTTATATTTAAATGATAGAATTGATTTTACAACAATTTGTATGCTTAAAAATATTATTAGTTTTAATTGAGAAAAATGTATAGAGACTAAAAGACAATATAGTTTAATGCAATGATTAGATAAAAAGAAATTAGATACTAATAATAATGAACCTAAAATGTTAGATTTACATGATGATACTTGAGATAGTGATATGTATGCTTTAATGCATGAAATGAAATGATTAATTAATGGGATTAATAATAAATTATTAATTAATAAAAATAAATTTAATGGTGATAAATTATGATAAATACAATGGAATATTTAAGTTGTGATAAAAGTAATTGATATATTGATATACCTATGATTATTGCTCAAAAATCAACTAAATTATGATTAGGTAAAGGTTTTTTATTTAATTCAAGTAAAAAAGAAATATTAGATTATCTTAATGAAATGAATTTAAAAGATAAATGATTAGAAAAATTTTATAAATTTGGTTTACAAAATAGTTTAATGGGTAAAGTATTTATAATGATTATAGTTAATGAAGATAATAGTAAATCAATTAAAATATTACCAAATAGTTTTTGTGGTAGAGTTGCTAAATTTAATGAACAAGAACAATCAGCAGAATTTTATTTTATTAATGAACAAGCAGATAGTGCAACTTTAACATGAGTAACAATACAAAATGGAAAAGTTAAATATGAAACATATAAAGATAATAATAAAGATATTATTTTAGGTTCTACCAAAACAAAATTAAAACCAAATATAACTCCAGTAAAAATTTATGAAATTAAAAATCCATTTAATTATATACCTATTTTTGAAATTACTAATTTACCAATTATTAATTTATATGGTAATGCTACAACTTTAAATGCATATCCAGATTGTACACCAGTATGAGATTTAATTTGAGATTTAAATCGTGTAATTAGACAAAAAAGATTAGAACGTGAATTAAATGTTACTACTTTATTTGCTGCATTAGATAATGAAACAGTTAAAGAAATGCAAGAAAATGGTAATATTGCTGAAAATCCTAAAAAAGATATATTTGTTAATGTTGGTAGTGCTGGTTATGATAAAAATGGTAATGGTGGTATGCAAATTATTCAAGGTGACCCAAAATTTAATGAATATTGATTAGATTATAATGGTACTGCTAAAGCAATATTTAATGGTGCTGGTTATGATTATGATGAACATGGTAATGATGTTTATACTAATAAAACACAAAGTATGTTTAATAATAAATTTGATATGGAAACAACAGAAATAAAAATAGCATTTTATAGTGCTTATTTTTATCGTATTTTTGATTTATTAATTATTAGTGAAAATAAATGAAATGGAATTGGTGAAAGACCTTATAGTTTTAAATTTATACCAATTGCTATGACTGATCAAATAGTACAAGACCAAATTATTAATTCAAGATTAAATAATGGCACAATGACAATAACTGAAGCAATTGGTGAATATGATAATATTGACCAACTTATGGCAGAAAATAAATTAGAAAATATTATTACAGAAAATCAAAAATTAAATAAAGATTTAGGAGTAAATGAAAATGATACATCAACAAATTCAACTAATGAAACATCAACATCTACAATTAAAAAGACAACAATTACTAATTAAAAGATGTAGTTATTGAAAAATATTTCCATTTATTATAAATAATGGAGCAATACCATTAACTGAAACTGGATATAAACCTATTAATAGTAAAATAAGTGATTTTGGTCAATATGAATTAATACTTACTGGTAATACTCCAGTTGTATGTATTTGAAAAAATAGTACTAAAATATATCAAAAAAATAAAGGTATAATAGACCCAAATACTCATAAAGTAAAAGGACAAGAAGAATTTTATACAAAACAATATAAAATTGGTGATTATTGAAATGCTTATTTAATTGATGATACAAGTGGTGTTGATTTTAGTAATTTACCAAATAATCAAATATTTAAAACTGTACAAACTAAAAGACAATATACATTAGTTATGTTTGAAGAACATATTACAATTGATGATTATTTACAATTTTTTTGTGTATTTAATGATGAAAATGAAAATATAGGTGGTAATTCTGGAAAAAATCAAGATAGACAATTATTATATATTTCAAATGTAACAAATTATTATAGTCCTTATAATGGTGCATTTAGTATGCAAGTATTAACATTTAGTAGTTTAAATGATAGAGTAGTTGCAAGTGGTCAAAATACACTTGATTTTGTACAATATGCTTCTCCTGGTAGTGGTTATGCTTTTCCTACTATTCAAAATGGTATAGTTACTTTAAATCGTACTTTAATGCGTGATATAGGAGTAAGATATAGTCATAGACAAAGTTATGGATTAGAATTATTAACAAGTTGTTATTATTATGGTAGACCAATAATACAAGGACAAGAACCAATTCAACAAAATAATGAAGAAATATTTGAACAAAAAGTATTTGCTTCAAGAAGATTATTTATTGCTGGAAATAATGATCATTCTACAACTGATATTAAAAATAATGGTGGTTTACTTGCTGGAATAAATGATAAAGTAACAACAAGTAGTCATCCAGAAACTACATTTTATAATATAATGGACGCAAAACCTACTGGATTTACTCATTATGATACATGACAAAATTTTTTAGAAGCAAGACAATTTGATATATTATCACAAAAAGATTTTCAAGGATTACTTACTTGTAATAAACAATTAGCAATAAATAGTAATGGTGATGCTATTGGTAAAGCAAAGTTTTTTTGAGATAGTGAATGAAATATAAGTAATTTACAAGGTGAATATAATGTTGATATGTCAAGTAATTTTAAATATAAAGATGCAGATACTGGATTAGTTATTGGTTCACCAACTGTTGATTATAAAAAAATAAGTCAAAAATATATGTCAGCAATATTAAATTTTAATAGTGTAGTATTTAGTAGTTTAATTCAAATGCCTTATGATAGTGTACAATGATTACCATTTGCATTAAGTTCAATTCCATTAATAGGTAAATTATTAAATGCTTTAACATTAGGTATACCAGTAGGATTTATTATTACTCAAAATTCTCAGCAATATAAAAATATGCCATTTTTTAATGGTTTTATGAGTGCATTTTTTGCAAGTAATTTAAGTTCAATTATTGGTAATAATGATAATAATTGATTTATACCTTTAAATGTATTTAGTAATTCAAGTGAATTTGCATTAGGTAAAATGTTAGGTTCACATGTTAGTACAACTGCTATGACAATGAAATTAAGTGATAGAATTAGTGTTTATCCATGAGACCCTACTACTGGTAAAAAGTTAGAAGTTAAAGAACAAATTAGTACTGTTGATTTATCACAAAAGAAAAATAATAAAGTATATATTTTAGCAGAAGATACAGAGTTTTTAGATATTGCTTCACCATTAACTAATGAAGATAAAGAAACACAATGAAATCCAACAAGTAATGGAGTTATTGATGGTTCAAATTATGCTTATATTATTGATACAATTGTAACTCAATCATTACATCAAGGTGAAGAAAGACATACATTTTATAGTGATAATCCTTTTACTTATCAAGGTGATTATAATGAAATATCAATTGCTCAATTTCGTTATAATAATATGGGTTATTTAACTGGTAATGCTTTTAATTGAACAACTTTGTATAAATTAAATCATGATGAATATGAAGAAAGTGAAGAAACTACTTTTAGTTATCCAGCAAAAATATTACCACCAAGTCCACAAAATATAGCAAAATCAATAATTATTAATCCAGATTTAAAAATTGAAATGACAGCAAATGATGTATCATTAATAGATACAAGTTTAGTACCATATAAACCTAATTGAAATGTTTGACTTGCTAATAATCCAAATAAATTAGTTAATTATGAAGTTGATTTAAAATCATTATTAGACCCAACATTATTAATTAATACTTTTAATGATTTAAAAAGATATTATAAATCAATAAGTATTTATTATAATTATGATATTGAAACAAAAGAAGAAATAAAAAATTCTGCTGATAATAAATTAGTAGTATATTCTACAACTGAAACTTTTAGACCAGCCAAAAATGAAGATACAAGTATAACTATTGATTTAAAAGATTTAATATTAAGTAATAATAATCCAACAATTAATGAATATAAAGAACATTTTTCACTTTTACATGGTGATTTTGGTGAAGATGGGCTAGCATATATTTATACTTATAGTAATAATAATTTAATGTCTTATAATTTAACTGGTTATGAATTTAATTTATCAGTACACTTTGGAAGTTTAGGAGAAACAGTAAATAAAAAATATGAAACAAATTCATGTATTGCAATGAGTATTGTTGATAATAATAATTTAAAATGAAATTTTTATTTGCAAGCAAATTTAGGTAAAATTGAATGTATAAATGATTGAATAAGTAATTTAATATATACACATGGAAAAAGATATATAAATAACATTAAAACTAATATATATAAAATAATTTTAAATTCAAGATAAAAATCATTTTTATGCTAAAATATTATTGTTTATAAGAGGTATTTTTAGGAGGTATTATTAAAATGAAAAATAAATTAAAAAAAATAAAATTTAAAGAAAAAAAAACATGATTAATAGTTATTAGTTTTATTTATTTAATCATATCAAGTTATTATTTAGGAACATTACTTTATTGAGATAACTATTATAATAATTTAAACATTATTACTGATGATATGAAAATTTATTTTAGTAATGATAAATTATTTTTAATTAGAATGCTAATATTATGGTTAGCAGTTTCTATTGGCTTTTTCATAGGTTGAGTAATCTTGAAAGTTACCAAAGATAAAATAAAATCTAAACAAAATAATATTCTCCTACAATCTTAAAATAATGTATAATGTATTAAACTTACCTAAGGAGTTAGAAAAAGGTAAGTTACAGATGTTTTATTATTTACTCTTTATTATTAGGTTGGCACCTAATTAAAAAGTTACCTTAATTGGTAACTTTTTTATATTGAGAAGATAAATGCATTTCCACTTATAGTTAAATGACCTTCAGCTATTTCTGGTACTCCTAATAATACTTCATATTCTTCATTTTCAAATGTTTTACTATCCATACTACCAGCTCTTATAGGTATAAGAAAAGCATTATTTACAACATCAAACTTTCCTTCAAAATCAAGTCTTATTTTTTCATCCATTTTTATTCCTAAAAATATTTCATATAAATTTATTTCTTTGGGTTTATCAAATACATTATTAAATCCAATTTTTCCTTTAGGAACTAAATTTAATTCTTTTACTAATTTCATTGAAATAAAAGATATAGTAGAACCAGTATCTATTAAAGCTTTACAATCTTTCATCGGTTTATTTCTATCAATATCAATAATTCCGTTATTATTATTTGGTAATCCTACTACAACATCTATAATGGCTCTATTATTTTTAAATTGTTTTACTATTCTTCCCATTTTAACCCCACTAATTCTAAATTATTAATATTATCTTTTTTTAGTAGTTTTTGAATAGAAAAAGGTTCATCTTTAAATTTTTTATGCGCTTCAATACTTGCTTCTTTATATTTTTCATAAAAATTAATTAAATTTTGATTTTTTAATAAAATATAATGACCAATTTTATCTGGATTTTCTTTTATTAATTTTTCTTTATTTTTTTGAAATCATTCATAATTTTTATCAACTTCTTCTTGATATTTATCTTTTATCATATTTTCACCACCTTTCATATATTAACATTTTTTTTATTAATTATTTATTCCTTATTTTTATAATATTCTTTTATTTCTTTTACTTTATTTTTAAATTGTTTTTTATGAAAAAAACACATATTAAAAAATTGTTCTACACTATTTTCTATATCTAATGTTTTTAAAGTTATTAATACTTTATTATTACATTCTTTAACAACACATTTCAATAATACTTTTTCTTGTTTTTGTTTTTGCATTAATTATTCTCCTTTCTTATAATAAAATTCATTATTTTGTAAATTAAATAATTATTATAAAAATTACAGTCTTTATAATCTTCTATTAAAAATATTAATTCTAACATTATTTTTTCTCCTTATTTCATTTAAAATCTTTTGAACAAATTTCATCACACATATTACATTTTAAATGTATAGAACATAAACATTGTAAAGATATAGAAATATTACATTTTTCACAAGTAGTAAATCAATCTCAATTATTACATAATGATTGTGTATAATGTAATGTTTTTATTTTTTCTTTATTCATTATTTATTTTCCTTATTTAAATAATATCAACCAATTAATAAACTATCTGCTTCATCATGATTATTAACTTTTATATTTCAATCATATTGTTCAATTAATTCATTTGCTAATTCTAATGATAAGTATTTATCTCATTTATTAATTTTTTTAAAATTTGCTACACTTCATTCTCTTAAATGTCATTTTTTTCATTCACTTGGACTAATTAACATCTCTTTTGTTAATAATTTATTAAATGTTCCTGCAATAAAACCCCTAAGATGTTCTTGTGTTTCATAACCAATACCATTTTTTACATGAAAAGTACCACGTTCTATAATTAAATCTATATCATTATCTCTTTTTCTCTGAAAAAATATTTCGCCTTGAAAATCAATAAAGTCTAATTTTTTATTGTTAAAACTAAAACTTCCTATTCATATTGGTTTTCATATACAATAATCTTCTATATTAGGTTCACAAGTATTATGTGGTAATCTTACTTCTTTAAATTTACAATTTTTTCTTTCTCATAATGTAAATCCAGTATTTTTCATACTTGGATCAATTGAAAGTAAGTAATTAGTCATTATTTATTCTCCTTATTTTTAATTAAATTATTAACTATTTTTTTAAAACATTTCATACATCAATTTTTAGTTAATCAAATTCTTTTATTACAATATTTACATTTATTCATAATTTTTATATTCATTTTTATTATTATTTTTTAAATTTTTAAATCTTTCTCTAATTTCTTTTAACTTATCAAATAAAATTTTTAAATAATTTTCACCCATTAATATTAAAAAATCTTTATTATTATTTGGATTTAATCTTTCCATATCTTCTCTTATATATTCATCAAATAAAACTGTATTTGTAATCATATATTTATCAAAATAATCTAATTGTTTTTCACTTGGTTCTCATTTTTCATTTTGTATTTTTACATTATTATTTTGATATTTATTATTATTTTGTATTAAATTAATATCATCATTATCTGGATCTAATTCATCTTCACTTAATAATAATAAATTCATTAAAAAATATCTATAAGCATAAGTTTCTGCACTACCTTTTGCTTTTGCTATATCTGTATTTTTAGCACATGCTAATATATCAAAATATTTACTTTCTTTATCATTATCTAAATCTATAATTGTATATCTTTTAAAATAAGATATTTCTACTTCATTTTTATCTAAATAATTTATTTTTCTATCTGTTGTTAATATATCTTCATGTATAATAACAATGTTTAATTCTTTACATAATAATTTAAATTTATTAAAAATATCACTTAATAATCAATATTTATAATTACCAAATTTATTAAAACCATTTTTAGGTGTTTTACCAATTTCTAATTGTAATTTAAGTATTTTTTTAAATAAATTCATTATTTATCACTCTTTCTATTTATTGCATTTTTAATTAAATTTCTTACAAAATTAGTAATTGACATATTATTATTTTCTAAGCAAAGTTTTTTTAATTCATAATGTTCTTCTTTAGTTAATCTAACAAAAATTTGTTTATTAATTAATTCTTCTAATTTTTTCTTATGTGCTGACATTATTTATTCACTACTTTCTTTTTTAAAAGCATTTTTAATACTTTCACCATATATACCATTTTCAATATCTTTAAAAAATATTTCTAAATCATTTGCTCATTTTGGCATATTTTGTTTTATCATTAGTCTATAAACTCTCCATCTTCTATTTCTTTTTTTAATCATTTAATATTAATTACTTCATATCCATTTTTTTCACTTTCTTTTAAAAATTCAATAAATTTTTCTCTTGAAATAAAATTATAATCATCCATATTATTTACACTCCTTTAAAATTTTCTAATTCTAATAAATTAATATAATAGTTATATAATCTATCATAATTATCACTTGTTAAATACATATCATTTTCAATCATGTCATCAATACATTTATTACAATAATAATTATTATCAATTTCACTAATTCATATATATTTTTCATTATGTATATTACATTTCATTATTTTTACCTATTAATTTATAAAAACATTTATTACATAATCTATTACCAATTGAAGATTTTTTATGACATATATCACAAGAACCAAATTTTTTATAATCTATTTTATATTTTATTTTATATTTATATTGATTATATTTTGGTAAATATTTATCTAAATAATTACTCATTTTATATTTATTTTCCTTTCTTAAACATTCATCACAAATGAATTTGTATAAATAATAATGATTTGGTTTTGTTTTTTTATTACAATTATAACAATGTCAATAAACATTATTTATTTTAGTAAATATCATTTTTAATCAATTCCTTTCATTAATATTTAAAAGCAATAATTATTAATGTTAAAATCATAATAATTATTCCAATTACTAAAAATATAATTCTACTTTTTCATTCTTTTTTATCTAATTCTTTTTTTGCTTTTATTAATTCAATTTCTTCTTTTAATAATTCACTTTGTAATTCTTTATTATCTTCTTTAATTTCTATATTTTCTTTTTCTTCCATTTATTTAATTCCTTTCTAATACTTTAAATAAAATATTTTATTATTATGAGTTGATATATCTTTTATTGGTGTAACAATATAATTTATTGCTAAATCATTATATTTATATGGATTATTTATTTTAAAACTTTTTCTATTTTCTTCTCATGTAATGTTATATTTAAAACATTCTTGATTTTTATCATTTGTAAAAATATAATAACCATTATATTGTTCATAAAATTCACAAGATATTAATTCATCTTTATTTTGATTTATAGTAATATCTGGAATATTTTTTATATATTTTAAAATATCACTACCTTTAATACTTTCAATATCTTTTGTAATTGATTTTTTACCTAATTTATAATTAAAATTTTCAAATATTTTTAATGCTATTTTTTTATTTTTTTCATCAATACTAATATATTGTTTAGGAAATCATGTTTCATATTCACCAATTTCTAATAATATTCCACCATTATTTGTTTCTTGTATTTTTGTTTTTAAATCTAAACTAATATTTGGCATATAATATTCCTTTCTATTACGTATTTTTTATTACGTATAAGCCTTATCACCTACAGTGATAAAAGGCTTATATATTTTTATTAATACGTATACGTAATATATTGTGCTTTCACTCTGTATGAGTGAAGCACATATACGTAAATAAAAATTTATATTTAATAATTAATTTATTTATGTTAATATATAATTGATGAGGTATGTATTAATATATAACCCCCTTTATGTGTAATAATTTAAAAATTATTAAAGAACAGGGTTTATGGTTATTGCATTTCTATACGTATTCTTACTAACTAACATGTAGCATTCAATTAAACTCAATTTCATACAATAACAATTCAATAAAAATTAATAAATTACTCTTTTATACTGATATAGAAGTATTTACATAAAGTACTCACAATTTGACTTCTATGACAGTTTATTAAGTTTTTTATTTAACAATTAAAAAATGAGAATTTTATCTCTCATTTAAGTTCTTATTAAATCTATACACATTTGCAATACGTCCGGTAATAAACGTTATTTATTTAATTATAGTTTTGCTCCTAATCGTGAAACCATAATCCAAAATTTAGGTTATGTTGCAAAAAGAGAATTTAAAAATAATTTTAAAAAATTAGAAGCACAAGAGTTAAAAAATTATTTATTATTACAAAATACATTAATAAAATTAAGTCCGCAATTAACGCCAAAATTTAAAATCAAAGATATTGAAAAAGCAAATAACTTTTCAAAAAAATATAATACTGAATTAAAAGCAGTATTAACAATGAACCAACATGATTGATTAAATTTAGTTCATACCATCCATGCAGAAAATAGATATGATAAATCTTTAATTTTAGATTTACAAAAAATTCGTGCCAATGCTATTAAGTTTAATTTTAAAAATAGTGCAATTCATAAAATTGTTTTAAAAGCAAATCAAACTTTTAAATATTTTGATATTAGATTTTATTTAAAAAAAGGTTTAAATAAATTTTGAAAAGATACTCCATATTTTGAAAAATTACGAGAAAGTATCTATAAACTACAAGAAAAATTTGAAAATTTAGAAAAAAAGGTAATGGAAAAAATTAATAAATTAAAAGAAAAAGCAACAGCTTTATTTACTAGTGCAGAGAAAAAAGCAATTAAATATGCACAATTAATTCCATTAAATTCACCTGTATTTATCGGTTGCAAAATTCAACCTTTATCATTAAGTAAATGTGCAATTACTATTTATCATCGTAATCCTAAGTATAAACCAATTACAGTTATTGATAGTATTCTTAAAGCAGAAACTTTTGTTATGCAAATACATCCATTCCATTGATATCGCTGATATAGTGGTTGATACATTGGTTATGGAGTTAGTTGTAATAAATGATTAAAAGCAATTGCATTTGCTCCACCAGTTGTTCAACAAGTAATTAGAGATAGTTTTAAAGTATATAGAGAAATTTTTAGGACAATAAGAACCTATCATAAAGTAGTGAATGTTATTAATAATCCTATTGAAAATATTAATAAATCATTTAAAAGTGTTGGTTTAAAATTTTCAGTTAATACATTATTTGGTACTGGACTATTACATCATTTAGAAAAATTTGCATATAGTCAAGTTGTAGCAAAAGGTAAGAAAAAATTACAAAAAGAAATTATCCATATAGCACATAGAAAAACTAAAACAAAAACTAAGCATTATAAAAAAGCATTTTTTAAGGAATGATAAATTATGATTAATAAACTTTGAACTGATGTCAGTCTAGAAAATTATAATAACTGATATCCATTAACTGGAAAAATTGTAGAAACACCACAGCAATATATAAATACATGACCTAATGTTAATGATTGATTTACAACTTTTGCGATTAGAGCTCAAAATGATATTAATGCTTATCTTGATTTTATTTTATCTAAATTTCCTTTTGATAGTTTTAAAGATGAATTAATTAAAGAAACATTAAGAGATATGGTGTATGTTTGTGTTGAACATTGAGTATTTAATCGTACACCAATTGAGTTTAATGTTGATGCTACTATTCAATTCAATAATGGTACCTCATTTAGTGCAAATAGTATTCCTAGTATTAATGTATGAGACTTAGCACCAAGTAGAATGAAAATATGAGCAAGATTAACTGAATTAAAACAAGTATTTTTAAATTATAGTGAAGATGAATTAGATGTTGACAAAATTGACTTAAAAGCATTTTATACAAAAAATCAAGTTGATGAATTAATTAAAGAACAAAAAGAATTTACATTATCAAAACAAATGAAATTATATGATGATTTAGTTGATGATAATGAAAATGAGATATATAGGGGTCCTGTTAGTAAGTTTGTTAATAAAGGTTATGTCGCAACTGAATATGATAAAGAAACTGAAACAATGATTTTAGATTGACCTGATGAAATTGGGACATTACCACCCGAAGCTTTACAAAATAATCCACAAGTTGGTGATTTTACCCATGCTGCAACTGCTGACTTTTCTGTTAAACAACAAAAACGAATTACTAGCAATGAAAATGAAATTACAAAATTAAATAGTGAATTAACTAAAACAAATGAAAATATTAATGATATTAAAAATAATTGATTTAATATTGCAACTAGTCCTTTATGAAAGAAAATGTCTTCTTTTATTCCTAGTAATGAATTTGGAAAAATATATTTAGCAATATGAGGTTATAGTTATCAATCCACTACTAATCCTACTGATAATTATATATATAGTAATAAAAAAACTATATTTAATTTAGGTGGTGAAATTAATAAAACAATACAAACAAGTATTAAATTAGATGAATTAATTGTAAATGATAATGTTAAAATTCAATTATTATTCACTAAGGAATGAAATGATATTACTGTAACTTCTAATGATATTAATTATCAACCTATTTCTGTTACATTATATCAATATATTGGAAAAGGCACACCAACTGAATTTATAGCAGAAGATAGTACTGAGCATGATTATTATACAAAACAAGAAACTAATGACTTATTAGATAAAAAACAAAATATAAATGATAATAATTTACAAACAACTGTTAAACAAATTGTTCCAGCAATTAATGAAAATAAAACTAATATAGATAAGAAGCAAGATAAATTAAAATATGTAAGAGAAAATCAATGGGGTGCTTTTGAATATATTGATTTTGGAACTATACCTTTTACTGGTGATAAAGATATACCCCCTGTTAAATATGTTCATAAATTTATTGATGAAAAAATAAGTAAAAAACAAGATAAATTAATTGCTGGTGCAAATATTCATATTAGTGATACTAATGTTATTAGTGCTACTGGTGGAAATGAACCACCTAATTTAGATAATTATTATACAAAACCAGAAGTTGATGAAAAACTTAAAAATAAAGTTGATAGTAGTCAATTTAAGTTTGCTTTTATGGCAAATGCTCTTGGTACAGATAATCCTGATTTATTAACTACTGATAAAACTATTGTTGGTGGTATGAATGAATTATTAGATAAAAAACAAGATAAAGAAAATTGAACTATAATAGGAAAAAGTATAAGTAATAGAGAATATGGTGATTTTCAACTTGGTTTTTATAAATTATATAGAACATATATAACATGAGAAAAACCACCATTTAATCAAGTTACTACAAAAATTAAAGTAGAATTTAAAACTGGTGGGTTTCTTGGTGGATATAATGATACTTTTTTTCTTACAATAGGAAAAATTGAAAATGAAGAAGTAACTTTAAGTTTAAAAGTTATTAATCATAATTTTTCTTTAATTATGACTGGTGGTAATCAAAAATATGGAAATATATTTTCATTAGAAGAATTACAAAATACTGTTAAAGTAAATATAATTAAACCTTTCAAAATTAATTCAAAAAGTTTAAAAACTAATGAAATAGATGAAAATAATTGAGATATTGAATTAAAAGAAAATCCACCAACTCCTTGTCCATGTCCAAAATGAAAAGATGTAGCAATATCATTAGGTACAACTATTTCTTATAAATTAAGACCAAATACTTATTATAAAATATTTTATGACCTTAATAATGTAAGTAATAGTAATATGGGTAAATACCCAATGCAAACAATAGAAATATTTTGACAAGAAACTTCATTATCATATTGAGTATGTTTTCTTCCAAGTTTACGAAGAACTTCATCTATTAATATTGCAAATAATAATTTTATAAAATTAATAACAGATCAAGGTTATTTATGAAAATTACAAGAATTACAAGGATAAAATTATGTTTTTTAAAATTATAAAAATTATTTTAGGTTTAATTGGAGTTATATTATCATCAGCAACAGCATGTTTAATTATATTTATTATTGTAAAAATTATATTAAAAATTAATCAAATATTTTAAAAAAAGGTGGTGAATATTATGCTAAGTTTATTTAAAAGAAAAGATAAATCAAATATTAGTGATAATCAAAGTGAAAAATTAAAATTTTTAACTAATAAAAATAAAAGTACTCATGCTTCAATTTTAAATTATTTTGGTTTTAATGATTTTAACCATGAAACTTATTTTACTGATTTTGTAGCAGAAAATAATGCTAATTTATATAATGCTCCATTAGAAATTAATAATAAAACTATTAAACAATATTTAATTCAACAAGAATTTTATCGTAAAAATTGAAATTCTATTTTTAAATTAAGTAAATTAGGAATTAGTGGTTATTTAATTTATATTGCTAATGATAATTTATATTTTCAAGTAGTAGATATCCAACAAAGAGTTTATGATATTACTGGTAAATTAATTGAATGTACTATTTTTTATGATAATTATGAACAAAATGCACAAACAGTAAGATTATTTGAAGTTTATACGTTAAACAATGAACAAGTAACAATTAATCGTGCAATTTATAGTATTAATGATACTAAAAAACAAACTAAATTAGATTTTAAATCATACATTAATAATCCTAATTTATCACAAGAACAAACATTAAACATTAATTATATACCAATAGCAATTATGAGAAATAAAGCAAATGAGTTAGCAGATTGTGATAAAGTAATGGATAAAATTAAAGCACTAGATGTTATTTATGAACAAATTGTTTTAGATTGTATTTTAAACTCACCGAAGTTTATTTTTGACCAAACTTATGGTAATGTTCAATCTTCAATGGAAGAAGCAGTAAGAATATTAGTTACTAAAAATTATATTTGAAAAACTACTGGTGATAATAATGAAAAAAATGAAAATATCAATATGACAAGCAGTAATTTTAAAGGTAAGAATTTAACTGATATATATGATTGAAATGTTAATGAAATATCAAAACGTTGTTATATACATATCCCAAGTCAAAAGAAATCAGCACAACAATCAGTTCCTGAAAGTACAGCTGTAAATATTTCAACTATTAATTCTATTGCACAAAAATTATGACAATTTAATATTGATATTCTTAAATTTATTCAATTATTAGTAAGTGTCGATAAAGATTTATTAATTAGTAAAACATTTAATATTAATGATGAACAAGAAATTAATAATTTAACTGTTAAATTAAAATTATTTAATCCCGAAAATAACCAATTAATAGGAGAAAACAATGGAAAACAACAACAAACCACAAACGAAGTTTCCACAGAAACAGAAGCAAACTAAACTTAATCAAGCAGATGTAGAAAATGATTATTTAATAGATAATATCCCTTATGACTTTACTAATATGATGCGTGCAACTAGTGATCCAGATATTAATAGAGCATATGATGAATTTAAAAAAAGAACAATTTATATTTATGAAATTGAACGTTTATTTAAAAATAATGAAAATAATAGTTTAAGATTTTCAGCAAATACTATTAAAATTGGTTTTATTGATATTGAAAAAGTATTAAAAACTACTGCTGCTGAAACATCAGACTTTACTATGCAATTAAATCAAAGAGCAAGTACAAATATTAATGATAATACAATTGAATATAGTATGACTGATATTAAAAACTTAATATTCCAAGAAATAGAATTATTAAACCAATTTAAGTTATATGCAGTATCGATTAATGAACCGTTAACTGATAATAATATTGATAATTTATATATTATTAATAATTATTCTCAACCTTATCAAAATCCAAAAACAAGAAGTACTAAAAGTATTACTATTATTAAAATTAAAGACTTTAAAACAAGAGATGCTTATCCAATCATTATTAAATTACAAAAACCATTAGATAAAGATACCAAAGTAACGGGTTTAAAAATTAAAGCCCCTAGAAGCATGATTTTCGGCAATATAAAGGTACTTGGTGAAGTTGATAATATGGAAGTATACCCAAAGTTATTTGTTAAAGATAAGATAGCATTTCCCTTATTATCAATGCCTATTGAAACGCAACCAAAAGTTAGAATATTAGAGCAATGATTTAGTGAACAGATATTACCGTGAAATTTAGCAAAACAATTTATTGGACAAGAAAAATCAGTCTTAGATTTAATTGCTATTGGTGGTGGTAAAGAAACAAGAAAAGAAATTATTAATAATGCAAGAGTAACTAATGCTTGATTAGGTTATTTTATAAGTAGTATTGGTTTCCATGAATGACCATTACCAGAAAAAAAACAACTTAAAGATAAAGAAGTATGAAAAATTCATGATGTTCTAGGAAAAGAATATGTAAGTATTGCCACAAATGATAAATTTAATGATGTAGAACTAGAAATTAAAGATAAACCACCAATCGATAGTTTGCAACAATTATTATTAAATATGTTAACTTATACATATACTTATAATAGAAATTTTGATGGTTTTGATCCTACAAGTTTAAATGATGATATATCAAAATTACGTTC
The DNA here is from genome assembly GCA_964273555.1 of Spiroplasma endosymbiont of Harpalus anxius. Classification (GTDB taxonomy): domain Bacteria; phylum Bacillota_I; class Bacilli_A; order Mycoplasmatales; family VBWQ01; genus Spiroplasma_E. The sequence goes on along the minus strand of OZ187007.1, from coordinate 304,920 downwards.
TAAGTTTGAAAATCAAAAACCAGATGATGTAATTACTAATTTATTTAAACAATGAAAGTTAGATTATCCAAATTATATAAATTTACCACAAGTTGAATTATTGAAACAAATAATTATTATGTTATCAAATAATATTTATTCAAGTATGTCAATTAATAAGGGTTTAAATGATGACTATAAATTATTATTACCTTATTATTTTGAATTAAAATCAAATCCTAGCCAGATAAAGTCTGAGAGTTTAAATTAAAGATGCAAAAGTGGTATTAAAATCTGCATATTTTGACTTTACAAATATTAATAATATTAAATTAAAAAATAATGATATTAGTCAAAATGAATTATTTAAACTAGATGATAACCAGTTTAATTGACTATCTATAACTAATGAACTTGAAAGTAATAACATTCCGTCATTAATTCCAACAGATTGAACATTAGGTAATGGTGAATATGGAAAATACTTTACAAGAACAGTTATTGATAAAAATAAAATTGAAAATGCTTTAAATTTATATGGTTCAAATAAGTCTCAATTATTTTCTAAATTAGAATTTTATAAAGAAATTTCACAAATTGATAATGATAATGAATTTCAGTTACAAATTGAAAACCCAATTAATAACTTAAATCGGGTAGAAATTAGTGGCATATTTGGTGCTGGAAATTATGATTTGATTTTAATAACAGATAAACAAGAAATAAAATTAACCAACATTAATTTATTTGATAAATATAATGAAAATATTTCTTATATCAATTTAGAAATTTAATTATCAAAATATTCATCTGGATAAATACCATCTCATTTTGTATCTTCTTCATGTTTTGATTTAATACCAAAATATAAACTTATTTTATGTTTATCACTTACTTTATATTCTCATATAGTTGCCCCCCCCAGACTGCTGTATGGTCGGGTTTTAAAAAAAAACTTAATTTTTGTCTTCCGTCTTTACAAGCAAGACCTAATGCAGTTGTTGAAATAATAAATAATATTGTCATAAATGAAAATAAACCAATAAATATATTTCGTTGTGTTTTTCTTTGTTTTGCTATATTTTTAGCATAATGTAATTCTGTATTTTGTTCGTTCATGTTTAATTACTCCTTTTTCCTTAATTTTACTTTTAAATTGTACTATTTTTGATTATTTTTACAAGTATACATTTAAACGCAAAATAACGCCTAAATTAAAGGTGTTTATTTTGTGATACCTATACTATTAATTGTATGTTACTTGTTTATTATATAGCAAATATGAAAGTATTTTTTTTCGCAATACCATTATTTTATTCATAATTACGTTCTTATGTGGATTATAGTAGATAAAATAAAGCAAAATAGATTATTAATGTTATTTACCATATTTTAACACTTTAAATTTATGTAAATTAAAATTAATAATTGGTGCAGAAACAGATTAGGAGAGTTAAATATGAGTTTTAATTATAAATGAAATTTTAGAGAACAATATGCTAAAATTGATAAATTAGTTTTAGAACATTTAAAAAATAAATGAGAAAAACGAGATTGAATAATAAAAAATATAAGAAATAAAAAGAAATATAAAATTGTTGATTTTCAATATAGAACAAGAAAAACTATATATGGATTAGTAACTTATAAAAGAAGAATATATGAATATTTTGATGAAAAATTACAAAAATGAATTCGTGTTTGTTTAGTTGATGAATGACTAGAATTACCTAAATATAAAAGAATTGGCAAAGATATTGAACAAACTATTATTGAATATTTTGTTGATGGAAAAAGATATCGTGATATTTGAGATGTTATAAAAAAAGCAAATATTAGTCTTAGTACTATCCATAGAGTTTTTAAAAATTTAGAAGTAGTAGAAACAATTCCAGTAAAAGTAAAGTTAGAAAAAAATCAACCTATTTTTATAGCAATTGATGATGGTCATAGAAAATTTTGAAATTTTAAACGTAAAGGTATAAAACACTCTATGCGATTAATAACGACATATACAGATAATATTAATCATAAACTGCAAAATAAAAGAGTAAAAGCAATTATTAGACCAACAAAAACAGCAATTGGAGTTAAAAAGACTGCTGAATTTATTAAAGAACATTCTCAAAAATTTTATGAAAATGTTGAACAAGCAAAAATAATTATTTGTGGAGATAGTGCTGGGTGAATTAAAGATGTAGCAGATTATCTTGATGCTGAGTTTGTTTTAGATAAATTTCATTTAATTAGAACATTATATCTTGGCATAATGGTGGGAAATAAAGGAAAATATTGAAGTGAATATAATAATAATTGTAAAAATTTAATAAAAAATGGTCAATATGATGAGTTAATTGACTATTTATATAATCAATTAGACAATCATAAAAAATTAAAAAAACAATATTTTAAAAATAATAAAAAAGGTATTGTTAATCAAGGTGCTTCTTGAAATATTGGTTGTTTTACTGAAACTAATATTTGACATGTTTTAAAAGAAATGATTGCTAATAGAACATATAGTATTTTTATTTATATAAAAATGGTTATATTTAAGTATAATAAAATAAATTTAGAAACATAATTTAATGAATGTAATAATTATTGATTATTTCACAATTTTGAATAGCATCTCAAAAGTTATTATTTTTTATTTTTATTTTTAAACCAATAATTAAAAATATTAATGACAAAATTATAGATAAAAATATTGGAACTAAAATTGCTCAAAAAATAACTCCAATTTTGAATTGTAATAAAGAATAATGATAATAATTATGAATAATATAATAATTTCCAAAATTTTTAAGAGAAATATTATCATTAGTTAATATATAATACCAACTATATTTACTTCATAATTTAAAACCATTATATATAAATATTAAAGGTTTTGTATCTTTATTTGAAGAATAATTTTTAGTAAATACTACTTCTTTTCCATTAAATAAATTAATCAATAATAATCCTATAATCATAAGTAAAATAGTCAAAATAAATAGTAATGCAGTTATTAACTGTAATTTTTTAATTTTCATCTTTAAAATCTCCTTAAATTTATTTGTTAATTTTAGCACTTAGTAAAAGTTATTATAAGTATCTTAGTTGTAATACTTTTAAAATAGTAGTAAGATAGACTTACAATTACATAAAAATCCTAATTATTTCTTGTCTAACATTTATAATAAGACTATATATGAAGTAATCTATTTCGGATTTTTGACAATCTCCCCCAGAACAAATCCAAACATTAACAAGACAACAAATCCAAACATTAACAAAAGGACAAATCCAAACTTTAATAACACAACAAATTTCATGATTAACACCAGAACAAATTGAAACATTTACACCACAACAAATTTCATGATTTCAATCATATCAAATCCAAGCATTAATACCAGAACAAATCCAAACATTAACACCAGCACAAATCCAAACATTAACAACACAACAAATCCAAACTTTAATAACACAACAAATTTCATGATTGACACCAGAACAAATTGAAACATTTACACCACAACAAATTTCATGATTTCGATCATATCAAATTCAAACATTTACACCAGCACAAATCCAAACATTAACAAGACAACAAATCCAAGCACTAACAACAGCACAAATTTCATGATTTATACCAAAACAAATTTCATGATTGACAACAGCACAAATCCAAACATTAACACCACAACAAATCCAAACATTAATACCAGAACAAATCCAAACATTAACAAAAGCACAAATCCAAACATTAACACCAACACAAATCCAAGCATTTACAACAGAACAAATCCAAGCATTTTGACCATGACAAATTTCAGAACTAACAACACAACAAATCCAAGCATTTACAACAGCACAAATCCAAACACTAACAAAAGAACAAATTTCAGAACTAACAACAGAACAAATACAAAGTTTTTGATCAGAACAAATTACACGATTGACACTAGAACAAATTGAAACATTTACACCAGCACAAATCCAAACATCACCAACACCACAAATCCAAAGATTAACAACACCACAAATCCAAGCTTTAACAAGACAACAAATTCAAAGCTTTTGATCAGAACAAATTACACGATTGACACCAGCACAAATCCAAACATTTACACCACAACAAATTTCATGATTTATACCAAAACAAATTACATGATTGACACCAGAACAAATCAAATCATTAACAAGACAACAAATCCAAACACTAACACCAGCACAAATCCAAACATTAACACCAGCACAAATTTCATGATTCATACCAAAACAAATTTCATGATTGACACCAGAACAAATCCAAACACTAACACCAGCACAAATCCAAGCATTAGCAAAAGAACAAATCCAAAGCTTTTGATCTGATCAAATTACATGATTAACACCAAAACAAATTGAAACATTTACACCACAACAAATCTCATGATTTATACCAAAACAAATTACATGATTGACACCAGAACAAACCCAAAGATTAAGTGAAGAACAAATCAAAGCATTAACAACTCAACAAATCCAAACATTAACACCAACAGAAAAAGAAATATTAATAGACAAAGCAACAATAAAAATTATCAATAAAACAAATGACGAAAATTATGAAAGATTACAACATAAAAATTTTAAGATGAACAAGTAAAAAAATATACAAAGATTTTAATAATCAAATAATGTTTGTTATTAATTTTTAAATAATGAATTTTTTCACATAAATATATTTTTTTGCTCACCTTGAGAAGTTTTCTAATAATCTGTCTTTTTTTTGTTTTTTTACAAAAGACTAGTTCAAATTAATTATTCATTAAATTTTATATTAAAATGAATAATACAATTTAAAACTTAAAATATTGCCATTGTTCATTTTTTGTTATATTTTCACTTGCTAAATAAAATATTTTAAAAACAAACATATTGTTAGGAAAAACTTTTTTATTTGTAATAACTTTTCGTAATTAACTATTAATTGATTCAATAATGGAATTAGTAATTGCGTAATTTACAAAAAATTAAAAAAGTAGAATAAATCAGTGATAATTAATCCTAATTACTAGATAACTTTGATAGCAAATCCTAAATTTTAATTTGTATTATTGGTGGTTTTAAAAATTAAGAATGTATTTTTTCATAATTATTGAAATAACAATTACTGACATTAATTTTTCATTGATTGTTAATACTACTTTTGAACCTTTTAATAATCACTTTTGTACTAAGTGTTAAAATAAGTTTTCTGATAAAATATTACCACCAATGCATAACGTTTTTTTACTTAAATTACTTGTTTGTTAATTGCTCATTTTATGATATTTTAGCAATAAAACTCATTGGCATTATCTGAATATAAAATAATATTTTTGTTTTTCATTATAAGGAAATTGTTGTATTATTTTTGCAAATTAATATTTCTTTTTCTTCTATTAATCATGCTTTGAAAATTGAAAAAATTGAAATATAAAACAAAAAAAGTAAGGCAACTAAACCAAAAATAATAAAACTTTAACAGTTAAACATATCATAAAATAAATGCCTTTTAAGGCATTTATTTAATTTAGAAATTAGCAATGTCAACTTTATTTTTTTGTTTAGGAATACTAATTACTGGGGGTGATTCTGGATATACTTCATTAATAGTACTTGCTAAATTACGTACCCATTTACCGCGATGATAAATAAATCAAACAATAATCATTTTAATAACATCACAAGAGCGCATAATACCATAAATATAAATAATATCTAACGGACTATACTTTACTTGGAGAAATAAAATTAACACTGAAAAACACCAAGTAAAACAACTATCAATAAGTAACACTGTAATTGCTAAACCACCAGCACGAAATGCATAAATACAAGTATACAAAATAGTATAAGCACTAAAAACCATCGCATCAACACGCATCATTCAACTAGAAATTCGTAATGCTTCTGGTGTTGCAGTAAATAATAATTGCGGTAAAAAAAATGATGATAAAACTAATAAACAAGCAAAAAATAATGATACAAAAAAACCTAATCTAATTAAATGTTTAGCATTATATTTAGCACCAACTAAATCATCAGCGCCTAAACGATTAGCAATTAATACCGAGGAGGCAATACCAAATCCAATATATAATGTATAAAACATAGTATTAATGGTAGAAGCAATTGCCGAACCACTTAATGCTTCAAAACTTCATTGTGAGATTAATCTAATAATCATTGTTGCAGCAATGGCAAATAATAGATCATTTAACATTAATGGTCATGCTTTAATTATAATTTTTTTAAATAAAGCACCTCTAATTTTAAACATTTTTAAAACTTTTGGTTGAAATTCATATTTTTTTCAGATAATAAAACTACTAATTAATAATAATTGAACAATTCTTGCTGTTAAAGTAGCAATTGCTGATCCTTGTGATCCAATTCCAGCAATTGTGCCAATACCGTTAATTAATAATAAATTTAAAAAAAAATTAATAAATACCGAAACAAAAGTTAATAATAATGGAATATAACCACGTTTTGTTTCACGAAAAGCAGAGACAAAAGCAAAATTTATTCCTAGTAATGGATAAGAAAAAACAATTCATTGATTATAATCAATACCTTGACTTGTTGCTAATGATGCTGAATGTCATTCATAATAACGCAAAATAATTTGCACAAACTGTGGATCATTTTTATCAATATTATGTTCATTAATAAAATCAAGAAGTAAATTTTGATCAAAATCATGATTATAATTTAAAATATCTTTTAATCGTTCAACATCATTAAGATTTATTCCCTTATTAGCACATAATTGATTAAACTTATTAATTGCACTATTAGGATTAGTAGTATAAGAAATTAAATATTCACCTACGGTATAAGCTAAGATAATAACTATTACTCCGATTAAAAAACCAAAAATAATTCTCACTCTTACTGTTTGTCGTAATGAACCATATCTTCCCGCTCCATAAAATTGAGCACCAAAAATACTAACAGCATTAATAAAGCCACCCATAATTGCATAAATAATAACAAAAATTTGGTTAGAAGCAGTAATCCCCGAAACTGCAATTTGTCCTGCTGAATATTGCAGGTGATAAAAATGTTCTAAACTATTATTTGTTCATCAATTTTGATTATCTCAAATTCCTAACGTTTTAAAAATATTGCTAATGTGATCATTCATTGGTTTTAAATCACTAATAAAACTATCTTTTAACTGCGCAACCATAATATTATCTAATAAGTTCATTGATGCCGACAATATTTGTTGCAATACCGCTGGAATAATAATCATTAATGCTAATAAATATCATTTTTTACTAGCAAAAAAATTACTAACTTTATGTGGATTTGTTGTATTATTAATTTTAAATCCACTAACTGTCATTATTTCACCCTTATCAATAATCTTCCATAATGTAATAATTTTACATGATTTAAATAATGATTTTTAAAATTTAAATATAAAAAAATTCAAGATTAAAAATCTTGAATTTTTATGAAAATATTAATTTACTAAGTAAAATCTCGACGATTAAACACTAATCACGAAGTGCATAATAAAATAATTCCTAATAAAATATATACTGTTAATAAAACAGGAAAATTAATAATTTTACTATTTGTTAATTTATTAGTATCAACTTTATAATTTGCACCATCTTTAGTAAAACTAATTAAATATGGGTCTGCTGCCATCGAATATGTACTTGGACTAGCAAAAATTGAACTTTGTTCAGTAGCAATACCATCTCAAATATATTTTAATTGATAAAATATATTTAAATAACGCATGGCTTTAACTTGCATGGTTTTAGTATTAAACTTATTATAGTCTGATTGTGATAGTGTTGTATTTAAACCACTAATCATAAATAATACTGAATAATTAACATGATTACTACCAACACCATCTGAACCATTAGAACTAGGATGATTATCTATTCCAACTTTTACACCTGTCATTAGTTCATCAAAACTTTGTTCTTTTCATTGACGAAAAACAGTAGCAATATTATAAATATGAGTAACTAATTGTCTAGGAGCAGCAGGAGTATTGTCAACTTCACCATTCTTAATTGCTAGCAATTGCTGTTGTTCTTGTTGATAATCATAATTATTAGGATAACTAACAGTTGGAATATATGTAGTATAAATACTAGTGATAGCATCATTAATAGATTTAATAGTAATTTTTGGATCAACTCGATATGTATTATTGATTCAATCAATATCTGATTGATCTAACTTACCTTTTACATTATTATAGGCCGCTAACGCTTGTGAAGCAGCATAATAATTAGAATCTAATGTTACCAAATCATTGATTACTGTTGCAAAAATATTAAATAATGCAGCCATACCAATCATAATTGCAACTAACGTTTTAGCATTAAAGATTAAAGAAAACAAAATAGCAATTGAAGAAATAATTAAATCAAAGATAATAGCAACACCAAATAAAATTCATAAATAAGGAAACACTGCACTATAAATAGTTGTACTACCAACTCCTGGAATAACAATAACAAAACTTGCAATAAAAATAGATAAGAATAAATACAAAATAATTATTACTTGTAAAGATAATATTTTTTCTGTTCAAATTCTAGTTCTACTAACTGGTTTTGATACTAAAATTAATAAAGTACCATCATCAATTTCATCACGAAAAACTTGTGTCGTTTTAACAGCAATGAAAACAAAAATCATAATTGATAAAAGTACAGAAAATGATAACATTTTTCATTGTGGTACATAAAATCCTAATGCTTGATCATAAGTTAGTAACTTTATTACATCAGATCCAACAATTAATGAAATTAAAGATCAAGATAAAGCAAGAAAAATTAAAGTTAAAAGAAAAATAATTCAAGTTGAAGGCGTAGCAATCATCTTTTTAAAAGTATAACGAAATATTGGCATTATTTTTCTCCTTTCTTATTGTCATTAACTTCCATAACAATTCGTTCATACATTGTTTGTAAATCAACAGTATATGGTTTTAAATAAGTAATGATAATATTATCTTTTAAAGCAATTGTTAGTAGTTCTGCCACTTGTGCTTCCGTTTTAACATTTACTAATAAATGATTTTCATTAACTTCAACTATAAAATCTTTAGCTATTAATAATTTAATTAGTTTATCATTATGATTAGAACTTATTTCATACAGTGAATCAGTTTTATTAACTGTCCCTGTATAAACAACCTTACTGTAATTTAAAACAGTAACCTCATCAGCTAAATGCTGTAATTCAGATAAAATATGTGAAGAAATAAAAACTGTTTTACCCTGTTTTCGTAACTTTTTTAAATCATTAAATAATTCTGTTCTTGCTGTTGGATCTAAATTAGCAGCGGGTTCATCTAAAATCAATACATCAGGATTATTTAATAATGATTGTGCTAATAATACTTTTTTCTTCATTCCCGAAGAGTAAGCATTAGGATTACGTTTTTTAAATTTTCATAAATCTAATTCTTTTAAGATAACCTCGGTTTTTTCTTTGGCCACTTTATATTTTAAGCCACTAATTTGTCCCATTGAAATCAAATAATCATAAGTAGTAATTCGTTTAGGAAATCTTGCTGCTTCAGGAATATAACCAACTTGTTTTTTGCTTCAACTGTTCATGAACGCTTGCCATGAATAATTAAATCACCTTTTGTTTCAACCATAGCACTAATTAAACACTTAATAGTAGTAGTTTTACCCGAACCATTCGGACCAATAAAACCATGAATAGTACCTTTTTTAACTTTAATATTAGCATTATCAACAGCTTTAAATTTTTTAAATTGTTTAGTAAAATCACGAATTAAAATCGCATATTGTACATCTTCAGCGCTAACTACTACGTTACGATTATAACGATTAAATCAGTTTCTAATATATGTTTTAAAATTGAAAGTTTTATTTTTTTTTTTTTTTTTTTTTTTTTTTTTTTTTTTTCTTGATTAGTATCATCATCTTTTTTAATCAAAGACTTATTAATAACAGGTTTTAAGATTTCTTCTTCCATATTTATACTCCTTACTACTTAAATAATTATTTTTTTAAGTTACAATAATATATATTCAACTTTGATATATTATATATTAATTTATAATTAAAAAGAAAAACATACTAATATAAAAAACTTTAAGAAAATAAAATAACTATTAAATCTCTAATTAGTAATAGCATTATTAAAATAGATTTTTATATTTTTGATAAACTAAAATTAGTATTTCTTGTCACTACAGATGATGTTAAAATAAATTAATTTGTTTTTTATCTTTTATTAAGTTTTTAATTATATTTTATTTTTTTAATGATAATGTTTTTAATTTTTTTTAAAATAACGTTACTTTTAATGTCATTAATGACACTTCTGATTTTTTCATCTTTTTATACTTAATTAAGTTTTTCCCTTTCTTTTTAACAAATCAATAGTGATGGGCTTTACAATTTTTATTTAATATAAAAAAAATAAACAAAATTGTTTATTTAATACCTTATCCAAATAATGGTGGGACTAAATGGACTTGAACCATCGACCTCACGCTTATCAAGCGTACGCTCTAACCAGCTGAGCTATAGTCCCAAAAAGAGCAACAGGGATATTATATATTTGTTCAGTACTGATTGCAATATGTATTGATAATATTTATTAAGTTTTTTTACTCTTAATTAATGAACATGCTTATATTTTTAAAAGTAATATTTTTTTTGTATAATTTATTTATATGAGGTTTTTAATTAAAAAGAGGGGATTGAGAATGAAAAAAATTCATATACATATTTTAAGAATTGAAAAATGAAAACAAGATTTGGAAAACGAAACAATACTAAATAATAATGAAATAAAAAAAATAAACGAAGAAAGTGAAAACTTAGAACAAAGCAATAATGATATTTCCAAAATACCTACACTTTCATAAAAATGAACTAAGTAAAATGATATAATTTAATTATTAATTATATAAGTTTGAGAGGTAATTAAAGATAATGAATGGTAAAAATGAAAAGAAAATTAAACTGCAAGAAATTTATTTATTGAAATATAAAACAAATCAAAGTGATGATATGAAATATAAAGCATTTGAAACATTAGAATTAGCAACATTATTTCACCTAAGTTTTAAGGAAATAGTTACAAAACTTGGATATCCTAACCGTGAAATCATTCATCATGAAATTATTGTTATACCATTTAATTTAGATGCAAGCAAAATGTTAAACCAAATAAAAAAAGTAAAATAACAAAATAAATATATTTTAAAAAAATAACTACTAAAAAATAAAATGCTTTCTTTAATATTATTTTTATTATCAAATTATATATAAAATCTTATTTAAAATAATTAAAATTTCATTCATTAATTAATAGTAAAAATCTAATAAATTTGTTATCATCTTTACGTAAATAAAATAGTTTTGCTGATTATTTTTATTATTTTAAATAAGATTTTATACTTAAAAGAGGTAACAAAAATGAAAAAAATTAACATATTGCAGTTAATAACTGCAATATTATTCGCGTTTATAATCTTAATTTTAATTATAAGTTTATACTTAATTTGATTTAGTAATTTTCATATTAAAACTGATGATACTTCTTCAAATTTTAAAAATGGCTTTCAACTATTAAAAGATCTTGGCTTAAGTTATATTCTTAGTCATTCTGCAAATTTCTTTATCTCATTAGTTCACTATAGTGATAATAATAATTATTATCCGTGAATTCAATTGCAGATTGGAATTATTTTTTTTGTAATTATAAACCCAATTTTGCTATATACAACAATTATATTTATAATAATTATCTTTATTTTCAAAATAAAACGAAAAAATAATAATTTTTGAGATGCACTTCAAAATTGTGAAATAATTAATAATTATTACATTCATTAAACCAATTTATTTCATATTTTTTATTTTAATTAAAATTAACTAATAATCTTTTACTAAAATACTTTTTTCATAATCTTTATTATCATAATTTTTACTGCCAGTATATAAATCATTTATATACTTATTAAACATTTATAATATTAAAAAATCTAATTTAATATAAAAAACAATAAGACTGAATTTGATTTTATAAATATATAGTGGTAAAATCTTAGTGTTCTATAATGTAATTTTACTAAAGGGGAAAAAACATGAATAATAATCAAAACATAGGTAGAAAACCAGGTGATGCGATGAAAATAGGAGCAATTATTGCAATAGTTGTTGGTAGCATTGCTCTCATTATTGGCACATTATTTAGTATTATTACTATATTAATGAGTAGTTTTGCTAATACTACTACTGTTAGATTTGATGATTCACCACCTGTTCACTCTGGAACATTCCTTTATCAATTCTCCATCTTTATTTTAATATTTTCTTTATTAAATATACCTTCCATTGTTATAAATATTTTATTACTAAATGGAAAATTAAAAAGTTCAATTATTCCAAGCATTTTTGCCATTATTGGTTTAGGTATAGGTCTTATTGGTATTGTTTGTGGAATTCTTATTTTATTAGGTAAATTTGAAGATGAAATAGATGTTAATAGTAATGAAAATTTCTGAAATAAAAATTTTAATATTTCTAAATGAACAACTAAAGCAAAACAAAGAAAAAGTAATTATCAATCAGAACAAAACACGGTAACTGTTCCTAGCACTGTTATTGATGATAATGAAATAAAAGAAGTATAGTAAGTAAAATGAAAAAAGAGTTTCAAACTCTTTTTTTATAATAATATATTAACGCTTTGAAAATTGTGGTGCTTTTCTAGCAGCTTTTAAACCATATTTTTTACGCTCTTTTTTACGTGCATCACGAGTTAATAATCCAAATTGTCTTAATAATACTCGATAATCTTTTGACACCTTAACTAAAACATTAGATAATGCTAGACGTGTTGCACCAGCTTGACCAGTTCTTCCTCCGCCTTCAACTTTAATATTAATTTCAAAGTTTTCTAATGTATTAGTTACTTTTAAAGGTAATAACATATCTTGAACTAAGATTTCTTGTTCTAAATATTTCAAGGGTTCATAACCATTAATTAATATTTTTGATTGACCAGTGTTTTTTAAGTGAACACGAGCAGTTGACGTTTTACGTCCGCCTGAACTTGAATAAGTTACGGGTTTATTAGATATTGTCATAAAAGTCTACTCCTCTTGGCCTAATATTAAAACTTCAGGGTTTTGGGCTTGATGTTGGTGTTGATCATGGTTATAAACGTGAAGATGTGTAAATTGTTTACGACCTAAAGTCGTATTTGGTAGCATACCTTTAATGGCAATTTCTACTAATTCAGAAGCATTTTTAGCAATCATACTTTGAGCATTACGTACACGTAATCCACCAGGATATTGTGAATGATTATAATACTTCTTATCTTGTAATTTATTACCTGTTAATTTAATTTTGTTTGCATTAATAATAATGATATAATCTCCACAATCTAAGTGTGGTGTAAAAGAAGGTTTATTTTTACCACGCAATATCACTGCAACTTTAGTTGCAAGACGTCCTAAAATTAAACCGCTAGCATCAATAACATATCATTTTTTTTCAATGTTACTGACATTCATTGTTGTTTGACGCATTTTTTTCTCCTTACAGTGTAACTTTACCGGGACTACATTGCTTAAAGCATTAATAATTATATAAAAATTTAATTAAAAAAACAAGTTATTATCAAAGATTTAATCATTTTTTTATATAAAATTATATATTATTTATTGTATATTCATTTTTTCAATTATAAACTTAAATTAAGATTTATCTAAAAAATTATTTAAACATATTAATATTTTTATTTAAATTTCTAATGAATAATTAAACATTAAGAAGTATAATTTCAATAAATCTTAACACAATAAATAAAATAATAATTCATTAGAAACTAGTTATTTAAAAAATAACAAGGAGGTTTGATTATGAGAACGGATATAATTTATATTAACCAAAAAGGTGAACAAGTAACTACTAAAGAAAAAATTTATCAAATATAATTACTAAAAAAATTGTGCAAATTGGATTTTATCAAAATGAAAAAGGAGAAATCCAAGTTGTAAAAATGCCAAGAATAATTAAAAAAGTACCTAACAAATTACCACCAGAAATAACTTCTTTACAGGAAATGTTTTCTGGTATATTAATATTTAATCAAGATATATCACAATGAGATACTGCTAATGTAACAAACATGAGTTACATGTTTTATGAAACAAAAAGTTTTAATCAAGATATTTCACAATGAAATGTAAATAAAATAAAAGAACACTATAATTTTAGTGTTGATTCAGGAATTCATAATCCTAATAAATTACCGAAAAAATGAGTTATTTTAGGAACTAATGAAAGTAAAATAAATACTTAAATATTTTTAGTGCTATTAATAAAATTAATAATAATTTATTAAACATATTTTAATCAAAATTTCAAATAATATTTGACAATTATTGTTACTTATCCTATAATTAACAAGCATTCACGAAAGCAGCAAATAAGTATTATTAAGTTGCAAATAGTTTACCCAAAAATTTTTCTTTACTTTTTAATAGAGAAATACTCTATTAAAATTAATAGTAACCAGTGCTGTTCTGGCGAATTGTAAACTATCTTAATAAGAACTTATTAAAGTCTCTTTGTGTATGTATACATTCCAAGGAGGTTTTTGTTATGTCAAGATATACTGGTCCAGTTTACAGAAAATCAAGAAGATTAAACTTCTCAATTCTTGAATCTGGTAAAGAATTTGCAAAAGGTAAAAAGCGAACATTCGCTCCCGGACAACATGGTCAAAAAAGGATTAAACTTTCTAACTATGGATTACAATTACAAGAAAAACAAAAAATTCGTTTTACTTACGGTTTAAATGCTCGTCAAATGAAAAATTTATTTGATGAATCAAAAAAAAGTCATGGTGTTACAGGTACTAACTTATTAGTATTTTTAGAATCAAGGCTAGATAATATTGTTTTTCGTTTAGGTTTATCCTTAACAAGAAAAGGTGCTCGTCAATTAGTAAATCATGGTCATGTTTTAGTTAATAATAAAAAAGTTAATATTCCTTCATACCGTGTTAAAATAGGAAATAAAATCACGATTACTGAAAAGGCACAAAAAAATCAAAAAATTATAGAAGCACTAAATGTTAATGCTTCAACATTACCATTTGTTGAATTCAATAAAAAAACACTTATTGGTACATATATACGCCATCCACTACGTGATGAATTAAATACTGATATCAATGAAGCATTACTTGTTGAATCATATGGACGTGCTTAGTTAAAAGTTTATTATTAATTAATAATATTAATTTCAAATGGTAAATGCTAATAGCATTTACCATTTTTTCATTTTCCTTAAAGCAAATGACAATAATTTACTAATTACTTTCGATCATTTTAAAATTATGAATTACAACTACTATCTTTAATTAAATTAAATGATATAATCTTAAAGTAAGGAAAGGAAAAATAGAAATGATTAATAATGAAATTTATGAAAAAATAATTAGTATCAACTTTGTGATAGCGATTATGATAATGGCTATTGGTTGATTAGGAGTTAATAAAAATAAAAAAAATATTTAATTTTATGAATAAGTGTAATTCCAATAATTATTAGTTGTATATTTTCATTTTTTACTAAAAATTATTATCATCATATTTTATTAAAAATATCGTTTTCTTACTTAATTTACATAGGTTTTTTAATCGTTAGTACTTCTTGATTTATTAAAATAAAACGAAGTAAAGAAATTAATCAACAAGTAGAAAAAAACCTTTGATTCAATTAAAAATAATAATTTATAAAAAAAGTTACCATTTAAGGGTAACTTTTTTATTATTACTAAATAAAATATTTTAAAAGCAAAGATGTCATTAGGAAAAAAATGATAATAATTATTATAACTAATTAAATATATTGATTACATAGATTACAAAATATTATCTTGAAAACTTTAATTTATACAGTAATTATTCGATTTTTTATATCATTGGCAAGTGATGGTAAATATGATTCTTCATTATTTACTAATTGATCATTAAAAATATTTTTATCTTGATTAATAATATTTGAATCTGTAATGTTATTCACCATGTTATAAACATTTCCACTTTCTAATGATAAACGTTTAATTTCAGTATTTTTAACATTTATCATAGTTTCTACTTTTTTATTTTTATTAATACATCCAAAACTAAAAACTTTAATTATAAAATTAAGAATTTTATTTATCTTTTTTTTCTCTAAATTGACAATATCATTTTTTAACATTGTTATTTTTTTATTTAATGAAATTGCTATATTTTCCTGTTCAATTACTTTTCCAATTGTTTTTGGCATTTTATCTGCTTCAATTTGTTCTTTTGGCTGCAACTTATTAGTAATGAATATGATAAATGAAAATCCTAAATGCGAGTTTATTTCAGCTATTTTTGCTAATATTTTTTTGATTATTAGGTGTA
This sequence comes from Spiroplasma endosymbiont of Harpalus anxius, assembly GCA_964273555.1. Taxonomy (GTDB): domain Bacteria; phylum Bacillota_I; class Bacilli_A; order Mycoplasmatales; family VBWQ01; genus Spiroplasma_E. Next base: position 288,476 of record OZ187007.1, on the reverse strand, counting down.
TAATTATAAAACTCTTCTTTTGATAAGCAAATTTGCTTTATATCTCGTGGAAAAAATATTCTAGAATAGATATGAGTTTCTATATAATTTGCTGTGCTTTTACCATAATTACTGTCAGGAATAAAATCTTTTCTAATAGCTTTATTAACTAAACTTTCTAAACAATTATAGTTAAATCAATCATTTTGACAATACCTTATTAATTTTGAAAAATGAAAAAAAGTAGATATTTTATCTTTAGATATACCACCACTAAAAATAGGTGGTGAATATATATCATAAGGACTATAGGTAGAATTATGTTTTAGGTAATCTTTAAGGACAATAAAGGATTTTCCATACATAGGTGCTCCACCGTTAGAATTCTCTAAAAAATCTAGTGCTGCATAACATGGTCTACTAGTTCACTGAAAATCAGAACTCTTTACTGTTTGATCACCATTAGGAGTTGCATAGCGTCCAAATTTTGCATATTTACTGCTATTAAATAATTCATTTAAATAAAATACGGATTCTTCTATAGATACTCGGCCGACATTATAATTAGGTATTTCGTTTGGTCTTCCTCGAAATGCAAAACAGTTTAAAACTTCTGATGATTTACTACTAATATCATTTAATTTTGAAAAATCAAAATTTATTGTTAATCTTGATGATTGTAACATTTTAATAATTTTTTCTAATAAATTTTTTGCATTTTCTTGGCTCATCTTCGTTTTTTTAGATAAAACTTTTAACGCTGCTTGATAATCTTCTTCTATAGAAGATTCACATAAATTATAAATTTGATTTAAAATTTCACTTCTAAACAATTGACCATAAATCTCTTTTTTTAACTTTTCTTCATTTTTAGAACTAATTGATAAAGATGAAGGGAAAGCAATGTTAGTATGTGTGAAATTAGAATGTTTGGTAGGCATATTAATAATCTTCTCTTATATAAAATTAATAAAAATGTATATTTTAAAACTGCCAACAATAGCACTATTTTCAGTATCCTTATTTATTTTTTTTATTAATCCTTATTTTTTACTTTCTTATTAAATAAAATAAAATCTCAATTACTTTTAAAATAAAATAATGAGTTAAAAAACTAATATTTAATTTACACTTAATTATTATCAAATTTTAAAAAAAATGCAAGTTATAAATTAAATATTTGGACTTTAAAAGTTGCTAGTTTTTAATTGTAAACTTTAATTTATTCATCAATAAATTTTTTCACACTTTTGAAGAAGTAAAGTAAACTGCTCAATTTGAGCAGTTTTAAAATATTTAAGTTTTACATTTTTTGTGATTTACTACTAGAACTTTGTCCTTGACTTGTTGAAGCTTCACTATTTATTTTTGATTTATCTTTTTCAAATCCAAGTGCATTAGCAACTCTTTCTCGTCTTTCACGTTCGTTTTTTTCTCCTCATGCTTTATTTACTTTTTGAGCATTTCTATCATGTGCTTCTTTTTCTTCTTGACTTCATTTTTCAGATGATATTCATGGCATAATTTTAACTTTCCTTTCTTTATTATTTTAGAATATTTTTTTCTATTATTAAAACATCCAAGAAAAGTATATATTTTTAAAATAAAAAATGTATAAAAAACATAAAAATCACTATTTTTTTAAAAATAGTGATTTAAAATTAAAGTTAATTTATGAGTTTATAGTTTATATGAATGATTTATATTTGAACTTGTTGATGGTTGGTATTGATTATTTACTGTATTTCGTACAGATAAATCAAAATTATTAACATTTAATGGTTTAATATTTAAATTTTTTAGAATATTATTTGATTTATGATTTATTTCTTTGCTATTTATTAGTAGTTTGTCCAGATTTTTATTTTTTCTATTATTTAATTCTTGCTTTAAAAGATTAAATTGTGTTTCTAATTTTGTTTCAAGGTTATTACTTGTTAAATTTTTAATTATTGATTCACGCTGGTTTTTTTCTTTTTCGTTTTTTTCAGTATTTCCATATCGTTTATTATATCATCATGATTCAACTTTTTTTATTACAGGAGTATACAATGATGCAATTATTCTGCTTAAACCCATAATTCCAGGTATAACTTTTATTACAATTGCTATAACTAATATGCTAGCGATAGGTGGAACTAAAAGAAGTAGAGGAATTAATAAAGAGATAACAGTAACTACTGAAAAAATACATCATATTTTCTTTTCCGTTTTAGTTGGTTCTAGTTTGAAATCATTTTGTTGTTTTATAAAATCTTTAATAGTTACTTTAAAAAAAGATACATTATTTTTATTACTTAAAGTTTCTTCAAGTAATGGAGAATCATTTTTATATTGATCAATATTTTCGTATTGTTTTATTTGTTGGGAAATTGTAATTTCATTATTTTTATCATTGTAAAAATATATTATTTTTTCAGAAATTGATTGATTAGCATGAACAAAAGTCATTAGATAATAATAATTATTATCTATTGGTAAAATTTCTTCGTAAATCTTTGTCACCTTTTTACTACCTTCTGTTGCTCATTGTTGTTTAATTTCACTACTTAAAAAATTAATATTTTCAAATATTTTATCTCTAACTTCTCAATTTAGGTTTTCTTCTTCATCAAGCTCTTGTTGTAAGTCTAATCTTTTATTAATTTTATTTTTTAAAGATAATGATGGTATACTTAATTTGTTAATATATTCATCTTGTTTTTCTTTAAGTTGAGATATCTTTGTTTCTGTTTTTTTAATAGCAATAATATTTTTCTTTTTTGATTTTGCAATTTTATCTTTTAGGTTTTCTTGTTCAATTATCCTTTTCTTTAATTTCTCTATATCGCTTTTAAGAGAATATAATTCTCTTAATTCACTATTACTTCTTCATTCATTTGTTTTTGTCCTTTCCATTATTCTTAACTTATCATTCAAACAAATAAGTGAAGAATATTCATTTTCTGAAAGATTATTAACAATTTTAATTCAATTTGAATTTAAATTATCATATTCTTCTTTTTGAATTTTTAATTGTTCTTCTAATTTAAAAATTTCTTGTATTGTGTTTAATATTTTTTCATCATCTAAACTTGTTAAAGCATAATATGATTTTATAAAATTATTAACAGGTTTTGTTTCAATAAAATCAGTTTGTGTTGCTACTTCTTTAGTAGTTAATTTGGATTCAATAAAAATTTCATCTGTATCATAATTATTTAATTCATCATTAATTACTACTTTTGATGGTTGAATGTTTACATCAATATTATTAATAAATTTTACTGTTAATCCACCATGTCTTTTTTTAAAATTTCCTTTATTATTTTTTAATATAATGTTTGGTTGTTCAAAAATATTTTCTAAGTTATTTTTTACTATGTTTTTATATGTTTGTGATTTTGTTTTTGCCGTCATTTTAAATGTCTCCTTTTAACAAAAAAACCATTTACTTTTAAAATAAAATAATGGGTTAACTTCCATATAGGATAACACCTATATGCTATCAAATTTTGTGTATTTTACAAGTTAAGTTTTAACAAAAATTTATAAATTAGATACAACTTAGAAATCAAGATTTATTAAATTACTAAATAACAACAGCACACTTTTTTAAAGTGCAAAAATAAATATTTATTTTCCTATCTTTTGTTTTAGAATCTTTATATTCTATATTAAAATTAAATTCTTTTTTTATTATTAAGTATTTCTAAAAATAATTCTTGTTCAAGATATTCTTTTAATTCATTTCTAAAAGGTGTTTTTCTTCCTCTATTATCCAAAAATATTTTAATATCATTATTATCACATTTTATAATTTTATTTTCCATTAAAAATAAAATTAAACATTTTAGAAAATAATTAAATGTGCCATTTTCATTTCATGTTTTTTTTAATATAATGTTTTTTTACAAATTACTATTGAAAATGGAATAAAAGTTTTAATATTACTATATTGAACAATCATTAGGAATTATATTAATGCCTTTTATCTCATCAATTTTCATTGTTTTGTCTAATTTTTTAATTTCCAATTCTTTTTTTAAATATCTAGATAAATAACCCTATTAAAAGGGAACATAAATTTTTTTTTAAATTTTCAATGATATGATTTCTTATTGTTACATCTTTAATTGAGTCAGTAAAAGCATCTATTTTAGGTTTTAAAGCATGATAACGATCAACATTTTCCGGAGTATCAGTAGCAACTATTGGCATGTTTTTCATATTATTATCAAATATTTCTACTACTTCTGAGTATAAATTAATAATATTACTATATGAATTAAAAATTGGTACCATATAATTAACATCTAAAAAATCATTATTAGAATGTTGATTTAAATTTTCTAAAATTGTTTTTTTATTAAAAGTAACTTCTCCTGTTATTCGCATGTTATCTAAAGCCTCACTAATTTTATTATTTTCAATTTCTCTTAATGTAATAATCATTTTTAATTTTTTAATAGTATCATTACATTGTTCATAATTTGTATCGGTTTTTAATTTATTAATAGTTTCTCTTAATGTTTGATCATTTTGATATAAAGCAATAATAGTATTAATATCTACTACATTAACATTAAAAAAGGGCAGATTATTATCAATGCTACTAAATACTTTATGAGTAACAGAATTAGTAGGTATTTCATTTTTAATGACATCATAACTTAATAATTTATTACCAAAAATATTACTACCCATCATAATAATTAACATGCCACCTAAAATACTCATTCTAATAAAATTAATTAAAATTCCTACTGTCGCATTTATTGCTTTATGTTCAATTTTAATGTTTTTAAAAACAGTAAAATATAAAATGATATAAATTATTCAAAATAGAATATTAACACTAACAACTCAAATAACAACATATATCAAAAAACCAATATTATCAATTAATAAATTTTTAAATGAAGCAAAAGTGCCAGTAAGTTCACTAAATCATGGTGACACCATATTTTTAAAAGTATTTATTAATAACGGTCTGAATGCTAACATTACACCAATACTAAGTAAATTACCAGCACTAATAAATACTAATGCTCTACCTCCAATAAAAAAACCAGTAATAATACCAAAAATAATAATAGCAAAAATAATAATATCTCATAATAGTGGAGAAACATTAACAAATATCATGACCAAATACCTTCCTTATTTATGAATAACTATAAAATAATGACGCTTGCCTTTTTTAATAACTGTTACTTGATTATTGATTGCATTTTTCTTACTAAGAAGAAAGTTAATATTAGTGATTTTTTGACCATTAATAATAATTGAACCCTGGGAAATCAATTCTCTTGCTATCCGTTTTGAATTACAAATTTCACTATTAACCAAAAAATCAACTATTTGCTCATTATGATTAAGATTCAAATGTGGTACATCTTTTAAAATTTGTAAAATTTCAGATGATTTCATTTCATGAATCCGATCATGAAAAAAAGCATTAGTAATATTTATAGCACTAAAATATCCATTTAGTTTATGAATAAATACTGTTAATAAAGCTGCTAAAATTTTTTGACCATAATGCTGTTTAACATCACTATTATGAATTACTAAAATTTTTGCTATTTGTTCTTGATTAAATAAAGTTAAAGAATTAAAAAAAGTAGGTAAATCTTTATCTTCTTGATTAAATAAAAATTGATATAACTCATAAGATGAAGTTTTTTCACTATTTAAAAAAATAGCACCCTTCTCACTTTTACCAAATTTTTCACCATTAGTTTTTGTTAATAAATTAATGGTCAAACCAGCAGCATGATGGTTATCACCTTTTTGTTTTCTAATTAAATCTAAACCTGCTGTAATATTTCCTCATTGATCACTACCACCAGATTGAATATAACATTGTTCTTTTTCATATAAATGATAAAAATCATATCCTTGTAATACCATATAAGAAAACTCAGTATAAGAAATACCAGAATGCAAACGATTAGTAATCATTTCTTTTCCTAACATTTGATTAATATTAAAATGTTTACCAATATCACGTAAAAAAGTAGTAATTGTTAATGGTCCTAATCATGTTTGATTATTAATAATTTTAATTGATTTAATTTTATTATTTATTGTTCCCATTGGTAATTTTAAAAAAGCAATTCAAATTTCAATATAATTATCACAGTAATTTAGTAATTGTTTAAATGAAAGACTATTTAAATCATTTTTCATCGTAATTCATTTTTGATCAAACTTACAAATCTCATATAAAGTTTTTAACAAAGGTACTGGTAAAACTAATTCTTCTCATGGTAATGGTAACGTTTTTAAAATACTAATTAAAGTTTGCTGATATTGATTATTAGGATTTATACTTTTAATAATCATTTCTAACGTTTCATATTCTTTATTATTTAATAAATTGCACGTTTTAATTAATTCTAACGATGTTAAATTAATAATATTTTCATAATTTAATAACATTATTAATTGGTCTTTAATTTTTTTAACATTATTTTGTAAAACTTTTTCATCTAATAAATTACGCTCTTTATTTTTACCACTTGGATCACCAATCATTGCTGTGGTACCACCAATAACAGCAATTGGTTGAAAACCAAATATTGCAAAACGATGTAATAAAATAATTTGTAATAAATTTCCCAAATGTAATGAATCATTTGTTGGGTCAAAACCACAATATATTCCTTTTCCTAGTTTTCCAGCATTTATTACTTTATCGATACTACTAATGTCTTTCAAGATATTACGTCATTTTAATTCTTCAATAATATTTGTTTTTAATATGTTATTCATGGTAACTCCTATTTATTTTCATCTAAAATATCATCAATTAATAAATCAATAGTTGTAATAACTGTATCACTATTACTTAAATTATTAATATTAATAGTTGTATTTTGTTTGTCTATTTTATTTTGTGCAATTCTAGCGTTATCAAGATTACTAAAATTATTATATGCTACTTCTTTTTCTTGAAAAATATTTTCTTGATTTTTTTTATCAACATCTTGTTCAATGATAATAGAACTACTATTATTTTTTTTAACATTAATTGGAATTGAAGTTAATTTTTGATAATGAAGACCAAATATCGGAGAAATAATATTACTTAATTCATAACCTTCTTGCTTAACATTTTCATTATTATTAGTAATATTTTCAATTTCAACTTTGTTATTTCCTATTTTCATAATAACTCCTTAATGTTAATTAATAATTAATTATATCATTTTTAATGATTAATTAATTTCAATATAAGTTTAATAAAAAAATTAAATTTTTATTATATTTTTTTACTTTACAGTTATCCTTTTTATAGCAATCACAAAATGTAAAAGATATTTATTAAAAATTAAGGGAGCATACCGATGTTGTCTATAATATTCATTAATTGTCTTTAAATTATAAAGGTAGACGAGAATAATTTAGACTAAGTTATGCAATTGTATGTTAATCTTAACATTTACAAAGCATAAGTCAACAATAATACTCAATTTTAAAAATCAATTCATATCAAAAATACTTATTATAGTTTACTTTAATAAGTTTTATTTTATTTTTAGTTTTTTATAAAATTAAATTTTAATTTATAGTAATTGTACTGCTGTATTTATTTGATAGCATTTAAAGTCAACCATTTTTGTATACATATCAATATTATAAGTTCTACTTCCAATCATATATTTTAAAATTTGTTTAATATTAGTTTCAGTAAAACAACCAATATTTTCAACTAATGCTTGATTTAATATGCCATCTTTTGCATTAATAAAATAACCAACTTTTAATTTTGGATATTTTAATATTAATGAATTTAAAAAATCAATTAATTCATAATATTGACCTTTTGAAAATAAATTTTGTGCATATTCATAATGTAGTTTAGCAATTTTATTTTTTCTTCTTCCTGCCATAATTCCAAGAAATAAAACATGAAAAGCATGAAATTTATCTAAAATAAATTTAGCATTTAAAATTTTAGCAGTTTTTCTAATCCATTTTGCACTATCTCCACAAACTATTAAATTTGCTTGGTCAAAGTTTTCAAAATATAAATTACCATATTTTTCAATTAATTTAGCAGTTTTTTCTGCACCAATTTCTGTTTTTGATACTCTTATTTTACATGCAACTCTTTTATTAATTAATTTTCCATTTTTCTTTTTACCAGTACAAAATACTAATAATCTCATAGAACATTTTTTACAATTTTTATTACTATGATTATCATTAAACTTAAACTTTCTATGACCATCATCAATATTTACATATAAAACTTGATTTGGTTTTAACTTTATTTTAAGAATATTAGTTTTTGATAATTCAAATTTTTTATATGTTCTACAAACAGTACTAATACTTATTAAATCATTAATAAAAGTATCACAAACATCACGATATCTTTTTCCATCAGTAAAATATTTTAAAATTTGTTTAATAACATCTGGTGCAAGTTTGCTATACTTTTTAACACCAAGATATACATCTAATAATGAAACATATTCATTTTTTTGTGTTTTTTCATTATAATATACACAGATGCGTCTTTTATAAGTTAATAAACCCTTTTTTCCTTTTAATTTTCGCTTTCTAAATTTATATGATTTATATATTGACTTATCACATTCATTTCATAATTGCTCATCTATTTTTGCAAATAATTCTTCTGTTTGTTTTAAATTTAATTCATCTTGATTAAAATAGTGTTGTTCTCAATTAAAATGTTTTTGTGAAATTAACATTTTTTATTTCCTTTCTAATTTTGGGTGTTAATAATAATTAAATTTTAACTTATATATGTCAACCAAGGAGAAAATATGCCATTCATTAGTAGTTATGCACAACTAAATAAAAAATACGACCTTAATTTTAGTGATAATAATTATGGTTTTAGTTGAGATATTTTTAAAAATTTTGCTGGTGATGAATGAGCAGAATATTTTACTACTAATTGTTTTTATCGTTTTATACCAACAGCACGGGGAACAAGAAAAACTTGAAATTGTTTAGCATTTGATTTATTTATATGCTGTAATTTTAGTGATAGTAGTGTCCAAGAAGTAAGACGATATGAAAATACCCATAGTGAAACTACTATTGGTGCATTAATGAATGTTTGTCAAGTTTTACTAGATAAATATGATATTAATTTATTACCTAATAATCCCCATGGTATTAAATGAAAAATTACTAAGGACGGTGGGTGTATTATCTTTCCTAATAATCAACAAATTGACTTTATTGGTTATACAAATGGTAATAAAATTTTTGGAAAAGAAGCAGGTGGGTCAAGTTTTTTAGGTTCACGAACAGATGAAATAATTATGGCAGAAGAAAAAGAAACATTAACAGAAAAGCAATTAACATATCGATATGAACGATTACAAAATTCTATGTTTAGAAGTAATCGTATTAAAGTGTCAAATGAACCAATTAAAGAATGAAATTGAACATTTATTGATAAAAATATATATAGTTCTACTTTTGGAAAATCAATTACTCGCTATTTTTATAAAAGTTTTTTTATTACTTTTACATGTAATCCTTACGATAAATATCATCGATTTTATTTAAAGTACTGTACACCATTTTTACCTTTAAATGATAAAATAATGGATAATCTTAAAAAAGTTGGTAAAGTTTATTATGAAAATAAAGAAATGTTTAGTGGTTTAGGTTTATTTATTGTAAGATTTACAATTCAATCATTTTGAAATAAATTACCAGAAATTCAAAAAAGAACATTAATAGAAATGAAAAAAAGTAATCCCGATGAATTTAATACTGTTTTTTATGGTTTTGAATTCTTAGATAGTGATGCTACAATTTTTCCATTTCAAAAAAACATTAAAATATTGACAAAAATATGATTTAAAACAATTTTATAATCAAGAAAAAGATATGTATAAATTTGATTTTTATTCAGTTGGTGTTGATTGAGCAACTGGACATAAAGACCATACTGTATTTATGGTAGTTGGTTTTAAAGAATATAATAATACTGGATATTATGATGCTTATATTATTTGTGAATTAGTAGTTACACCAAATGATTTTATTAATGAAAATGAAAAAATTAATGCTTATGTCAATGAAATTTTAGGATTAATAGATAATTTTGAAAATTTTGAACAAGCAATTTATTTTTATGATGATAAAGCAAGAACTGCCATTGATTGATTAAATCAAAAATTAATCGATGAAGATAATACTATTCTTATTACCCAAAGTGCGATTAAACATGCTTCAAATCTAAACCAAGAAGCAGGATTAACTAATAGAGTAGTTTGAATGCGTAATATTATGAGTTATGGAAATTTTTATGCTAATAAAGGTGATTTGCCAAAAACTACGCAATGTTTAGAAGAGTTAAGATATGACCAAACCAAAACTAATATTCCAGATAAAAATATGTACCAAGATCCTTATGATGCTCTGTTTTATGCACTATATCCATATAAAAATGTAATTAGGGGTAAAAATAATGCTACTGTGAAAAAAAGTATCTTCACATTTGCCATATAATAAATAAGTGACATATAATTAATAGTATAGCTCTCACAAAATAAACGCCTTTAATTTAGGCGTTATTTTGTGTTTAAAAGGCATATTGTAAAAATAATATAAATTAAGTACAATTTAGAAGTAAAATTAAGGAAAAAGGAGTAATTAAACATAAACGAACAAAATACAGAATTACATTATGCAAAAAATATAGCAAAACAAAGAAAAACACAAAGAAATATATTTATTGTTCTATTCTCATTTATGACAGTATTATTTATTATTTCAGCAACTGCATTAGGTCTTGCTTGTAAAGATGGAAGACAAAAATTAAGTTTTTTTTTAAAACCTGACCATACAGCAGTCTGGGGGGACAACTATATGAGAACACAAAAGAAATGATTTTCGTAAAATAGATTTATATTTTGGAATTAAGTCTTCCTTAAAAAAGAAGATACAAAATGAGATGGTATATATCCTGATGGATATTTTGATAATTAAATTTCTAAATTTATATAAGCAATATTTTCGTTATATTTATCAAATAAATTAATATTTTTTAAATTAATTTCTTGTTTGTCAGTTATTAAAATTAAATCATAATTACCAGCACCAAATATTCCACTAATTTCAATCCTATTTAAGTTATTAATAGGATTTTTAATTTGCAATTCAAATTCATTTTTATTATCAATTTGTAATATTTCTTCATAAAATTCTAATTTAGAAAATAATTGTGATTTATTAGAACCGTATAAATTTAAAGCATTTTCAATTTTACTTTTATCAATAATTACTCTTGTAAAGTATTTACCATATTCACCATTACCCAGTGTTCAATCAGCAGGAATTAATGAAGGTATATTATTACTTTCTAATTCATTTGTAATAGATAATCAGTTAAATTGATTATCATCAAGTTTAAATAATTCATTTTGGCTAACATCATTATTTTTTAATTTAATATTATTGATATTTGTAAAATCAAAATACTCAGATTTTAATATTACTTTTACATCCTTAAACTCTCAAACTTTATCTGGTGTAGAATGAATAGGATTTGATTTTAATTCAAAATAATATGGTAATAATAATTTATAATCATCATTTAATCCTTTATTAATTGATAATGTTGAATAAATATATTTTGATAACATAATAACTAGTTGTTTAAAACTTTTAATTTGTGTTAAACTAACATAATTTGGATAATCTAATTCTCATTGTTTAAATAAATTAGTAATTACTTCATCAGGTTTTTGTCCTTCAAATTTTGCACGTAATTTAGCAATATCTCAGTTTACATCATCTTGCTTAAAAGATACACCATCAAAATTTCTATTATATGTATATGTATAAGTTAACATATCTAATAATACTTTTTGTAAACTATCAACTGGTGGTTTATCTTTTATTTCTAATTCTACATCTTTGAATTTATCATTTGTAGCAATACTTACATATTCTTTTCCTAGAACATCATGGATTTTTCATACTTCTTTATCTTTAAGTTGTCTTTCTTCTGGTAATGGTCAAGGCTTAAAATTAATAGTATTTATATCATATCCCAATCAAGCATTAGTTACTCTTGCATTATTAATAATTTCTTTTCTCGTTTCTTTACCACCACCAATAGTAATTAAATCTAAGACTGATTTTTCTTGTTTTATAAATTGTTTTGCTAAATTTCACGGTAATATTTGTTCACTAAATCATTGTTCTAATATTCTAACTTTTGGTTGAGTTTCAATAGGCATTGATAATAGGGGAAATGCTATCTTATCCTTAACAAATAACTTTGGGTATACTTCCATATTATCAACTTCACCAAGTACCTTTATATTGCCGAAAATCATGCTTCTAGGGGCTTTAATTTTTAAACCAGTTACTTTGGTATCTTTATCTAATGGTTTTTGTAATTTAATAATGATTGGATAACCATCTCTTATTTTAAAATCTTTAATTTTAATAATAGTAATACTTTTAGTACTTCTAGTTTTTGGATTTTGATATGGTTGTGAATAATTATTAATAATATATAAATTATCAATATTATTATCAGTTAATGGTTCATTAATCGATACAGCATATAACTTAAATTGGTTTAATAATTCTATTTCTTGAAAAATTAAATTTTTAATATCAGTCATACTATATTCAATTGTATTATCATTAATATTTGTACTTGCTCTTTGATTTAATTGCATAGTAAAGTCTGATGTTTCAGCAGCAATAGTTTTTAATACTTTATCAATATCAATAAATCCAATTTTAATAGTATTTGCTGAAAATCTTAAACTATTATTTTCATTATTTTTAAATAAACGTGCAATTTCATAAATATAAATTGTTCTTTTTTTAAATTCATCATATGCTCTATTAATATCTGGATCATTAGTAGCACGCATCATATTAGTAAAGTCATAAGGGATATTATCTATTAAATAATCATTTTCTATTTCTGCTTGATTAAGTTTAGTTTGCTTTTGTTTCTGTGGAAACTTGGTTTGTGGTTTGTTGTCTTGGTTGTCCATTGTTCTCTCCTATTAATTGGTTATTTTCGGGATTAAATAATTTTAATTTAACTGTTAAATTATTAATTTCTTGTTCATCATTAATATTAAATGTTTTACTAGTTAATAAATCTTTATCGACACTTACTAATATTTTAATAAATTTAAGAATATCAATATTAAATTGTCATAATTTTTGTTCAATATAATTAATAGTTGAAATATTTACAGCTGTACTTTCGGGAACTGATTGTTGTGCTGATTTCTTTTGACTTGGTATGTGTATACCACAACGTTTAAATATTTCATTAACATTTCAATCGTATATATCAGTTAAGTTTTTACCTTTAAAATTACTACTTGTCATATTAATATTTTCATTTTTTTCATTATTATCACCAGTAGTTTTTCAAATATAGTTTTTAGTAACTAATATTCTTACTGCTTCTTCCATTGAAGATTGAACATTACCATAAGTTTGGTCAAAAATAAATTTAGGTGAGTTTAAAATGCTATCTAAAACAATTTGTTCATAAATAACATCTAGTGCTTTAATTTTATCCATTACTTTATCACAATCTGCTAACTCATTTGCTTTATTTCGCATAATTGCTATTGGTATATAATTAATGTTTAATGTTTGTTCTTGTGATAAATTAGGATTATTAATGTATGATTTAAAATCTAATTTAGTTTGTTTTTTAGTATCATTAATACTATAAATTGCACAATTAATTGTTACTTGTTTATTATTTAATGTATAAACTTCAAATAATCTTACAGTTTGTGCATTTTGTTCATAATTATCATAAAAAATAGTACATTCAATTAATTTACCAGTAATATCATAAACTCTTTGTTGGATATCTACTACTTGAAAATATAAATTATCATTAGCAATATAAATTAAATAACCACTAATTCCTAATTTGCTTAATTTAAAAATAGAATTTCAATTTTTACGATAAAATTCTTGTTGAATTAAATATTGTTTAATAGTTTCATTATTAATATCTAATGGAGCATTATATAAATTAGCATTATTTTCTGCTACAAAATCAGTAAAATAAGTTTCATGGTTAAAATCATTAAAACCAAAATAATTTAAAATTGAAGCATGAGTACTTTTATTTTTATTAGTTAAAAATTTTAATTTTTCACTTTGATTATCACTAATATTTGTTTTATCTTTTCTTTTTCAAAAAGATTGCATAAGTATTTTCCTTTCTAAAATATTTGATTAATTTTTAATATTATTTTTATAATAATAAATATAATTAAACCTGCTGCTGCTGTTGATAATATAACTCCTATTAAACCTAAAATAATTTTTATAATTTTAAAAAACATAATCTTATTCCTGTAATTCTTGTAATTTTCATAAATAACCCTGATCTGTTATTAATTTTATAAAATTATTATTTGCAATATTAATAGATGAAGTTCTTCGTAAACTTGGAAGAAAACATACTCAATATGATAATGAAGTTTCTTGTCAAAATATTTCTATTGTTTGCATTGGGAATTTACCCATATTACTATTACTTACATTATTAAGGTCATAAAATATTTTATAATAAGTATTTGGTTTTAATTTATAAGAAATAGTTGTACCTAATGATATTGCTACATCTTTTCATTTTGGACATGGACAATGAGTTGTTGGATTTTCTTTTAATTCAATATCTCAATTATTTTCTTCGATTTCATTAGTTTTTAAACTTTTTGAATTAATTTTGAAAGGTTTAATTATATTAACTTTAACAGTATTTTGTAATTCTTCTAATGAAAATATATGGGCGTATTTCAAGTCTAGTTATAATTTAATTTTCTTTAAATAAAAGATAAAATAAATTATTAATTGTTGCTTTAATTATAGCATAATTATTATTACTAGTAAAGATTTTTATTTATTTATTTTTATTATTTTAAATTAAAAATTCCTAACTATTTAGGTTTAGATTTATTAAATTTTATTAATTTAAACAAATACTTTTAATTTATTTATTCTTGCTTGTTTTAATTTTAATAAATTAAAAAATACTTCTTTTGTATAAATTTTAGCATTATTATTAGATATAGATTTTATTAAATGATATACATCACTTTCAGCACTACAACCTATATTTCAACTAGCAGATTGATTAATAATACCTTGTTTATTATTTTTAAAATATTCATATATTTTTTCATCAGTATTATTTTCTTTTAAATAATCTAATAATTTATAATAATTACCATTTAAAAATAATTCATAATAAGCATAATTTAATTTTTTATTATTTTCTTTTGTTCTTTGACCTACAATAAATACTTGTTTTAATTTTTGTAATGGATGTCATTTATCTACAACATAATCTATTTTTAAATAATTAGCAGTAGATTTAATATAATTAGCACCATCTCCACTTAATTTTAAATTTTTATTAGAATAATCAATAAAAATATTATCTAATGTAGTTATTATTGCTTTACCAAATTCTTTTTTAGTAATTCTTTGACCTTTTCTAGTTGATATAACAAAAATATATTTATTTTCTAAAACATGTCTATTATTAGTAGATTTATTTAAATCAAATCCTAAACTAATACTTACTGTTCTATGTCTATATTTTCATTTTTTCTTATTATCAATTAAATTATTATATGATTCATCTGTTTGTATATAAATATATTCGTATGGTAATATTTTTCTTTTTTCTTGTGGTAATTCTTGTACAAATATAGTAGTTTTTTTTAATCTTCTACAAATAGTTGATAAAGATATATCAATTTTTAAATTATGTTTAATTATAGGATAAGTAATATTATTTCAATTCGCTTCATAAATTATTGATTTTGTTACTTGATTAGTAAATTTTTTATTTTTATCAATATCAATATATGTATCTAATGGATATAAATATTCACCAGTAATTTTATGTTGATATACTTTTCTATACAAATCTTTTACTATTCCGTACATGGATGCAAATGTTCTTTTAGCGGTTTTAACATATTTATACTTATTTTTGTCATATTTGTTTTGATATCAATTTTTATCATAGTTTATTAAATTATTTTTATAATCTAATAACATTTGTTTATCATAATTAATTTTATGTTGATTATAATCAAATTTTTCATGAAATAAAATCATAATTAATTCCTTTCATAATATTAATCTAAAATGATTATATATAACAATCATACTAAATGTTATAATATACTTAATGATAATAATGATTTTAAAAGGTGATAATATGCCAAAACAAAGAAAAGAATTAGGAAATTATGATGTTACAATTAGTAATTATTTAAGAACTAAAAATAAAACATTAACACCACAAGGATTAAATAATGCACTTGGTATAGATAGAAAATTTGTTTATGATTGCCGACGTAGAAGTAGTCCATGACAACGTAATTTTTTAAAAAGTTATGATAAAGCACGTAGTATTATTTCAACTCATATGTTAGAAAAAGCATTAGTTAAACCAGAGTTAATTTATACACATTGATTAAAATCTCATCCTAATGAATTTGATATTAATGAAGAAGATAATACTACACAAAGTAATATAATTATTAATATTTGTGAACCAAGAAAAATAGAAAATAATGATTAAAAATCTATATTTAATATAGATTTTTTCTTTATTTTAAAGGGAAAAAATGATATAATTATAATAAGCGATTATGTTATTTTTAACATAAGTTACAAGGGATTATCAAAAAAGCGATTATTAAACAAGGGAGTATTTTTATGTCTAATTTTGAAGTTAAAGAAAAAAAAGAAACTTATACTTTTGAAGAATTACAAGAAACTTTAAAACAACAAAGAAATGTTGTATATGCACAAGCAAAAGATGAATTTCTTAAAAAAGAATTAGAACCTAAATTAAATGAATATCAAACTAAATTAAAAGAATATGAAATAAAAGTAAATGAATATCAAGAAAAAGAATTATTTACTAATTTTAATGATAAACAAGTAAAACTTGCTAAATTATTAATGAATAATGAATATAAAGATTTTGATAAACATTCTGCTTTAAATAAAATAAAAGAAGATTATGCAGAATTATTTAATAATAATGAAATTAAAAAAGAAATAAAACAAGAAGAAATTAAAATATTTAATCCAAAAATTATTTCTGATTTAGACCAAATAGCAGATATTAATAAAATTAATCAACTTAAAGAAAAAGCTAAAACTATTGGTATTACTGACCAAAGAGAATTAGCTACTTTAATTAGTGCTGCACGTGGTGATAAATAATATAAATTAAATAATTAAATATTTTCTGCTTAATTTTTATTAAGGAGAGAAAATAATGGCTTTACCAGATTTACCAAAAGCTTTAGTTACTGGTGGTAATAGTTCAACAGAAAAAGCAATTTTAAGTGTAATGGAAGCACAAATACGAGGTGTATTAACTAATGAAATGACATCAGTATATTTAAGAACAACTGTTACACCAAATCAAATTAGTAATTTAACTGGTGTAGGAATGGCTATTTATCGTGCTGTTGCGCGATTAATATGAGGTTCTACATGAGATGATACTACTGGAACTAAAAAACAAGTAGGAACAGTAAAAACAACAAGTGTTATTTTAGACCAAATATTAGTTATTGATTGAAAAATAACTGAATTTGATATTGAAAGATTTTTAAGTTCAACACCAGATGTTGCAGCATCTATGGTTAGTGGATGAGTTTCAAGTATGACAGATAACTTATTTTATAATTTAGAATTAAGTTTTTTACAAGGTATTAAAGATTATTGTATTGCTAAATCATTAGTATTACCTATTGATTTATTAAATTTAACACCAGAAACTGCAAAAGAAGCATTTTATAAAATTGGTTATAAAAATAATAAACAATTAATTAAAAAAATTACAGATATTATGGTTGGTGGTAATAAATCAGATATTACTGGTGTATTTGGAATTGATGGAACATTACAAATGACAAAAGCATTTGCATTATTAAATTATTCACAAATTGCTGCTGATACTGTAACAACTGGAAAATTATATAAAACATCTGTAATGGGTGTAGAAATATATGAAAGTTTCTTTTTAGAACAAGATTTTATTCATAGTACAGATACACAAAAATCTTTAACTGCTATGCATTTAGAAAAAGATTATATTTTAAATGATATGTTAGGTGCAATGATTAATAGATATATGTGAGGTATGCCTATTTCATTTGAAAAAATTAGACAAATTTTAGACCCAAATACTGGAAATATGAAATGATTAGGAAAATGTTTATATTCAGTACCTACTGCTATTAGACCAGATTTAATGTATATTATTATGGCTAAAATGCCTACACTTAATGAAATTAATACTGCAAAAAATAAAGAATGAAGTAAAGTAGAAAATAAATTAACTGCGACTTTTAAAAAAACTGATTATGATGATTTTATTTTAGATTTAGAAAATATAATTTATTATAAAGATTTAGGAAAAATTACTATGACTGGTGCAATTCCTACTAATGATGAATTAGAAACTGCAATAGCAAATGTTGGTAATCTTGGTTATGAAAAAGGTAAAGCAACATTTAGTAATATTACATCAACAAGTGCTACTATGACTGGTAATAATACTGACTATATTGGTATTGTTAAATTAGAATTTTCTAAAAAATAATTATGGAATATATTTATAAATATTTTAATGAAAAAGCACATATTACTATTTATTCACCTAAACCACAAGATTTAATTAGTAGTAATGATTTAAGAGCAATTTTATTAGATGAATATCCTAAATTAAGAAATGATTATTTTATAGTAAGTGATGTACATGATAATTTTGCTATATGTGTAGGAGATAATATTAATTGTCAAGGAACAGTTAGAATTCAAATTAAAAAAACTAATCAATTATTAAAAGGAGCAAATGAAAATGCCAAATGTTGACAATACACAATCGAATAATTATACATTAATAAAATTAATAAGAATTGGAATAAGTCCTATTTCAGCAATGATAGGTACATCAGCATATTATGGTCAAGTAATTAATAATCCAATATTAGGTTCAATTAATAGTTTATTATTTGGTAAAAAATTAGGTTTAGATATATGAAACTTAAATCAAATGCCAAATACTAAAACAAAAATAATTAATAGTAGTAAAAAAATATTATTAGGATTAGGAACAATTGGTTTAGCAAATTATAGTAAATTTGTAAATACTATTATTATGCCTATAAAACCTACTACAACACCATTTCCTATTACTAGTACTACACCTATATATACAACAACATCTACTAGTACAACCACAGTAGATCCTTTTCCACCAGATTTATTATTGACTGTAAATAATAATCCTAATAATTTAATGGATTGAGATACTTATATTTCATTAAATGCTTATGGTGTTTCAAATCTTATTAGTGGTTTAACTGAATTAATACCTAATAAATTTGAAACTATTCGTAAAATAGCGAATATGGCAACTGGTGGATGTTTAATATCAAGTGGTGTTGCTATGGGTATTAATAATGATTTTAATAATGCTTATGCAGTACCTACTATTATTGCAGGAATAAGTGAAATTATTCATAATTTATTACCTATGGAAACAGTACATAATAATACTGAAATGCAAGAAACAGTATTCACTAATGAAACTGCAAATCTTATTAATGATAATGTAAGTATTAATAGTTATGGTAGTGATATGAGTGAAGTTAATATTAATGCACAATTATCATTTGATGAAAATTATTATCATTTATAAGAATTAAATTATGTTACCTTTAATTATTAGAATTATCTATTCTGCATTAGAAACTAATGATATTAGAACTGCAATTATTAGTTTATTAAAGTTATATAGTAAAAATCAAAGTTTAAAATCAGTTTTAGATAGTGAAAATGTTAGTGAAGAAGAACTTGGACAACCATATTCAACCTTTAATCCAAATATTATTAAAAAACTTTTATCAATTTTAAAACCTAGTGAATTAACAGAATTAAAAACTCAATTAGATAAAATAAGAAACTTACCACAAACTTTTAAAAATGCTATTAAACCTAATGAAATAAGCACTATTAATGGTTATGTTAATAAAGTTAAAAAAATAAGTAATTTATTTAAAGATAGTAATAATAAAGAAATACAATCTAATGAAGAAGATAAAAAAAATATTAATGATAAAGATGATAAAGGTTGAGTAATATTATCAAGTTCATGATTTAAAAAAGGTTTATTTTATAAATCTAATCAATCATTAAAAGTAGGAATATTACAAGGTTTATTTCAAAGTGATACAAGTAAAAATAAACGTTGATATGGTCCTTACACTTATCCAAATGTACCAGAAGAAACTTGAAATTTAATGAAAGTACAAAAAGGTAAAAATGGTAATGGTGCTGGAACAATATTTTGAAGATATTTTTTAAGAAGTTTTTTACCAAGTCAAATTCGTAAATATGTAAAGAAACAACTTAAAGAACAGAAAGGTATTACTAAAGGTAAACAACGTTATAACATTATTAAATCAACTAATATTAATGTTTTAAAAACAACTGCATTTATTAATAGATTAGAACGTGGATTTTTTAAACTTAAAGAATTTAAAACTTTACCAAAAACTGAATTAGGTAGTAGAGCATGAAGAGTAGAAAGAAAAGAATATTTAACTTTTCATAAAAATAATAATTTAAATAAAAATATTGGTATTTCAATTTATAAAAATAAAAATACTTATAAAAAATATAGTATTAATAGTAAAAGAAAGTAGGTGATAATTATTATTGAATTAGATAAACCAATTAAACCAATTGGTATATGAAATACTATTAATCCAATCTCAAAAGATAATAAAGAATATAAAAGATTAAATAAAATTTGATTTAATAAAAATAGTACTCATATAGATAAAATAAAAATATTAATATCTAATATTTTAAAAATAACTAGTCATATTATAGGTATGTTAATAACATTATTTTTTACAATAACACCTTGATTAATACCTAATATACCAATAGCAATGGGAATAGGTAATTATACTAATCAATATAATTTTACTTGACCAGACCATTTAATATTAACTTTATTTCCTATGTTTGGTCATATTGGATTAAATATTATTACTAAATTAGGTAATTATGGAAAATTAATTAAATATGCATTAATAACTATACCAATTATTATTACAAGTCCTTATTTAATATATCAATATAAACAAATTAAAAAGCATAAAAAAGAATGTAATTTATGTAAACAACATTCAAATAAAATACAATTGGAGGAATAAAAATGAATTTATCAGTTACATTAATTTCAGCAGTATTAAGTGGAGCAGTTGCTAGTGGTGTAATTATTACTATTGTTTTATTATATTTATCAAAAATTATTAAAAAATCAAAACAAAGTGAATTAGCAAAAGAATTAAAACGTAATAAAGAATTAGAATTTATTACTGCTAATATTAAACAATTAAATTCTCATTTACAATTAGAAAGTACTCAAACAGCAAAATTATTAGATTCATTTAATATTGATAAAGAACAAGTAGATAATTTTGTTTTATTAGAAAAATCTAAAAAGAAAGAATTAACTGAAAAAGATAAGAAAAAAGCAACTAAATTTAAAATTTAAAGGGTTTAAATACCCTTTATTTTACATTAAGGAGTAAATTATTATGGCTATTAAAGACCCATTAATGTTTATAACAATAGAAGAATTTAAAAATTGAAAAGGTTTTAATAATCAATTATTTGATGAAATTACAACACCAGATAGTGAAATTAGATATGCAATTGAAATTGCAAGTAATAATATTGATTTTTTAAGTGGTTTTATTATTTCAAAAAAATGACCAGAAATAAATCCAACAAAATTTACTGATAATATTCAAACTGCAACTACTCATTATGTTAATTTTTTATTAAGTAAAGGTGTTGAATATGCACGTGGTCAAGCAAGTATAGGACAAGGTGGTATAGTTTATTCACAAAATAATCCAGAAGACCCTTATTTTATACCAACACAAGTATTTAATTATTTAAGAGATATAAATAAATATCCAAATATGCAAGGATTTCCTTTAAATTTACCTAATAAAGAAAGTTTTTTTCTAAATTTTTAAGTAATCGTGGTGAAATTAATAGATTAATTGAATATTTAAAAATTATTAATCTTACAAGTAGTGATAATAGAGTAAAAATTAATATTTATCAACATGAAAATTTAGATAGTCCAATAGTAGATATTGATACTCGTGGTATTAATACAACTACTACAGTACCAGATTTTAAAAGTCCAAAAGAAACTATTGATATTATTTATGATAAAGAAAATCATATAGTTAATGTTGATATTAGTAATAAAATTGAAGACAGGATATTTACTCAAAAATTTTATAAAGATGTTAGTGAGCATATAGGAGATATTTTAAATCCAAATACAGCATATAAACATGTTGATTATAAATATGATTTACAATTTGATAAATATACTCCTAATACTTTATTACCTAAAAAATATGCTGATGATAAATTACAAGATAAATTAAAATATGTAAGAGAAAATCAATGGGGTGCATTTGAATATATTGACTTAGGTTTTATTCCTTTTACTAGTGATAAAGATATTCCACCTGTTAAATATGTTCATAAATTTATTGATGAAAAAATAAGTAAAAAACAAGATAAATTAATTGCTGGTGCAAATATTCATATTAGTGATACTAATGTTATTAGTGCTACTGGTGGAAATGAACCACCTAATTTAGATAATTATTATACAAAACCAGAAGTTGATGAAAAACTTAAAAATAAAGTTGATAGTAGTCAATTTAAGTTTGCTTTTATGGCAAATGCTCTTGGTACAGATAATCCTGATTTATTAACTACTGATAAAACTATTGTTGGTGGTATGAATGAATTATTAGATAAAAAACAAGATAAAGAAAATTGAACTATAATAGGAAAAAGTATAAGTAATAGAGAATATGGTGATTTTCAACTTGGTTTTTATAAATTATATAGAACATATATAACATGAGAAAAACCACCATTTAATCAAGTTACTACAAAAATTAAAGTAGAATTTAAAACTGGTGGGTTTCTTGGTGGATATAATGATACTTTTTTTCTTACAATAGGAAAAATTGAAAATGAAGAAGTAACTTTAAGTTTAAAAGTTATTAATCATAATTTTTCTTTAATTATGACTGGTGGTAATCAAAAATATGGAAATATATTTTCATTAGAAGAATTACAAAATACTGTTAAAGTAAATATAATTAAACCTTTCAAAATTAATTCAAAAAGTTTAAAAACTAATGAAATTGAAGAAAATAATTGAGATATTGAATTAAAAGAAAATCCAACAACTCATTGTCCATGTCCAAAATGAAAAGATGTAGCAGTTTCAAATGATAGAATTAATATACAATATAAATTAAAATCAAATACATTTTATAGAATATTTTATGATTGAGAAGCATCACATAGTATTAATATGATTGGTAAATATCCAACTTTAATAAAAGAGTTTTTTTGAACAAATAGTGTAGATAATTGAGAAATATATGTTGCACAAAATTTAGCACGTAATACATCAATAATGATAATACAAAATACTGTTACTAATAAAATAACATTAAGATATGCAAGTGATTATTATGGTAATTTATGAAAATTACAAGAATTACAGGAATAAAATTATGAATAAAGAATTTACTTATTTACATGAAATTAGTTATTGATTATTAAATAAAAGTGATTTTACTCATAGTGAATATAATTTAAGTGGAAGTAGATATTCTAGTAAAACATATAGTATTGCAGAAGAATTAGCAATATTAATTGCAATATCAATTAAAATTAATAAATTAATTGCTATATATTGTTTTAGAAAATTAAATAAAGATATTAATGATTTAGTTAAAGAAATATATAATGCTTTAATAACAATTGGTTTTAATGATTATAAAGATTTTACTTTAAAATATCCAAATAAACAAGCAGATTTTAGATTTAAAGGGACAAAGTCATTTATTAGAGTGATGGGGGTTTATAGTAATAGTAATGATAGAATACCACTTAAAGGTCTTTCTAGAAGTGAAATAAAAGGATTTGATTTAGCAATAGAATGATGTGAAGAAGCTAATGAATTTAGTCAACAAGAATTTCAAGCAATAACATTTGCATTAGGTAATGCTAAAAAAAGAATTAAAATAAAAAGTTGTAATCCAGATAATATTTATCAATATTTTATTGAATATATGAATAAAATTGTTCCTTTTAATTTAGAAATTATGAAATCTAAAAATGAACAAATTAAATCAGTATTTGAAAATAATATATTTAAATTATTTCATTATAGTAATTGAAAAGTAAATGCTCATAATCTTACATTAGATATGATTAATGATTTAGAAGAATTAAAAGTATTAGATCCAATAAAAGCACAATCTTGATATTATGGTGTACCTAGTATATTAACTGGTGCTATTTTTGCAAGATATTTAGATAAAGTTAATACTAAATTAGATTTTCAAGTTTCAAAAATAACTGGTGGTTTAGATATTGGTATGGCTACAAGTATAACTGGTCATCCAACTGCTGCTTCATTATGATTTATTGGTGAAAATGATAAATGTAGAAGAGCGCATAAAGAAAGTGAATTTTATCATAGTAATAGTACAATGCAATTTAAAAATACTTATGAATTAGCAAATAGTATTATTGATTATTATTTACATGAAGCACAAAAATATCATGTTATGTTTTATGGTTTTACTTGTTATGTTGATTATGGTAATGGTGGACAAGCATTTATTGATGTTTTAAATGTAGAAAAAAATAAAAAAAATATGAAATGATTAAATTTTGAACCAGTAGATAAATCAATAATGTTTTTAAAAGATAGAATTGATTTTACTACTACTGGATTAATAAAACAATTTCTTAGCTTTAATTGAGAACGTTGTCCTAATACTAAAAGACAATATAATTTAATTCAATGATTATCTAAAACTAAAATAGATAATGCAAATAATGAACCAAAAATGTTAGATTTACATGATGATACTTGAGATAGTGATTGTTATGCATTAATGAATGATATGAAATGATTAATTGAAAAAATAAATAATGAATTATTAATTAATAAAAATAAATTTAATTTTCTTAATAAGGAGTGATAAAAATGATAAATAATAATCCATATCAATATTTAGATACTTTTGATAAAGTAGATTGATTTTTAGATATACCAATGATTATTGCTCAAAAATCAACTAAATTATGATTAGGTAAAGGTTTATTATTTCAAAGTAAAGATAAAGATTTATTAGATTTTTTAAATAAATTAAAAGATAAAGATAAATGATTTGAAAAATTATATAAATTTGGTTTACAAGAAAGTTTATTAGGAAAATCATTTTTAATGTGAATGTTAACTAAAAATAATGAATTAACATTACTTGTACCAACACCAAGTTTTATGGATAGAGTTGCTAAATTTAATGAACAAGAACAATCAGCAGAATTATTTTTTCAACAAGAACAAAGTGATAGTGCTAAATTAACATGAGTTACTATGCAAAATGGAAAAGTAAAAGTTGAAGTATTTAGTGGTTCAAAAGAAATTATTTTAGGTTCTACCAGAACAAAATTAAAACCAAATATTGAACCAGTTGAAGAATATGAATTAAAAAATCCATTTGATTATTTACCAATTGTAGAAATAACTAATTTACCTTATTTAAATTTATATGGTAATTCAACACAATTAAATACATATCCAGATTGTCAAAATGTTTATAAATTAATTCATGATGTTAATAAAGCATTTACACAAAAACAAAAAGAAAGAGTATTAAATAGAACTAGAGCATTAGGTAAATTAAAACCAGAACAAATATTAGCAATTAAAAATGGTGAAATGGATATTAGTGAATTAGCTGATGATTTTCTTATTGATGTTGGTGTAGAAATATATAATAAAAATGGTAATTCAAGTATAGTTATTATTCAAGGTGACCCAAAATTTGATAGTTATTGATTAGATATTAATAATACTGCTAAATTAATATTTAATGGTGCTGGTTATGATTATGATGAACATGGTAGTGATGTTTATACTAATAAAACACAAAGTATGTTTAATAATAAATTTGATATGGAAACAACAGAAACAAAAATTGCACATTATACTCCTTATATTTATAGAATGCTTGATATTTTAGTTACTTATTCTAAAAAAGAAAATGGTCAAAATTATTGAAATGGTATTGGTGAAAGACCTTATAGTTTTAAATTTATACCAATTGCTATGACTGATCAAATAGTACAAGACCAAATTATTAATTCAAGATTAAATAATGGCACAATGTCACAAGAAGAAGCAATTGGTGAATATGATAATATTGACCCTTTAATGGCTGAAAATAAATTAGAAAATATTATTAATGAAACTAAAAAAATAAATAATAAATTAGGAGAAAATAAAAATGATAATGAGCAACGCAATAAAAATTCAATTAATGAAACAAGCACATTTGCACTTAAAACAAACTCAACAATTAATAAAGAGATGTAGTTATTGAAAAATATTTCCATTTATTATAAATAATGGTGCAATACCTTTAACTGAAACTGGATATAAACCTATTAATAGTAAAATAAGTGATTTTGGTCAATATGAATTAATACTTACTGGTAATACTCCAGTTGTATGTATTTGAAAAAATAGTACTAAAATATATCAAAAAAATAAAGGTATAATAGACCCAAATACTCATAAAGTAAAAGGACAAGATGAATTTTATACAAAACAATATAAAATTGGTGATTATTGAAATGCTTATTTAATTGATGATACAAGTGGTGTTGATTTTAGTAATTTACCAAATAATCAAATATTTAAAACAGTACAAACTAAAAGACAATATACATTAGTTATGTTTGAAGAACATATTACAATTGATGATTATTTACAATTTTTTTGTGTATTTAATGATGAAAATGAAAATATAGGTGGTAATTCTGGAAAAAATCAAGATAGACAATTATTATATATTTCAAATGTAACAAATTATTATAGTCCTTATAATGGTGCATTTAGTATGCAAGTATTAACATTTAGTAGTTTAAATGATAGAGTAGTTGCAAGTGGTCAAAATACACTTGATTTTGTACAATATGCTTCTCCTGGTAGTGGTTATGCTTTTCCTACTATTCAAAATGGTATAGTTACTTTAAATCGTACTTTAATGCGTGATATAGGAGTAAGATATAGTCATAGACAAAGTTATGGATTAGAATTATTAACAAGTTGTTATTATTATGGTAGACCAATAATACAAGGACAAGAACCAATTCAACAAAATAATGAAGAAATATTTGAACAAAAAGTATTTGCTTCAAGAAGATTATTTATTGCTGGAAATAATGATCATTCTACAACTGATATTAAAAATAATGGTGGTTTATTTGCTGGAATAAATGATAAAATAACAACAAGTAGTCATCCAGAAACAACATTTTATAATATAATGGATGCAAAACCTACTGGATTTACTAATTTTAAAAATTTTACAGAATGATTAAAAACTTCATTAAATTTTCAAGATAATTTATTTGTAACAAAAGATTTTAAAGGTATGCTTTCTTTTGATAAAGATAAAGCAACTAAAAGTAATGGTAATGCTATTGGAGAAGCAAAATTCTTTTGAGATAGTGAATGAAATATAAATAATTTAACTGGTAATTATAATGTTGATATGTCAAGTAATTTTAAATATAAAGACCCAGATACTCATTTAATTATAGGAAGTCCAACTGTTGATTATTCAAAAATAAGTCAAAAATATATGTCAGCAATATTAAATTTTAATAGTGTAGTATTTAGTAGTTTAATACAAATGCCTTATGATAGTAATCAATGATTACCTTTTGCTTTAAGTGATATTCCTTTAATTGGTAAATTATTAAATGCTTTAACATTAGGTATATGAAGTAGTTGAGTTATTACTCAAAATGTTCAACAATATAAAAAAATGTTATATTTTAATGGTTTTATGAGTGCTTTTTTTACAAGTAATTTAGAAAGTATTATTGGTAATGGTGGATTAATTCCATTAAATGTATTTACAAATGATAATGATTTTACTATTGGTAAATTATTAGGTGCTAATGTTTCAACAACTGCTATGACAATGAAATTAAGTGATAGAATATCAGTATATCCATGAGACCCTACTACTGGTAAAAAATTAGAAACAAAAGAACAAATTAGTACTGTTGATTTATCACAAAAGAAAAATAATAAAGTATATATTTTAGCAGAAGATACAGAGTTTTTAGATATTGCTTCACCATTAACTAATGAAGATATTGAATGTCAATGAAATCCTACAAGTAATGGAATTATAGATGGTTCAAATTATGCTTATATTATTGATACAATTGTAACTCAATCATTACATCAAGGTGAAGAAAGACATACATTTTATAGTGATAATCCTTTTACTTATCAAGGTGATTATAATGAAATATCAGTTGCTCAATTTCGTTATAATAATATGGGATTATTTACTAGTAACATGTTTAACTGATTAACTTTGTATAAATTAAATCATGATGAATATGAAGAAAGTGAAGAAACTACATTTAGTTATCCAGCAAAAATATTACCACCAAGTCCACAAAATATAGCAAAATCAATAATTATTAATCCAACAAAATTATCTATTAATGCTCATAACAATAATATTCCTTTAATTAATATGCATAATATACCAATTAGTGATAATACAAATGTATGATTAGATAATAATAATGTATCTGGGGTAAATCAAACATTTGATTTAAAATCATTATTAGACCCTACATTATTAATTAATACTTTTAATGATTTACAAAGATATTATAAAAGTATAACTGTATATTATGATTATGATATTGAAACAAATTCTTCTTACGAAAACAGAACTCTTGATTTTCAAGGATTTACTGTAACAACTAATTTTTCTACAACTGAAACTTTTAGACCAGCAAAAAATGAAGATACAAGTATGACTATTGATTTAAAAGATTTAATGTTTAAAAATTACATTTCTTCTACTTCTTTTAAAGAATGAGTCCCTATAAATACTCCTCAATATAGTGGACATATGGGTTATGCAAAGGCATATTGAAAAACCAATAATAATTATTTATTAAATAATTATGATTTTAATTTAAAACAAGATAATGAATATGGTTTTGCCAAAATTAATACTAATTTAGTTAATGATAATTCTATTAGTTTATTAATTCAAAGTGAAAATTTAAAATGAACTTTTCATTTAGATGTTACACTTGGTAAAATAGAAGGTAGAATTGATGGTGCATATGCAGAAAGAAATATTTATAATATTAGTGCAAATATTTATAAAATTATTTTAAATTCAAGATAACATTGATATAATAACTATATTTAATTAAATAGGAGGATTTAAATATGCCATTAGAAAATGGAGAAATAGCAACTTGATTATTATTAATAATTATTAATGTTTCTGCACTATTATTAATAGGCTTAGTTTGTTTATTTCTTTTTGGTTTAAGATTATGTGATTATAATCATAATGTTTGAGGTATATTATTTTTATTTATAGCCTTTAATATTATTGGATTAATAGTTGGTATTTTAATAATTTCACATAAAAATAAAAAACTTTTTAAAAAATTAGAGGAATTAGGTATTAATTATAAAAATATTAAACTTAATGAGTAAAACTTAAACAAAATAACATTCAACAATCTAATTAAAAAAGTTACCATTTAGGTAACTTTTTATATTGAAAATATGAATGTATCATTACTTACTGATAGATGTCCACCTTGTATTATATCTGTTCCAATTAAACAAGTATTATCAGTATTTATATTTTTGTTTAAATTTTTAACACCTACTACTCTTGCTTGACATCATCTTACTAAATTTTTATTATCAATTAATATTTTTTTAATTTCATCTTCAGTATTTAATCTTCTTCCATCACCTAATTTACCAAATATTTTTTCTTCATCTAATATTATTCCAATTCAAATATCAAAGAATTCAATTTCCATTTTATCACTTAAAATATTATTAATATGTCCTTTTGAAATAGGAGTTAATTGTAAATTATCTATTAATTCATTTGAAATAGCGGATATATTCGCACCAGTATCTATTATTGCTTCACATGTTATAATTTTTTCTAATTTATTACTTTCTTTAATTTTACTTATAAAAACTTTAATTAATAATTCTCCCTTTTCATTTATTTTTTTAATTATACTATTCATGTAAAATTTCCTAAATTATATATTTTTTCTGTTTCTACTAATTCTTGAATTGAAAATGGTTCTTCATTAAATTTTTTATGTGCTTCAATAATAACTTCTTCATAATTTTTATAAAAACCAACTACACTTTGATTTTTTAATAAAACATAATAGCCAATTTTATTTTTATTTTCTTTTATTAATTGTTCTTTATTTTTTTGAAATCATTCATAATTTTTATCAACTTCTTGTTGATATTTATCTTTTGTCATAGTTTCACCACCTTCCATATATTATCATTTTTTTATAATTATTTAATGTTTTTTTTATGTTTATTAGTTATTTAGAAAGCACTTTTATTTTTAATAAAATCTAATTCTATTTTTTTATTTTCCGGAAGTTCTTTTAATAAACCATAATGACGTTTTTTATTCATTATTTCTTTTAATAAAGAAAGTTTTAATTCATTATTATCAATTAAAATATTATCAAAAATATTAATTAATTCTTCTAAAGTTATAGTAATAAGTATTTTATCTTTATTTTCCATTATTTACTCCTAATGTTTTTTATTATATTTATTTACAACAGTAGTACTTATATCTTTTATAAATTTATTATTTAAATTATTATTATAATAAGTTTTAATTTCTTTTAATTTATTATTAAATTGTTCTTTATGTATTTGACAAAAATTTAATATTTCTTTTAATTCAAATTCTTCTTTATTATCAATAATTATTTTATTTACTTCAATAATAATTTTAATTTTACAATTTTTTGCCATACATTTAATTTTTACAAATTTAGTTTGCATTAATTATTCTCCTTATTTATAATAAAATTCATTATTTTATAAATTAAATAATTATGATAAAAATTACAGTCTTTATAATCTTCTATTAAAGATATTAATTCTAACATTATTTATTCTCCTTAATTATTTTCAATATTAATATCTTCAATATTTATATTAATAATTAATCCATTTAAGTTTTTTAATTCTTTTGCTTTTTCTATAATTTCTAAAATATCTTGTTTAGTCATGTTTATTCTCCTTATTTAAATAATATCAACCAATTAATAAACTATCTGCTTCATCATGATTATTAACTTTTATATTTCAATCATATTGTTCAATTAATTCATTTGCTAATTCTAATGATAAGTATTTATCTCATTTATTAATTTTTTTAAAATTTGCTACACTTCATTCTCTTAAATGTCATTTTTTTCATTCACTTGGACTAATTAACATTTCTTTTGTTAATAATTTATTAAATTGTCCAGCAATAAATCCTCTTAAATGTTCTTGTGTTTCATAACCAATACCATTTTTTGCATGAAAAGTACCACGTTCAATAATTAAAGTTAATTTATTTAATACATTTTGAATATCATTTTCTTGTAAAAAAGTATCTTTTTTAGCAGTTACCATTGAATAAATAAAATCATTAATTAAATCATTAAAATTATTTGTAATAATAGAATTAACTTTATTTTTTTTATTAAAACTATAACTTTCTATTAATATTGGTTTTCAAAATTCATACGGGGTATTATCTTTAACACTTTTTCAATCCTTACTTATCTTTTTTTCTCATAATGTAAATCCAGTATTTTTCATACTTGGATCAATTGAAAGTAAATAATTAGTCATTATTTATTCTCCTTATTTTTAATTAAATTATTAACTATTTTTTTAAAACATTTCATACATCAATTTTTAGTTAATCAAATTCTTTTATTACAATATTTACATTTATTCATTTTTACTCTTTTCATTTTTTAAATCATTTAACATTAATTGAACAAAATGCACGATTTTTAGGAATATTTAAAGTATTAAAGATTTGACCACTTACTATAATTTCATCATTTTTGTTTAATAAAATACATCGTTTATAAAATTTTGGGTTATTAAAAATTAAAGTAACATAGTTTAAACCATTCCATTGCCCACGAACACTATAATATAATTGTTTATTACCTTTTTCATGATATTTTGCTTCAATAGTGTTACTAAGTTTTACTGTTAATTTAACATAATTTGCTTTATCTTTCATTTTTAAAATTCCTTAAATAATATTGAATATGCTTATATGCATCTTCTTCATGTTTTGTTAATTTTATATTTCCTTTATAATTTTCTATTTTGTTTTTGTTTTTTGGTTCATTTTCATGATAATCTCAGTTCATAACATCTTGTACTAAAACCATTAAAGCACCAATAATTTTAGGAGTTGCTAATGGATTAGTTAATAATTGTTTTGAACTTAAAAAGAAATTTTCGACAATAACTAATACTTTATTATTATCAAACTGTTTTTTAATTTTTAAAAAGCATTCTTTAAATAAATTTTTACTTTCTAGAACAGTTTTACTTTTAAATATTTCATTAAAAATAATATTATTAGTTTCATTTGAATATATAATAATTCCACTTGTACCAATACCAGCGGGGTCAATACCAATAATTAAGTCATATTTCATTTCCATTATCTTAATTTTTAATTCCATGATATTTAATTGATTTTCTATTAATAATTTTTTTAAATTTATAAATTATCTTTTTTTGATTATGATATGATTTTTTACAGATTTTTCTAATATAACAATAATAACAATGATAAGATTTAATATTATCCATTATCAAATTTTCCTTTTTCAATTATTTTTGCTGTTTGTTTAAGATATTTAGGTAATTTATCATAGCAACTATCACATATTAGATAAGGTATAGACCAATTTTTATATTTAATAGTTTTAGTAGATTTATTAATACAATCTGTTCAAACTTTATTAATACAAACTTTTAATTCACATTTTTGATTTTCTTTTATATTCATAATTTTATTTATTTCTTTAATGTTTATTTACAGCAATTAATAAAATTATTAATCCAATTAAAGTTGAAATTGAATAAATAATTATTTTTATTTTTAATCATTTTTTTTGATGTTCTTTTGCTATTTTTATTTTTTGTTCAGTTTGTAATTCTTTATTATCTTTTTCTTTCATTTTTGCTTTCTTTCTAATATATTCTGTTGCTTTTAGCATAAAGAATATATATTTTTATTAATCTTCATTATTAATTATCCTTAATTTGTTTTTTAATTACTTGTTCTTTTTTGAATATATAATAATTTCATTACTACTTATTCCTGCTGGGTCAATACCAATAATTAAGTCGTATTGTATTATCTTTTATATCCCCTACTTAACCTAATATTTAAAATACAGTCATAACAAATTGCTTTACTATTTTTATCTCTTAAAAAATGTTTTCTTGTTTTTATATCATTAGTATTAAAGAATAAATAATCTAATTTATGTTGTTTACATGTTCAACAAAAATACTTTTTCATTGTGAGTTGAAATATGCTTATAAGAAGTAACTATATAATTAATTGGTAAATCATTATGATTATATGGATTATTTATTCTAAAATTTTTTTTATTTTCTTCTCATGTAATATTATATTTAAAACAAGGATTTGTAATATTAGTTTTGTTATCAGTTATTTCACTAATAAATCAACTATTGTATTGTTCATAAAATGTTAATGGTTCTAGTTTAATATTATTAAGGTAATATTCTTTTGGAGCAATTGGTTTATTAACAATTATTTTTTGTTCAGAAATATATGGTTCTAATAATTTTATTAATTCATTACCATTTAATTCTTTTTTAATATTTTCAAAATTAAAAACTCAATATGTGTAATTATTATCAACAGTAAAAGAATTATTTTTAACCATTCAGTTTGGAATAGATAATTTATATTCACCATAATCAATCATAATAGAATTTTGTTTTTTAATTATTTGTTCTTTTTTGAATTCTATTTGCATAATAATCCTTTTCTATATATGTCCTGTTGCTTCCTAGCATAAAGGACATATATTTTTGTTTTTTTATTTATTAATACTATTAGTTATATTTTTCTTAGAAAAATGGGCTCGAAATAAATTGTAAAATTTTAAAAAACATTGAGGCATTCGATTCAATATTTATTTAATTTGTGTTAAACAAATTAATATTTTAATTGAACCGGCACCGCTCAATTTTTTTTACAAGTTTTAAATTTTTTCTCGCCCAAAAAAATTTTTCAAAAAAAATAAAAAATAAAACCAACACTCGCTCACTGGGGAGTGGCGAGGTTGGTTAAATAAAGAATTAATATAGTAGGTTCCCTAGTAGGTCTATATATACTAATTACTAATTCGCTCCCACCCCAAGAATTACCATTATTTAATGGTTAGTATATTTTATTAGGTATC
Organism: Spiroplasma endosymbiont of Harpalus anxius; assembly: GCA_964273555.1. Lineage (GTDB taxonomy): Bacteria > Bacillota_I > Bacilli_A > Mycoplasmatales > VBWQ01 > Spiroplasma_E. The sequence goes on along the minus strand of OZ187007.1, from coordinate 253,940 downwards.
ACTCCACTTATTATTTATCCATGCAAGTCCACATGTTCTAGCTACTATTTTTAACAACTGTGTTGTAGTTCACTTTTTTAATTCCCTAACACGTGTTGATAATAACGTTAAAGAGGATTATTAAAAATTTTAAAATTTTACAATTACAAAAAAAAGACAAGATTTTTATTCTCGTCTTTGTTAATAATTTTTATATAAATTAGAAATTGATAGTTTAAGTGAAAAGGGGTAATTATATATTAATAGACATCTTCGCCATGCTCCCAAAAAAATAAAACTTATTAAAAATTTCTTTAATAAGAATTTTTGAATTATAAAACTAAGTATTATTATTGACTTATGCTTTGTAAATGTTAAGATTAACATACAATTGCATAACTTAGTCTAAATTATTCTCGTCTACCTTTATAATTTAAAGACAATTAATGAATATTATAAACAACATCGGTATGCTCCCAAAATTAATAAAAATAAGGAAATGGAAAACTATCTATAAATATTAAGGAAATATTAACTATGTTAACAGTAGGAACATTAGCAATAACTAATGGTTCAACTATTAATATTATTTTAAATAGCAACAGTACCCAAAAAACTGAAATTGTTGACTTAGGAGCAAAAGTTTTTGGTTTAACTTTCAAAAATGATAATTTATATGTTGGAACTTGAAATAATAAAATTTATAGAGTTAATTTATAATGCAATCCTTTTTTAATTTTATAAAAATTTTTCAATAATCTATCTAAATTTTTTTTAACTTTATTAACATTTTACATTATTTGTATTACCTGAAATTCTAATAATCTTTAATAATTTAACTAGCAAAATAAGGATATTTAATCAATTAAAGTAATATTTAGCAATAAAAAAAGTAGTACTTTAAAAGTACTACCTTCAATGGATAAAATTAATGTTATTCAACACTAAATGTGTCATATAAATTTGAAGTATCAATATTGTCAAACCCTATTGCAAAAAATTCACTAATAGATGAATCTAGCCCATTAATTATTTTTAATATTGCAACTAAAGAAACATTTCTTGTTCCTCTTTCAGCATCCGAAATATAATTACGATGTAGGCCACTTGCTTCACCAAGTTTTTCTTGAGAAAATTTTTTACCTTTCTGATTACGTAAAGTTTTCATTCGTTTTCCAAAAGCATTTAATAAATCTTGACGACCTTTGCCTAAAATTTCTTTCTTTTTCATTATATGGCCTCCTCTATATACTTTTATTATTAACTTATAATGTTTCTTGATACTTTTTTTTAATTTCGCGAATTAAATGATTAACTCCAGACTTAGTAATGACAACACCAGTTTCTTGATAGTAAAGTTCACCTAATTCTGAAAGTGACGCTTCAGGATTTTTTAATCTTAGATTTGAGATAATTTGAGCTTTCAATGATAATGCTTTAAAAAGTTTTTTCTCTTTTAAAAGAGAAATCATTGTCACTTGTTGATCACCAGCATTTAAAATTTTTTGTTGATTAGAAATATCAATATTATTAAAACGATTAATATTATTGAATAATTCTCGTGAAATACGTTTATCTTCAAAAGCGAAAACTGCCTGTGGACAATCAATTATTTTTAAAAAGTCAGAAATTACATTAGATTTTTTTAGATAAAGCACCGTTTTGTTACGACGTTTTATTATTTTAAAATTTAATTTAAAGGTCTGTAATAAAATATTTTTAATTTTCTTTGCCAACATATCATCATGAAATTGTAATTCCAAATGGTAGTTAGGTGTTGAAGGAGAATTGATACTGCCAACTACAAGGAAGATTCCAGCGATATACGCTCTTACACAATGCTCTTTTACTATATGCTGGTGTACTGCTTCTTTCTCAATATAAAGACATTTATCTTGAAGCATTAAATCATTAATAATAAAATTAATTTTATTATTAATATGAATATTATACACCTTTGGACGATCAAATTTATTTAAAACATCCATTGTTACTATCAATTTTACATCTTTATATTGATTTTTTAAAAATTTATATATTAATCTAGTAGTTTTGTTATGAAAACTATGAATAATAATTTCATTATTTAATTTATCTGAATTTATAATCTTACCATTAATAAGCGAATATGCTGATAGCAAAGATTTCTGACAACAATTTTTAAAATTTTTTTGACAGATTTCATCTTTTACACTTGTCGTAAATGATATCATTGACTATCACCTCAATTGTACACTTTATTCATTAAGATTATCAATAAAATTTATTAAATATTGTGCAGCAATTGCTCCATCATTAACAGCAGTTACTATTTGTCTTAAATTTTTAGCAATTACATCACCAGCAGCATATAGTCCTGGGATTTTAGTTTGACACTTATCATTAACAACAATATAACCATTGCTATCACAAATATCTAAATCTTTAACAAATTTTGTAACAGGAACAGAACCAATATAAGGAAATAAAGCATCAGTAGCAATTTCTGTAATTTTTTTGGTTCTAACATTTTGAATTTCTAACTTACCAACTTTTTTCTTATCAGCAGTACCTAATACTTGCAACACCACATGATCAGTTATTAAATTAATATTTTTATTATTTTTAACTTTATTAACAGTTTTATCATCAGCACGAAATTGATCACGACGATGGATAATATTAACTTTATTAGTAAATCTTGTTAAATATAAAGCTTCTTCACAAGCAGCATAACCACCACCAACAACAGTAATAATTTTATTTTTAAATAAAGCACCATCACAAACAGCACAATAAGAAACACCACGATTAGCATATTCTTCTTCGCCAACAGCACCAATTTTGCGTTCTAATGTACCAGTAGCAATAATTATTCCTTTAGCAGTAAAGAAGTCATTTTTATTCTCTAATTTAACTTTTTTAACTTTGTGATCTTTACTATCTACAATTGTAGTAACCTCATCATCAATGAATTCAACTTTCAGTTTTTCCACTTGTTTTTTCATTTTTTCTGATAATTCACGACCTAAAATATAATCATAACCTGGGTAATTCTCAATCTCAGAAGTTTTAATCATTTTTCCACCAGCAGCATATTTTTCAATAATTACTGTTTTCAGATTAGCCCTTTGCGCATAAATAGCAGCTGTCATTCCTGCTGGACCAGCACCAATCACTACTAAATCATAATCATATTTATTTTCTTTATTAGTATGACTTTTCATATAATCATTCTCCTTTACGAAATCTTGATGGTGCTATAATTTGGGCAAATATTACTAAAGTTAAACCAAAAACAACTCATATTCCAGAAACTATCATTGAAGTTGAAACATTACCTATCTTCATAATGTCTCTACTATCGCGAAGTGGCTCTAAAATCATTCTAATAATACCATAAAAAACAAAGTATAAACTACCCGATACTCCTGCATACGTTACTCGATAATTATCAGGATTATATATAGCATTTAAAACTTTACAATGTGGTTGCATATTATATTTAAAACTTAAATATCTTTTTTTTATTTTTGACTTAATTCTTGCATTTTCTTTAATATCCTTTCATGGTATTTTTTTAAAACTGTTAACAAGATTCTTATCAGGTGTAAAATCAAAATACGCTTGTTTTCAACTATCATCTTTAAATTTACGATAAACATGAATTTTTTTAATACCTTTTCATGGCATCATAATATCCTTTCAAACAAAAGGATTAGTTTGTAACGGTGAAATAAATTGTGAAGAATTTAATTTTCATGGTTTTTTGCTAAATATTTGTCCTGCTTTTGGTACAAAAAATGTTAAAAAACATCAGCCAAATAATGATGAAATTGACTCATATAAAAATAATGGTTGACGATAAACAGCAACTGGATCGGGATTATTACTATTAAACCCATAATGTAAATGGTTATTAATTCATGCTGGTAATCAACTAAAAGGATGTCCAACATCAGTACCTAGTAACTCTTGATTAAAAAAATTACCTCATCTACCAATTGCTTGACCTAGCAAAATATTTGGCACAATACAATCAAGAAAAACTCACATTGAAATTTCTAATTGTTTTGAAGCACGATAAAAGATGAAGAAGCCTACTATCATAGCAACGCTAACTCCTCCTTCAATTGCCATACCACCTCTTCAAACAGCAACGACATCAATTGCACTTGCTATCGAACTAGTATTATTAAGAACATATCATCCTCGCGCTCCAATTAATCCTGCTAAAGCAATGATTAATGTTCCTCATTCTAAAGTTTTAGTGGGAATATTACGACGATATAATTTTACTCATGAAGCAATAACAGCAGCTAAAAAACTTACTGCCATTAATATCGAATAAATATGAATTCCTGTTCCTGGAATATCAGTAATTAAATCATTGTACCCATTGTAATTAGACATATTTTTTTCCTTTTTGATAATTTACTAATTAAATTATTTGTTTTTTGTTAAATCACGAATTATTTGTTTTTCAAAACTAGAAGTAGCATCTTGCCCTTCATTTTTTAATTTTAAACTAATAACCGCCGCTTCAATTAAATCAGCTAAATTTCTTCCTGGGCTAACAGGAATTACTATTTTTGGCACTTTAACTTCAAAAAAAACTTCAAAATTATCGTGATTACCAAGGCGATCAACTTTATTTCAAGCATCATTTTCAATTTTAATTAAATTAATAATTAAATTAATTTGACTCTCATGTATTATAACATGGTATCCATACATTTTAGTAATATCTAGAATACCAATTCCTCTAATTTCAATTAAATTTTTAATAATAGGATTAACTTTTCCTACTACCTTATTATTAACCTTTATCACATCAATACTATCATCACCAATAAATAAGTGACCATTGCGTAATAAATCTAATGTTGTTTCTGATTTACCAATACCACTTTCACCTGTTATTAATACACCATAACCAAAAATATTTACCAATGTACCATGTAATCGTTTAGATTCAGCTAAACGTTCAACAATATAAGTAGCAATTGTTGCTGCAAATTCAGAAGTAAAAAATAATACTTCAATAATTGGTACTGTTGAATTAATTTCTTTAGCACAAGCACACAATTCTTTTTTAAATTTAAAATTAGGTGTTATAAAAATAGCAGGAATATGATTACCTAAAACGTTAACAAAATGGCTTTTAAATTCTGTTTTTGCTAAAGAAGAAATGTATTCACTTTCTTTACTACTCAATAAAATTATCCGATGACTACGTGAAACTTGTTTAGTTTTAAATCCTGTTAATTCTAATCCACCACGATTAGTACCAATATTAGTAATACTTCTTTTTGCAATTGGAGATTTAGGATTAGCATATAAAACTGTTAAATTAAATTTTGTTACTATTTCACCAACATTAAGATTTGCCATATTCAATTTCCTGCCTTTTATAATTAAAATTTTAATTAATTTTAATAATCAATTTCAATCACAATATTAATTATATATAATATCACAACACAAAGTTTATTATTAACAATAAATATTAAAAAATCTATTAAAAACTACTAATAAGTTATTAATATAATAACTCATTTTTAAACAAAAATAAAAATAAATAATAACCATTTAGAATTAAAATTCAAATATTATTCATCTTTTTAATAAATTAAATATTTTTCATTTTATTTATTAATTAAATTCATCATTAATATTTTCATAATCATTATTACTTTTTTCATCCTTACTATTACTAATTTTGTATAAATCTAAAGCATCTGTTAATAACATTGTATCACCTCTAATTGGATATGCTTTGTTACTTGATTTCATTTTAATATCAAAATTAACTTGTAAATATTAATATCGACTATTAGAATTTTTTTTCCTTTTATTTTAGTTTTTGGCAAAGGCAATGAACCATGACTAACAATAACTTTTTGTGTGCCTCAAATTTGACTATGTGATGGATTAAATTTTTTCTCAACAATACAATTAATTAAAATAATAATATATACGAAGAACAAGAACCTTTAATTTCTGAAAATTGACCTTCTTATTTTATTAATCATTTAGGTCAACTAAGTACCATTGGTAGTGACATTGCACCACAACTTCCGTCAAGCAATAAAAAAAGAATTAAAAAATAACATATCAAAAATAGATATTGATTATTTTAAAAATAAAATTAATAATATCTATTTATCAACCAATAAAACCTTCAAAAAAACAAATTATCGTTGATAAAACTTATCAAATAATAATCATTACTTATTCTTAACAATTAATTCAATTAATTCTTGACCAATAATATTATGTGCTCATTTATTAGGATGAATATTATCAAAAAAGAAATAATTATTAATATTTTTCTCATTAACATTTTCATTGAAATGAGGAGTAATAATACCATTATTAATGATTTCACTAAAATCAGTAGTAACTGCAGCATCAGTAATATTATGCTTACTATCCAAATTCTTAAATTTATTAATAGCATTTGTTAGTGCACTAAACATGTCATATTTAATAATAATTTTTTTATTTTTGTTTAATGTTTCAATAACATTGTCTAATATTTTATTAAATTTATTAGTTAACAATAAAACATGTTCTTTAACTGCATCTTTATTTTTAAACAAAGGCGTTAAACTAATATTAGTAACATTAGATAAAAAAATACGCTGGGCACCTTTCGTTATTAATTTATATAAAGCATCTTTAATTAAGGTAGTTGCTTCATTAATAACTACTTCTTGATTACTTAATGATAGTTGTTTGATGGCATATAAAATATCATTACCACCAATTTCAATAAAAATTATATCGTTATTATTAATATGATGTTGACTAATTAAAGCATCTAATTGATGACTAATGTCAAAGTGATTAATAATAAAACTTTCTATTGTTAATTCTTTTTTTCTACTAGCTAAGGCACCACTAACTGCATAATTATTACCAATTTGTTCATCAGTTAATAAAAAAAGATCAAACTTTCAAGCAGGTGTTAAATTAACATGTAAATAATCAGCAATAATTTGTGCTGCTACTGGACCATTAGAAAAAGAATTTTTATAAAATGGTGGTAACATTTTAACTACTTTTGATATTTTTAAATGCTTAAAAAGTGAGGTTACGCCACCTACTAATGCCCCAGTATCTGATAAGCTATCTCCTAAAACATAAAAGTTACCCACTATTTTTTCACTATTATTCATAATTTCTCCTTTAATAAAATTTAAAACTAAAAATATCATAATTAACTTACGATATTAGGTAAAATAATTAAATCATTATGATCTTTAAATTATTGAATTTCCTCTTCGGCGATAATCTTTAATAATATTAATAGTAATTAATGTCGCAATTAAACAAGTAATACAACTAATTATATTTAATACAACAGCAGCAATTGTAATTTGGTATGAAAAAATTTTATCATCAAATTGTGGTAACAACACAATAATACTAATCAATTCACAACTTGTACCAATAAGACCAAAACAAAAACTAATAAAATCAAGTGAAATACTAAATTGATCTTTTCGATATAATTTCATATTTTGTTTTATCAAAGTTTTCTTAATTTTAATTAAACGATACATTAAGAAAAAAGGTAAAAAAGCTAAAATAAAACTAGTACTATCAAAGAAAATAGCAACAACAGTTACTCAAAGTGATACTTTTTCACTATTTCAAAACGGTTGTAATGCTAAAATACTTACAATTCCCAAAAATACACCTATTAAGCCCGTAGCAAAACTTATTAAATCCATTGTAAGTATTTTTTTATTAAACTTTAAAAAATATACTCTTTTTTCCAAAATAACAAATCCTTTCCTGAAATTATGTATAAATAGAATTGTATCATATAAATGAAACAACTCTCCTTACTTTTTAACAAACAAATAGCAAATTGTTATTTTTTGAAATAATAATGATTATAATTGTATCATTAATCTATTATTTTCTGGTACAACTTCATTATTGTGCACATTAATTGCATTGATTTCGTTACTAATAACACTAAATTCTTTTTCAAAAGCAGCAAGTTGTTGTCTTTTTTTTCTAATTTCTACTTCAATTTTATTTAAACTTTCTTTAATATTACAAATTTCTAATCCAACTTTAGCAAGCTGTTGTTTTTGATTTTGTAAAATAAGTTTTTCACATTTTATTTTATTAATTAATTTTGCTGCAAAATTATAACAACCAAAAGTAAAAATATTAGCTATTTTACTTTTAAATTTAAAAAATTTACTTATTTTTTGCTTTTGAAAAATTACTAACTTTTGCAAACTGTTATTATGAAAGTTAAGAATATTAATTTGCTGTTCATTCTTTTTAGATAATTTTTGTTTTAATTCTAATTTAATATTACTTAATTGACAATACAATTCTATTTTTATTGCTTTGATTTGTGCTTTCAATTTACTCTGCTCTTCATATAGCAATGTTAGTTCAAGTAATTCAAACTCTATTTTTTCCTCTCATGGAAAAAAAGTTTCTTTTTCAGCTTTAAAAACAAAAAAATCAGTTTCTTTACATTTATTATTCATCATAATATCTTGATACTTTATTAAAATATTTTGTATTCATTGATATTCTTTTTCTTGATCTTTTAAATCTTTTGTTAAAAAAGCAAATTCAAAAAAATCAAATCAACATTGTAAATATTGTTTATTACAAGCAGTAATAAATATTTCTTTTAACATATTAATGCTATTTGTAATATTTAACATAGTTCTATTAATAAGTACTTCTTTTAATAAACTTTTTTCAGTTGCTCTTTTCATTTTAATTACTCCTTTTCTTTTGGTAGATTGTCAAATTTACGAAATAATTAATTACTATATTAGTAACTTATTTCCAAATGAATTATTTTAAAAGTAATGAAAATTAGACAACTTAAACTCTCTTTAACCCTTTATATTCGACGTATTTAAAAAAAATAAAATATACATTTTATAAGTTAAATTAAAATTATCAACAAAGGAAAAAGACAAGAAATAATCTTGTCTTTTTTTGTAATTGTAAAATTTTAAAATTTTTATTATTAACACCCTTTAAATATCTACTACACGCCGTGACCAAGTAGGAGAAAGTTAATAATTAATAACCATCTTTAACACTATTATCAACACGTGTTAGGGAATTAAAACAGTGAACCACAACACAGTTGTTAAAAATAGTGACTAGAACATGTGGACTTGCATGGATAAATAATAAGTGGAGTGATACCTAATAAAATATACTAACCATTAAATGGTAATTCTTGGGGGGGAGCGAATTAGTAATTAGTATATATAGACCTACTAGGGAACCTACTATATTAATTCTTTATTTAACCAACCTCGCCACTCCTCAGTGAGCGAGTGTTGGTTTTATTTTTTATTTTTTTTGAAAAATTTTTTGGGCGAGAAAATAAATTTAAAACTTGTAAAAAAAATTGAGCGGTGCCGGTTCAATTAAAATATTAATTTGTTTAACACAAATTAAATAAATATTGAATCGAATGCCTCAATGTTTTTTAAAATTTTACAATTTATTTCGAGCCCATTTTTCTAAGAAAAATATAACTAATAGTATTAATAAATAAAAAAACAAAAATATATGTCCTTTATGCTAGGAAGCAACAGAACATATATAGAAAAGGATTATTATGCAAATAGAATTCAAAAAAGAACAAATAATTAAAAAACAAAATTCTATTATGATTGATTATGGTGAATATAAATTATCTATTCCAAACTGAATGGTTAAAAATAATTCTTTTACTGTTGATAATAATTACACATATTGAGTTTTTAATTTTGAAAATATTAAAAAAGAATTAAATGGTAATGAATTAATAAAATTATTAGAACCATATATTTCTGAACAAAAAATAATTGTTAATAAACCAATTGCTCCAAAAGAATATTACCTTAATAATATTAAACTAGAACCATTAACATTTTATGAACAATACAATAGTTGATTTATTAGTGAAATAACTGATAACAAAACTAATATTACAAATCCTTGTTTTAAATATAATATTACATGAGAAGAAAATAAAAAAAATTTTAGAATAAATAATCCATATAATCATAATGATTTACCAATTAATTATATAGTTACTTCTTATAAGCATATTTCAACTCACAATGAAAAAGTATTTTTGTTGAACATGTAAACAACATAAATTAGATTATTTATTCTTTAATACTAATGATATAAAAACAAGAAAACATTTTTTAAGAGATAAAAATAGTAAAGCAATTTGTTATGACTGTATTTTAAATATTAGGTTAAGTAGGGGATATAAAAGATAATACAATACGACTTAATTATTGGTATTGACCCAGCAGGAATAAGTAGTAATGAAATTATTATATATTCAAAAAAGAACAAGTAATTAAAAAACAAATTAAGGATAATTAATAATGAAGATTAATAAAAATATATATTCTTTATGCTAAAAGCAACAGAATATATTAGAAAGAAAGCAAAAATGAAAGAAAAAGATAATAAAGAATTACAAACTGAACAAAAAATAAAAATAGCAAAAGAACATCAAAAAAAATGATTAAAAATAAAAATAATTATTTATTCAATTTCAACTTTAATTGGATTAATAATTTTATTAATTGCTGTAAATAAACATTAAAGAAATAAATAAAATTATGAATATAAAAGAAAATCAAAAATGTGAATTAAAAGTTTGTATTAATAAAGTTTGAACAGATTGTATTAATAAATCTACTAAAACTATTAAATATAAAAATTGGTCTATACCTTATCTAATATGTGATAGTTGCTATGATAAATTACCTAAATATCTTAAACAAACAGCAAAAATAATTGAAAAAGGAAAATTTGATAATGGATAATATTAAATCTTATCATTGTTATTATTGTTATATTAGAAAAATCTGTAAAAAATCATATCATAATCAAAAAAAGATAATTTATAAATTTAAAAAAATTATTAATAGAAAATCAATTAAATATCATGGAATTAAAAATTAAGATAATGGAAATGAAATATGACTTAATTATTGGTATTGACCCCGCTGGTATTGGTACAAGTGGAATTATTATATATTCAAATGAAACTAATAATATTATTTTTAATGAAATATTTAAAAGTAAAACTGTTCTAGAAAGTAAAAATTTATTTAAAAAATGCTTTTTAAAAATTAAAAAACAGTTTGATAATAATAAAGTATTAGTTATTGTCGAAAATTTCTTTTTAAGTTCAAAACAATTATTAACTAATCCATTAGCAACTCCTAAAATTATTGGTGCTTTAATGGTTTTAGTACAAGATGTTATGAACTGAGATTATCATGAAAATGAACCAAAAAACAAAAACAAAATAGAAAATTATAAAGGAAATATAAAATTAACAAAACATGAAGAAGATGCATATAAGCATATTCAATATTATTTAAGGAATTTTAAAAATGAAAAATAAAGCAAATTATGTTAAATTAACAGTAAAACTTAGTAACACTATTGAAGCAAAATATCATGAAAGTAATTAATAGTAGTAAAAAAATATTATTAGGATTAGGAACAATTGGTTTAGCAAATTATAGTAAATTTATAAATGAAATAATTGAACCTATTGAACCAACTACAACACCTATGCCTATAACTACTACAAGTACAACTACTACTGAAATACCACCATGACCATTATTAAGCATAAATAATAATCCTAATAATTTAATGGATTGAGATACTTTTATTAGTTTAAATGCTTATGGTGTTTCAAATCTTATTAGTGGTTTAACTGAATTAATACCTAATAGATTTCAAAATATAAGAAAAATAGCAAATATGGCAACTGGTGGATGTTTAATAAGTAGTGGTGTAGCAATGGGGATAAATAATGATTTTAATAATGCTTATGCAGTTCCTACTATTGTTGCAGGAATAAGTGAAATTATTCATAATTTATTACCTATGGAAACAGTACATAATAATACTGAAATGCAAGAAACAGTATTCACTAATGAAACTGCAAATCTTATTAATGATAATGTAAGTATTAATAGTTATGGTAGTGATATGAGTGAAGTTAATATTAATGCACAATTATCATTTGATGAAAATTATTATAGATTATAACTAAAAATGCCTTTAATAGGCATTTTTTTAATATTAATAAATACTTTTTACTTCTTCTTTTTTATTAATAGAATTTAGTTTAGTTTGTAATTTATTAATTTTATTTTGTTTTTTAAGTGCTTTTCTTTCGGGGTCTTTTAATGCTTTTCCAAATTCAATAAGTGCTTTTCCAAGACTAATTAAAACATATCCTGCAGTCATTGAACAATTAGCAATTAATATAATTAAATTTGTATCCATAATATAATTCCTTCTTTCTTTAAAATATTTTGTTTATTTTTAATATAATTTTGACAATAATAAATATAATTAAACATGCTGTTGCTGATGATAATATTACTCCAATTAAACCTAAAATAATTTTTATAATTTTAAAAAACATAATTTTATTCCTGTAATTCTTGTAATTTTCATAAATTACCATAATAATCACTTGCATATCTTAATGTTATTTTATTAGTAACAGTATTTTGTATTACCATTATTGATGTATTACGTGCTAAATTTTGTGCAACATATATTTCTCAATTATCTACACTATTTGTTCAAAAAAACTCTTTTATTAAAGTTGGATATTTACCAATCATATTAATACTATGTGATGCTTCTCAATCATAAAATATTCTATAAAATGTATTTGATTTTAATTTATATTGTATATTAATTCTATATTTTTATTAGTTAAAAATTTTAATTTTTCACTTTGATTATCATTAATATTACTTTTATCTTTTCTTTTAAATAAACTTAACATAATATTCACCACCTTTCTTTAAAATATTTGATTAATTTTTAAAATAATTTTGACAATAATAAATATAATTAAACATGCTGTTGCTGATGATAGTATTACTCCAATTAAACCTAAAATAATTTTTATAATTTTAAAAAACATAATCTTATTCCTGTAATTCTTCTAATTTTAAAAGTTGCCCATATCGAAGTCTCCCAGAGTTACTAATAGTATAAATTGTATTATTTTGTAGTTGTAAAGAAACCATTATTCTATTATTAACATTATCTCAATCCAAAGACTGAATATCTGTATTTAATTCACCATATAAAAATTCTTTACAAATAAAACAATGTTTTTTAATGCTTGTTTGACTTTCAAAATTATAATAAATTTTATATTTATTATTTGGTTTAAAATCATATTTAATATGATTTATATTTATTTTTGTTCCAACTTCTTTTCATTTTGAACATGGACAATGAGTTGTTGGATTTTCTTTTAATTCAATATCTCAATTATTTTCTTCGATTTCATTAATTTTTAAACTTTTTGAATTAATTTTGAAAGGTTTAATTATATTAACTTTAACAGTATTTTGTAATTCTTCTAATGAAAATATATTTCCATATTTTGCATTTCCACCAGTCATAATTAAAGAATAATTATGATTAATAACTTTTAAACTTAAAGTTACTTCTTCATTTTCAATTTTTCCTATTGTAAGAAAAAAAGTATCATTATATCCACCAAGAAACCCACCAGTTTTAAATTCTACTTTAATTTTTGTATTAACTTGATTAAATGGTGGTTTTTCTCATGTTATATATGTTCTATACAATTTATAAAAATCAAGTTGAAAATTACCATATTCTCTATTACTTATACTTTTTCCTATTATAGTTCAATTTTCTTTATCTTGTTTTTTATCTTCATTATCTTTTAATTCATTAATAGCACCAACAATAGTTTTATCATTAGTAATTAATTCAGAGTATTTATTTGTTGAAATAATTTTAGTTGGAACAGAATTACCCACATTATCTAAAACTAATATTCTATTATCACTAAGAATAGTATCTGATGAATTTTCTAATTTATCTTGTTTTTTATCTAATAATTCATTCATACCACCAACAATAGTTTTATTAGTAGTTTCTAAATTAGGATTTTCAGTACCAAGAGCATTTGCCATAAAAGCAAACTTAAATTGACTACTATCAACTTTATTTTTAAGTTTTTCATCAACTTCTGGTTTTGTATAATAATTATCTAAATTAGGTGGTTCATTTCCACCAGTAGCACTAATAACATTAGTATCACTAATATGAATATTTTCACCAGCAATTAATTTATCTTGTTTTTTATCAATATTTACTTTATTTTCATTAATTGCAGGAACAATTTGTTTAACAGTTGTTTGTAAATTATTATCATCTATATTTTGTTTTTTATCTAATAATTCATTAGTTTCTTGTTTTGTATAATAATCATTATCTTTATTAGGTTCTGCTATAAATTCAGTTGGTGTGCCTTTTCCAATATATTGATATAAAGTAACAGAAGTAGATTTATAATTATCATCATTAGAGACAACAGTAATATCATTTCATTCCTTGGTAAATAATAATTGTATTTTAACATTATCATTTACAATTAATTCATCTAATTTAATACTTTTTTGTGTTGTTCTTTGAATTTCTCCACCTAAACTAAATATAGTTTTTTTATTACTATATATATAATTATCAGTTGGATTAGTAGTGGATTGGTAAATATAACCTCATATTGCTAAATATATTTTTCCAAATTCATTACTAGGAATAAAAGAAGACATTTTCTTTCATAAAGGACTAGTTGCAATATTAAATCAATTATTTTTAATATCATTAATATTTTCATTTATTTTAGTTAATTCACTATTTAATTTCGTAATTTCATTTTCATTACTAGTAATTCGTTTTTGTTGTTTAGCAGAAAAGTCAGCAGTTGCAGCATGGGTAAAATCACCAATTTGGGGATTATTTTGTAAAACTTCGGGTGGTAATGTCCCAATTTCATCAGGTCAATCTAAAATCATTGTTTCAGTTTCTTTATCATATTCAGTTGCGACATAACCTTTATTAACAAACTTACTAACAGGACCCCTATATATCTCATCTACATTATCATCAACTAAATCATCATATAATTTCATTTGTTTTGATAAGGTAAATGCTTTTTGTTCTTTAATTAATTCATCAACTTGATTTTTTGTATAAAATGCTTTTAAGTCAATTTTGTCAACATCTAATTCATCTTCACTATAATTTAAAAATACTTGTTTTAATTCAGTTAATCTTGCTCATATTTTCATTCTACTAGGTGCTAAGTCTCAAACATTAATACTAGGAATACTATTTGCACTAAATGATGTACCATTATTGAATTGAATAGTAGCATCAACATTAAACTCAATTGGTGTACGATTAAATACTCAATGTTCAACACAAACATACACCATATCTCTTAATGTTTCTTTAATTAATTCATCTTTAAAACTATCAAAAGGAAATTTAGATAAAATAAAATCAAGATAAGCATTAATATCATTTTGAGCACGAATCGCAAAAGTTGTAAATCAATCATTAACATTAGGTCATGTATTGATATATTGCTGTGGAGTTTCGATAATTTTTCCAGTTAATGGATATCAGTTATTATAATTTTCTAGACTGACATCAGTTCAAAGTTTATTAATCATAATTTATCATTCCTTAAAAAATGCTTTTTTATAATGCTTAGTTTTTGTTTTAGTTTTTCTATGTGCTATATGGATAATTTCTTTTTGTAATTTTTTCTTACCTTTTGCTACAACTTGACTATATGCAAATTTTTCTAAATGATGTAATAGTCCAGTACCAAATAATGTATTAACTGAAAATTTTAAACCAACATTTTTAAATGATTTATTAATATTTTCAATAGGATTATTAATAACATTCACTACTTTATGATAGGTTCTTATTGTCCTAAAAATTTCTCGATATACTTTAAACTATCTCTAATTACTTGTTGAACAACTGGTGGAGCAAATGCAATTGCTTTTAATCATTTATTACGACTAACTCCATAACCAATGTATCAACCACTATATCAGCGATATCAATGGAATGGATGTATTTGCGTAACAAAAGTTTCTGCTTTAAGAATACTATCAATAACTGTAATTGGTTTATACCTAGGATTACGATGATAAATAGTAATTGCACATTTACTTAATGATAAAGGTTGAATTTTGCAACCAATAAATACAGGTGAATTTAATGGAATTAATTGTGCATGTTTAATTGCTTTTTTCTCTGCACTAGTAAATAAATCTGTTGCTTTTTCTTTTAATTTATTAATTTTTTCCATTACCTTTTTTTCTAAATTTTCAAATTTTTCTTGTAATTTATAGATACTTTCTCGTAATTTTTCAAAATATGGAGTATCTTTTCAAAATTTATTTAAACCTTTTTTTAAATAAAATCTAATATCAAAATATTTAAAAGTTTGATTTGCTTTTAAAACAAGTTGATGAATTGAACTATTTTTAAAATTAAATTTAATAGCATTAGCACGAATTTTTTGTAAATCCAAAATTAAAGATTTACCATATCTATTTTCTGCATGAATTGTATGAACTAAATTTAATCAATCATATTGGTTCATTTTTAATACTTCTTTTAACTCAGTATTATATTTTTTTAAAAAGTTATTTGCTTTTTCAATATCTTTAATCTTAAACTTTGGAGTTAATTGCGGACTCAATTTTATTAATGTATTTTGTAATAATAAATAATCTTTTAACTCTTGTGCTTCTAATTTTTTAAAATTATTTTTAAATTCTCTTTCAGCAACATAACCTAAATTTTGGATTATTGTTTCACGATTAGGAGCAAAACTATAATTAAATAAATAACGTTTATTACCAATAATTTTATCTGTTAAAATTTCTTTGCCACTTACTTGACTAATAATTTCTTGTAAGTTTTTTGCTTCTTTAACACCTATTTGTTCTAATGTTTTAGTTTTTTGTGCTAGTTTAATAAATTTAGTCGTACGATAACCACGACTTATTTTATTAAGTCCAGCAAATGCTGGTAATATATTAAAAAAAGTATTTAATGGTGTTACATTTCCTTTTAAATAATCATAAACTTGATTAATAGTAAAATCAGTTAAAAACTCTACACCAACAGCAATACTACTACCAATAAAATCACTTGCACCTAATCCAAGTGCTATGCTTTCACTTAAACCACCAGTAAAAGGAGCAAGTGCTACTGCTATTACTTGTACACCAATCATTTCTAAAATTTCTCATCAAAAACTTTTATTTTCTTGTTGTTTACTGATTCTAGTATGTTTTGGTTTATTGATATTGAAAAGTATTGCTGTACTAGTTGTACCAATTGGCATGATTAAATTTCCTTAATTATTGAAGAGTTATTTTAATTGGACTTGTTGAACCTTTATAATTTGGATCATTTACATTTGCTCTAATTGCTACATATAAATCACCAGTTTTTTGTTTATTATTACTAATAATGTTCTTACCTTGCTCATCACTAAAATATTTAATAGTTGGATTTTCCAAACTTGGATTTAAACTATTAATTTCTTTTGCATATAAAATATTTGTATCTAATTCTTTATTAGTTTTATTTGTTTTTGCAGTAGGATTATTTATTGTTAAAGTTGTAATTTTAGATTTTAAATCATTTTTTACTTCACTTTTAATTACTCCACATAACATTCAACGTGATGTTGTTTCTTTTTTTGACATATAAGGAATTGATTGCCCAAATACTTCACCACCAACTAAATAAGTTCTACCAACTTTACCATCTGCAACTTGTTGTAAATAAATAACTGTATTTTGTAACATATATCTTTTCATTGCTTTTGGAGTTGCTAAAATAAAATTCATTATTTCATCTTCATTTTTATCATTTGTAAATGTCATATAATCATCTAATACAATTTGACATAATACACCTTTTACATATAAATCATTTCCATTTAAACGTAATTGTTGTGCTAATTCATTATCAGTAATTATTCCTTTATTATCTGCTAAATAAACTAAACTATCATAAAGATTATTAGTAATAAAAAATTTACAATTTGTACTATTTCGTAATTGAAATAAAGTATTTCATGCCGATAACATTGCTTTTAAATATCCAATTGGTGTTGGATCAGTTATTGTTACTTTTGTAGCAAATTGAGAAATTATGTTAGTATCATCATTTGCTAATTTATCTGTTAAATCATTAGCAACTTCATATTGCATACTGTCTAATAAATTTTGACCATTTTCAGCATTTAAGTCAATATTGGCAATAGTTTCACCAGCAAGATATGATTTTTCAATTATTTTTTCAATTTTATCAGTAGTAGCATACCCAACATCATATCTTTTACTTTTGTCATCTCATGGAATAACTTTAACTTTTGGGTCTTTTGGTAATTTAATAATAAATTCAATTTTTGTAGAGTTAGTCATTTCAATTGGAAAAAAGTTTGCTCATGGTGAATTTGATTGTTTAAAAAATTCAATGAATTCTGGTGCTTCAACTAATTTTTCTGTATTATTTAAGTTTGTTTGAATATTTACTGCCATTTTAAACTTCCTTTTCTATAAATAATTTTTCTTTTTATAATCCAATAATGGATTAATTTTAATTGGTATTTGATTTGTTAATATAGTTTCTTGTTTACCACCTGTATTAATTGGTTCTTTAAACAATGGTTGTTCTTTAATAATTTTTTTAATAGTATCTTCTATTTTTGAATTTTCTATATTATTTGTTTTAAATTTTAAATAATCATAAAATTCACTTTTAACTTGATATTTTTTAAATATATTAATTATTTCTTTTTCTTTTATTTCTTGATTAAGTTTATTTAATTTATTTTCTGCTTCATTAACTTTATTTTCTATTTCTTGTGAAACATCATTTTCAGTTAAAGTTTGCGTTGTTTGTTGTACATTAGTTTCATTTTCTAACATTTACAGCACCCCATTATTTAATTTCTTTATTAATTTTTTCATTAAGTTTTGCTAATTTTTTTTGATGTTTGATAATTTTATTATTTGCTCTAACATGTTTTGGAGTTGTAATAAATCGTTTTAATAAAACAATAATTTCTCGACAAAGTAATATACCAGTACTAATTCCAATTGTTTCAAGTGCTTTTAAAAAATCTTTCATTTTTATATTTTCCTTTCTTTTTATAAGTGATAATAATTTTCAGCAAATGATAATTGTGCATTAATATTAACTTCACTCATATCACTACCATAACTATTAATACTTACATTATCATTAATAAGATTTGCAGTTTCATTAGTGAATACTGTTTCTTGCATTTCAGTATTATTATGTACTGTTTCCATAGGTAATAAATTATGAATAATTTCACTTATTCCTGCAATAATTGTAGGAATAGCATAAGCATTATTAAAATCATTATTAATACCCATAGCAACACCACTACTAATCAAGCAACCACCAGTTGCCATATTTGCTATTTTTCTAATAGTTTCAAATCTATTAGGTATTAATTCAGTTAAACCACTAATAAGATTTGAAACACCATAAGCATTTAAACTAATAAAAGTATCTCAATCCATTAAATTATTAGGATTATTATTTATACTTAATAATAGTCATGGGGGCGTTTCTGTAGTTGTTGTAGTTGTACTTGTAGTAGTTATAGGCATAGGTGTTGTAGTTGGTTCAATAGGTTCAATTATTTCATTTATAAATTTACTATAATTTGCTAAACCAATTGTTCCTAATCCTAATAATATTTTTTTACTACTATTAATTACTTTTGTTTTATTACTTGGTCTTTGATTTAAGTTTCATATATCTAAACCTAATTTTTTACCAAATAATAAACTATTAATTGAACCTAATATTGGATTACCTATTAATTGACCATAATAAGCACTTGTACCTATCATTGCACAAATAGGACTAATTCCAGTTCTTATTAATTTAGTTAAAGTATAATTTGATTGTGTATTTTCTATATTTGGCATAATTTACTTCCTTTAATTTTCTATTTTTTTAATTCAAACTTTTACTCAACCTTGATAAACATCATTATCACCAACTATTAATGCAACATTATCTTCGGGGTCAGAAATAATTATATGTTGTGATTTAACATTAGGATATTTCATTAAGATAATTGCTCTAATATCATTATGAGTACGAAGTGCTTGTGGTGATGGTGATAATATTTCAATTTCATCTTTATCACCAAATAAAGTAGGTAATATAATCATTAATGAAATTCTCCGTTTTCTATTTTTTCAAATATAGTATCGAAAACATATAAAGTTTCTGTTGTTAATTTTTGATTCTTTGGTAATTTATTAAAATATTTAATTAATTTTTCTTTATTAATACAATCTTTATGCCTTGATTTATTAATTTGATCAACTTTAATTCTATGTTCAGTACAATATGCTCTTCCATGTTCATCTTGTTTCTCTTCTGTTTTATTACTACATTTTCAAGTTACACTACCATTTGCGTTAACTCGTTCTGTTCAATCACAATAGTTCATTATTTATTCTCCTTTTAAATCATCAATAAATATATTTGCTTCTCAACATTCTTCTTTTACATTATCTTTTAATACTTGTTTACAAAATATATTTCATCCATTACCTATATATTCACCAATAACTCCATGACCTTTTATTTTTGGTTCTAATTTTTTAGCTAACTTAATTGCTTCTTTTTCTGTCATTATTTATTTTCCTTGTTATGAGTTTTAGTATGCTCGATGTTTTCTTCATCACCTATCATTATTTTTCCACAATAGGTACAACAATATTTTGTTCAATATCCCATAATTATTTATTTTCCTTTTTTCCTAATTCTGTCTCTAAATCATCAATTCAGTCATTAATCATGTTTTGAACAGTATTATAATTACCATTTTCAAGATGTTCACGTATTGTATATAAAATATTTAAATCTACTGATTGACTATCCCAGCGTTGTGTTACTTCTTTTACATCAACAGTTATTTTTTTCATTATTTACATTCCTTATTTTCCTTATTTTTTGTTAAATTATTAACTATTTTT
Source organism: Spiroplasma endosymbiont of Harpalus anxius (assembly GCA_964273555.1). Taxonomy (GTDB): domain Bacteria; phylum Bacillota_I; class Bacilli_A; order Mycoplasmatales; family VBWQ01; genus Spiroplasma_E. Next base: position 233,022 of record OZ187007.1, on the reverse strand, counting down.
TTTAAACATTTGATACATCAATTTTTAGTTAATCAAATTCTTTTATTACAATATTTATTATTCATTTTTACTCTTTTCATTTTTTAAATCATTTAACATTAATTGAACAAAATGCACGATTTTTAGGAATATTTAAAGTATTAAAGATTTGACCACTTACTATAATTTCATCATTTTTGTTTAATAAAATACATCGTTTATAAAATTTTGGGTTATTAAAAATTAAAGTAACATAGTTTAAACCATTCCATTGTCCACGAACACTATAATATAATTGTTTATTACCTTTTTCATGATATTTTGCTTCAATAGTGTTACTAAGTTTTACTGTTAATTTAACATAATTTGCTTTATCTTTCATTTTTAAAATTCCTTAAATAATATTGAATATGCTTATATGCATCTGCTTCATGTTTTGTTAATTTTATATTTCCTTTATAATTTTCTATTTTGTTTTTGTTTTTTGGTTGATTTTCATGATAATCTCAGTTCATAACATCTTGTACTAAAACCATTAAAGCACCAATAATTTTAGGAGTTGCTAATGGATTAGTTAATAATTGTTTTGAACTTAAAAAGAAATTTTCGACAATAACTAATACTTTATTATTATCAAACTGTTTTTTAATTTTTAAAAAGCATTCTTTAAATAAATTTTTACTTTCTAGAACAGTTTTACTTTTAAATGTTTCATTAAAAATAATATTATTAGTTTCATTTGAATATATAATAATTCCATTACTACCAATACCAGCAGGATCAATGCCAATAATTAAGTCATATTGCATTATTAATAATCACTACATCAATCACAAACATATCCATATGGTTTTCTATAATCCAAATGTTCTTCAATATCATAATCATCTTCAAATTTTCTAATATGATGTTGTGCTGCTTCTAATTCTGTTTTAAAGTGATAAAGCATAGTAATTTTTTCTGCTTTATATAATTCGCCACATTCGACACATCTTTTTCTTTTCTTTTTAGTTTTATTCATAATCAAAATATCCTTTTTCAATTATTTTTGCTGTTTGTTTAAGATATTTAGGTAATTTATCATAGCAACTATTACATATTAGATAAGGTATAGACCAATTTTTATATTTAATAGTTTTAGTTGAGATATTAATACAATCTTTTCAAACTTTATTAATACAAACTTTTAATTCACATTTTTGATTTTTATTAATCTTCATTATTAATTATCCTTAATTTGTTTTTTAATTACTTGTTCTTTTTTGAATATATAATAATTTCATTACTACTTATTCCTGCTGGGTCAATACCAATAATTAAGTCGTATTGTATTATCTTTTATATCCCCTACTTAACCTAATATTTAAAATACAGTCATAACAAATTGCTTTACTATTTTTATCTCTTAAAAAATGTTTTCTTGTTTTTATATCATTAGTATTAAAGAATAAATAATTTAATTTATGTTGTTTACATGTTCAACAAAAATACTTTTTCATTGTGAGTTGAAATATGCTTATAAGAAGTAACTATATAATTAATTGGTAAATCATTATGATTATATGGATTATTTATTCTAAAATTTTTTTTATTTTCTTCTCATGTAATATTATATTTAAAACAAGGATTTGTAATATTAGTTTTGTTATCAGTTATTTCACTAATAAATCAACTATTGTATTGTTCATAAAATGTTAATGGTTCTAGTTTAATATTATTAAGGTAATATTCTTTTGGAGCAATTGGTTTATTAACAATTATTTTTTGTTCAGAAATATATGGTTCTAATAATTTTATTAATTCATTACCATTTAATTCTTTTTTAATATTTTCAAAATTAAAAACTCAATATGTGTAATTATTATCAACAGTAAAAGAATTATTTTTAACCATTCAGTTTGGAATAGATAATTTATATTCACCATAATCAATCATAATAGAATTTTGTTTTTTAATTATTTGTTCTTTTTTGAATTCTATTTGCATAATAATCCTTTTCTATATATGTCCTGTTGCTTCCTAGCATAAAGGACATATATTTTTGTTTTTTTATTTATTAATACTATTAGTTATATTTTTCTAAGAAAAATGGGCTCGAAATAAATTATAAAATTTTAAAAAACATTGAGGCATTCGATTCAATATTTATTTAATTTATGTTAAATAAATTAATATTTTAATTGAACCGGCACCGCTCAATTTTTTTTACAAGTTTTAAATTTATTTTCTCGCCCAAAAAAATTTTTCAAAAAAAATAAAAAATAAAACCAACACTTGCTCACTGGGTAGTGGCAAGGTTGGTTAAATAAAAAATAGAATTAATATAGTAGGTTCCCTAGTAGGTCTATATATACTAGTTTCCAATTCGCTCCCACCCCAAGAATTACCATTTAATGGTTAGTATATTTTATTAGGTATCACTCCACTTATTATTTATCCATGCAAGTCCACATGTTTTAGCTACTATTTTTAACAACTGTGTTGTAGTTCACTGTTTTAGTTCCCTAACACGTGTTGATAATAGCGTTAAAGAGGATTATTAAAAATTTTAAAATTTTACAATTACAAAAAAAAGACAAGATTTTTATTCTCGTCTTTGTTAATAATTTTTTATATAAATTAGAAATGAGAGTTTAAGTGAAAAGGGGTAATTATGTATTTAGACATCTTCGCCATGCTCCCAACTATATTTGAAAAACGACTGGTGATAATAATGAAAAAAATGAAAATATTAATATGACAAGTAGTAATTTTAAAGGTAAAAACTTAACTGATATCTATGATTGAAATGTTAATGAAATATTTAAACGTTGTGGTATTCATATTCCAAGTCAAAAAAAATCAGCACAACAATCAGTTCCCGAAAGTACAGCTGTAAATATTTCAACTATTAATTATATTGAACAAAAATTATGACAATTTAATATTGATATTCTTAAATTTATTCAATTATTAGTAAGTGTCGATAAAGATTTATTAATTAGTAAAACATTTAATATTAATGATGAACAAGAAATTAATAATTTAACAGTTAAATTAAAATTATTTAATCCCGAAAATAACCAATTAATAGGAGAAAACAATGGACAACCAAGACAACAAACCACAAACCAAGTTTCCACAGAAACAAAAGCAAACTAAACTTAATCAAGCAGATGTAGAAAATGATTATTTAATAGATAATATCCCTTATGACTTTACTAATATGATGCGTGCTACTAGTGATCCAGATATTAATAGAGCATATGATGACTTTAAAAAAAGAACAATTTATATTTATGAAATTGCACGTTTATTTAAAAATAATGAAAATAATAGTTTAAGATTTTCAGCAAATACTATTAAAATTGGTTTTATTGATATTGAAAAAGTATTAAAAACTATTGCAGCTGAAACATCAGACTTTACTATGCAGTTAAATCAAAGAGCAAGTACTAATATTAATGATAATACAATTGAATATAGTATGACAGATATTAAAAACTTAATTTTTCAAGAAATAGAATTATTAAATCAATTTAAGTTATATGCGGTATCGATTAATGAACCGTTAACTGATAATAATATTGATAATTTATATATTATTAATAATTATTCTCAACCTTATCAAAATCCAAAAACTAGAAGTACTAAAAGTATTACTATTATTAAAATTAAAGATTTTAAAACAAGAGATGGCTATCCAATCATTATTAAATTACAAAAACCATTAGATAAAGATACCAAAGTTACGGGTTTAAAAATTAAAGCCCCTAGAAGCATGATTTTTGGCAATATAAAGGTACTTGGTGAAGTTGACAATATGGAAGTATACCTAAAGTTATTTGTTAAAGATAAGATAGCATTTCCCCTATTATCAATGCCGATTGAAACGCAACCAAAAGTTAGAATATTAGAACAATGATTTAGTGAACAGATATTACCGTGAAATTTAGCAAAACAATTTATAGGACAAGAAAAATCAGTTTTAGATTTAATTGCTATTGGTGGTGGAACTGAAACAAGAAAAGAAATTATTAATAATGCAAGAGTTACATATACTAAATTAGGTTATAAAGTTACTAATAGTCCACAATTATGACCATTAAATGAAGAAAAAGAATTAAAAGATAATGAAGTATGGCATTTGCCTTGAATCACTGCTAATTTTGTTTTAAATATTGCTACAACAAATAAATTTCATGATATTGAAATAGAAATAAATGACAAACCCCCAATTGATAGTTTACAAAAAGTATTATTAGATATGTTAACTTATACATATAGTTATAATAGAAATTTTGATGGTGCAAGTTTAGACCCAACGAAAAAGCCAAATGAACTAGATAAATTAAGAGCAAAATTTGAAGGTCAAAAGCCTGATGATGTAATTACTAATTTATTTAAGCAATGAAAATTAGATTATCCAAATTATATAAATTTACCACAAGTTCAAATTTTAAAACAAGTAATTATGATGTTATCAAATAATATTTATTCTAATATGTCTATTAATAAGGGTTTAAATGATGATAATAAAATTTTACTACCTTATTATTTTGAATTAAAATCTAATCCCATACATAGTAATGCCAATGAAGTTTGAAAATTTAAAGATGCAAAAGTAATGTTAAAATCTGTATATTTTGATTTTACAAATATCAATAATATTAAATTAAAAAATAATGATATTAGTCAAAATGAATTATTCAAATTAGATGATAACCAATTTAATTGATTATCTATAACAAATGAGTTAGAAAGTAATAATATACCTTCATTAATTCCTGCTGATTGAACATTAGGAAATGGTGAATATGGAAAGTATTTTACAAGAACAATTATTAATAATAATAAAGTTGAAAATATTTTAAATTTATATGGTTCAAATAAATCTCAATTATTTTCTAAATTAGAATTTTATAAGGAAATTTCACAAATTGATAGTGATAATGAATTTCAATTACAAATTGAAAACCCGATTAATAATTTAAATCGGGTAGAAATTAGTGGCATATTTGGTTCTGGAAATTATGATTTAATTTTAATAACAGATAAACAAGAAATAAAATTAACCAATATTAATTTATTTGATAAATATAATGAAAATATTTCTTATATAAATTTAGAAATTTAATTATCAAAATATCCATTTGGATAATTACCATCTCATTTTTTATCATCATTATTGGCTGCTTTAACTCCAAAATATAAATCTATTTTATAATGATCACTTCTTGGACTTTCTCAAATTATTGCCCCCCCCAGTGAGCATTATAATCATGGTCTAAAAAATAAGTTAAATCGTTTGTTTTATGATGTGCTACTGAACCAACTATTAAACCGTTACTCCACTTATAGCACCAGTTAGCGCTAATGCTAATGTTATTTTACTTAAATTTGTTTTTATTCATGTTTTCATATTAAATTTCTCCTTTTTCCTTAATTTTAAACAAAAATATAAAATAAAATAAAAATAATTATTGAAAATATTGATAAAATTAAAAATAAAATACCTCAAATTAAAATTTTATGTTTTTTACTAGCTATAATAGAATTAATTTTGATTTGTTCTAATAAATCATTTTCTCCATTTTTTAATTTTTTTTCAATATTATTTATTTCCATTTTTTGTAAATCTTTATAATATAAACTAAAATTATTTGTTTTTATTTCTTTAATCTTTTTAGGTCTACTTCTTGGCAAGATTGATCAAATAAAAATAAACAGTGCTAAAAATAAAAACAATATATATAAAAATACAAAAATGAATAAAAAATACGTAGTAATTTTCATTGATAAGGTTTCAATTTTTTTAAATATTGGTATTCAACCAAAAGATAGTCCTAAAAGTCCCCCAGAAATAGCTGTTAATATACTCGCCTTTGCATCAAATCTTTCTATTTGTTTTTTAATTTCATTTAGTAGATTAGTTTTTTGATAATTCATTTGTTAAATTTTCCTTTGTTAATAGTTATTAGATTTTATAAAAAATTAAGTTATTTTTCCTTAATTTTACTTTTAAATTGTACTATTTTTTATTATTTTTACAATATGCCTTTTAAACGCAAAATAAACGCCTAAATGCAAGGCGTTTATTTTGTGATACTATACTATTAATTATATGTTACTTGTTTATTATATCGCAAATGTGAAGATACTTTTTTTCACAGTAGCATTATTTTAATCATAATTACGTTCTTATGTGGATTATTGTGAATAAAATAAATTATTAATGTTATTTACCATATTTTAACACTTTAAATTTATGTAAATTAAAATTAATAATTAGTGCAGAAACAGATTAGGAGAGTTAAATATGAATTTTAATTATAAATGAAATTTTAGAGAACAATATGCAAAAATTGATAAATTAGTTTTAGAACATTTAAAAAATAAATGAGAAAAACGAGATTGAATAATAAAAAATACAAGAGATAAAAAGAAATATAAAATTGTTGATTATCAATATCGAACAAGAAAAACTATATATGGATTAGTAACTTATAAAAGAAGAATATATAAATATTTTGATGAAAAATTACAAAAATGAATTCGTGTTTGTTTAGTTGATGAATGACTAGAATTACCTAAATATAAAAGAATTGGCAAAGATATTGAACAAACTATTATTGAATATTTTGCTGATGGAAAAAGATATCGTGATATTTGAGATGTTATAAAAAAAGCAAATATTAGTCTTAGTACTATCCATAGAGTTTTTAATAATTTAGAAGTAATTGAAACAATTCCAGTAAAAGTAAAGTTAGAAAAAAAATCAACCTATTTTTATAGCAATCGATGATGGTCATAGAAAATTTTGAAATTTTAAACGTAAAGGTATAAAGCACTCTATGCGATTAATAACAACATATACAGATAATATTAATCATAAATTGCAAAATAAAAGAGTAAAAGCAATTATTAGACCAACAAAAACAGCAATTGGAGTTAAAAAGACTGCTGAATTTACTAATGAACATTGTCAAAAATTTTATGAAAATGTTGAACAAGCAAAAATAATTATTTGTGGAGATAGTGCTGGGTGAATTAAAGATGTAGCAGATTATCTTGGTGCTGAGTTTGTTTTAGATAAATTTCATTTAATTAGAACATTATATCTTGGCATAATGGCGGGAAATAAAAGAAAATATTGAAGTGAATATAATAATTGTAAAAATTTAATAAAAAATGGTCAATATGATGAGTTAATTGACTATTTATATAATCAATTAGATAATCATAAAAAATTAAAAAAACAATATTTTAAAAATAATAAAAAAGGTATTGTTAATCAAGGTGCTTCTTGAAATATTGGTTGTTTTACTGAAACTAATATTTGACATGTTTTAAAAGAAATGATTGCTAATAGAACATATAGTATTTTTATTTATATAAAAATGGTTATATTTAAGTGTAATCAAATAAACTTAAAAATATAATTTTATTTATTTTAAAATAAAAAATTAAAAAACTTATTAAATTTTAATTTAATAAGAATTTTTGCTATATATTTATAATACTTTAATTTTTAAAATTTTTTTATAAATTATAAAATTGAGTATTTTAATTGTAATACTTTTAAAATAGTAGTAAGATAAATTTACAATTACATAAAATCCTAATTATTTCTTGTCTAACATTTATAATAATGCTGTATATGAAGTAATTTATTTCGGATTTTTGACAATCTCGCTTTCTTTAACTAGTTGTTAAGCATCTTCTGCAAAAATTCTTTAAAGTAAATAATGATAAAAATTAAAGAATAATAAATTATTTTCTATCCATATCACGATCAATGACTACTTTTAAATATTGACCAGTATATGATTTGGGATTTGTTATTAACTGTTCAGGTGTTCCTGTTGCAATAATTTTACCACCAAATTTACCACCTTCTGGCCCTAAATCAATAATGTAATCAGCAACCTTAATTACTTCTAAGTTATGTTCAATAACAACAACAGTATCACCATGATTAACAATTTTATTTAACACTTGAATTAACCTTTTAATATCATCAACGTGTAAACCAGTAGTTGGTTCATCTAAAATATACATTGTTTTACTAGTAGCACGTTTTTGTAATTCTTTTGCCAATTTCACTCTTTGTGCTTCCCCACCAGATAACTCAGTAGCTGGTTGTCCTAATTTTATGTATCCTAATCCTACTTCTTGGATCATTGCTAATTTTTTATAAATTTTTGGATGATTGGCAAAAAAAGTTAATGCTAAATCAACAGGTAATTCTAAAACATCATAAATGTTTTTATCTTTATATTTAACTTGTAATGTTTCATTATTATAACGTTTACCTTCACATATCTCACAAGTTACATAAACATCAGGTAAAAAATGCATGGCAATTTTAATAACACCATCACCAGTACAACGTTCACATCTACCTCCTGCTACATTGAAAGAAAATCTACCTTTAGCATAACCTCTAACTTTCGCTTCTGGCGTTTGCGTAAATAAATCACGAATATCATCAAAAACTGAAGTATAAGTAGCAGGATTACTTCTTGGTGTTCTACCAATTGGCTCTTGCGAAATAGCAACAATTTTATCAATAAATTCAATACCTTTAATTGCTTTATGAGCTCCAGGCCGCTGTCCTTTTAATCCTAAATATTTTTGAATACTAGTATATAAAATATCGTTAACAAGTGTTGATTTACCACTCCCTGAAACACCAGTGACACAAATAAACTTGCCTAACGGAAATTTAACATTTATTTTTTGTAAATTATTAGCTTGTGCTTCTTGAATTTCAATAACTTTACCATTACCACTTCTTCTTGATTTGGGTAATGGAATAAATTTTTCACCACTTAAATATTGACCAGTAATTGAATTAGGATTATTAGCAACTTGTTGTGGTGTTCCTTCAGCAATTACTTGCCCACCATAAATACCAGCTTGTGGACCAATATCAATTAATCAATCAGCAGCTCACATTGTATCTTCATCATGTTCTACTACTAACAATGTATTATCAAGGTCACGCATTTGTTTTAACGTTTCAATTAATTTAACATTATCACGTTGATGTAAACCAATTGAAGGTTCATCAAGAACATATAATACTCCCGTTAATTGCGAACCAATTTGCGTTGCTAATCGAATTCGTTGTGATTCACCACCAGATAAAGTTTGTGCCATTCGTGATAAATTTAAATAACCTAAACCAACATTAGTTAAAAAACTTAACCGATTAATAATTTCTACCAATATTAATTTAGCAATTTCTTGTTGATAAGGTAACAATTTAATATTTAACATAAAGGATAAACTTTCTTCAATATCTAAATTAGTATACTCACTAATATTCATCGCTTGATTATGTTCACCTTTAATTTTAACTGCTAACGCAAATTGATTTAACCTTGTTCCTTGGCAAGTTAAACAAGTACGTTCACTCATAAATTTACGATAATAATCTCGAGCAAAATCACTAGTTGTTTCTAAAAAACGTCTTTCAATTGCTGTTGCAATTCCTTCAATATAATCATGATTAGGATATTTACGACCATTAGCAGAAGTAATAGTAAAAGTAATAGCTTCGCTACTACCACGCATAATATAATTAATTTGTGCTTTTGTTAAATTTTTTAATGGTTGATTTAAATCAATTAAGTAATGGTAACACAGCACCTTCAATCTTTGTCATTCTAAATTACTAGTACCAATTAAATTTTTAAAATATTCAATGCCACCATCATTAATTGATAAATTTAAATTTGGCATTAATAATTCTTCATCAACTTCTAATTTTACACCTAACCCTTTACAATCAAAACAAGCGCCACTTGGTGCGTTAAAAGAAAATAAACGTGGTTCTAAACTTGGAATGGCAAAGCCACAAACCTTACAAGCATATTTTTGTGAAAATAATCAATTTTCATTTTGCTGCGGTAAAATAACTTTTGCTAAGCCATTACTATGATTTAAAGCCACTTCTAATGCATCATGAACTCGAGAAATCGTATTGTCATCATTAATAAATTTAATTCGATCAATGACAATATCAATATCATGACGTAATGCTTTATTTAATGCAATTGGCTCATCTAAACTATATATTTTATTATCAATTTTAACTCGTAAAAAGTTTTCTTGTTTTAATTTCGCTAATAAATCTTGATGACTACCTTTTTTCGCATTAATAACTGGTGCTAAAATTTCAATGTTAGTATTATCTGCTAATGTTTTAATTTTATTAACCATTTCTTTTAAAGTTTGGGTACTAATTGCACCATGGCCTTTATTACAATATGGTGTACCAATTCGTGCATAAAGCAATCGCAAGTAATCATAAATTTCAGTAACAGTACCAACCGTACTACGGGGATTATTACTCGTTGTTTTTTGATCAATAGAAATTGCTGGTGCTAGACCATCAATCGCATCAACATCAGGTTTTTCACTATTACCTAAAAATTGACGAGCATATGCTGAAAGCGATTCAACATATCTTCGTCTACCTTCAGCATAAATGGTATTAAAAGCTAACGATGATTTACCACTACCTGAGACACCAGTAATAACTACTAATTGATATTTTGGGATTTTAATATTAATATTTTTTAAATTATGTTCACGTGCACCTTTAACAGTAATATATTTTTGATTATCTGTCATTTATTCCTCCACACTTATATGCTTTTGCTATTAATTATATACTATATATAAATTAACTTTAATAGCATTATTTATTAATTAACATTGAAAAAATAATATTAAATGCAAGATAATATATTATTATTGTAAATTTTTAATTATATGTATAACAATTATTAAAAATAAAAGAGTTTTAAATAAAAATGAAAGCATTTGTTTTTGTTACTTGTCCTGTTGCAATTATTAATATATTTAAATATTTTTATAATTATTTTTCATATAATCAACTCTATATCAGTAAAGTTTAAGGGATTTGATAGTTGTTTTTTATCTGATTTTATTAGAAAGGAATGAGTTTTTTTAAATAAAAGTATTTGCTTACAAATTATACAAATTATTTCAGAAATTAAACAGGTTTTATGCATTTTATATTTGTCTTTTCTAATTTTTTAATTCTAATATTATTAAAATAGTTTTATGTCAAAAAATATATTATACTAAATTTATTATTTATTTATTAAGTAAGGATTAAAAAATGACAGTAATCAATACTTGTATTAGTGAAAACATTTTAATCAATGGTTATCAAAAATTTTGTTATTCTTTTAGCAAAATTTTATTAGTTATCTTCTTATTTCCTTTTGTCTATTTTTATTCAAAAAAATACCAAAAAAAATTCTTAGCATTTTGTTTTTGCTATCAAAAGAACGGCAAATTACAAGTTGATAATAATCAAGAAATTGACATTAATAGTTTTGAATATCATAACTATGATTGCCAAAGTAAAAATCTTAAGCAATATGGTTATCCCATTAATTGAAAACAAGAAAATTATCAAGAATTTATCATTAAAAATGATAATAATCAAGATATTAGTTGTCTAACTGTCACCCAAAAAAAACAAAGCAAGAAATGAGTTATTGGTTTTCACGGTTGAACAGAAAATAAATATTTAGCATTACGACTAGTATCTTGATTTTATCAGCAAGGATATAATATTCTAACTTTTGATAGTGTTGCTCATACTAAAAGTTATGGTCAATATAGTGATATTGGTCTTACTTGTGCCAAAGATATTAATTGTTTAATTAACTGAATAAAAAATAATAATCAAGAAGTTACTAGTATTGGTCTCATTGGGAATAGTATGGGTGCTACCACAATTAATTACTATTTATTAAATTATGCATCAAATAATGAAATTACTTGAGCAATTATTGACAGTGGCTTTACTAATTTACTTGTTCAATTTCGTTATGTCATGCAATATCGTTATCAAAAATCTTGATGATTAATTAGTAATTGTCTAGCAAAAAGATATCAAAAATTCACAAATTCAAATATTAAAAAATATGATTTATTAAAGAAAAGCAAAAGCAGATTCAAAATTCCAAGATTATTAATTCATGGTAAAAAAGATGATTTTGTGCCATTTTTTATGGCTAACATTATTCATAATTATCAAATTAAACTTGATTATCAAAATTATGATTATTTATTTTTAAATAATATTAGTCATATTGAAACTTTACCTAATGCTTATCACAATTATATTAATAAAATAAAAATTTTCATTAATAACCACGAAACAAAAAAGACAGCGATTGGAAAAGAAGAAATATGAAATTAAAAAAGAAATACTCTTTTTGAGTAATACTAATGATGGCAATTTCAGCAACAGTTGGCTCATCAGTATTAATCTCATTTGGTCAAGTAGCATTCCAAAGTGGATTTAACCCTATTTTAATGATATGTGCTTGAATTTTAGGTGGTATCTTAATTTTGCCAGAAATGTTACTAATGGCAGAAACTGCTATTTCCTTCCCTGGTAATGGCAGTGCCTATTATTGATTAAAAAAAGCAAATTGAATGGCTTGTTCATTTTGATTTGGCTGAATTCTAGTATTAATGGTTAGTGCTACTGCTGTTGCCGCTGCTACTTTAGCATTAGGTAATATCATTAGTACTTTAGCTCATATTAATAACCAATGATTGTCAAAATTATTTGGCATTTTAATTTTACTTGTTCTAGCAATAATGTAAATATTTATTAAAAATAGTTCAGGAAAAACACAAATTATTTTTACAATTTTAAAAGGACTACCAATTATCTTTGTTTTATTTATTGCTATGATTAATGGCAATAGTAATAGTTTTAATAGTGAAATAATTAAAAAAGATTTATCAAAAATTTTTCTAGCAACTTATGTGTTATTACCAGCGACAACGATGACATTATTTGCTTATTCAGGAATTGAAGCAATAACCTATGTTAGTGAAGAAGTAGAAAATCCCAGAAAAAATGTACTTTGGGCATTAGTTGTTGCCACAATACTAATTATTGTTTTATACTTAACACTATTAATTGCCTTGTTAACTATTAATCAACCCTTATTGTGAAGAGATGAAAATGGTGGCTTTAGTAATGTTTGATATTATGCTATTATTAATAATCCTAATATTCCTCCTATTTTAGCTTATATTTTTTCAGGATTAGCAATTTTATTATTTGTTGATTCATTAAATGCTTTTTTACTTTACCAATCACGTTTAATTTTTAAAATGAGTGAAGAGAAAGATTTATTTAAAATTTTTCAAAAAACTACTAAAAGAAGTAATATGCCATGAACTGCCATGTTGTTATTAATATTTGCTGCTTTAATTTATATTTTATGAAATCAATTATATGAAGTAACTAATTATTTTATTATTGCTATTAGTTTTTTAAAATTAATTGTTAATTCAGTTATTATCTTTTTACGACAAAAACATCCAGAATATCAAAAGATTTTTGGGAGCATGGCGAAGATGTCTATTAATATATATTTACCCCTTTTCACTTAAACTCTCATTTCTAATTTATATAAAAATTATTAACAAAGACGAGAATAAAAATCTTGTCTTTTTTTTGTAATTGTAAAATTTTAAAATTTTTATTATTAACACCCTTTAAATATCTACTACACGCCGTGACCAAGTAGGAGAAAGTTAATAATTAATAACCGTCCTTAACACTATTATCAACACGTGTTAGGGAATTAAAAAAGTGAACTACAACACAGTTGTTAAAAATAGTAGCTAAAACATGTGGACTTGCATGGATAAATAATAAGTGGAGTGATACCTAATAAAATATACTAACCATTAAATGGTAATTCTTGGGGTGGGAGCGAATTGGTAACTAGTATATATAGACCTACTAGGGAACCTACTATATTAATTCTATTAATTTTTTATTTAACCAATCTTGTCACTACCCAGTGAGCAAGTGTTGGTTTTATTTTTTATTTTTTTTGAAAAATTTTTTTGGGCGAGAAAATAAATTTAAAACTTGTAAAAAAAATTGAGCGGTGCCGGTTCAATTAAAATATTAATTTGTTTAACACAAATTAAATAAATATTGAATCGAATGCCTCAATGTTTTTTAAAATTTTACAATTTATTTCGAGCCCATTTTTCTAAGAAAAATATAACTAATAGTATTAATAATCTAAAAATAAAAATATATATTCTTTATGCTAAAAGCAACAGAATATATTGATAAAAAAAGAAAGGAAGTATTAATGAGTATTGGAACAATCATATTATTAATAATAATAGGAATTTTTGCATGAATAATATTAACAACTATGGGGTTATATATGTGTAATGATAATAATGCAATTGGAATTGTATTTTTATTTATTACTTTAAATCTTATAGGTTTATTATTAGGAATTGCAATAATTTATAATAAAAAACAAATTAAGGATAATAATGAAGATTAATAAAAATCAAAAATGTAAATTAAAAGTTTGTATTAATAAAGTTTGAAAAGATTGTATTAATATCTCAACTAAAACTATTAAATATAAAAATTGGTCTATACCTTATCTAATATGTAATAGTTGCTATGATAAATTACCTAAATATCTTAAACAAACAGCAAAAATAATTGAAAAAGGAAAATTTGATAATGGATAATATTAAATCTTATCATTGTTATTATTGTTATATTAGAAAAATCTGTAAAAAATCATATCATAATCAAAAAAAGATAATTTATAAATTTAATAAAATTATTAATAGAAAATCAATTAAATATCATGGAATTAAAAATTAAGATAATGGAAATGAAATATGACTTAATTATTGGTATTGACCCCGCTGGTATTGGTAGTAATGGAATTATTATATATTCAAATGAAACTAATAATATTATTTTTAATAAAACATTTAAAACTAAAACTGTTCTAGAAAGTAAAAATCTATTTAAAGAATGCTTTTTAACAATTAAACAACAGTTTGATAATAGAAAAATATTAGTTATTGTAGAAAATTTCTTTTTAAGTTCAAAACAATTATTAACTAATCCATTAGCAACTCCAAAAATTATTGGTGCATTAATGGTTTTAGTACAAGATGTTATGAACTGAGATTATCATGAAAATGAACCAAAAAATAAAAACAAAATAGAAAATTATAAAGGAAATATAAAATTAACAAAACATGAAGAAGATGCATATAAGCATATTCAATATTATTTAAGGAATTTTAAAAATGAAAGATAAAGCAAATTATGTTAAATTAACAGTAAAACTTAGTAACACTATTGAAGCAAAATATCATGAAAAAGGTAATAAACAATTATATTATAGTGTTCGTGGACAATGGAATGGTTTAAACTATGTTACTTTAATTTTTAATAACCCAAAATTTTATAAACGATGTATTTTATTAAACAAAAACGATGAAATTATAGTAAGCGGTCAAATCTTTAATACTTTAAATATTCCTAAAAATCGTGCATTTTGTTCAATTAATGTTAAATGATTTAAAAAATGAAAAGAGTAAAAATGAATAAATGTAAATATTGTAATAAAAGAATTTGATTAACTAAAAATTGATGTATGAAATGTTTAAAAAAAATAGTTAATAATTTAACAAAAAATAAGGAAAATAAGGAATGTAAATAATGAAAAAAATAACTGTTGATGTAAAAGAAGTAACACAACGCTGGGATAGTCAATCATTAGATTTAAAGATTTTATATGCAATACGTGATCATCTTAAAAATGGATATTATAATTCTGCTCAAAGCATGATTGATGATTGAATCGATGATTTAGAAATACAATTAGGAGAAAAAGAATTTTGATAATAATTAAGGAAAATAAATAATTATGGGATATTGAACAAAATATTGTTGTACCTATTGTGGAAAAATAATGATAGGTGATGAAGAAAATATTAAACATACTAAAACTCATAAAAAGGAAAATAAATAATGATGTGTAATGGTTGTCGTTATCAATATCGGCCAGTTAAAACATATATTTATAGATGTAAAATTTGTAATAAATATTATTGTGATAGACCAATTCCTAATTGTTGAGAATATCATAAACGAGAATGTAAAAATATAGTTAAAGGAGAATAAATAATGAACTATTGTGATTGAACAGAACGAGTTAACGCAAATGGTAGTGTAACTTGAAAATGTAGTAATAAAACAGAAGAGAAACAAGATGAATATGGAAGAGCATATTGTACTGAACATAGAATTAAAGTTGATCAAATTAATAAATCAAGGCATAAAGATTGTATTAATAAAGAAAAATTAATTAAATATTTTAATAAATTACCAAAGAATCAAAAATTAACAACAGAAACTTTATATGTTTTTGATACTATATTTGAAAAAATAGAAAACGGAGAATTTCATTAATGATTATATTACCTACTTTATTTGGTGATAAAGATGAAATTGAAATATTATCACCATCACCACAAGCACTTCGTACTCATAATGATATTAGAACAATTATCTTAATGAAATATCCTAATGTTAAATCACAACATATAATTATTTCTGACCCCGAAGATAATGTTGCATTAATAGTTGGTGATAATGATGTTTATCAAGGTTGAGTAAAAGTTTGAATTAAAAAAATAGAAAATTAAGGAAAGTAAAATAAATTATGCCAAATATAGAAAATACACAATCAAATTATACTTTATTAAAATTAATAAGAATTGGAATAAGTCCTATTGCAGCAATGATAGGTACAAGTGCTTATTATGGTCAATTAATAGGTAATCCAATATTAGGTTCAATTAATAGTTTATTATTTGGTAAAAAATTAGGTTTAGATATATGAAACTTAAATCAAAGACCAAGTAATAAAACAAAAGTAATTAATAGTAGTAAAAAAATATTATTAGGATTAGGAACAATTGGTTTAGCAAATTATAGTAAATTTATAAATGAAATAATTGAACCTATTGAACCAACTACAACACCTATGCCTATAACTACTACAAGTACAACTACTACTGAAATACCACCATGACCATTATTAAGCATAAATAATAATCCTAATAATTTAATGGATTGAGATACTTTTATTAGTTTAAATGCTTATGGTATTTCAAATCTTATTAGTGGTTTAACTGAATTAATACCTAATAGATTTCAAAATATAAGAAAAATAGCAAATATGGCAACTGGTGGATGTTTAATAAGTAGTGGTGTAGCAATGGGGATAAATAATGATTTTAATAATGCTTATGCTATTCCTACAATTATTGCAGGAATAAGTGAAATTATTCATAATTTATTACCTATGGAAACAGTACATAATAATACTGAAATGCAAGAAACAGTATTTACTAATGAAACTGCAAATCTTATTAATGATAATGTAAGTATTAATAGTTATGGTAGTGATATGAGTGAAGTTAATATTAATGCACAATTATCATTTGATGAAAATTATTATCACTTATAAAAAGAAAGGAAAATATAAAAATGAAAGATTTTTTAAAAGCACTTGAAACAATTGGAATTAGTACTGGTATATTACTTTGTCGAGAAATTATTGTTTTATTAAAACGATTTATTACAACTCCAAAACATGTTAGAGCAAATAATAAAATTATCAAACATCAAAAAAAATTAGCAAAACTTAATGAAAAAATTAATAAAGAAATTAAATAATGGGGTGCTGTAAATGTTAGAAAATGAAACTAATGTACAACAAACAACTCAAACTTTAACTGAAAATGATGTTTCACAAGAAATAGAAAATAAAGTTAATGAAGCAGAAAATAAGTTAAATAAATTAAATAATGAAATTAAAGAAAAAGAAATAATTAATATATTTAAAAAATATCAAGTTAAAAGTGAATTTTATGATTATTTAAAATTTAAAACAAATAATATAGAAAATTCAAAAATAGAAGATACTATTAAAAAAATTATTAAAGAACAACCATTGTTTAAAGAACCAATTAATACAGGTGGTAAACAAGAAACTATATTAACAAATCAAATACCAATTAAAATTAATCCATTATTGGATTATAAAAAGAAAAATTATTTATAGAAAAGGAAGTTTAAAATGGCAGTAAATATTCAAACAAACTTAAATAATACAGAAAAATTAGTTGAAGCACCAGAATTCATTGAATTTTTTAAACAATCAAATTCACCATGAGCAAACTTTTTTCCAATTGAAATGACTAACTCTACAAAAATTGAATTTATTATTAAATTACCAAAAGACCCAAAAGTTAAAGTTATTTCATGAGATGACAAAAGTCAAAGATATGATGTTGGGTATGCTACTACTGATAAAATTGAAAAAATAATTGAAAAATCATATCTTGCTGGTGAAACTATTGCAAATATTGACTTAAATGCTGAAAATGGTCAAAATTTATTAGACAGTATGCAATATGAAGTTGCTAATGATTTAACAGATAAATTAGCAAATGATGATACTAACATAATTTCTCAATTTGCTACAAAAGTAACAATAACTGATCCAACACCAATTGGATATTTAAAAGCAATGTTATCGGCATGAAATACTTTATTTCAATTACGAAATAGTACAAATTGTAAATTTTTTATTACTAATAATCTTTATGATAGTTTAGTTTATTTAGCAGATAATAAAGGAATAATTACTGATAATGAATTAGCACAACAATTACGTTTAAATGGAAATGACTTATATGTAAAAGGTGTATTATGTCAAATTGTATTAGATGATTATATGACATTTACAAATGATAAAAATGAAGATGAAATAATGAATTTTATTTTAGCAACTCCAAAAGCAATGAAAAGATATATGTTACAAAATACAGTTATTTATTTACAACAAGTTGCAGATGGTAAAGTTGGTAGAACTTATTTAGTTGGTGGTGAAGTATTTGGGCAATCAATTCCTTATATGTCAAAAAAAGAAACAACATCACGTTGAATGTTATGTGGATTAATTAAAAGTGAAGTAAAAAATGATTTAAAATCTAAAATTACAACGTTAACAATAAATAATCCTACTGCAAAAACAAATAAAACTAATAAAGAATTAGACACAAATATTTTATATGCAAAAGAAATTAATAGTTTAAATCCAAGTTTGGAAAATCCAACTATTAAATATTTTAGTGATGAGCAAGGTAAAAACATTATTAGTAATAATAAACAAAAAACTGGTGATTTATATGTAGTGATTAGAGCAAATGTAAATGATCCAAATTATAAAGGTTCAACAAGTCCAATTAAAATAACGCTTCAATAATTAAGGAAATTTAATCATGGCAATTGGTACAACTAGTACAGCAATACTTTTCAATATCAATAAACCAAAACATACTAGAATCAGTAAGCAACAAGAAAATAAAAGTTTTTGATGAGAAATTTTAGAAATGATTGGTGTCCAAGTAATAGCAGTAGCACTTGCTCCTTTTACTGGCGGTTTAAGTGAAAGCATAGCACTTGGATTAGGGGCAAGTGATTTTATTGCTAGTATTAGTGCTGTTGGTGTCGAGTTTTTAACTGATTTTACTATTAATCAAGTTTATGATTATTTAAAAGGAAATGTAACACCATTAAATACTTTTTTTAATGTATTACCAGCATTTGCTGGACTTAATAAAATAAGTCGTGGTTATCGGACAACTAAATTTATTAAACTAGCACAAAAAACTAAAACATTAGAACAAATAGGTGTTAAAGAAGCAAAAAACTTACAAGAAATTATTAGTCAAGTAAGTGGCAAAGAAATTTTAACAGATAAAATTATTGGTAATAAACGTTATTTATTTAATTATAGTTTTGCTCCTAATCGTGAAACCATAATCCAAAATTTAGGTTATGTTGCTGAAAGAGAATTTAAAAATAATTTTAAAAAATTAGAAGCACAAGAGTTAAAAGATTATTTATTATTACAAAATACATTAATAAAATTAAGTCCGCAATTAACGCCAAAATTTAAAATCAAAGATATTGAAAAAGCAAATAACTTTTTAAAAAAATATAATACTGAATTAAAAGCAGTATTAAAAATGAACCAACATGATTGATTAAATTTAGTTCATACCATCCATGCAGAGAATAGATATGGTAAATCTTTAATTTTGGATTTACAAAAAATTCGTGCTAATGCTATTAAATTTAATTTTAAAAATAGTGCAATTCATAAAATTGTTTTAAAAGCAAATCAAACTTTTAAATATTTTGATATTAGATTTTATTTAAAAAAAGGTTTAAATAAATTTTGAAAAGATACTCCATATTTTGAAAAATTACGAGAAAGTATCTATAAACTACAAGAAAAATTTGAAAATTTAGAAAAAAAGGTAATGGAAAAAATTAATAAATTAAAAGAAAAAGCAACAGCTTTATTTACTAGTGCAGAGAAAAAAGCAATTAAACATGCACAATTAATTCCATTAAATTCACCTGTATTTATCGGTTGCAAAATTCAACCTTTATCATTAAGTAAATGTGCAATTACTATTTATCATCGTAATCCTAAGTATAAACCAATTACAGTTATTGATAGTATTCTTAAAGCAGAAACTTTTGTTACGCAAATATATCCATTCCATTGATATCGCTGATATAGTGGTTGATACATTGGTTATGGAGTTAGTCGTAATAAATGATTAAAAGCAATTGCATTTGCTCCACCAGTTGTTCAACAAGTAATTAGAGATAGTTTTAAAGTATATAGAGAAATTTTTAGGACAATAAGAACCTATCATAAAGTAGTGAATGTTATTAATAATCCTATTGAAAATATTAATAAATCATTTAAAAATGTTGGTTTAAAATTTTCAGTTAATACTTTATTTGGTACAGGATTATTACATCATTTAGAAAAATTTGCATATAGTCAAGTTGTAGAAAAAGGTAAGAAAAAATTACAAAAAGAAATTATCCATATATCACATAGAAAAACTAAAACAAAAACTAAGCATTATAAAAAAGCATTTTTTAAGGAATGATAAATTATGATTAATAAACTTTGAACTGATGTTAGTCTAGAAAATTATAATAACTGATATCCATTAACTGGAAAAATTATCGAAACTCCACAACAATATATAAATACATGACCTAATATTAATGATTGATTTACAACTTTTGCTATTCGCGCTCAAAATGATATTAATGCTTATCTTGATTTTATTTTATCTAAATTTCCTTTTGATAGTTTTAAAGATGAATTAATTAAAGAAACATTAAGAGATATGGTGTATGTTTGTGTTGAACATTGAGTATTTAATCGTACACCAATTGAGTTTAATGTTGATGCTACTATTCAATTCAATAATGGTACCTCATTTAGTGCAAATAGTATTCCTAGTATTAATGTTTGAGACTTAGCACCTAGTAGAATGAAAATATGAGCAAGATTAACTGAATTAAAACAAGTATTTTTAAATTATAGTGAAGATGAATTAGATGTTGACAAAATTGACTTAAAAGCATTTTATACAAAAAATCAAGTTGATGAATTAATTAAAGAACAAAAAGAATTTACATTATCAAAACAAATGAAATTATATGATGATTTAGTTGATGATAATGAAAATGAGATATATAGGGGTCCTGTTAGTAAGTTTGTTAATAAAGGTTATGTCGCAACTGAATATGATAAAGAAACTGAAACAATGATTTTAGATTGACCTGATGAAATTGGGACATTACCACCCGAAGCTTTACAAAATAATCCACAAGTTGGTGATTTTACCCATGCTGCAACTGCTGACTTTTCTGCTAAACAACAAAAACGAATTACTAGCAATGAAAATGAAATTACAAAATTAAATAGTGAATTAACTAAAACAAATGAAAATATTAATGATATTAAAAATAATTGATTTAATATTGCAACTAGTCCTTTATGAAAGAAAATGTCTTCTTTTATTCCTAGTAATGAATTTGGAAAAATATATTTAGCAATATGAGGTTATAGTTATCAATCCACTACTAATCCTACTGATAATTATATATATAGTAATAAAAAAACTATATTTAATTTAGGTGGTGAAATTAATAAAACAATACAAACAAGTATTAAATTAGATGAATTAATTGTAAATGATAATGTTAAAATTCAATTATTATTCACTAAGGAATGAAATGATATTACTGTAACTTCTAATGATATTAATTATCAACCTATTTCTGTTACATTATATCAATATATTGGAAAAGGCACACCAACTGAATTTATAGCAGAAGATAGTACTGAGCATGATTATTATACAAAACAAGAAACTAATGAATTATTAGATAAAAAACAAAATATAGATGATAATAATTTACAAACAACTGTTAAACAAATTGTTCCTGCAATTAATGAAAATAAAGTAAATATTGATAAAAAACAAGATAAATTAATTGCTGGTGAAAATATTCATATTAGTGATACTAATGTTATTAGTGCTACTGGTGGAAATGAACCACCTAATTTAGATAATTATTATACAAAACCAGAAGTTGATGAAAAACTTAAAAATAAAGTTGATAGTAGTCAATTTAAGTTTGCTTTTATGGCAAATGCTCTTGGTACTGAAAATCCTAATTTAGAAACTACTAATAAAACTATTGTTGGTGGTATGAATGAATTATTAGATAAAAAACAAGATAAATTAGAAAATTCATCAGATACTATTCTTAGTGGTAATAGAATATTAGTTTTAGATAATGTGGGTAATTCTGTTCCAAAAAAAATTATTTCAACAAATAAATACCCTGAATTAATTACTACTGATAAAACAATTGTTGGTGCTATTAATGAATTAAAAGATAATGAAGATAAAAAACAAGATAAAGAGAATTGAACTATAATAGGAAAAAGTATAAGTAATAGAGAATATGGTAATTTTCAACTTGATTTTTATAAATTGTATAGAACATATATAACATGAGAAAAACCACCATTTAATCAAGTTAATACAAAAATTAAAGTAGAATTTAAAACTGGTGGGTTTCTTGGTGGATATAATGATACTTTTTTTCTTACAATAGGAAAAATTGAAAATGAAGAAGTAACTTTAAGTTTAAAAGTTATTAATCATAATTATTCTTTAATTATGACTGGTGGTAATCAAAAATATGGAAATATATTTTCATTAGAAGAATTACAGAATACTGTTAAAGTTAATATAATTAAACCTTTCAAAATTAATTCAAAAAGTTTAAAAACTAATGAAATAGAAGAAAATAATTGAGATATTGAATTAAAAGAAAATCCAACAACTCATTGTCAATGTCCAAAATGAAAAGATGTAGCAATATCATTAGGTACAACTATTTCTTATAAATTAAAACCAAATACTTATTATAAAATATTTTATGACCTTAATAATGTAAGTAATAGTAATATGGGTAAATACCCAATGCAAACAATAGAAATATTTTGACAAGAAACTTCATTATCATATTGAGTATGTTTTCTTCCAAGTTTACGAAGAACTTCATCTATTAATATTGCAAATAATAATTTTATAAAATTAATAACAGATCAGGGTTATTTATGAAAATTACAAGAATTACAGGAATAAGATTATGTTTTTTAAAATTATAAAAATTATTTTAGGTTTAATAGGAGTTATATTATCAACAGCAGCAGCAGGTTTAATTATATTTATTATTATAAAAATAATATTAAAAATTAATCAAATATTTTAGAAAGGAAAATACTTATGCAACCTTTTTGAAAAAGAAAAGATAAAACAAATATTAGTGATAATCAAAGTGAAAA
This sequence comes from Spiroplasma endosymbiont of Harpalus anxius, assembly GCA_964273555.1. Classification (GTDB taxonomy): domain Bacteria; phylum Bacillota_I; class Bacilli_A; order Mycoplasmatales; family VBWQ01; genus Spiroplasma_E. The sequence goes on along the minus strand of OZ187007.1, from coordinate 209,389 downwards.
ATTAAAATTTTTAACTAATAAAAATAAAAGTACTCATGCTTCAATTTTAAATTATTTTGGTTTTAATGATTTTAACCATGAAACTTATTTTACTGATTTTGTAGCAGAAAATAATGCTAACTTATATAATGCTCCATTAGATATTAATAATGAAACTATTAAACAATATTTAATACAACAAGAATTTTATCGTAAAAATTGAAATTCTATTTTTAAATTAAGTAAATTAGGAATTAGTGGTTATTTAATTTATATTGCTAATGATAATTTATATTTTCAAGTAGTAGATATCCAACAAAGAGTTTATGATATTACTGGTAAATTAATTGAATGTACTATTTTTTATGATAATTATCAACAAAATGCACAAACTGTAAAATTATTTGAAGTTTATACATTAAATAATAAACAAGTAACAATTAAGCGTGCAATTTACAGTATTAGTGATAATAAAAAACAATTTCCATTAGATTTTAAAACATATATTAATAATCCTAATTTATCACAAGAACAAACATTAAACATTAATTATATACCAATAGCAATTATGAGAAATAAAGCAAATGAGTTAGCAGATTGTGATAAAGTAATGGATAAAATTAAAGCACTAGATGTTATTTATGAACAAATTGTTTTAGATTGTATTTTAAACTCACCGAAGTTTATTTTTGACCAAACTTATGGTAATGTTCAATCTTCAATGGAAGAAGCAGTAAGAATATTAGTTACTAAAAATTATATTTGAAAAACGACTGGTGATAATAATGAAAAAAATGAAAATATCAATATGACAAGCAGTAATTTTAAAGGTAAGAATTTAACTGATATCTATGATTGAAATGTTAATGAAATATTTAAACGTTGTGGTATTCATATTCCAAGTCAAAAAAAATCAGCACAACAATCAGTTCCCGAAAGTACAGCTGTAAATATTTCAACCATTAATTATATTGAACAAAAATTATGACAATTTAATATTGATATTCTTAAATTTATTCAATTATTAGTAAGTGTCGATAAAAATTTATTAATTAGTAAAACATTTAATATTAATGATGAACAAGAAATTAATAATTTAACTGTTAAATTAAAATTATTTAATCCCGAAAATAACCAATTAATAGGAGAAAACAATGGAAAACAACAACAAACCACAAACGAAGTTTCCACAGAAACAAAAGCAAACTAAACTTAATCAAGCAGATGTAGAAAATGATTATTTAATAGATAATATCCCTTATGACTTTACTAATATGATGCGTGCAACTAGTGACCCTGATATTAATAGAGCATATGATGAATTTAAAAAAAGAACAATTTATATTTATGAAATTGCACGTTTATTTAAAAATAATGAAAATAATAGTTTAAGATTTTCAGCAAATACTATTAAAATTGGATTTATTGATATTGATAAAGTATTAAAAACTATTGCTGCTGAAACATCAGACTTTACTATGCAATTAAATCAAAGAGCAAGTACAAATATTAATGATAATACAATTGAATATAGTATGACTGATATTAAAAACTTAATTTTTCAAGAAATAGAATTGTTAAATCAATTTAAGTTATATGCGGTATCGATTAATGAACCATTAACCGAAAATAATATTGATAATTTATATATTATTAATAATTATTCTCAACCTTATCAAAATCCAAAAACTAGAAGTACTAAAAGTATTACTATTATTAAAATTAAAGATTTTAAAACAAGAGATGGTTATCCAATCATTATTAAATTACAAAAACCATTAGACAAAGATACCAAAGTAATTGGTTTAAAAATTAAAGCCCCTAGAAGCATGATTTTCGGCAATATAAAGGTACTTGGTGAAGTTGACAATATGGAAGTATACCCTAAATTATTTGTCAAAGATAAGATAGCATTTCCGCTATTATCAATGCCTATTGAAACTCAACCAAAGGTTAGAATATTAGAACAATGATTTAGTGAACAAATATTACCATGAAATTTAGCAAAACAATTTATTGGACAAGAAAAATCAGTTTTAGATTTAATTAAAATTGGTAGTGGTTCTGTAACAAGAAGAGAAGTTATTAATAATGCAAGAATAACTCATGCTTGATTAGGATATGAAACGGGTACTGTTTGAGATGGTAAATGACCATTAAAGAAAGAAAAGGAATTAAAAGATAAAGAAGTTTGAAATTTCCCGGGTGAAAGTCAATTTTATCAATATGTTGCAACTAATAATAAATTCAATGATATTGAAATTGAAATAAAAGATGCACCAACAGTTGATAGTTTACAACAACTTTTATTAGATATGCTAAGTTACACATATAATTACAATAGAAATTTTGAAGGTGCTAAATATGACGATAAGAATGGAAAACCTATAAATGATATTGCAAAATTAAGAGAAAAATTTTCAGGTCAAAAACCTGATGAAATAATTACAAATTTATTTAAACAATGAGAATTAGATTATCCAAATTACATAAATTTACCACAAATGCAAATATTTAAACAAATATTTATTATGTTATCAAAATATATTTATTCATCATTATCTATAAATAAAGGTTTAAATGATGATAATAAAATATTATTACCTTATTATTTTGAACTAAAATCAAGTCCAATTCACCCTAATGAAAATAAAATTTGACAATATAAAGATGTAAAGGTAATATTAAAATCTCCATATTTTGATTTTACTGATATTAATAACATTAAATTAAAAAATAATGATATTAGTCAAAATGAATTATTTAAACTAGATGATAATCAATTTAATTGATTATCTATAACAAATGAGTTAGAAAGCAATAATATACCTTCATTAATTCCAGCAGATTGAACATTAGGAAATGGTGAATATGGTAAATACTTTACAAGAGCAATTATTGATAAAAATAAAATTGAAAATGCTTTAAATTTATATGGTTCAAATAAATCACAATTATTTTCAAAATTAGAATTTTATGAAGAAATATTACAAATTGATAATAAAAATGAATTTGAATTGCAAATTAAAAATCCTATTAATAACTTAAATAGGATTGAAATTAGTGGAATATTTGGTGCAGGAAATTATGATTTAACTTTATTAACTGATAAACAAGAAATAAATTTAAGTAATATTAATTTATTTGATAAATATAACGAAAATATTTCTTATATAAATTTAGAAATTTAATTACTTAAAATATCCATCAGTATAATTCCCATCTCATTTTATGTCTTCTTCATTTTGCTTAATGGAAGCAAAATATAATTCAGTTTTATTTGGGCTATCTCATTTATTTCATCAAATAGTAGTAGTTCCATATACTATTTCTCCATTTGGTTCTAAATAATATTTAACATTAGTACCTATATTATGGGTAAGCACCCCCCCCATGATTAAACCTATTGTTCCAGTTGTAGCACCAGTTAGTGCTAATGCTAATGTTATTTTACTTAAATTTGTTTTTATTCATATTTTCATAGTAAATTACTCCTTATTCCTTAATTTTACTTCTAAATTGTACTATTTTTTATTATTTTTACAATATGCCTTTTAAACGCAAAATAACGCCTAAATTAAAGGCGTTTATTTTGTGATACCTATACTATTAATTATATGTAAATTGTTTATTATATCGCAAATGTGAAGATACTTTTTTTCACAGTAGCATTATTTTTACCACGAATTACATTTTTATATGGATATAGTGCATAAAACAGAGCATCATAAGGATCTTGGTACATATTTTTATCTGGAATGTTAGTTTTGGTTTGATCATAACGTAATTCTTCAAGACATTGCGTAGTTTTTGGTAAATCATCTTTATTAGCATAAAAGTTTCCATAACTCATAATATTTCTCATTCAAACTACTCTATTAGTTAATCCTGCTTCTTGATTTAGATTTGAAGCATGTTTAATTGCACTTTGGGTAATAAGAATAATATTATGTTCATCAATTAATTTTTGATTTAATCAATCAATGGCAGTTCTTGCTTTATCATCATAAAAATAAATTGCTTGTTCAAAATTTTCAAAATTATCCATTAATCCTAAAATTTCATCGACATAAGCATTAATTTTTTCATTTTCATTAATAAAATCATTTGGTGTAACTACTAATTCACAAATAAGATAAGCATCATAATATCCAGTATTATGATATTCTTTAAATCCAACTACCATAAATACAGTATGGTCTTTATGACCAGTTGCTCAATCAATACCAACACTATAAAAATCAAATTTATACATATCTTTTTCTTGATTATAAAATTGTTTTAAATCATATTTTTGTCAATATTTTAATGTTTTTTGAAATGGAAAAATTGTTGCATCACTATCTAAGAATTCAAAACCATAAAAAACAGTATTAAATTCATCGGGATTACTTTTTTTCATTTCTATTAATGTTCTTTTTTGAATTTCTGGCAATTTATTTCAAAATGGTTGAATAGTAAATCTTACAATAAATAAACCTAAACCACTAAACATTTCTTTATTTTCATAATAAACTTTACCAACTTTTTTAAGATTACCCATTATTTTATCATTTAATGGTAAAAATGGTGTACAGTACTTTAAATAAAATGGATGATATTTATCGTAAGGATTACATGTAAAAGTAATAAAAAAACTTTTATAAAAATAGCGAGTAATTGATTTTCCAAAAGTAGAACTATATATATTTTTATCAATAAATGTTCAATTTCATTCTTTAATTGGTTCATTTGACACTTTAATACGATTACTTCTAAACATAGAATTTTGTAATCGCTCATATCTATATGTTAATTGTTTTTCTGTTAATGTTTCTTTTTCTTCTGCCATAATTATTTCATCTGTTCGTGAACCTAAAAAACTTGACCCACCTGCTTCTTTTCCAAAAATTTTATTACCATTTGCATAACCAATAAAGTCAATTTGTTGATTATTAGGAAAAATAATACACCCACCATCCTTAGTAATTTTTCATTTAATACCATGGGGATTATTAGGTAATAAATTAATATCATATTTATCTAGTAAAACTTGGCAAACATTCATTAATGCACCAATAGTAGTTTCACTATGGGTATTTTCATATCGTCTTACTTCTTGGACACTACTATCACTAAAATTACAGCATATAAATAAATCAAATGCTAAACAATTTCAAGTTTTTCTTGTTCCCCGTGCTGTTGGTATAAAACGATAAAAACAATTAGTAGTAAAATATTCTGCTCATTCATCACCAGCAAAATTTTTAAAAATATCTCAACTAAAACCATAATTATTATCACTAAAATTAAGGTCATATTTTTTATTTAATTGTAAGTAACTACTAATGAATGGCATATTTTCTCCTTAGTTAACATATATAAGTTAAAATTTATTATTATTAACACCCAAAATTAGAAAGGAAATAAAAAATGTTAATTTCACAAAAACATTTTAATTGAGAACAACACTATTTTAATCAAGATGAATTAAATTTAAAACAAACAAAAGAATTATTTGCAAAAATAGATGAGAAATTATGAAATGAATGTGATAAGTCTATATATAAATCATATAAATTTAGAAAGCGAAAATTAAAATCAAAAAAAGGTTTATTAATTTATAAAAGACGCATCTGTGTATATTATAATGAAAAAACACAAAAAAATGAATATGTTTCATTATTAGATGTATATCTTGGTGTTAAAAAGTATAGCAAACTTGCACCAGATGTTATTAAACAAATCTTAAAATATTTTACTGACGGAAAAAGATATCGTGATGTTTGTGATACTTTTATTAATAATTTAATAAGTAGTAGTACTGTTTATAGAACATATAAAAAATTTCAATTACCAAAAATTAATATTCCTAAAATAAAGTTAAAACCAAATCAAGTTTTATATGTAAATATTGATGATGGACATAGAAAGTTTAAGTTTAATGATAAACATAGTAATAAAAATTGTAAGAAATGTTCTATGAGATTACTAGTAATGTGTACTGGTAAAAAGAAAAATGGAAAATTAATTAATAAAAGAGCTGCATGTAAAATAAGAGTATCAAAAACAGAAATTGGTGCAGAAAAAACTGCTAAATTAATTGAAAAATATGGTAATTTATATTTTGAAAATTTTGAGCAAGCAAATTTAATAGTTTGTGGAGATAGTGCAAAATGGATTAGAAAAACTGCTAAAATTTTAAATGCTAAATTTATTTTAGATAAATTTCATGCTTTTCATGTTTTATTTCTTGGAATTATGGCAGGAAGAAGAAAAAATAAAATTGCTAAACTACATTATGAATATGCACAAAATTTATTTTCAAAAGGTCAATATTATGAATTAATTGATTTTTTAAATTCATTAATATTAAAATATCCAAAATTAAAAGTTGGATATTTTATTAATGCAAAAGATGGCATATTAAATCAAGCATTAGTTGAAAATATTGGTTGTTTTACTGAAACTAATATTAAACAAATCTTAAAATATATGATTGGAAGTAGAACGTATAATATTGATATGTATACAAAAATGGTTAATTTTAAATGCTATCAAATAAACACAGCAATACAATTATTATAAAATAAAAGATAAAGTAAAAATAACTAAAAATAAAATAAAACTTATTAAAGTAAACTATAATAAGTATTTTTGATATGAATTGATTTTTAAAATTGAGTATTATTGTTGACTTATGCTTTGTAAATGTTAAGATTAACATACAATTGCATATTGAGTCTAAATTATTCTCGTCTACCTTTATAATTTAAAGACAATTAATGAATATTATAGACAACATCGGTATGCTCCCAGATTGGGAGCATGGCGAAGATGTCTATTAATATATATTTACCCCTTTTCACTTAAACTCTCATTTCTAATTTATATAAAAATTATTAACAAAGACGAGAATAAAAATCTTGTCTTTTTTTTGTAATTGTAAAATTTTAAAATTTTTATTATTAACACCCTTTAAATATCTACTACACGCCGTGACCAAGTAGGAGAAAGTTAATAATTAATAACCGTCCTTAACACTATTATCAACACGTGTTAGGGAATTAAAAAAGTGAACTACAACACAGTTGTTAAAAATAGTAGCTAAAACATGTGGACTTGCATGGATAAATAATAAGTGGAGTGATACCTAATAAAATATACTAACCATTAAATGGTAATTCTTGGGGTGGGAGCGAATTGGTAACTAGTATATATAGACCTACTAGGGAACCTACTATATTAATTCTATTAATTTTTTATTTAACCAATCTTGTCACTACCCAGTGAGCAAGTGTTGGTTTTATTTTTTATTTTTTTTGAAAAATTTTTTTGGGCGAGAAAATAAATTTAAAACTTGTAAAAAAAATTGAGCGGTGCCGGTTCAATTAAAATATTAATTTGTTTAACACAAATTAAATAAATATTGAATCGAATGCCTCAATGTTTTTTAAAATTTTACAATTTATTTCGAGCCCATTTTTCTAAGAAAAATATAACTAATAGTATTAATAATCTAAAAATAAAAATATATATTCTTTATGCTAAAAGCAACAGAATATATTGATAAAAAAAGAAAGGAAGTATTAATGAGTATTGGAACAATCATATTATTAATAATAATAGGAATTTTTGCATGAATAATATTAACAACTATGGGGTTATATATGTGTAATGATAATAATGCAATTGGAATTGTATTTTTATTTATTACTTTAAATCTTATAGGTTTATTATTAGGAATTGCAATAATTTATAATAAAAAACAAATTAAGGATAATAATGAAGATTAATAAAAATCAAAAATGTAAATTAAAAGTTTGTATTAATAAAGTTTGAAAAGATTGTATTAATATCTCAACTAAAACTATTAAATATAAAAATTGGTCTATACCTTATCTAATATGTAATAGTTGCTATGATAAATTACCTAAATATCTTAAACAAACAGCAAAAATAATTGAAAAAGGAAAATTTGATAATGGATAATATTAAATCTTATCATTGTTATTATTGTTATATTAGAAAAATCTGTAAAAAATCATATCATAATCAAAAAAAGATAATTTATAAATTTAATAAAATTATTAATAGAAAATCAATTAAATATCATGGAATTAAAAATTAAGATAATGGAAATGAAATATGACTTAATTATTGGTATTGACCCCGCTGGTATTGGTAGTAATGGAATTATTATATATTCAAATGAAACTAATAATATTATTTTTAATAAAACATTTAAAACTAAAACTGTTCTAGAAAGTAAAAATCTATTTAAAGAATGCTTTTTAACAATTAAACAACAGTTTGATAATAGAAAAATATTAGTTATTGTAGAAAATTTCTTTTTAAGTTCAAAACAATTATTAACTAATCCATTAGCAACTCCAAAAATTATTGGTGCATTAATGGTTTTAGTACAAGATGTTATGAACTGAGATTATCATGAAAATGAACCAAAAAATAAAAACAAAATAGAAAATTATAAAGGAAATATAAAATTAACAAAACATGAAGAAGATGCATATAAGCATATTCAATATTATTTAAGGAATTTTAAAAATGAAAGATAAAGCAAATTATGTTAAATTAACAGTAAAACTTAGTAACACTATTGAAGCAAAATATCATGAAAAAGGTAATAAACAATTATATTATAGTGTTCGTGGACAATGGAATGGTTTAAACTATGTTACTTTAATTTTTAATAACCCAAAATTTTATAAACGATGTATTTTATTAAACAAAAACGATGAAATTATAGTAAGCGGTCAAATCTTTAATACTTTAAATATTCCTAAAAATCGTGCATTTTGTTCAATTAATGTTAAATGATTTAAAAAATGAAAAGAGTAAAAATGAATAAATGTAAATATTGTAATAAAAGAATTTGATTAACTAAAAATTGATGTATGAAATGTTTAAAAAAAATAGTTAATAATTTAACAAAAAATAAGGAAAATAAGGAATGTAAATAATGAAAAAAATAACTGTTGATGTAAAAGAAGTAACACAACGCTGGGATAGTCAATCATTAGATTTAAAGATTTTATATGCAATACGTGATCATCTTAAAAATGGATATTATAATTCTGCTCAAAGCATGATTGATGATTGAATCGATGATTTAGAAATACAATTAGGAGAAAAAGAATTTTGATAATAATTAAGGAAAATAAATAATTATGGGATATTGAACAAAATATTGTTGTACCTATTGTGGAAAAATAATGATAGGTGATGAAGAAAATATTAAACATACTAAAACTCATAAAAAGGAAAATAAATAATGATGTGTAATGGTTGTCGTTATCAATATCGGCCAGTTAAAACATATATTTATAGATGTAAAATTTGTAATAAATATTATTGTGATAGACCAATTCCTAATTGTTGAGAATATCATAAACGAGAATGTAAAAATATAGTTAAAGGAGAATAAATAATGAACTATTGTGATTGAACAGAACGAGTTAACGCAAATGGTAGTGTAACTTGAAAATGTAGTAATAAAACAGAAGAGAAACAAGATGAATATGGAAGAGCATATTGTACTGAACATAGAATTAAAGTTGATCAAATTAATAAATCAAGGCATAAAGATTGTATTAATAAAGAAAAATTAATTAAATATTTTAATAAATTACCAAAGAATCAAAAATTAACAACAGAAACTTTATATGTTTTTGATACTATATTTGAAAAAATAGAAAACGGAGAATTTCATTAATGATTATATTACCTACTTTATTTGGTGATAAAGATGAAATTGAAATATTATCACCATCACCACAAGCACTTCGTACTCATAATGATATTAGAACAATTATCTTAATGAAATATCCTAATGTTAAATCACAACATATAATTATTTCTGACCCCGAAGATAATGTTGCATTAATAGTTGGTGATAATGATGTTTATCAAGGTTGAGTAAAAGTTTGAATTAAAAAAATAGAAAATTAAGGAAAGTAAAATAAATTATGCCAAATATAGAAAATACACAATCAAATTATACTTTATTAAAATTAATAAGAATTGGAATAAGTCCTATTGCAGCAATGATAGGTACAAGTGCTTATTATGGTCAATTAATAGGTAATCCAATATTAGGTTCAATTAATAGTTTATTATTTGGTAAAAAATTAGGTTTAGATATATGAAACTTAAATCAAAGACCAAGTAATAAAACAAAAGTAATTAATAGTAGTAAAAAAATATTATTAGGATTAGGAACAATTGGTTTAGCAAATTATAGTAAATTTATAAATGAAATAATTGAACCTATTGAACCAACTACAACACCTATGCCTATAACTACTACAAGTACAACTACTACTGAAATACCACCATGACCATTATTAAGCATAAATAATAATCCTAATAATTTAATGGATTGAGATACTTTTATTAGTTTAAATGCTTATGGTATTTCAAATCTTATTAGTGGTTTAACTGAATTAATACCTAATAGATTTCAAAATATAAGAAAAATAGCAAATATGGCAACTGGTGGATGTTTAATAAGTAGTGGTGTAGCAATGGGGATAAATAATGATTTTAATAATGCTTATGCTATTCCTACAATTATTGCAGGAATAAGTGAAATTATTCATAATTTATTACCTATGGAAACAGTACATAATAATACTGAAATGCAAGAAACAGTATTTACTAATGAAACTGCAAATCTTATTAATGATAATGTAAGTATTAATAGTTATGGTAGTGATATGAGTGAAGTTAATATTAATGCACAATTATCATTTGATGAAAATTATTATCACTTATAAAAAGAAAGGAAAATATAAAAATGAAAGATTTTTTAAAAGCACTTGAAACAATTGGAATTAGTACTGGTATATTACTTTGTCGAGAAATTATTGTTTTATTAAAACGATTTATTACAACTCCAAAACATGTTAGAGCAAATAATAAAATTATCAAACATCAAAAAAAATTAGCAAAACTTAATGAAAAAATTAATAAAGAAATTAAATAATGGGGTGCTGTAAATGTTAGAAAATGAAACTAATGTACAACAAACAACTCAAACTTTAACTGAAAATGATGTTTCACAAGAAATAGAAAATAAAGTTAATGAAGCAGAAAATAAGTTAAATAAATTAAATAATGAAATTAAAGAAAAAGAAATAATTAATATATTTAAAAAATATCAAGTTAAAAGTGAATTTTATGATTATTTAAAATTTAAAACAAATAATATAGAAAATTCAAAAATAGAAGATACTATTAAAAAAATTATTAAAGAACAACCATTGTTTAAAGAACCAATTAATACAGGTGGTAAACAAGAAACTATATTAACAAATCAAATACCAATTAAAATTAATCCATTATTGGATTATAAAAAGAAAAATTATTTATAGAAAAGGAAGTTTAAAATGGCAGTAAATATTCAAACAAACTTAAATAATACAGAAAAATTAGTTGAAGCACCAGAATTCATTGAATTTTTTAAACAATCAAATTCACCATGAGCAAACTTTTTTCCAATTGAAATGACTAACTCTACAAAAATTGAATTTATTATTAAATTACCAAAAGACCCAAAAGTTAAAGTTATTTCATGAGATGACAAAAGTCAAAGATATGATGTTGGGTATGCTACTACTGATAAAATTGAAAAAATAATTGAAAAATCATATCTTGCTGGTGAAACTATTGCAAATATTGACTTAAATGCTGAAAATGGTCAAAATTTATTAGACAGTATGCAATATGAAGTTGCTAATGATTTAACAGATAAATTAGCAAATGATGATACTAACATAATTTCTCAATTTGCTACAAAAGTAACAATAACTGATCCAACACCAATTGGATATTTAAAAGCAATGTTATCGGCATGAAATACTTTATTTCAATTACGAAATAGTACAAATTGTAAATTTTTTATTACTAATAATCTTTATGATAGTTTAGTTTATTTAGCAGATAATAAAGGAATAATTACTGATAATGAATTAGCACAACAATTACGTTTAAATGGAAATGACTTATATGTAAAAGGTGTATTATGTCAAATTGTATTAGATGATTATATGACATTTACAAATGATAAAAATGAAGATGAAATAATGAATTTTATTTTAGCAACTCCAAAAGCAATGAAAAGATATATGTTACAAAATACAGTTATTTATTTACAACAAGTTGCAGATGGTAAAGTTGGTAGAACTTATTTAGTTGGTGGTGAAGTATTTGGGCAATCAATTCCTTATATGTCAAAAAAAGAAACAACATCACGTTGAATGTTATGTGGATTAATTAAAAGTGAAGTAAAAAATGATTTAAAATCTAAAATTACAACGTTAACAATAAATAATCCTACTGCAAAAACAAATAAAACTAATAAAGAATTAGACACAAATATTTTATATGCAAAAGAAATTAATAGTTTAAATCCAAGTTTGGAAAATCCAACTATTAAATATTTTAGTGATGAGCAAGGTAAAAACATTATTAGTAATAATAAACAAAAAACTGGTGATTTATATGTAGTGATTAGAGCAAATGTAAATGATCCAAATTATAAAGGTTCAACAAGTCCAATTAAAATAACGCTTCAATAATTAAGGAAATTTAATCATGGCAATTGGTACAACTAGTACAGCAATACTTTTCAATATCAATAAACCAAAACATACTAGAATCAGTAAGCAACAAGAAAATAAAAGTTTTTGATGAGAAATTTTAGAAATGATTGGTGTCCAAGTAATAGCAGTAGCACTTGCTCCTTTTACTGGCGGTTTAAGTGAAAGCATAGCACTTGGATTAGGGGCAAGTGATTTTATTGCTAGTATTAGTGCTGTTGGTGTCGAGTTTTTAACTGATTTTACTATTAATCAAGTTTATGATTATTTAAAAGGAAATGTAACACCATTAAATACTTTTTTTAATGTATTACCAGCATTTGCTGGACTTAATAAAATAAGTCGTGGTTATCGGACAACTAAATTTATTAAACTAGCACAAAAAACTAAAACATTAGAACAAATAGGTGTTAAAGAAGCAAAAAACTTACAAGAAATTATTAGTCAAGTAAGTGGCAAAGAAATTTTAACAGATAAAATTATTGGTAATAAACGTTATTTATTTAATTATAGTTTTGCTCCTAATCGTGAAACCATAATCCAAAATTTAGGTTATGTTGCTGAAAGAGAATTTAAAAATAATTTTAAAAAATTAGAAGCACAAGAGTTAAAAGATTATTTATTATTACAAAATACATTAATAAAATTAAGTCCGCAATTAACGCCAAAATTTAAAATCAAAGATATTGAAAAAGCAAATAACTTTTTAAAAAAATATAATACTGAATTAAAAGCAGTATTAAAAATGAACCAACATGATTGATTAAATTTAGTTCATACCATCCATGCAGAGAATAGATATGGTAAATCTTTAATTTTGGATTTACAAAAAATTCGTGCTAATGCTATTAAATTTAATTTTAAAAATAGTGCAATTCATAAAATTGTTTTAAAAGCAAATCAAACTTTTAAATATTTTGATATTAGATTTTATTTAAAAAAAGGTTTAAATAAATTTTGAAAAGATACTCCATATTTTGAAAAATTACGAGAAAGTATCTATAAACTACAAGAAAAATTTGAAAATTTAGAAAAAAAGGTAATGGAAAAAATTAATAAATTAAAAGAAAAAGCAACAGCTTTATTTACTAGTGCAGAGAAAAAAGCAATTAAACATGCACAATTAATTCCATTAAATTCACCTGTATTTATCGGTTGCAAAATTCAACCTTTATCATTAAGTAAATGTGCAATTACTATTTATCATCGTAATCCTAAGTATAAACCAATTACAGTTATTGATAGTATTCTTAAAGCAGAAACTTTTGTTACGCAAATATATCCATTCCATTGATATCGCTGATATAGTGGTTGATACATTGGTTATGGAGTTAGTCGTAATAAATGATTAAAAGCAATTGCATTTGCTCCACCAGTTGTTCAACAAGTAATTAGAGATAGTTTTAAAGTATATAGAGAAATTTTTAGGACAATAAGAACCTATCATAAAGTAGTGAATGTTATTAATAATCCTATTGAAAATATTAATAAATCATTTAAAAATGTTGGTTTAAAATTTTCAGTTAATACTTTATTTGGTACAGGATTATTACATCATTTAGAAAAATTTGCATATAGTCAAGTTGTAGAAAAAGGTAAGAAAAAATTACAAAAAGAAATTATCCATATATCACATAGAAAAACTAAAACAAAAACTAAGCATTATAAAAAAGCATTTTTTAAGGAATGATAAATTATGATTAATAAACTTTGAACTGATGTTAGTCTAGAAAATTATAATAACTGATATCCATTAACTGGAAAAATTATCGAAACTCCACAACAATATATAAATACATGACCTAATATTAATGATTGATTTACAACTTTTGCTATTCGCGCTCAAAATGATATTAATGCTTATCTTGATTTTATTTTATCTAAATTTCCTTTTGATAGTTTTAAAGATGAATTAATTAAAGAAACATTAAGAGATATGGTGTATGTTTGTGTTGAACATTGAGTATTTAATCGTACACCAATTGAGTTTAATGTTGATGCTACTATTCAATTCAATAATGGTACCTCATTTAGTGCAAATAGTATTCCTAGTATTAATGTTTGAGACTTAGCACCTAGTAGAATGAAAATATGAGCAAGATTAACTGAATTAAAACAAGTATTTTTAAATTATAGTGAAGATGAATTAGATGTTGACAAAATTGACTTAAAAGCATTTTATACAAAAAATCAAGTTGATGAATTAATTAAAGAACAAAAAGAATTTACATTATCAAAACAAATGAAATTATATGATGATTTAGTTGATGATAATGAAAATGAGATATATAGGGGTCCTGTTAGTAAGTTTGTTAATAAAGGTTATGTCGCAACTGAATATGATAAAGAAACTGAAACAATGATTTTAGATTGACCTGATGAAATTGGGACATTACCACCCGAAGCTTTACAAAATAATCCACAAGTTGGTGATTTTACCCATGCTGCAACTGCTGACTTTTCTGCTAAACAACAAAAACGAATTACTAGCAATGAAAATGAAATTACAAAATTAAATAGTGAATTAACTAAAACAAATGAAAATATTAATGATATTAAAAATAATTGATTTAATATTGCAACTAGTCCTTTATGAAAGAAAATGTCTTCTTTTATTCCTAGTAATGAATTTGGAAAAATATATTTAGCAATATGAGGTTATAGTTATCAATCCACTACTAATCCTACTGATAATTATATATATAGTAATAAAAAAACTATATTTAATTTAGGTGGTGAAATTAATAAAACAATACAAACAAGTATTAAATTAGATGAATTAATTGTAAATGATAATGTTAAAATTCAATTATTATTCACTAAGGAATGAAATGATATTACTGTAACTTCTAATGATATTAATTATCAACCTATTTCTGTTACATTATATCAATATATTGGAAAAGGCACACCAACTGAATTTATAGCAGAAGATAGTACTGAGCATGATTATTATACAAAACAAGAAACTAATGAATTATTAGATAAAAAACAAAATATAGATGATAATAATTTACAAACAACTGTTAAACAAATTGTTCCTGCAATTAATGAAAATAAAGTAAATATTGATAAAAAACAAGATAAATTAATTGCTGGTGAAAATATTCATATTAGTGATACTAATGTTATTAGTGCTACTGGTGGAAATGAACCACCTAATTTAGATAATTATTATACAAAACCAGAAGTTGATGAAAAACTTAAAAATAAAGTTGATAGTAGTCAATTTAAGTTTGCTTTTATGGCAAATGCTCTTGGTACTGAAAATCCTAATTTAGAAACTACTAATAAAACTATTGTTGGTGGTATGAATGAATTATTAGATAAAAAACAAGATAAATTAGAAAATTCATCAGATACTATTCTTAGTGGTAATAGAATATTAGTTTTAGATAATGTGGGTAATTCTGTTCCAAAAAAAATTATTTCAACAAATAAATACCCTGAATTAATTACTACTGATAAAACAATTGTTGGTGCTATTAATGAATTAAAAGATAATGAAGATAAAAAACAAGATAAAGAGAATTGAACTATAATAGGAAAAAGTATAAGTAATAGAGAATATGGTAATTTTCAACTTGATTTTTATAAATTGTATAGAACATATATAACATGAGAAAAACCACCATTTAATCAAGTTAATACAAAAATTAAAGTAGAATTTAAAACTGGTGGGTTTCTTGGTGGATATAATGATACTTTTTTTCTTACAATAGGAAAAATTGAAAATGAAGAAGTAACTTTAAGTTTAAAAGTTATTAATCATAATTATTCTTTAATTATGACTGGTGGTAATCAAAAATATGGAAATATATTTTCATTAGAAGAATTACAGAATACTGTTAAAGTTAATATAATTAAACCTTTCAAAATTAATTCAAAAAGTTTAAAAACTAATGAAATAGAAGAAAATAATTGAGATATTGAATTAAAAGAAAATCCAACAACTCATTGTCAATGTCCAAAATGAAAAGATGTAGCAATATCATTAGGTACAACTATTTCTTATAAATTAAAACCAAATACTTATTATAAAATATTTTATGACCTTAATAATGTAAGTAATAGTAATATGGGTAAATACCCAATGCAAACAATAGAAATATTTTGACAAGAAACTTCATTATCATATTGAGTATGTTTTCTTCCAAGTTTACGAAGAACTTCATCTATTAATATTGCAAATAATAATTTTATAAAATTAATAACAGATCAGGGTTATTTATGAAAATTACAAGAATTACAGGAATAAGATTATGTTTTTTAAAATTATAAAAATTATTTTAGGTTTAATAGGAGTTATATTATCAACAGCAGCAGCAGGTTTAATTATATTTATTATTATAAAAATAATATTAAAAATTAATCAAATATTTTAGAAAGGAAAATACTTATGCAACCTTTTTGAAAAAGAAAAGATAAAACAAATATTAGTGATAATCAAAGTGAAAAATTAAAATTTTTAACTAATAAAAATAAAAGTACTCATGCTTCAATTTTAAATTATTTTGGTTTTAATGATTTTAACCATGAAACTTATTTTACTGATTTTGTAGCAGAAAATAATGCTAACTTATATAATGCTCCATTAGATATTAATAATGAAACTATTAAACAATATTTAATACAACAAGAATTTTATCGTAAAAATTGAAATTCTATTTTTAAATTAAGTAAATTAGGAATTAGTGGTTATTTAATTTATATTGCTAATGATAATTTATATTTTCAAGTAGTAGATATCCAACAAAGAGTTTATGATATTACTGGTAAATTAATTGAATGTACTATTTTTTATGATAATTATCAACAAAATGCACAAACTGTAAAATTATTTGAAGTTTATACATTAAATAATAAACAAGTAACAATTAAGCGTGCAATTTACAGTATTAGTGATAATAAAAAACAATTTCCATTAGATTTTAAAACATATATTAATAATCCTAATTTATCACAAGAACAAACATTAAACATTAATTATATACCAATAGCAATTATGAGAAATAAAGCAAATGAGTTAGCAGATTGTGATAAAGTAATGGATAAAATTAAAGCACTAGATGTTATTTATGAACAAATTGTTTTAGATTGTATTTTAAACTCACCGAAGTTTATTTTTGACCAAACTTATGGTAATGTTCAATCTTCAATGGAAGAAGCAGTAAGAATATTAGTTACTAAAAATTATATTTGAAAAACGACTGGTGATAATAATGAAAAAAATGAAAATATCAATATGACAAGCAGTAATTTTAAAGGTAAGAATTTAACTGATATCTATGATTGAAATGTTAATGAAATATTTAAACGTTGTGGTATTCATATTCCAAGTCAAAAAAAATCAGCACAACAATCAGTTCCCGAAAGTACAGCTGTAAATATTTCAACCATTAATTATATTGAACAAAAATTATGACAATTTAATATTGATATTCTTAAATTTATTCAATTATTAGTAAGTGTCGATAAAAATTTATTAATTAGTAAAACATTTAATATTAATGATGAACAAGAAATTAATAATTTAACTGTTAAATTAAAATTATTTAATCCCGAAAATAACCAATTAATAGGAGAAAACAATGGAAAACAACAACAAACCACAAACGAAGTTTCCACAGAAACAAAAGCAAACTAAACTTAATCAAGCAGATGTAGAAAATGATTATTTAATAGATAATATCCCTTATGACTTTACTAATATGATGCGTGCAACTAGTGACCCTGATATTAATAGAGCATATGATGAATTTAAAAAAAGAACAATTTATATTTATGAAATTGCACGTTTATTTAAAAATAATGAAAATAATAGTTTAAGATTTTCAGCAAATACTATTAAAATTGGATTTATTGATATTGATAAAGTATTAAAAACTATTGCTGCTGAAACATCAGACTTTACTATGCAATTAAATCAAAGAGCAAGTACAAATATTAATGATAATACAATTGAATATAGTATGACTGATATTAAAAACTTAATTTTTCAAGAAATAGAATTGTTAAATCAATTTAAGTTATATGCGGTATCGATTAATGAACCATTAACCGAAAATAATATTGATAATTTATATATTATTAATAATTATTCTCAACCTTATCAAAATCCAAAAACTAGAAGTACTAAAAGTATTACTATTATTAAAATTAAAGATTTTAAAACAAGAGATGGTTATCCAATCATTATTAAATTACAAAAACCATTAGACAAAGATACCAAAGTAATTGGTTTAAAAATTAAAGCCCCTAGAAGCATGATTTTCGGCAATATAAAGGTACTTGGTGAAGTTGACAATATGGAAGTATACCCTAAATTATTTGTCAAAGATAAGATAGCATTTCCGCTATTATCAATGCCTATTGAAACTCAACCAAAGGTTAGAATATTAGAACAATGATTTAGTGAACAAATATTACCATGAAATTTAGCAAAACAATTTATTGGACAAGAAAAATCAGTTTTAGATTTAATTAAAATTGGTAGTGGTTCTGTAACAAGAAGAGAAGTTATTAATAATGCAAGAATAACTCATGCTTGATTAGGATATGAAACGGGTACTGTTTGAGATGGTAAATGACCATTAAAGAAAGAAAAGGAATTAAAAGATAAAGAAGTTTGAAATTTCCCGGGTGAAAGTCAATTTTATCAATATGTTGCAACTAATAATAAATTCAATGATATTGAAATTGAAATAAAAGATGCACCAACAGTTGATAGTTTACAACAACTTTTATTAGATATGCTAAGTTACACATATAATTACAATAGAAATTTTGAAGGTGCTAAATATGACGATAAGAATGGAAAACCTATAAATGATATTGCAAAAT
The DNA here is from genome assembly GCA_964273555.1 of Spiroplasma endosymbiont of Harpalus anxius. Lineage (GTDB taxonomy): Bacteria > Bacillota_I > Bacilli_A > Mycoplasmatales > VBWQ01 > Spiroplasma_E. The sequence continues at coordinate 189,965 of OZ187007.1, read as the reverse complement.
TAAGAGAAAAATTTTCAGGTCAAAAACCTGATGAAATAATTACAAATTTATTTAAACAATGAGAATTAGATTATCCAAATTACATAAATTTACCACAAATGCAAATATTTAAACAAATATTTATTATGTTATCAAAATATATTTATTCATCATTATCTATAAATAAAGGTTTAAATGATGATAATAAAATATTATTACCTTATTATTTTGAACTAAAATCAAGTCCAATTCACCCTAATGAAAATAAAATTTGACAATATAAAGATGTAAAGGTAATATTAAAATCTCCATATTTTGATTTTACTGATATTAATAACATTAAATTAAAAAATAATGATATTAGTCAAAATGAATTATTTAAACTAGATGATAATCAATTTAATTGATTATCTATAACAAATGAGTTAGAAAGCAATAATATACCTTCATTAATTCCAGCAGATTGAACATTAGGAAATGGTGAATATGGTAAATACTTTACAAGAGCAATTATTGATAAAAATAAAATTGAAAATGCTTTAAATTTATATGGTTCAAATAAATCACAATTATTTTCAAAATTAGAATTTTATGAAGAAATATTACAAATTGATAATAAAAATGAATTTGAATTGCAAATTAAAAATCCTATTAATAACTTAAATAGGATTGAAATTAGTGGAATATTTGGTGCAGGAAATTATGATTTAACTTTATTAACTGATAAACAAGAAATAAATTTAAGTAATATTAATTTATTTGATAAATATAACGAAAATATTTCTTATATAAATTTAGAAATTTAATTACTTAAAATATCCATCAGTATAATTCCCATCTCATTTTATGTCTTCTTCATTTTGCTTAATGGAAGCAAAATATAATTCAGTTTTATTTGGGCTATCTCATTTATTTCATCAAATAGTAGTAGTTCCATATACTATTTCTCCATTTGGTTCTAAATAATATTTAACATTAGTACCTATATTATGGGTAAGCACCCCCCCCATGATTAAACCTATTGTTCCAGTTGTAGCACCAGTTAGTGCTAATGCTAATGTTATTTTACTTAAATTTGTTTTTATTCATATTTTCATAGTAAATTACTCCTTATTCCTTAATTTTACTTCTAAATTGTACTATTTTTTATTATTTTTACAATATGCCTTTTAAACGCAAAATAACGCCTAAATTAAAGGCGTTTATTTTGTGATACCTATACTATTAATTATATGTAAATTGTTTATTATATCGCAAATGTGAAGATACTTTTTTTCACAGTAGCATTATTTTTACCACGAATTACATTTTTATATGGATATAGTGCATAAAACAGAGCATCATAAGGATCTTGGTACATATTTTTATCTGGAATGTTAGTTTTGGTTTGATCATAACGTAATTCTTCAAGACATTGCGTAGTTTTTGGTAAATCATCTTTATTAGCATAAAAGTTTCCATAACTCATAATATTTCTCATTCAAACTACTCTATTAGTTAATCCTGCTTCTTGATTTAGATTTGAAGCATGTTTAATTGCACTTTGGGTAATAAGAATAATATTATGTTCATCAATTAATTTTTGATTTAATCAATCAATGGCAGTTCTTGCTTTATCATCATAAAAATAAATTGCTTGTTCAAAATTTTCAAAATTATCCATTAATCCTAAAATTTCATCGACATAAGCATTAATTTTTTCATTTTCATTAATAAAATCATTTGGTGTAACTACTAATTCACAAATAAGATAAGCATCATAATATCCAGTATTATGATATTCTTTAAATCCAACTACCATAAATACAGTATGGTCTTTATGACCAGTTGCTCAATCAATACCAACACTATAAAAATCAAATTTATACATATCTTTTTCTTGATTATAAAATTGTTTTAAATCATATTTTTGTCAATATTTTAATGTTTTTTGAAATGGAAAAATTGTTGCATCACTATCTAAGAATTCAAAACCATAAAAAACAGTATTAAATTCATCGGGATTACTTTTTTTCATTTCTATTAATGTTCTTTTTTGAATTTCTGGCAATTTATTTCAAAATGGTTGAATAGTAAATCTTACAATAAATAAACCTAAACCACTAAACATTTCTTTATTTTCATAATAAACTTTACCAACTTTTTTAAGATTACCCATTATTTTATCATTTAATGGTAAAAATGGTGTACAGTACTTTAAATAAAATGGATGATATTTATCGTAAGGATTACATGTAAAAGTAATAAAAAAACTTTTATAAAAATAGCGAGTAATTGATTTTCCAAAAGTAGAACTATATATATTTTTATCAATAAATGTTCAATTTCATTCTTTAATTGGTTCATTTGACACTTTAATACGATTACTTCTAAACATAGAATTTTGTAATCGCTCATATCTATATGTTAATTGTTTTTCTGTTAATGTTTCTTTTTCTTCTGCCATAATTATTTCATCTGTTCGTGAACCTAAAAAACTTGACCCACCTGCTTCTTTTCCAAAAATTTTATTACCATTTGCATAACCAATAAAGTCAATTTGTTGATTATTAGGAAAAATAATACACCCACCATCCTTAGTAATTTTTCATTTAATACCATGGGGATTATTAGGTAATAAATTAATATCATATTTATCTAGTAAAACTTGGCAAACATTCATTAATGCACCAATAGTAGTTTCACTATGGGTATTTTCATATCGTCTTACTTCTTGGACACTACTATCACTAAAATTACAGCATATAAATAAATCAAATGCTAAACAATTTCAAGTTTTTCTTGTTCCCCGTGCTGTTGGTATAAAACGATAAAAACAATTAGTAGTAAAATATTCTGCTCATTCATCACCAGCAAAATTTTTAAAAATATCTCAACTAAAACCATAATTATTATCACTAAAATTAAGGTCATATTTTTTATTTAATTGTAAGTAACTACTAATGAATGGCATATTTTCTCCTTAGTTAACATATATAAGTTAAAATTTATTATTATTAACACCCAAAATTAGAAAGGAAATAAAAAATGTTAATTTCACAAAAACATTTTAATTGAGAACAACACTATTTTAATCAAGATGAATTAAATTTAAAACAAACAAAAGAATTATTTGCAAAAATAGATGAGAAATTATGAAATGAATGTGATAAGTCTATATATAAATCATATAAATTTAGAAAGCGAAAATTAAAATCAAAAAAAGGTTTATTAATTTATAAAAGACGCATCTGTGTATATTATAATGAAAAAACACAAAAAAATGAATATGTTTCATTATTAGATGTATATCTTGGTGTTAAAAAGTATAGCAAACTTGCACCAGATGTTATTAAACAAATCTTAAAATATTTTACTGACGGAAAAAGATATCGTGATGTTTGTGATACTTTTATTAATAATTTAATAAGTAGTAGTACTGTTTATAGAACATATAAAAAATTTCAATTACCAAAAATTAATATTCCTAAAATAAAGTTAAAACCAAATCAAGTTTTATATGTAAATATTGATGATGGACATAGAAAGTTTAAGTTTAATGATAAACATAGTAATAAAAATTGTAAGAAATGTTCTATGAGATTACTAGTAATGTGTACTGGTAAAAAGAAAAATGGAAAATTAATTAATAAAAGAGCTGCATGTAAAATAAGAGTATCAAAAACAGAAATTGGTGCAGAAAAAACTGCTAAATTAATTGAAAAATATGGTAATTTATATTTTGAAAATTTTGAGCAAGCAAATTTAATAGTTTGTGGAGATAGTGCAAAATGGATTAGAAAAACTGCTAAAATTTTAAATGCTAAATTTATTTTAGATAAATTTCATGCTTTTCATGTTTTATTTCTTGGAATTATGGCAGGAAGAAGAAAAAATAAAATTGCTAAACTACATTATGAATATGCACAAAATTTATTTTCAAAAGGTCAATATTATGAATTAATTGATTTTTTAAATTCATTAATATTAAAATATCCAAAATTAAAAGTTGGATATTTTATTAATGCAAAAGATGGCATATTAAATCAAGCATTAGTTGAAAATATTGGTTGTTTTACTGAAACTAATATTAAACAAATCTTAAAATATATGATTGGAAGTAGAACGTATAATATTGATATGTATACAAAAATGGTTAATTTTAAATGCTATCAAATAAACACAGCAATACAATTATTATAAAATAAAAGATAAAGTAAAAATAACTAAAAATAAAATAAAACTTATTAAAGTAAACTATAATAAGTATTTTTGATATGAATTGATTTTTAAAATTGAGTATTATTGTTGACTTATGCTTTGTAAATGTTAAGATTAACATACAATTGCATATTGAGTCTAAATTATTCTCGTCTACCTTTATAATTTAAAGACAATTAATGAATATTATAGACAACATCGGTATGCTCCCAGATTTTTAATAACTTTTGATTCTACTTTTTTATTATTATTGGTTATTTAGGAGCAATGATAGCAATTGTTGGATCATTTTTAGCAATGTATTATTATGGTACACAAAATAATAATATGTGAGCATTATGAAACTCATTAATTTTAATTGCCATCATGTTAGCTGGATATCCTATTTATTATCTTAAAAATTATTTAGTTAAAGTTATTAATAATAACATAGCAAAAAATAACAACACTTAAAAACTTATTATAACTATGATACAATTAATAAAGAACAAAAAACACTACCAACATAATAAAAATTAATCTAATAACATTATTTTAAAATAGTGACATTTTTATTAAAAAAATAATTTAGATAGTATTTTTATGATAACAAAAGCAAGCATATGAAAAAATTATTAAGGAAATTGAATAATATGTGGAAAAAAATCATAAAAGAAATTTATAAAAATAATTTAATTAAAAATAATAGTCTTGATGAAAATGATATTATTGAATATGATTTTATAACAAATTTAAACTTTGATAAAGAAATAAGTAGATTACAATTTATTATTAAACATTACATTAAAAAACCCAAAATTACTAGATATATTACATCAAATTATGTAAAAACTCCCATATATGAAGATTATTCGGAACGAACTAAAGTAGTGAAAAAATTTAACAAAATAATTAATCCCTTAAAATTTGTCAATGAAGATATTTTACAATTAAATTTACAAAAAAAATTTATTTTAAAAATTATTGATGAAATAAAAATTATTCCAGAGTGAAGAAAAAAAGAAATCAAGTTGGAAAAAATAGATAATGAAATAAAATTATATAAAAATTCTTTTAGAAATTTTGATACCGAAAAAAATAAATATAATTTTAAAATTATTAATTTAAAAGAAAAAGCTAGTAATTTTTGATTAACATTGTTCGGAGGATTTTTTACTTTTTTTCTAACTTTTATCTGGTTTATAAGTAAAAAACAAGCAGCAATCAACAAAAATACAAATCAAAAAAATAAAAAATGAAATGAGGAACATAAAATCAAAATTGATTTAAAAAATAAAAAACTTTTAAATGAAATTAGCAATTTTAATCAAGATTTAGAATTTAAAATTCAAAATTTAATAGATAAAGCAAATAAAATTAAAGAAACGAAAATTAAATTGGAAAAAATAGATAAAGATAAATGAATTGATTTAAGAAATGCTTCAAATTTTAATTACTCAAATTTAAATTTAAAAAAAGGCGTTTATATAATTTGAAATAAAACTAAAAATAAATATTATGTTGGACAATCAAAAAATTTAAAAAACAGATTATTGCAACATTTTAAAAATGGTAATGTTAAAAATATTTTATTTGCAAAAGATTGATATAATGGTGATGACTTTTTTTATAAATATTTTTTTTGCGAAACAAAAGATGATTTAGATAAATTAGAAAAAAAATATATTGATGAATATTTTGCATTTGAAAAAGGATATAATTCAACCAATGGCAACTTATAAGAAAAATAATAAAAACACTTAAAAATATTAATAATAAAATAAATAATAATTGCAAATAATAATTTATTATAAGTTAAATATTCTTTAAAAATTTTTATGATAGATTTAATAATTGTCTTTTCCTAATATAGAAATTTATCTATATTAGGATTTTTATTAAATTAAAAAATTAATAATAAAGGAAGATTAAAATAATTATGTTCAAAGATGAAGAAGTAGAAAAAGCAATTAAATTCAGTAACTTAGCAAAAGTTAAAGCATTAATTAACAATGATAATATTAATATGCAAGATAAAGATGGCAATACCGCTTTACATTTTGCTACAAAATACAGAAATTGAAATGTACTCAATTTTTTATTACTAAATAAAGCCAATATCAACATCCAAAATAATAATGGCAATACCCCTTTAATGAATATTGTTAATAATATACATTTATTAGATGCAGTTAAATCTTTAATAGCAAATGGTGCCAACATCAACATTCAAAATAACAATGGCAATACTGCTTTAGATTTAGCTGCTATGTATGATGTTTTCTATGTAGTAAAGCATTTAATTGAAAAAAAAGCAAATATCAACTTTAAAAATAATGCATTGTTTTTGTATGCTGCTAGAATTGGTGACTTAAAAATAATAAATGCATTTCTGGCAAATGGTATTGATATCAACACACAAGATAAAGATGATAATACCGCTTTACATTTTGCTACAAAAAATCGCCGTTTAGAGACAGTTATATTTTTATTAACACATGGTGCCAATATCAATCAACAAAATAAAGATGATAATACTGCACTACATCTTGCTGTAAATAATGAACATTTAGATGCAGTTATATTTTTATTAACACATGGTGCCAATATCAATCAACAAAATAAAGATGGCAATACAGCACTACATCTTGCCACAAATTATTGAAATTTAAATATTGTTAATGTTTTAATAGCATATGGTGCTAATACCAATCAACAAAATAAAAATAATGAAACAGCATTTATGCATATCCAAAAAAATATAAGCAATGACTTATTTGCACCAACACATTTTTGTTCAGGAATTGATTCAATATTAACAACATTTCCTCAATTTTTAAATCAACAAAATAAATTTGGTGATTCACCATTAATGACCCAAATAAGATATAAAAATATCGCTATGATAAATTGTTTACTAACGAAAGATGTTAATCTTAATTTACAAAATGAAGATAATGATACTGCATTTAGTCTTAGTCTTATCTTTCTGCCTAACAACTTAGCATTACATCAGCAACTTTTTAATCCAGAAATAGCCAAAATTACTTTAAATCAACAAACAACAAAAGAAATTGCTACTTTTTTTATAGGAAAAGATGGTACAAATTACAAATATGTATTTACCGTTAAAAAAGAAGAAAATGATGAATACACTTTTAGTAAACCAGTTATTACTAAACCAAAAGCAATAACTGCCAAAATATTTGTTGTTGATTTTGCTATTAATAATAATAATGGTATTCAAAAAAATAGTCTTTTTGAATTACAATCACTAAATGACTCTGGTTTAGATGGAGAAGAAGCACATCATCATATGTTATATTTAAACCAAGTATTTAAACAATTATTACTAAACAGCAATTTTTATTATCCTGGTGATGACAAAAGAAAAACGATATTTTTAAACGCCAATCATAATGATAATAAAATAGTAATTTTTAAACAATGTCATTCCGATATTAATCATAAAGCGTTACAATTATTTATTGCTCATGTTATGTGTAACCTTAAAAATGATGGTTCAACATATCCAATTAGCAAAATTTATTGTTCACAAACAACTGATGAAAAAATAGCAAATATTTTACAAACTGTAAAAAATGGGAATATTAAACAAGGAGTTTTAAAAGCATTTCGCGAATATCAAGGAAACGGTAACACTTTTGTTGATTTTAGAAATGAACAATTAAATAAAAAGCATCTTAAATATAATAAAATTCTTTTTCAAGAAAATATTAGTTGTCTAAGTCAAGAAAATGGTAAATATAATTCTTTTCGCGGACTTGTTGTTTTTTTGAAGATGATAAGTATCAACAATATAATAATGCTATCATCTTCTCAAAAACCTGCACTAGTGACTGCGACTCTCATAATATCCAAAGTAATGATTATAAAGAATTTTTTTATTGTAATCCCAAACATTCAACACAAAATAAAAAATATCTCGGTATCGTACCAGAAGCAAGTCAATTAAAAAAATATAATAAACAATCATTCGATTTTTTAGGTAGTTTCATTCCCGTTGTCAAAATAATGGATAACTATTTACAGCAACAATGAAAAGAAAAAGAATGAATGGAAAAAATAGAAAAAGAAGTAACTATCTTTAATAATGCCGCTGATAATGCGCTGCTGCAAGAACTAAAACAGAACCATTTAATGCAAGTTTTATCAATCTATTAAACGATAATGTTAATAACAACAAACCAATAGCAAAAACAATTAGTTTATAACAAAAATAAGCAAAGATACAAACAACAATTTAGCAAGAAATAATTCTTGGTTTTTTGATAATATTAAAAACTAATAATGATATTTTTATTAATAATTTATTTACTTTCTTGCGCTAATAAAAACTTTTTAATATCAGCACCATAAAGATAATTAACAATATTCTTATTTTTATTAACAACGCGATGACAAGGAACAATAATTGCTAATGGATTTTTTGCTAATGCTGTTCCTACTGCTCTACTTGCTTTTGGATAACCAATCTTTTGTGCTAACTCTTGATAAGTTATTGTACTACCAACTTTAATACTACAAGTTTTACTCCATACTAATTCTTGAAAAGGAGTTCCTTTCAGTGCCAGTGGTAAATTAAATTCAGTTAATGTTCTATCAAAATACATTGTTAATTGTTGCTGACAGTTAGTAATTACCATATCACTGCTATCCTCAACAAATTGACGACTATTAACAAAACTAACTTTTACTACTTGTCCAGCAACTACTGCTATTTCAATTAATCCGATCTTAGTAGTTAAATAGCCATATTTTTTCATATTTATTTGCTCCTTTATTTTTCACTTTCAATACTTAAAATTAAATCACGAAGTGAAGCTGCCTTTTCAAAATTTAAATCCTTAGCTGCTTGCAACATTTCAACTCTTAAATCAGCAATTATTTTTGCTTTAACAGTAGTTTTTGCTTTGCCTTTACTTTTATTTAAAATTTTTAAGTCAATATCTAATTCTCTAGTACTTACAATTTCACTTAATGGTTTTTTAACAGTAACTGGCACTATATTATTTTTTTTATTATAAGCAATTTGAATTTCTCTTCTTCTTTGTGTTTCTTGTACTGCTTGCATCATTGCTGCTGTTTTAATATCTCCATATAGTATAACATGACCATTAACATTTCGTGCAGCACGACCAATAGTTTGAATTAAAGATTTAGTATTACGTAAAAACCCAGCTTTATCAGCATCTAAAATACAAATTAAAGATACTTCTGGCACATCTAATCCTTCCCGTAATAAATTAATGCCAACAATAACATCAAAAACACCTTTCCTTAAATCTAATAAAACTTTAGTTCGTTCTAATGTTTTTAATTCATTATGAATATAGGCAACTTTAATATTTTTTTCTTGCAAAAAATTTGATAATTCTTCGGCCATTCTAATTGTTAAAGTAGTAATAAATACTCTTTCATTATTTTTTATTCGTAATTTTATTTGATTAATAATATCTTCCATTTGATTTTTAGTTGGTTTAATTTCAATTGTTGGATCTAATAAACCAGTTGGACGAATAATTTGTTGCACTGGGATATTAAAAGGTTGTGATTGATCTTTAATTAAAGATAATTCATAATCAGCAGGAGTTGCTGAAGTATAAATAACTTGTTTTAATTTATTAGAAAATTCATTAAAATTCAAAGGACGATTATCTAAAGCACTTGGTAAGCGAAAACCATATTTTACTAATGTTTCTTTTCTACTGCGATCAGTATTATACATTCCTCTAATTTGTGGTAATGTCATATGCGATTCATCAATGATTGTTAAAAAATCATCAGGAAAAAAGTCAATCAAAGTATAAGGTGGTGTTCCTACTGCTCTATTTTCTAAATGACGAGAATAATTTTCAATACCACTACAAATACCAAATTCTTTTAATGATTCTAAATCATGTTCTGTTCTTTGTTCTAATCTTTGCGCTGCTACTAACATATTGTTTTTTCTTAATTGTGCTAACGTTACTTTCAACTCTGCAGTAATCTTAATAATTGCCTGTGCAACACGTTCTTTACTAGTAATATAGTTTTGTGCTGGAAAAATGGTAATAAAAGGAAAACGCTCTAAAACATTAACACCTAATGTATCAATACGTGCTATTTCTTCAATTTCATCACCAAATAAACTAATTCTTAAATAAAACTGATCATTTCAAGATGGTGCTAATTTTATCAAATCACCTTTCGCACTAAAACTACCAGGTTCTAGACTAACATCATTACGAAGATATCCATTTTTAATTAATCGTAATAATAAATCTTTTCTATTAATTTGTTGTCCTTTTCGTAATTCAAAAAAATTATTTTTATATGCTGTTGGTTCTTGTTCACCATAAATTGCTGCTACTGATGCAACAACAATCACATCATTGCTAATTGACAAAGCATTTAAAGCACTTAATCTTAACATTTCGATTTCTTGATTTTGTTTAGAATTTTTATCAATATAAGTATCAGTTTTTGGTAAATATGCTTCTGGTTGATAAAAATCAAAATATGAAACAAAGTATTCAACGCGATTTTCTGGAAAAAAAGTTTTCAATTCTCCATACAACTGCATAGCTAATGTTTTGTTATGAACTAAAATTAAAGTTGGTTTTTGTACTTGAACAATAACATTGGCCATAGTAAAAGTTTTACCGGTCCCAGTAGCTCCTAATAATACTTGGTATTTAATATTATTTTTAATACCTAATACTAATTTTTTTATTGCTTGAGGTTGATCACCCGTTGGTTGATAAGGTGCTTTTAATTTAAACATAATTTTATATTTCCTTTAAAATTGTATAGACTATCCGCCATTATTCAAATAAAATAATTATAAAGCAACATTGATATGATATTAGTCTCTAATTTCTATCGATATAGGCATTATAATAAATTTCTTAAAAATTTCAAAGTTTGCCATTATCTTTTTTATTTTATTTACCAATTTTAAAATAAATTATAGTCAATGAAAAGGTTATATTTAATTATCAAAATTTAGAGATTTTAACAATTTAAAATTAGATTTAAAAATAGTTACTGCAAAAAAATAGCAACTAATACTGGCAGTTCATTAGTAGCAAGGCAACAAAAATAGTAAAAATTACATTTTAACTCGCAATTTACAATATAATAAAAGCAAAAGCAAAAATAATAGAAAGTGAGAACAAAACAAATGTTTAAAAAAATTTTTAAAAAGAAAAAATGACATTGTGATTATTGTAAAAATAATTATCCTGAAATTTGTCCAATCAAAGGATTAGAAAAAGATAGAGAAGACTTTGAACAAAAACCAAAAGATTAATTTAATAAATATATAACTTGATATTATATTATTTAATTAAAAATAGGGATTTGTCTATTTTTAATTATTTTTAAATTCAATAAACTCATATAAATTAATAAATTCTTTACTAATTTCAATTATCATTTGTGAAGAATTTAACTGATCCTCAGCATGCATAAATAATAATGAAAAAGGTAACTGGTATCCTTGACCTTCTTTGGCAATGATAACCATGTGCATTTGTAATGCTTTACTAATATTTTCATTGGCTTCATCAATCATTTGTAATGATTTTTTATATTGTCCTTTTTTGGCAATACTAATTGCTTGCATTGCTAAAGATTTTGCTTTTCCAGCATAAGTAATTATTGCAAAGGAATTTGATTCAAAATCAATATTAATATTTTTCTGCTGTGATTTAACACTCATAATTTTAGTTTTTATTTTCTAATGAACTCATTGCTAATTCTATTGTTTCTTTACCTTGTACCATGGCATAAATTGCTGCTGGAATAATATTAAGAACAGCATTACCAATAATATTAGTAAAATCATCTTTCATATAACTTACTTGTGGACCTAGTAATACTACATCTCACTTTTCACCTTTAGCAAAAGATTGTTTTGCAGCAGGAGCTGCTAATGCTTTAACTTCATAATCCAAATTTGCTTCTTTAATATACTGATTCATATTTGCTTCCAGTCTTGAAGTACTCATTCCTGCTGAACATGTAAGTAGTATCTTTATCATCTATTTTCCTCCTAAATAAACAAAAAAATTATATACATAACCTAAGAATATTATACATTTATATTTTTTAATTTCAGTTTTAATGTTTTTAATAAAAGGTTAACATATTTATAATTTTAATTTAAGACAAAAACTCATTAATTGATACATATAAAACTAATGATATTTTATTAAAATGTTATTTTAATATAAAAAACTACATATTTATCAATAAATGTTGTAACTTTAATAACTATTGTGTACAATTCATAATACTATCTAAAAAAGGACTGATTATATGAAAGGTAAAAAGAAAAAACACATAACTAAATGAGGCTTCATCATGTCAGTACTTGGCGCTGCTGTTGGATTAGGAAGTATTTGAGAGTGTTTCCTAATCAAATGAATAAACACGGCGTTATCTTTTTAATTCCATTCTTTATCGCACTAATCATTTGTGCGTTACCAATCTTATTAATTGAAGTTAATTTAGGAAATAAATATCGTAAAAATCATGTTGAAATTTTTAAAGATTTAGGAAAAACACCTGGTACTTTCTTCGGATTTCTACAAACGGCAGTCATTTGAATCATGAGTGTCTTTTATAGTGTTCTTGTTGCATGATCATTACTAGCAGTAGTTATGGCCTTTCTTCCTGGTTTAACGCAACAGGGATTTTTTTTAAATAAATTAATTGGTCAAACTGCTAATAATGCACCACAAAATTTTAGTCAACTAGGTAATATTAGTATCTGAGTACTAATTAGTTTAATTATCGTTTGAATTATTACTGGTGTTATTTTATTAGGTGGCGTTGTCAAAGGGATTGATATCGCAAATAAAATCTTTATTCCTAGTTTATTTATTATGATTTTAATGATGATGATTTATGTTTTAACTTTACCAGGGGCTCTTAGTGGTTTACAAACAATGTTTAATTTTGATGGTAGCAAAATCTTAAGTAGTAGCATTTGAACCGATGCCTTTGGACAAGCTTTCTTTATGCTTTCAACTTGTACCGGTGTCATTATCATTTTTTCAAGTCATGCTCCAATTGGTACTAGTAATACTAACAAAGGTTTCATTATTATGATTGGCACTGTTGTTGTTGCGTTACTAACTACCTGTACTGTTTTTGGTGGTATTGGTGCCATTGCCCATAGTCAACATAAAATTATTGATCAAATATTTATTCCAGGCCCAACTTTAATTTTTCAAGTTTTTCCACAAGTTTTTGCAATAATTACTGAACAAACACATGTTCCATTTTTAAGTCACACTTTAGCTTTCGTTTTCTTTTTATCAGTATTTTTTGCCGGTATATCTTCACTAATAGCAATCGCTGAAGTAGTTGTTAATCCACTAATTAGTTGTTATGGCATTAAACGTTATCAAGCATTATTAATAACTATTATTAGTAGTTTTATCCTTAGTTTAGTATTCTGCTTTAATTGATGGCATTGCAGTTTGAGTGACTGGGATTTGACAAATGATAATTGGTATTATTGAACTAATTGGTGTTATTATTATTTGAAAATGCTATGATACTTTACAAGAATTTAATAATCAATATTCATGAATTAAATGAAATAAAGGCTTTAAATACTTATGTTTAATTGTTATTCCAATAATTATTTTAATTAACTTAGGTTTTGCCTTATATCAATTAATTAATAGCATAATTAGTAATCCTTTTATTTTCTTAACTATTGGTTTGACGCTGGGTGTTGTTGCTGTCTTATTATTTACTATAATTTTTACTTTCTGAAATGATATTAAACTATATTTTACAAAAATTAATAATAAATTATACAAGCGAAAAGTAATTACTACTGAATAATTTTTTTACAAATTAATTACTTTTTTATAAATATTTCAATATTGATAAAATTGAGAAATAATAATCAATAATAATAAAGTATTATTATTGATTTAGTTATTAAATAATTTTTTTGCTAAGGTAATTTTATATCTTCATAAATTGGAAATTTTTTTAAAAGAATATCAACTCTTTTTCTTAATTCATCTAAACCTTTATCATTGATACCATTAGGTAATTTTCAAGCACTAATAATAATTTTTCCCAGTTCAATAAATTGTTCTACTTTAAAACCTCTTGTTGTCATAGCAGGACTACCAAAACGAACACCACTAGTAACTACTGGTGGTAATGGATCAAAAGGAACACCATTCTTGTTAGCAACAATATTAATTTTTTCCAAAATATCAACGGCTTCTTTACCATTTAAACCATTAATGTTAGTAACATCAACCGTTAGCAAATGATTATCAGTACCGCCTGCCACCACATGAAAATTGGCATCAAGAAAAGTTTTTGCTAATGCTTGTGCATTTTTAATTACTTGGTTCTGATAGGCTTTAAATTCTGGTGTCAATGCTTCATAAAAAGCTTGTGCTTTAGCAGCAATAATATGTTCTAATGGTCCCCCTTGATTTCCAGGAAAGACTGCACTATCAACTTTCTTTTTCAATTCTTCAGTGCAAAGAATGGCACCGCCCCGTGGTCCTCTTAATGTTTTATGAGTTGTTGTTGTGGTAATATCAGCATAACAAATTGGATTTTGATGTAATCCAGCAGCAATTAATCCAGCAATATGCGCCATATCAACCATTAAATAGGCACCAACAGCGTCAGCAATTTTGCGAAACTTTGATCAATCAATAAGTCTTGAATAAGCACTAGCACCAGCGACAATAATTTTTGGTTTACATGCTTTAGCTATTTTTAAAATTTCATCATAATCTAAGCATTCATCTTTTTTACTAACACCATAATTAACACCTTGATAAATTTTACCAGAAAAGTTAATTTTATAACCATGAGTTAAATGACCACCAGCATCCAGTTCCATACCAAGAATAGTATCACCTGGACTTAATATCGCAGCATATGCTTCGGCATTAGCCTGACTACCAGAATGAGGTTGAACATTGGCATGAAAATTACCTTTTTTACATTGACTTGGTTGATGATTGCAATTAAATAATTGTTTAAATCGTTCAATTGCTAAATTTTCACTTTTATCAACATTTTCACAACCATTATAATATCTTCTACCTGGATATCCTTCTGCATACTTATTAGTTAATACTGTACCACTAAGCAGCAGCACTGCTGGTGATACATAATTTTCTGAAGCAATTAATTCAACATGATTTTGTTGACGTTGTCATTCATCTTTAACAACTTTTTTAAGTTCTGGGTCAAGACCCTTATTAAACGATTTATCCATTTTTAAATATTCCTTTCTTTAAAAGCAAATTTATTTTAATTTTTCAACTCTTAATTGATGCCTTTTGTCAATACTTGTTTTAGTTTCTAAAAACAATTTTACAAGTTCTACTGCTTTACAACTAGCAATAATGCGAGCACCTAATGCTAACACATTGGCATTATTATGAAGTCTTGCCAATCTTACTGTTTCTTCTTCATAACAAAGCGCACAACGAACACCATTAATACGATTGGCAGCAATACTAATGCCAATACCAGTACCACAAATTACAATACCAAAATCTGCTTTTTTACTAACAATAGCAGCTGCAACATCAAAACCAAAATTAGGATAATCAACAACATCACTAGTATTTGTTCCTAAATCTAAAACTTGATAACCTTCTGTTTGTAAATATTTAATAATTGGTTGTTTAAATTCATAAGCAGTATGGTCATTACCAATAGCAATTACTAAACCATTAGTTTTCAACTTTATCACTTCCTTAATTAAAATATTAGTTTTATTATACCTATTAATTTTAAAACTTAGTATCATTTTATTTTTAAAATATTAATATTTTTTTCTTATAATTATTTGCAATTAGGAAAGTTAAGCATTATTATCATTATTAAGTATCCTAAAATACAACTAAAAGAAAAATGAGGTTATTACTCTATGAAAAGGAAAAAAATGCTAGCAAATAAATATGCGTTAATTATTGAAAAAGAGGAAATGATTATTAAATCTTTAGAACAATTTGCTATTAACGAAAAAATAGGAATGGCACAATTCCAAATGATTGGTGCTATTACCAATGTCACTTTAGGTTATGTTCCAAAAAAAGGTACTGATTATGTAAAAAAAGAGTTTCTTCAACAATATGAATTATTATCAACTATTGGTTCAATAGTTTGAGATGATAAAGTTGAAAATAAACCAATTATTCATTGCCATACAACTTTTGGTGATAATAATTTTAATGTGATCGGTGGTCATCTGTTAGAAGCAAAAGTTGCCCTTAAAGTTGAAGTAATTATTGATGTTTTAAGTAATGAAAAAATAAAACAAGTTATTGATAATAAAACTAATTTTCCGATTTGAAATTTATAACAAAATAAATGGTCATATTTATTAATATGACCATTTATTTTAAGATTTTCCTAATGAACCAAATTCTGTTAATAATTCTTTAACTTTAAGTTTAATTGCTTCGATACCAGGTTTAAATACTTTTCTTGGATCAAAACCCTTATCTTCCTTAAGTTTTCCACTGATAACGTATTTTTCAATAGCAGCAGCAAATACTTCTTGTAATTCAGTATTAACATTAATTTTACTAATTCCCAAACTAATAGCTTTTTGAACTTGTTCTTTTGGTATCCCAGAACCACCATGTAATACCATTGGTTTATTAGCAGCGACTGATAAATTTTTTAATACATCAAATTTTAAGCCATCTCAGTTTGGTGGATATTTGCCATGAATATTATTTATTCCCGCTGCTAAAAAGTCAATTCCTAAAGCTGCTAATGCTTGACAATCTTCTTCACTAGCAATCTCACCACTACCAATAACTCCATCTTCTTCGCCACCAATTGTTCCTGCTTCTGCTTCAACTGATGCACTTTTTTTCTTAGCATACATAACTACTTCTTTAGTCCCTTTGATATTTTCATTAAAATTTAAATGAGAACCATCAAACATAACAGAACTAAAACCAGCATCTAATGCTTTTTTACATGAAATTACTGATTGACCATGATCTAAATGTAATGCTATTGGAACAGTAATATTTAAATCATTTAATAACGCTAAACTCATAGCAACAACAGTATTAAAACCACCCATATACTTGATAGCACCTTCTGAAACACCTAAAATAACAGATGTTTTAGTTTCTTGTGCGGTTTCAAGAATGGCTCTTGTTCACTCTAAATTATTAATATTAAAATGAGCAACAGCGTATTTACCTGCCTTTGCTCTATCAACCATTTTTTTTGCATTAACAAATTTATGCATGTCTTTTCCTTCTTTCTCAAAATATTATAATTTTATATCATATATTTTTACAAAAAATCTTGCTGCATATATCTTTTAAAAATATATAATTCATAGAAATTATAACAATTTTAAAACTAAAATATCTTACTTTATTATTTTTTTTAAATAATACTTTTAATTAATCCTAAAAATAAAGGATTTGGCCTATTAATCCTTGATGTAAATTCAGGATGAAATTGACTTGCAATAAAAAAAGGATGGATCTCTTTTGGTAATTCAATTACTTCTACTAATTTTTCTTTATTATAGATACCACTAAAAACTAAACCTTTTTTCGTAAATAGTTCTTTATAACTATTATTAAACTCATAACGATGACGATGACGTTCAATAATAACATCTTGTTTATAAAGCGATTTTGCTAAAGAACCATTAGTTAAGGTAGTTGGATAATTACCTAATCTTAAAGTCCCACCAATTTGATCACTTTTATTTTTACCACGTAATAAATCAAAAATGGGATTTTTAGTTTTTTCATTAAATTCAGTAGAATTAGCATCTGTTAAATTACATACATTACGAGCATACTCAATACAAGCTAATTGCATACCCAAACATAATCCTAAAAAAGGAATTTTATTAGTACGAACATAATTAATTGCAGTAATCTTTCCCTCAACGCCACGATTACCAAAACCACCAGGAACAATGATTGCTTGAAAAGGAGCAATCATGGTTTCAATATTTTTACTATTTAAACTTTCGGCATTAATAATTTTATAATTCACTTTTGTATTAAGATTACAACCAGTAATTTTTAATGATTCAATTACTGATAAATATGCATCACTCAAATTTGAATATTTTGCAATAATACCAATGCTAACTTCTTGCTTAATATTTTCTAATTTATTAACAATTGCTTGTCATTCTGACATATCTGGCTTATTTTTATTTAACTTCAATAACTCTGAAACAACTTCATCAATTTTTTGTTCTGCCAATGATAATGGTACCTTATAAATACTATCACAATCAGGAATTGCTAAAACATGACTACGCTTAATGTTACAAAATAATGATAATTTATCAAAAATATGATTAGGTGGCATGGCTTCACTACGACAAACTAAAATATCAGGCTGAATACCTAAAGATAATATTTCTTTTACTGAATGCTGACTAGGTTTTGTTTTAAATTCACCAACTGAATGTAAATAAGGAATTAATGTGGTATGAATAACAATAACATTTTCATGACCTTTTTCATTTTTAACTTGTCTAATTGCTTCAATAAAAGCTAGTGATTCAATATCACCAACCGTTCCACCAATTTCAGTAATAATAACTTCGGCTTTACTATTAATTGCAGAATTAAAAATATGTTTTTTAATCTCATCAGTAACGTGTGGTACAACTTGTACTGTTTTTCCTTGATAAAAACCATCACGTTCTTTTTTTAAAACAGTCTGATATACTTTTCCAGCAGTAATATTAGAATCTTTAGTAAGATTTTCATCAATAAATCGTTCATAATGTCCTAAATCTAAATCAGTTTCTGCACCATCACTAGTTACGTATACTTCACCATGTTGATAAGGACTCATAGTCCCAGGATCAACATTAATATAAGGATCAAACTTTTGCATAAAAATTTTAATTTTTTTTTGTTTTAAAATACGACCAAGTGATGCTGCAGTAATTCCTTTACCCAAAGATGACACAACACCACCAGTAATAAATATATATTTTGAATTCATTGCTAACTTCTCCTAAATATCATTAATAAACAATATTACTACTCATCATCATAACTATCTTCTAATGGCTGAATATTAATAGTATCTAAATCATCTTCTTCATCATCTGATTCATCAATTAAATTTGTAGTTTCATCATCAGCAAAAGTTTCAGTACTATCAATTTCTTCTTTATTATTTTTCACTCTTATCATATGTTGTTCTTTAATCTCTTCTAATGAAACCTCACTACGTGGATATCAAAACTTATCATTTTTTAAGAAAAAATTAGTATTTAAAATAATTCCTGTATAAAGTTCACCAGCAACTTTTTCTTCATTTTCTTTAGCAATATTACATTGTTTCTTAACATACATTCAAATTTCATTAAAACTACTTTTTTTCTTTTTGCATAAAAAATTATATGCTATTTCTACTAACGTTTGTTTACTTTCCATTTCTTAATCACCTTCTAAATTGTATATTATAAATAATAAAAAACATATTTTTTACATTTTTTTAGGCGCATCAACACCAATTAAATTTAAAGCATTAGCCATTATTTGTTTAATTGCCAAAACCAATGTTAATCGTTGAACAGTCAGCATTTTATCTTCGCTAATAACCTTATATTTATTATAATAAGAATGAAATAATTTGGCTAATTTTTGAATATAATTTGTTAATAAATGTGCTTGATGTTGTTTTTCAATTTTTTGTAAAACAATTACATATTCATCTAAAGTAATCAATAATTCTCTTTCTTTTTGTGCTACTAATAAATTAATACTATGTGCAATCTCAAACTTTGGATAATTCTCAATAATTTGATTGATACGGGCATGAACATATTGCGCGTAAAAAACAGGATTTTCATTAGATTGTTGTTTAGCAAGTGCTAAATCAATATCAAGATGTGATTCAGCAGATCTTGATACTAAAAAATAACGCAATGCATCTTTTCCAATTAAATTTATCATCTGTCTTAAAGTTATTGATGTTCCTGCTCGTTTTGACATTTTTTGTTCTTTACCATTATCAATAACTTTTACCATTTGCATACATAAAATATCAAGTTTACTAGCATCATCATTAAGCATAGTTAATCCTGCTTTAATTCTTGGAATATATCCATAATGATCAGCACCTCAAATATTAATCAATAAATCACTACGTTGAAACTTAATGTGATGATAAGCTAAATCAGGAAGCATATAGGTATACGTTTTATCTTTTTTAACAATTACACGATCTTTATCATCTGCAAATAAAGTAGTTTTTAAAAAAATAGCACCACCAAGTTGATAAGTATTGCCTTGCATTTCTAATTGTTTAACTAAATTAACAATAATATTTTCTTTATATAAAGTTGATTCAGAAAATCAAATATTAATTTTAACTTTAAATTTTTTTAAATCTTTTTTAATTTCTGAAAGCATATAGCTAATACCAAATTCTTTAAAAATTAAAGAAGATGCTTTATCAAAAGATTTATTGGCAAATTTTTTACCATTTAATGTTAAAAATGTTTGCGCTGCAGTTAATATTTCAGATCCATGATAACTTTCATTTGGCAGTTTAATAGGATTACCACAAAGATTTTGATAATTTACAAAAATAGAATGCGCTAAAACACTAACTTGGTTACCAGCATCATTAATGTAATACTCACGAACTACATCATAACCTCGATGTGTTAAAATATTAGCTAAACTATCACCAATAGCTGCATTTCTGGCATGTCCTAAATGTAAAAGTCCAGTTGGATTAGCACTAATAAACTCAACATTATAAGTAATATTTTTCCTATCAACTTGACCAAATAATGATTTCTCATTAATAATTGTCATTAATAACAAACTAAATATTTCAATATTAATGTCAATGTTAATAAAACCAGGAGTAACATAATTAATTTTTTTAATTAATGGATGTTTTTGATGAATATTTTTAACTATGATTTCAGCAATGTCTAATGGCTTTTGTTTATATTTTTTTGCTAATATCATTGCTATTGATGTAGAATAATCACCTAAAGCATTGTTTTTATTAATTTCAATAGTAATTTGATTGAATTCTACTTCATAATTTGCAAGTGTTACTGCATCAAAAATAATAGTAGTAAGCTCATTAACAACATAACTATTCACAATCCAGGCTCCTTTCAACATTTGAAATATTATAACTGATAAATTTAATTTATATCATATAAAAAATTAAAAATAAATACTTTTCTTATAAAAGTTGTTCAATTATATCATTAACATACTGCATAAAACCAATTCTAATTAAAAACTCCAAAATAACAACATCATTATATTTTAAATCAATTAATTCTTGATAATTACCAAAAATTTGATTATCTAACACATTTCTTAATTTATCATTTATTTTTATTGAATCATCTTCACTAGTAATTCCAGAGACTTTAACCAATTCTGAATCAATTGTTTTTTGTGCTTTAACTTTAGTATTATCTTTATCTTTATATAATTCTATTAATTTTAAATATAGTTCTTGAAGTAAACTTAAAGCTTTAACAAAATTACTTAGTAATTCTTTTTCATTAATGAAATTTGAATTTAAATTATGAAAATAACTTTGATTAATTTCTGCTTCATATCGTGCTGCTTGACCACCAGGATTAATTTGTTCAAAATAGCGTAAATGTTCTCTTAAAGTAAGTAATAACTTACTCATTTCCTCATCTTCAACTCTTGTTGTACTAATTAATTTAATTAATCTCACTAAATTATGAAAATTAAATTTTTTCTTACTAGCTGAAGGTTCAACCTGAATATATTTTCTTAAACAATGTTTTAACTTTAATTCTAATGATTGATATACCGAAAAAAGAATAATATGAAAATTATCATAGCCAATACCTTTCTTAATATTTAAAATAGCATTAACTGCATACATATTAGCACGATCATTATCATTACCTAAAACATTAGTTAAATGTAAAGTTCGGGGAAACTTATTAATCATTGTCATTAATGTGGCTTTAAATTTTGCTTTTAAAACCTTATCCTTGAGTTTAATTTGATTTTTTTGAACTAAGTTTATATCATTATATTCATTACCAATAATAAGGTAAGCAAAAACAGCAAAATAAATAATAATTTTTTCTTTAACACTTACTCAAGTAAAATTTAAAGTTTTAATAGCATTTTCAATTTTTTCTTTATTAATTAAAATACCCAATATTACTATTACTTCTTGTGTTACTAAATGATATTGATGTGAATTTAAATAAAAATCTCCTGGTGTTAAATCTAAAATATCCGCATGTTCAAAAACTTTATTAATTGATTTTAAAATTTTCATAATTACCTCATTTTATAATTTCTTTCAATAAATTAGTTACTATTTTTCTTTTAAAAAATATATTGTACTTTTTACCTTCATTGGATCTTGTAAAATTTGTGAAATTTTTTCTAAAGCGATATATTGTTCATTTTTAGTTTTAATAATAATTGGATCTTTTTTAAAACAATAAAGTACATTTTTTAAATCTTGTTTAATACCAACAACATGAGGACTATTTTGACTTGTTAATAACAACAACTCACTTTCTCAATTAAAACAAAATAAAATTAATTTTGATATTTTTACTAAATCATCATCATCTTCTAAACTAATAATATCTTGCATTAACTCAATTAAAGTAGCATCAATTAAATTTAAATATATTTCTACTTCAATGCTTTTACCCTCAAAAATAGCAATAAAATTTTGAATATTAACTTTAAATAAATAATTTTTATTAAAATATAACTCTGTCATTCTTGCAAATAACTTTTGTAAATTAAGATCAAAAAAAATTCCACTTTTATGATAATAAACTTGCGAATACATATGAAATCTTGTAATTAAATAATTCTCAATAGCAGAAATTGCCTTATACGAAAAGATCAAACCCTCCTTAATATCTATTATCATATTGGGAATAATTCAATCAAGATCAATATTTCCATATTCAACACCCGTAAAATATCCATCACGCATTAAATAATCAATACGATCACAATCTAATTGTGAAGACACTAATTGAATTTGATATTTAGGATAATTTTTATAATCTTTCCTAATAATACCAATAATAGCATTAATATTAATATTAAATTGTTTTAAAATCATATTAATCTCAGTATTATTATCATTAATAATAGCACAAGTATAATCTTCATGAGTAAAACTTTGTTTTTTATTAACATTAAGATTTATAATTTTTTCAAAAGTATGGGAGAAAGGACCATGACCTAAATCATGTAGTAAACCAGCAATTTTAATATTAGTTTTTGCTTCTTCATCAAGCGAAGAAGCACCATCAACTTCGTTAAGAACTCGATTTAAAATATGATATACACCAATACTATGAACATATCTAGTATGAGTAGCATTAGGAAAAGCAATTTGCACTCCACCAAGTTGATTAATTCATCTTAATCTTTGAAATTCTTTACAACCTATTAATGATTGAATAACAGGTTCACTAATATTAATGTTTTTGTGGACAGCATCACGAATAAAAGTTAATTTATAATTGCTAGTTGACATAAGTTTTACCCTTTCAAAAATTATTTTATAAATTTTAAACTTATTAATTTTTATTTTAATTAAAATTAATCATATATTATTTTTATATAAAAGCAATAACTATTTTTCTTTAACTTTAAAATTCAAATGTAAATTATTAATAATAGAATCATATCCTAATAATTTAATTGTACTAATTAAATCAGGACCATGCATTTGACCAGTACAAATAATTCTAATTGGCATAAATAATAATTTACCATTAATATTAGTTTCTGTTTTTACTTCATTAATAATCTTTTTAATATTGTCACTAGTCCAATTTTTACAAATAATAACTTTACTGATAAAAGTTGTACAAACTAATTTACAATCATTATCATTTAAAAAAGCTTTAGCTTCGTCATCTAATTTATAATTACTTTTAAAAAATAAAGTTACTAATTCATTAATTTGTCTACCATATTCTAATTGTGATTGATAAATTAATAATACTTCTTTTCATCATTCACTAGTTTTACTATTTCAATCATATTTTTCTTTAATAAAAGGTGTAACTAATGCTAAATATTGTTCAACATTTAATTTTTTAATATAATAGTTATTCATTCATACTAATTTTTCTGGATCAAACATGCTTGGTGCTTTACTTAAATACTTTGGAGTAAATAATTTAATTAATTGCTCTTTAGAATAAATTTCTTTTTCTTGATGGGAACTTCATCCTAATAAAGCAATAAAATTAAAAATTGCTTCTGGTAAATAACCTTCATCACGATATTGATGAACAAATTGCATAACACTACCATCGCGTTTTGATAACTTTTTACGTTCATTATTAACAATTAGTGTTAAGTGAGCAAAAATTGGAATTTTTCAATTAAAATATTGATAAATAACTAATTGTTTTGGTGTATTAGATAAATGTTCTTCACCACGAAAAACATGACTTATTTCCATTAGATGATCATCAATAACAACAGCAAAATTATAAGTAGCAACACCATTAGATTTAATAATAATGTAATCTCCTAAATCTACTGAATTAAATTCAACATCACCACGAACTAAATCATTAATTTTATAACTTTTATTAGTAGGAATTTTAATTCTAATTGCATATGGGATTTTATTTTTTAAATTATTTTCAATTATAGATTGTTCTAATTTTAAACATGTGCCATCATATTGAAATGCTAAAATATTTTTTGCTTTTTGTTTATTTCTCATTTCATCTAAATATTGAATTGTACAAAAACAATAGTATGCTTTTTTTTCTTTTATTAACATTAAAGCATATTTTATGTACATATTTAAACGTTCAGTTTGTCTATAAGGGCCATATTTACCTGGTAAATCAATTGTTTCATCAGGAATTATTCCCATCCAACGCAAATTATCTAATTGTGAACTAATACCATCTTTAATATTACGTTCTAAATCAGTATCCTCAATTCTAACAATAAAATCTCCTTTATTATTTTTTGCAAATAAATAATTAAATAATGCTGTTCTAGCACCGCCAATATGCAAATACCCAGTAGGACTGGGCGCATATCGTACACGAATTTTCATATTTTCCTCCAACTGTATTAACTTAAAATCTCTTAAGTTTATTATTTTTTTTTAATTTTATTAATTCTATTTTTAGAACTTAACTTTTTTTTCTGTTTTTTTCCTAGTAGATTTTTTACGTTGTTTCCTTGATTTTATTTTTTCACTTATTTCTTCATCAAGAAAAATAGTAATAGTTTGCGTATCATTTGGATCAAATTCATTAGAACTCGGTAATGGCTGTTTTAATTCTGGTTCAAAATCAGTTTCTGCTTCAAGGCGCTGACGATAAAAATGATACGTTTGAATATTAATTAAATTCAATTTAAGTAATAAAATAACAGCTGCCACTAATAATGCAAAATATAATCCAAAAATTGTTCAAACAATTGTGGAAGAAACTCAATTTTGATAATAAAAATTTGGTGAATTAACTGCTCCTCCTTGATTAGGTAAAATTTTTGCATCACTATTACTTCATTCACAATAAAGTAATTGACCTGAAAAACTTATTAAAAATCCCATAACA
Source organism: Spiroplasma endosymbiont of Harpalus anxius (assembly GCA_964273555.1). Taxonomy (GTDB): domain Bacteria; phylum Bacillota_I; class Bacilli_A; order Mycoplasmatales; family VBWQ01; genus Spiroplasma_E. The sequence goes on along the minus strand of OZ187007.1, from coordinate 164,176 downwards.
AAGATAACAAAAGTTACAACCAAAAATATAAATTTAAAAGAAGGAGATTTTTCAAGAAAAACTCTAGCAGTAAAAATACAACTAATCAAAGCAAAACTACTCATTGCTAAACCTATTACTGGTAAATAATAAATTGAAAAATAATTTGAAGGATTAAAACTTGGTGAAGGTTTTACAACTTCAAAACCATGATAATATAATTCTTTTAAAACTGTGTTTTTTGACAAAGCAATTAAAAAAAATAATTCATAAATAATAAATGTACTTAATAATAAATAAAAAATAATAAACCAACCATTGCGAATTCTCATAAAACTCCCCCCCTTTATTTAATATTAAAATTTTTTTTACTTAATTCCTTTTCTTGTTTTCAAATTTTTTTTAATTCTTGTTTTTTTATTTTTTGCTGTTTCTTTTCCATACTTCTAGTAGTGTAAATCTCATAATCTGAATTCATAAATGTAAATTTTCTACGCATAATTCAAAAAAAGACTTGGAAAACTAAAATTAAAAAAAGACTAATAATAAATATTTTTGCCACAATTGGATTAATTCAATGATAATTTTTATTATCAAGGATTGCAGATTGTGAAATGTACGTTAATTGTACTTCTGAATTTAACATTACACTCAGAATTAATAATCAAAAAGCAGTATAAAACATTCTACTACTATACTTTGAAGATATAATACTTACTTTAGGAGCAAATATTAATAAAATCATACTAATAATAATTGCAAATAAACAAACAATTGGTGCATATAATAAATTCAAAATATGATGCTTAAAGTTAATAAGTTCTAAGTTATATAGTTCATACTTTGAGACATTAATAGTAGCAAATAAAGAAAAAATAAAAACCGATAAAAAAAGAATTATTGATATCCCTAAATAAACAAAATATGCATTTTTAGTTTTTTGTTCATATGGAATAAAAACTGATTTTTTTTCTTTAATATTATCTAAATCTCTAATATTCACTGTTTTCACCTACTTTATTTTTCATTAGGTAGTTCTTCAACTGCTAAAATTAAAATAATTGCTGCTATTACTTCACACATTCATACAACTAATGATATTAATGAAAAAAATAATAATACTGGTATTGATCAGAAAACAAAACTGCCACTTAATATTAATGTTGATAATATTAATGTTGAAATAGCAATAACCCTAAATGAAGATTTCTTTTTAAGTTTTTTAGCAGGTATCATAAAACAGACAATACTAATTAAAATTGCTATTCCAACATATGATAATGATAAAGCTAGTTGCAATTTAGTAAATTCAAATCCCATTTTTTCACCAACAAAAGCATCAACTATCAATAATATTAGAAAAGTAATAGCAGCAATAATTTGTACAATTGGTGCTCAAAAAAGTAAGGCTCTTGAAACTTTAATTTTACTAAGAACATCAAACCTTTTAGTTTTTTTATTTGGAATATAATTGTTTTGTTCAAATTCAGGATCAAGATTTTTTAAATTACTTTTTGACATAAAATCAATTTTCCTTTCTTTTTAATATACTTAATCAAGTAATAGGGGCTTTGCCCCTCGTTGCTTCGCAACTCACCCCAGTGAGGTTAAAACCTCACGGCCAACCAACCAAGGTTCTGGTTGGCACCGACCATTAATAAAGGTTTACTCTATTTTAATTTTAACATCTTTCTTATTCTTTTTTGAATATTTATTTCTATAATAACAAGTACGGCATACAATATTTTCAGTTTCTTTTTGCAGCTGTAAAATATTATCCAACTTATCTAATCCTACTGCTTTAATATCATCAACAGTAAAATCTAAATCTTGTGACTGTTCATAGTCTTTAATACTACTTAATTCACTCTTTAACGAATGAATATAATTTAATGCACGACTATTATATCTTTGTAAATAAGACCTAGGAAATCATAAACTAAAAGTCATAGTTTCACCACTATAACTCGGTGGTAATCCACCACGTTTAATTATTCTCTTCATTTGTCTTTTAGATAAGACAACTTTATTATAATCATCAACATTAGTATAAATATTAAGTTTAAACTTAACTAAAAATAATAAAATACGCATTCTCTTAACTTGCACAATATACTCTACTTTTTCACGTGCTTGTTTTGGTATTCTATCGGGGTGTTGTTCAATCATATACATAATTCCATTAAAATTATGACCTATTAACTTACAAAACATACCTAAACTTTCTTGTGTTTCTTTAAATTCGGATGACAAATCATTACTATTAATTTTTAAACCTAACTCATCTAAAACAACCATATCACACTCTTTAAAAGCATAATTACTATTTAATTGATTAAATTTAAAAACATCATCATAAGAACAACGATAACTATATTCATTACGGATTTTAATAGGAATAGGACTAACTACCCTACCCTTATGTTTTTGTGCTAAACAACAAGCAAGAGCAGATTTACCAGTACGTGGTGGTGCTGAAATAATATAACTACCTACACGTTGCAATATCTTTATATTTTTTCTAGTTATTAAAAATGGATAAAGTATTATTAATAATAAAATTCCTAAAAGTAAGTAACCATATCAAGGCATTATTGCAACTCCTAACCAACTAAAAATCCAACTGCTTTTAAAAATACTCATAAAGTTAATACTTGTTCTAAACCACTAGTAAAATCAACATTTAAAACAGAACTAATAGTATCATCAAAAATATGTCTCAATAATCCATCAAGTTTAGTAAAAAAACTCTCTTAATGGTTCTACTGGTAAAACTTTACCAACAACTCCATAAAGTACTCACCTAAAAGCATTACGCAAATGACCAAAAACATCATATCAACTCACTCGTTCATACTCAGGGTTAAAAGGACTATTTGGTGGTACTGGAACAATATCTTTGGAAGAAAAAATATTTATCTGACCAAAATTAACACTAGGTCTAACACTATGCGTATTAGTACCATGAATATCAAAAAACACAGTTAAATGTCTTAAATTAGGAACACGAACCGGCATAGTAACAAAATTATATAAATCTTTACCAAACGTAGTATTATCAATTAATCCTTTAAAAACATACTTAGTATCACCAACATAATCTAAAAAACTATATACAAAATCACCAGTAAAAGTATCAAAATTTAATCAATTAAAATAAAACATAAATCCCTGAATATAAAAACTTAAAGGTTTATCAATCTCAAAATTTAACTCAAATTGCAAACCAAAATTACCACCCCTACCATTTTTAACTTGAAATAAATTTTTTTTAGCAGCAGAAACAAAATTATGATTAAACATAATACGAGAAATTCAATCTAATTCACGTTTCTTAAAATCATAAACACCAGTACCGGGAAGAATTGCAACATGTTCTACACCAGCAACATCACTTTGCAACTCAACACTAAGTAAATTATTAAAACCACCTATAATTTCACCACTAACTAATTTTAAATCCGGTTGGTCAACATCAAAATAAGCAGAATTTCATGGGATAGTCGCTCAATCATCAAAATCATTATATTTAACATATTTAACCATATTTTTAGTAATATCATAATTAACAACATTAGGGTCATTTGAAACAATCAAAGAAGTTGGCGCTTGAACAGAAGTATTTACAATAAAAAACAATTTAGCAAACTTAAATCACATAATTATTTACCAAATAAACATTTTAAAATTCACCATGAACCATAAAATAAAACAAATCCAATAAAAAACTGTGTTCCATAAACTACTAAATTTCATAAAATAGTAGTAAAATCATCAACTGGATTACCTATAAACATAGTTCAATAATCAACAATACACTGATGTATTTTATTGTAAATTTCTAAAACACTCATAACTAACACCTACCCAAATAAAGACCTAAAAACAAATTTAATACCACGATAAATAAAATTAAAAAATACACCTAATACTAACCAAAAAGTCAAATTAAACAAAATATATACTTCATTAGTAACATCAGTTGTTTGATTTAAAAATATTTGAATATCTTTATTAGAAAATATAAAAATAAAATGCAATATACTAAGAATAAAATTAGACATCATTAATTACCTACAAACTTACCTTGATTATTTTCAATACCCTTAGCAACATTATCTAATCGTTTTCTTTCAGCAAGTTTTTTACCAACTAATGCTGAACCTTTATAAAATTTAACAGAATTACGACCAATTGTTCTAACATTCTCTCCTAATGCTAATGTTGGTAACATTAATTCGGGTAAAATAACCCTAAATGCAAATCTAAGCAAAATCAAAAATATCATTAATGTACCTAAATTAAAACCTAAGTCACCAAGTGGAAAACTAAAAAACTTCATAAAAATTGAAGCAAATAATTGCATAACAGTTGTAATAAAAGGTATAAACATAATTTCACATCCTAATGTCTTGTAAATCTAAATAATCCTAAAATTAAATAAAATACAAAACTAACATTTATTAAAGCAAGAATAGGCAAAGGTAAAGTGTATAAACTATCATAAAAGAACGACTTAATAAAAAGTGTCACAGTATGTAACCCAACAAAAGAACTTAAATACTGCATATAAATAGTTTGTACCAAAGTATTAACAACCGGTAACAGTCTACCCAATAAAGGCAAAACAAAAACCAAACTAAAAAATAACTTTACCATTTGCTTACTCCTTTCTAATTACTAATGAGTTCCATGGATAATATGACCAACAAACTGCTTAATAAATACAAGAACCATAAATACAATTGAAATTAACACTGGTCAATTTGTAAGTGTTCCACCATCGCCAGTAGTAAATACTCAACCAAAAATATAAGTAAAAGCACTTAATAATTGTTGTCCAACACCACCAATCATATTTAATAATGCTGATAGTCCAGCGGGCATATTAATCACCCCCTTTCTCTAATTCTCTTTGTTGTTTTTCCATTTCTAATTTACGTTTTTTCTTTTCATTATCTTTACGACAAAATACACAATCGGGTCCAATATCATTCTTCTTTACATGTTTTTTATGTCTAAATTTCTGTATACCCTCACGTATTCAATTTCTACAAAACCAAAGAATTAAACAAAAACCACCAATATATAACGCATACTTTATAATTTCTTTCATATCCATTATTTAACACAACCTTTCTCAATATTCTTTTTCTTATTTTTAATTGATTTAATCAAATCTAAAATTGAAAATAAAATACCCATAAAAAAAGAAATAACACCAAAAATAAACCAAAATCAATGATAAAAATTCATACCATTATCAATAATTCGTTGAATGCCACCAACAATAAAAATTAAACCAAAACTAGTAAAAATAATATTAACTCAATCAAATTTAGGAAATTTTTCATGTTTTATAACTTTTTGATTTTCCATTATTTTTTTCCTCCTAAAAAATTATCAAAACTCATATTTTCACTTAATCTTTGTTCAAAATTTCTCTTCGCTTTTTTCTTATGTAACTTTTCTTTTGACATATTTTTTCATTTATCTTTTTCCATTTTAAACACCACCTAATGTATAAGCATAAGAATAATCCCAATTTAAACTTGCTCTATCTAAATTAATCTCAGACATACTATCGTTTAAATCAACATCAACCATATTGTTATCTGTACTTTGATAATCACTAACACTAGCATTAATTAATCTTGCTCTTTCATCCGTAAATACTTCTTGTAACTCTGTATTATTATGTGTATTTCCTAACGGCAATAATAAAGTATTAATAATCTCACTTGCACCAGCAATAATCGTAGGAATAGCAAAATAATTATTAAAATTATTATTAATACCCATAGCAACACCAGTTGAAATCAAACAACCACCAGTTGCCATATTTGCTATTTTTCTTATATTTTGAAACCTATTAGGTATTAACTCAGTTAAACCACTAATAACATTCGCTACACCAAAACTATTTAAAGATATATAAGTATCTCAATCTATAAAAGGCACATCAACTATCGGTTTAACAGTTGTAAATGGTGGATATGTTGGTCTTGGTGGTTCAGTAGGAGGACATGGTGGTCAAAAACAAGGTTCATCTCTAAATAAAGACACAAACTCATCTACATACTGAACAAACTTAGCATAGTTAATTAAACCAATAGTTCCTAATCCTAAAAATACCTTTTTATAACTATTAATAACTTTATTTCTAGTGGTAAGTCTTTGATTAATATTCCATATATCAATTGCTAACTTTTTACTAAATAACAATGAATTAATACTTCCCAAAATTGGGTCTTTTAAATATTGCCCATAATAAGCACTAACTCCTACCATAGCACTTAATGGACTTAATCCAGTTCTTAAAATTTTAGTTAAAGTATAATTACTAGTTTGTTCTAACTCATTAGGCATAAATAAAACTCCTTACTTTATTAATAAGGAGCATATATATACTAATTAGAGTAAGGGGCAAAAATACACTAAAAAGTATATATATGCCCCTTATTTAATTTTTTATTTTTTAGTTATATTATTTCAAAACATTATTTCTCTATAACTGTGTTTACGACAACAATAAAGATAATAATTAACATTTTCAAATCTCTGTTTAATAGCAATACTTGCTTTTTTTCTACAATAATTACATTTCATTATTTCGTAATCTTTTTCTTTGTAATTCCATTTCATTTGCTAATCTATAACACACTTCACAACCATATACTGGTTCATAAGTTCAATCACTACATTTATGTCTCATAATTTAACTTACTTTCTTGTTTTCTCATTGCCTTATTTAAAGCAATATCTAATATACAAATCGGACAATAATAATTTTTAGTATATAAGTTTTGTAAAACTTTTTTTGGGCAAATAACTTGGTCACAAAGTCTACAGATATAAATTGCTAAATGAAATGCTTGTTCACATGAACAATTATTAATTTTTGCCATAATCTAATTAACTCCTAATCTATAATAATTATTTAAAATTACCCTTTTAATAAATAACTATTTTCAATTAGAAAGTTTTTTAATATTACCGCTTAAATCCAATTCTAGTGAATAAAAATTACCAACTTTTAAATCAACAGCTGATAAACAATTATTAAAATCACTGATAATATCAGGGTTATATCATTTATCACGTGTTTGACCAGTTGCCCAACCTGTTTGCTTATTAATTTCTACAAACTTCAAAACATCAAACTTTAATGTTTGACCTTTATTATTTCTATCAGGGATAATACGCCCTTTTTCAATATTTGCTAATTGAACTTTAAACATAAAATACTTAACCTCCGAAATCTAGTTTTAAAAACTAAGTTAAGTATAGTAGGGTAAACCTATACTTACTAATAATTAATATATCATAAAAATATAAAATTTCAACTAAAAATAAAAAATGAACATTAGTAATGATTTCGGTAATTACTAATGTTCATTAACCATTATATATATATATATATATATATACAAGTGTTTTTATTAAAAATATTAATTAATAATCGCCACCACAAAATTTATTACAATTACTACAATTAATATATGTACAATCACATTCAAAACAACACAAAATCATAATAACTCCTTAATGTAAAACTCTTTTTTTAAAATCTATTTTTTCAACTTTATTACCAAAAACTTTTTCTGTCCAAGTTAAAACATCTTTATTTTTTTGAATTAAATAACCGATTTCACTAGTCCGTAAATAATGCTTATGCGATAAAGCACTTAAATATACATATTTTTCATAATCCTCAAATTCTTTAAAATAATCATTAATAACAGTACTTTCAATAATACCACCAATCATAACAGTATCACCGTTACTATCACTTTGAGATTTAAAATAAAATACATTTGTTGCATTAAAACTCGCTTTAATTATATCTCCAATTGTCATTTTTTTAATACCACGAACTACAATAGGATTTTTACAATTACGACTAAAAGAATATGCTTTTATACCTATATCTGCTTGATTTAAAGACTTAACATCATCTAATGCTTTTGTAACATATTTTCCCAAATATTTAATTACAAATTCATTAGTACCCTTTTTAACAATAATTAACTTAATACATTGTTTTTCAGCATGTGGTCATCAATCAATTATCATACTATAAGGTATTTTGCGATTAAACAATATATGAAAATGTACTGCTCCACGAGTTTGATATTCATAAACATAAAAATACTTTAATTCTCCTAAATATTTAGCACGTTTAGGGTCATTTCATCATTTCTTTAATTTAAGAAAAAATAAACGAATATCTTTCTTAGCTTTTCTAATATCTTGCATATTATCTTTATAAGTTAAAGTAACAAAACTCAACATTTTACTACTATAAAAATTATGTAATGCTTTTTGAATTAAATTAGTTTTAGTACGAGAAGTATTATTTCTTAATTTTTGTTTATTACCAACATAAGATTTACCCCTAACATTTCCAACATTACTTAAAAAAGAAATAGGTAAAACAACGTTTTTAACATAAGAAGCATAAAAAACTTTTTTAATATAAAAATCTTGCTGAATATCCATATATAAAACTCCGAAATCTAGTTTTAAAAACTAAGTTTATACATTTTAATAATAAAAAGATTTTAACATAAAAAATTATAAAAGCAAACACAAAACAAAAATGATACTTAATTAAATGATACTTAATCAAGTAATAGGGGCTTTGCCCCTCGTTGCTTCGCAACTCACCCCAGTGGGGTTAAAACCCCACGGCCAACCAACCAAGGTTCTGGTTGGCACCGACCATTAATAAAGGTTTACTCTATTTTAATTTTAACATCTTTCTTATTCTTTTTTGAATATTTATTTCGATAATAACAAGTACGGCATACAATATTTTCGGACGAATTTCAAATACGGATATAATTTAATTTTCTTTAAATAAAAGATAAAATAAATTATTAATTGTTGCTTTAATTATAGCATAATTATTATTACTAGTAAAGATTTTTATTTATTTATTTTTATTATTTTAAACTAAAAATTCCTAACTATTTAGGTTTAGATTTATTAAATTTTATTAATTTAAACAAATACTTTTAATTTATTTATTCTTGCTTGTTTTAATTTTAATAAATTAAAAAATACTTCTTTTGTATAAATTTTAGCATTATTATTAGATATAGATTTTATTAAATGATATACATCACTTTCAGCACTACAACCTATATTTCAACTAGCAGATTGATTAATAATACCTTGTTTATTATTTTTAAAATATTCATATATTTTTTCATCAGCATTATTTTTTTTTAAATAATCTAATAATTTATAATAATTACCATTTAAAAATAATTCATAATAAGCATAATTTAATTTTTTATTATTTTCTTTTGTTCTTTGACCTACAATAAATACTTGTTTTAATTTTTGTAATGGATGTCATTTATCTACAACATAATCTATTTTTAAATAATTAGCAGTAGATTTAATATAATTAGCACCATCTCCACTTAATTTTAAATTTTTATTAGAATAATCAATAAAAATATTATCTAATGTAGTTATTATTGCTTTACCAAATTCTTTTTTAGTAATTCTTTGACCTTTTTTAGTTGATATAACAAAAATATATTTATTTTCTAAAACATGTCTATTATTAGTAGATTTATTCAAATCAAATCCTAAACTAATACTTACTGTTCTATGTCTATATTTTCATTTTTTCTTATTATCAATTAAATTATTATATGATTCATCTGTTTGTATATAAATATAATCAGTTGGTAATATTTTTCTTTTTTCTTGTGGTAATTCTTGTACAAATATAGTAGTTTTTTTTAATCTTCTACAAATAGTTGATAAAGATATATCAATTTTTAAATTATGTTTAATTATAGGATAAGTAATATTATTTAAATCTGCATTCATTATTATTAATTTATTAACAGAATTTGTATAATTTTTATATTTATCAATATCTATATATGTTCTTGTTGGAGTTATAATTTCATTTGTTAATTTATTTTTATATGTTCTTAATGATAAATAAGAAATACCAAATTCATTTTTTATTAAATGTTTTCTACGTTTTGTTACTTTATATTTATTTTTATCATATTTATTTTTAAATCAATAATCATCATATTTTAATATTTTATTTTGATAATCTAATAACATTTGTTTATCATAATTAATTTTATGTTGATTATAATCAAATTTTTCATGAAATAAAATCATAATTAATTCCTTTCATAATATTAATCTAAAATGATTATATATAACAATCATACTAAATGTTATAATATACTTAATGATAATAATGATTTTAAAGGTGATAATATGCCAAAACAAAGAAAAGAATTAGGAAATTATGATGTTACAATTAGTAATTATTTAAGAACTAAAAATAAAACATTAACACCACAAGGATTAAATAATGCACTTGGTATAGATAGAAAATTTGTTTATGATTGCCGACGTAGAAGTAGTCCATGACAACGTAATTTTTTAAAAAGTTATGATAAAGCACGTAGTATTATTTCAACTCATATGTTAGAAAAAGCATTAGTTAAACCAGAGTTAATTTATACACATTGATTAAAATCTCATCCTAATGAATTTGATATTAATGAAGAAGATAATACTACACAAAGTAATATAATTATTAATATTTGTGAACCAAGAAAAATAGAAAATAATGATTAAAAATCTATATTAAATATAGATTTTTTCTTTATTTTAAAGGGAAAAAATGATATAATTTATATAAGGAAGCAGTAGCCATTCTGTGAGTTTAGGAGTTAAATATGGAAAACTTTAACTGAGATAAAAATAAAAATTATACTAATGAAGAATTAGAAAATTTATTAGAACAACACCGAAATTTTGTTTATAAAAATACTAAAACTGAATTAGAACCTAAATTAAATGAATATCAAACTAAATTAAAAGAATATGAAATAAAAGTAAATGAATATCAAGAAAAAGAATTATTTACTAATTTTAATGATAAACAAGTAAAACTTGCTAAATTATTAATGAATAATGAATATAAAGAATTTGATAAACATTCTGCTTTAAATAAAATAAAAGAAGATTATGCAGAATTATTTAATAATAATGAAATTAAAAAAGAAATAAAACAAGAAGAAATTAAAATATTTAATCCAAAAATTATTTCTGATTTAGACCAAATAGCAGATATTAATAAAATTAATCAACTTAAAGAAAAAGCTAAAACTATTGGTATTACTGACCAAAGAGAATTAGCTACTTTAATTAGTGCTGCACGTGGTGATAAATAATATAAATTAAATAATTAAATATTTTCTGCTTAATTTTTATTAAGGAGAGAAAATAATGGCTTTACCAGATTTACCAAAAGCTTTAGTTACTGGTGGTAATAGTTCAACAGAAAAAGCAATTTTAAGTGTAATGGAAGCACAAATACGAGGTGTATTAACTAATGAAATGACATCAGTATATTTAAGAACAACTGTTACACCAAATCAAATTAGTAATTTAACTGGTGTAGGAATGGCTATTTATCGTGCTATTGCGCGATTAATATGAGGTTCTACATGAGATGATACTACTGGAACTAAAAAACAAGTAGGAACAGTAAAAACAACAAGTGTTATTTTAGACCAAATATTAGTTATTGATTGAAAAATAACTGAATTTGATATTGAAAGATTTTTAAGTTCAACACCAGATGTTGCAGCATCTATGGTTAGTGGATGAGTTTCAAGTATGACAGATAACTTATTTTATAATTTAGAATTAAGTTTTTTACAAGGTATTAAAGATTATTGTATTGCTAAATCATTAGTATTACCTATTAATTTATTAAATTTAACACCAGAAACTGCAAAAGAAGCATTTTATAAAATTGGTTATAAAAATAATAAACAATTAATTAAAAAAATTACAGATATTATGGTTGGTGGTAATAAATCAGATATTACTGGTGTATTTGGAATTGACGGAACATTACAAATGACAAAAGCATTTGCATTATTAAATTATTCACAAATTGCTGCTGATACTGTAACAACTGGAAAATTATATAAAACATCTGTAATGGGTGTAGAAATATATGAAAGTTTCTTTTTAGAACAAGATTTTATTCATAGTACAGATACACAAAAATCTTTAACTGCTATGCATTTAGAAAAAGATTATATTTTAAATGATATGTTAGGTGCAATGATTAATAGATATATGTGAGGTATGCCTATTTCATTTGAAAAAATTAGACAAATTTTAGACCCAAATACTGGAAATATGAAATGATTAGGAAAATGTTTATATTCAGTACCTACTGCTATTAGACCAGATTTAATGTATATTATTATGGCTAAAATGCCTACACTTGATGAAATTAATACTGCAAAAAATAAAGAATGAAGTAAAGTAGAAAATAAATTAACTGCGACTTTTAAAAAAACTGATTATGATGATTTTATTTTAGATTTAGAAAATATAATTTATTATAAAGATTTAGGAAAAATTACTATTGTTGGAGATATTCCTACTAGTGATGAATTAGATACAGCAATAATAAATGCTGGTAATGTTGGATTTAATCCTAAAAAAGCAATATATACTAATATTACAACAACAAGTGCAACTATGACTGGTGATAATAAAGAATATTATGGAATAGTAAAAATAACATTTTCAAAAGTAAAAAAGAAAAATTAAATTATGACTAATATATATGAATATTTTAATTATAAAAATAAAATTATTATAAATTCAGCAAAACCAGAAGATTTAAATAGTTCACAAGATATATTAGCAATATTACTTTATGAATTTCCAACATTAAATCCTAATTATATAAGAGTAAGTAATGTTCATGATAATTTTGCTATTTGTGTTGGAGATAATATTAATTTAAAAGGTAAAATAATAATTCAAATAGAAAAACAAACTAATTTAAAGGATGTTAAAAATGCCACATGCTGAGACTATACAATTGAATAATTATACTTTAACTAAATTAATAAGAATTGGAATAAGTCCTATTTCAGCAATGATAGGTACAAGTGCTTATTATGGTCAATTAATAGGAAATCCAATATTAGGTTCAATTAATAGTTTATTATTTGGTAAAAAATTAGGTTTAGATATATGAAACTTAAATCAAAGACCAAGTAATAAAATAAAAGTAATTAATAGTAGTAAAAAAATATTATTAGGATTAGGAACAATTGGTTTAGCAAATTATACTAAGTTTTTAAATACTATTATTACCCCAATAGAACCTACTACAACAATTAATCCAATAACAAGTACTATTAGTACTACAACATCTACTAGTACAACCACAATAGATCCTTTTCCACCAGATTTATTATTGACTGTAAATAATAATCCTAATAATTTAATGGATTGAGATACTTATATTTCATTAAATGCTTATGGTGTTTCAAATCTTATTAGTGGTTTAACTGAATTAATACCTAATAAATTTGAAACTATTCGTAAAATAGCGAATATGGCAACTGGTGGATGTTTAATATCAAGTGGTGTTGCTATGGGTATTAATAATGATTTTAATAATGCTTATGCAGTACCTACTATTATTGCAGGAATAAGTGAAATTATTCATAATTTATTACCTATGGAAACAGTACATAATAATACTGAAATGCAAGAAACAGTATTTACTAATGAAACTGCAAATCTTATTAATGATAATGTAAGTATTAATAGTTATGGTAGTGATATGAGCGAAGTTAATATTAATGCACAATTATCATTTGATGAAAATTATTATCATTTATAAGAATTAAATTATGTTACCTTTAATTATTAGAATTATCTATTCTGCATTAGAAACTAATGATATTAGAACTGCAATTATTAGTTTATTAAAGTTATATAGTAAAAATCAAAGTTTAAAATCAGTTTTAGATAGTGAAAATGTTAGTGAAGAAGAACTTGGACAACCATATTCAACCTTTAATCCAAATATTATTAAAAAACTTTTATCAATTTTAAAACCTAGTGAATTAACAGAATTAAAAACTCAATTAGATAAAATAAGAAACTTACCACAAACTTTTAAAAATGCTATTAAACCTAATGAAATAAGCACTATTAATGGTTATGTTAATAAAGTTAAAAAAATAAGTAATTTATTTAAAGATAGTAATAATAAAGAAATACAATCTAATGAAGAAGATAAAAAAAATATTAATGATAAAGATGATAAAGGTTGAGTAATATTATCAAGTTCATGATTTAAAAAAGGTTTATTTTATAAATCTAATCAATCATTAAAAGTAGGAATATTACAAGGTTTATTTCAAAGTGATACAAGTAAAAATAAACGTTGATATGGTCCTTACACTTATCCAAATGTACCAGAAGAAACTTGAAATTTAATGAAAGTACAAAAAGGTAAAAATGGTAATGGTGCTGGAACAATATTTTGAAGATATTTTTTAAGAAGTTTTTTACCAAGTCAAATTCGTAAATATGTAAAGAAACAACTTAAAGAACAGAAAGGTATTACTAAAGGTAAACAACGTTATAACATTATTAAATCAACTAATATTAATGTTTTAAAAACAACTGCATTTATTAATAGATTAGAACGTGGATTTTTTAAACTTAAAGAATTTAAAACTTTACCAAAAACTGAATTAGGTAGTAGAGCATGAAGAGTAGAAAGAAAAGAATATTTAACTTTTCATAAAAATAATAATTTAAATAAAAATATTGGTATTTCAATTTATAAAAATAAAAATACTTATAAAAAATATAGTATTAATAGTAAAAGAAAGTAGGTGATAATTATTATTGAATTAGATAAACCAATTAAACCAATTGGTATATGAAATACTATTAATCCAATCTCAAAAGATAATAAAGAATATAAAAGATTAAATAAAATTTGATTTAATAAAAATAGTACTCATATAGATAAAATAAAAATATTAATATCTAATATTTTAAAAATAACTAGTCATATTATAGGTATGTTAATAACATTATTTTTTACAATAACACCTTGATTAATACCTAATATACCAATAGCAATGGGAATAGGTAATTATACTAATCAATATAATTTTACTTGACCAGACCATTTAATATTAACTTTATTTCCTATGTTTGGTCATATTGGATTAAATATTATTACTAAATTAGGTAATTATGGAAAATTAATTAAATATGCATTAATAACTATACCAATTATTATTACAAGTCCTTATTTAATATATCAATATAAACAAATTAAAAAGCATAAAAAAGAATGTAATTTATGTAAACAACATTCAAATAAAATACAATTGGAGGAATAAAAATGAATTTATCAGTTACATTAATTTCAGCAGTATTAAGTGGAGCAGTTGCTAGTGGTGTAATTGTTACTATTGTTTTATTATTTTTATCAAAAATTATTAAAAAATCAAAACAATCAAATTTAGCAAAAGAATTAAAACGTAATAAAGAATTAGAATTTATTACAGCAAATATTAAACAATTAAATTCTCATTTGCAATTAGAAAGTACTCAAACAGCAAAATTATTAGATTCATTTAATATTGATAAAGAACAAGTAGATAATTTTGTTTTATTAGAAAAATCTAAAAAGAAAGAATTAACTGAAAAAGATAAGAAAAAAGCAACTAAATTTAAAATTTAAAGGGTTTAAATACCCTTTATTTTACATTAAGGAGTAAATTATTATGGCTATTAAAGACCCATTAATGTTTATAACAATAGAAGAATTTAAAAATTGAAAAGGTTTTAATAATCAATTATTTGATGAAATTACAACACCAGATAGTGAAATTAGATATGCAATTGAAATTGCAAGTAATAATATTGATTTTTTAAGTGGTTTTATTATTTCAAAAAAATGACCAGAAATAAATCCAACAAAATTTACTGATAATATTCAAACTGCAACTACTCATTATGTTAATTTTTTATTAAGTAAAGGTGTTGAATATGCACGTGGTCAAGCAAGTATAGGACAAGGTGGTATAGTTTATTCACAAAATAATCCAGAAGACCCTTATTTTATACCAACACAAGTATTTAATTATTTAAGAGATATAAATAAATATCCAAATATGCAAGGATTTCCTTTAAATTCATCAAAAAAAGAAAGTTTTTTTGATAAATTTTTAAGTAATCGTGGTGAAATTAATAAATTAATAGAATATTTAAAAATTATAAATCTTACAAGTAGTGATAATAGAGTAAAAATTAATATTTATCAACTTGAAAATTTAGATAGTCCAATAGTAGATATTGATACTCGTGGTATTAATACAACTACTACAGTACCAGATTTTAAAAGTCCAAAAGAAACTATTGATATTATTTATGATAAAGAAAATCATATAGTTAATGTTGATATTAGTAATAAAATTGAAGACAGGATATTTACTCAAAAATTTTATAAAGATGTTAGTGAGCATATAGGAGATATTTTAAATCCAAATACAGCATATAAACATGTTGATTATAAATATGATTTACAATTTGATAAATATACTCCTAATACTTTATTACCTAAAAAATATGCTGATGATAAATTACAAGATAAATTAAAATATGTAAGAGAAAATCAATGGGGTGCTTTTGAATATATTGATTTTGGAACTATACCTTTTACTGGTGATAAAGATATACCCCCTGTTAAATATGTTCATAAATTTATTGATGAAAAAACAAGTAAAAAACAAGATAAATTAATTGCTGGTGCAAATATTCATATTAGTGATACTAATGTTATTAGTGCTACTGGTGGAAATGAACCACCTAATTTAGATAATTATTATACAAAACCAGAAGTTGATGAAAAACTTAAAAATAAAGTTGATAGTAGTCAATTTAAGTTTGCTTTTATGGCAAATGCTCTTGGTACAGATAATCCTGATTTATTAACTACTGATAAAACTATTGTTGGTGGTATGAATGAATTATTAGATAAAAAACAAGATAAAGAAAATTGAACTATAATAGGAAAAAGTATAAGTAATAGAGAATATGGTGATTTTCAACTTGGTTTTTATAAATTATATAGAACATATATAACATGAGAAAAACCACCATTTAATCAAGTTACTACAAAAATTAAAGTAGAATTTAAAACTGGTGGGTTTCTTGGTGGATATAATGATATTTTTTTTCTTACAATAGGAAAAATTGAAAATGAAGAAGTAACTTTAAGTTTAAAAGTTATTAATCATAATTTTTCTTTAATTATGACTGGTGGAAATGCAAAATATGGAAATATATTTTCATTAGAAGAATTACAAAATACTGTTAAAGTTAATATAATTAAACCTTTCAAAATTAATTCAAAAAGTTTAAAAACTAATGAAATTGAAGAAAATAATTGAGATATTGAATTAAAAGAAAATCCAACAACTCATTGTCCATGTCCAAAATGAAAAGATGTAGCAGTTTCAAATGATAGAATTAATATACAATATAAATTAAAATCAAATACATTTTATAGAATATTTTATGATTGAGAAGCACCACATAATATTAATATGATTGGTAAATATCCAACTTTAATAAAAGAGTTTTTTTGAACAAATAGTGTTGTAGATAATTGAGAAATATATGTTGCACAAAATTTAGCACGTAATACATCAATAATGGTAATACAAAATACTGTTACTAATAAAATAACATTAAGATATGCAAGTGATTATTATGGTAATTTATGAAAATTACAAGAATTACAGGAATAAAATTATGAATAAAGAATTTACTTATTTACATGAAATTAGTTATTGATTATTAAATAAAAGTGATTTTACTCATAGTGAATATAATTTAAGTGGAAGTAGATATTCTAGTAAAACATATAGTATTGCAGAAGAATTAGCAATATTAATTGCAATATCAATTAAAATTAATAAATTAATTGCTATATATTGTTTTAGAAAATTAAATAAAGATATTAATGATTTAGTTAAAGAAGTATATAATGCTTTAATAACAATTGGTTTTAATGATTATAAAGATTTTACTTTAAAATATCCAAATAAACAAGCAGATTTTCGTTTTAAAGATAATAAATCATTTATTAGAGTTATGGGTGTATATAGTAATAGTAATGATAGAATACCACTTAAAGGGCTTTCTAGAAGTGAAATAAAAGGATTTGATTTAGCAATAGAATGATGTGAAGAAGCTAATGAATTTAGTCAACAAGAATTTCAAGCAATAACATTTGCATTAGGTAATGCTAAAAAAAGAATTAAAATAAAAAGTTGTAATCCAGATAATATTTATCAATATTTTATTGAATATATGAATAAAATTGTTCCTTTTAATTTAGAAATTATGAAATCTAAAAATGAACAAATTAAATCAGTATTTGATAATAATATATTTAAAATATTTCATTATAGTAATTGAAAAGTAAATGCTCATAATCTTACATTAGATATGATTAATGATTTAGAAGAATTAAAAGTATTAGATCCAATAAAAGCACAATCTTGATATTATGGTGTACCTAGTATATTAACTGGTGCTATTTTTGCAAGATATTTAGATAAAGTTAATACTAAATTAGATTTTCAAGTTTCAAAAATAACTGGTGGTTTAGATATTGGTATGGCTACAAGTATAACTGGTCATCCAACTGCTGCTTCATTATGATTTATTGGTGAAAATGATAAATGTAGAAGAGCGCATAAAGAAAGTGAATTTTATCATAGTAATAGTACAATGCAATTTAAAAATACTTATGAATTAGCAAATAGTATTATTGATTATTATTTACATGAAGCACAAAAATATCATGTTATGTTTTATGGTTTTACTTGTTATGTTGATTATGGTAATGGTGGACAAGCATTTATTGATGTTTTAAATGTAGAAAAAAATAAAAAAAATATGAAATGATTAAATTTTGAACCAGTAGATAAATCAATAATGTTTTTAAAAGATAGAATTGATTTTACTACTACTGGATTAATAAAACAATTTCTTAGCTTTAATTGAGAACGTTGTCCTAATACTAAAAGACAATATAATTTAATTCAATGATTATCTAAAACTAAAATAGATAATGCAAATAATGAACCAAAAATGTTAGATTTACATGATGATACTTGAGATAGTGATTGTTATGCATTAATGAATGATATGAAATGATTAATTGAAAAAATAAATAATGAATTATTAATTAATAAAAATAAATTTAATTTTCTTAATAAGGAGTGATAAAAATGATAAATAATAATCCATATCAATATTTAGATACTTTTGATAAAATAGAATGATTTTTAGATATACCAATGATTATTGCTCAAAAATCAACTAAATTATGATTAGGTAAAGGTTTATTATTTCAAAGTAAAGATAAAGATTTATTAGATTTTTTAAATAAATTAAAAGATAAAGATAAATGATTTGAAAAATTATATAAATTTGGTTTACAAGAAAGTTTATTAGGAAAATCATTTTTAATGTGAATGTTAACTAAAAATAATGAATTAACATTACTTGTACCAACACCAAGTTTTATGGATAGAGTTGCAAAATTTAATGAACAAGAACAATCAGCAGAATTATTTTTTCAACAAGAACAAAGTGATAGTGCTAAATTAACATGAGTTACTATGCAAAATGGAAAAGTAAAAGTTGAAGTATTTAGTGGTTCAAAAGAAATTATTTTAGGTTCTACCAGAACAAAATTAAAACCAAATATTGAACCAGTTGAAGAATATGAATTAAAAAATCCATTTGATTATTTACCAATTGTAGAAATAACTAATTTACCTTATTTAAATTTATATGGTAATTCAACACAATTAAATACATATCCAGATTGTCAAAATGTTTATAAATTAATTCATGATGTTAATAAAGCATTTACACAAAAACAAAAAGAAAGAGTATTAAATAGAACTAGAGCATTAGGTAAATTAAAACCAGAACAAATATTAGCAATTAAAAATGGTGAAATGGATATTAGTGAATTAGCTGATGATTTTCTTATTGATGTTGGTGTAGAAATATATAATAAAAATGGTAATTCAAGTATAGTTATTATTCAAGGTGACCCAAAATTTGATAGTTATTGATTAGATATTAATAATACTGCTAAATTAATATTTAATGGTGCTGGTTATGATTATGATGAACATGGTAGTGATGTTTATACTAATAAAACACAAAGTATGTTTAATAATAAATATGATATGGAAACAACAGAAACAAAAATTGCACATTATACTCCTTATATTTATAGAATGCTTGATATTTTAGTTACTTATTCTAAAAAAGAAAATGGTCAAAATTATTGAAATGGAAAAGGTGAAAGACCTTATAGTTTTAAATTTATACCAATTGCTATGACTGATCAAATAGTACAAGACCAAATTATTAATTCAAGATTAAATAATGGAACAATGTCACAAGAAGAAGCAATTGGTGAATATGATAATATTGACCCTTTAATGGCTGAAAATAAATTAGAAAATATTATTAATGAAACTAAAAAAATAAATAATAAAATAGGAGATAATAAAAATGATAATGAGCAACGCAATAAGAATTCAATTAATGAAACAAGCACATTTGCACTTAAAACAAACTCAACAATTAATAAAGAGATGTAGTTATTGAAAAATATTTCCATTTATTATAAATAATGGAGCAATACCATTAACTGAAACTGGATATAAACCTATTAATAGTAAAATAAGTGATTTTGGTCAATATGAATTAATACTTACTGGTAATACTCCAGTTGTATGTATTTGAAAAAATAGTACTAAAATATATCAAAAAAATAAAGGTATAATAGACCCAAATACTCATAAAGTAAAAGGACAAGAAGAATTTTATACAAAACAATATAAAATTGGTGATTATTGAAATGCTTATTTAATTGATGATACAAGTGGTGTTGATTTTAGTAATTTACCAAATAATCAAATATTTAAAACTGTACAAACTAAAAGACAATATACATTAGTTATGTTTGAAGAACATATTACAATTGATGATTATTTACAATTTTTTTGTATATTTAATGATGAAAATGAAAATATAGGTGGTAATTCTGGAAAAAATCAAGATAGACAATTATTATATATTTCAAATGTAACAAATTATTATAGTCCTTATAATGGTGCATTTAGTATGCAAGTATTAACATTTAGTAGTTTAAATGATAGAGTAGTTACAAGTGGTCAAAATACACTTGATTTTGTACAATATGCTTCTCCTGGAAGTGGTTATGCTTTTCCTACTATTCAAAATGGTATAGTTACTTTAAATCGTACTTTAATGCGTGATATAGGAGTAAGATATAGTCATAGACAAAGTTATGGATTAGAATTATTAACAAGTTGTTATTATTATGGTAGACCAATAATACAAGGACAAGAACCAATTCAACAAAATAATGAAGAAATATTTGAACAAAAAGTATTTGCTTCAAGAAGATTATTTATTGCTGGAAATAATGATCATTCTACAACTGATATTAAAAATAATGGTGGTTTATTTGCTGGAATAAATGATAAAATAACAACAAGTAGTCATCCAGAAACAACATTTTATAATATAATGGATGCAAAACCTACTGGATTTACTAATTTTAAAAATTTTACAGAATGATTAAAAACTTCATTAAATTTTCAAGATAATTTATTTGTAACAAAAGATTTTAAAGGTATGCTTTCTTTTGATAAAGATAAAGCAACTAAAAGTAATGGTAATGCTATTGGAGAAGCAAAATTCTTTTGAGATAGTGAATGAAATATAAATAATTTAACTGGTAATTATAATGTTGATATGTCAAGTAATTTTAAATATAAAGACCCAGATACTCATTTAATTATAGGAAGTCCAACTGTTGATTATTCAAAAATCAGTCAAAAATATATGTCAGCAATATTAAATTTTAATAGTGTAGTATTTAGTAGTTTAATACAAATGCCTTATGATAGTAATCAATGATTACCTTTTGCTTTAAGTGATATTCCTTTAATTGGTAAATTATTAAATGCTTTAACATTAGGTATATGAAGTAGTTGAGTTATTACTCAAAATGTTCAACAATATAAAAAAATGTTATATTTTAATGGTTTTATGAGTGCTTTTTTTACAAGTAATTTAGAAAGTATTATTGGTAATGGTGGTTTAATTCCTTTAAATGCTTTTACAAATGATAATGATTTTACTATTGGTAAATTATTAGGTGCTAATGTTTCAACAACTGCTATGACAATGAAATTAAGTGATAGAATTAGTGTTTATCCATGAGACCCTACTACTGGTAAAAAGTTAGAAGTTAAAGAACAAATTAGTACTGTTGATTTATCACAAAAGAAAAATAATAAAGTATATATTTTAGCAGAAGATACAGAATTTTTAGATATTGCTTCACCATTTACAAATGAAGATAAAGATTGTCAATGAAATCCAACAAGTAATGGAATTATAGATGGTTCAAATTATGCTTATATTATTGATACAATTGTAACTCAATCATTACATCAAGGTGAAGAAAGACATACATTTTATAGTGATAATCCTTTTACTTATCAAGGTGATTATAATGAAATATCAGTTGCTCAATTTCGTTATAATAATATGGGATTATTTACTAGTAACATGTTTAACTGATTAACTTTATATAAATTAAATCATGATGAATATGAAGAAAGTGAGGAAACTACTTTTAGTTATCCAGCAAAAATATTACCACCAAGTCCACAAAATATAGCAAAATCAATAATTATTATTTCAGATTTAAAAATTGAAATGACAGCAAATGATGTTGACTTAACTGTTAATACTGGTTCTCAAACAGTAAATAATACTAATGAATGATTAAATGCTAATCCAAATAAATTAGTTAATTATGAAGTTAATTTAAAATCATTATTAGACCCAACATTATTAATTAATACTTTTAATGATTTGCAAAGATATTATAAAAGTATAACCGTATATTATGATTATGATATTGAAACCAAAGAAGAAATTAATAATAATTCTACTTCACCAAATTGATATACTAATTTTTCTACAACAGAAGAATTTATTAACCCTAAAAAAGATGTTGGTTTTAAAGAAATTTTATTAAAAGATTTAATTTTTAAAGAACATCCGCCATTAAATGGACTATTTATTGCTGGTTGAAGTCCTAATACAGAAGGAGAAAAATTAGTTAATTTAGAAAAAGAAAGTGGTATATCATCTGCTTATGGTTATACAAATAACAACTATATTTTAAATAGTTATAAATTTGCTATAAATGATAATGGTAATATTGGTGGTTGAAATATTAAATATGAAAATAATAAATTATTAGGTTTTTGTATAGTAGATAATAATAATTTAAAATGAAATTTTTATTTGCAAGCAACATTAGGGAAAATTGAAGATATGTGAGGAAATGCATATACTAAAAGATATATAAATAGTATCAAATCAAATATATTTAAAATAGTATTAAATTCACGATAATTATGATAATATATAAAATATTTTAATAATGGAGGTTATTAATGAATATAAATTTATATAAAAAAATAAATTGATTTAGTATTGGTTTTTTTTCTTTTTCATTATTATTTATGATAATAGGTCTGTGTTTATTAAGTAGTAAAACAGGAATTAAACCAAAAACACATTACATGAATGGTTTTGGGTTAATTAATTATTTTGAAGATTTCAAAGGTGGAGCATATTATACAATACATAGTTTTTTAGATATTTTTAAAAATAATATTAAACTTGGTAATGGAGATACATGAAATATTGGTAATTTAGAAAATATTACAAATATAAGATGTGGTATAGTTTTGGCAATATTTTTAGCTCCTATATTTGCCTTTATAAGTTTAAGTGGATTTACATATAATTATATTAATTTTTATAAAAATTTTAAAACCCCACAAATCTAATAAAGTTATCAATTAAGGTAACTTTTTTTATATAACAAAAAATCACTATTACTAGTGACCGAAAAATAATTAGATTATAAAATAAGTGCTTAATCAAAAGCACTTTTATTTTTAATAAAATCTAATTTTATTTTTTCAATTTCATCAAGTTCTTTTAAAATACCATAATGATGTTTTTTATTCATTATTTCTTTTAATAAAGAAAGTTTTAATTCACTATTATTACTTAAAATATTATCAAAAATATTAATTAATTCTTCTAAAGTTATAGTAATAAGTATTTTATCTTTATTTTCCATTATTTACTCCTAATGTTTTTTATTATATTTATTTACAACAGTAGTACTTATATCTTTTATAAATTTATTATTTAAATTATTATTATAATAAGTTTTAATTTCTTTTAATTTATAATTAAATTGTTCTTTATGTATTTGACAAAAATTTAATATTTCTTTTAATTCAAATTCTTCTTTATTATCAATAATTACTTTATTTACTTCAATAATAATTTTAATTTTACAATTTTTAGCCATACATTTAATTTTTATAAATTTAGTTTGCATTAATTATTCTCCTTATTTATAATAAAATTCATTATTTTATAAATTAAATAATCATGATAAAAATTACAGTCTTTATAATCTTCTATTAAAGATATTAATTCTAACATTATTTATTTTCCTTTATTAGTTTTAATCAAAATATAGGTAAAATATCATTTAATATCATTACTATAAAATTTAATATAAATGCTATTAAATCAATAATATTTAATCCATATAAAATAGGTAAAGAAATTGTAAAAGAATAAATCAATATCATTCAAATTATTATAAAAATTTTCATTATTTATTTTCCTTATTTAAATAATATCAACCAATTAATAAACTATCTGCTTCATCATGATTTGATATTGTTATATTTCAATTATTTTGTTCAATTAATCATTTTACTAATATTATTGATTTTTCTTTATGATATTTTTCATCAATATTTATTACATGCGAATAATTTTTTAGAACTCACATTTGTCATTCTTTAGGACTTATTAACATTTCTTTTGTTAATAATTTATTAAATGTTCCTGCAATAAATCCTCTTAAATGTTCTTGTGTTTCATAACCAATACCATTTTTTACATGAAAAGTACCACGTTCTATAATTAAATCTAAAAAATCCATTCAATTAACTGCTTTACAATCTAAATAATTTCAAATAATATTTTTAATTTCATCAACATAATTATTTAAAAACTTTAAATTAAAGTAATCTTCAAAATTATAACTTTTTATTCATATTGGTTTTCATCTAAAATGAGTTGGATAAGATTTAATATCGTTTTGATATCATTGTTTTTCTCATAAAGTAAATCCAGTATTTTTTATACTTGGATCAATTGAAAGTAAATAATTAGTCATTATTTATTCTCCTTATTTTTTGTTAAATTATTAACTATTTTTTTTAAACATTTCATACATCAATTTTTAGTTAATCAAATTCTTTTATTACAATATTTACATTTATTCATAATTTTTATATTCATTTTTATTATTATTTTTTAAATTTTTAAATCTTTCTCTAATTTCTTTTAACTTATCAAATAAAATTTTTAAATAATTTTCACCCATTAATATTAAAAAATCTTTATTATTATTTGGATTTAATCTTTCCATATCTTCTCTTATATATTCATCAAATAAAACTGTATTTGTAATCATATATTTATCAAAATAATCTAATTGTTTTTCACTTGGTTCTCATTTTTCATTTTGTATTTTTACATTATTATTTTGATATTTATTATTATTTTGTATTAAATTAATATCATCATTATCTGGATCTAATTCATCTTCACTTAATAATAATAAATTCATTAAAAAATATCTATAAGTATAAGTTTCTGCACTACCTTTTGCTTTTGCTATATCTGTATTTTTAGCACATGCTAATATATCAAAATATTTACTTTCTTTATCATTATCTAAATCTATAATTGTATATCTTTTAAAATAAGATATTTCTACTTCATTTTTATCTAAATAATTTATTTTTCTATCTGTTGTTAATATATCTTCATGTATAATAACAATGTTTAATTCTTTACATAATAATTTAAATTTATTAAAAATATCACTTAATAATCAATATTTATAATTACCAAATTTATTAAAACCATTTTTAGATGTTTTACCAATTTCTAATTGTAATTTAAGTATTTTTTTAAATAAATTCATTATTTATCACTCTTTCTATTTATTGCATTTTTAATTAAATTTCTTACAAAATTAGTAATTGACATATTATTATTTTCTAAGCAAAGTTTTTTTAATTCATAATGTTCTTCTTTAGTTAATCTAACAAAAATTTGTTTATTAATTAATTCTTCTAATTTTTTCTTATGTGCTGACATTATTTATTCACTACTTTCTTTTTTAAAAGCATTTTTAATACTTTCACCATATACACCATTTTCAATATCTTTAAAAAATATTTCTAAATCATTTGCTCATTTTGGCATATTTTGTTTTATCATTAGTCTATAAACTCTCCATCTTCTATTTCTTTTTTTAATCATTTAATATTAATTACTTCATATCCATTTTTTTCACTTTCTTTTAAAAATTCAATAAATTTTTCTCTTGAAATAAAATTATAATCATCCATATTATTTACACTCCTTTAAAATTTTCTAATTCTAATAAATTAATATAATAGTTATATAATCTATCATAATTATCACTTGTTAAATACATATCATTTTCAATCATGTCATCAATACATTTATTACAATAATAATTATTATCAATTTCACTAATTCATATATATTTTTCATTATGTATATTACATTTCATTATTTTTACCTATTATTTTATAAAAACATTTATTACATAATCTATTACCAATTGAAGATTTTTTATAACATATATCACAAGAACCAAGTTTTTTATAATCTATTTTATATTTTGTTTTATATTTATATTGATTATATTTTGGTAAATATTTATCTAAATAATTACTCATTTTATATTTATTTTCCTTTCTTAAACATTCATCACAAATGAATTTGTATAAATAATAATGATTTGGTTTTGTTTTTTTATTACAATTATCACAATGTCAATAAACATTATTTATTTTAGTAAATATCATTTTTAATCAATTCCTTTCATTAATATTTAGAAGCAATAATTATTAATGTTAAAATCATAATAATTATTGTAATTGTTAAAAATATAATTCTACTTTTTCATTCTTTTTTATCTAATTCTTTTTTTGCTTTTATTAATTCAATTTCTTCTTTTAATAATTCACTTTGTAATTCTTTATTATCTTCTTTAATTTCTATATTTTCTTTTTCTTCCATTTATTTAATTCCTTTCTTTACTAATTATTATTTTTAATTTGTTTTTTATTATAAATAATTGAAATTCCTAATAATAAACCTATAAGATTTAAAGTAATAAATAAAAATACTATTCCAAGTGCATTATTATCATTACACATATATAAACCCATAATTGTTAATATTATTCATACAAAAATACCTATTATTATTAATAATATGATTGTTCCAATACTCATTAATACTTCCTTTCTAATACTTTAAATAAAATATTTTATTATTATGAGTTGATATATCTTTTATTGGTGTAACAATATAATTTATTGCTAAATCATTATCGTTATATGGATTATTTATTTTAAAACTTTTTCTATCTTTTTCTCATGTAATGTTATATTTAAAACATTCTTCATTTTTATTATTTTTAAAAATATAATAACCATTATATTCTTCATAAAATTCAAGTTCAGTTAATTTTTGAATACTTTTATTATTTATAATTTCTTTTTCTTTTATTTTTTCAATTTGAATATAAGGTTTTAATAATTCTTTTAATTCTTTACCATTTAATTCTTTTTTAATATTTTCTTTAAAAATTCAATAAATTCTATTATCTTCAATATTAAAATTATTATTTTTAATAAAACATTTAGATATAGATAATTTATATTCACCAAATTCTATTATTATTGCACCATTATTAGTTTCTTTTATAATTTGATTTTCATTAAATTCTATTTTCATTTTAAATCCTTTTTCTTTTTTTATCAGCACCGCTACTTTTAGTAAGCGGTTGCTGTTTTTTTTATTTTCTTTTTTAAAAAAAACTTATAAATAGGCTCTTGTTCACTGAGAGTGACAAGGCCTAAAAAAAATAAAAAATAATATAATAATTAATTTATTTATGTTAATATATAATTGATAAGGTATGTATTAATATATAACCCCCTTTATATGTAATTATTTAAAAATAGAAATAAAACGGGGTTTATGATTATTGCATAATCTATACAGTTCCTTTACTAACTCAATATAGAGCATTCAATTAACAAGTAATTACATACAATAACAATTCTATTAATATTCTTAAATAACTCTTTTATACTCATATAGAAGTATTTACATAAAGTACTCATAATTTGACTTCTACGAGAGTGTATTGAGTTTTTTTTTATTTAACAATTAAAAAATGAGAGTTTTATCTCTCATTTAAGTTTTTATTAAATCGTATCCAAGTTTGCAATACGTCCAATATTTTCAGTTTCTTTTTGCAGCTGTAAAATATTATCCAACTTATCTAATCCTACTGCTTTAATATCATCAACAGTAAAATCTAAATCTTGTGACTGTTCATAGTTTTTAATACTACTTAATTCACTCTTTAACGAATGAATATAATTTAAGGCACGACTATTATATCTTTGTAAATAAGACCTAGGAAATCATAAACTAAAAGTCATAGTTTCACCACTATAACTCGGTGGTAATCCACCACGTTTAATTATTCGCTTCATTTGTCTTTTAGATAATACAACTTTATTATAATCATCAACATTAGTATAAATATTAAGTTTAAACTTAACTAAAAATAATAAAATACGCATTCTCTTAACTTGCACAATATACTCTACTTTTTCACGGGCTTGTTTTGGTATTCTATCGGGGTGTTGTTCAATCATATACATAATTCCATTAAAATTATGACCTATTTACTTACAAAACATACCTAAACTTTCTTGTGTTTCTTTAAATTCTAGTGACAAATCATTACTATTAATTTTTAAACCTAACTCATCTAAAACAACCATATCACACTCTTTAAAAGCATAATTACTATTTAATTGATTAAATTTAAAAACATCATCATAAGAACAACGATAACTATATTCATTACGGACTTTAATAGGAATAGGACTAACTACCCTACCCTTATGTTTTTGTGCTAAACAACAAGCAAGAGCAGATTTACCAGTACGTGGTGGTGCTGAAATAATATAACTACCTACACGTTGCAATATCTTTATATTTTTTCTAGTTATTAAAAATGGATAAAGTATTATTAATAATAAAATTCCTAAAAGTAAGTAACCATATCAAGGCATTATTGCAACTCCTAACCAACTAAAAATCCAACTGCTTTTAAAAATACTCATAAAGTTAATACTTGTTCTAAACCACTAGTAAAATCAACATTTAAAACCGAACTAATAGTATCATCAAAAATACGTCTCAATAATCCATCAAGTTTAGTAAAAAACTCTCTTAATGGTTCTACTGGTAAAACTTTACCAACAACTCCATAAAGTACTCACCTAAAAGCATTACGCAAATGACCAAAAACATCATATCAACTCACTCGTTCATACTCAGGGTTAAAAGGACTATTTGGTGGTACTGGTGTTATATTTTCACTTGAAAAAATATTAATTTGACCAAATTGAACATCTGGTGGCACAGTTAAATTCGTAATTCCATGAATATCAAAAAATACAGTTAAATGTCTTAAATTTGGAACTTTAATAGGCATAGAAATAAAATTATACAAATCTTGCATATAAATATCATTACCAACTGTCCCTTTAAAAACATATTTTGTATTACCCTCATAATCTAAAAAACTAAAAGTAAAATCACCAGTAAATGTTGAAAAACCTTCATAATAAAAATAAAACATAAAACCTTGAATATAAAAACTCAACGGTTTATCAATCTCAAAATTTAATTCAAAACGTAAATTTAAAGGCTTAATTCTAAGATTTGTATTATAAACCATAAAGCGATTTTTTTTACTATATTCAACAAAATTATGATTAAACATAATACGTGAAATATCATCTAATTGATTTCTATTAAATTCATAAACACCAGTTCCTACATCAAATGTTTTCTTTTTAACACCAACAACATCACTTTGATAATCAACATTTAAATGATTATCATAACCACCTATAATATCACCACTAACTAATTTTAAATCTGGTTGGTCAACATCAAAATAAGCAGAATTTCATGGAATAGTTGCTCAATCATCAAAACTATGATATTTAACATGTTTAACCATTTCTTTTGTAATATCATAATTAACAACATTAGGGTCATTTGAAACAATTAAACTAGTGGGTGCTTGAACAGAAGTATTTACAATAAAAAACAATTTTGCAAACTTAAATCACATAATTATTTACCAAATAAACATTTTAAAATTCACCATGAACCATAAAACAAAACAAATCCAATAAAAAACTGAGTTCCATAAACTACCAAATTTCATAAAATAGTAGTAAAATCATCAACTGGATTACCTATAAACATAGTTCAATAATCAACTATACATTGATGTATTTTATTGTAAATATCTCAAACACTCATACTTAACACCTACCCAAACAATGACCTAAAAATAAATTTAATACTACGATAAATAAAATTAAAAAATACACCTAATACTAATCAAAAAGTCAAATTAAACAAAATATAGACTTCATTGCTAACATCAGTTGTTTGATTAAAAAATATGGAAATATCTTTACTAGAAAATATAAAAATCAAATGCAATATACTAAGAACAAAATTAGACATAATTAATCACCAATACCAAAGTCACGAGTTGAACTACCAGTAAATTTATTACCACCAGCACCACCTTTAAATTTACCTTGTTGTTTATTTTTTGTTTTTGCTTTTTCAACACGTTTTTGATAACTCTTAGCAATTTGTTGACCAGTACCAACACCCAAAGAAACAGAACTTTTACCAATAAACTTAACAGCATATCCTAATCCTAATGTTGGTAACATTAATTCGGGTAAAATAACCCTAAATGCAAATCTAAGCAAAATTAAAAATATCATTAACGTACCTAAGTTAAAACCTAAATCACCAAGTGGAAAACTAAAAAACTTCATAAAAATTGAAGCAAATAATTGCATAACAGCTGTAATAAAAGGTATAAACATAATTTCACATCCTAATGTCTTGTAAATCTAAATAATCCTAAAATTAAATAAAATACAAAACTAACATTTATTAAAGCAAGAATAGGCAAAGGTAAAGTGTATAAACTATCATAAAAAAACGACTTAATAAAAAGTGTCACAGTATGTAACCCAGCAAAAGAACTTAAATACTGCAGATAAATAGTTTGTACCAAAGTATTAACAACTGGTAACAGTCTACCCAATAAAGGCAAAACAAAAACCAAACTAAAAAATAACTTTACCATTTGCTTACTCCCTTCTAATTACTAATGAGTTCCATGGATAATATGACCGACAAATTGCTTGATAAATACTAATACCATAAATACAATCGAAATTAACACTGGTCAATTTGTAAGTGTTCCACCATCGCCAGTAGTAAATACTCAACCAAAAATATAAGTAAAAGCATTTAATAACTGTTGACCAACACCACCAATCATATTTAATAATGCTGATAATCCAGCAGGCATATTAATCACCCCCTTTCTCTAACTCTTTTTGTTGTTTTTTCATTTCTAACTTACGTTTTTTCTTTTCAAAATCTTTACGACAAAATACACAATCGGGTTCACTATCATTGTCTTTTACATGTTTTTTATGTTTAAATCTTTGTATACCTTCACGTATTCAATTTCTACAAAATCAAAGTATAAGGCAAAAACCACCAATATATAACGCATATTTTATAATTTCTTTCATATCCATTATTTAACACAACCTTTCTCAATATTCTTTTTCTTATTTTTAATTGATTTAATCAAATCTAAAATTGAAAATAAAATACCCATAAAAAAAGAAATAACACCAAAAATAAACCAAAATCAATGATTAAAATTCATACCATTATCAATAATTCGTTGAATGCCACCAACAATAAAAATTAAACCAAAACTAGTAAAAATAATATTAACTCAATCAAATTTAGGAAATTTTTCATGTTTTATAACTTTTTGCTTTTCCATTATTTTTTACCTCCTAAAAAACTATCAAAACTTATATTTTCACTTAATCTTTGTTCAAAATTTCTCTTCGCTTTTTTCTTATGTAACTTTTCTTTCGACATATTTTTTCATTTATCTTTTTTCATTTTAAACACCACCTAATGTATAAGCATAAGAATAATCCCAGTTTAAACTTGCTCTATCTAAATTAATCTCTGACATACTATCGTTTAAATCAATATCAATTATATTATTATCTGTACTTTGATAATCACTAACACTAGCATTAATTAATCTTGCTCTTTCATCAGTAAAGACTTCTTGTAACTCTGTATTATTATGCATGTTTCCCAATGGTAATAATAAAGTATTAATAATTTCACTTGCACCGGCAATTATCGTAGGAATAGCAAAATAATTATTAAAATTATTATTTATACCCATAGCAACACCACTACTTATTAAACATCCACCAGTTGCCATATTACATATCTTTCTTATTACTTCAAATTTATTAGGTATTAATTCAGTTAAACCACTAATAACATTCGCCACACCAAAACTATTTAAAGATATATAAGTATCTCAATCTACAAAAGGTACATCAATTATTGGTTTAACAGTTGTAAATGGTGGATAGGTTGGTTTAGGTGGTTCAGTTGGACATGGTGGTCAAAAACAAGGTTCATCTTTTAATAAAGACACAGACTTATCTACATACTGAATAAACTTAGCATAGTTAATTAAACCAATTGTACCTAAACCTAAAAATATCTTTTTATAACTATTAATAACTTTATTTCTAGTAGTAAGTCTTTGATTAATATTCCATATATCAATTCCTAACTTTTTACTAAATAACAATGAATTAATACTTCCCAAAATTGGGTCTTTTAAATATTGACCATAATAAGTACTAATTCCTACCATAGCACTTAATGGACTTAATCCAGTTCTTAATATTTTAGTCAAAGTATAATTACTAGTTTGCTCTAACTCATTAGGCATATTTACTATCTCCTTTATTTTTCACTTAATCTTTTTAAAATCTCTTGCAAATACTTATCTTCCCCAACATCTCTAAATGCTTTATCAATTAACACATAGTCATATTTAAACTGTCTTCTTTTTTCCATAAATAAAACTCCTTACTTTATATACTAATAAGGAGCTTATTTATGAATTATAATCTAATCCATTGGGGCTTAATGAAAAATATATAATCCATATATAAGCCCCTTATTTAATTTTTACTTATTTCTTTTATTCTCTTTTCTTATTCGTTCCATTTCATTAGCAACTCTATAACAAATTTCACAACCATATACTGGTTCATAAGTTCAATCACTACATTTATGTCTCATAATTTAACTTACTTTCTCTCTGTCTCATTGCTTTATTTAAAGCAATATCTAGTATACAATTTGAGCAATAATAATTTTTAGTATATAAATTTTGTAAAACTTTCTTAGGACAAATAACTTGGTCGCAAAGTTTACATATATAAATCGCTAAATGAAATGCTTGTTCACATGAACAATTATTAATTTTTGCCATAATCTAATTAACTCCTAATCTATAATAATTATTTAAAATTACCCTTTTAATAAATAACTATTTTCAATTAGAAAGTTTTTTAATATTACCACTTAAATCAAGTTCAAGTGAATAAAAATTACCAACTTTTAAATCAACAGTTGATAAACAATTATTAAAATCACTGATAATATCAGGGTTATATCATTTATCACGTGTTTGACCAGTTGCCCAACCTGTTTGCTTATTAATTTCTACAAACTTCAAAACATCAAACTTTAATGTTTGACCTTTATTATTTTTATCAGGGATAATACGCCCTTTTTCAATATTTGCTAATTGAACTTTAAACATAAAAAAACTTAACCTCGACTATTCATTAAAATAAAATTAATTTAATAAGTTAAGCATAGTAGGGTAAAACCTATACTTATTAATAATATATCATAAAAATATAAAATTTCAACAAAAAATAAAAAATGAACACTAGTAAGAATAGTCGTAATTACTAGTGTTCAGTAAACATTATATATATATATATATATATATACAAGTGTTTTATTAAAAATAAAATTTTAATTTACTTTCTTTTATTTATATTTTTCCAAAGTTTTTTCATAACATTTTCCACTACAATGAGATAAATACAAAGCACTATCAATAGTTTTTATAGTAAATTTTTCATTACAAACCATACAACTTTTATAATTAATCATTTTTCAATTTTCCTTTCAAATATAAATATATATCAAATTTATATTTGAATTATACTATATAAAAACTTATAAATATTATAAAAAATTAATGTAAAACTCTTTTTTTAAAATCTATTTTTTCAACTTTATTACCAAAAACTCTATCTAACCAAGGCAAAACATCTTTATCTTTTTGAATTAAATAAGCGATTTCACTAGTCCGTAAATAATGCTTATGCGATAAAGCACTTAAATATACATATTTTTCATAATCTTCATATTCTTTAAAATAATCATTAACAACAGTACTTTCAATAATACCACCAATCATAACAGTATCACCGTTACTATCTCTTTGAGATTTAAAATAAAATATATTTGTTGCATTAAAACTCGCTTTAATTATATCTCCAATTGTTAATTTTTTAATGCCACGAACTACAATAGGATTTTTACAATTACGACTAAAAGAATATGCTTTTATGCCTATATCTGCTTGATTTAAGGACTTAACATCATCTAATGCTTTTGTAACATATTTTCCTAAATATTTAATTACAAATTCATTAGTACCTTTTTTAACAATAATTAACTTAATACATTGCTTCTCAGCATGTGGTCATCAATCAATTATCATACTGTAAGGTATTTTACGATTAAACAATATATGAAAATGTACTGCTCCACGTTCTTGATATTCATAAACATAAAAATACTTCAATTCACCTAAATATTTAGCACGTTTAGGGTCATTTCATCATTTCTTTAATTTAAGAAAAAATAAACGAATATCTTTTTTTGCTTTTCTAATATCTTGCATATTATCTTTATAAGTTAAAGTAAGAAAACTTAACATTTTACTATTATAAAAATTATGCAATGCTTTTTGTATTAAATTAGTCTTAGTACGAGAAGTATTATTTCTTAATTTTTGTTTATTACCAACATAAGACTTACCCCTAACATTTCCGACATTATTTAAAAAAGAAATAGGTAAAACAACGTTTTTAACATAAGAAGCATAAAAAACTTTTTTAATATAAAAATCTTGCTGAATATCCATATATAAAACTCAACTATTCTAGGTTTTAAAAAAACCAATTTTATATATTTTAATAACAAACAAATCTTAACATAAAAATTTATAAAAGCAAACACAAAACAAAAATGATACTTAATCAAGTTAATTATAACAAAAGTATCATCTTTTATAATTAATATTATCTTAAAAACTAAACGTTAAAGAGGAAATGACAAATATCACCATCTTCAACCATATAATTTTTACCTTCAACTCTTATTTTTCCTTTTTCTTGAACGTTTTTTTCACTACCCAATAATTCAATATCTTGATAGTTATAAACTTTAACCCTAATAAAACCTTTCATAAAATCACTATGAATAATACCTGCACATTCTGGTGCTTTCATACCCTTAATAAAAGTTCAGGCATGAACTTCTTTTGGCCCGACAGTAAAATAAGTACCTAAATTTAATAGTTTATAAGTTGCTAATACAATTTGATCAATTCCCGAATCAAAAATATTTAACTCTTTAAACATCTCTGTTTTTTCTTCTGCTTCTAATTCAGAAAGTTCACATTCTATCTTAGCACATACCACAAGCACAGTAATATTTCTTTTATTCATATATGTTTGTAACTGCTCAACATATTTATTAGTTTTAGTTGCTAAATCTTGCTCATTAACATTAGCAATAATAATTATTGGTTTAGCAGTTAAAAAATTATAAGGTTTAATCATTAATAATTGTTCTGAAGTCAACTTTTGATTACGAATAGCAATACCTTTATTTAAATCAGCATTAATTTTTTCTAATAAAACAACTTCAGCAATCATTTTTTTATCCCTAGTTATTTGTGATTTTTTATGAACTTTTGCTTGACGTTTATTTATTACTTCTTGATCAGCTAATATTAATTCCAATTCAATAATTTCAAAATCATTAACTGGATCAATTTTGTTTTCAACATGACTAACATTAATATCATCAAAACAACGAATAACTTCGCATATTGCATCAACAGTTCTAATATTAGCAAGAAATTGATTACCTAAACCTTCACCTTTACTAGCACCTTTAACAAGTCCAGCAATATCATGTAATTCTAAAATAGTTGGGACAACTTTTTGTGGATTAAATATTTTTATTAAATTTAAAATTCTTGTATCATTGACCACAACGCTACCAATATTTGGTTTTATCGTAGCAAAAGGATAATTTTCAATTAATACTTGTGAATTAGTAATGGCCTTAAATAATGTTGATTTACCAACATTAGGTAGACCAACGATACCAGCAGTTAACATATAATACACCTGTTTCTTTTACTTTATATGATTACATCGTATCATATAAATGATAAAGAAAAATATAAAATTAATTATCAATTAAGAAAATTTTAACTTTACAGTTAATTTTGATAGTAATGGTTCATTATCTACTAAACTATTATAAACTATTACATTTATTGAAAGGAACACTTGGAGTCACTTCAGATTGACCATCGCAATAATTTGGATTAAAAACACTCTTGAGAGAACAAATACCACTATCATCACTACTTTGACGTGATAACCTAATATCATTTTTACATTTAGGTTCTTTTTCAATTATTCATTGATCTCAAGATTCAGTTGTTGGTAGTATTGATCGATTATTTTCTTCTTGTAAAGGTATCTTTATTGCATTTGTTAAACTAACATTTGAATTTATTTTAATTAAATTTTCAAAATCTTTTTTATTATCTGCTTTAAGTGTTCTAATAGCTATTTTTGTTTTGGTTCATGTTCAAGATATTTTATTTATTATTTTTTGTCATCAACTAAGTTTTTTAAATTTTATTTTTGATATTTCTCCTAAAGTTTTTTTACAATGTTCGATATCAATAGTTTGAATATCACTTAAAAATTCTGTTTTATACTGATCAAAATTATCATAACCAGTATCTATTTTTAAATTATTTTTAATAATTTGATAATTTTTATCTCAATACAAATATTTTTCTATCTCTGAAAATGTAACTTCGCTAGCTTTTTGATAATATTCAATAAAAGTTAAATATTCCTTATAAAATAATGAATTTTCTATTTTTTTGTTACATAACTCAGAAATTTTATTATTAATAAAAGTTACTTTTTCAACAAGTTGTTTGATATCTGATTTTAATTGTGCTAGCATTTGTTGATTTTGTCATTGAACTTTTAAGTTTGTATGATTACTTAATTTTTCTCATTCTTCTTTTTTAGTTTGTAAAAAATTAATAATACTATTTTGTAAGTTATTTAAATTTTTAATTGTAGTTTTCATCTCATCATTAACATTCAATACTGCAGTTGTTATCTTTTCAATTTCTTTTTTTATTGATGCTAATCTATTTTTGGCAATTGAGCTATCTCTAAGAATTATAAAATTAATAGTAGATGCTTGAATTTTATAATTACCTAAAAACTTTGAATCATAAATAATATCAAATATAACACCTAATTCATTTACATTTTCATTTAAATTTTTAATTTTCTCTTTGCTATTTTCAGTAAAATCAAATTTTAAAATATCATCAATAATAATTTTTTTTAAATTTTCTAATTTTAATTTCTCATTTAATGCTGCTTTTAATTCCTCATCTTCTGCTGCTTTTAACTTTTCATCTAATACTACTTTTAATTTGTCATATTGTGTTATTTCCTCATCAATAATCTTTAATAACTTTTCTTTAATTTTTTGTAAATTAATTTCTCATTCTCAATCATTGAAAGAATTTTGATTTTTAACTTTTACAAAATTTAAAATTGGAT
The DNA here is from genome assembly GCA_964273555.1 of Spiroplasma endosymbiont of Harpalus anxius. Taxonomy (GTDB): domain Bacteria; phylum Bacillota_I; class Bacilli_A; order Mycoplasmatales; family VBWQ01; genus Spiroplasma_E. The sequence goes on along the minus strand of OZ187007.1, from coordinate 126,032 downwards.
TATTAATTTTATTTAATTTTTCCAACAATAACTTTACATATTCTGGTATTGATTTATCTTTTCAAGTTATATAATCATTTAGTAATGGCTGTAATTTCAAGATTTCTTGTTGATTTGGAAATGTAATTTCTTCTTTAGTTAAAGCAAAATTAAATGTTCTACAATTATTAATAGTAATGTCTCTTATTTTATATTCTAATTGCTTTTTTGAATTCAAATATTGAAAAATAACAGTAAAATCATTTTTATTTTTTGTTAAAACTTTAAATGAAACTGCTTGATTTTCATTAATACCATTAATATTTAAGATACTATCAACTACAAAAATATCATTAACTTTTCACTTACCTGCTTTTATTCTTTCTTCATTTAATTTCTGTTTTACGCTTTGTTTTGAAATTTGAAATGCACCAAATAATTCTTTTTGAAAACCCTGTGCTAATTGCTGATTGATTTTTAATTTCTTCATTACATTAGTAAATTTTTCTTCTGTTTTGTTTTTATAATCATTATTAATAACATCACTTTGTAATATTTGTTTCTCTAATAAAAAATGTTCTTCTAAGGCAAAATTAACTAAAATTTCTTGTTTCTCATTAGGAAAATAAATATTAATTAGTTCATTAATCAATGTAGTAAAATCATATGATTTTCAAAAATTAACTCTTAAATCTTTTAAACGTTGTTCATATCTTTTAAACTCTTCACTATTTTTTACAGACTTTGATAATTCCATTTTTAAATCATTATCTTCTACAATAAATGATGAAAAAGTTCCTTCATACTTTGAAAACTTTAATAAAGAAAGATAAACTTTTGCCATATCTTCTTCATTAATAGTATTATTTTTTCTTAAAAGTTTATTGAATTCTATTTTTTTAAACTTATCTAAAAAATCTAATAATTTTGAAATAATATATCTTTTATTCTGAAATTCAATTGGTAATAACTTATATATTTCAACAAACTCAGAAAAATTGTTATTTAATAAATTATCAATTTCAGCAAATGAATCAATAGCATGAAAATTGTTACCTTCATTTTTACTTTTTATATAATAGTCAGCATATTTTTCAATTGTTAGAGGTGAAAAACGTGAAAATAAATTATGCACCTGACAAAAAACATTACTTGCTATTAAATATTGTTTACTTTTTATAAATAAACTCTTTTGCAAATAACTTAACATTTGCAAATTATTAACTAATTTCATATTTATAACTAAATCATTAAGTATTTTTTGTTTATTTTTTTCATTATCAATTAAAAGTTTTTTATTTTTTTTAGTCATATTATCTAAATTTTCTTTGTCTTTTTTAATACCTGCAACACGTTCTATATTAGATAATCATTTTTTATTTTTTCAATCATCAATATTTTCTTTTCATTGTTGCTGTGCCTGTGATAAAGCATGAACTATGCTACCATATTCATCAATTAACTCAATAAATTCTTTTATTTTATTATCTATTTCATTGATTACTAAATCTAATTTAGGAAAAAAAATTGCTACCTTTTCTTTGTTTTGTGGAGTCATTAAAGTTGCATACCTCTTCATTGAAACCATTGAAAAACCACCAGAAAATAAATTAAATAATAAACTTACTTTATTATTAAATTTAGATTTAATTTGAAATTCAGAAGAAATAAAATTTCAACTTCCTTCATTATCATTAACCTTATATTCAAGATTTAATTTTACTGTTAACATACCTGTTTCTTTATTAGTTTCAATAACTTTTAATTGAGTTTTAAATTTAGCTAACTCTTCTTTAGAAAAAATACAACCAGTGGTAATATTTAATTTATGTAATAATTCATCTTGCGAAATTACATCATTAATTTCTAAAATAGTGTTATCTTCTAATTCTTGATAATAAACAAAAAGCTCTATCGCCGCAGGTAATTGCTTGATTGCTTCTATAAACAAATTTATTTTTCCTGGCATTGTTAATAATTTAGTGGTACCAAATGTTGAAGAAACTCCAATTCTTTCTGATGCTTGTGCAATAAGCGAAACATTTTCAGTCATTGGTAATCTTGCTACATTATTTTCTAATAAAATTTTTGAAACTTTCTCTTTTAAAAAAAAGAAATTTAAATCTTCAAAATTATAAGTAGCCTCATTAGACACATAAAAATCACTTCTTTGAAAACAAACTTTACTAAAAAAAGAACCATCATATTTTCTTAAACTACCTTCTGTATTTAATAAATAAATTTCTTCTACATCAAGGAAACGAGGTGTTTTAATTCCAAATCAAGTTTTACTTTTCCAATTAGTACAATTGTTAGTACGCTGCTGTGATGCTTGATAATTAACACGAGGGTCATACTTAATATCCAATTCTTTTTCAGTAAAAGCAGGAATTAATACCTTCTCTCCTGCTAATGTTTCACCAAATACTGCAAATCTTGTACCTTGCGAATTATTCTCTGTTTTAAAAATTAATGTTTTATTATCATCCAAAAAAAGTTTTAATTGTTGACCTTTTACTATGTTATTGAAATTAAATGTATTTGCCATTATTTCCCTCCTTATTTTCTTTTTTAATTAAGTTTAATATTAATATCATAATTTTATTATTGTTATTCAAATATTTAAAACAAAAAATGCCAACTTGATTTAAAAATCAAGGTGGTACGTTATAACCTTTTAAAATTAAATAATATTAAAAGAAATTAACTTTTAATTATTACAATTATACATATTCTTTTTTTAAAAAACAACTAAAATAATTTTACATTTACTATTTTAATTTAATGATAATTATTTTGCTTAATTATTGATATTAAGATTATTATAATGTTAATAGTAACTAATAATAATATGGTAAATTTATATGACATGTTAAATAAATATAACCAATTAATGCATAAATATGCAGATATGAATACGTATAAAAATGAAATAAAAATAAAATTTAAAATATTAGCAAAAGAATTTTTAATTAAGTGAAGGATTGATTATGGAATAGATGTTAAATTTGATAAAGATTATTATTTAATAATTGGTGGTATTCAATATAATGATTATTTCAATGATTGGTTTTTATCTAATTTACGAGATATGATACGTGATTATATGTTATTTAGACAAGAAAATAAATTATAGAAAGTGATTGATTTAAAATGGGATATTTAAATTTTAGTAAATACTGTTGTACATATTGTAGTGATATGATGATAGATAATGATAAAAATATTAATCATACTAAACCACATAACAAAGATATATTAATACTAAAAGCAAAAGAAAAATTTGAAAAATATTACCAAACATACAATTTAAAAGTAACGAAAGATTGACATTTAAAAATTGATTATATCATTAATGTCATGGATTTAACCACAAAAGAATAGAGAACGCTATTAGTGAATGAAGGGACATACTATGAGAGATTGCTAATACCAGAGATTAAGAAGTAGATTAATAATTAAATTAGACAAGGAGATTGATTTTTATGAGTATTAGTAAACGTTGTAAACATTATAATATAAATGTTATTGATAATAGAGATAATATGGAATTATTATATGTATCATATTGTAGAAATTTAACAGATGATACTACTAAAATTTTTTGTAATGACCATAATAATGATGATGTAATAGCATTTAAAAATCGCGAAAATAATATTTTTAATATAGAACTATTAATTATGTTAAATAACAATTATAATAGTAATTTAAAAGTATTTAGTTTAGATAGCATGACATTTTTATTAAAAAACAATAAAATTAATAAGAAAATTAATAGATTTTATATGCAATAACTTATATTGTCATATAAATAGTTATGAGGATATTTGAAGTACAATAGATTCAAACTCATTAACCATAGAAAAATGATTTTATAAAATATAGAAAGGAATAACAACGGAAAAAGTCATTTTAAATGTTATAAAAATAATGAACAACAAAAAAATGATAATAAAGCAATGGGTGTGTGAGTTACTGTAATATTTATAGTATTAATTATTATTATGTCAACATTTGCTGTGATATTCATATTACTATAATAATATAAGGTTGTGTTATATGAAAGTATGTACTTGATGTAAAAAAGTAATTAATGATGATGAACCTTTTATTAAGCAATGAGCATTAGGTAAAAGGCACACACATTGTTATAAAAAAGTGTTAAATTTGCGTGAATTATTGGAGTAATAGGTTTTATAATATTATTTATTGTATGAATAGTATTACTGGTAACGTTATAAACTAAGGAGTATATTATGGATGTATGTGTTATTTGCCATGAATTACTAGAAAATTATGAAAAAATTGTTACTGTAAATAATGAAAAAAGGCATTTAAAATGTCATACCAAACCATTTGATATTAATATTTTAGGAGTAATAATTACATCAATAGTTTCTGCTATAATGATTGTATTAATTATATTAATACCGTTTATACATTTTTGATAAAATAACAAATATTTAAGGAGGTTATATGGAAGTATGTTTTATTTGTAAAAGTGTTATAGAAAAAGAAAAACCATATATAAAATATTTATGATATAAACGACACCTAAGATGTAAATTATCTTATTGATTACCATGAAATTATTAGAAAGTTGGTATAAAAATGAAAAACAATAACCAAGTTGATAAAATTAACACAGCATTAAAAATAAGACAATTACGAAAAGAACAGATATTACGTTTCAATCAACAAGATTCACAAAGTAATTGTAAATTTGTGAATCATGGTGGTGATATAATTACTTCTATAAAGAATACTAATATATCAGATATATTCCTAATAATTGCTGGGATATTTTTAGTACCTGCTGTAATTGGTATTTTTATATTATATTCTGTCTTTTCTAAAAAATAAGTAGAAATAAGTGCAAATGGTGTAATGAAAATTTTGATTATAAAGAATCAAATAATTTTTGAGATAATCATAATATTTGTAAACGTAGTAAGATGTGTAATCGTAATTTTAATTATACAAAAAATAAGAAGTGACTAATTAAACAATTAATAGATATTAATAATGAAAATTATAAAATAATAATATTAGCAGATTGAGGAGGTGAAAAAATATTAGAAGGAATAAAAATTTTAATTAGTGAAAAATTAATAAATAATAAAACTGTTTTATTTGTTAGTATGCGTGGGGAAGGAAACACAACGTATGAGTTAAAAAATTTTGATTTAACAAAAAAAGGAGAATATTTTATATTAAATAAATGAGGTAAGTTTAGAGAATGATTAAAAATAAACTTCATAGTATTTCAATTTATATTTAATATTTTTACTTTAATAGCATTAGTATTATCTATTTTAAATTATATTAAATAAGGAGTGCCTATGAAAAAACTATTACAACTATTAACATTATCAACTGTACTATCTACCACAACTTTATCAACTATTGTGTGTAACAACAATACATTACAAAAACAATATGAGGTTGTTGGTGGTACAATATTCTATGATTTTGAAGTAGACCATATTTATAGGTTTATATATCACATGTAATAGTACTTGACTTCACCAATTCGGAATTTGATAAACTACTATCTAAACATATACCACTATCAACTAAATCTTGTTTAGAAAATGTTTTTTCAAGATTAGAAATAAATACAGTTTTTTCTTGATTTAAACTATTACTTTCTATAATCATTATTTTACTTTCATTTTTAATATCTTCTCTATCAATATATTTTCAGTTATCAATAACAAAATAACGTGGAGGAAGGTTATCTAATAATCTTATTAATACTATCTAAATCATCTGCATCTTTAAATAAATTAGTAATCGTAATAACTTTTGGAATTTCATCACTTATCTTCATTTTTTTCTCTATTAAATTTGTTAAATTTAATCTCTTTTCTTCAGAAATTTTCTTTAAAATAGTATATAATTATAAGCAAAATTTAAAGATTAAATATCACTTTTGGAAGCAAGCTATGAAAAAAATGTTTTGAATTATCCTCATGATATATCAAAAAAATTATTAATCATATTAGGCATAAGTAAAATTATTATTGGTTTATCTATTTTACTTTTTATTATCACCCACTCAATTGCTTATTCTACTATTGATTAAATAATTCCTTCTTAAATATATATAAAATAATAAAATAATGAGTATCAATACATTAATGTATCGATACTCATTTTAAATTTATATTAATTTTAAAAATTCTAAAATTCGATTTAATTCTTTATGATTACGATAGTTAATAATTAATTGTTTTTTACTTAGTTTTACTTTAGTATCTAACGTTCTTGATAAAGTATTCTCTAATGCTGCTAAATGTAAATCTGATTTGTTATTACTTTTTTGTTTGTGCTGTAGACTTAGTTGTTGCATCTTAATGACATCTTCAACTTTACGCACGTTTCATTGTTCATGATATGCTCTTTTAGCAATAGTTACTATCAAATTAAGATTAGTACCCAAACTTAATAATGGTTTAACATGTCCCATTGTTAATTCATTGCGTTGTAACATTTGTAAAACTTCTACTGGCAATTGTAAAATACGTAAAGTGTTAGTAATATGACTACGTGATTTATTAACTTTTTGCGAAAGCTGTTCTTGCGTTCATTTCATTTTACTAATTAAAGTTTGATATGCTTGTGCTTCTTCAAAAGCATTTAGATCAACACGTTGAATATTTTCAATCAAGGCAAACTCCATTAATTGCTGATCGGTTGCATCAATAGTTATCGCCGATATTTCCGTTAAACCTGCTAATTTTGCTGCTTTCATTCTACGTTCACCAGCAATTAATTGAAAAATACCATCTGTTATTGTTTTCTTAACAATAATTGGTTGAATTAAACCATGAGTTTTAATTGATTCACTTAATTCTTTAATTTCTTGCTCATTAAATACCATTCGCGGTTGATAAGGATTAGCAATAATTTTAGTAAGCAAAATAGTTTGCGCAAAGGTTTTAGCCATCTCTGGTGAACTTTCAATGTTAGTTATTAAATCATTTAATCCCTCACCAAAAATTGATGCCAAACCTTTAGTAGAAAGACGATTTTTTTTATCATTAGCCATTATTTAACACCTCATTCACTAAATTTTGATAAGCAATGGCACCACTGCAACGTGGTCGATAACTAAAAATATTTTTACCATAACTTGGTGCTTCACTTAATGTTACATTTCTTGGAATATAATTTTTATAAACTTTTTCTCTGAAATTTTTTTGAATTTCTTTCATAACTTCAATAGAAGAAGTTGTTCTAATATTAACCATTGTTAATAAAATGCCTTCAATTTTTAAATTAGGATTAAATAATTGTTGTACTAAACGAATCGTTGATAATAATTGCACTAGGCCACCAAGAGCATAAAATTCAGCTTGTAACGGAATAATAACTGAATTAGCTGAAGCTAAAGCGTTACGATTAACTAACCCTAGACTAGGGGGACAATCAATAATGATAAAATCATATATATCCTTTACTGGTTGTAATTTTTCTAATAAAATATTTCTTTTATTACGAGATTGTTCTAATAAAAATATTTCAGCTCCTGCTAAAGAAATTGTTGATGGTAATAAGTCAACACCTTGACAAACTTCACTCTTAATTACTTTTTCTACTGCAATATCATGTACTAAAACATCATAGATATCTTGTTCAACTTTATCAGCCGCAAACCCCATTGAAATAGTAGCACTACCTTGTGGATCTAAATCAATAAGTAATACCTTTTTATTTTTGATACCTAAGCCTGCAGCAAGATTAGTAGCAGTAGTTGTTTTACCAACACCACCCTTTTGATTAGCAATTGCAATAATTTTGCCCATAATACTTACCACTCCAAATTAATAGACTAATATTTTATCCTATTATTAAGTTTAACACTAAATTTACTTAAAATTATTTATAAAGGTTTACTTTTAATTTGGTGATATGGCCTTGGATATTTTAAAGCACATAATTTATATTTTTGAAAATGCACAATTATCCGTTGACCATAATTATTAGGTAATTGAAAAATAAATTGATTAATTAATTTAGCACCCATAGTGGTAATACTATTTTGTGCTAAATTAAGTTCTGCTGCAACTTTAAGTCCTTTATAAGCAATAAATAAACCACCAACTTTAACTAAAGTTAAACATAATTCACTTAAAATATTTAATGGTGCTAATGCTCTTGCTGTTACAATATCAAATGTTTCACGATATTGATGAGCAAATGTTTCTACTCTTTCATTAATTAAATAAACATTTTCTAAATGTAATTCGTTAATTACTAACTTTAAAAACTGACATTTTTTTGTATTAGATTCAACAATAGTTAGTTGTAGTTGTGGAAAACAAATTTTTAAAATTATTCCTGGAATACCAGCACCACTGCCAACATCACAAAGATTTTGATTTGTTAAAATAACATTATTGCTTACTAAAAGTGCATCATAAAAATGTTTATAATAAACGTCACTTTCTTCAGTGATAGTTGTTAAATTATATTTTTTATTTTCGCTAATTAAAATTTGATAATATTGTTTTAACTGTTGTTCCATTATTGGCGTTAAAGTTAAATTAGTTAAACCAAAAACTCAATTTTTATTCATTATTTGCTCCTAAAATAATTATTTAAAATATTTTTATCATAATTGATTCTCAATATAATATTAATATTATTCAATAACTACATAAAATTAAAAGATATTCTTTTTTTACAATATTTTTATTATATGTTTGAAATTTTACCATATAACTAAAAATTAAATCGATATTATCACTTTAATTTTAAAATAATTACTACCTTCTAAAATTAACGATACCTATTTTATTTCTCTTTCTACTTTAAATTATTATCTAATTCAGTTAAATTAACAAACTTAACATCACTGTCATATCAATCCTCCTTTATTATAATCAATAATATTAGTATAAAAAATAAAAAAATGTCATAAAGAAAAATAATGTCTGTCAACGACACAAAATTTCTCTATGACAAAATAACGAGCAACTTACAAGTATTTTTAAAAAAAACTAAATCCTATAATTTTGTATAAAATAAAGTTACTTCACCTTCATAATTATTTTTTCCAACAATTGTAACCTGTCCTTCTAATACTTTACTTCCTTTTTTAAATCCAAAATCATTTTCCATTAAAAACTTAGTAGTATCAGCATTTTTATTTTTAATAGCAATCAAAAGCTCATTTCTAGTTGGGACTAATTTATCTGCAAATCCTATTGTTCCTAAATTTTTTTCTAATATAATAGTATCTAATTCAATTTTTTTCGAAGGAAAAATTGGAACTTCTGCTTTGTGACAAGCAACAACGTTTATACTTGTTATGCCACATAATGTTATAATTGCTAAAAAACTTAGTATTTTTCTCATATCTTAAATACCTCCTAATTTTATATATACTTATTTTAAACTACTTTTAAATAACATAGATTTTTATAGCATTTTCCAATGCAAAATTTGCTTATTATTTAAATGTTACATTTTTAAATTACTTAAACATTATTGTCACTTGCGGCCAGCTTTAATATAAGGCTGTGCTCAACTTTTTACCAACTCAGTATTAGGGCGAAAAATCATTAATGCTAATAATGCTATTAAATATGGTAACATTCCTCATAACCAACTAGGAATGTTGTTACTAATAATAATAAATGTTTGTGAAGCATTAACATACTGGTACATAAAAGAAAACATAAAACAAATAATAGATGTTAAAAAAAATCGACTATGTGCCATCATTCATAAAACAATTGCTAAAAATCCAATTCCAGAAAAATTATTAGTACTAATAAAACTACTAGGAAGAATATAAACAAATAAAGCACCAGAAAAACAAGCCAAGGAACTAGAAAATAATGAAATATAAAAACGAGAACGACGAACATGAATATAGTTTAAGGCTACTGCTGTTGGATTTTCACCAATTCCTCTAATATATAATCCAAGTTTTGTTAAAAATAAAATAGCTGCAAAAATATAAATTGCTAATAAAGTTAATAAAATAGCAAGTCAAGAAAATTGTGGAATATAAATACTTGCTAATGAGTAACGAAGTTGCCCAGTAACCACTAACGGCAAAACTATCGCTAATCCATAACCAAAATAATTAATAACCATTGAAACTAAAAACTGATCTGACCTAAATAATAAGGTTGCTAAACTATGAATTAAACCAAAGATAATGCCAACAATAATTGTCACAACAAATGCTAAAAGCACAACTCAATCACTAAAATTGCTCTTTAATTGCGAAATAATTATGCAGTAAAAAGCAGCACCAGTACACATAATCCCATCAAAACCAAAATTGACAATTCCCGCTCTAGTATTTAAAATTCCACCTGTGCATAAAAGTAACAATGGACAAGCAAATAATAATGTATTAACTAAAATCGTTGAAAATGAAAGTATCATAATTATTCTTTTTTCCTTTTCTTTTTAAAAATTTTATTTTTAGAATTAATCATTTTATCTTTTTTTATTAATTTTGAAGATTTTAATTCAACATTAATTATTTCATTTTTTTGTTTATTAGCTGCAAGGAGTCATTCTTTTGATGACAGTTTCTTTTTTAATTTTACTACATATTCTTTAATAACAATAGAATGGGTCAAATAATGTCAAATGAAAGGATAAATACCAATAATATAAACAGTTATTGATAATATTATTATCGCAATTTCTGGATTTTTTAAGTAAATAAAAGCATTACTTTCAATAGGACTAACAAATAAACTAATAAAAAATGATGAAAATAAAATAATTACTGGTGTATATTGTGCTAAGGCAGCTACCACTATGCCATAAAATCCTTCTTGCATTGGAGTAGAAAGTAAAGGTAAAGTATTATTAATTCCTAAAAAATAAAGATAACCAGCAATTCCTGCTATTGCCGCTGAAATTGGAAAAATTATTAAAAACTGATATTGAGGATTCAATCTAGCATATTTAGCAGCAACCGGATTTTTAGCAATTGCATTTAATTTAAAACCAATAGTACGATTATTAAAAATAATAATCGCAATTAACAATACAATAATAGCAATGATAATCGCAGCTGAAAATAAATTACTAATACTAAAAGGACCACTAATTAATGAAAAACGTAAATTAGTAATTGGTGTTGGAATTTTTAAATTTTGATAAATACCGCTGGCAATTAAACCTTTATACCCTTCTCAAGCGATAAAATTAAATAAAAGAGTACTAATAATCTCATGAATCCTAAAATAAGTTTTTAAAATGGCAATGACTAACCCAGATAAAGCACCAACTAAAATCGCAATTAACAAAAGAAAAGGCGTAATTCATTGACTATGACCACCACTTTTATAAATGGCAACGGCGACAATATATGTTATCATCGCACTAAATAACATTTGCCCGCTAACACCAAAATTATAAATACGATATTTAAAAGTAACAGCTACTGCTAAACCTGTTAATAATAAAACACTACACGTTTCAATTAAATTACTAAAACTTACTAAATTAGTTAATGGACTAATAAAAACTGTATGCCAAAATGATAATGGATTAACTTGCATTGATAACATTATTAAACTAACAAATAATAAAGTTATTACTAATAATAAAATACCTACTAATCAAAAATTTCATTTTTTCATATTTTCCAACATTTTTTAACCCAACCTTGACCTAATATTTTCCATTTTTTTATTAATTCAATTATTAATTTTTATAAATGGTTTTTTAAAAAAATTAATTGTTTTCATGATTTTTTCTTTTTTAACACTTCACTTTGTCTGTGGTAATTGATACATTTTATCAGTTTTAATAATTATTTCATTAGTAAGTGGATAATCATGTCACAATGCTGGATTATTCATTACTGCAACTTTAACATTTTTATTTTCTAATTTACAAACAAATTGTTTATGATAAATAACTGCTACTCGTTGACATAACAATTGTAGTAAATATGGATCAGTATCAATAATTAAAATACTTGATCCATTCTCTCGTAAATTAATTAATTTTTTAATAATTAATAATGAAGAATTTTCATCTAAATCAGAAAATGGATTTGATAAAATTAATAATTGTGGTTTTTCTTCAATGCTTCTTGCTAAAACAAATTTCTGAACTTCACCTTTTGATAATTTATTAATTTTAATAAAAATATCATTATCATTAAATATTTGATATTCTTTAATAATTTCGCGTACTTTTTTATTAACAATTGTTGTTTTTACGACACCAGATTTTGTTACATATTTTTTTTTATTGTAATGTCAAAAAGTAAAATTTTCAAACAAAGTTGCATCAAAAATTATTTCATTATTAATATACTTTCCTGATACTCAATCAATTCCTAAATTACTAATTTCTTGTGAATTAAAATAAGTTACTTCCTGTTCTTTAAAAAAGATACGGCCATTTTGTGTTTTGATAATACGCACGATACTCTCCAATAAAACTTCACTATAAAGATTTTCATAATCATAAATCCCATATATTTCACCAGCACAAATCGCAAATTCAATATTATGAAAATTCGAAATATTAGGTTTATTTAAAGCAAGATTATCAATATAAAGTATTGGCACTGTTGTTATTGCTTTTGGTTTTTTATAATTAAAAATCTTACTTCAATAATCAGTAGCAAATAATTTAGTATTTGTTGCTAACTTCATCGTTTTTGTTTTAGTAATATTTACGTTTTCAATTCAAGATACTCTATTAGCTACCATTTTCGCAAATTCTTCATCTCTAGTTGTAAATAATACTGTCATTTCTTCATTACGAAAAGTTTTAAAAATCATTCAAAACTCTATTTTTTGACTATCAGATAAACCAACAGTTGGTTCATCTAATAATAATATTTTAGGTTCTTTGAATAAGGCACGAAGCAAAGATAACTTTTTCAATTCTTCAATTGCCAATGTTGATACTTTTTTATTTAAATTAAGTTTAATTTTATACTTATCCATTAATTTATTAATTTTAAATTCAGCTTCTTTTCAATTGGGAAAAATTTTAGCAATCGTTGGTTCATTACCAAGAATAATATTTTGTTTAACAGTAAGATTGTCTAAAAAAAAATCATCTTGTCCAGCGTAAGCCATTTTAAAATAAAGCATTTCACTAGGGTCACAAGGAAAAAGATATCCTTTTTTAAAACTCTTAATAATTATCTTTCCCTTAGAAGGTTGTTCAAAACCAGCAAGCATTCTAATTAATGTTGACTTACCAACACTATTTTTACCAACAATAGCATGAATTTCGCGTGTTATTTCTAAATTAATATTTTCAAAGATAACATGTGAGCCATAATATTTACTGATTTTTTGTAATTTCAATATCACTTTTTGCATAATTATATCTCCATACTAATTAGTAAAATTAATAGTATTAATACCATAAGTTTGAACATTACTTTCTGGAGCAGTATCAGGTTTAATTTTGAGATTAGGATCAATTTCTTTTTTTTCTGTTTCATCAAAGATTTCTAAACCAGTACTAAAGCCAAAAGCTAAATAATTATTATTATCATAAACATAATCATCTTTATTAATAACATTACAACCAATAAAACTAATAGTTTTACTATAAGTGGGACGTGAAGATATTAAACGAGCAGTATAAGCAATAATATTATTATATCAATAATTAGTATTAATAATAAAATTAACACCATGCATTTCATATAACGATTGAGCAATTTGCGCAACACTAGTTACATTATCAGCGCTATAAATATTACTTGTTACAAAATTATCATGTGGATTAGCAAAAATAATTTGATATCTAATTTTTGCATCATTAACATTATTAATTTCTTCAACAAACTGATTTAAAATAGTTTGATCATAATTAATACCAATATTATTAATAATTCCAATTCTAACGACTGATTTTCCACTATCATCAACATCAAAATTATATTTTTTAGCTTCTATTCCCATTTTAACATTATCAATAAAGTGATCAGCAATGCGATTACCATAATTGAAAGGAGCACTACTAATATTATCACTATTATATCTAATATCATAGATATTACTATTACGTTTAATAGTATCAGCAATAATATTATTAAAAAAATAAAATTTAACATATTGAAATTGTTGTAATATGCGAATTAAATTATTAGTAGCATAACTAGTAGTTTTACTAGTATGTGGCATATATTTTTGAAAAGCAGGATTTAAAATAAAAACTTTTTTAATATTATATGTTGATAGAAAATTTCTCAATGCGATTGCATAATAATTATCGTCTTGTGAATTAAATCATGGCACGACATGCTTTCTACCATAAATATTTTGCAATTTTTGATAAACAAGTCGATCATAAGTATTTTTATTTTGTGCTTGATGATAACTTGTTATTAGCAAAACTGTTGGTTGTAAATCTCAAGCACAAGCATAAATACTACTAGAAATAGTAGTTAGCGTTGGTAAAATTATAGTAAATAATAAAAAACGTCGAAACATAGAAACCACCTAGCAATATCCTTATTTATAATTATACAAGAAATATTGATTTAATATAAAAGAATCAATTTATTATAAAATTAATTGATTCTTTAGCAAATAAATTTTTATTCTTGTAATTTATTGTTAATAGTAATTTTATAATCAAGCATACTAACACTTATGTTAGAATAATTAAATAATAAATAAAACACAGGAGTTCAGATATGAAAAAATTTGAGCTTACAAAATTGCCTAATAGTAAGTCTACATACGGAAAAAAGAATATTGAATGAGGAATTAAAATGACATCAAGATAGATGCTATTTTTTATAATCAAAAGATAAAATTACTATATATATTATTATATTTCTTAATTTTTATTTGTTATAAATTAATTATTGGTGAACTTTTACTTGTTGATGGTTGATTATAATTTTTATAATCATGAATTTCTGCTTTAATATCAACAAGATTAGAACTTTGAGTTGTATTAGCAATTAAAAACTCATCTTTTTTAGTTTCTACTTTAAATGTTTGGTCAATTTTAATTAAACCATTAGCTAATTGACTAGTTTTTGTAATATTCTCAGCAATTGAAAATGGACTACCATCTTCAGCTATGATAGTAACTTCTTGTAAAATTTTGCTAATATCATTATTATCATTATTACTTATTAAACTATTTTCATTTTCTTCATTATTACTACTTATTAAATTAAGAAAATAATCACCAATGTTAATTCCATACCTAAGTCCTAGGATAATTCCTAATAAGAAACACGTTCCGTTAATACCATCAATATTGTTAATATCAACAGCAGTGTTATTTTTTATTGCTGAACATAGTGAACCAAGATATAATCCAATTGTTGAAAATGACAATATTGATAATGTTGTTGCACCACAACAAGAAATGTCTTTTCGTGGTGGTGCCAAATTTAAAATACATTCTCTTGTTGGCATAAATCTAAAAATAAAATTCTGTCAATAATTAGTATAAGTCACATTTTCTTGTAACAAAGGTGTTATTTCATTTATTGATTGTTCTATTGAACTATTTATCATTTCTCTACTACTCCTCTTTTTCTGATATTGATTATCTGATTTTTATTTAATTTTAAAATTAAAACATTTAAAATTAACAATTTAATGCATTTGTTATTAATAACAAATGCATTAAATTAATACACCTAATATTTTTAAATTTGATTTTAATTTTATAAATAAAATTTTCAAATTTTTTAATGTTCACTTAAAACATTAATAGCAGGATACTGATTAACTATTTTATTAACTACATTTACCATTATTTCTTTTGGTAATCATTATTTTCTAATTGTAATTTTAATTGTCGTTTTTCACTATTTTGATATCAAATTTTATTATTATATTTTCACTATTTTTCTTTATTAACTAACTTGATATTATTTTTGTTTATATTCTTGTCTTTTTGTTTTACTCATACATATTACTCCCTTCAATTAATATCATATTTTCTTCTTTAATTTTAACTCAGACAAAATTATTTTTTATTTTAATTTTATATATAATTTATAATATTTAATATTTTTTACTATTTTATTATCTTTAATTTTAATACGCATCTCTTTTTTCTTCATTGATAATTAACATAATTTAATTAGTCTTATTTTTATCTTTTTAATTTAGTTGACAAAATAAAAATTATAAACTATTTTGTTTAAATACTATATAATTTTTCTTAATCAAAAAAAATATTAAATAGAAAAATAGTGAGTTTAATTGAAAAGTCACTATTTTTTAAATATTTAAATGTGGATATTTACGTTTTAAAAAAAATAATAAAACTTGAATATCAGCAGGACTAACTCCAGAAATTCTAGTAGCATGGCCAATTGTTAATGGTCTAATACGCTTTAACTTCTCTCTTGCTTCACCAGTAATACTTTCTACTAAATCATAATTAATATCATTAGGAATCTGTTTTTTTTCTAAACTATTAGCTTGTTGTGCCATTTTTAGTTGCTGATTAATGTATCCTGAATACTTAATGGTAATTTCTAATTCCATTAATTCATGATATTGTAAATCATTGATTAATGGTATTTGCG
Source organism: Spiroplasma endosymbiont of Harpalus anxius (assembly GCA_964273555.1). GTDB lineage: Bacteria > Bacillota_I > Bacilli_A > Mycoplasmatales > VBWQ01 > Spiroplasma_E. The sequence goes on along the minus strand of OZ187007.1, from coordinate 109,522 downwards.
AACTAAACATTGATAAATTAACACCTGGTCGTTTCAATAATTCATAAGCAATAATATGATTATTAGGAATTGGACCTAAATTATTACTATTAATATATTCAGCAAATTGAGAATGAGGACTAATTTTAATACTTTTTAATTTTTCAATAATAGTCAACATTAATGCTTGTTGTTTATTAAACTGTGATCAGCGTTGCTCACTAATTAAGCCAACTTGATAACCATATTTAATTAATCGTGTTTGCGCATTATCATTTCGTAATAATAAACGATGTTCAGCTAATGAAGTTAATAAACGATAAGGCTCAATTGTTCCTTTTGTTACTAAATCATCAATTAAAACACCAATATATGACTCATCACGTTTTAAGATTAATGGTTTTTCTTTTTTTATTTTTAAATGAGCATTAATACCAGCTATTAAACCTTGACATGCTGCTTCTTCATAACCACTGGTACCATTAATTTGACCAGCACTAAACAAATTTTTAACTAATTTAGTTTCTAATGTTGGTCACAATTGTGTTGGTTCAAAAGCATCATACTCAATAGCATAAGCTCATTTTAAAACCTTACAATTTTCTAAACCAGGTAAAGTTCTTAGCATTTTATCTTGGACATCAATTGGCATTGATGTTGAAAAACCTTGAACATAAATTGAATCTAATGTCAGTGATTCTGGCTCTAAAAAAATTTGATGATGAGGTTTATCAGCAAAGCGAACTACTTTATCTTCAATGCTTGGACAATAACGTGGACCAGTACTTTGTGCTTCACCATTATACATTGGTGATTTATCTAAATTATTATTAATAACAGTATGAGTTTTATCATTTGTATATAATAAATAACAAGGTAATTGTTTTGTTAATGGTAGAAAATCTTTAGTCTGATGAGAAAACGCTAAAGGTAAATCACTACCCAATTCAATGCTAGCTTTGCTAAAATCAATACTATCTTTTTTAATTCGTGGTGGCGTACCAGTTTTTAAACGAATCATACTAAAACCTAAAGTTTTTAATTGTTGTGAAATACCATTACTTGTTCTTTGACCATCTGGTCCTTCTGACTTTTTATCCTGACCTTGTAAAGTTAATGCTGTCATATAAGTACCTGTCGTTAAAATTACAATTTCACTAGTAATTTTTTTACCATTTTCTAAAATAACACCTTTAGCAGTTCCTGCTTCAATGATTAATGATTGCACCATAACTTCTAAAATTATTAGATTTTCTTGTTTATTTATTGTGTTCTGCATATATTGTGAATAAGCAATTTTATCAGATTGCGCACGAATAGCCCACACTGCTGGACCACGTGAATTATTTAATAATTTCATTTGTAAAGCAGTAGCATCTGCTGCTTTAGCCATTTCTCCACCAAGTGCATCAATTTCACGAACAACAACTCCTTTGGCGGGTCCACCAATGGAAGGATTACATGGCATCAATGCAATTTTAGTTCTATCAAGAGTAATAATAGCAGTTTTATGTCCCATTCGTGCACAAGATAATGCTGCTTCGACACCAGCATGACCAGCACCAATTACAATAATTTGATAATCATTTTTCATTGATTTCACCTCCATTTCAAAGTTATTGATTATTAAAATTAATAACACTAAAAATAAGAAATTATATTTTTTAATTTCTTTAGTAATATTATCATAACCATTTAAAATATTCATGTACTTTTTGTGATTTTATTAATGAATATAACTTTTAATTAAAAAATTACTATATTTTAACTTATTATATTTTATATAAATATAATAAGTGCTAAGTGCTTAAAACTAATAACTTAAAAAGAGGTAACATTAGATAATAACTGTTATTAAAATATTAATATTACATTTAAAAAATAATAAATAATTAATTATTACTAATTAATATTAATAATTCTTGTTTTTAAAGTAAGTAAATAAGTACTTAAGTACTTATTTACTTTTAAACATTTTATTTATTAGCACAAGATGTGTTTTTATTGAAAAAACACTTCTGTCATTAACATTACTGACTGTACCTAATGCTGATAAAACATATGCAACATCTATTTCTTTTTCCATAACTGTAACCTCTTTTGTATACAATTTACTTAAATAATTTAGTTTAATAATATCCCTACATAGTATAATTATAATGTTAATTTTTAAATTTGCAAATTTTATTTGTAATCTCGTCTTTAATTATCATAATTTCAAGCTTTCAATATTTTAAAATACTATGATAAAAAATCATCAAATAATTTATTAACTTTAAGATTAAGATTCTCACATAAATTTTTTAAATGATACTGTTCACTGAAATGTAAATTAATTAATTTATGTAAAGTAATAATATTTGTTAATGGATCTTGATAATCAAATTTAATTTGATTACTATGGGCAAGAGCGCTTAAACGGGTATTGGGATAATCATAAGCTTTTTGAAATAATTTAACTGAACAAATATAAAAGAAATTCGGACATTCTAAATTATAATGATTAATTAATGTTCTTAAAACATTAACATTAAAATGAGCATGATGGGCAATAACAACAGTATCTTCGTTAAAAAATGTAACAATATCAATTCATAATTGTTTAAAATTTACCATTAATGATACATCTTCACTAGTAATACCATGAACATGAGAAAAAGTGAATTCTTCAGGATATGGTTTAATTAATGAACTATAACTTTTAACAATCTTACCGTGTATTACTTTAATCATAATTAACTGACAAGCACTTGTCTTATCGATATTAGCAGTTTCAAAATTAATAAAAACATAATCAGTATCATCATTTCCTCATTGATGGATACTAAATTTTTTCTTGTTATTTAATTTTTCTTGTTTTTTCTTTACTAACATTTTTTTAGCAAAAAGATTTTTACTATCTTTACTATTATAATGTTTAAAAGGTGTAATTAATTCTTGTTTTTCTTTTAACTTAATATTTGTTTCAAATTTATCATCTGTTTCAAAATCATCATCTGTTTTTTTCATTTTTACACTTTTAAAAAACATGTTAATGGTAATAGCACCTTTCTATCTAAATTTTCATAATTTAATATTGGTTATTCCTTTGATAAATTATAACATTGATAGGTTAAAGTAACTATATTTTTAGTTATAAAACTTCATTTTTTCCTAAATTAATTAATAAAATATTGCCAATATTTTATTAATTAATTTTAACTTGTCAATATCTTAATGTCATGTATTTACTATTTTATTTTTTGTAATATTAAAATAAAAACTAATCTAAATCAATTAGTCTAAAATTTTGTTATTAATGTATTAACATTTATATTATTCATTTTCTAATTTATAAGATAAATATCTTTATATTATTAAAATAATTTATTAAAAATAACTAATATAAATAAATTAAAAAATCTATATTAGTAATAAATTTTTATTAAATTAATCATAATCATTTATGCCTACTTAACTAATGGGACTATAATAGTTAATAACTATTAATATAATAAAAAAAACAGCAATAAAATAAAATTGCTGTTAATTATTTTTTATTTATTTTAATTTAAAAACATATATTTTATCAAGCCTTGTTGCTCTACCAGCTTTGCTGCCAAGAGAATTAGTAGCTTTTTTATTTTGAAGAATTGGATCTATTATCTTTTTATAAAATTTTATATGATTCTGAATTGTATATATTCTTCCAATTTAATATTTTTATTATCTTACTCAGTATCAAAACTTATAAAGACCAAAATGTTAACTAATTAAAAAACTAAAATCAATATGTTCTGGTACAGATTCTATATTTTCCAAATTAATATCATACTTTAAATTTTTTATGCCATTTGGAATTTCTTGAATTTGTGGTATAGAGCAAGAATTATATATTTTTATATTTGATATAGTTTCTTCAAAATCAATGCATGGACCTTTTTTAAACTCACTTATACGAAACTTAAAAAGTAAAGTATCCACTTTACAAGTAAAATCATAATCTTTAAATACTTCTTTTAATTTTAATGAAAAATCATATAAAGATAAACCTTTATCTCTTTTACTTAAAATTACTGATGATATATATTTTGTAATTTTTCGTGTAGAAAATATTTGATCATGTTTAAAAGCATGAATTCTAAAATTATTTGCAGTACATTTAACTTCTAAAATTGAATTTTGAGTAAATTCAAAATCAAACAAATTATTAAATTTTGAATGTCAAAATTTAATAATTGATTTATTATATTTAATTTTAAAAAAATACATAGTTAAAAATTCACCAAATAAACCATTTGCTGTCTTTTCATCATAAACAACATCAGTATGTTCAAATAATTGTCATATTTTATTTACTTCATCAACAATTTTTTCTTTTACTTCAGAATAATAATTAATTAAATTCAAAATAAAAAAATGAAAAGTATTTGATAATTCTTTATCATCTGAAAGTAATTCTATTATAAGTGCATTAAAAATAGTTTTTCTTTCATTAAAATTTACTTCAATTTTTTTATTAAAATAAATTTTTATATTTTTATTTACTAAGATTTTACTAGTAATATTTTCATCATTAATATTAAAAATGGCCATAATTTTCCCATTATTTATACCTAAAAATACATTTTCTTTAATTTTAATAACTTTTTTAAAAGTATTATTTAACTTTTCAACAATTTTTTTAAAATCATTAACTTTAATCAATGCCAACATATTGGATTACTCCCTTTCCAGGTATATATAAACCATAAAAAATAGCATTTTTTTCAATATTATTATCATCGATGATATCAAACATATGTATTTCTAATAGAATATAATCTTTATTATCAGGATGTTCACTTAAATACCTATCACCTTGATAAGGTTCACTTCGACCAGCAAATATATTTATATATCCATTCTTATATTGTTTTCTTTTTAATTTTTTTTTCATCATTTGGTCTCATAAATATTACTTTTAAAGGATAATCATTTTTACTTTTTAATTCATCCCAGTGTTCATAATTAATTTTACATTTATCTAATATATTAGTTAAAATATTTTCAAAATCTATTTCAAATTCTTTTATACTATTATAAATAATTTCTTTATGAATTATATTTAAACCATAATTCTTTGGAATTGCTTTTTCTAATAATTCAAAATATAACATTTCTTCATATTCATTATTTTTAATAAACCTATTTTGAAAACATCATGAAACTAAACAAGTTAATTCAAATTTTGCCACTCCTTTTCTTGTAGGTCTAATATCTTTTTCTAATTTAATTGCTCTAACTCTTCATTCTTTTAAACAATTATCATTTTTTTCTCACTCCTTTAATTCAAATCATAATGCTTCTTCTGCAATTAAAATTTTTTTAAAATTTTCATCAATTGAATCTTTACAAAATATTCTTATATATTGTAAAAATTTTTCTCTATAACCAAACCATCTTGCTCTTTGCAAAGTTGTATCTGCATTTGTAGTACTTTTTGCTCTCCTAGTTATAAAAGTTACCAAAAGATTGGAAAATGTTATTCCTCTTTCTACTAAATCAGCTCCTATATAAATGATATTAGGATTTAATGGTTTAGAAAAAGAATTACGATTAACTTTATTTGTTGAATTTTTAATTTGAGTTTCCGTTTGATTAACTCTTGAATTTATAATTTCTAGTATTTCGTTATCTCTTATATTATTAATATCCAATTCTCTATCAAAATATTCTTTAAAACCTAAATTAATAAATTCTAAATAAGATTTATAACGAATATTTTTTAAATACTTACCTTCTGACTTTAATTTTAAATTTTCTTTATACAATTTAATTTTTCTATTAATACTTTCTAAAATTTTAGCTTGTTGATTATTTTCTCTTTCTGAATGAATTAGCATTTCTGAAATATCTTCCTCATCATCAAATAATATCTGTTTTAACGCAGAACCTACAAAAAAAGTTGATAATGCTCTCTCGAATGATTTTGTTTCAGTGGGATCAACATCTTTTTCATCTAACTTCCAAACCTCATGTTCATCTAATTTTCTTATATATTTACTACTGTTTTCTTCACCATGAAATAAATCTAAACCAGTATAACCTTTCCCAGGTTTTATTGTAATTATAAAAGAAGGTGATAAATCATCAAATTTATTAATTAATAAATTAGCATAAGGAGTTGCAGTTATTGAAATATAAGAATGATATTTCAATAACTTTTTTAGTTCAATTATTTGTTGATATAAAGTTGTAGGCTCAGTTTTGTTAGTATTATAATTAGAATTCAAACTATACTGATCACCCTCATCATCTATAATCATTATTTTTTGATTTTTTAAATAACTGCTTTTATTAAAAATTTTGTATAGTTTTTCTAAATGCTTTTTATTTTTTAAACACGTTATTATTAACTTTCTACTCTCATTATTCTTCATTCATTCTTCAACCTGATTTGAAACATAATTTTCAGAAGTTATAACTCTACATTTATTTTTATTATTTATAGAATTTTCAAAAACTTCTTTTATTCTGATCTCATTTTGAAGCAATAAATCTTTATCTTTACCTCCAATAACAATTGCAAAATTATAATTATTATCAAATGCAAGAGATAATAAACCTAAAAAATTAGAAGTTTTTCCAGATTGTACTTTCCCAACTACTATTCCCGTTTTTGAATTTGGATTTCCTAAATTATCAATACATTTTGAAAGTATATTTATAGAATTATTTAAAATAGCATTTATACCATCCCTATCCTTTATCTTCTTGTAATAAATCTCTTTAAATATTTTTATATATTCTCCTGAAATATCAATTTCCTTAATATCCTCATTAATAAAATGAAATGTACCTAAATTATTTTCCATTATTTTATTCCTTTTTAATTAAATTATTCATTTACAATAGAATTTATATTTTTTAAATATAAATTCATTATTTCAAAAATTTGAATTGGATCTATTTCTTTGTAATAATTTATATACTTTGATTGTATTACTGATGCAACTAATGCAACAATAAATCTTTTTAATAATAATAAAAAATCTTCTTCGCTAACATAAGGTTTAAAAAATGGATGTTCTAAATATATTTTAATATTATAAATATTATTTTCTTCATCTTGAATAATATCTATTCAATTTTCTGATTGATTAATAGAAATATCATGTTTAAAATTAATATTAATACTTTTACCATTTTCACTTCTTAAAGTAATTAAGTTATCCAAAATATTATCTTTATCTTCATAATTCGTTTGTATATTAACTTTAGTTAATATATCTTTTTCATTTAAATAATTAATTTTTTTAAAATTTTCATTTTGAATTTTATTATTAATACTCAACATATTAAAAATTTGAATATCTGTTTTAGTTACTTTTTGAAAATTTAAATTTTTCATACTAACATTATTAAAAGATTTTTCTTTTACACGATACTCTTCAGCAGTTTTTCTATAATAACTTGATATCTTTTTCATTTTATTTATAAATACATCTTCTAAACCATCATTTCAATCAAATGCATCTTTAGCTTGACTAACTGGTCAATTATCTAAATTAATTTCACCAAATAATCTTCCATGAGTAAAAGTACCAGCATCACCAAAAATATCTTTTGGCCTATAATTAGTATCTGGACCACCAATTATCACTCTTCCTCTTCTGATCAAAGAAAATCCAGATTCTTGTCTACTAAATTTATCTCTAATAGCAATAAAGCCAGAAAGATTATATTTTACATTATTAAAATCAATTTCTTCATTAAACTCTTTATAAAACCGTTCTTCTATACCTGTTACATTATTTTTAATTACCAAAATTTTTGGTAATTCATATGTTAATGATTCTATATCTTCATAATTTTTAAAGTTATTTTTACCATCAGTATAAACTAAAATATTATCCTTATCATAATATGATGTTACAAATTTTATTTCAATATTTTTATAATTTAATTCTCTTCTGTATATGCTTGAAATTTGTTCTTTAATTTTAATTTCTTGTCTTGCTGTTATAATAAATTTATTTAACTTTCTAATTGTTAATATACTATAATGAGCATTTTTATCAACATGTTTTTTATTAATATCTACATGATTTTCATTTAACAAATTTTCTACATTTAAATTTGTTGAATATTCATTCTTATCACCATACATAGTACTTACTAAGTCTCATTCTTTGCCAAATCAACATGCAGAAGTTTTTAATCCCATACCAAATTCATTTCTACCATTTGTATTTTGTGGCGGCTTATTTATTTGTAATGCTCTTTTAAAATTTTCCAAATTCATACCATAAGCATTATCAATAATCTTTAAGTAATGATTCTCTTTATTTTTATTATCTTTATGATATAAAATTATTACTTTTAATTTATAATTATTTTCAATTTCTTTTAAAACGCTTTCATTTTCAAAATAACTTGCTGTTGAATTATCAACAAATTCAGCAATTGCATGTCAAAGCGTATAAGATAATCTTGAATAGGTTGAATAAATACTAGTGGTTGGTCTTATATCTACTGTTAATTTATCATTAAATTTAAACATAATTATTCTAATAACTTCCTTTATATAATTTTTTCAATTAACGGTTTATATTTATTAATAATTTTTTTTATAACTTCTACATTTATTGAATTCCCTATTCTTTGAAAAGGTTCATTTTCTGAAAATTTTTCAGGAAATAGAAAAGTGTTATAATCAAAACTTTGTAATAACAAAGCTTCTTTTATACTTATAAACCTATAATCATTAATCTTTTTATCTCAAATTATTGGTTTACAATTTGTTTTAACAAGAGCCGGGAAAAAATTTGGTTTCTTTATTCTAATGCCAGAATGTCTAAATTGAACAATACACTCTTTAATGTCAAGGCCACTGCCTCCTATATTTCATTCAAATTTTTGATAAATTTTCTTTGCTTTTATTATATTTTTATTTTTGTATCATCATAAATCAATATTTTCTTTATGATCAAAATAAAATTTTTTATTTTTTACATAAAATTCATATTTTCATTTTGAAAATGAATTAATTTCCGAATTTGGAATTTTAGTTTCAATTTCAAAAAAATCTAATCATATAGGAAAACCCAAAGTTTTAAACTTTATTTTAGTTAAATTACAAAATTCTTGTCAAATATCTAATATTTTTTGATCTAAATCAGAAATTTTATTTAAATGTCTTTCATTTAAGTCTAAATTAACCTTATCTATATATTCTAATGCATTACCTTCAAAACTTTTAGTATGTTTTAATTTTACTAAATCTAAAGAAGAATCATTTAATAATTTTTTAAAATTTTCACTAGAAGTTTTATAAGAATCATGAAAAGCTATTAAAAATAATCTTTGTCTATTTTGAGGTATTCCAATATTTAATGGATTTAATATAATATCCTTATCTTTTTCATCAAAAAAACTATACCCTAAATCTTTTAAAGATTTTTTCATAGTAGTTCACGTATCACTATTATTGTGTTTAGCTAAATATGCTACGTTTTCTAAAAAAATTATTTTTATTTCATTATTAAGGTGATTCTCATTATACTTTTTAATAATTTCTATAATTTTTACAAATAATTTTCCTTCTTTATGTTTAATTCCAGTTTGAGATCCTGTTTTTGAAAAAGGCTGGCATGGAAATCCAGCGCACAAAAAATTATATTTAATATTTTTATTTGTAAGCTTTTCTATCACTTCTTCACTTTCAATATTATTTAAAAAAAATGGTTGATTCTCTAAATTTTTAAAAAAATTATATTTATATGTAATTTCTGCATGTTTATTATTATCAACAGCCGCTATGCATTGGCTATCTTTAAATATATCTTTTATAGAAATATGAAATGCACCAATTCCGGAAAATAAATCAATAAATTTAATATTCTTTTTCATCTTTATTTAACTCCTTATTTATATAATAATTCATTAATTATAATATTAATTATAAGTATATCATTATTTTCATTTAAAGGAACTTAACATAATATCATATTTTAAATTGTATAAAAATATCACTAACTACTACTTTTTATTTGTTTTATAATATTCACTACGAATAATACTAAATACTTTACAATCACTAACTTGTCCATCTTTAATAAAGTTACTACGTGAAATTCCTTCAAACTGCATGCCAACACTAAGCATCGTTTGTGCTGAAGCAATATTTTCTTTAACACAAATACCCTCAATTCTAATACTATCAGTATTTTCAAAACCATACTTAATAATAGCTAATAGTGCTTCTTTGGCATAACCTTGTCCTCATACTTTTGGATTAAAAGCATAACCAATTTCTAAACATTTAGTGTGGGCAAAATAGCGAATAAAACCACAAGTACCAATTATGCTATTAGTTTCATCATCTTTTAATTGCACTGCTCACATTAAGGAAGTACGCTGCTGATATTCTTTTAATAAACTATTAATAAAATTAATACTATCATTAATGCTTTTATGAGCTGTTCATGGCACATATTTCGTCATCTTTGCATTTTTGGCATAATTAAATAATGCTTGTCCATCATTTAGGGTAATAGGACGTAGTTTTAAACGTTGACTTTCAATAATGGTAATAGTTGGTAAATGATTACTATCATTCATAAATTTCTCCTTTAATATTAAGTATATTTGTTATATATTTTCATGATTTTGGCAACACTAGGTAATAATTTATTAACCTGATCAACACTATAAGTAACTTTCATATTTCTAACAACACCATGTGAAACAAAAAAAGTATTTACATAATATGTACCATAATAATATTTGATGGCACTTAAACTACCACCAGCAGTCAAACCAGTAGCAACAAAGCAAATATTTTCATCTTTCACTAAATCTTTAGCAAAATAATAATGATGATATGATAACTTATACTTGTTAATAGCAGTATCTTCAATATTAACTCGCACATTAGTATTTTCATCATCAGGTCATATTGTTTTTGATAAGAAATTAATTTTGTTTTAATATTACCACCAGCACTTAATGCTAATGCTGCCATTAATGCCCCTTCTGGTGCACCACCAATACCATAAACAAAATCTGCTTCTTGATTAATAACATCAATTGCAGCAAGAACATCACCATCACCAATTAACCGCACAATAATACCTAAGTCATGTAATTTTTCAATTATTTTTTGATGTCTTGCTTTATCTAAAATAATGCCAATTAAATCAGTATGTTTTTTCATTTTTTGCATCGCTTTAATATTAGTAATAAAATCATCTTCATTGTTAATAACTGCTTGTAATTGCAAACCAACAAATAATTTTTCCATATACATTTCTGGTAATTTTAAAATAGTATTAGGTGCTGCTGCTAAGCAAGCAATACTACCAGCAATATTATTGGCAGCAGGATACGTACCCTCTACTGGGGCAACTGCTAAATCATAAATTAACGTTTTTCCTTTTCCTAATTGCTGATTAACAAATAACATTGGAGCTTGATCGAGTTCACCTTCACCAACAATAATTCGACACTTAATTGGAGTACTATTTAGCATAATTGTCATTGCTTCAACAGCAGCAAAATCAATAGCATTTTTATCTTTACGGCCAATAAATTTATAAGCAGCAATTGTTGCCATTTCTACTGCTCTAATTAAATACATATCCTTATTCATATTGTTCTCCAAATTAATAATATTTACTGTAATTATATGATAATTTTAATAAAATACTTAAATTAAAAATCTCTTTTCTTATAAAGAAAAAATTTTATTAATTTCTGCTATTTAAAAATCACTGAGATTAATTAACAAAAATAATTATTATATTTTTTTACTAAACAAAGAAAGAAAAATTTATAGATTACAATTTATAAATAAAATAAGATAAAATTATACTAGAAAGATATTAGCAAAAAGATAGGGTTGATTTTAGATGAACGAGAAACAATTAGTTGCAAGAATATCAGATAAAACCAAATTTAATATTCAAGATGTTGAAGTAGTTTTTAATTGCTTAATTGAAGAAATTAAAAACATTAATCAATTGGGTAAAGTTATTACTATTGCTAATTTTGGTATTTTTAAAATTAAAAAAGTTAAACCATGTTTACGACGAAATAGTAAAAATAACGGCCAACACCTAGTTAGTAAATACAAATATATTAAATTTATACCTTATAAAAAATATAAAAAATATATTCGTTCTAAACCAAAACCAATTATATTACCTGATAATACTAACTAACTATTAAAATTTATAACTTAAAATGTGGAGAAAACTAATGAAACAAAGCAGTATTAATCGCATAAAATTAAGGAAAAAAGTTAATATCAATTCAATTGAAATGTTTAAAGCATGCTTACAATATAATTCACAATCGCAACCTAAAGTTAAAATTGAATTAGTGAAATGACCAATGTATTTTGAATATTGAAAATACTTAGAAAAGCACGAAAATATAATTACTTTTTCTATTAAAACAACTGTTGATAATTTAACATTACATGGTAATCTTTTAAAAAGCCCTCTTAAAAACGAAAATAATAATAAAGCAATAATTTTATTACATGGGATAACTAATACTAGATTTTGAATATTTAAACAAGCTTTCATTTTTTTACGTGCTGGTTATAATGTAATTTGATATGATGCTCGTAATCACGGTGAAAGTGATGCATCACCAACAACTTATGGTTTAAAAGAATCACAAGACTTACAAGATATTATTGACTACTGTTGTAAAACATTTAAACAAGCAACTACTTGTCTTAGGATTATATGGTTTTTCATTAGGTGGCGCCACAGTAGTAATATGAAGTGAATTATATGCAAAATATAAAATTAATAAAAGAGTAAAGTTTATTATTTCAGATTGTACTTTTAGTCGTTTAGATCGCACTTACAGTGAAAAATTAAGTAATTATGCTTTTTTACCTACTAATTTAATGTTAAAGCTAAGCCGTAAAAAAGCACAAAAAACATTTGGAGTTGAAGGGTTGCAAGACATACAACCAATTAAATACTTAAAACTGATACCCAACATCCCGATATTATTTCTTCATGGTCAAAATGATCATTTCATTAATTACACTAATGCTAATGAACTATTTCAAGAAAAAATACGATATGAAACTCCAAAAAAAAGTTCTTTATACACTATTGTTGATGCTAATCATGGTCAAAGTTTTTTAATTGGCGATTTAGAAAACTCAGTTGTTAATGAATACAATGTAATAATTGATAAAACAATTAGTGATACTACCTTAGAATTTACTAAAAAGTGAATCAATTGCTAAATAAACACTATTAATTGATATTTTTATTAAATATATATTATAATTAAGGAGTTAATGAAAGTGGAGCGATGATAAAAATGAAAATTAAAGTTGTTATTATTGGCGCCGGTGCTACTGGAATGGGCGTTGCAAGTAAGTTATTACGTAGTAAAGAAAATAGTAATAAAAAATTTGATATCCATGTTTATCAAGAAAAAAACTATATTTCGCTTGGTGCTTGCGGTATTTCTTATTATATCGCTAATGATTTTAGAGATAAAAAACTTTTAAATGAACGTACAAAAAAAGATTATGTAGAAAAAAATAATGATAAAAATAAAATTAAAATTCATTTAAACCAACATGTTATTAAAATTGATACAACAAAACAAGAAATTCATGTCAAAAAAACAACAGATCATAAAAATAAAGCAAGTGTTGTTTCTTATCAAGCATTAGTTATTGCAACAGGAGCTAAACCAAAAATTCCTCCTCCTTTTAGTAAAGGTGACCTACCACATAATGTTTATAATGTTTTTACTAAAGAAGATGCTATTAATGTAAAAAAAGCAATGAAAAATTCCCAAAAAATAGTTATTATTGGTGCTGGATTTATTGGCCTAGAAATGACAGAAGCGTGCTTAAAACAAAAAAAAGATGTCACAATTGTTGAAATGAAAGATCGAGTAATGGCTGATGTTATTGATAAAGAATTTAGCCAACTGATTTATCATGAACTAACAACTAACAATAAAACTGATAACAAAAAACATTTTAAAAAGTATCCAACTATTTTACTAAACTATCAAGTTGAAGAATTAATGATGACTCATAATAAGGTTAATGATTTACGTTTAAGAAACATTAATAATAAAAAAATTGGCAAAACACTACCTTGTGACTTAGTAATATTAGCAGTTGGTTTTGAACCAAATACTCAATTTTTAAATGACAGTAACATCAAACTAAATAAAAATAAAAGTATTATTATTAATGAATTATGTCAAATTCCATCTGAAAAAAATGTTACAAAAAAGTTTTCAAATATGTATAGTGGGGGTGATTGTGCACAAACATATAGTCAATTTGATAAATCATCAATCTATGTTCCTTTAGCAACTAATGCTAATAAAATGGCACGCATCATTGCTGATAATATCAAAAATCCAGAACATAAATATCCAGGAACTTTAGGTTCTAGTATTTTACGTGTTGGTAATTTAGAAATAACAAAAACTGGCAGTTTTGATAGTATTGATAAAAATAAAATTCATAGTGTTTTTATCAAGGATTATGATCTACCAAGATATTTAAAACAATCTCGTCCCTTATATTTAAAATTATTTTACGATAAAACTAATTTCCAACTATTAGGAGCACAAATGGCGGGTTATAACCATGCTACACTAAGAATTAACGCACTTGCTACCGCCATTTGAAATAAAATGGATGTTCGTGATTTACAAAATCTAGATTTAGTTTATTCACCACCTTTTGCTCGTACTAATGATATTATTCATATAGCAAGCAGAAAAGTAACATCGTCATAACCTATAAAAAATAAAAAGAATGAGGTAGCAACTTATGACAACCCTTAGTAATGACAATATTAACTTATTAAGAGATTTCGTTGGTATTTCATACTGACAAAGTTTAGTAGGAATTATTGTCTTTTTTAGTATTATGATAATACTTTCAATTTTTATTAAAAAAACAAAACCAAAATTTCCAATTCGCATTTTCACTGCGATGGGATTAGGATTAATTTTTGGTATCACTATCCAAGCAATTACTGGTTTTAATAGTCACAATATTAGTTATCCCAATTTACCTAATAACGATCCTAATCCTAACTATAATCCTTGGGTTGGTGAAATTGCTCGTTGAATTGAATTACTAAAAAATATCTTTATTACTGGCATTACCATGATAACTATTCCATTAATATTTTTAGCTATTGCCAGAATTACTAGTAAAAAAACTAGTAATTCAAAAACAATAACTAACATTTCAGGAGCTGGGATTGCCATTTTATTAATAAACGTTGCTATTGCTTTTTGTATTGCTTTTGGCCTAGGAATCGCTTTTAAAATTGGTAATGGTTTTAATTTATCTGAAGGTGGTAATTATGACAAAACTGCTGCTAAATCAATTCCTGAAATTATTATTAGTTATATTCCTAGCAGTTTTATTGGTGTATTTACCCAAACTTTAATTATTCCAGTAATTGTGCTTGGTGCTTTAATTGGCGTTGCTATTAAAAAATCAAGTAAACATTATGAACAACAAATGGACAAAACTAGAAATACTTTAGAAACAATGTGAAAAATTATTATTTCCATTTTAATGATATTTATTAAAATTATGCCATTTGCTGTTATGAGTATGTTAACAGCAGCACTTATTAATCAACCAATTGGTGCCCTTGGTAATATTGGTATTATTATTGGTGTTGCTTACTTAACATTATTTATTACTTTCTTATGACATTTACTATCATTATATCTATTTGGTATTAATCCTTATCGTTGATTAATAAAAACACAAAAACCAATTATTACTGGTTTTACAACGCAATCATCTAATGCTACCTTACCAATTGCTATTACTACTTTAAAAGAAGATCTAAAGATTAAAGAAGAAGCGACAGATACCGTAATGCCACTTGCAACAACAATTGGTTTAAGCGGTTGTGCTGGTGTCCAAGCTGGAATTATTTTATCTTTCTTATGATTTAGTGTTATTATTCCTGGTAATTTTTCGGGTTGAACTATTGCCATTTTATTTATTAACGGTCTGATTGTAACAATAGTTGCTTCATTAGGAATTGCTGGCGTACCCGGAACTGCTGCTGTGGTAACAGCTGGCGTGTTAGGCGGTGTCTTGGCTTTGGTAGTTATTATACAGCTGTTTATGGTATTATTGGTGCTTTAGATGGATTATTTGATATGGGAAGAACTGCTGTTAATATTTCTGGTGGTTTACAAGCAACCACTATTGCTGCTCGTAATCGCGAATTAATTGAAGATCAAAAACTATTATTAAACCATTATCCACTAAAAGGATTACACAAATTAACAAAGAAAGTTGGGATAAAATTGTTAATTAGATCTGAAAAAAATGAAAAAATTCAAGCATTAAAAAAAGATACTAAAATTAAAATTGAAGCTTTAAAAAAAGTAAAAAATAGTGAAAATGATATAAAATTTTTAAAAGAACAACTAAAAAAAGACATTAAAGCAATTAAAAGTGATAACAATATCTAAATTTATAAAATTAAAAATAAATCCAGAAAAAAATACTAATTGAAGCAAATAATTTAATGAGTGATATTAAATCTGCTGATTTGGATAAATTGGATAATATTTTAAAAAAAAGAAAAAATAAGAAAAAAATGTTAAAATAAAATTGTAAACTTAATATAAGTTTTTAACTCATTATTTATTTAATTAAAAATAAATGAGTTTTTCATATTAATAGAGGAGAAATATAATATGCCAAATATTCAAAATTATCAATCAATTAACAGCGACATTGAAAATATAAATTCAGAATCAAATATAGATATTATTTATTATAATATTAGATGAAATGCTTTTAAAAATTTAATCAAAAATGGTAGTAAATTAGGTGTTTTGTGTTGTTTTGCAGCATTAACAGATGCCTATATTCAAAACCAATTAACTGAGAATAAATTTAGTAATTTTTCAGAATTCTTTCAAAGAACTAAAACATATCTTTCATGAGGATTAGCAGCTATGGGTTTTAGCATTCTTGTAGATAAAAGTGCTTTTCATTATGTTGATGAAGTTATTAAAGATATTAAAGAATTAATAACAGGTAAAAAATGTTTTACAAACGAAGAACAATATCAAGAAAAAATCAAAGAACTACAAGAAAAAATTACAATTCTTCAAGGGAATAATTTAGAAAAACATAAAGAATTAAAAGTATTTAAAGAAAATATTTTAAAAGAAATTGATGAAAAAATAAAAAATATAAAATTTGAAGCAACCAATGAAGTTATTAATACTAAAAATTTTATTAAAGCCACTTCTAATTATAATATAGAACATATTGATAATTTTATACCTTCAACTAAATTTGACAAACAAAAAAATGAAGATTCAACAAGTGAATGTAAGCAAAATTTACCTAAAATGTAAATAAACTTTTATTAATAATGAAAGCTAACCAGCACCTTGGTTGGTTGGCCGTGGGGCTTATCTCCACTGGGGTGAGTTGCGAAGCAATTAGGGGGCAACGCCCTTACTTTTATTGTTGTCAATATTGGCAAGAAATTGCCAATATTAAAAGAAACAACAACAAATAATGATAGCATCAAAAATAAACAAATAGTTATTACAAAACAATTACTTAACTTTATAAAAATAAAATTGTAAGTAATGTTTTACTTACAATTTTATTTTTAAGATTATTATTACTGTTCACTATTTTTTTAATTAAATTATCTTTTTTTGCTGTTATTAACAATGTTGCCTTAACACTATTAATCCTAATCATTTTTCATTGTTGTTTTAAATTAAAATATTATTAATAACTAAAAAAATGATAGTGGATAATTATTTAAATCACCACAAATGTAAAAAAAGAGATTGCAATTGCAATCTCTTTTCATATTTAAAATCAATTTTAATTTATCAAATTTGCTTATAAACAAACGATTAAAAATTTATATGGTTTTTATTATATTCAAAAAATAAAAATCTCTAATTAGAGATTTTTAAATGAAATTATTACTCGATAACTAATAGGAAATTTCTCATCCAATATTAATGCCTTTAACAATCAATAAATCAAATTTATCAAAAATATAAAAAAATAGTTATAATTACAACCAACATACTGTGACTATAAATAAATTCATAGTGTCAAGAACATCATAATTACTATAAGGTAAAAAGAAGAGGTATTTATGAAAGTCTTTAAACGTATTATTACTGCTATTTCTATGCTGTTATGCATTAACTATTATTTGAATTACCATTCATTTTTTCTTAAAAACTTTAATGTATGGAGACAAGCGAAAAAATAAAAATAGTTATTTTAATTAAATAATTTTCGTAATTAATACTTATTTTTTCTTGAACTTGGTCTTAACATTATTTACTTTTACTGCTACATCTTTCTTAAATCACTTCTTAAACAAAAATCTAATTCCTTTATACATTTCTAATAATCACATTGGTATCGTTGATAAAGCAATACAAATTAATCAATCAGCAGCACGAAATCCTTGATCAATACCAAAAGCGTCACTAACAAATGGGGTAAAAATAATAAAAGTATTAATAGCAAAGGCACTAATAGCAGCTATTCAAATATATTTATTTTTTCAAGTAATCTTATTGATAATACTTGTATTAGTACCTGAAACAAAAGAAAAAGCATAGAAAACAGGAGCATTAGTCATTATTACAAAAACATAAATAAAACCTTCATTAACACCTTCTTGTAAAATTAAAGGTAAATAATGAAACACCAAAAGCAATAAAGCACTTAAGATAATACTAACAATACCAATAAATCCTCAACTACCAGTAAGAATCCGATCATTACGATTTATTGGTTTTTCAAGCATTAAATCTGGATTATTAGAACCCATTGACATTGGAATGGCAATAACTGATTCAACAATTAAATTAATTCATAAAATTTGAATTGGTTGCAATAATTCATTTCAGCCAAAAATTGCACCAACAACAATTGCAAATACCTGTGTCATATTAGTAATTAAAATAAACACAACAATTCTTTTAATTTTACTATAAATATTACGACCTTCTTCAATAGCATCAACAATAGTAGCAAAATTATCATCAGTTAATACTATTTGTGCCGATTCTTTGGCAACATCGGTTCCGGTAATACCCATTGCCACACCAATATCTGCTGCTTTTAAACTAGGAGCATCGTTAACACCATCACCAGTCATGGAAACAACTTTCTTATGACTTTGTAATGCTTTGACAATTTTAACTTTGTGTTCAGGTGAAACACGAGCAAAAACTCGATATTGATTAACATTAGCATTAAATGATTTTTCAGAAAAATCATCAATAGCATCACCACTAAGTGCTTGTGTTTTATTTTCAATTAAACCCAATTCTTGACCAATAGCAACAGCAGTATTTAAATGATCACCCGTAATCATAATTGTATCAATACCTGCTTTTTTAGTTTTAACTAAAGAAGCCTTAACTTCATTTCTTGGTGGATCAATCATGCCCACTAATCCTAAAAAAATTAAATTATTTTCAATTTCACTAATATTACTATAATCTTGTTTATTATTAATAATGCGATAACTTGCTCCTAAAACACGTAATGCTGAATTTGACATTTCATCCATACTAGCAATTATTTGCTGTTTAATTTGTGCTGTTAATACTACTTTTTCATTGTTAATAAGGGCATGACTACACATATTAATCATATTATCAACTGCACCTTTAACAAAAACATATTTCTCTTTATCATATTCATGAATTGTTGACATTAATTTACGATCAGAGTCAAAAGGGATTTCATAAATGCGAGGATATTTAGCAATAAGTTTCTTCGTTGAAAAATTTAATGCTTCTGATCAATTCATAAGTGCTGCTTCTGTGGGATCACCAACAGTTTTATTTTTGCTAACTGCACTATTATTACATAATACTAAACAATCTAAAAATAATTGTTCTTGTTTAGTTTGCTTTTTAAAATCATTACTATCATTGACTGATTTTGTTAAATAATATTTTTTAACTGTCATTTTATTTTGTGTTAAAGTTCCAGTTTTATCAGAACAAATAATATCAACTTGGCCTAATGTTTCAACGGCTGGTAAATGTTTAACAATAGCATGTTTTTTTGCCATTCGTGAACTTCCCAATGATAATGAAACAGTAACAATAACTTGTAAACCTTCTGGAATTACCGCTATTATTAATGCAATTGCAAAAATTAAAGCACTAGCAACTGGGACTTTAATTAACAAAAATTGTAATAAAAACATAACTAAACCTAACAATAAAGCAAAAATTGAAATTATTCTAATTAAAAAAGACATTTGTTGTGTTAATGGTGATTTTGGTTCTTTTTCTTCTTGCAATAAAGTAGTTATTTTTCCAATTTCAGAATTTTTTGCTGTTGCATAAACTAAACCTAAACCACTACCAGCAGCAACAGTAGTAGACATAAATGCAAGATTTGTTCTTTCACCAATTGATATTTTTTTTCAGTTAACGCCTCTGTTGTTTTATTAACTAAAGTTGATTCACCAGTTAATAATGATTCGTTAGTACGTAAGTTATAGGATTGAATAATACGTAAATCGGCAGGAACAAACATCCCAGCATCTAAATAAACTAAATCACCTATTACTAAATCCTTAGCATCAATATCGGATTTATTGCCATTTCGAATTACCACTGCTTGCGAAGAAACTAATTTTTTTAGTGAATCTAAAGAAGCTGCCGCTTTTACCTCTTGGCAAGTAGCTAAAATAGCATCAACAATTACAATTAAAAAAACAACTACCGCCTCTCTTGTCATTGGCCAATAACAGTAGCAATAATTGCTAATGCAATTAATACTAAAACAAACGGTTCAATAAAATGTGTTAATACTATTTTTCAAATTGGTTTCTTCTTAGTTGTTGGTAGTTGATTAGGTCCTGTTTCTATTAGTAATTGAGCGGCAGCTTCTTCAGTCAAACCTGTAACAAAATCAGTATTTAACTTTTTTGCTAATTCTTTCGTTGTATCATTTCAAATCACAATTATTAACTCCTTTTTTAATTTAATCCATCATTATTCCTTTTCAAAACTTTTGATCATCAGATTGTGGCCCTAAAGCAGATTGCGGTAATTTTTGAATTTTTAACATCTCTTCTTCTGTTAACTGAAAACCACCAATATCAGGATTATTAATAATTCGTTCTACAGTAGTTGACTTAGGAATCACTATTTGTCCTAATTGTCAAGCTCATCTTAAAGCAATATGACTACTAGTAACATTATATTTAGTTGCTAATTGTTTTAATAATGGTACTTCATCAGCTCTACCACCTAACATTGTTCGTCATGAAACAATCGCAATATTATTTTTATGACAATAATTTACTATCTCAATTTGATTAAAACCAGGATGAGTTTCGATTTGATTAACTGCTGGTTTAATATTCACTTTTTTTAAAAAGTTTTTTAATTGTGAACTATTAAAATTTGAAACACCAATTACTCTAACTTTACCATATTGATAAAATTCTTCTAAAACTCTTCAACAATCAAAACTTTGTTTAGTTGGTCAATGAATTAAACATAAATCTAAATATTCTAATTTTAAACGTCTTAAAATACCACGAAAAGCATCTTTAGCAAGTTCATATTTATGATTATCATTTCAAATTTTAGAAGTAATAAATAAATCTTGTCTTCTAACTTCTGGATTTTCTAATAAAAAATCTTTAATCGCATTACCAATTATTTCTTCATTTTGATAATACTCCGCAGTATCAATATGACGATAACCATTTTGTAAAGCAGACATTACTGAGTTATAAATCGACTTGCTATCAGTTATTAAATATGTACCTAATCCAAATTGTGGAATTTTTACACCATTATTTAATATTATTGTTTTTTGCAAAATTTGATCTTTTGATAGTTTTCCCATTTGTTTAGTATCCTTTCAAAATGTTAAATATAACCTGCTGTAAAACGTTTCTTAATAAATTTCTGTTCTTTAATTTCACTAATAATAGCAATAGCAGCATCACCATAACTAAGTTCACTTCTGCCCTCTGCGTTAACAATTAAATGATTATTACCAATTTTAAACTTACCCAAAGTTGGTAATTCTGGATCATAATATAAAGAAGGACTAAAATATGTTCAATTAATATCACTATTACGATAAGTTTCCAATGCTTGTACTTGTTGTCGTGCTTGCTCTTTTCATGCTTCAGGAAAAGTACTTGTTTCCACTAATAATTGATTTTTATTATTTAACAAACTACCAGCACCACCAACAATTAATAACCTTTTAATATTTTGACATTCATGCATGATAGTAATTAAGTTTTTAGCAATTTGTTGATGAAGATTTTGTGGATTATCAATAGTAGGACCATAAGCACTAATTAAAATATCAATATTACTAACAGCTGCTTTAATACTACTTTTATTAGTAAGATCAGCTTTTTTAATAGTTAAACGATTATCATTATTAAGATTTGGCATTTGAACGGGATTGCGAGTAATAGCAACGACTTGATATCC
This sequence comes from Spiroplasma endosymbiont of Harpalus anxius, assembly GCA_964273555.1. Classification (GTDB taxonomy): domain Bacteria; phylum Bacillota_I; class Bacilli_A; order Mycoplasmatales; family VBWQ01; genus Spiroplasma_E. Next base: position 87,040 of record OZ187007.1, on the reverse strand, counting down.
TTGTTTTAAAGCTTCTTTAGTCAAAGCAAGTCCTGATTTTCCCGATGCCCCAATAATTCCAATTTTCATAGTTAGTACTCCTTTTGTAAATTTAATTTCAACAAAGAGTCGACAATATACATTATATTATAACATAGGTACACTTTATATTAGGTATTAGTAAAATATAAAGTTAACATTTATTTTATGATATTATATTATTTTTATTAATAAATTTATAATAGTTTAAATTAGAAACATTTTTAAAAAAGAAAAAATATGATACTATTAATAGTAATTTAATAAAAGTTCATTACTAATATAGTTAGGTTTGTCTATATTAGTTTTTTAATTTTATTAAATTATTTAATAAATAAGAAAATATTTAAATTTAAAAATTTACTATATATTTGGTTTTGAATAAAAACTTTATTTTAAAAAATAAAAAGATGAAGGAGAAAATATGTTATTTAAAGAAAATATAACAAATTCAAATATTATATTTTGCATTAAAAATCCCATTATAAAATATCGATTTCAATTATATCAAGATAGTAACCCAATAGAAATTAAAACAATAGAAAAAGTAACAGTAACTTGTCATCAAGGTGATTATATCATGACAGGAGTTATTGATGAAAATTGAGTTGTTAATGAAAAAAAATTTAAAGATACCTATACTCCAATCATTAACAACTCAATTAAATGTGCAGCTTTAGCAAATCCTGATTCTAAAATTAAAACTGTTAATCTTAACAAAGATGATCGAAGTGGAAAATTATCACTACCTTGGGGTCCAAATGGTGCAAAAAAAGAAATTGAATATACTAAAGAAGATGTTTTAAATTATGAAGAAAAAGAAAAATATTGATATCCTTGTAAAAAATCAGTATTTGAAAAAACTTATCTAATTAATGAGTCTAAAATAGAACTTGAAAAACAATTTAAAGTTCTACTGCAAACTTTAAATTCAAATAATCAAAAGCAATTAAATGTTAGTGAAATTAATGATTGATTATCGCCATTATTACCGACAATAAAAGATAGCAAATCTTTAAAATAATAAACTAATATAAAAAAAGACATTAAACTAATTAAATTTAATGTCTTTATTTTTTTGATATTTACTAGAAAAAACATAAAGCAGTGATAAAATAGCAGCACCAATTAAAACATCATTTTGATTATGATTTGCTACTTGCGTCGTGAAATTAGGCAATAAACAAATATTATTAAAAAAATATTGATCAATAATTCTACCAATATTATTATTTGTTAATAACGATTGTGGTTTAAATATTCGTTGATAATCCTTATTTTCCTTAATTAGAATATAAGTTTTTTTAGTAGCACCGACATCAAAATATAAACCTTTTTTATATAAAGGTAAATTTAAAACTTCATCATTATTTCAAATATCATATAAATCAAAAATTTTATGTTTTTGAAAAAAATAAATAACTTTATTTTTAAATTTTTTGCTATCAATATGATAAGTTAAATAGTTTTTTAACATTAATATTTCAGTTCTTGCACCAAGTAATATTAAAGATTTAATACCATATTTTACTAATTTATTAATTAAAAAATTAAAAAATTGTTGCTGATGTTTAATAAGTTCTGCATTTTCATTTAAAATATTTGATTGTGGAATAATAGTTTTCACAAATAAACGTAATTTTTTATTTTGTAAATTTTTAACAGTTAACTCTTCTTTTTTATTAATAACTAATATTGCAATTGAAAAAATTTTTTCAAAATCATGTGCATAAGAATGTTCCTTGTTTTTATGCAATAAATTTCGAAAAGTTTCAAAATCAAAGATAAGAATAGGATATTCAATCTTATCTAAAAATTTATTAATAACATTAATATTTATTTCAATATCTAAGTCATTTAACTTTAATTTTTCCATTTTAATTCCTTTGTCCATATTTTGATACTTACTTAATAATTGTACTTATTTCGCTCACTTCATTTTTAATAATTTTAGTTTTTGATTGAAAACCATATCCCGCTGATACTAAAATTGTAACATGATATTTATTAGGTTCAATAATGTTATTTGACTCTAGATATGTTAATAATTGATGTTGGTTAAAACCTCCTAACACTACATTATCAATTTCATGAGCAGTTAGTAATAACAAAAGATTTTGTAACAAAATAAAAGTTTGACATTGTGCTCAATGATTTATTTGTATTTTTTTATCAATATTAAAAAAATTATTAAATGTTGATTTATAAATTTCATATTGTGATTTTGTTAAATTACGTTTTTTCATTACTGTATCAATAAATCATTGATTACTAGTATTAAAAGTTTCACCACTATAACTTAATAAAATAAATAAGTGTGAACAAGTGCTTACTTGTTGTTGATTATTAACAATTGGCTGTAATTGCGCTTTCATTTCAGGATTGCTAATAACTAAAATTTTTCATGGTTCTAAACCATATGAAGAGGGAGTATGACGCACATAGTTAAGAATATCATTAATTTTACTATCACTAATAAATCTACTAGGATCATAATTACGAATTGACTTACGATTTAAAATTAAATTTTGCAGTTCTTTAACATGAGGCATTAGTTATCATCTCTTTTCTATAAATTAATTTTACTATTAAAATATTTTTAATTAAAAATCTTTATTCTATGAAAAGAATAAAGACTTTTGTTTTAATTGATTATTCAATAACTTCAGTAACTTGTCCAGCTCCAACCGTTCTTCCACCTTCACGGATTGAAAATTGAGTACCTTTCTCAAGAGCAACAGGGTGAATTAACTCAACAGTAATAGTAACATTATCACCAGGCATAATTAATTCTGATTTTTCACCTTTATTTTTAAAATCACCCATACTTCCGGTAACATCAGTTGTACGGAAATAAAATTGTGGTCGATATCCTGGATTAAATGAAGTATGACGTCCACCTTCTTCTTTAGTTAAAATATAAACTTCACCTTTAAACTTAGTATGTGGAGTAACTGATCCTGGTTTAGCAATAACTTGTCCACGTTGAATATCTTCGCGTTTAACTCCACGTAATAATACTCCAACATTATCACCAGCTTGTGCTTCATCTAATAATTTTCTGAACATTTCAATACCAGTAACAACAACTTTTTTAAGACCTTTGTTAATACCAACAATATCAATTTCATCATTAACTTTTAAAGTTCCTCGTTCAATTCTACCAGTGGCAACTGTTCCACGTCCAGTAATAGTGAAAACATCTTCAACAGCTAATAATACTGGTTTATCAACTTCTCTTTTTGGTGTTGGAATTCATTGATCCATTGCTGTTAATAATTCTTTAATTTTTGCTTCTCATTCTTTTTTACCATCTAGTGCTCCTCTTGCCGAACCACGAATAATTGGTGTAGCATCACCTTCAAATTCATATTTATTTAATAATTCACGAATTTCCATTTCAACAAGTTCTAAGACATCATCATCGACACTGTCCATATCACATTTATTTAAGAAAACAACAATTTTCTTAACTCCAACTTGACGCGCCAATAAAATATGTTCACGTGTTTGTGGCATTGGACCATCAGTTGCTGACACAACCAATACTGAACCATCCATTTGTGCTGCTCCTGTAATCATATTTTTAATATAGTCAGCGTGACCTGGACAGTCAACGTGCGCATAGTGACGGGTTGGTGTTTCATATTCAACGTGAGCTGTATTAATAGTTATTCCACGCGCTTTTTCTTCGGGAGCAGCATCGATAGAAGCATAGTCTTTAAACATACCCTTATATCCATCTGCTTCATGTTTTGAACAATAACTAGTTATTGCAGCAGTTAGTGTTGTTTTTCCATGGTCAACGTGACCAATTGTTCCAACATTAACGTGCGGTTTTGTACGTTCAAATTTTTGTTTTGGACCTGTTGCTGCAGGCTTTGATTTTTTTACTTCTTTTTCTGCCATTTTTGTTGCCATTTTTGTTTCCTCCTTGGAAATAATTAATACTTATTTTTTATTTAATTAAATTAAACACTAAGATAATTCTAAATTAAAGTTACTATACTTGCAATTAAATTATTCTATTTTTTAGTAATTCTTCCTTTTTGATAATTACCAGCAACTGCTTCAGCAACTGCTTTTGGTGCTTCTTTATAACACCAAAAAGACATTGTGTATGTTCCACGCCCTTGTGTCATCGAACGTAATTCAGTCGCATAACCAAACATTTCAGATAATGGAACTTTAGCCTTAATAACCTTACTATTACCACGCATTTCATCTGCTTCAATAGTTCCTCTTTTTCCAGAAATTTTACCAACAATTGAACCATAATATTCATCTGGAATAATAACTTCAACATTCATAATTGGTTCTAACAATACTGGTTTTAATAATTCTTTATTATCTTGTAAAGATTTAGAAGCGGCAATATTAAAGGCACGTTCTGATGAATCAACAGGGTGGAATGAACCATCATATAATGTTGCTTTAACATCAATAACTGAATAGCCAGCAATTAAACCATTAGCTAGTGATTCAATTAAGCCTTCTTGAACTGGTTTGATATATTCACGTGGTACTCTACCACCAACAATTTTATCAACAAACTCAAACCCTTTACCTGGATTTGGTTCAAATTTAATAATAACATGACCATATTGTCCACGACCACCTGATTGGTGAATATACTTACCTTCAGCACGCTCACAAACTGCTTTAATGGTTTCACGATAAGCAACTTGTGGATTTCCAACATTAGTTGCAACCTTAAACTCACGCTTTAAACGATCAGTTAAGATGTCTAAGTGTAATTCTCCCATTCCCGAAATAATTGTTTGTCCTGTCTCTTTATCTGATGAAACACGGAATGTTGGATCTTCTTCGGCAAGTTTTTGCAAACCCAAACTCATTTTTTCTTGATCAGCTTTTGTTTTAGGTTCCAGCGCTAATGAAATAACTGGTTCTGGAAATACCATTTTTTCCAAAATAATTTCATGTTTTTCATCACATAATGTATCACCCGTAGTTGTGTCTTTTAAACCAACAATAGCAGCAATATCACCAGCATAAACTTTTTTAATTTCAGCACGGCTATTAGCATGCATTTGTAAAATTCGACCAACACGTTCTTTTTGGTCTTTAGTTGAATTTAGTACATAACTACCAGATTCTAATGTTCCTGAATATACTCTAAAAAAAGTTAATCTTCCAACAAAAGGGTCAGTCATGATTTTAAATGCCAACGCTGAGAAAGGTTCATCATCACTAGCATGACGTTCTGCTTCTGTTTCATCAGGTAATACTCCTTTAATTGCCGGTACATCTAATGGTGAAGGTAGATAATCAATAACTGCATCCAACATTAATTTAACACCTTTATTTTTAAAAGCACTACCACACAATACTGGAAAAAAGTCAGCAGCAATTGTTGCTTTACGAATTACGTTTTTAATTTCAGCAACTGTTAATGTCTCTCCACCAGCGTATTTCATAAAGAAATCATCATCAAAATCAGAAAGTGCTTCAATTAATTCTTTATGTCTCATGGTAAGTTCATCTTTAAGTTCTTCTGGAATTGGAATTTCTTTATAATCTTCATTTGGCTTACCATCAAAATGATATGCTTTCATTTCAATAATATCAATAATTCCAACAAAATCAGCTTCAGCACCAATTGGTCATTGAATGGCATGAGCATTAGCACCTAAACGATCTTTTAACGTTTGAATTGAATGAGAAAAGTCGGCACCAATTTTATCCATTTTATTTGCAAAAACAATTCTTGGCACATTGTATCTAGTTGCTTGATTTCAAACTGTTTCCGTTTGTGGCTCAACTCCAGTTTGTGCATCTAACACTGCAACTGCTCCATCTAAAACTCTTAATGAACGTTCAACCTCAACAGTAAAGTCAACGTGACCTGGAGTATCAATAATATTTATTCGGTGATTTTTTCAGACAGCAGTTGTTGCTGCTGAAGTAATAGTAATACCACGTTCTTGTTCTTGTTCCATTCAATCCATCGTTGCAGCACCTTCATGCACTTCACCAATCTTATGAATTTTACCAGTATGATACAAAACTCTTTCTGTTGTTGTGGTTTTACCAGCATCAATATGAGCCATAATTCCAATATTTCTAGTATTTGCTAGTGAATATTGTCGACCTAATTTTTCTGCCATTTTCTTTTCTCCTTTATTATCATTTATAATGAGCAAAGGCTTTATTAGCTTCAGCCATACGATGAATTTCATCACGTTTTTTAATTGAGGAACCATTACCAGTAGCAGCATCCATAATTTCGGCTGCAAGTTTATCTTGCATACTATTACCATATCTTGCTTGAGCGTAAGAAACTAATCAACGAATTGCTAAAGTTATCTTACGATTAGCACTAACTTCAATCGGAACTTGATAGTTGGCACCACCAATTCTTCGGGTTTTAATTTCTAATTGTGGTGTAATATTAGCAATTGCTTTTTCAAATACTTCTAAAGAAGGTTGTTGAGTTTTTTCACTAACCATTTTAAAAGCATTATAAACAATTTTTTGCGCGATACTTTTTTTACCATTGGTCATAATGGCATTAATTAATTGAGTAACAATTTTTGAATTATAAATTGGATCAGCAATTAATTCCCTTTTAATAGCTTGGTTTTTACGCATTAATTTTTACCTCCTTATTTCTTATCTTTTGGTTTTTTAGTTCCATATTTAGAACGACCTTGTTTACGGTTTTCTACTCCAGCAGTATCAGCATATCCACGAATGACATGGTATCTAACCCCTGGTAAGTCTTTAACTCTCCCACCACGAAATCCGACAATAGCATGTTCTTGCAAATTATGACCTTCTCCAGAAATATAAGCAGTAACTTCCATACCGTTAGTTGAACGAATACGAACAATCTTTCTTAAAGCTGAGTTAGGTTTTTTTGGTGTTCTTGTCGTTACTACAAGTGCTACACCTTTTTTTTGTGGACTGCTAATTGAAGAAGTTGTTTTTGTTAATGAGTTATATGAAACATTTAACGCTGGTGATTTAGATTTATATTTTTTATCTGTACGTCCTTTACGTAATAGTTGATTCATTGTTGGCATTAATCGTTAGCCTCCTTTTTTAATTTTAAAGATTTTAAAGAATTAATTATATACACAATTCCTAGTGTATCAAAATTTAGTCCAATAAGTATAATACCAGTTTTTAATAGTAATAGTCAAATAAATTTAAAAAAATAATTAAAAAAATAGCATAATTTAAATTATGCTATTTTTATTATAAGAAAATATTATTTTTTCATTAATTATTCAATTACACCTACACCAGTTAAATTAACTGCAATAGCAACATCTTTTGATTCACCAAAAGTAACTTTAATATTAACTTTATTATTTCCTTCAGTTAAAACTTTATCACCATCATCAAAAGTAAAGGTTGCTGCTGTAACTTTATCTGCATCAGTAACTTTTTTTATTGCTGCTGTAATAAGATCTTTAGCATCACTTTGTTTTTGTGAATCATTTAATGAACTACCATCAACACCATTTTCTAAAGCTACTTTAATATCATTAGTAACTTCAACATCTGTCTTTTTATGTGCTGTTACACCAGTTAAATTAACTGCAATAGCAACATCTTTTGATTCACCAAAAGTAACTTTAATATTAACTTTATTATTTCCTTCAGTTAAAACTTTATCACCATCATCAAAAGTAAAGGTTGCTGCTGTAACTTTATCTGCATCAGTAACTTTTTTTATTGCTGCTGTAATAAGATCTTTAGCATCACTTTGTTTTTGTGAATCATTTAATGAACTACCATCAACACCATTTTCTAAAGCTACTTTAATATCATTAGTAACTTCAGTATCTGTCTTTTTATGTACTAATGTAAATGTTACAGTAATTTCATCACCATTATAAATTTTACCGTCTGGTGTAACTGTTGCACTAGCAATTGGCGCAGATCCTTCAGGAACGATAACTTTAACGATAATTCCATTTAAATTAATATCTTTATTTTCTGGTACTGCTTTAATAGCATTTTTAAGTTCTTGTTCAGTTGGTTCTGTAACATTAGTAACTTCAATTTTGCCTAATTCTTTATTTTTCAATACCGTATCTAAATTAACTGCAGCTTGTTCACCACAAGCAACAGCTGAAGTAGCAACTCCTGATGTTAAGGCTAATGAGCCAATAAGTCTTAATAAATTTCTCATTTGCATAGTATAAGTACCTCCAAAATAGTTATTTAATTACTTTCAAAAGTCTACCATACAATAAATTAAATGTAAAGATTATTTTATTTTTAGATCGTGTTTATTATTTTACGGATTAAGAGCATTAATTAAGTAAGAAGATATTTTTATTTAATTAAACTTACGTCTTTTCAATTTTTTTACATTATAGCATCAATAAAAATAATTAAGAAATTAAATAATAGAAAAATTATTACTTTCGTAATATTTTAAAAGATGAAATTTAAGATAATTTTAATTATTTTCTGACTTTAGAATTTTCGATGCCATTTACCTCTAGCACCTGTTTTAGCTAGTGGCATTTCACCAGTAATAGCATAACTAGTAAAACTTTTTCTTCAGGAATTTTCTTTAAAATATTGTTATTCTCTTTCTTTATTCTTCTTGGTATTCATCCTTTAAATAACTAAGAATATCTAATTGATTTATTTCTGCTGTTTGTAATAACAACATATTTTTAAAAGTTTGATAATTAAAAGCTTTAGTTCCATAACCTAATAATTATTTAATAATATGGGAAATGTCACCTTCAGCACTAACGCAATAAAAGATAAAGTAAAAATAACTAAAAATAAAATAAAATTTATTAAAAATTTCTTTAATAAGAATTTTTGAATTATAAAACTAAGTATTATTATTGACTTATGTTTTATAAATGTTAAGATAAATATACAATTGCATATTGAAGTCTAAATTATTCTCGTCTAACTTTATAATTTAAAAAACAATTAATGAATATTATAGACAACATCGGTATGCTCCCCCTTTTTGGATGCTTAAAGTTGTTGTCATTTGTTACCTTATTTCTTTTTAAAATAAAAAAGTAGGTGTTTCCTACTCTTATTTAAAAAATATAAATATGATTATAAATTTTATTTAACTTCCTTATAGTCTTTTTTAAGAAATTTATTTATCTTAGTAAATGTAGCAATAGTATGTTGTTTTACATCTAGTTCTAAATTTTTAATAGAATCTCCATTTTCTTCCACACTATCTTTATTTAATGTAATAATATATTGAAATTCATATTCTGATTCATTGAGTTTAGAATTTATAAAATTTAAACTTCTTATTCTAGTATTTTCATCTGTTTCAAATATATTATCATGAATCAAAAAAAGTGGATGTCTATTTCTCGTTATATCACTAAATAAAAGAGCCATATCATAAATAAATACTTTTATTCTATCAATACCATGACTACCATCATCAGATATTCGCAAAATAACTTTTAATGGTTCACTTCGTGATTTTGAATTAGTTAATATTTCAAATGAACATTCCCTATTACCCATAATATATTCATGAATATCTAATATAGTATCTTGAAAAGATATAATTTTATTTTTTTCATCATTAATTAATTTATCAAGAGACAATAACTCGTTAGATTTTTCTCTAGTTAAATTCTTTTTTTCTGAAGTATGCTTTTGAAAATTTTCTAATAGATTACTAGTTTTATTTAGAAAATCACTCTTTTCTTGATATATTCCCAAACTTGTTTTTAAATTTTGAAAAACACCTTTAGTATCAAGAACTTTAATTTTTTTCGAATATTCATCATCCAGTAGTTTTTTTTCTTTATTTAATATATTTATTTTATTTTGAATATCATTTCTTTTATCTTCTAAAAGCATTCTTTGAAAATTCTCAACTCGATTTTTAAATTTTGTTGCTTCTTCTAAAGATTTAACAATTAGAGTTCCTAATGATTCTTTATATGAATTATATAATATTTCAACATCTTTAGAATCAATAACCTCACTCTTAGGCAAAGATTTTATTCTATTTAATTCATAATATAATACTTTTAATTGACTACTCTTTTGCTTTAATTCATCTTCTAATGATGCAATATCTTGTTCTAAAATTTTAAAACTTTCTGCTGTTTTATATTCTTCTAAAGCTAATTCAATAATTTTTACTTCACTATTTATATTATTCATTTCAGCTTTTATTTGACTAATATCTTTTGTATTATTATTTGTAAGTTCTTTTTCTTCATTTCTAATTACTTTAGTAATCGTTTCTATTTGTTTTAATATTTCTTTTGTATTTTTGTAAATTTCTAAAGATAAATGAAGCAGATAAAGATGAGATTCATAATTTTCTGGTATTCGCTTTCTTAAATCATATGGTTTAGCAATATCCTTAAATTCTGAATCTTCATCCCTAATTAGAATCGATAATAATGTTCTAAAAGATGGCAAACTTTCTAAGTCAATATGTTTAAAGATAATAGAAAACAAATAATCTTGTGTTTCTTTTAAAGTTGGAAAATTTGTTGTGACTCCATTAACTGTAATATTGGGAGAATTTTCTTTTGCTCTATTTCTAGAAATCGTATACTTTTCCTCTCAAATAATTAAATCTAAATTAACATTTTCATTCTCTGGAAATATATTTTTTGGAATTTTACTTACTCGAGAATCTTGATATCTTGATAATAAACAAAAATCAATAAATTGTACTAAAATTGATTTCCCAACTCCATTAGTTTTACTACCACTAGTTGTTGTTGAATCATATTTTTCACCAAGCACAATATTGATTCCATCTTTAAATTCAACTGGATCAAATAAACCATTATCTGAATATAATTTTAATAACTTAATTCTTTTTATTTGATTAGTCATATATTAGCCTCCGAAAAATCAATTATACCTAAAGAATATAAAAAAATCATTCCAAATTTTATTTGTCTCAAATCAATTTGTTCCTTTTTTGAAATTAAATCATAAATTTGATAAATTGATAATTTTTCTGTTTTCTTTTTTTTAAAATATTTTAAAATTAAATAACCAATATATTGAGATGATCTTGTAGCAATGTCCTTATCTATTTTCATTTTGTTTTACCTCATTTGGAAATATATTGCATTCAATTATTTGTCGAATTAAAAAAAATCTTATAGCACCATCACTATATTTTTTATTATTCGATGATAATAATTCATTTACACGGATACGAAGTTTTTTTAATGATTCAATAGGATTATCGTTATTTTCTTTTAAGACGTCAACACTTGTAGATTTTAAATAATTATTTATGTTAATTAAAGTTACTTCATCTTTTATTAAATTAGAAACTACTGTTAAATATTCTTTTCCATAAGTTACATAATAATCACGATATTGTCTTTTTATTTCTTCAGAAAATTTATTAAATCTCTTATTGATTTTAAAATCTGGATCAATGTCTGAGGGTATATTTTTTAAAGCTGCCCCCTTTTCTGATAAAACCTCTATAAGTTTAATGATTGTTTCTTCTTCAGAACAAATTGTTTTCTCTTTATTGTCAATAAAATTTAAATTAGCTTCAAGGTAATTTTTTATTGTTTCTAGTTTATTCAATGAAAAACTGTCTATTTTTTTTATTATATCTTTTATATTAATAACATTTACTTTAGCATCAAATATTATTTTTTGTGTTGAAAACTCTGTTTGATATTTTGGTTTGTCTACTAACAAAAATATTATTAATTTAGTTTTTTTAGTAATACCATTTAGTGTTTCAAATCCTTTTATAGTATCTTTAATTTTTTGTGATGCTTTATTTGAAGTTACTTGTATATAAATGTCATTTTTTTTATCACATAAATCGACAAAAGCATGATTATATGTTTGACTATTATTTAAATTTTGTAGTTGATAGTCAAAGACTAAATTTAAAAGACCCGCAAAAAAAGTTTCGGCTGTAATATTTTTATCAAAATAATGTATAACATTATTATTTCCTATTTCAGTCTGTACTAAAGATAATAATTTAATAATTCTTTTTTTATAGTCTTCCAATTTCAAGATATTTCCCTTTTCTTTTATGAATTTATTTTTAAATTATTCTGTTTCATAAGAACTTTGTTTCTCTAATTTTTTAATATGTTGTTTTTGATCTTTAATTTTTTGTTCTAATTGTTTGGTATATTCAATGTTTTTTTGCTCAAAACTTTTCTTTTCTTTCAATCATTGCTGAACTTGTTTTCAATTATTAATATCTCTTTCTCGATGACTTCAAAAAACTTTTCCTAAATTATTGGTAAATTTAGGGCAATTATGAAATTGTTTTAAAACACTAATAATTTCTTCTTCTGTCGTTAATTGATGAACAGCATCTGGCATTCCGCGAAGCATTATAGAAGTACAAACATTTTTTAAATTTAATGCTTACCTTTCATTATGTTTTTTTAACTCTCGTTCATATCGCAAATGTCCTAGACCAATTTTATTATTGCTTCCAAAAAAATTTCATAAACCCATTTTTCCCCACCTCATTTGAATTTTGATAATATTATACACCACCTTTAGGCTTTTCACCATAATATATATCATGCTTCTTTTGAAATTTTTTTGATTTATTATGTTGCTTATATACTTTTTTGCTTTTCTTATGATTTGTTTTTCTGAATAAATTCCTGCTTGAATTTTATCATCAAATTTCTTTGCTTTATCATAGTATTTTGTTTGTTGACTGTTTAATAAATCTTTATGATTTGATAGACTATCTGCTTTAACAGTTTTAGCATTTGCTTGTGATTGTTACTGTATTTTTAATCCTCTTCCTAATGCTTTAGTTGGAGCAAGAACAAGAGCAACAGTTGCTTTACCAATCACTCTAGCAACACCTTTTAGTTTGCCTTTAGCAATACTTCTATCACCAGAATCTCAAACTTTCTTTCTGCTCGCTGACATAGAATCAATTCCAACACCAAGTGCACCCCAACTCCTAAACCTGCTAAACCAATAATTCCACTACGAAAAGCCATACCTACTGCTGCATTACGGAAAATAGTACCATTAATTCCTCCTGATTCAGATGAATAATTTTCATTATTTAATGGATTAATATTATTGGAAATTCCTCTTTGTTTTTGAACTCTTTTACTTTTCATAAATCCTAATGCTCGACCAGTCATTCTACCAGCATCCATGGCCATCATTCCTCCAGCAAGCGTTGATTTTAAAGAAGTTCTTCCTTCTCTAATTCCTGCTGATTCACCAAGAAAATTTGCAACAATATCAGAAAATGCCATAGTAACTAAGGCACCACCACATAAAAATAAGATAATAAATAATGGTTTTGCTCAATCAACATCTTCTAATGAACTTAAATTAGAACTTAATAAAATTTGTGTTACTGAAATAAAAATATAGTAACCAATTAAGGTTGCTGTTGAAACTAAAAACTTAGCACCAACCATATCTTTTCATGTAAATGCTGCTTTACCATCATCAACTACCATAACAATCATAACAATGGGACTAATAATAAATAAGAAAAATAATTCAACAATTTTTTGCACTAAAATAATCCCAATCATAAAAACAGCATACAACATAAATCATGTTCCAAAAAGTTGTGCTATCATGTTGTAATTGCCAATATTCCCAGGAACTGGGAAACCAGATTCATTTATTGGTTTACCATCTCAACTCGGGTCACCAATATAATATAAATATTGGGCAATATTACTGCCATTTCCAAAGTTATTAATTACTGTATTTGCTAAACTTTGAATCACAAAGTTAGCAAGGAAAAAGAAAATTGGAATCAGAACATAAATGAAAATGCCTTAACAGCATTTTGAATAGCAAGAACAAATTTAGTTTTTGTTTCAATTGCTTCTTTAAACATTAATATAATCATTTGAATTGTAAAAATTAAAGCAAATAAACAAAGTGAAATAATAACAAATCATCAAAATTGACTTGGTATGCTATTTCATTGAAAATCTTTGGCTGATTCAAATAAAATATCATTAATAATACCACCAGTTAAATATTCCAATACTTTAGTAAAAGCAGCAATTAAATTTAATGGATCTTGAATAAAAATAAATCATGTTAGTTTTAATATAGCATTTCAAATCATATAATGATCTCCTTTCAAAATAAAAAACAGCAATTAAAATGCTGTTTAATATTAGTTTTTAATTTTTTATTAATAAATTTTGGCAAGCTCTTTACTCAATTTTTACATTAACAATTCCATTTTTATTGTTTTTAATGATTTTCAACTTTTATTATTATAATAAATTTTGACAAAAATATTTTCTAAATTTGCGCCAATTTCTGCTGTCTTTTTAATAATTTTTTTCATTGAAGGAACTTCTTGGTCAAACATCCTATTTATTCCTCCTAATGGAAATAAATATAAAGTATCTATTATCCTTTTATTAGAAAAGTATTTTTTAATGTTTTCTTTATAATCATCATTTCTTTTTAAATGTTTTTCTATATTTTTTATATTTTCTTCTGATATTGATTCATAATTAGTAAATTTGGGTGGTAAACTAAATAATCCACTAATAACATTCTTATCTTCCAAATAAAATTGACTATAAGATCCTCTGCTATTGATACTTCTACAGGTATTATTTCATCTTCAGTTTCTATTATAAAATCTGGCTCATCAAATTCATATATTTTTATTTTATCAACATTTAAATAGTTGCTACTAGTAATTCAATCGAATAAAATATAATATTCTTTGTAAAAATTAAAAAAACTATTAATTATAGATTTATTTTTCTTCTCAAAAAAGTTTTCACCATATGTATTTAATATTAGAAAAAGATTATAAAATGCAACAGAAATATTTCTGTTATTAATATTTTTATTTCGTTCATCTATATTTTTATCATATAAAATATTACCAAATCCAAAATAATAAATACTATCTTCATTAAAATCCATTTTAATTAATGGTTTTTCACCATTTAAAGTATTATAAAAAAGAATTAATTCATTTTTCTTACTAAAATTACTCCCTACTTTTTCTACTCATTTACTAAAAATAGCAATTATTTTAATTAATTCTTCTGTCATTTTATTTCTATCACCATTTCATTACATATTTTTGCAAATTTATTTACATCCTCTGAATTATCAAAACGATATTTTCAACATTCATCATTATAATTTTTATATTGGTCTGAGTGACGAATTGGACTACCAGTTATAAAAGGCATATGATTGAACTATGATATCTTAATTCACTATACATTATGCTTTCTTTATCTTGCGTTAATTCATTAACATTCATAAATTCAACTTTCATTTTAAAGTTTTCACAAAATTTACAGTTACATTGACAGCTTAACAATGATGTTTTTCAATAGCAAGTACCATCATTACTATAACATTCTTTTAAATGTTCCTTTAATTCTTGATAAAACTTTTCTAAAAGACATTCATTATATAATAATCTCCTTATACTTTTTTATTCTAAAGGTTATTTAGTACTATCTTTATATTATATTTTATAATATAACATTAAGAATAAAAAAAGTAAAGAATTATAATTACTAAATGTTATGCAACCTAAGTATTAATAGTCAAACCAGTTTCTGAATAACAACATTAGATAAATCAATATCCAATTATTGCAATTATTGGTCATTTTAAAGTGCTTAAATAAATTGCTCTTGTATCTGGTTCATCAGAATTACGAATAACGCTTCATCAAATTCAAATTGCTTTAACTGTAAGCAAATATCACTTCAAAACTACTAAAATTCCTAATGCTGCATTAACTCATATGCTTACAGCATCAATAACACCATTCATATCAGAAGCAGTATCTGCTAAGATTGACATTTTTGCTAAAATTAGTGATCACATTTTATTCTTGTTCCTCCTTTAAATCTTCAAACATTTTTAAAATTTCTTTTGCTGCTTTAATATTATTTTGGGCGGTTGTCAAATTTACGAAATAATTAATTACTATATTAGTAACTTATTTCCAAATGAATTATTTTAAAAGTAATGAAAATTAGACAACTTAAACTCTCTTTAACCCTTTATATTCGACGTATTTAAAAAAAATAAAATATACATTTTATAAGTTAAATTAAAATTATCAACAAAGGAAAAAGACAAGAAATAATCTTGTCTTTTTTTGTAATTGTAAAATTTTAAAATTTTTATTATTAACACCCTTTAAATACCTACTACACGCCGTGACCAAGTAGGAGAAAGTTAATAATTAATAACCATCTTTAACACTATTATCAACACGTGTTAGGGAATTAAAACAGTGAACCACAACACAGTTGTTAAAAATAGTGGCTAGAACATGTGGACTTGCATGGATAAATAATAAGTGGAGTGATACCTAATAAAATATACTAACCATTAAATAATGGTAATTCTTGGGGTGGGAGCGAATTAGTAATTAGTATATATAGACCTACTAGGGAACCTACTATATTAATTCTTTATTTAACCAACCTCGCCACTCCCCAGTGAGCGAGTGTTGGTTTTATTTTTTATTTTTTTTGAAAAATTTTTTTGGGCGAGAAAATAAATTTAAAACTTGTAAAAAAATTGAGCGGTGCCGGTTCAATTAAAATATTAATTTGTTTAACACAAATTAAATAAATATTGAATCGAATGCCTCAATGTTTTTTAAAATTTTACAATTTATTTCGAGCCCATTTTTCTTAGAAAAATATAACTAATAGTATTAATAAATAAAAAAACAAAATTCTATTATGATTGATTATGGTGAATATAAATTATCTATTCCAAACTGAATGGTTAAAAATAATTCTTTTACTGTTGATAATAATTACACATATTGAGTTTTTAATTTTGAAAATATTAAAAAAGAATTAAATGGTAATGAATTAATAAAATTATTAGAACCATATATTTCTGAACAAAAAATAATTGTTAATAAACCAATTGCTCCAAAAGAATATTACCTTAATAATATTAAACTAGAACCATTAACATTTTATGAACAATACAATAGTTGATTTATTAGTGAAATAACTGATAACAAAACTAATATTACAAATCCTTGTTTTAAATATAATATTACATGAGAAGAAAATAAAAAAAATTTTAGAATAAATAATCCATATAATCATAATGATTTACCAATTAATTATATAGTTACTTCTTATAAGCATATTTCAACTCACAATGAAAAAGTATTTTTGTTGAACATGTAAACAACATAAATTAAATTATTTATTCTTTAATACTAATGATATAAAAACAAGAAAACATTTTTTAAGAGATAAAAATAGTAAAGCAATTTGTTATGACTGTATTTTAAATATTAGGTTAAGTAGGGGATATAAAAGATAATACAATACGACTTAATTATTGGTATTGACCCAGCAGGAATAAGTAGTAATGAAATTATTATATATTCAAAAAAGAACAAGTAATTAAAAAACAAATTAAGGATAATTAATAATGAAGATTAATAAAAATCAAAAATGTGAATTAAAAGTTTGTATTAATAAAGTTTGAAAAGATTGTATTAATATCTCAACTAAAACTATTAAATATAAAAATTGGTCTATACCTTATCTAATATGTAATAGTTGCTATGATAAATTACCTAAATATCTTAAACAAACAGCAAAAATAATTGAAAAAGGATATTTTGATTATGAATAAAACTAAAAAGAAAAGAAAAAGATGTGTCGAATGTGATGAATTATATAAAGCAGAAAAAATTACTATGCTTTATCACTTTAAAACAGAATTAGAAGCAGAACAACATCATATTAGAAAATTTGAAGATGATTATGATATTGAAGAACATTTGGATTATAGAAAACCATATGGATATGTTTGTGATTGATGTAGTGATTATTAATAATGCAATATGACTTAATTATTGGCATTGATCCTGCTGGTATTGGTAGTAATGGAATTATTATATATTCAAATGAAACTAATAATATTATTTTTAATGAAACATTTAAAAGTAAAACTGTTCTAGAAAGTAAAAATTTATTTAAAGAATGCTTTTTAAAAATTAAAAAACAATTTATTAATAAAAAAATATTAGTTATTGTCGAAAATTTCTTTTTAAGTTCAAAACAATTATTAACTAATCCATTAGCAACTCCTAAAATTATTGGTGCATTAATGGTTTTAGTACAAGATGTTATGAACTGAGATTATCATGAAAATGAACCAAAAAACAAAAACAAAATAGAAAATTATAAAGGAAATATAAAATTAACAAAACATGAAGAAGATGCATATAAACATATTCAATATTATTTAAGGAATTTTAAAAATGAAAGATAAAGCAAATTATGTTAAATTAACAGTAAAACTTAGTAACACTATTGAAGCAAAATATCATGAAAAAGGTAATAAACAATTATATTATAGTGTTCGTGGACAATGGAATGGTTTAAACTATGTTACTTTAATTTTTAATAACCCAAAATTTTATAAACGATGTATTTTATTAAACAAAAATGATGAAATTATAGTAAGTGGTCAAATCTTTAATACTTTAAATATTCCTAAAAATCGTGCATTTTGTTCAATTAATGTTAAATGATTTAAAAAATGAAAAGAGTAAAAATGAATAAATGTAAATATTGTAATAAAAGAATTTGATTAACTAAAAATTGATGTATGAAATGTTTAAAAAAAATAGTTAATAATTTAACAAAAAATAAGGAAAATAAGGAGACTTAAATAATGACTAAACAAGAAAAATTGATTAAAGAGATTGGATATGAGAAAACACAATTAACAATTTTATATCATAGGATAGGACAAATGATTTCACGATTAAATGAACTACAGATTAATATTGATAATGGAGAATTTGATAATGACTAAACAATGTAATTGAAGTGAAAATAAAACAATTAATGGAAAATAAGGAATGTAAATAATGAAAAAAATAACTGTTGATGTAAAAGAAGTAACACAACGCTGAGATAGTCAATCAGTAGATTTAAATATTTTATATACAATACGTGAACATCTTGAAAATGGTAATTATAATACTGTTCAAAACATGATTAATGACTGAATTGATGATTTAGAAACACAATTAGGAAAAAAGGAAAATAAATAATGACAGAAAAAGAAGCAATTAAGTTAGCTAAAAAATTAGAACCAAAAATAAAAGGTCACGGAATTATTGGTGAATATATAGGTAATGGATGAAATATATTTTGTAAACAAGTATTAAAAGATAATGTAAAAGAAGAATGTTGAGAAGCAAATATATTTATTGATGATTTAAAAGTAGAATAAATAATGAACTATTGTGATTGAACAGAACGAGTTAACGCAAATGGTAGTGTAACTTGAAAATGTAGTAATAAAACAGAAGAGAAACAAGATGAATATGGAAGAGCATATTGTACTGAACATAGAATTAAAGTTGATCAAATTAATAAATCAAGGCATAAAGATTGTATTAATAAAGAAAAATTAATTAAATATTTTAATAAATTACCAAAGAATCAAAAATTAACAACAGAAACTTTATATGTTTTCGATACTATATTTGAAAAAATAGAAAACGGAGAATTTCATTAATGATTATATTACCTACTTTATTTGGTGATAAAGATGAAATTGAAATATTATCACCATCACCACAAGCACTTCGTACTCATAATGATATTAGAGCAATTATCTTAATGAAATATCCTAATGTTAAATCACAACATATAATTATTTCTGACCCCGAAGATAATGTTGCATTAATAGTTGGTGATAATGATGTTTATCAAGGTTGAGTAAAAGTTTGAATTAAAAAAATAGAAAATTAAGGGAAGTAAAATAAATTATGCCAAATATAGAAAATACACAATCAAATTATACTTTAACTAAATTAATAAGAACTGGAATTAGTCCTATTTGTGCAATGATAGGTACAAGTGCTTATTATGGTCAATTAATAGGTAATCCAATATTAGGTTCAATTAATAGTTTATTATTTGGTAAAAAATTAGGTTTAGATATATGAAACTTAAATCAAAGACCAAGTAATAAAACAAAAGTAATTAATAGTAGTAAAAAAATATTATTAGGATTAGGAACAATTGGTTTAGCAAATTATAGTAAATGAACAGAAAATAATATTAATCCAATAGAACCAGCACAACAATAATTCCTACTACTACAAGCACAACTACAACAACTACAGAAACGCCCCCATGACCATTATTAAGTATAAATAATAATCCTAATAATTTAATAGATTGAGATACTTATATTTCATTAAATGCTTATGGTGTTTCAAATCTTATTAGTGGTTTAACTGAATTAATACCTAATAGATTTGAAACTATTAGAAAAATAGCAAATATGGCAACTGGTGGATGTTTAATAAGTAGTGGTGTTGCTATGGGTATTAATAATGATTTTAATAATGCTTATGCTATTCCTACAATTATTGCAGGAATAAGTGAAATTATTCATAATTTATTACCTATGGAAACAGTACATAATAATACTGAAATGCAAGAAACAGTATTCACTAATGAAACTGCAAATCTTATTAATGATAATGTAAGTATTAATAGTTATGGTAGTGATATGAGTGAAGTTAATATTAATGCACAATTATCATTTGATGAAAATTATTATCACTTATAAAAAGAAAGGAAAATATGGAAATGAAAGAATTTATCCATGAATTAATTATTATTGGAACAAGTGTAGGAACATTACTTTGTCGAGAAATTATTGTTTTATTAAAACGTTTTATTACAACTCCAAAGCATGTTAGAGCAAATAATAAAATTATCAAACATCAAAAAAAATTAGCAAAACTTAATGAAAAAATTAATAAAGAAAATAAGTAATAAAGGAGAAAAATAAAATGACAAAAATTGAATTTAATGAAAAATATAGAAAATATGATATCAAAATTGATAGAGATTTTGACTTAGATATTGAATATTGTTTTAAATTTTCTGATATTGATATATTAGAAAATGCAGTTAATGATTATAAAAAATTAATAAATGAAATGCCACAATTAGTTAAAGATTGATTATTGGGATAAGATTAGGAGAATGTTAAATGTTAGAAAATGAAACTAATGGACAACAAACAACGCCAACTGTAACTGAAAATGATGTTTCACAAGCAATAGAAACTAAAGTTAATGAAGCAGAAAATAAATTAAATAAACTTAATCAAGAAATAAAAGAAAAAG
This sequence comes from Spiroplasma endosymbiont of Harpalus anxius, assembly GCA_964273555.1. Taxonomy (GTDB): domain Bacteria; phylum Bacillota_I; class Bacilli_A; order Mycoplasmatales; family VBWQ01; genus Spiroplasma_E. The sequence continues at coordinate 65,874 of OZ187007.1, read as the reverse complement.
AAATAATTAATATATTTAAAAAATATCAAGTTAAAAGTGAATTTTATGATTATTTAAAATTTAAAACAAATAAGATAGAAAATTCAAAAATCGAAGATACTATTAAAAAAATTATTAAAGAACAACCATTGTTTAAAGAACCAATTAATACCGGTGGTAAACAAGAAACTATATTAACAAATCAAACATCAATAAAAATTAATCCATTATTGGATTATAAAAAGAAAAATTATTTATAGAAAAGGAAGTTTAAAATGGCAGCAGTAAATATTCAAACAAACTTAAATAATACCGAAAAATTAGTTGAAGCACCAGAATTCATTGAATTTTTTAAACAATCAAATAGTCCATGAGCAAACTTTTTTCCCATTGCCATGACTAATTCTACAAAAATTGAATTTATTATTAAATTACCAAAAGACCCAAAAGTTAAAGTTATTCCATGAGATGACAAAAGTAAAAGATATGATGTTGGGTATGCTACTACTGATAAAATTGAAAAAATAATTGAAAAATCATATCTTGCTGGTGAAACTATTGCCAATATTGACTTAAATGCTGAAAATGGTCAAAATTTATTAGACAGTATGCAATATGAAGTTGCTAATGATTTAACAGATAAATTAGCAAATGATGATACTAATATAATCTCGCAATTTGCTACAAAAGTAACAATAACTGACCCAACACCAGTAGGATATTTAAAAGCAATGTTATCAGCATGAAATACTTTATTTCAATTACGAAATAGTGCAAATTGTAAATTTTTTATTACTAATAATCTTTATGATAGTTTAGTTTATTTAGCAGATAATAAAGGAATAATTACTGATAATGAATTAGCACAACAATTACGTTTAAATGGAAATGATTTATATGTAAAAGGTGTATTATGTCAAATTGTTTTAGATGATTATATGACATTTACCAATGATAAAAATGAAGATGAAATAATGAATTTTATTTTAGCAACACCAAAAGCAATGAAAAGATATATGTTACAAAATACAGTTATTTATTTACAACAAGTTGCAGATGGTAAAGTTGGTAGAACTTATTTAGTTGGTGGTGAAGTATTTGGGCAATCAATTCCTTATATGTCAAAAAAAAGAAACAACATCACGTTGAATGTTATGTGGAGTAATTAAAAGTGAAGTAAAAAATGATTTAAAATCTAAAATTACAACGTTAACAATAAATAATGCTACTGCAAAAACAAATAAAACTAATAAAGAATTAGACGCAAATATTTTATATGCAAAAGAAATTAATAGTTTAAATCCAAGTTTGGAAAATCCAACTATTAAATATTTTAGTGATGAGCAAGGTAAAAACAATTAGTAGTAATAATAAACAAAAAACTGGTGATTTATATATAGTGATTAGAGCAAATGTAAATGATCCAAATTATAAAGGTTCAACAAGTCCAATTAAAATAACACTTCAATAATTAAGGAAATTTAATCATGGCAATTGGTACAACTAGTACAGCAATACTTTTCAATATCAATAAACCAAAACATACTAGAATCAGTAAACAACAAGAAAATAAAAGTTTTTGATGAGAAATTTTAGAAATGATTGGTGTCCAAGTAATAGCAGTAGCACTTGCTCCTTTTACTGGTGGTTTAAGTGAAAGCATAGCACTTGGATTAGGGGCAAGTGATTTTATTGCTAGTATTATGCTGTTGGTGTCGAGTTTTTAACTGATTTTACTATTAATCAAGTTTATGATTATTTAAAAGGAAATGTAACACCATTAAATACTTTTTTTAATATATTACCAGCATTTGCTGGACTTAATAAAATAAGTCGTGGTTATCGTACAACTAAATTTATTAAACTAGCACAAAAAACTAAAACATTAAAACAAATTGGTGTTAAAGAAGCAAAAAACTTACAAGAAATAATTAGTCAAGTAAGTGGCAAAGAAATTTTAACAGATAAAATTATTGGTAATAAACGTTATTTATTTAATTATAGTTTTGCTCCTAATCGTGAAACAATAATCCAAAATTTAGGTTATGTTGCTGAAAGAGAATTTAAAAATAATTTTAAAAAATTAGAAGCACAAGAGTTAAAAGATTATTTATTATTACAAAATACATTAATAAAATTAAGTCCGCAATTAACGCCAAAATTTAAAATCAAAGATATTGAAAAAGCAAATAACTTTTTAAAAAAATATAATACTGAGTTAAAAGCAGTATTAAAAATGAACCAACATGATTGATTAAATTTAGTTCATACCATCCATGCAGAGAATAGATATGGTAAATCTTTAATTTTGGATTTACAAAAAATTCGTGCTAATGCTATTAAATTTAATTTTAAAAATAGTGCAATTCATAAAATTGTTTTAAAAGCAAATCAAACTTTTAAATATTTTGATATTAGATTTTATTTAAAAAAAGGTTTAAATAAATTTTGAAAAGATACTCCATATTTTGAAAAATTACGAGAAAGTATCTATAAACTACAAGAAAAATTTGAAAATTTAGAAAAAAAGGTAATGGAAAAAATTAATAAATTAAAAGAAAAAGCAACAGATTTATTTACTAGTGCAGAGAAAAAAGCAATTAAACATGCACAATTAATTCCATTAAATTCACCTGTATTTATCGGTTGCAAAATTCAACCTTTATCATTAAGTAAATGTGCAATTACTATTTATCATCGTAATCCTAAGTATAAACCAATTACAGTTATTGATAGTGTTCTTAAAGCAGAAACTTTTGTTACGCAAATACATCCATTCCATTGATATCGCTGATATAGTGGTTGATACATTGGTTATGGAGTTAGTCGTAATAAATGATTAAAAGCAATTGCATTTGCTCCACCAGTTGTTCAACAAGTAATTAGAGATAGTTTTAAAGTATATAGAGAAATTTTTAGGACAATAAGAACCTATCATAAAGTAGTGAATGTTATTAATAATCCTATTGAAAATATTAATAAATCATTTAAAAATGTTGGTTTAAAATTTTCAGTTAATACATTATTTGGTACTGGACTATTACATCATTTAGAAAAATTTGCATATAGTCAAGTTGTAGCAAAAGGTAAGAAAAAATTACAAAAAGAAATTATCCATATAGCACATAGAAAAACTAAAACAAAAACTAAGCATTATAAAAAAGCATTTTTTAAGGAATGATAAATTATGATTAATAAACTTTGAACTGATGTCAGTCTAGAAAATTATAATAACTGATATCCATTAACTGGAAAAATTATCGAAACTCCACAACAATATATAAATACATGACCTAATATTAATGATTGATTTACAACTTTTGCTATTAGAGCTCAAAATGATATTAATGCTTATCTTGATTTTATTTTATCTAAATTTCGTTTTGATAGTTTTAAAGATGAATTAATTAAAGAAACATTAAGAGATATGGTGTATGTTTGTGTTGAACATTGAGTATTTAATCGTACACCAATTGAGTTTAATGTTGATGCTACTATTCAATTCAATAATGGTACATCATTTAGTGCAAATAGTATTCCTAGTATTAATGTTTGAGACTTAGCATCTAGTAGAATGAAAATATGAGCAAGATTAACTGAATTAAAACAAGTAATTTTAAATTATAGTGAAGATGAATTAGATGTTGACAAAATTGACTTAAAAGCATTTTATACAAAAAATCAAGTTGATGAATTAATTAAAGAACAAAAAGCATTTACATTATTAAAACAAATGAAATTATATGATGATTTAGTTGATGATAATGAAAATGAGATATATAGGGGTCCTGTTAGTAAGTTTGTTAATAAAGGTTATGTCGCAACTGAATATGATAAAGAAACTGAAACAATGATTTTAGATTGACCTGATGAAATTGGGACATTACCACCCGAAGCTTTACAAAATAATCCCCAAATTGGTGATTTTACCCATGCTGCAACTGCTGACTTTTCTGCTAAACAACAAAAACGAATTACTACCAATGAAAATGAAATTACAAAATTAAATAGTGAATTAATTAAAACAAATGAAAATATTGATGATATTAAAAATAATTGATTTAATATTGCAACTAGTCCTTTATGAAAGAAAATGTCTTCTTTTATTCCTAGTAATGAATTTGGTAAAACATATTTAGCAATATGAGGTTATATTTACCAACCACCTAGTACTCCTACTGATAATTATATATATAGTGATAAAAAAACTATATTTAATTTAAGTGGTGATATTAATAGAACAACACAAACCAGTATTAAGTTAGATGAGTTAATTATAAAAGATAATGTTAAAGTACAATTATTATTCACTAAGGAATGAAATGATATTACTGTGGTTTCTAATGATATTAATTACCAAGCAGGTTCTGTTACATTATATCAATATATTGGAAAAGGCACACCAACTGAATTTATAGCAGAAGATAGTACTGAGCATGATTATTATACAAAACAAGAAACTAATGACTTATTAGATAAAAAACAAAATATAAATGATAATAATTTACAAACAACTGTTAAACAAATTGTTCCAGCAATTAATGAAAATAAAACTAATATAGATAAGAAGCAAGATAAATTAAAATATGTAAGAGAAAATCAATGGGGTGCTTTTGAATATATTGATTTTGGAACTATACCTTTTACTGGTGATAAAGATATACCCCCTGTTAAATATGTTCATAAATTTATTGATGAAAAAATAAGTAAAAAACAAGATAAATTAATTGCTGGTGAAAATATTCATATTAGTGATACTAATGTTATTAGTGCTACTGGTGGAAATGAACCACCTAATTTAGATAATTATTATACAAAACCAGAAGTTGATGAAAAACTTAAAAATAAAGTTGATAGTAGTCAATTTAAGTTTGCTTTTATGGCAAATGCTCTTGGTACAGATAATCCTGATTTATTAACTACTGATAAAACTATTGTTGGTGGTATGAATGAATTATTAGATAAAAAACAAGATAAAGAAAATTGAACTATAATTGGAAAAAGTATAAGTAATAGAGAATATGGTGATTTTCAACTTGGTTTTTATAAATTATATAGAACATATATAACATGAGAAAAACCACCATTTAATCAAGTTACTACAAAAATTAAAGTAGAATTTAAAACTGGTGGGTTTCTTGGTGGATATAATGATACTTTTTTTCTTACAATAGGAAAAATTGAAAATGAAGAATTAACTTTAAGTTTAAAAGTTATTAATCATAATTTTTCTTTAATTATAACTGGTGGTAATCAAAAATATGGAAATATATTTTCATTAGAAGAATTACAAAATACTGTTAAAGTAAATATAATTAAACCTTTCAAAATTAATTCAAAAAGTTTAAAAACTAATGAAATAGATGAAAATAATTGAGATATTGAATTAAAAGAAAATCCACCAACTCCTTGTCCATGTCCAAAATGAAAAGATGTAGCAATATCATTAGGTACAACTATTTCTTATAAATTAAGACCAAATACTTATTATAAAATATTTTATGACCTTAATAATGTAAGTAATAGTAATATGGGTAAATACCCAATGCAAACAATAGAAATATTTTGACAAGAAACTTCATTATCATATTGAGTATGTTTTCTTCCAAGTTTACGAAGAACTTCATCTATTAATATTGCAAATAATAATTTTATAAAATTAATAACAGATCAAGGTTATTTATGAAAATTACAAGAATTACAAGGATAAAATTATGTTTTTTAAAATTATAAAAATTATTTTAGGTTTAATTGGAGTTATATTATCATCAGCAACAGCATGTTTAATTATATTTATTATTGTAAAAATTATATTAAAAATTAATCAAATATTTTAAAAAAAGGTGGTGAATATTATGCTAAGTTTATTTAAAAGAAAAGATAAAACAAATATTAGTGATAATCAAAGTGAAAAATTAAAATTTTTAACTAATAAAAATAAAAGTACTCATGCTTCAATTTTAAATTATTTTGGTTTTAATGATTTTAACCATGAAACTTATTTCACTGATTTTGTAGCAGAAAATAATGCTAATTTATATAATGCTCCACTAGAAATAAATAATGAAACTATTAAACAATATTTAATTCAACAAGAATTTTATCGTAAAAATTGAAATTCTATTTTTAAATTAAGTAAATTAGGAATTAGTGGTTATTTAATTTATATTGCTAATGATAATTTATATTTTCAAGTAGTAGATATCCAACAAAGAGTTTATGATATTACTGGTAAATTAATTGAATGTACTATTTTTTATGATAATTATGAACAAAATGCACAAACTGTAAGATTATTTGAAGTTTATACATTAAATAATAAACAAGTAACAATTAATCGTGCAATTTACAGTATTAGTGATAATAAAAAACAATTTCCATTAGATTTTAAAACATATATTAATAATCCTAATTTATCAAAAGAACAAACCTTAAATATTAACTATATACCAATAGCAATTATGCGAAATAAAGCAAATGAGTTAGCAGATTGTGATAAAGTAATGGATAAAATTAAAGCACTAGATGTTATTTATGAACAAATTGTTTTAGATTCTATTTTAAACTCACCAAAGTTTATTTTTGACCAAACTTATGGTAATGTTCAATCTTCAATGGAAGAAGCAGTAAGAATATTAGTTACTAAAAATTATATTTGAAAAACTACTGGTGATAATAATGAAAAAAATGAAAATATCAATATGACAAGCAGTAATTTTAAAGGTAAGAATTTAACTGATATATACGATTGAAATGTTAATGAAATATTTAAACGTTGTGGTATACACATACCAAGTCAAAAGAAATCTGCACAACAATCAGTTCCCGAAAGTACAGCAGTTAATATTTCAACTATTAATTATATTGAACAAAAATTATGACAATTTAATATTGATATTCTTAAATTTATTCAATTATTAGTAAGTGTCGATAAAGATTTATTAACTAGTAAAACATTTAATATTAATGATAAACAAGAAATTAATAATTTAACTGTTAAATTAAAATTATTTAATCCCGAAAATAACCAATTAATAGGAGAGAACAATGGACAACCAAGACAACAAACCACAAACCAAGTTTCCACAGAAACAAAAGCAAACTAAACTTAATCAAGCAGAAATAGAAAATGATTATTTAATAGATAATATCCCTTATGACTTTACTAATATGATGAGAGCTACTAGTGACCCCGATATTAATAGAGCATATGATGAATTTAAAAAAAGAACAATTTATATTTATGAAATTGAACGTTTATTTAAAAATAATGAAAATAATAGTTTAAGATTTTCAGCAAATACTATTAAAATTGGATTTATTGATATTGAAAAAGTATTAAAAACTATTGCAGCTGAAACATCAGACTTTACTATGCAATTAAATCAAAGAGCTAGCACAAATATTAATGATAATACAATTGAATATAGTATGACTGATATTAAAAACTTAATTTTTCAAGAAATAGAATTATTAAATCAATTTAAGTTATATGCAGTTAGTATAAATGAACCTTTAATTGAAAACAATATAGATAATTTATATATTATTAATAATTATTCACAACCATATCAAAATCCAAAAACAAGAAGTACTAAAAGTATTACTATTATTAAAATTAAAGATTTTAAAACAAGAGATGGTTATCCAATCATTATTAAATTACAAAAACCATTAGATAAAGATACCAAAGTTACGGGTTTAAAAATTAAAGCCCCTAGAAGCATGATTTTTGGCAATATAAAGGTACTTGGTGAAGTTGACAATATGGAAAAGTATACCCAAAGTTATTTGTCAAAGATAAGATAGCATTTCCCCTATTATCAATGCCTATTGAAACTCAACCAAAAGTTAGAATATTACAACAATGATTTAGTGAACAAATATTACCTTGAAATTTAGCAAAACAATTTATTGGACAAGAAAAATCAGTTTTAGATTTAATTGCTATTGGTGGTGGTAAAGAAACAAGAAAAGAAATTATTAATAATGCAAGAGTAACTCATGCTTGATTAGGATATGAAATGGGTACTGTTTGAGATGGTAAATGACCACTAAAGAAAGAAAAGGAATTAAAAGATAAAGAAGTTTGAAATTTCCCGGGTGAAAGTCAATTTTATCAATATGTTGCAACTAATAATAAATTCAATGATATTGAAATTGAAATAAATGATGCACCAACTATTGATAGTTTACAACATTTATTATTAAATATGTTAAATTATACATATAATTACAATAGAAATTTTGAAGGTGCTACATATGATGAAATAACAGGTAAACCAACAAATAAAATAGCAGAATTAAGAGATACATTTTCAGGACAAAAACCAGATGAAATAATTACCAATTTATTTAAACAGTGGGAATTTGAATATCCAAATTATATAAACCTATTACAGATTAAAATATTCAAACAAGTATTTATTATGTTATCAAAATATATTTATTCATCATTATCAATTAATAAAGGTTTAAATGATGATAATAAAATTTTATTACCTTACTATTTTGAACTAAAATCAAGCCCAATAAAACCTACTGATAAAGATATTTGAAAATTCAAAGATTTAAAAGTTATATTAAAATCTGAATATTTTGAGTTTACAGATATAAACAATATCAAATTAAAAAATAATGATATTAGTCAAAATGAATTATTTAAATTAGATGATAATCAATTTAACTGATTATCTATAACCAATGAATTAGAAAGTAATAATATTCCATCATTAATTCCTGCTGATTGAACATTAGGAAATGGTGAATATGGTAAATATTTTACAAGAATAGTTATTGATAAAAATAAAATCGGAAATGCTTTAAATTTATATGGTTCAAATAAATTTCAATTATTTTCTAAACTGGAATTTTATAAAGAAATTTTAAAAATTGATAATAATAGTGAATTTGAATTACAAATAGAAAATCCTATTAATAACTTAAATCGGATAGAAATTAGTGGCATATTTGGTTCTGGAAATTATGATTTAATATTAATTACTGATAAACAAGAAATTAATTTAAAAAATATTAATTTATTTGATAAATATAATGAAAATATTTCTTATATAAATTTAGAAATTTAATTATCAAAATATCCATTTGGATAATTACCATTTCATTCTATATCTGTGCTATAGTATCAATTTTGATAAGATGTATCAAATTTTCTAGTTTTTGGTTTATCTGCAAAATATAACTCAAATTTATAATCTTCTTTTAAGGTATCGTTAGGATTAGTTGTTCAAATAGTTTGAACACCCATTATAGGTTCTTTATGTGGAGTTAAATAATATTTAACTCCATTAACATTATGGGTAAGCACCCCCCCATGATTAAACCTATTGTTCCAGTTGTAGCACCAGTTAGTGCTAATGCTAATGTTATTTTACTTAAATTTGTTTTTATTCATATTTTCATAGTAAATTACTCCTTATTTCTTAATTTTACTTTTAAAGTATACTTATTTTTATTATTTTTACAATATGCCTTTTAAACGCAAAATAACGCCTAAATTAAAGGCGTTTATTTTATGAGACCTATACTATTAATTGTATGTTACTTGTTTATTATATCGCAAATGTGAAGATACTTTTTTCACAGTAGCATTATTTTTACCCCTAATTACATTTTTATACGGATATAGAGCATATTACAATTAATTTATTTTTTAAATAAATATCTTATAAGTTATTTAATAGTAATTTCAATTTGTGGTGTTTCTCCATATCAAATTTGTTCTTTAAAATCTGCCTTAATGACTACTCAAAAAGTTCCACTTTGTTGAGAACTATCATCAAAAATTCAACTTCATTTTGAATTTTTTTCATAATAATATGTAACCACTGCACGAGGTGAAAGAGGCTTATCTTTAAATACATCATTTTTTAAAATTATGGAATTAAAATCCTGAAATTTTTTAGATGAATCTGCAACTAAATTTAAACCAGTTAATTGTTTAATGTTACTTAAGTTATATTGTTTTAAATCTATTTTAATTGGACTTGTTGAACCTTGATAATTTCCATCATTAACATTTGCAGTAATAACTACATATAAATCACCTGGTTTTTGATTTTGATCACTTACATCAGTTTTACCTTGTGCATCACTAAAATATTTAATAGTTGGTTTTATTAATTTTGGTTCTAATAACGTATTTATACAAATATCCTTTAAAACTACCGAATCAAGTTCTTTATTTGTTTTAGTTGCATCAAAAAGAACATTAAGTCAATATAACTCTTTAATCTTAGTATTTAAATTCATCTTTTGCTTTGGAGTTGGTGATTGATTATTAGGTGTTTGTGCATTTTTTGGTGTTACTCCAGATGAATTTGATGTAGGCTTTTGTTGTGATACTAGTTTATTAGGATTATTTTTTGATTTAATTGCTTTTTTCTTCTTTGTTTCTTTCTCATTTTCTTCTTCTTTTGTCTCTGTTTCAGAAGAAGCTATAATACCAGCAGTTGCACCGCCAATTAAAGCTGTAGCACCCACTATTCCAGCAATAATTGCTGCTTTCTTTTTTTTCTTTTTATCTTTTTCTTCAGACATAAAATATACCCTTTTTCCTTTAAACTTTTAAATTTTTTCTAAATTAATTTTATAATATTTCTGAAATTCAGTATGAAATATAATTAATAGCGTCTTTTAGCGATTATATTACCTAAGAAAAAATGCTTTTTTTACAATAGAATTATTTTAGTTATAATTATTTTTTATGTGGATTACAGTGGATAAAATAAATTATTAATGTAATTTGTTATATTTTAACACTTTAAATTTATATAAATTAAAATTAATAATTGGTGCAGAAATAGATTAGGAGAGTTAAATATGAGTTTTAATTATAAATGAAATTTTAAAGAACAATATGCTAAAATTGATAAATTAGTTTTAGAACATTTAAAAAACAAATGAGAAAAACGAGATTGAATAATAAAAAATACAAGAGATAAAAAGAAATATAAAATTGTTGATTATCAATATCGAACAAGAAAAACATTATATGGAATGGTAACTTATAAAAGAAGAATATATGAATATTTTGATGAAAAATTACAAAAATGAATTCGTGTTTGTTTAGTTGATGAATGACTAGAATTACCTAAATATAAAAGAATTAGCAAAGATATTGAACAAACTATTATTGAATATTTTGCTGATGGAAAAAGATATCGTGATATTTGAGATGTTATAAAAAAAGCAAATATTAGTCTTAGTACTATCCATAGAGTTTTTAATAATTTAGAAGTAATTGAAACAATTCCAGTAAAAGTAAAGTTAGAAAAAAATCAACCTATTTTTATAGCAATTGATGATGGTCATAGAAAATTTTGAAATTTTAAACGTAAAGGTATAAAGCACTCTATGCGATTAATAACAACATATACAGACAATATTAATCATAAACTGCAAAATAAAAGAGTAAAAGCAATTATTAGACCAACAAAAACAGCAATTGGAGTTAAAAAGACTGCTGAATTTATTAAAGAACATTCTCAAAAATTTTATGAAAATGTTGAACAAGCAAAAATAATTATTTGTGGAGATAGTGCTGGGTGAATTAAAGATGTAGCAGATTATCTTGGTGCTGAGTTTGTTTTAGATAAATTTCATTTAATTAGAACATTATATCTTGGCATAATGGCGGGAAATAAAGGAAAATATTGAAGTGAATATAATAATTGTAAAAATTTAATAAAAAATGGTCAATATGATGAGTTAATTGACTATTTATATAATCAATTAGACAATCATAAAAAATTAAAAAAACAATATTTTAAAAATAATAAAAAAGGTATTGTTAATCAAGTGCAAAATGAAATATTGGTTGTTTTACTGAAACTAATATTTGACATGTTTTAAAAGAAATGATTGCTAATAGAACATATAGTATTTTTATTTATATAAAAATGGTTATATTTAAGTGTAATCAAATAAACTTAAAAATATAATTTTATTTATTTTAAAATAAAAAAATAAAAATTCTTATTAAATTTTAATTTAATAAGAATTTTTGCTATATATTTATAATACTTTAATTTTTAAAATGTTTTTATAATTTATAAAATTGAGTATTTTAATTGTAATACTTTTAAAATAGTAGTAAGATAGATTTACAATTACATAAAAATCCTAATTATTTCTTGTCTAACATTATAATAAGACTATATATGAAGTAATCTATTTCGGATTTTTGACAATCTCCCTATTATTTTTAATAATTTGTAGTTCTTGTTCAGTATAATAATTCTTTTAGTTTTAATTCTTGTGCTAAATTAAAACTCTTTTCAATAAAAATAGTAATTCCTTGCAAAACTTGATTAAGGACATAATTTCTTAAAGTTTCATTAACAATTAAAAGTGATTCTTGATCATACTCAATTGCTGTTGCTAAAACATTGTATCCTTGAATATTTAATTCGCCTGCTAATTCATTTAACTTATCATCATAAACTTCATATTCATTAAAGTATTCTAAAGAATATTCATTAATCTCAGTCATTTTTTCATCAGAAACAATATTACTATTTAAATCAATATTAAACTGTGATTTTATATCATCAATAAAATTATTAATTGGTTCTTACAATAATTGACTTGAGACTTTAATTGGTTCAATTTCATAATTTTTCATAATTAATACCTTCTTTCTTTTTTCAAAATAAAAAAAGACAGTAATTATTATAGTTACTGTCTGATAGTTTTTAATTTTTTATTTTTCCAACTAAAATAGTATTACCTTCAAAAACAACTGATCTAATAACTAAATGATTAACTAAACAAGTAAAGTAAAAATGCCAACGAGTTGTATTAATTTGTTTAACAGATTGAAAAGTTAATCTTTTACAACATTTAATTCTTTTAACTTCTTTACAATTATTACAATTTTGATAATCAAAAACTCAACAATAATTATGTTAATTATTATATGAGATAATTTTAGTTTTTTAACTGGTAAATGTTTTTTAATAATATCATTAAGCGACATAAATTGCCTCCTTTGTTTGATATTTATTGTCTTTTCGAAACTATAGCACTTTAATGCTAGTATTGCTGTTAGTTAGAGTTACTAGCCCCATTAGTTCATCAACGTACCAATATTTGATGAAAGGAATATTAAATTAAAATTGTTAATTCAGAAATTGTTTATTGAATTCTGTTAAATCATTAGTTAAATTATTTAAAGTTTTTCTAGTGTTCATCGATATTTTAAGATATTGAATTTTATTGATATTTTTCATGTAATTAAATTTGTCATATAAATCTTTGCCACTAATTAAATTAATTTTTTTATTCCTAATCCTTTTTCGCTGTAAATAATTTCTTGATATTGATAGTCAAAAATAATTCCTGTTGCAAAATATCCTTCATATTTACTTTCTTGATATCATTCACTTGATCATCAAATTCCAGCATTAGGATTAAATGGTGACTGAACTAGAAAAACTGTTTTACTATAATTTCATTTGACTAAGAGTTTTTTGTTCAAAAACATATTATTTTTTTCACTAGTTTTAAAAATATTGATTACCTCCTAAATCCTCATTGATTTATCACTGAATTATCAAAGTTTATTAATATTAATGATATTAATAAATGAATATATCAATTGTTTTTCTTCATTGAATGTAAACAATGATTATAATCAGTGATAGTAATCATTGATTTACTATAGTTAAAGCAATAAACTACACTAAAAATAAGTATTAAAGACTCCACACTTACTTTATCAACTAGAATTTTTAAAAAATATTAAACTTTAAAAAATGTGTGGTTGGAAAAACCTTAAGTTTATGAACAATGATTTTGTCTGACATTAAATAAACTCATACTTTGAAATTTTTAACTTTCATCTTCATCTTTTGTTGATTCTCATTTTTTTACAAAATTCTTAGTTTCTTCTTGAATATCAGGATGATTAAAATATTCGTCTAAATCAGTAATTTCAGTATTATTTTTTGGCATTGTTCTCCTTTCTAAAAATAAAAAAAATTCACTTATATAAGTGAATTGAAAAGACATTGAATCTTTTTAAATTGTCAGATTTTTTTTACAAGGATAGGAAAAGAATTGGCTTAATGCTTCTCTAAAAAGATTTTCCTTTAATCCGGAACAAAGTTAACACGATCTTATTTTCACTTCAGGATTAAAACCCTAATTTTATGTTTTAAATTACTATTTTTTTATTTTCATTAAATAAGGTTTTTAAAAAAAATGTTATATAATAATAAATATCATTTAAGGCATGTTTTATAGCATAACTTATGGTAAGTGGTTAAGAAAGGTTGAAGATTTTATGCAAAAAACTCATATAGCAGAAATTGTGCAAAAAGAATTGCAGATATCAGATAAAGAATACAAAGAAGCATTAGAAGTAATGTTAGAAAAAATTGGTGCTGCTTTAATTAATGGTGAAAAAGTAACATTACGTAACTTTGGAACTTTTATTGTTAAATGTCATGAAGCACGAAAAGGAGTAAATCCACAAACTGGAAACACAATGCCGATTCCAAAAAAATGAGTAGTCAAATTTAATTCTTGCAAAGCATTAAAAAAAGCAGTTGATGATGGAGGACGTGCTAGAAGTAATAAAGCAAACCGTGATAAAAAAAATAAATAAAATAAACTTGTAAATATAAAAATTAAAAGTTAATTACTTAGGAATGAGAATATCACATTTAACTGATAAACTTATTCCTTTTAATTTGTAAATTTAATATTTTACATAAAATTAAACCATTAAAATCTAATATCTATTTTAAAAAAGAATAGTTTATAAAAAAAACTATTCTTTTTAATAAATATTTTATACATTATGAGTTATATTTTTGTCTGTTAAATTATGATTAATTTCTTTTTGTTTTTTCTTACTTGCATGAATAAATGGTTTAGCTTTTCAGAAGGTATAACCTAATAATGGTAATAATACAACAGCAGCAAATAAATCAATAAAACCAAGAAACAAGTAAAAATAAAAACCATTATGAGTAACATTTGCAACATAATATCCTAAACTTAAACAAATAATTGGCATGATAATTGTTCGTTGTAAACTGGCAAATAAAGACAATTTGCCACGATTAATTGATTGATAAAAAATAACAGCAACATAATGTAGTGTTGCTAATGGATAAAAAGCAAACTGCATAATAATATAAAGTTTAAAAAATGTTGCCATTTCTAAATCAACACCAAAGGCATGCATCATATATTGTCCAGCAATTACTACTATCAATACTGAAACAATTAATAATAATAAAAGTAGTAATGTTAAACGTCACATTAATTCTCAGACACGACCAAAATCTTTTGAACCATATACATAACCAATTAATGCTCTAGCTCCTTGTGTAATACCAATAATAGGAGCATTAATCAATATTAATCACGGCATAATACCACCATATAATTGGACATAAACGGGAATAGCAGTGTCACCACCATGATAATCTGGAGGTGTTAATGTATTTAAAATTTTAGTAGTAATCATTGCTAAAATACTTTGCGCAATATTTTGTAATAATGACGTTGCTCCAATTAATAAAATACCTGTAACTATTACTCATTTAAATTTTAAATCTCCTATTTTAAATCTTAAATTATCAACACTATATCAAATAATTACCATTGAAAATAAATTAATGCTTACTCAAGCAATAATTGTAGCATAAGCAGTACCTTCCATTCCTAACTTACCAGGAATAACAAAAATAAAATCTAACGATATATTTACTAAACACGCAGCAACATTAATTAAAATTGTTCATAACATCATTCCTTCACTACGTAACAACGAAACTAAAAAATAAGCAAAAAAAAGTAATGGTGTGGCAAGAATTAAAATTTGAGAAAATCTAACTGCTTCTTTAATTATGATTTTTCTAATTTCTGGTTCACTCCCAGCATCGCTTCCAGCTTGAAATTCAATAATACTCTGACAACTAAAATACATAATAATCATAAGAATAATAGAAACCAGAAAAGATAATAAAAAACCATTTCCTAAATACTGAGACATTTGGTGACGCTTATTTTGACCATATGCAATTGAATATTTAATTCCTGTTCCCGTTGCCACCATTAACGCAAAAGCAACCATCATTGAAGATGGAACAGCTGCATAAGTAGTAGCAATATTAATAATTTTTAATGCTTGTTGCATACTAATTATTATCCCTGAACTTTGACTATAACGATCAATAATGCTTTGTCCACCTCATTGTGTAGCAATTCATTTATCAAAAATTTGATAGGTAGAAAAAATAATTACTGCAATTAAAGGTGGAGTAACCATAATAAAAATTGCTTTTCATGGTTTTGCTGTACTAAAAATAGCTTGTCGTTTTAGTTGATTAATTGAATTTCTTTGCGCCTTTTTATTTAATTTAACTTCAACAGAGTTTTCTTTGACCATAATATCACCCTTTCTAATAACATTAATAATTTTTTATTATAATTAATATTATATTTTATAAAATTTGATAACTAAAATGTCTATTTTTTCCATGAAAAAAAATATACTTAGTATTTTAAATAAAAAAAAGAAAATTAAAATATAAGCTTTTTATAAAAAATATAATTATATTATAACCTATTAATAAATAATATTTTAAAATAATTATATTATTTTTTTATACAGTCAAAGTAATTAATTATTTATTTTTGTTTTTCAATCGGCAAAGCAATTGGTATTCAATTTATCTTTCATTTTATTTTCTGTATGATAATCAGAAATAATATATACTGTTTCAATTTTTTTATAATGGTAATTTTTCACCATAAATTATTTGAAGCAAAACAATTAACGCAACCATAAGAAATAAATTAGAAAATAGATATTTTACAAAAAAAAGAACACAATAAAATAAAAAATTATATTTTAAACTGAACACCAAAAGAAAAGCAAATAGTTAAATTACTAAAAATAAATAAATTTAATCAAAAATAAAAAACAATATCACAAAAAAAGTTTAGTAACATATTAAATAACATTAATAAGAATGAAAGTATGTGTGAACTAATTCTACTTATTAAAGTAAAAACGAATATATAAAAAAATTATTGCAGAATAATATAAAATTACATTATACAATAAAATTTAAGGAGGTATAAAGATATGAAGAAATTACTAACTATTTTAAGTGCTATAACTTTAGTCGGCACAACAAGTATAAGTGTTATTGCATGTGGTAGCGGTAGTCAAGAACCAATAAATCCAACAGATGATGACGGAAATAATATACAAGACTTATTAACTAAAACTCAAGATAAAATTAACGAAGGATTTGGAAATTTAATAAATTTAAATAAAAATTTATTTTTTAGCGGTGAATTTCTAGAAAAAAAGGAAAAAATTTCTGGGATTTTAGAAAAACTTTCTTCTGAGAAAGTAACACAAATTAATAATGATAATTTTATTAAACAATTTACTCAAAAAATACAAAACATAATTAATACTAATATTACTAATAAATTAATACTTGATGATAATTTAAGATTATTATTTAATGGAATATCAAACAATGATGTATTAAAGATTTCTGTTAATAAAACCAATTTTTTTAAAATTCCTTTTAAATGAAAAAAAGAAGAGAACGTTAATTTTGGCATTAAAGATTATAGTCCAGGTGCTTTAAATATAGACTATTGATATTCTATTAAAATAAATCTAAATTTATCTTTATCATATAAAGATGAAAATAATAAATTGCAAGAAAAGGAACTAAAACAAGATTATATTATATATTTTGCAAACACACGTGCGAATATAATGGCAGTAATTGAAGCAGCCTCATTAGAAATTAATAATAAAATAAAAGATTGCCTTTTGGATATTGATATAACAACTATAGTTCCAAATAAAAAGAACATAATTGACAAAGCAAATCGAATAATATTTGACTTGTTAGAAAACAACAATAAAGTTTCTATTAATGAAAGTACTCTTTTGGAAAATAATACTATAAAAATCAAAGAACACCTATATAGTGAAGCAAATTATTTTTATAATGCATTTAATAAATCAAAGACTGATTCAATAAATTATTTAAAAGATTATTTTCAATCAATATTTGAAGACTTTAATACAGATTTAAATAAGTGAGTTAATTCAAATTCAAATTTAGATAATAAAGCAAAATCAACAATTGAAAAACAAAAATTAAATATTAAAAGTTTTGGGAAAATTTCGTTAAATAATTGAACTATTTCAGGTTTAACATTAAAAAGTATTAACTTAGATTTTATTACAATTCGTACAAATCAGACAAGAGAACAATGAATAATTTTTTTATCTAATGCATTAGGAAATACTTTTTCTTTAGATGGTTTTATTAAAATACCATTTAATATTATTAACGATGAAAAAAATTTAGTTATGTATATGGATAAAGCAGACTTTGAATCATATCTTTATGAAAATAAAAGTTTATTAGATGTTAGATATTATTTTAATGACAAAATTAAAGCAAAACTAATAGCAGAAAAAGTAATTCAAGATACTACAGAATTTGAAGTAACATTAAATGGTTGCTGAAACCCTGTTGCAACTTTGCGAAATCCTGAATTTGTTAAAAAAATAGATGATTCTACACTAGAAGTAACTAAAAACCCTTTAAACCGCTATTCTTACTTATACATTAATATTGATGGATTTTATTTTATTTTTGGTAGTAAAAAAGCTGAAGACAACACAAATGGAAATAATTATATAACATTTAATAAATGAATAATTAAAAAAGCAGATAGTAATATTTGAAATTAAAATTATCTTTTTAATTTTTAAATAGCAATGATACAACAAATTATAGGTTTAATAATAAAATTAAAAAGAAGGACTATTTATGAAAAATAAAAATAAATCTTGAATTAAACTTTTTCAATTAATTTTATTTAAAATTAATCATTCTTTTATCACAATTTTTTTATTAATATTTTCATTAACATTTTCATTAATAACTTCTTTAATTTTATTTTCTTTAAATTTAGCAAATGATATCTTTTTTGTTGATTTTCAATATTATTTTATAATTTTTTATAACATTCTTTTATTTATTTTTGTTGTAATGAATGCTATAAAAATATTTGGTATTCAAATTGAAGATAGTTCTTTTTTACTTTTAATTACAAAACCATATTCAAGAAAAAATATTATTCTAACACAATATATTGCTCTTTTTTTTACTAATTTTATTTTTATTTTATTTAATTTTCTAATTTTATTAATAATAGCTGGTACTCTTGGTTTCATGTTTAATGAACAATATTTAATTTTTCATGTTATTACTATTTTTAAATTTTTTGTTTTTTGTTTTTTGTTTAGTATTTTATTAACTATTGGTGTTGTCGTATTATCAGCATTTATACGTTCACAAACTGTTTTTTTAATTTTTATTATTTTTTGTAGTTTATTTTTATTAGGTGGTTTACCTTATTCATTTAATAAAATAAAAACTGATAACATTATTTTAAGTTTTAAAAATAATGAATCATATAATGTAAGGCAAATTAAAAATTCAATTTTGTTTAAGGAAAATTTAAAAAACAATTTAATTAAATATCATAATTTAACAAAGACTATTTTTAATTTTTATTCTGGATTAACTTCTTTAGAATTAAAGAACATTAATTCAGAAAATGTTATTAATAAAAGAATTAATTTTTTTAGAAGTTTAGGACTTATTTATCAAAATTCCGTAGTCAGAAATTTTGAGGGCAAAGTTACACTATGAAGACCAGTAGAGTATGTAAATAAAACTATTATATTACAAATTACTTTTAATAGTTATTTTAAAGATTTAGACTTTTTAAAATTAAATTTAAATGGTAATAAAATTTTTCAAGATTTATTGGATTTAATAAATGATTATAATCTTGAATGTAATAACATTAATACATTTATGTTAATTCAAAAAACTAAAGCAACAACTTTAGTAACTTCTGACAATGATATTAATAAAAGTTTTATTGTTATTAAAGGAGAAGATAATACTAAACAAGCAATTAATGATGATGAAATTAAAAATATATTTTTATCAAATTATGAATATCAATTTGATTTTCAATATCAATTTAACAAAATTTTCTATAACCCAATATATTATGTTATTAGAACAGTTGAAGATTATATTTATGAACAAGTTCGTATTTATAATAATATCATTAATAATAATATTATTATCAATAATAACTATAAAAAATACATTGATGCTGTTAATACATATCAAATTTTAAATTATATTAACATAATTGAACATTGAAATCAAATATGAACCTATTTTATGGGATATTATGGTGATTTTTGATTCGAAATTTATCCTTTATCTAATATTGATTTTGACACACAAAAAAATGCTTTATTTAGTTACCATGATTTTAAACTAACTTTTATTAAAAGTAAAATAAATATTGATAAAACTCAACATTTTCAAAATATTTCAATAATTATTTATGTTTATAGTATTATTTCAGTTATTTTATTTTATATATCTTATGTAACATTTTTGAAGAAAAAAATTAGTTAGGAGTAGAAGAAATGGATAATAATATTATGATTAATGTGCAAGATTATAGTATTAAATTAAAAAATTTTAATATTAACAATATTAGTTTTAAAGTTTATAAAGGAACTATTCACGCTTTAGTTGGCCAATCTGGAAGTGGTAAATCTGTTTTATTAAGATCAATTATTGGTGCAATATCTGCTAATAATTATAATGGTATTATTACTATTAATAATTATAAAGCTGGAAGTGCAAAAGCAAAAAGCAGTTTAGGATTTTCTTTAAACTTAGAAAATTTTCCTCACGATTTAACAGCTTTTATTTTTTTAAAAATATTAGGACGAGCAACAATCATTAGTGATGAAATTTTAAATCAAAATATAAAAAAGTATTTAATAATATTTAATTTATGAAAACATCGTAATAAAAAATTAAATTCTTTTTCTTCAGGAATGAAAAATCGTATTATGATAATTCATGCATTAATTAATAATCCAGACCTAATAATTTTAGATGAGCCAGGAGCTAATTTAGATTCAGAATCACGCAAACAATTTAATACTATTTTAAAAGATTTAAAATCACAAGGAAAAACTATTCTTTTAACCACTCATATGATTAATGAAGTTAAAGATATCATCGATAATTTTACTATTATGGAATTAGGAAAATTACTTTATGATGGTTCAATAAAAACTTTTAATATTAATAAGGTTTGAGTTTTAATTACTAGTAATATTTTAATTACTATAAAACTATTAAAAAAATATAATTATAGTTTTAAGTTTTATGAACAAAATAATGAGCTTTTAGTTATTTTAGAAAATAAAGAAGTTATTAATAATCTTAATTTTATATTATTAAATAATAAAATTTTTATTCAAACTCTTTATAAAAAAGAAGTAGATTTATCATATATAAAATTATTTTTGAATTAATAAATAGTTTTAAAACCTGTTTAGAATCTTTAGCAACTGTAATTGCTACATATATTTTAAACAATGTATCAACTTTTATCAATTCGTTTTTAGAAGTTAATAATTAAATTTAGCATTAATTATTACTCTTTTAATATTGTTATTAGTAATAGTACTATCAATTTGCTCTTACTTATCAATTGCTATCACTGTCATATTTAAGATGATTAATAATAAAATTAGTAAAAACAACAATTATCAATAATTAATACTAATAAATGATTTAATTATGCCACTTGTTTTTCCTTTATCACAAATATTTTAAATTTGAATAACTTTATTATATTATTTTGAAAGAAAAGCACAAAACAATATGAAACATTAAAATAAAAGTAACACCATAAAATAAAAAATTAATATCAATATCAAACATAATAAAAAGAATAAATAAAAACTCGGGGTGAATTGTGTTATTTAATATTGTGATACTTAATTAAAGTCATTATATCAACTAATTTTACTAATAATTTGCAAATAAATAGTAAATGTTAAAACTATTATTGTTAAAATAATAGTAGTAACTAAAATTATTATTTTTATAATATTTTCAACTTTTTTTATCTAAACCAAAATGATTGCTAATAATTTTTATTAGAGCATCAAGGCCTTTTTCTAATGAATAATATTAAACTTTCTATAAATAAAATTATTAAAGAGTTTTAGATATTAAATTCTTGACTTTCATCATCCTCTAACTAGTAAAATAGTGCCAAAAATAAAAGATATTGGTGTAATAATCATTAAAAAAATAATAGCAAAATAAACTTGCAAAAAAGGATGAGAAACATCAGCATTTTTAGCAGCATTGATATCAAATTGATTTCAATTACCAAACAAATTAATGATACCATAATGTTTTAAACTTCAAAAACCATTACCAAGAAAATTGTTATAATCATCATTAAAACTAGCTGTTGCTAATAACACTAAACTAATTATTATTAATAATACTACTAAAATGTATAAAAATAATCCTAGTTTTTGTTTTCAATCTCAAGATGTAACTTTTTTATATTTTATATTTTTATCCATACTTAACACTTACTAATTAAGAATATAATCAGCGTTTAAAATAACCAAATATTAAAGATAAAACACTAACTCCAAAAAATATAGCCGTTAAAATTACTGTAAATACAATTCCAGTTAATACTTGAGTAAGAGGATAAGACAACAACTTAGCACTATAAGCATCTAATACCATTTGATTATAAGCAACTTTATTTAAAAAAGCATTAAGTCCTCATACATTAATAGCATGAAAACCATTACCTGCATATTGTGAGGTATTACCAGGTGAGTCTTTAAAATTAGCTGTTGCAATTAAAATTAGCCCTAAGACTAAGCAAAAAATACTAATTACCAGTGATGCAAAACCAATTTTTATTCCTCAATTTTGCTTCTTAAAATTATTTATAAGATTTTTCATTAAGGTTTCTCCTTTACTCTTCATTATTGTTTTAGCAAAATGATATGTCAATTGGTACTAACACAATAAGTAAATTATAGCGTAAAATATTTTAAATTAATAATAAATTAGTGAATAAAAATAGAAAAATCATCAGTAATATTTACTGATGATTTTTAAATATATTCATTATTCTTCAATTAGTACTTTAATACCAGGACCCATAGTTGTAGTAATACTTATATTTTTAATATAAGCACCTTTAACTACTGCTGGTTTAACTTTTCTTAAAGTATTAAGGATTGTAAGATAATTATCTTTTAAGTTTTCTTGTGTAAATGATACTTTACCAAGAATAACATGAATATTACCTTGTTTATCAACACGATATTCGACTTTCCCCTTACGGATATCAGCTATTGCTTTTTGAACATTAATTGTTACTGTTCCCAGTTTTGCTGTCGGCATTAATCCTTTTGGTCCTAAAATTCTACCAATTTTTCCCAATTCACCCATCATTTCCGGTGTTGCAATGATTACATCAAAATTAAATCAACCTTTTTGAATTTTTTCAATCATTTCTTTACCACCAACAAAGTCAGCTTGGCTTTCCATTGCTTCTTTTTGTTTTGTAGTAGTTATTACTAAAACACGTTGTGTTTTACCAGTTCCTGCTGGTAAAACAATAGAACCACGTAACATCTGATCAGCATGTCTTGGGTCAAGATTTAAACGAAATGCTGCTTCAACTGTTGCATCAAATTTTAATGATGAAGTTTGTTTAACTAATTCTAAAGCACGATCAATGGCATAAACCTTAGTGTTGTCAATTAATTTTGCAACTGCAAGATATCTTTTACTTCTTTTCATATTAAATACCTTGCTTTCCATTTTCAACAATAATACCCATATTTTTAGCTGTTCCTGTAATAATTTTAATTGCATCTTCCAAAGAATAAGCATTCAAATCAGGTAATTTAATTTGGGCAATTTCTGTAATTTGAGTAATAGTAAGTTTTCCTACTATTGTTAATTTAGCATTTGGTGAACCTTTTGCAAGCTTCAATGCTCTTTTTAAAAGAAATGTTGTTGGTGGAGTTTTTATTTTAAAATCAAAAGTTTTATCTTTATATGCTGTAATAAAAACTGGAATTGGAACTGGATTAACATCATCTTTTTGGTCTTTAGTTTTATCGTTAAATTCTCTACAAAAACGTGGCATATCAATACCAAATGATGCTAAACTAGCACCTGGCTTGGCACTACCAGCGGGTAATTGAATAATACCTTCACGATTAATATTTTTTTTATCTGCCATGAGCAACTCCTCCTAAATGGATTCTCACTGTGGTCCAAGCGAATAAATCTTCCACAAGTTTAAACAAAAATAAAGTCTATTTATTTAGATAAATAGTACTTACAAATAATAACATTATTACTATTAGTAGTCAATTATAATTTAATGATATTTAAATGTTACTCATAATTTTATAAAACTTATTAGTTGGATTTAATTGCGTTAATCAAATAAGAAACATTAATAATAAATAAATAACTATTTTGTTGATTTAGTTTCTAAAAATTAAATTGAGTTTATTAATTTTTTAAAATTAATAAACTCAATTGTTAAAAATATAAAATTCTTGTAAGTAACTAATTACTTAAACTTTAATTTCTTACAACTATCATATTCTACTTTAATTTCAGTCTGACGACCAAACATATCAACAGAAACTGTTGCTACACCCTTATCTTCATCTAACTTAACAACTTGTCCTTCTCTGTTTTGCAAAGCACCAGAGGTAATATGAACAAAATCATTTAATTCAAAATCACGAATAATTTTTCTTGTTTCTTTAACTTTAGGTTGTAATTGATTTTTAACATTACGATATAACATTTCATTAACTTCTTTAGTAGACAATGGAGTTGGGGGCACACCTTTACCACTAGATCCAATAAATCCATTAATACCTGCTGTATTACGAATATCATATCAAGTATCTTCAGTTAAAATCATATGAATAAAAATATAACCTGGAAAAATATTTTTTTCAGTTATTTTTTTATCTTTATCTGTTATTGTTTCTTTAACAACTCTAACTTGAAAAATATTATCTTTTAAATTTAATTTTTTCTCAATTTTATTTCTTAAATCAGCAACTACTTTATCTTCATGACCTTTGTTGCAATTAACAATATATCATTGTGCTTGTTCAATTCGATGTTTATGTGTTTCTTCTACTGGCATCGTTTTAAGGGTTTCTTTTTTCATTTTTTTTGGCATCTCCATTTTACATTATTTTTAATAAAGGTAATACAAGTAACAACAACTGCTCAATTCCATAAAAGAATAATGCTAACGCAGCAATAAATATCACTGTTGTAATAAATTTATTATTTAATTGTTTTCTTGGTGTTCAACGAGTTCTTCTAATTTCTCTTGATAAATACAAGAAAAAATATTTACGATAAGTTCTTGCTTCTTTTTTATAATAAAAACGTTCTTCAGAAGTACGATCTCGACGTTCTTTTTCCCAAATTTCACTAATATTAACTTTTTTATTTTTATCCACTGTTCGTGGGTTAAAAACTACTTTTCCATCAATATTCTTTTTTGTTCTTAATGGTTTAATTCTACGCAAAATATTAAATTTACTTTTTAAAAGAGCCAGTTTTTCGGGATTAATTTTTGGTTTCTCTTTTGTTTTATCTTCGCTACTCATGAAAAATATCTCCTAACGTGATTCTTTATGTAAAGTATGTTTTTGACAATGTTCACAATATTTTTTTAATTCCATACGTTCTTTATACTTAATTTTATTTTTGTATGTATGATAATTGCGATTTAAGCAAACACTACAAATTAAAATTATTTTTTTGCTCATTAAATGCACCTAGAAAACTTAACCATTTTTAATTATATTATTATTTAAAATAAGTGTCAATTTTAAAATATTTTTTTATTTTAAAAATAAAGTTAAATTTTAAATCTTTCTTTAAATTTTTGAATTTCTAAGATAATTGTACAAGAAAAATTAAAATAATAAATAAAAATAATGTTTTTTAAAAAAACATTATGATAAAATAAGAGTTTTTTAAATACTACTATTTGATGATATTAATGATTGTGAATCACCAATAATAATTTCTGAGATACCATTATTAGCAGTTTCAACAAATTCTGGCGCAAAATCATAATCAGGTATTTTTAGTTTTAGTTGTTCTTGATTATTATCAAATTGCACCATTACTATTTCTACTTTTTTATCTTCAGGAGTATAATTATCTATTCATTCTTTAAACTTTGTTAACGTTGATCATCAATCTTTTATTTCTCCAAGTTTAAAAAAAGTAGCAACTGCGTTATTTGAATGTTTTAATTCAAATTGATTTCAATCATTATGTTCTAAAAACTTGTATATTTCACCCAGATCCTTATTACTTAAAATACCTTTATATAAAGGAAAGAATTTTGAAATATGTTCTTCTCTTTTATTAACAATTTTAACAATAATTTTTTCTTCACAATTATTAACAGCATTAACTTTTCTTATTATTGTAGGCAAATAAATATCACTAATATCAATAATTGCTGAAATTAACATTAAACTACCTCCCTTAAAATTACTGTCTTTAAAATTAAAACCTGCCGTTGCAAAAGTAGTAGGTAATTTTAAACATTCAATAATTTTTGTCACTGTTTGTACCTTACGCAGATCAAAATTTAATAAACCACTAACTATTTTAATTAATCCGTTTGTAGCAAAAAGTAGTTTATTTACACCAATAGTAATCATTTCTGGAGTTAATTCATTATTAATAATATTTTCTGTAAGTTGACCAGCAACAATTTGATAATTTATTGCATCATTAAGGGGTAAAGTGGGAAAAGTAGGTAAATTTCCTTCAGTAGTTGTGGTTGGACTTACAGTTGTACTACCACCAGTCTCATTTAAATTATATGCTTGTCAAATAATTCAAGCACCCAATGTTGCATATAAAATATCAGTTGCTCCACTTTTAATTAATTGATAACGTTTTTCAATATTACTGTTTCTAGTAGCAGATTTAAGTCCTGCTACCACTAATAATACACTGGCAGTAATATTAGTTCAATTTTGTGCAACTAATGCTGCAGCTCTAATCGGACCATGTAGATTTTTTATTGCTCATTGTACCTCTTGTCAAGTTTCTTCTTTTTTCATTTTCTTAATTCCTTTCATAATTAAAATAAATAAATCTTTCTGCCTAATTAATAGACAGAAAGATTTACTTATAAAATCAAATGTTTAGTTTTATTGATAAATTAGTATTTTTTTTAAGATACTTAACTAATTACTTTAATATATTACTAATTGTTCATTTATTAATATTTATTGAAAAAGATGGTCCCACATCAAAAGCTCTAGATATCGAAGTACTTTTAATTTGCTGATATATCATATTTTCATCATGTCAAATAAATATGTAAATAACTAATCCCTGCGATTTATGGCCAGGAGGCGGCTGATTTATTACCCTCCATACTGGTAATTGCTTATCTTTATTTTCAATTTTTTTTGTACTAAAATTTAACTTATCACTTTTAATAATTGTTGTATTGCCCATAACAGTATAAATAATATTATCGCTAACACCAGCAAAAATTATTGGATATAAAAAAGTAAAGTTAGTTCAAGAATCAGCATAATCACTTCATTTTAAAAATGAAGTTATTTTTGAATCATATTCAATAAATTGCGCTCCATCTTTTGGAAAATTATAAGAAAATATTAAATTATTAATAGTATCCAAATCACTAATATTATATTGATAGTATCCAACACTAACAATATTATCATCATTTAATAAATATCTAATGCTCATATTTTTACTATCATTTTTTATAGGATAATCATTAATAATAGATGTTAAATTTTCATTATCAATCATACTATTTAAAATAGCTATAAAAATTTTATCATTAATATTTTTACTATTTTTTAGACTACTTTTACTAATAAACTGTTTAACAAAATCTAAACAAATGGTTCTACTATTTTTTGCATGTGATTTAGCAATATAATATATTCCTAATGTTTCACTTAAATCATTATAATCAGTAATTTTATCAACAATCCCCTCTGTACCTTCTAAAGATACATGAAGATTAGCACCACCAAATTGAATAAATGTGAACTTTTTATCAGATTTTTTATTTGATTTATAAACTGTTGTTGATATCTTACTTAAATTTTGTTTTTGAAAAATTTGTAAGTCATTAGTACTTGTTAATTGTTGTTCATTATAATTAATAATAGCAATTTCTTTATTAAATTCATCAATAATCTCTTTACTAATATCATCAGGATTATAACTTAATTTATTATTAGTAATATTAATATATTTTGCATAAGGTTCTAATTTTGAATTATTAATAATATTTTTAATATCAAAAAGATGATATGTTCCATTGTTATCTTGACTACTAAGAATAGTACCATTACTTAAACTACCATATGTAGTATTAGTAACTATTGAATTAATTTTATTTTTTTTATTTTGTTGCAGATTACTAATAATTGTTAAATTATTAATACTACTTGTAATAGCAATAATATTACTTATTGCTAATATTAAACCAAACAATAACCATAAATGTTTATTTTTTAACATTTTGTTCTGCACCTCATAATTTTATTTTTTAGTAAATTTACTATAAATTTCATTTAGTTTTTTTTCATAAATATTATGGAGTTTTGGTTGATAATATTTAATATCTTTTAATTTTGTTGGTAAATATTGTTGTTGTACATAATCATTATCATAATCATGGGGAAATTTATATAATTCTCCTTTAGCTACTTGTTTATTTAATGTTTTAGACCAATTATTTTTTAAATAATCAGGAATTGGATATATTTTACCTTGTAAAACATCACTATATGCTTTTTGCACTGCTAAATTAGCACTATTTGATTTTTCGCTAAGTGCCATCTCAATAACTACTAAACCAAGGGGAATTAAACCTTCAGGCATACCAATTTGGCGAAAAGTATCAACAGCAGTTTTCACTCTAATCCCTAAAGCGGGATTAGCAAGTCCAATATCTTCATAAACAATAACTAACATTCTTCTTAATAAAGCTTCATGGTCACCACTTGCTAATAATCTTGCTAAATAATATAAAGCGGCATTAGCATCACTACCTCTAATTGATTTTTGTAATGCTGATTTTAAATCATGATATTCGTTTCCTGCTTTAGCATTTCAACTATTTGCTTGTGGCATAATTGCCTTAATGATATCAACAGTGATTACTTCATTAGGATATAATTTCATTAATATTTCTAAAATATTAATTGCTACACGAAAATCACCAGTTGCTAAACTAGATATTAATTGTAAAATTTCATCGGTAAGTTTAAAATTAAATAATGAATTATTAATAATTATTTTTTTTAAACCAACAAACATTTCCTCACTACTAATTGGTTTTAGTTCTAACAATAAACATCTACTGCGTAATGCTGGATTAACTACAAAGTAGGGATTTTCAGTAGTACAAGCAATTAATATAAAATTACCATATTCTAAATATTGTAATAATATATCTTGACGATCACGATTCATACGTTGTATTTCTTCAATAATAATTATATAAGGTTTATTATTTTCTGCTATTTTAATTAATTTTTCTAAATCTTCTTTTTTATCAATTGCCGCATTAAAGATACCAAATTGATACTGTAAATCATTAGCTAACGCTTGAGCAATAGTAGTTTTGCCAACTCCTGGATTACCATAAAATATTAATGATGTTAAAAATTTTTGATTTAATATTCGATTAATAATTCCATTATTATTATTTAATAAATGACTTTGACCAATTATATTAGTAATAGTAGTCGGTCTTAACAAAATTGCTAATGGCGTATCCATCGTTATCACCTATGTTTTCCTTAATCATAACTGCAAAAATAATTTAATTTAACGTCATGAAATTATTTTAACAAGAGAACTAAAATTAATAAAGGTTAAACCATTATTTTTAATATTAACATCGATCATTTTAATTATTTTATATTCTTGATTATCATTATATTTAATAATGATACCAATATTTTTTAAATGTTGATATTCACCATTTTGTTCAGAATCACTTACTAATACAATATTATTTATTTTTTTTATGACATTAGGTTCAATTGCTTGTTGATAATTAATTTGATAACTATCACCATCAAGTTTTATTTCAATATTGATTGCTAAACTAACATTATCAACTAAAGAAAAATCATTTAAATCTTTAATTGCTGTCTTAAACAATAATGAAGTAAGTGAATTAGCGCCATTTTTAAAAGTAATTGAATATGTAATACCTGTTGGTAGTACATTTGGATATAAAGTAATAGGATTTAAATTATTAACATTAAAATTACTATTTTTAAAAATTTTTTCGTTAGCATTTTGATTATGACATCGCATATATATTTGTAATTCAATAGTGTCTTGCAATTGATTTTTGCCAATAATTGTTACCACTATTATTTTTGCTCGTTGATAATTTCCAGCACTAGCATTGTTACTAATAACATAATCTTGTTCAGTAAAAATTTGATGTCATGTTTCTTGAGCAAATTTATTTATTTTTTTGCTAATAAGTGAAGTGATATGATTATCAATATCTGCTTTACTAACATTTTTATCATCAACAACAGTTATTACTTGATTAGTTATATTTTCATTATTTGCTAATACTGATTTAATAGCAACTAATGATTTTATTGTTCAAATAGCTTTAACATTAAAAGTAATATTTAGTTGACCAGTAATAATTTCACTATCATTATTGGCTTTAATAACAACTGTTATCTTTTTTGGTAATGTATAATTATCAATATTTTTTACTAAATTAAAACTAAGAACAAAATCATTTTTTGTTACTTTATCTAATAAAGACTTTTCTGCATTAACTTTTTCCAAAAATTTTTCTTCAATAATTTGATTAATATGTAATGCTATTTCATCTTTTGTTCCTTTTGTAGCATCAATCATTGATATTGTTTGTAATGGTATTGTAATTTTATTCGCTAAATCAAAAACATTAAACTTTTCTGACATAACATCATTTTCAACATTAAAATTAAATTTTAAATTACAAGTGATTAAATTATAATTGTTACCAAGTTGATTAACATTTATTGTTATTGTAAATTGTTTTATTTTTTCTTGATACGATGGTATTTTAATTAAAAAATCATTATTAAATGCATCTTCATTATTAATTTTAATAGCAACAGCAGGATTTAGTGGTAAATGAGCAAAAAAGTTATTAGGAATATTAATATCATTATTTTGTAATACATTATCAATATTTTTTAACAAATCACTAAGATAAAAGTTTTTTAATTTTTTATTAGTAGATTTTAAAATAATATTTTTTAAACTTCCTTCATAATCTGTTAATTTATATTTTTTATTCGGTGGACAATTATTTTTATAATATTCTTTTCAAATTTTATCTTGATTAGGATTTCAATTACTGGAATTACTAGTATTTATTGCACTATTTCAATTATTACTGATAATAATTAATAGTATCATTGTAGCAATTATCATCATAACAATAAATAATAAGGAAATAATTTTTAATAATGGTCTTTTTTCTTGTTTATAATTATGCTTTGATTTTTCATTTTGATTAATACTAATTTTATACATTATTTCCTCCACATAAATACCTAATAAAATAAAAAACTTTATAGTTATTAAAATCACTACAAAGCAAAAACAGCCAAATAAAAATACTATAACAACAAAAATTATAAATTAATTTTAAAAAATTAAAAATTAAAATATAAACTTTATTGTTACTTCAATTTTATCATAGTATTTTTTATTAAATATAGTTTTTATAACTATTTTTTAACTTTAGTTTTACTCGTGTTCAAGCATTATCAACTTGTTTATAAGTTATATTTAATTTTTTCATAATTTCACGAATTTGATATCCTTGCTGTTTTAATTTTAAAACTTTATTTTCAGTAATTGTAAGATTAGCAATATTAATTAATATCTTCTAAAAAAAATCAAGTAGTTTCATGATCATTTCTGTTATATAAATAATCATTATATTTTAATGCACAATTAATAATTTTATGATTATTATTTAAAAATTTTTTAACATAAGCAAATATTCCTCATTTTATTTCATAATACAAAAAAATTTGAAATGATTTATTTTTTCTTTCTTGAAATTTAAAAATAATTTCTAAAAAAAGAAAATAAAAAATTGATTTTAGATCATTTACTTCCAAAGGAATAGCAAAAAATTTTTTAATAACTTTTCGTAAAAAAAATTGATTTTTTAATTCATATTTTTTATATAAAAAATTAAAAGCAATTTCATTATTTTCAATACAACACAAATATACTAATTCATTATCATTCATAAATTAAAACCTCCTAAATATTTTTTTAATAAAAACCTAATTATCAATTAATAATTAAATACTTACTTAAAAATATAATATATTAGTATTTTATTTTAATATATTAATATATAATTGTTATCAGTTTTTAACCGATTACTTGATTTTAAAGTAAATGAGTTTTTATTTTCTTTTATTATATTGAAAATGCAACATTACAAAATTTAACAAATTTAATCGAGAAAAAAATAAAGAATTAACAAGATTAAACAAAGAAAATAATAATTGTAAATTAATATCTTTTTTAAAAAAAACAACATTAAAAAAAGAAATTGATTCTTTAAAATCAAATTTAGAACAAAAAATAGAAAATAAGTAAATTTAAAAATTTAATAATTAAAATTTTTACTTTTGGAAAACAAGATAAGAAAACATTTATTAATAAAAAAATAAAAGATAAATGCTAATTATGAACAAATTAAATATAACTACCAAAAACTAAATAATCGCTTAATTACTCAACAAGAAGAATAAGCAATTAATGGGAAAAATTAACATAATTATTCATACTCAGATTTACTAAACAAAAAATAAAAGATTATAGCAAAAATGTAAATACAAAATTATATATAAAACTATGATATTTTTAATGTTTCAAGATAAATATAGTTAGCAATAATGCCACAAGCAACACCAGCATTAAATGATTCAATTTTTGGACTTATTGGTATTTGTACAATATAATCAGTATGTTTTAATAACTTCGGACTTATCCCTTCACCTTCATTACCGATAATTAATGCCAAATTGCTACTACAATCAACAGTGAAGTAATCTACTGCTTTTGGCGTTTTAGTGGCAGCTAAAATTCAAAATTTATATTTTTCTTGTAAATTATTAATTGTTAAAGTTAAGTTATTAACTTGACAAATTGGAATAATACTTAAAGCACCAGCTGCAGCTTTTGCAACTACACCATTTATTTCAGATTGATTACGACTTAAAACAATGACACCATCAAAATTATTACCAGCTGCAATTCTTAACATTGAGCCAAAATTATGTGGATCAGAAATACGATCTAAAATTAAAAATCTTAAAAACTTAGATATCGAATTACTAGTAACTAACTCATTAAAAGAAAAATATTGATATTCTTTAACGTTAGCAGCAATATTTTGATGTTTAGTAGTTCCTAATAAATTATTCATTGCTTGCAAAGTAATAATTTCGTAACTTATATTTAATTTTTTTAATTCTTTTTTTATTTCTTGATACTTAGTTTCAACTAACAATACTTTTTTAATTTTTACTAATGATGATGATGACATGGCAGCAATAACAGGATGATAACCATAAATATATTGTAATGGCATAATTTTACTCCTTTAAATAACATTCAAGCCTTTTAATTCTTGACGAATCTTATCAGCTTCTTCATAGTTTTTTTGCTGTTTTAATTGTTCTCACATTTTAATTTTACTTTTAACTTCTTTAGAATAATCACCAAATTTAAAGTCAAATCCTAATATGTTTAAAGTGAAAGTAAAAGTATAAAAAATTTCTTGAAAATCTTTGCTAAAAGTTTTCTTAAAAATTGCTTCATTAAGTTTTTTAATCATATTTTCAAGTAACGTAATAGTATTAGTTGTATCAATATTATTTGATAACTTTTTAATAACTTGATGATAATAATTGGCATGATGATGATATTCAACAATAATATTATTAATGAATAGTTGATATGTTCATTGTTTTAAAACATTTTCATACTTTTTTATTGATGCTATTCCGTTTTCAATTGTTTCTTTATTAAAATCAATTGGTTGTTGATGATCACGATTTAATATTAAGTATCGCAATACATTTGGATGATATTGCTGACAAAATTCCCTAACTAAAATAAAATTATTCAAAGATTTTGACATTTTTGTATTGGCAATATTAACATGACCATTATGTCATCAAATATTTGCCATTTCTTTATTATTAATTGCCATAAACTGAGCACGTTCATTTTCATGATGAGGAAACTTTAAATCAATACCTCCACCATGTAAATCAATAGTTTGACCATTAAATATTTTTTCAATAAAACAAGCACATTCAGTATGTCAACCAGGACGTCCTTTCCCTCAGGGACTGTCTCAATTAACACCTACTGTTGTTGATTTTCATAAAGCAAAATCCAAAGCATTTTCTTTATTAGCCAGACTACTAATTCTAAAATTAGGTATTAAATCTTCAATATTTTTATGTGCTAAAGCACCATAATCCTTTAATTTGCTAACTTTAAAATAAATATCACCCTTAGTAATATATGCATAATCTTTACTAATTAAACTATTAATAAACTCAATAATTTTTGGAATATAATCACTTACCTTTGGTAATTTTGTTGGCAAAATAATATTTAATCTTTCTAAGTCTTTTACATAAGCTATTGTATATTTTGTAGCAATTTCTTGTTCTGTTATTTTTAATTCAGCAGCTTTTTTAATAATTTTATCATCAATATCAGTAATATTATGAACATAATTTATTTTATATTTTTGATGAATTAACAAACGATGTAAAACATCAAAAACAAGAACACCACGAACATTACCAACATGAATATAATTATAAACAGTCGGACCACATAAATACATATTAATTTTTTCTTTATTTGGGGCAAGTGGTTGCATTGTTTGTAAAAAACTATCATAAATTTTAATCATCTAATTGCCCCTTAATAATTTTAATTATTATATATTTTATTATACTGTAAAGATTGTGGATCTGTAGCAAAATAATTTCTTTTAAATTGATTTTCTAAATTTAAAGTTTTTCTTAATGATAAGTAGCAACTAATAATTAAAAAAACATTAACTATTAAATCAATAGGAAATTTTATAATTCTTGGTAGGTACATTGATCATAAAGGTAATGGTAAATTATATAATATTTTTAAAATAAGAGGATCACTACCACTAATAATTAAAGAAGTAATAGCATAAGCGGTTGGTAAATATCAATAAATTGTTTTTTTACTATAATAAATTTTACTAAAATTCAATACTAAATAGTAAGGTAAAATAGTTCATAAAATGCTAGTAAGAGTAAAAAATAAACATGGTGTTCCATCGCTAATAAATAATAATCCTAAAAAATCACTAGCAAAGCCACTAATAAAACCTAATAATCCACCACAAAAGAAACCTGTTAAAACTAAAATAAAATCACCGAGTTTAATTTCAAAAATTTTATAAGGTAAAATTGTTTTCAAAATAAAACCACCTGTTGTGTTCAAAGATAATGCTAATGCTACTAAAATTCCACTTAAACAGATAAATTTAACTTGTTTTATCTTTTTTTTACTATCTTTATAATCAAAAATCATAATTAATAAAAAAATAATCAAAATTGTTATTCCACTAATTGCATTTACTAATAATATGTTCATTATTTAATTACCGCCTTTTAACATTTAATAATATTATTTCTCTTTAAATAATTAAAAACATCTGCTAAAAAATAACAAGAACCCGTAATTAAAATTATTTTACTTGTAGTATCTTCAATCATTTTTTGGTAATCAAAAATCTCACCACTAATACTATTATTATTGCTATTAGTGCAAATAATAATATTATTTGAAACTTTTTTTAAACAATTAATCAAATCTTTTGGATATTTATTTTTCAAACAAGAAAATATAATTTGTTGGGGAATAATTTTATTAATTTTTAATGTTTTAACTAATGCTTTAATACCATCAATATTATGAGCTGCATCAAAATAAACAATTTTATCATTAATTTGATATTTTTCAAATCGTAATTTAACATTAGTTTTATTAATAATTTTTAATGCATCTTTAGTATTAATTTCTGAAAATGCTTTAGTAATTACTGTTAGCACTAATTTTTTATTTTCTTGATAATAAGGTTTATTGATTAATTTTGGTGAATATATGACATGATAATCATTGATATTAATTTGTTGTTTTAACTTATGACTTAAATTACCCGTAATAAAAAGATTTTTCATTGTTGTTTTTACTATTCCTAATTTTTGTTGTAATATTTCAGATGTAGTTTTACCAAGTCGATCTTGATGATCTCTACCAATTGAAGTAATAATACCATATGTTGCATCAATAACATTTGTTGGATCAATTTTTCCACCAATTCCAACTTCAATTATTGCTCATTGCACATTTTGTTCTTGAAAATAAATTAATGCAATTAAAGTTAAAATTGCAAAAAATCCTAAACGATAATATTCAATATCATCAACAATTAAATTTTTAATACGTATTAAATCCTGATCACGAATCATTTTATCATTAACAACAATTCTTTCATTAATAACTGCAATATGAGGGGAAGTAAATAAACCAATTTTTTGTTTTAAAGTTTGTCATAATACAGCATGAATTAAACGTGATACTGAACCCTTACCATTTGTTCCTGTTACATGAATATATTTAATATTATTGTTTAAATATTTTGGACTAATAACCTTTAATTTTTTTAAACAATCTTGATTTGAATATTTATATATTTCTTTTACAAAATCTTCATTCATATTATTGAAACCTTTTATTTAATAATTACTATTATCAATGTTAATCAATGGATTAACAGTTCTTCAAGTAATATAGATAATAATTGAATTAATTATAATTTTAATTGGTGCTTGTACAATTCTCATAATTGCTGTGACGCCATAATCCTTTGAATTAGGATTAAATAAAGTCATGTCAGCATAAGATGCTATAAGCACTGTTGTTACATATTCAGCTACTACTGCCAATAAGATAATTGGTAAAATTTCTTTAATTCTATAAATTTCTTTTTTTAATAAATAATATAATAAAACAGAATAAATACTTACTAATGCAAGAATTCCACCACCACCCATAATACTAGCAAGAGCATATTTATTAACATTAATTCCTGACATTAAATATGATGATTGTTTACCTGAAATAACAATATACATGCCACCACCGGCAAATAAAATTATAAAAAAGTTAATTAAAGTAAAAATAACTCATGGATGATCTTTTAATTGTACTTTAAGTATCCCCGCAATACCTCCTAAAAAACCAGTAAAAATAATACAAAACATATAATAAATACTAATATATGAGGGAACAAACAACATTACTAAAATATCTGTTACAGTAGCACAAATAATGCCAATAATTGGACCAAACATATAACCGGTTATTTTAATCATTAAACCTTCAAACGCAATTCTAATTGGTGGTAACACAGTAATTGGAATGGTAATAGAAACAATAATAGTTGCTACTACCGACACTGAAGATAACATAGTTATATATGCAATATTTTTAGTAGTGAAACGAACACCTTTATACTTATCTTTACGAAATCACTTTCAAAAACTATTCATTAAAATATATGCTAACATTATTGCACTTAAAGAAATAATTAAGTAAATAGCTGTTGTCCTACTAAATAAATTCAAAGTATTTATATCATATGTTTCAGAAAGCATGTGATTAAATATTAAATTACTGGGCATTTATCTAACCACCATTCCCGAAATATTCTTCAAAACTAGATTAATTTTAACAAATATATCATAACATTGTTTGCTTAAATACATATACAAAATTAGTAATTTTTTATTTTTATCATTTAATGGGAGTTTTATTTTTTGATATTAATCAATCATTAGTCTTACTAAATGGTTTTGAATTAAAAAAACCATTATACGCACTTAAAGGTGAAGGATGCGCACTTTCAATAATAAGATGTTTTTCTGCAGTAATTAATTCTTTCTTATTGCGTGCGTTTTTACCTCATAAAATAAAAACAAGATTAGTACAATTTAAATTTAAAAATGATAAAACATGATCAGTAAATGACACTCATTGATATTGTAAATGACTATTAGGCTGGCTTTGTCTAACAGTTAAAGTTGTATTTAAAAGTAAAACACCCTGATTAGCTCAACTTACCAAATTACCATCATTACCTTTATCAATATTTAAATCATTTTTTAATTCTTGAAAAATATTTTTTAAACTTGGGGGTAAAGGAGTATTTGTTTTAACACTAAATGCTAAGCCATGAGCTTGATGTGGCTGATGATAAGGATCTTGACCTAATATTACTACTTTGACCTTTGATAAAGAAGTTACTTTAAAAGCTTCAAATATCTCTTCTCATTGTGGATAACAAAGATAAGTTTGATATTCTTTTTTAAT
Organism: Spiroplasma endosymbiont of Harpalus anxius; assembly: GCA_964273555.1. Classification (GTDB taxonomy): domain Bacteria; phylum Bacillota_I; class Bacilli_A; order Mycoplasmatales; family VBWQ01; genus Spiroplasma_E. The sequence continues at coordinate 27,355 of OZ187007.1, read as the reverse complement.
ATCTTCTAATAATTTAGGAAAATATGATTTTTGATATTCTTGCTGAAAAAAATCTATTCATGAAGAATCAACAAGTAAAGTTTTATTATCCATTTTTTTCACCTACTATTTATGATAACTTTGATTATTAAGTATTTGTAAGGAACGATATATTTGTTCTAATAGAACAACATAACATAATTGATGAGGTAATGTTATGTTACCAAATGAAATTTTAATTAAATTAGTATTATCTTTTAATGCTTGCGTTACTCCATTACTACCACCAATAATAAAACCAATTTTACCCTGCTGATAAATTTGGTTTTTACTAATAATTTGTGATAATTGTTTACTACTTATTAAAGTACCTGATAAATCTAATAAAAATCACTGATAATCATCTTTTTTTAAGATATACTCATTAATTTTATTGCTTTCAATTTTAATACTAGTAGAAATTAAATTTAATTTAGATTCCATAATAATTTTTGTTTCAATATTAGTTCGTTTTTTAATTCGTTCTAAATAATCTTTAGCCGCTAATTTTCAGTATGTTTGTGATAACTGACCAACACAAACAATCTTAATGCTTATCATTACGTCTCTGAAAAAATCATGTTATCTATTCGTTCATGAATTACATTTTCTGGATAACGAAAATCGACCTCACCCAAAGCTTTATTAACAGTAGTTTCGTCAATAACAACTATTTCTCTTTTATTTTTATCAACATGTAATTTAAAATTTACATTAAGTTGAATATTAAAATCAATTTTAAACGTTTTACTTAAATCTTTCATTGTGAAAAATAAATGAATTCAACCCTTCTTAGTAATAGTTTTATTTTTATCAGCAATAAAATCATTAATTTTTGGAACGACAATACTAGTTTCATCAGTTGCTTTAGGTTTTTGTGCTTTTTCTGGTGAGTCATAAAAAACATATCAATAACCAAAATATTGCTGTTTAGATATATCATTATCAGTCAAACCAAAAACCAAAGGTACTCCATTCGCATCATTATAAGAAAATGGTTTATCTACCACTTTCTCAGCATTATAATTAATGCTTTTATAATTACCTGATTTATATGCATTACTATTATAAAAATCCTTAGCAGCAGAATTTGTATTTTCTAATGCATTACGATCAATTCTAATTTTATCTGCTGCTAATTGCATAGATGCATTAAGTGGTCTATATAAAAGATTAGTATCATATTTATAATAATCATTATAAACATAATCATATAAAGGATCGGTATTAGGAGTTTGTTTTGTTGGTTTATTTTCAAAATTAATTTCAATTTTCTCACCATCTCCAACACTACAAGCTACAATAGTACTGCTAAATGAAGAAAGCAAACTAATTGTTAAAAATACAGTAATTAATCTGCGCATTTGTTTGTTATTCTCCTTAAACTAAATAAAAATTAAATATTCAATAGAAATTGTAACTTATTTTTTTAGAAAAAGCAAAAGTAATTTATATTAGGACAGATTAAATTAAAGGTGTATTACCATATTGACCAACATGATTAATATCAGCATTATTATTTATTAAACTAGTAACTATATCCAAATAACCGCTTTGCACAACCCATATTAAAGCAGTATTACCTTTTGTTCTAAATAATTAGTATTAGCATACTGAAACCATCATTAATTATGTAATTAATATCAGTTCCCGTTGTCAACTAATAATCTAACGTTATTTAAATTTTGATTATTAATAGTTAACTATTTCTTTATTGTTGTTAGGAACAAATAATATTATTTCTTCCAAATATAATTAAACATTTTTCTCTCCTGGTAAATAATTAATTTAATTATGTAATAAACCTAAAATATTATTAATTTGTTATATTTGATGTTGAAAATGATATTTCTGTTTTTATTTGCAAACTTAAACAATTTGCATTATCTAAATTTATTTAATCTAAATTTTGTACAATTTTATCTTTTGATTTTTCTAAAATACAACTTTAATATTATAATTTAATAGTTTAAATAAAAATAAATTAACTATTATTTTTCGTTTCTAGGTTTCATATGTGGAAATAATAATACATCTTTAATACTACTTTGACCAGTTATTAGCATAACTAACCGATCAATACCAATTCCCAATCCACCCGTTGGTGGCATACCATATTCCAATGCTTCTACAAAATCTAAATCCATAGTTGCTGCTTCATCATTACCACTATTTTTTTCTTTTACTTGCTCTTCAAAACGACTATATTGTTGTAAAGGATCATTTAATTCCGAATAAGCATTAGCATATTCTCTACCAGCAATAAATAACTCAAAACGATCAGTAAATTCTTTACTGTTTTTATTTAATTTAGCAAGTGGTGAAATTTCAATTGGATAATCAAAAATAAACGTTGGTTGAATCAAAGTTTCTTCAACAAAAGATTCAAAAAATAAGTTAACAATATGACCAGTACTATTATAATGTTCTGGAATATGAAGGTTATAATTTTTTGCAAGTTTTAATATAAGTTTAAATACTTTATTTTTCTCAATACTCCTAATGTTATCATCTTCAATATTATGATAGGTTGCAATCATAGTACTAATTTCCTGAAAACTTGTAGTAAATTTTTTATCTTTAATCATTGCTTTTTTAATAGCATCAATCATGCTAATTTTTGTTCATGATTTTTCAAAATTTAATATATTTTCTTCATATTCTAATGTTAACTTATTATGTACTTTATTAATTAAATGTTTTATACAAGTTTCTGTTAAATCCATCATAAATTTCATATCTTGATAGGCTACATAAATTTCAATCGTTGTAAATTCAGGATTATGTTTTTTACTCATTCCCTCATTACGGAATAATCTACCAATTTCATAAACTTTTTCAAAACCACCAACTATTAATCTTTTTAAATGTAATTCGGTAGCAATTCGTAAATATAAGTCAGTTTTTAATGTATTATGATGAGTAACAAACGGCTTAGCGGCAGCTCCCCCATATACTTCTTGTAAAATAGGTGTTTCCACTTCTAAATATCCTTTATTATTTAAAAAATTTCTTAATTCATTAATAATTTGTGTTCGCTGCAAAAAAATTTTTTTAGTTTCTTGATTCATAATTAAATCAACATATCTTCGTCGATAACGCTCTTCAATATCTGTTAGACCATGAAATTTATCTGGTAAAGGTCTAAGGGCTTTTGATAACATGACAATATCATAAATTTGAATTGTTAATTCTCCCTTATTAGTTTTCATAACTTTACCTTTAATACCAAAAAAATCACCCAAATCTGCGTATTCTATAAATCAATCAAATTTTTTTTGACCAAGATATTCTGGTTTTAAATAAATTTGAAATTTACCTGTTTGATCTTGTAAATGCGCAAAAATTGAACCCTTTCCCATTTCTCTTTTTGTCATTAATCTACCTGCCATTTTAATTTGATCATTAGATAAATTAACAACAAACTTCGCTAATTCTTCTTTACTTTTACTTTTAAATTTGTTGTTTAGAGTTTCATAATTATAATTTCTCTCTCAATTACGTCCATAAAGTTCATAGTTTTGTTTATATAAATCTTGTATTTTTTGATATCTTAATGCTTCTTGTTCTGTTAACATATGCCCATTAATTTCAAGTTTCGTTTCTTTCATTGCTTTCATCCTTTATATTTAAAAATAAGTATTTAAAATAAAAATTAAGTTAAATAAGTTTGTTTAGTTTATACATAATAATATCAATTTTCAATAGTGAATTCTACTGTCAACAATTAATTTTAAACTTTATAATAAAGCCCTTATTTTAATAAGGGCTAAAAAAATCACTTTACTTATTAATTTTAATACTAACTTCAATTTATGTCACTTGGTTTCATTGGTTTTTCATTATTCTTTATATTAATAATTTTACCATTTTTAACATTAATAACGGTATTAGCAACATATTGGAAGTTTGGATTATGAGTAACCATAATAATTGATGTTTTATATTGTTGATTAACATCTAATAAAATTTCTAATACCTTCCGTCCCATTTCTTCATCAAGAGCACCAGTTGGTTCATCACAAAATAAAATTGTTGGATTTTTGGCTAGTGCTCTACCAATTGAAACTCTTTGTTGTTGACCACCAGATAATTGACTTGGAAATTTATTCATATGTTCATCCATTTCAATAACTTTAAAAATATCATCAATTGTCATATTTTTATTTTTATTTTTAGCAAGGTTTTCACCAACTTCAGCATTTTCACGAGCTGTTAAATTAGTTAATAAATTATATTGTTGAAAAATAAAACCAACATTGTCTCTTCTAAATTTAGTTAAATGACTATCCTTTAATAGTGATAAATTATATCCAGCAACAAAAACATCACCAGTATTTGCCTTATCTAATCCTGAAATAATATTTAATAACGTTGTTTTACCACTACCAGAAGGGCCTAAAATGACAACAAAATCACCTAATTTAATTTTTAAATTAACACCTTTTAATACTCCATATTCTAAATCTCCTGTTAAGTAAGATTTTTTAACATCAAATAACTCAATAACGTTAATATTAGTATTTGGTATATTGTTAGTCATTGAGATAATTTTGCCTGCTAAGATTTCTTTTGAATGGGTTTTTGTCAATTTTTTAATTTCTTTTTGATTATCTTTAAAAATTTTTAATTTCTTTTTGTTTGCTTCGATTTCTTCTTTTGATTCTGGCTTATCATGGGAGACATGAACTGGTGGTGGTACTAGTTTTTCTTTTTCTTTTGATACTGATTTTTTGATAAAACTAGATTTTAATTTATCTTCAGTTTTCTTTTTATTTACAGTATTTTTATCATTTTTTTTTACTTCTTGATTATTATTCTTTTTCATAATTATTTCTCCTTTTCAATCCCAAAATTTATAAACAACACACTCATTTTATCAATTACTTTATCTTATTTATATATAATGCTTAAAAAAATTTTTAACTTCCTTGTAGTAACGATGTTATTGGTTTAAATTTAATTAAATATAAACCAACACCATAACCAATAACCATTATTAAAAATACCATGGCAAATGAAGATAAAATTGTAACTGCGCTAACTGCCACATTAAAGACAATACCTGCTTTAGTTGCAATAATTAAAGTAATAATATTTCAGACAAGATAAGAAATAACAGTTCCTAAAATAAAAGCAGTTAGTAAAGCAACAACATAGGAGCCAATAATCAGTCTATTAATTTCATTTACACGATAACCTAAAGATTTCATCATCGCAATAATTAATAAATTATTATCTAATATCATATTAACAATAATTACTAATACAAAAGCTACAGCAAATAAAGTTAATATTTTTGTAATATTAATAATGGTTTTAATTCCATCAAATATTTCAATCAGTAACCTTTTAACTAAATCATTAATAAAAGGTATTTTATTAATTGGTTCTAAGTTTTTTGCTAATATTTGATCTCTTGTATATTCTGCCGATGGTTGTGAAATATTTATATAATTTGCTGGAAAAATATTTGTATCTTTAGATAGTCAATAATTAAAAGAATCTGATATTGGCTGATTGCCATTAATTAATTCAATAGATGTCCGTAAATCATCAAGATTAGTATACACATTTGAAGTATCTAAATTATTCTCAATAATTCCCTTAACTTCATAAATTACCGGAGTTGTATAATTATATCAATTTGCTAACATTAAAAATCTATCATCAATTTTATAATCATTTAAAATTGATAATGTTTTTGAAATAACAGCAGGTAAAATATAAGCTGTTGTTGTTAGACTTTGACCTTGATTATCAATATAAGTAACATTCTCTTTTTGTAAAATATGAGAATTATTAAAAATAGGATCTATATCACGATTATTTGCTTCTCTAAAATTAAATCAATTTTTTCAAACCAAATTTTGATCTGCATCATTATAAAGTCCTATTATTTTAATATTTTTTGCAAGCATTCGACCTTGATTATGTCCTTTTCATTGATTAGGAAGTCTTAAACTTATTTCAATAGTTGGATAATTACTATTATTGTAAATATTTAAACCCAAACTAATACCAGGAAAAGAATTTATTTCAGGATTAATACCGGTATTTGTTGATATATAGTTAAATACTTGATGAATATTTTGACAAATAATTTTCACTCATGATTCATCAGGTAACATTCCCTTTGGATCAATAAATTTTTCGCAATCAGATTCAGTTTTAGTATTTTGATAAAGAATATTAATTTCTTCACTACTCATAAAATAATCTTTAAAATTATTATCACTAATAGCATTCTGAATTTTATTAAGTTTATCAAGACTATCAATGTGAAAATCATCAGCTTTTCATTCATGATATTTATTGGTACCTGCCAATTTATCTTCTGCAATATCTTTTTGTGAAACTCAATCAAAAACTTGTTTATCAATTTTTAATTTACTATCCTCAGCATATGTATACATTGAAGAAGTTGAAGTATTTCATGTCACTTCTTTATTATAATAGCCATATAAATTTTTTATTTTATCATCAAATAAATCAGTAGCTGAACTTTGAAAGAGTAATAAAAAACTAACAAAAATAAAAGTAAAAAATACTAAAAATAATTTTCCAACTGATTTTAAAGTAAATGCAACTGCTAAACGTTGTTTAAAAGGTCAATAACGGAAAGGATATTTTAGAATCGAAATTAATTTAGAACTTGAATTACTTGGTCTATCATAAATTAATAATAAAGGATTAACACGTAATCTTGCATCTGACTGGGTATAACTAATTATTATAAAGATAATAGGAATAACTATTAAACTGATAATAAATACTATCCAACTAAAAAATAATGTTGGTAATGGCATAAAGAAACCAATATTATTTAATGCATTAAATCATATTTGCAATCCCAAGCCAATACCCAAACCAATAATACTAGAAATAAATGTTATCAAAAATATTAAAACTACAAAACTAATAGCAACTTGAAAATTAGTATAACCCAAAGCTTTTAATAAACCTACCTGTGGTCTTTGTAAATCAATTTCTTTTCGAACATATGACATAATAATAAAAATAATAACTAATAAAACAACAAGAGTAATTGCTGTAAATAATATATTCTCCATTTTAAAACTTTCTAAAATTTGGCCCGAACGAATATCTTCACTATCAGTAGTAATAATAGAGCCGAAATTAAAACTAAAAGTTTTAATTAATAGTTCTTCTAGTTTGTTAATAAAATAACTATCATTATTTTTAACTTTTAATAGAAATATATTATTTAAGTTTGTTCTAAATGTAGAATCATTTATTAAACTATTAAAATATTCATTTGTCATATAAACAGGACTTGTATTTTCGGCAGTTGGATTTGGATTTGTCGCGGTACGACTACCAGTAATTCCTCAATAAGCATAACCAAATCCAACAACTTTCAATGGATCTTTTTTATCAATAACCGTTATATTATCATTTAATTTAATATTATTAATACGTGCAAATTCAGGATTAATTACTACTTCACATGACTTAGCAGGTTTAGTACCTTTTACAATATAAACTTCATTAATATTATTTCTTGCTGGAGAAAAAGCAAAAGATTCAGATTTTACTGAAGTATAAAAAGCATTTTCTAATGAATAATACATCTTCTTTGTTGAAGTAACGTTTTCATAATCAAAAGTTTTAAAAAATGATTTAGAAAATTCATAATATTGAAAATTATTAATTTTATTATTTTTAACTTTATTTTTTAAAATATCATTAAATAATATCGCTTGATAACTTAATCCTCAATTTAATAAATAATTTTGAAGATCTTCATGAATTGTTGTTCCCGAAGAAAGTTTTGGAAAACTATTATTTCTAAGATCATTTTCTTTAATTTCATCTATTTGTTTATCAATTTCTGAACTTTGTGGATGATTTTTAAATTGATTTTTAATAACTGCTTTAATCTTTGATGTTGCAGTAATAATATCTTTATAATTATTTAACACTTTTAAATTAATACGATAATCATATTTACCACTATTATTTGCCACTGTATAAAAACCCGATTCTGCTCGTGATGCAGTACTATAAAGTGCAGAAAGAGTAGAAATTACAATAACTAATAATATGATAATACCTAGATATTGTAATAATCTTTTTTTAATTCCTCTTAAAACATTAACAAAAAGATTACCCATTATAACTCCAAAATTCTTATACAACTTAAATATTTTTATTAATATTATTTTATCATAATAAAATAATGTAAATTACACTTAAACTGTATTAAAATAAATAATAAAGATTTTAATTCTAATACTAATTTTGTTAAAATTATTTATTTACTATTTTTTTTATTTTTTTCTAAAATTGCAATTTTAGAAAGATCAGCAATACCAACATAAGGTAAATTTCTTAACTTTTCATCATAATCAAGTCCATATCCTACTAAAAAATGATCGGGAACTTCAAATCCATATCAATCAGCTTCAATATCAGCTACTCTTTTAGATTTTTTATCTAATAAAGTAATTATCTTGATTGATTTTGCACCAAGTTCTTGTAAATGATTACGAATTTTAAATAACGAATTACCTGAATCAATAATATCTTCAACAATTAATAGATCGCGGCCTCTAACATCATTAATAACATCAACTTTTATCTTTGGTTTACTTACTGCTTTTGTTTGTCCTAAATATGATTCTACATACATAAAATCGACCAAACAATCAATATTAAGATTTAACATAAATTGTGATAAAAAAGGTAAACAACCTTTTAATATTCCTATTAGGATAATAGGCTCTTTATTATCTTTATAATAACTATTAACTTCGTTTGCAAGTTCAATGATTTTATTATTAATAATCTTGGTATTTAATAATATTTTTTCTACTAATTCATGTTTTGCTAACATTGTTTTTTTCTCCTCATTATTTATTATTATATTAGTTAATTAAAAAGAAAATAAGACAAAACTTACATATTATTGAATTATTAAAATAGTAAGTTTTTGCCTTTTATTTAACAATTTAATTATTTTTTAGGGACAACTGATATTGTATCATTATCAGTTCCTGAATTATTATCTTCTTTCTTATCATTTACTTCATTTTCTTCTTTAGGAGGGTTTTTACTTTCTTTCATTTCTTTTTGCATTTCAATTACTTCAACTGGTAGTTTATTATGTTTATCAATATATTCAATCTGTTCAGCAGTAATTGTTTCTAAAATCATTAATGATTTAGCAATTAATTCTAATGTATCTTTATGTTTTTTAATTGTTGCTACTGCTTCAACATAACAAGCATCTAATAATTTCTTGATTTCTCCATCAATTTTAGAAGCAATATCATCAGAAAATTTATTTGCTACAAAAGGTGAATACTCATCACGTGGATTTTCAAATTGAACTAATCCTAATTCAGAAGACATTCCATATTCAGTTATCATTCGTCTAGCAATAGTGGTTGCTTTTTCTAAATCATCATGTGCACCAGTAGTAACGTTGGCACCACCAAACATAATTTCTTCTGAGGCACGTCCACCTAAATAGCCAGTAATAGTTGCTCTTAAATGCACTTTTGAGTAAAACATAGTATCTTCTTTAGGAGTCATAATTGTATATCCTCCTGCTTGTCCACGTGGTATTATTGTAACCTTTTGTACTTTAGAAGCATATTCTAATTTTAAACCAATAAGAGCATGTCCTGCCTCATGATAAGATACGATTTTTTTATCCATATCGGTAATTACTCTTGAAGTTTTAGCAGGTCCACCAACAACTCTGTCAATAGCCTCATCAATTTCTACTAAACCAATAACTGTTTTATTATGACGAACAGCTAATAATGTTGCCTCATTTAATACATTTTCTAATTGTGCACCACTAAACCCTGGGGTTCTTTCTGCTATTCTTTGAAAATTAACTTTTGGTGAAATATTTTTATTACGAGCATGTAATCGTAAAATTGCTTCACGTTCTCTAATATCAGGTCAACTTAAAGAAATTTGACGGTCAAATCTACCTGGACGTAATAATGCTTCATCAAGGACATCAGCACGGTTAGTTGCAGCCATAATAATAACACCTAAATTAGTTTCAAATCCATCCATTTCAACTAATAATTGATTTAAAGTTTGTTCATTAGTTGCAGTTGATGCTGAAGCACGCTTTCTTCCTACTGCATCAATTTCATCAATAAAAATAATACAAGGAGCACTTTTTTTAGCAGTAGTAAACATTTCTCGAATTCTTGAAGCTCCAACTCCAACAAATACTTCTTCAAACTCAGAACCTGAAATTGAAAAGAAAGGAACACCCGCTTCACCAGCAACAGCTTTTGCTAATAAAGTCTTACCAGTACCTGGTGGCCCTACTAATAGAACTCCTTTTGGTACTCTAGCACCCATTTGTGCATATTTTTGTGGGAATTTTAAAAAGTGAACAACTTCTTCTAACTCTAATTTTTCTTCTTTAATACCTGCAACATCGGTAAATCTAGTATCTGAGGTTCTAATTTTAGCACGACTTTTACCCATTGAGAAAGGACTCATACCAGCAGCAGCACCCATTTTATTCATTTTAGAAAATAATCAAAATGAAGCAATGATTAGCAATAATAATGGGAAGATACTAATTAAGAATTTTTGTCAGAAAGGAACTAATTCACTAATAATACTTGGATTAAATTGATATTTGCCAGTACCTTCTAAAAGAGGCTGAATATCTGTTAAAAAAAAACCACCGGTAGCAGTACCAGAAACAGTTGCTTGAAAATGTTTTATTTTACCAGCAATTTGTAAAAATCCTTGAATATAAGTAGTATTATTAAAAAACTGGATCTGAATTGAATCAAATTTAGTAACTTCATCTGTACTATTACCAGGTAATTTACCAGTAGTAAATAATTCTTTTAATTGATTTTGATCTAAATTTAAAACATTACCCTGTAAAAAATATCATAATAAAATTCCAATAAATACTAAAAAAGCAATGAATAGTGCAACAATTATTCAATTAATTTTAATTCGCGTTTGCATTATTTTTTCACCTACATTAATTTCTAATTTATTTTTTTAAATAATACCATAATATTTTAGCACATACAAATTAGGTTTCTCACTAATATTGTTTTTATTTACCGATAATTTTGGAATTGCTACCACTTTTCCACTGGAATTTATGATTACTGGTCAAATAAGACGTTCACGATATGGAATTTTATTATCAATAAATAAACGATTAATCTTTTTTGTACCAAATGTTGTTTCAATTTCTTCTTCACCATTATTAGTTCTAATTGTTAATGGCAAATCTGATTTATTAATATATAAAGCCTGAAATTCACCACTTGTCGGTTCCATTTTAGAAATAGTAATTTCTTTAAAATTATAATTATTAATTTTAGGAATTTTATAACTAAATTGTTTTGGTTCATTTTTTTCACTAATATATGCAAAATTATATTCTTTAATAACTCATGTGTTTTCAGAAATACTAATAGTAATATTTGGTTTATTAGATTTAGTTAAAACTCTAACTATTTCCTTAATTTTAGCTTTTTTTAAGCCTAGAACTAATTCTTCATCATATTGACTTAAAAATTCATAAATTATCATCTGTTGCAATTTAAATTCATATTTTTTGAATTCATTAATAGCAAGTACGTCATCATTAATAATGGTATTATAAATGACTTCAAGTTCATCTTTAAGTAATTCCTGTTCACTATTTAATTCTTTAATTTCACTTAACATTAAATTAATATCAAAATCAGTTAATTTATTAATTTGTTGCTGTCTAATTCGATTTCTTTCATAAATAATTAATTCATTTGTTTCATCAAATCCATATTTAATATGATATAAAGTTAAATAATCAATAATATCTTCTTTTTTTAACTCTAACATGGGACGATAAATTGACAAAGATTTATACGTTGTTTTAAATCGTAAACCATAATAAGAAACTATTGCTTTTCGTTGTTTTTGAATAAGATATGTTTCAAGTAAATCATAAATATGATGGGCAACAACAAGATTATAAATTTGATATTTTTGAGCAATTTCATTAAAAAAACCATATCTAAGAACACGAGCTTGATCTTGAAAGTTTTGTTTTTTATTATACTCTTCTTCTTTAATACTTTTTACTTCTAAAGTTATTTTATTATTTGTACAATAATCTCGAACAATTTGTTCATCAACATTGCTACTTCAACGTTTATGATAATTAACATGACAAACAACAATTTTAAATTCATTACGGACTAAATTATCTAATAAAAACATACTATCAGGACCACCTGATACAGCTATTAGATAAGGTATTTTTTTATTAAGTTTATTTAATCAATTAACGTGCATTTTTAATAACCAACCTTACACTCTATCTGTTTTATATCATTTTGCTATTTCATTAACATAAGTATTATCTTTATTATGACAAATTAATGGTGGTAACACAATCATTCCTTTTTTTGCCAAAAATCCTGCTTCAATTAAAAAAACATTGGCAGCTTGATTAATCTTAGGATAAACTATTTGTAATCTTTTAGGTGTAATTTGATATTTTTTTAATAAAAGTAATGTTTCATTCATTCTTTCTACACTGTTTATTATAACTAATCGTCCTTTATCTTTTAATAACCTACTTGCACTAGCAATAATTTCTTCTAAATTAATATATACCTCATGTCTTGCTGGGATTTTTAAAGGTTGCGTTTTGACTTTACTTTTATCTGATAATGGAAAAAAAGGTGGATTACATACAATTAAATCAACTTTTTCTTTTTGTGCATAAATTTTTATGTCTTCATGAATAATAGTAATTCTATTTTCTAAATCATTAAGTTTTACATTTTCCAAAGCAATATCGACTGCTGCTTTTTGAATTTCAATACCAATTATTTTTCCTTGAAATTTTGTTGCTAAAATTATTGGAATAGCAGCATTATTAGTACCAAAATCAATTATTACTTTAGTACTAGGTTTTATTTTAATAAAATTACTTAATAAAATAGTATCTAAAGAAACACAAAACATATCTTTTCTTTGAATAAGTTTTATTTTTTTATCATTTTGATTTAAAATTAAAATTTTTTTTCCATTATTCATAACTAAATATCACTTACCTTAATAAGAAAAGAATTTACTAATAAACTTAAATTAACATTTAATTTTAATTTACTAACTATTAATGTACCTTGCTCTAAAATATAAGCTATTCTTTTTTCATTATTAGTTTTTCATAAATTTACTAAATTTTCAATAATAAAATTATTAAAATCATATTTTTGAAATAAAACAAAAAATAACTTATTAAAAGTAATTAGATTGAAAAAATTAAAAAAATAAATAATTTCATCTTTTAAATTAGTTATTATTTTACTTAAAAGTTGATTATTATTTTTTTCATTATTATCATTAATAATAAATTGTTTAATAATTTCAATATAATTTTTTAATTTAAGTTTATTAGAAACATCCAATAAAAAAGGAGAATTGGAAAATATTTTTAACATTAATAATTGTTCATCATTATAACAACTACTAAAAGTTTCATTGCTTGTTTGTGAACAATTTATTAACTGACAACGCGATTTAATAGTGGGAAGTATTTCACTAATATTAGTAGTAGTAAAAATTACATAAATATTATCAGATAATTCTTCTAAAACTTTAAGCATAACGTTAGCAGCTGCAACTGAAGAAAATTCAATTTGATTTATTAAATAAATCTTAATAGCATTATTCTCTAAAATTGTTTTAGAAAAATCATTGATAATTTCTAAACTAATATCTTTATTCATAATATTATTTTTAGCAAAATCATATCTTTTAAAATCAAAGTAACTATTATTTTTAATTTTAAAGCAATTTTGACACATATTTTCTTCATCACATTTTTTTAATTTTACATTATTTTTATTTTTACAAACAATATTTTTTATTAACTTGTTACTAACATTATTATTTAATATTTTATTTTTTGAATATAACAAAATTACTTGTGGAATATTTTTCATCTCAAGCATAGAAAAATCTGCTATTTTTTCATTTTCAAATAAAATTATGTTGTTTGCCACCATTAGATCCTTTAATTTTAAACTTTTTTTTCTTCAATTAAATTCATAATTAATTCATAAACACTATTGAAAACTTTTTTTTCTGATAAATTAGCATTTACTATATGAATACGATTTGGATTATTAATAGCAATTTTTTGATAACCATCATATACTTTTTGGTGAAATTCAATTGTTTCTTTGTCTAATCTATTTAATGTTTCATTTTTTCTTAAAAATATTCGCTTTAAACCAATTTCTGGTTTAATGTCAAACAAAATTGTTAAATCAGGTTGATAATTTTCAAAAATAAGTTTTTGAATAGTATTTATTTTATCAATATCCAAACTTCTAGCATAGCCTTGATATGCTAAAGTTGAATCGGAAAAACGATCAGAAATAATGATTTTATTACTATCTTTATTTGGGATGACCTTTTCTACTAAATGTTGTCTTCTGGCAGCAATATAAAGTAAAACTTCCGTTCATGGGTCCATCAGTATATTTTCTTTATTCAAAATAACTTGTCTTATTTGTTCGGAAATTTCACTGCCACCTGGTTCTCTTGTAATAACAACATCAAAACCATCTTGTTTTAATTGTTCTTTAATCATCTTTAAAACTGTAGTTTTACCTGCACCTTCTGGTCCTTCAAAGGTAATAAATAACATTTTTCTGCCTCTTTCTATACTAAAATTACAAAATTTTCTAAAATTTACCAGCAATATTTTTTTCCTTTTCATCTATTTGTTTTAATGCTTTATTTAGTTCTATTTGTAACATATCATTAATACTTGAATAATCATTTTCAGCTTCTTTTAATAGTCCTTCAATATTAATTGAAACTAATCTACGCCCTCCTGTTATAATAATTTTAACTAAACCATCAATATCAGAAAAAGTAAACTCTTCTTTTTTAAATTTTGTCAATTTTCCTTGAATTGCTTGTGCTTGTGCTAACATTCTTTTCATATCCATATTTTTCACCTCATATTTTTTATATTTCTTCAACCTCAGTAAATATTTTTTTAACAAAATTTAAAGTAGGATCTTTATCTACATTGGTAAATGAATCAATTATTGGTTTTGATATTAAAATATCTACTGGCTTTGGTAACATTCCCTTTGCTAGTAACTCTTGATATTTTTCTCTAGTTTCTTGCCACTGCTTTTTATCAAGTGCATAAATCATATATTCATTCTCCAATAACATATTTAAAAAATTTCTATGTTCTTTACTTAAGAAACTTTGATTTATTAGATTTGATTGAATAATATTTTTAGTAATAATAATAATGCCATTACTAGAAGCTGCTGCAATAATAGTATTTATATAAACTTTAGTTATATTTCTAAATTTATTATCATTGATAAATTTAGAAATATTTTTTCACTTTTCACTAACTACTTTTCTAATGTTCTTATCAGCTTGTAAAATTAAATTAATGACTTTATCAATTATCTCATTATTTTTTGGATTTTTCACAGTTGCTATATCAAAAACCTGTTCTTCTTTAATAAAATTTTTATTTTCTGCTTTAACTATTGAATTTAAGTTCTCAATATTATTTTCGATATTTGTTTTTTTCAAAATTTTTGTCATTTCGTTTTTTTCATTTAAATTTTTGTTAACATTTTCAATATTGATAATAGATATTTCTATTTTTTCTTCATAATTTAATAGATACTTATTTTCAAAAGTTTTAATTAAATTTAGTATTTTTAATATTAATATTGGCTTTAAATCATCAATATCATTGTGATTTAAAATTTCATTAAATGAATTTAAAATTAACAGTAAATCAGATTTTATTACTTCAGAAAAAATATTTACTTGTTGCATATTTATAATTTTAAGTAATTCTGTTTTTTTAGTAAGACCATAAATCAATATTTCTTCAAGAATATAAATAAAATCAATAATATTTTTTTTATATTGAATAGTATATTCATCAAATAATGTTAATTGTTTTATTACCTGCTCAATATTACAATTAAATATATTAATTAAAAATAATATCTTATTTTTAGTGGATAATACAGAAAATATTTTTTCAACACCTTTCAGTGTTATCTTATTAGCATAATTAAATATTTTTTCTAAATAATTTAAACCATCACGTAACGACCCTTCACTCAATACTGCTAATTCATCTATTGCTTCAATTTCAAAATTAATTTTTTCTTTAACTAAAATATCAATAAAGTGTTTTTTGGTTTCATTTATATTAATTTTCTTAAACTCAAATCACAAACAACGTGAAATTATAGTTGGAATTACTTTATATGGTTCAGTTGTAGCCAAAATAAAAATAATATGATGAGGTGGTTCTTCTAAAGTTTTTAATAATGCATTAAAAGCAGAAGTTGTTAACATATGAACTTCATCAATAATATAAATTTTATATTTAAAATTCATAGGTAATAAATTAATATTATCTCTAATTTTTCTTATTTCATCAACACCATTATTTGAAGCACCATCAATTTCTAAAATATCTATACAATTATTTGAGTTAATGTCTATACAATTTTTACAAACATTACATGCATCGCCATCAATATTATTTTGACAATTTATTGCTTTAGCAAATATTTTAGCCGTTGATGTTTTTCCTGTTCCTTTTGATCCTGAAAATAAATAAGCATGATTAAAATTATTATTTAAAATAGAATTTTTTAATATTCTTATAATATTTTCTTGACTAACTATTTCTGAAAAAGAATTTGGTCGATATTTTCTATAAAAAGACTTGTGTTTCATTTAAATCACCTATATTTATCCTAACAATTTTTAATAAAATTTGTTATAAAAACAATTGCTATAAATTACGAATTTCTCCAAAAAAAGTTTGTAACATTTTTTTACTATCTAAATTTAAACAATAAGTATATTCACTACGATGATTAAATCTTTTATCTAACGTTAAATTATAAAGTGATTCAACACACCCAAATTTATTATCTTTTAAAGCAAAAACAATATGTTTTATCCTTGTTTGTAATAAGGCACCGACACACATTAGACATGGCTCTAATGTCGTATAAATAGTACAATTTAATAGTCGTCAATTATTAATCTTTTTACATGCCTTTTTTATTGCAATAATTTCTGCATGTTGAGTTGGATCTTGATCTTTTTCTTTTTTATTAAATCCTCTACCAATGATATTGTCATTTTCATCAACAATAATGGCACCAATTGGAACATCACCATTATTAGAAGCTTTTTTAGCAAGTTTTAATGCAATTTCCATATAATTTTGTTTTTTCATATAAAACCTCTTACTTTATTTATTTTCAAAGTAAAACCACCGCACACAATCCTAATCCTTATGGCTGCTACTTTTCAGTCCTGACCCGGTTCAAATGTAATTGTTGCAGTGGCATTATTAATTATAACAATTTTTTTATAAAACCATATTTTTTTTAGAAAATTTTATAATGTTTCACGTGAAACATTATAAATTAAATAGTTTTTAAACTATTCATGTAAGGTTGTAAAACAATAGGTATATTTACAACATTCTTTTCTTCAACATAAAAATTTTCTAAAATTGCTGCAACAATTCTATCAATAGCCAAACCCGATCCATTTAAGGTATGAGGAACTATTTTTTTATTTTCATGACTAACTCTGGTTTCCATTCTTCTTGCTTGAAAATCTTCACAATTACTACATGAAGAAACTTCACGATAACATATTTGCGAAGGTAATCATAATTCCAAATCATAAGTTTTAGCTGCACTAAAACCAATATCACCACTACATAAGTTAATAACTCGATAAGGAATATCTAACTTTTGTAAAATTGATTCAGCATTTTTAGTAAGTTCTTCAAGAGCATCATAGGACCTTTCAGGAGCAACAATCTGAACTAATTCTACTTTATTAAATTGATGCAATCTAATTATTCCTCTTGTATCTCTACCTGCCGATCCAACTTCTGAACGAAAACATGGTGTATAAGCACACATTTTTATTGGTAGAGCAGAAAAATTAATAATTTCATTACGATAGATATTAGTTAAAGGAACCTCTGCTGTTGGAATTAAATATTGATCATTATTTAATTGAAATAAATCATCTTTAAATTTTGGTAATTGTCCTGTACCAAATAAATTTTCTTTATTAACAATTAATGGTGGTAAAAACTCAGAGTAGCCGTTTTTTAAATGACAATCAATCATAAAATTCATTAATGCTCTAACTAATAAAGCTCCTTTATTTTTATACATAATAAACCTAGTACCACTTAATTTAGTTGCTTTTGAAAAATCAATTATATTTAATTTTTCAGCAATTTCTCAATGTGGGATACTAGTTTTTTTAGTAACTTTTCCCCATTTTCTAATTTCTTGATTATCAGTTTCATCTTTTCCATTTGGAACGGAAGTATGTGGTATATTAGGTATTATTGATTGTAATCCATATATTTTTTTTTCTAATTCTTCAATTTTTAAATTATTACTTATAATCTTTTCTTTTAAAATAACCATATCAGTTTTAATATTTTTAATTTCATCATTTTTTTTATTTTTTACTAATTCACCAATTCACTTAGATTGTTTATTTTTTTCTTCTTCTAATTTTTGATTTTTTGTTTTTAAAGTTCTTATTTTCAAATCTAAATTAAAAATTTCTTTAATTTCTTTTTGATAATTTTGACCTCTTGATGCTATTCTACTAATAGTTTTTTCTAAATTATTACGTATTTTTTCTATATCAATCACTTTAACACCTCTTAATTAATCGATGAAAATAGTTTTTTCTTTAGTTATTGGTATTGTCATAATTGATGAAATGGCATCATCTTCAGTTTTAAATCTAAGTAATTTAACACCAATAGTATTTCTACTAGTAGTTCTTATTTCTTCTAAAGAAAATCTAATAACTGTACCTTTTAAAGTAATTATTAATAAATCATTACTATTACTAATATTATTTATTGAATTTATTCCGATTAATTTTCCAGTTTTTTCAGTTAATTTCATAGAAATTACACCTTTACCACCACGCTTTGATAAACGATATTCTTCAAATGTTGATATTTTTCCATAACCTTTCTCACTAATCGACATAACTAAATTGCCATTTTGATTAGAACACATTCCAATGACATGAGTACCTTTTGTATCTATTCCTTTAACTCCACTAGCTATCCTTGACATTATTCGAACTTGATTTTCATTAATTCTAACTGCTCGTCCATTAGCTACTGCAATAATGATTTCATCATTACCTGTAGTTTTTAATACATCTACTAATTGATCATTTGCACGTAATTTAATAGCTATTTTACCATTTTGATAAATAGATTTGAACTGTTCTAAAGTTGAACGTTTAATAATTCCTTTTTTTGTAACAAAGAATAAATTAGCATTTACATCATAATCATCTGATATCGCAATTATTGTTTTAATATCTTCCTTTTTTTCTGTTGCTATTAAATTAACAATTGGTGTTCCCTTTGCTACTCTTGAATAATTAGGAACTTTATGAGCACGAATACGATAAACCTTTCCTTTATTACTAAATATTAATAAATCAGAATGAGTTGACGTAATTAATATTTTATCAATATCATCAGTATTAATATCAGTGCCACCAGCACCCTTAATGCCAACACCACCACGATTTTGAGTTCGATATGTATCTAAAGGTAAACGTTTAATATAACCACTTTTTGAAAGTGTTATCACTACTTGTTCTTCTTTAATTAAAGCTTCATCAATAATTTCACCTTCATAATTTTCAATAATTTCAGTTCTTCTATCATCACCATAATTTTCTTTAATTGTTATTAATTGTGAAATCATTAATTCTATTTGTTTAGAAGGCTCATTAATTAATGTTTTTAAACGAATAATTTCTTCATTAATAAATGTTAATTCATTATTTAATTTTTCTTGTTCTAAATCTGTTAAACGTTGTAATTTCATTTCTAAAATAGCCTTCGCTTGTTTTTCTGAAAATTCAAATTTATTTTGTAAATTAGTTAATGCTTCTTCTGATTTCTTTGATTCTTTAATTATTTTAATAATTTCATCAATATTTTTTAATGCTTTAACAAGCCCAAAAATAATATGAAATTGATGTTCATATTTATTTAATTCAAAATTAGATTTATTAAAAATAATTTTAATTTGATGATCAATATAAATCCCAATCATTTCTTTCAAATTCATTACTTTTGGTTCTTTATTATGTAATGCTAATAAATTTATTGTGAATGTCGTTTGTAATGAAGTAAATTTATATAATTGATTTAAAATAAGTTCAGCATAATCAATATTTTTAATTTCTAGTACTAATCTTATTCCCTCACGATTAGATTCATCTCGTAAATCAGTTATATAATTTACTTTTTTTTCTTGAACTGCTTTAACGATATTATTTATTAAATTAGTTTTATTACTTTGATAAGGTATTTCTTCAACAATAATTGCAGGTTTACCATTTGGTAATTTTTCAATTTTAGTTTTACTGCGAACTGTTATTGTTGATCTGCCATTTAAATAGGCATTTTTAAATGAATTTACGCCTAAAATCATTGCTCCTGTTGGAAAATCAGGCCCTTTAACAATATCTAATATTTCCATAATATCACATTCAGGATTTTGAGCTACAAAAATAATGGCATCAACTATTTCTCGCAAATTATGTGGTGGAATACTTGTTGCCATTCCAACGGCAATACCTGTTGTTCCATTGACTAGTAAATTTGGAAAATAAGCTGGTAAAACACTAGGCTCTTTTTCAGCACCATCATAATTTTCAACAAAAGTAACTGTATTTTTATTTAAATCTTTAACTAATTCACCTGCTATTTTACTCATTCTAACTTCAGTATAACGCATAGCAGCAGCACTGTCACCATCAATTGAACCAAAATTACCCTGACCATCGGCTAAAGGATAACGATAATTAAACTCTTGTGCCATCCTTACCATTGTTTCATAAACTGCAATATCACCATGAGGATGAAATTTACCAATACATTCTCCAACAATACGAGCTGCTTTTTTATAAGGCTTATCATGTGTCATTCCTAAAATTGCTAAAGAATATAAAATCCGACGATGCACTGGTTTCAATCCGTCTCTTGCATCTGGTAAAGCTCTTGAAACAATAACTGACATTGAATATTCTAAAAAACTAGTTCTCATTTCATCAGATATATTGCGAACATATTTTTTAGGTATAAAAGATTCATTTTTTTTTACTATTTCACTCATATATAAACTCCTAATTTTATTTTATTAACTTTTTTAAGCATCAATATTTTTTACATATTTAGCATTTTCTTGAATAAATTCTTTTCGTGGAAATACATCTTTACCCATTAAAATTGAAAATGTTTCATCTGCTTCTGAAGCATCATCAATACTTACTTGTAATAAAATTCTATGTTTTGGATCCATAGTTGTTTCTCATAACTGTGTAGCATTCATTTCTCCTAAACCTTTATAACGTTGAATATTAAAATTAGTTCCATGAAAATTTTCTTTAATTTCTTGTAATTCTTGCTCATTATATGCATATTTAACAAACTTACTACTATAAAATTTGTATAAAGGAGGTTGTGCTATATATATATATCCTGCATCAATTAAAGGACGCATATAACGATAAAAAAATGTTAATAATAATGTTTTAATATGGGAACCATCAACATCAGCATCAGTCATAATAATAATTTTATGATAACGTAATTTAGCAATATTAAATTCTTTGCCAACACTACAACCAAAAGAGATAATAAGATTGTTTATCTCTTCATCAGAAAAAACTTTTAAAAGTCGTGCTTTTTCAACATTAATTATTTTTCCTCTTAATGGAAGAATTGCTTGAATTTCCCTACTTCTTCCTAATTTTGCAGTACCACCAGCTGATTCACCCTCAACAAGAAAAACTTCTGTTTTAGTTGGATCTTTAGAAGAACAATCTGCTAATTTACCTGGTAAGTTAGAAAATTGTAAAGGATTTTTTCTTGAAGTTATAACATTTTCACGTGCTTTTTTAGAAGCTAAACGTGCACTTACTGATAAAATAACTTTATTAATAATAATTTTTGCTTCAGCAGGATTTTCCATTAAAAACTTATTAATTATTTTTCCAGTTATATTAGAAACAACTTTTCTAACTTCAGAATTACCAAGTTTAGTTTTAGTTTGACCTTCGTATTGAGGATTAGGGTGTTGAATCGAAATAATTGCTAAAATTCCTTCTTTAACATCATCACTGGTAAATGTTTCATCATTACTTTTTAAAAAATTATTTTTTCGTGCATAAGAATTTAATTCTCTTGTTAATGCTAAACGAAAACCATCTTCATGTGTTCCACCTTCAGGGGTGTTAATATTATTACAAAATGAAAATATTTGTGATTCTTCACTTTCATTATATTGAAAAGCTATTTCTGTATTTATACTATTAACTTCAAATTCACCATAAATAATCTCATGTTTTAAAGGTTCAAATTTATGATTTAAAAAAGATACATATTCTTTAATACCACCTTCATAGCAAAATACTTCTTCTTTATTTTCACGTTCATCAATAACCTCAATCGTTAAACCTTTATTTAAAAAAGCAAGTTGTCTTAACCTTGTTTTAATTATTATAAAACTAAAATTTACAGTTTCAGTAAAAATAGTTTCATCAGGTTTAAATAAAACAGTTGTCCCTTGTTTTTCAGTTTGTCCAATAATTGCTAATGGTAATTCTGGTTTACCACCTTCAATATATCTTTGAAAAAAAATATTACCATCACGATAAACAGTAACTTCTAAATATTTACTTAAAGCATTAACTACCGAGGCACCAACACCATGAAGACCTCCTGATACTTTATAAGAACCATTATCAAATTTTCCACCAGCATGTAATGTAGTAAAAACTGTTTCTACTGTTGAAATATTAGTTTTTGGATGTATATCAGTTGGAATACCCCGACCATCATCTTTTACTATTATTTCATTGTTTTTAGTAATAATCACAGAAATTTTTGTACAAAAACCAGCAATAACTTCATCAACAGCATTATCAACTACTTCTCAAACTAAATGATGTAATCCTCTTTCTGCAGTGGAACCAATATACATTCCAGGTCTTTTTCTAACTGCTTCTAATCCTTCCAAAACTTGAATTGAACTAGCATTATAATCATTTGGAGTTTTTATACTCACTACTTTCACTCTCTTTCATTACTAAATATTTTCATTAATTTAATAATGAAAATATTTAAAACTTCAAAAATAATTCAAAAAAACCTTTTTTCTTTTTAAAATAAACGTATTATTTTACATTTTTTTATATATATTCATATATAAATTATACATTTTTTTGATTTTAAAACAACTTATTTTTTAAAACTAACCTAAAAAAGGTTACTAAAAAGTAACATATTGTTTATTATATTATAAAAAAGTGATTATAAAAGTACTTTTTTATATTGTGATAATATTTAAATTTTATATAAAATTTAAAATCACTTTTTAAAAAAAATATTATAAATATTTTTCAATCAATTTAATAATATGTTTTGCCATTTGTTGATGAAATCATATTCCTGGATGAAATTCATCAAAATAAAAGTATTTCTTTATATTATTTTCATTAACTCCTAAATTAAAAACTGGTTTATAAAAATAACTTGTTCCCTTAGAAACCATTATAGATTTTGTGCCACTAGTTTCAACATTACCATCAATAACATTATTTTTAAAATCAATCATATCATTTGTTAATTCTTCTGAAAGAAAATAAGGAATAATAATATTTTTATATCTTTTTCTCATTTCTGCTATCATTTGTTTTCAATCTTTTTGAAATTTATTACATACTTCATGTGCTATTTTGATTTTTTCTTGATTATTACGTAATATTTTTTTAATTTTTGGTGTTAATGTTAAATCTGGAACATCACTAATAATTATTTTCTTTGCATTATTTTTAATCAATAAATTTATTGCTTTTTTTTCTTCAGTTAATATATTGTTAATTTTATTTCTAATAAATTTTTCATTTGTTTTAGTCATTAAATTACCAATATCATTAGCACCTATTTCTATTCAAATTACATCCTTTTTTTGTAATTGATGTTGTGATACTAACATTTGAGTTTGATGAAATAAATCAAAAGTTTTATTAATATTTAATTTACTATCACTACTATCAGCAACTTCACCTCCATAAGCATAATTATTCCCAAAGTTTTGATATACTTTGTCATTAAGGTTAAATAATCATCCTGGTTTAAAATTAATTTTAAATTTTTCAGCAATTAATTGTGAAGCAACTTTACCATTACTTCAAGAATTTTTATAGTAAGGTTTTTCTAATTGAAAATGTTTAAATTTACTACTATTATCATTTATTAAATATTGATTTTGACCAAAAGTTCCTGCCCCAATATCTGACAAACTATCACCTAAAACATAAAATTCATTAATAGCATTTTGTTCATTTTTACAAGCAATTATATTTAAATTAGTAACAAATAAAATAGTAAATATGTTAGCTAAACGTAATGTTTTTTTCATTTTTTTCCTTTTCTTAATTTAGTTTAGTTATTTTTTTCTCCAATTGGTAATACTAATTGTAATAAACCAATTTCTTCTTCACTTTCAATAATTGTATATTTTTTTGGTCAAGAAATGTTTAAAATTATTTTTTTACATTTATTAAAAGACTTTAAAGCATTAATAATTAATTTTGAATTAAATACTACTTTTATTTCCTCTTTTAAATTTTTAGATTTTACGATATTAAATTTTTTAAATTGTTCAATCACTTCTCCTATACTATCATTATTAGATAAACAATTGATTTTAAAATCATTCTTTTCTGTATTAATTAAAAATTCAATCATGGGAGAAGTATCTCTTTTTGCCAAAATTATTGATAATTCAATAATTTTTAAAAACTCTTTAACATTATTAATTTCAATAATATTTTTTTCCTTTTCAATAATATCTTTAATAAGATTATCAATATTTGGATAAATACCTTCAATCATTCTTATTTGAAATAAAAAATTTTCAATTTCAATAATTAAATTATAATCATTTTCAAAATAAAAATTTATATCTGAATTTAAATCGTTAGTTATTTTATCAATTTCATTTAATAAATGAACTGGGATATTAAACTCTTTATTTTCAAATTCTAATTTTTCAATAAAAGGAAATCATTTTCTTGCTAAGGAGTAACCATCAGTTGCAGTAATAAATAACTTTTGATTATTAAATTTAAAATTAATACCACTTAATACTGGTTTATTATTATTTGTATTTGTTGCAAAAGCAATTTGTTCATTTACATTTTGTAGTAAACTTTTTTTAAAAGAAATTTTATTTTTAATATTTTTATTAAAATTAATTTTTGGAAATTTTTCAATTGTTGAGGTACTTAATTTAAAAATAAAGTCATTATTATCATTTTTAAAATTACTAATAATTAAATTATTGATTTTAAGTTCAAATAAAATTCATTCATCTTCTAATTTACTAAAAATATCATACATAATTTTAGAATTAATTAATACTGTTCCAACATTTAATATTTTTAAATATTTTTCATTATTAATGATTTCATATTTCATTGATAAATTCCCGTTGGATGCAGTTAAAATTATTTTATTTTTTTCAACTTCTAATAAGAAACAAGATAATTCTTCATTATTAGTAGAACTTGTTATTTTAAAAATTTTTTTAATTATTTTAAATAATATAGAACTTTTAATTTCAATTTTCATAGATATCTCCCATTTTTAAAAACATTAATAATTAATTATAATTATTATATTTATTATTTACTATTATTATTTAATTAATTAATAATATTAAGGTGTGGATTAATGTGAATAATTATTTTTATCTTATAAAATAAAGTAAAAATAAGGTTTCTATATGTTATTAACATATGATTAAAAATGTGGATTAATTGTGTTTTAAACATTCACGCGATAATCTTTCAATATTTTTTTTAAACTCATAATTAGTTTCAATATTTTTTTTAACTTTATTACAAGCACTCATTACTGTCGTATGATCTTTACCTCCAAATTCATAACCAATTTTTGTATATGATTCATTTAACAGCGTTTTTATTAAGTACATTGTTATATGACGTGCTGTTGTTATTGTTTTAACTCGAGAAGTACTAACTAATAATTTAATTGGAATATTATAATATTCAGCAACAATTGTTTTAATTTTTTTAATAGTTAATTTTTCTTTTAATGAAGTATTGGACATTTTAAAAGCCTTCATCACATCTTCAAGTATTATTAAATGATTAGGTTTTATGTATAAAATACTATAAAAAATTAATCTATTTAATGCTCCTTCTAATTTTCTAACATCACTATTAAAATTTAAAGCAATAAAATTTAAAGACTCTTCAGTAAATATACTTGGATCATAATTTAAAGATTTAATTTTTTCTTTTAAAATAATTAATGAAGTTTCAAAATCTGGTGAATCAATACCAACACTTAGACCACTTTGAAATCTTGAAACATTTCTTTCTTCAAATCCATATAAATCATCAGGATGTTTATCTGATGTAATAACAATTTGTTTTTCTTTGTTAACAAAATTATTGAATATATGAAAAAAAATTTCATTAGTTTTATTACGATTAGCTAAAAATTGAATATCATCAACAAGAAGAACATCATATTGGTTAAATGAATCTTTAAATTTTTCAATATCATTAATATTTTGTCTAATAATTTCTGGTACCATACGACCAAATTCTTCAGAAGATAAATAAAGAACTTTTTTTTGATTATTATATTTTATTAATATTTCGTTTTCAATGGCATGAAGTAAATGGGTTTTTCCTAATCCAGAATTACCATAAATAAATAAAGGATTTCAATATTTACCAAGTTCTATAGTAATGGAAAATGCTGCTTGATAAGCATCATTATTTGATTCTCCTTTAATAAAATTATTAAATTGAAATTGTTTTTTATTTTGTTGTAGTTTATTAAATTTAATAAAATCTTTTTCTACATATATTTTTTGTTTTTTTACTTCGCTAAGTTCTAAAAATTCAACTTGAAGATTTTGTTGAATAATTCTTTCTAAAATTTCTTTAATTTTAAATGATAAGTTTTTAGTTAAAATTTCTTTTGCAAATAATGAGTCAACAATGATTAAACATTTATTTTCAAAAATATCATAAATATAAGTATTTTTAATATAATTATTAAAAATACTTGGATCAATCATTTCATCATATTGAAGAAAATTTCTTACCTTATTTCAAATATTTTGAAAATTTTCTCTTTTATTATTAATGTTATTCA